>JBBFLV010000004.1:163412-258005 GCA_037478835.1 Anaerolineales bacterium
GCGGTCCGGCCAGTCGTTCGTTGTCCTCGTTCATTGCCGGATTCAAATCTGCGGTGACCAAGCGGATCAACGAATATCGCGGCACGCCGGGTGCGCCCGTTTGGCAGCGGAATTACTATGAGCGCATCCTGCGTGATGAGCGCGCTTTGGCGAGTGTGCGTCGGTATATCCGCGAGAATCCGCGGCGGTGGGAGGCAGATCGGGAGAGGATGGGGAATACCTGTTAAAATTAGGACACGGGTGAGCACGGATGCCACGGATCAACACGAATTTTAATAAAAGCGATTTTTTCAAACCGATAAAGACATAAAATTTCCGGATACTTTATGCTAAACGGGCTTTTCGCAAGCAGGACCTCTTCCCAGAGCTAGAATCGTTTTTCGGCACAATCACAAATTCTTCTGCCTTTGGAGAAACATGCCGACCATTTACGACAACATTGAATCTTCCCTTCTGGATGGATTGCTTCGCGTATTACCCCAGGCTACCCGCGCTTCGCTTTGCATCGGCTATCTCAACCTGCGCGGGTGGGAGAGCTTGGCCAAGGCGCTCGATCACCTGCCCGGTGGCGATGAGCGACATGCTTGCCGGGTGTTGGTGGGGATGTATCGCCCTCCGGAAGAAGAGATGAGGCAAATGCAGGCTTTCTGGCGCGAGGATGACTTTTTGGATGGGTCTAAGCAAGCGTTGCTCAAGCGCCGCATAACCCAGGGGTTCAAGGAACAGATCGAGTTCGGGGTGCCGAGTGCGCAAGCACAGGAGACCTTGCGCCATTTGGCGCGCCAGCTTCGGCAACGCAAAGTGCTGGTCCGGCTGTTCCTCGGCTATCCTCTTCATGCCAAGCTTTACCTGATTGAGCGGGCGGATCCGGTCACGCCGCTGATCGGCTTCCTCGGCAGCAGCAATCTGACCTTGGCCGGGCTTTCGCGCCAGGGCGAGTTGAACGTGGATGTGGTCGAACAGGATGCCGCACGCAAGCTCCTACGCTGGTTTGACGAGCGCTGGAACGATCGATCGGCCATCGATCTGACCGATCAGCTTGCCGAGCTGATCGAAAACAGTTGGGCCTGCGTCGAAGCGGTTCGCCCCTACCTGGTGTATCTCAAGATCGCCTATTATCTTTCCGAAGAGGCCCGCCAAGGGGAACGCGAGGTCAAATTGCCGGCCGTTTTTCAGGATGTGTTGCTGGATTTCCAGAAGGCGGCCGTGACGCTGGCCGTGCGCAAGCTGTACCGGCGAGGCGGTGTGCTTTTGGGAGATGTGGTCGGCTTGGGCAAAACGCTCATGGCGACTGCGATCGCCCGCGTGCTCCAGGAGGATAATGGCGATAATACGCTGGTGATCTGCCCGCCCAAGCTTGTGCCGATGTGGGAATGGTATCTGCAGGAATACCAGATCCTCGGGCGCGTGCTCTCGCTGGGGCGGGTGACGGAAGAATTGCCGAACTTGCCTCGCTATCGCTTGGTGATCGTGGATGAGAGCCACAACTTGCGCAATCGGGAGGGAAAGCGCTATCAGGCGATTCGAGAGTATATCGAGCAAAACGAATCCCGCCTGATCTTGCTAACCGCGACGCCCTACAATAAGCAATATACCGATATCAGCAATCAATTGCGGCTCTTCTTGGATGAGAATCAGGACCTGCGCATACGCCCGGAGCGCTACTTTCAGTGGTTGGCCGAAAAAGGCGAAACCGAAGCCGATTTCATCGCCCGCTTCCAGACTTCTCCGCGCAGCTTGCGGGCTTTTGAACAGAGCTATTTCCCGGAAGATTGGCAGGACCTGATGCGGCTCTTCTTGGTGCGGCGCACGCGCCAGTTCATCATCAAGCATTATGCCAAGTTCGATGCGAAGAAAGGTCGTTATTACGTTTGGCTCAACGGTCAACCGAGTTACTTTCCACGGCGCGAACCGAAACGGGTGACGTTTCCGCTGGACGAAGCGAATCCCAACGATCCCTATGCTCGGCTGCTGCGTGAGGAAGTGGTCGAGGCGATCGAGAGGCTGAACCTGCCGCGTTATGGGCTGGCGAACTACCTCAAACCCGGAGCCGGAAAAGGAGCTTCGGCCGCGCAGAAACGCATTGTGGAAAATTTGAACCGTGCCGGTCGTCGCCTGATCGGTTTTTCGCGCACCAACCTGTTCAAGCGTCTGGAATCGAGCGGCCATAGTTTCCTGCTTTCGGTGAGGCGTCATATCCTGCGCAATCTGATCACCCTGTATGCCTTTGAACATCAACTGCCGATCCCGATCGGCACCCAGGATGCGGCTTTGTTGGATACGGCGCTCAGGGATTCCGATGAGGATCTGGTTGATGCTGCGGACGGTGAGAACTCCATCGGGGAGGAACCGGAAGGCGAAATCGTTGAATGGGACCCGGAAACGTATTGGCAGCGTGCCGCCGAAGCTTATGAGGTCTACCGCAAGAACTATCGCCATCGCTTCGATTGGCTGGAGGCCGGATTCTTTCAGGATTCTCTGGCGCGCGATCTGCGTGCCGATGTGGAGCAATTGCTCTATGTTCTTCAAATAGCCGGGCGATGGGACCCTGCGACCGATGCGAAGCTTCAGGTATTGATCGATCTGGTGACGAAGCGCCACCCGCAGGAGAAGCTGCTGATCTTCACCCAATTTGCCGATACAGCACTCTACCTGTATCGGCAACTTCAGGCACGGGGCGTTGCCGATGTGGACGTGCTGACCAATCAGGTGGGCGATCCGGTGACTTTGGCGCGCCGCTTCAGCCCTTCCACCAACGGCGGCCTGCGGGCCGGCGAGCGCGAGCTGCGCGTGCTCATCGCCACCGATGTGCTTGCCGAAGGCCAGAACCTGCAGGATGCCCACATCGTGGTGAATTACGACCTGCCCTGGGCGATTGTGCGCCTGATCCAGCGTGCCGGGCGCGTGGATCGCATCGGCCAAAAGCACGATACCATCCTGGTCTATTCGTTCCTGCCGGCGGAAGGCGTGGAGCGCATCATCCGGCTCCGGCGGCGGCTCAGCGAGCGCTTGCAGCAGAACCAAGAAGTGATCGGCGCAGATGAGAGCTTCTTCGGCGAGGAAGCGGCGGCCCGTCTGCGCGATCTCTACACCGAAAAGGCCGGTGCGCTGGATGATGAAGGCAGTGACGAGGATATCGATCTGGAGAGTTTGGCCTTGCAGGTTTGGAATAGCGCCTCAAAAGAAGATCAAAATGCGGCGCTCCGTTTGCCGTTGGTGGTTTCGACCACGCGCAAGGACGATCGGCCGGATTCGCCGGCCGGGCTGGTGACCTACCTGCGTTACCCGGACGGCACCGACGCTTTGATCCGTGTGGACCAGGACGGGCAGCTGGTTTCGCAATCGCTTTCGGCGATCTTCCGTGACATCGCCTGCGCACCGGAGACGCCACCGATGCCACAAGCGGAGAACCACTACGAGCTGATCGAGCGCTGTGTTGAGTTGGCCATGCAAGAACAAGCAGACCCTGCCGGCCGGTTGGGGAGTTTGCGCAGCGTGCGCCGCAGGGTTTATGAGCGCATGAAAAGCTATTTGGGAACGCTCACCGATGAATCCCGGCGCAAACAGTTGGAACAGGTGTTGGACTGCATTCAAAGGTATCCGCTCAAGACAAGCGCGCAGGATGCCATCCGGCGCCAGATTCGGTTAGGGATTTCGGATGAGGCCTTGTTGGATTTGCTCTGGCAACGCATGGAAAACGAGACCCTTTGTGAGATTCCCTCGGCGGAAGAGCAAAAAGCCCAGGAGCCGAAGATCATTTGTGCCATGGGCTTGCGAAAATCTTAGAAGCAGAAAAGTGTGAGGCCGTGAACGGTATTTCCAGGTGTGCATGCCGAACGCATTGCCTTTTTTCACGGCAAGACAATGGATGAGAGAAAAACGAGCTCGACCCAGCGCTCTCCCTTGGGGAAAAGCTTTCTGCTTGGTGGGCTTTTTTCCGGCAGGGTGAGGCAGGGCGGATGGTTCAAGTGCATTCCTATATGGTGCAGGAGGCGCTGAAGCGATGAATTTGATGTCCAAGATTTCGCAATATCTCCAGGAGACTGCGGCGACTCAAACGGTCGCTCCGCTGCAATCGCTTTTCCGGCAGGTTCTGAGATGGGATAGGGCCGAAGGGACGAAGCACACGCTGAAGCTCGGTGATCCGCTTCCCCAGGCGGTGATCGCAGAACCCGTGGCAAAGATGAATGGATTGCGGCTCTATCTGATCCGCTGGCCGGAAGGAAAATTGCCCGGTGTGACTGCCCGTCGAGCGGTCCAAAGGGCACTTGCGCCGCTCAGCACCGAGCACCTGGTCTGCTACGTTACGAACGATGGGAGCCAGCTGGCATTTACCTGGCCGCGCCGACTGTCGAACGGCAAGATCGAGCTGCGCACGCTGCCCTACGAAGTCGGTTCCCCGGCGCGCACCACGCTCGAGCGCTTGGCGGAGTTGGAGTTTAGGCTCGATGAGCTAGAGCATGTCACGATCTCTACCGTGCTCGAAAAGGTCCAAAAGGCGTTCAGTGTGGAGGCGGTCACCGAACGCTTTTTCCGAGATTATCAGCTTGTTTTCGATAATTTACAGAAGTTACTTTACGATCAGAGGCAGGATCGCAAGTGGGCTCACGATTATGCCCTGCAGCTGCTGAACCGGCTGATGTTCCTCTACTTTATCCAGCGCAAACGCTGGTTTGGGGATAACCCGCGCTTCCTGTATCACTTTTGGACGAGCTACAAGCGTTCGCAGCAGGAGGCCGATTCGTTCTTTGAACGATGGCTGAAGGTGCTCTTCTTCCAGGCGTTCAATAAAAGATTTCACGGGGGATACCACTACTTCCCGGAAGATATCCGCAATGTCCTTCAGATGGCGCCCTACTTGAACGGTGGTCTTTTCCGCGAGAATGACCTGGATAGAAAGTATCCTGTGCATTTGCCGGATGCGTTCTTCGTCACGATCTTCGATTCCTTCAACGGGAGCACGCCCGGTTTTCTGGAACGCTATAACTTTACCATCAGCGAATCTACGCCGCTGGATGTGGAAGTTGCCGTTGATCCTGAAATGATCGGGAAAGTCTATGAGAGCTTGGTGAACATCACCACCGAAGGCTTGACCGAACTGGATTTGCGCGGCTCGGCCGGCATTTTCTACACGCCACGCGTCGAGATCGATCTGATGTGCCGCCTGGCGCTGGTGGACGCGCTGAGCAATCACCTAGGAGAAGAGAATCGATCGTTGCTCTACGATCTCGTCTTTGCGACCGAGCCGACGGAGAAGGAACAGGCCGATCGGGCAATTCGCGATCGCAATCTTTGGCCGCAATTGAACGATGTGCTGCGGAAACTCACGGTTTGTGACCCGGCTTGCGGTTCGGGGTCGTTCCTGGTGGGGATGTTGTTGGTGCTGGATGACCTGCAGGCGCGTGCCAACCTGCAGCTGGGCATCGAGGAAACGGCCTACGAGCGGCGCCGACGCATCATCGGGGAGCAGCTCTATGGGGTGGATGTGATGGATTGGGCCGTGCACGTGGCCGAGCTACGCCTGTGGCTGCAGCTCGTTGTGGAAACCGAATTGCATCCTGGCGAACTCATCCTGCGCCCGCTGTTGCCCAACCTTTCGTTCAAAATCCGCCGCGGCGATAGCTTGGTGCAGGAGATCGGCGGCCTGAACTTCGGGTTGCATCGCCGGCATCTCGATCTTCCGCCAGCCCTCAGAGGCAAGCTCACTCAGCTCAAGGGGAAGAAATTGCACTTCTACTACGGGGAGGAAGGGTTGCAGGAATCGGCGCTGCGGCAGGAAGAGCTCCAAATTTTCCGCGAGGTCCTTGAGCAGGTGATCCATCAAAAGCAAAATGAGCTGGCCAAGCTCCAGGCAAAGCGGAGGGGGCTTGAGGTCCAGGGGAGGTTTGCGAGCATGCTTGAGGCCCCTTCTGTGCCCGAGCGGCAGCCAGATTGGGAGGCGCAGATTGCCGAGGTCCAGGCAGCGATCGAGCGCTATCGCAAGGCCCATGCTGCTTTGAGTATGCAGGAGGTGCCGTTCGTCTGGGATATTGCCTTCGTGGAGATTTTCGAGGGCGAGGCCGGGGGGTTCGATATCGTCATCGGGAATCCGCCGTATGTGCGCCAGGAGCGGATCGCCCCGCCGGGGGAACGTGAAGAGGATTACACACCGGACGCATGGCGCCGCCTGAAGGCCGAGTACAAGGAGAAGCTGCAGCGTTCCGTGGCAATGGCCTGGCCGCAATTCTTCCAGTACAGGGCGGGTAGCGACAAATTCCGTAAACCGGACGGGAAGAGCGATCTCTACGTTTACTTCTACTTCCACGGCCTTTCGCTGCTCAATGAGCGCGGCAGCTTCTGCTTTATTACGTCGAATTCCTGGCTGGATGTGGGCTACGGCGCGGATCTGCAGGAGTTCCTGCTGAAGCACGGCCACATCAAGTTGATCCTGGATAACGAGCGGAAGCGCTCGTTTGCCCAGGCGGATGTGAACACGGTGATCGTGCTCTTGGGGCCGGCCAAGGAGAAGCCGGAGGACGGGGCGGGGAAGATCGCCCGCTTCGTGATGTTCAAGGCGCCGTTTGAAGCGGTGATGAGCGCGGCGACCTTCAAGCAGATCGAGGCGGTGACCGATCGGGCACGGACCGAAACCTATCGCGTGACGGCGCGCTCCCAGAAGGAACTGTTGGAGGAAGGCACCGTCCGGGAGGCCGAGGAGGAAGCCGAAGCCGCGGAAACGGCGCGCCGTTCGAGACAGGGCGACCTGCACACGATGAAGCCGGAACGCTACGAGGCGGCGAAATGGGGTGGCAAATACCTGCGCGCGCCGGATATCTTCTTCACCATCCTGGAGAAGGGCAAGGGGAAGCTGGTGCGCCTGGGGGATATTGCCGAGGTGCGCCGCGGCTTTACTACCGGTGCCAACGAGTTTTTCTACCTGGAGCCGACGGGCAAGCCGGCGCCGGCCGGTTACCTGCACGTGCGCAACGGCGCCGGGTGGGAGGGGGAGATCGAGGAAGCGTTTTTGAAGCCGGTGATCAAGAGCCCGCGCGAGGTGCGCACGATCGTCATCCGCCCGGAGGACCTGCGGTATAAGATTTTCATGTGCCACGAGGAGAAAGCTGCCTTGCGAGGCACGGCAGCGCTGGAATACATTCAGTGGGGCGAGCGGCAGGGTTATCACCTGCGGCCGAGTTGCCAAGGCAGGCCGAGGTGGTGGGATGTGGGGGTACGTAGAACGCCTGATCTCATTTCTCCCAGTAGTGTAAATGACATGTATCGTGCTTTCTTGAACGTACCCGGGGTATGGATAGATAAGCGACTTTACGAAATCTATCAATCTCCCAAAACTGCAAAAAGTCTTGCTTTGAGTTTGAATTGCATCATAACAACCTTGTTTTTAGAGGTTGGTTCTAGAACAAGTTTGGGTGAAGGTTTACTAGATTTGACAGTGTACGAATTGGCGAATTCCTTAGTTGTAAATCCGCTCTTCATTGCTAATGAGCGCATATTTTCAAGGCCAATTATGCCTATTTTCGACGAAATCCACCAACCCGATCGTCGTGCGCTGGACGAGGTGGTGTTTGACGTGCTGGGCCTGACGGCGGGCGAGCGCGAGGCGGTCTATGAGGCGGTGGTCTCGTTGGTGCGGGCGCGGCTGGAGAAGGCGAAGTCGCTGTAGAGGGGGGCGGATGGGATACGATCCGCAGCGGCACCATCGGCGGTCGATCCGGCTGAAGGGGTACGATTATCGCCGGCCTGGGGCGTATTTTGTGACGCTGGTGACGCAGGATCGGGAGTGGTTGTTCGGGGAGGTGGTGGAGGGGCAGGTGCGGTTGAGTGAGATGGGGAGGATTGTATGGGAGGAATGGTTTCGCTCGGCGGAAATTCGGGCGGAAATCGAATTGCGGGCGATGAATTTGTGGTAATGCCGAATCATATTCACGGGATCGTCTGGATTGTGGAGGTTGAAGGCGGGGCGACCGGCCGGTCGCCCCGCACGCCCGAATTGCCGGCTCGGTGGTCGGAGGATCGGGAGGATTTTCCCTCGGAGGCGGATAAGATTTTTCTCTCTTCGGATCGATTGCCGGCGCTACCGCGCGGTCCGGCCAGTCGTTCGTTGTCCTCGTTCATTGCCGGATTCAAATCTGCGGTTACCAAGCGGATCAACGAGTGGCGCGGCACGCCGGGTGCGTCTGTTTGGCAGCGGAATTATTATGAGCGCATCCTGCGTGATGAGCGCGCTTTGGCGAGTGTGCGTCGGTATATTCGCGAGAACCCTCGGCGGTGGGAGGCGGATCGGGAGAGGGGGAATCAATAGGACACGGATGAGCGCGGATGCTACGGATGGACACGGATTGATGGGGAATCCGGCGGAAAGCCAATCCATGGATTTGGCGCAAATATCCTGAATTTTTATAATATTTTTATGTAAATCCTGTAAATCTTGTCAATCCTGTCCATCAGCCCCAAACATCGACGCAACGGTTGACGTTCACCGCTTTTCCTGCTATCATCTCAGGCGTGCATTTCCGGAACATTCAGAAGCGACTGGACGAATTTTTGAGTTGGTTCCGCATCGGGCTGGGGATCAAACGTTGGCTGCTGGTCATCCTGATCGGCCTGACGCTGGTCAGCCTGGGGCTGGCCATGCTCTTACTGGATTTATACCGTGCTCCTTACAGTGAACCGCTGATCATAGACCTGCTTTCTCTGGCGGCCTTGCGCTTTTTGCCGCGTGCTTTGCGCGTGGCGACGTTTATCGGGGGCGGGTTGATCCTGCTCTCTTACGGTATTTGGGGGCTGAATCGCGCCTTGCTCCGTCCTTTTTTGCGACCCGGATCCAGGGTGGTGGATGAACTGGAGCGCTATCGGCGGCGCGAACAGGGGCCGCGTATCGTCGCCATCGGTGGCGGGCATGGACTTTCGACGTTGTTGCGCGGTTTGAAGGCTCATACCCATAACCTGACGGCGATCGTCACCGTGGCCGATGATGGCGGCTCTTCCGGTCGCTTGCGGGAAAGCTTCGGCATTCTGCCGCCGGGGGATATTCGGAACTGTTTGGCCGCGCTTTCCGATGACGAAGCGCTCCTGACGCAGCTTTTCCAGTATCGCTTCAGCGGCGCGCCGGAACTGGATGGACACTCTTTCGGCAACCTGTTCATCACGGCACTGGCCGACCTGACCGGCTCGTTTGAAAAGGCGGTCGCCGAATCCGGGCGCGTCCTTTCGGTGCATGGGCGCGTGCTCCCCTCCACCATTCACAACGTGAAGCTGGTCGCCGATGTGGTTTTGCCGCATTCTTCGGCGGCCGTGCGCGTGGAAGGCGAAAGCAAGATTCCGCAGATCGCCGGGAAGGTGCGTCATCTTTGGCTGGAACCGAACAATCCACCGGCCTTCCCACCGGCGATCAAAGCCATCCTTTCGGCCGATTTGATCGTCATTGGGCCGGGCAGCCTCTATACCAGCATCTTGCCCAACCTGCTGGTGCGGGAGATCCTCGAAGCGCTACGCGCCGCGACGGCGCCGAGGGTCTATGTTTGTAACATTGCTACGCAAAGTGGGGAGACCGAGTTCTATACCTGTTCGGATCACGTGCGTGCCATCGAGCAGCATGTCGGCGAAGATTTCTTTGACGTGATCGTCTGCAACGATTTTTACGATCTGCCTTTGCCGCAGAATGCCCAATGGGTGGTGATGGATGAGCGGAGCCGTGCGGATAGTCGCGTGTACGCTGCCGATCTGGTCGATCGTGCCCAGCCCTGGCGGCACGATGCCCAAAAACTGGCACAGGTGATCATGGAGATTTACCGCGAACGGACGGGCCCGCTGCGGGAGTGATCCCGGCGCGGTGCCTAAGCGTCTTTGAGGGGAGGGTTTTCGCTCGAGGGCGTTCGCTTGACGACCAGCAAGGTTAGATCGTCGCTGAGCTGCGGGTCGGCGGTGAATTCTTGGATGGCTTTCTCCACAGAATGGACAATTTCCTGGGCACTTCGCCGAGCGTTTCGGCGCAGCAAGTCGCGCAATCGTTCTTCTCCAAACGGTTCATTCTGGTGTGAAAAGGCCTCGGTCACGCCGTCCGTATAAAAGAGCAGAATGTCGCCGGGGGCGAGGCGCACCGTCTTTTGCTCATAGGCACCATCTTCCTGGACTCCTAGCGCAATTCCCGTGCGCGTCAATGCCTGGATCGTTCCCGTTTCTGCCTGCCACCAAAGCGGTGGATTGTGGCCGGCATTGGCATAGGTCAGAATGCCGGTGGAGCGGGTGAGCACGGCATAGACGGCGGTGACGAACATGCCCTGTTGGGCATCTGGGAAGAGCAATTCGTTCACGCGCCGCAAGACCTCCGCCGGGGAAAAGGTTTGCAGGGTGGCAGCGCGCACCAGGGTGCGGGTGAGTGCCATGAAAAGCGCCGCCGGGACGCCTTTATCGGCCACATCGGCGATGAACAGGCCCAACCGATCGCCGGGGAGTTCGATCACATCGTAAAAATCACCGCCCACCTGACGGGCAGTATGCCAGCAGGCGGCCAGGTCCCATTCCGGGTAAGAGGGCAAAAATTCCGGCAGGAAGGTCTTTTGAATTTGGCGCGCCAGCTGCACTTCGGTTTCCAGGCGCTCCCGGCGCACCATCTCCTTTTGCAGCAGATCGTTCTGGATCGCCAGCGCGGCCTGTTGGGCAACGCCGTGCAGGATTTCCAGGCGACGGCGGCGGAAACGGCGACCGCCCGGCTGTTCTTCGGCCACGAGCACCCCGAAGAAAGCCTGCTTAATGCTCAGGGGAATGCCGATCAGCAGGGGAATCTCGCGCTGCAAGATGGGTGAATTCTCATCGTGCCAGGGCGGGGCGGTCTGTAGCCAGCTCTGTGCCCCTTTTGTTTCGAGCGCAGCGATTCGCAATTGACCGCTTTGGCGCACTTCATCCAGGAGCGGAAAATGCTTCTCCGGCAGCGGTTGAGAGAAGAGGGCTTGGATCGTCGCTTTTTCCAGTCCGTAGGCCTGGACGGGAAGGTAGTGATGGCTGATCTCATCCCAAAGGTAGAGGGCGCAGCGCTCCACGCCCACCAGGATCGGCAAAATGCGCACAATGGCGGCCAGGATTTCTTCCAGATCGTTCAGGCTCACCACGGCCTGGGCGACCTGCAGCAAGGCGGCCGAAGCATAGGCCTGTTCCTGGGCGGCATCGTAGAGCCGGGCGTTCTCGATGGCGACCGCCGAATAACCGGCAAAGGTGGTGACGATCGCCAGGGCTTCGTGGCCATAGCGACCTTGTTCGGGGTGTGCCAGGGTCAACACGCCGAACGGACGTTCGCCGATGCGCAGCGGTGCAGCAATCGAGGAATATTCCTGAGGAAAGCCGGCGGCGATTCCGGTAGCCCATAGGGGGTCTCGTGGTTTGCGGATGATGGCTTCTTCGGAGAGCAGCGCTTCGAGCAGAGCGCGTTGGGCCTGGGGATGTTGACGCACAGCCTGCTCTAACGCCTCCAGGCTCACCCCGTGGGCGATCACCGGCCGGAGCTCTCCCTCCTGGAGCAACCAGATGGCCGAAACCTGGCACGGGAGGGTGCGTTCGAGCTCGTTCAGCACGCTGTTCAACACCTCTTCCAGCCCGGTATTGGCCGAAAGCAGGACGGCCACCTCGCGCAAACTTTCGGCCACGCGCCGTCTCCATTGCTCGGAGCGATAGAGATCGGCATTGTGAATCGCCGCGGCGATGCTCCCGGCCACGGCCTCGAACATCAGGCGGTCCTCTTCGCTGAAGGCGTTCAGCCGGTTGGATTGAATATCCAGAATCCCGACCACGCGGCGGTTGTAGATCAACGGCACGCAGAGCTCGGAGCGTGTGTTGGCCGGCGGCCAGGGGGAGGGGCGATAGCGCGCATCTTTGGAAACATCATTGAGCAACACCGTTTTGCCATGCCGCGCCACCCAGGGAATGATCCCTTTGGGATCGTCGAGCGAAAGCGTATAGCCTACCAAAGCCTGGCTGCGTTTTCCGCTTCCGGCCTCGTATTGGATTTTGCGTCGGTTCGGGTGGACGGTGAACAGGTGGACGTAAGGGTAGCGAAAGCGGCGATGGATGCGATCGGCCACGTTTTGCAGTAGCGAGGCGATATCCAGGCTGGTGGTGGCCGCTTTGCTGATCTCGGCCACGAAGTTCAGCTGACGGGCACGGCGCTTCAGGTCGCTATAGAGATGCGCCGATTCAATGGCGCGGGCGATCGTATCGGCCAGGGATTCGAGCACCAGCACATCGTTGGGGTGAAAGGCGTGTATCTGATTGCTCTGAATATCGAGAACGCCCAGCACGCGCCCTTCCACCTGGAGGGGGAAGACCGCTTCGGAGCGCGTTTCGGGCAAGCTGTCGATGTAGCGAAAGCGCGGTTCCCGGCTGACATCTTGGCAGATGATGCGCTTCCCTTCCAAGGCGGCGGTGCCGATCAGCCCCTGTCCGAGGCGCACGCGCAAGGCCGGCGGCTGACGGGTTTCTCCTTCGCTGATGGCGCCGGCGCGATAGCTCAGGATGTCCGTCTCTGCCTCGCGGGTGAAGAGGGCAACATAGTAGTAGTGAAACGTATCGCGGATCTCACGCACCACGCGTTCGGCCAGATCGTCCAGATCGCTGATGCGCGCCAACTGCGCCGTCACGCGGCGCACCAGGGTGAGCTGTTCGCGCCGGAATTGCTCGATCACCTCACGATGGGCGGCCAACAGCCCCAACGCAGCGACATGAGCGATGCCTTCCAATAGAGCGATCTCTTGCTCGTGAAACGGTTTGGCGCGCCGTAGGCCGAGCACGCCGAAGATGTAGCCCCGATCGTGTACGGGCGTACAAACCCAATACTCGTTTTTCTCCTCTTCGAGCACCGTTTGCAGGGTGGAAAAGGCGCGCAACATCGGCTCCGTCTCCGGGCGCGGCGGGAAAAGAGTCTGTTCGTCGAGCGGTGCACGGAGCAGTGCTTCGTTGAGCCAAGCTTGCGCCTTTCCCCGGAGCAAACGGTTCATGGTTCCGAGGATGGTGTGATACTGTTGTTCCAGCCGAGGAAGACGTGCCAGCTTGGCCCCTAGTTCGACCATTTCCTGCCATTCGGCAGGAGAAGGATCGAGGGAATACTTCATGCGTCTTTATCCCCGTATTTGATCAGAGTGAGGGTGTTTCCTCGTTCAGAGGAGGAATATTTCACTTCATCCATGAGCTGATGGATAAGGTAGACGCCTAACCCGCCGATTTTACGCTTGGAAAGCGGCGCATCAATATCGGGTTTGGAAACCTTTTCCATTTCAAACGAGCGCCCGGTATCCTGGATGGTGATCGAGAGTGCCTTTCCATCCCAATCTACCTGGATGTTGATCTCGCCGGCTTGGCCGCGGTAGGCGTGTTCGATGATGTTGGAGCAGGCCTCATCGGTGGCCATCTGGACGGCATAGATGGCGCGTGAAGAAAGGCCGGCGCGCTCTGCCGCCTGACCGACGAACGTGCGAATTTCGTCCAGGTGGTCAAAACGTGCCGGCCACGAACGATGCATCCGGAACGAACTCATTGGGGGAACAGGCGTTTAGAAATAGCCAATGGCATCCGGAAGGTTATCAAAAGTCTTGAAAACCTTGGTGAAACCGGCCAGGTCCAGAGCCTCCAGCACCCGTTGAGGGACCAGCGCCAAAACAACCTCACCCCGATGGTAGCGGCGGCAGGTGCGCTGGGCGCTTAGCAGGACACGGAAGCCGGCACTGGACATGTATTCCACACCGCTCATATCGACCACAATTTTAAAACGACCGCGTCGCAATAGGTCCTCAAAAACCTCATTCAGATTAGGAGCGGTGGCGCTATCTACTCGCCCGGTGACGGTGACGAGAACGCAATGCTTGTATTCCTTGACGTTCACTTCCATAGCAGTAACTCCTTTCTTTGATGTGGCTTGGATGGTATTGGTACAAGTATACTCCAGAAGGTCTGCTCTGATGGTTAAGATTTCGGGAATCTGCTGATCACATGTGCCGGAGAGGCCGGGCGATCCATCGCGCCACCTTGATGAACGAAGATCGGGGTGCCTTCGGATGCGTAGCCTAGCTCAAGATAGGCCTGACCGGTGAGATAGCGCTGGCTATCAATGGCGCAGGAGGTGACCCAGCCGATAATGCGGCCGTTGCCATCGCTGACCGGGTCGCCGTTATGGGCCATGCGCACGCGCGGTTCGTCAAAACGGAAGCGCACCACCACGCCCTTGCGCTCTTTTTCGCGTGCCACGTAGGCCTCGCGTCCGATGAACCAGGGCTTATAAAGTTTGACATAAGCGCCGAAACCGGCCTCGGCAACGCCGAGATCGCGCTGTCCCATTTTGCCGGAGCCTTCGCCCATTTCGTGGCCGTAGAGCGGCAATCCGGCCTCGGTGCGTAGGGAATCGCGCGCGCCGAGTCCGACCGGTTTCAGGCCAAAGGGTTGGCCGACTTGCAGCAGCGCGTTCCAGAATTCAACGGCGCGATCGGGATGGACAAAGAGCTCGAAGCCCATTTTCTCGCCGGTATAACCGGTGCGCGAGACGATGAGATCGAAACCGCCGACGACGGCATCGCACAGTTCCGTGCGCTTGAGCTTCAGGATACGGGCACGGGTTTCCTCATCGCAGCCGAGCGCCAGCAGAATGTCGCGGCTCTTGGGCCCCTGCAGGGCAATATCCACGCGCATATCGTCCCCTGCTTTTGGATCGCGCAGGTTGCGGATTTCGGCCTCGTAGCCGTAGACGCGGGCCCATGGGCGGGCATTATCCACGCGCACTTTTCCATCGCGCACCGCCTCGAACCAGGCACGGTCTTTATCATCGTTGGCGGCATTGACCACGACCAGATAGCGATCCCAGGCGCGGCGATAGACTAGGGTATCGTCGATCACATCGGCATCGGGGGTCAGGAATTGGGTGTAGAGCGATTCGCCCGGTTGCAGGTTGCCACAATCGTTGGCGCAGATCGCATCCAGGAACGAAGCGGCATCCCGACCGACGATCTCATACACGCCCATGTGGGAGACATCGAAGAGCCCTGCCGCCTGACGGGTGGCCAGATGTTCCTCGACCACCGAGGTATACCAGACCGGCATCTCCCAACCGGCAAAGGGGATGAGCTTGGCTCCCAGCGCCTTGTGCACTTCGTATAGGCGAGTGCGCTTTAGCGCGCCCTCCTCCGCCTGCCAGGTGAAGGGCGGTTTGGCCGGGCCGGCCGGTAGGTTGTCTTTTTCGATGCCGATATACCAGGGCTTTTCGTTCCAAGTCGCTTCTCCTTGCGCTTTGGCAGCCGGCGCCGAGGGATTTTCCATCACCACAACCGGTCCCGGCAGGCGCTTTTCGCTGCCATCCGGTTGGCCATCTAGGTTGAGCGAGAGATAGCCATCGGAGAGATCGCGTAACCAGGTGGCGACGAGGGCGGCCTTATCGAGCGGAAGGCTGAGCTGATAATGATCGGGTCCCAGGCAGGTGACCGTGGCTTCCACCGCTCCCTTGGGCGTGTGAATGCGCGTCGGGGCGCTCTGCCCTTCTTTGATTGCCGAAAGATCGGCGCTCAGGCTGTAATCCAGGAATTGTCGCACCCGCTTGCCCTTCAGATCGAAGACGCCATTGGTGACTTTGTCATCCAGGTAATAAAAATGCGGGTAACCGTGGGGCGTGTATTCAAAGTCAATGCCGGCTTTTTCTGCCATCTCGCGCACCTGGAGACGGGCGTTTTCCAGGGTCTCAAAATCAATTTTGGCTCGGCGCTGTCGCCCTTGGCGAGGAGTATCCACGCTGTGAGGCACACAGGCAAAGAGCACATCGGCGATGATGTTGGCCAGCCGGCGCGATTGGGCTTCATCAAACCCGCGTTGGGTGATCCAGGGAGTGCCCAGGCGAATGCCGCTCGGATCGAGGGAATTCTTATCGCCGGGGATGGTATTGCGGTTGACGACGATGCCTACCAGGTCGAGGATGCGCGCCGCCTGATCCCCGCTCAGCGCAGTGCCATCCGGGCCTTTGATCGTGGTCACATCCACGTTGAGCATATGGCAGTTCGTCCCTCCGAACGGGATGCGCAGGCCACGTTTGGCCAATTCATCGGCCATGGCCACGGCGTTGCGCACGGTCTGTTCTTGCAGGCGGCGGAATTGTTCGGTGCGCGCCAGCTTGAAGGTCACGGCCAGCGCGGCGAAAACGTTGACGTGTGGGCCTCCCTGTTCGCCGGGGAAGACGGCGCGATCAATTTTGCGTGCCAGGGTGGCATCCGTGGTGAGGATGATCGCACCGCGCGGGCC
The DNA here is from genome assembly GCA_037478835.1 of Anaerolineales bacterium. Taxonomy (GTDB): domain Bacteria; phylum Chloroflexota; class Anaerolineae; order Anaerolineales; family Villigracilaceae; genus 630D-37. The sequence continues at coordinate 179,670 of JBBFLV010000004.1, forward strand.
GTCGAGCGTCTTATGGGTGGTCGAAGTGACCACGTGAGCATAGCCGATCGGCGAAGGAACAACGCCGGCGGCAACCAATCCACCGATATGGGAAATATCTGCCAATAAGTAAGCGCCTACTTCGTCGGCGATCTCACGGAACGTTTTCCAATCCGGCACCCAGGAATAGGAAGAGTAGCCGGCAATGATCATTTTCGGGCGATGTTCCCGTGCCAGGGCGCGTACGGCATCGTAATCAATGCGTTCGGTGCGCGGATCGACGGTGTAATGCACGGCCTTGTAATACTTTCCGGAACGGTTGACGGACGAACCGTGGGTCAGGTGTCCGCCATGGAGCAGGTTCATGCCCATCACCGTATCGCCGGGCTCCAGTAGCGCGTGATAGACGGCGTTGTTGGCCGGGGCGCCGGAAAGCGCCTGAACGTTGACGAAGATCTGGTCTGCGGTATAACCGTTGGCGGCGAAGGCCTCGGCGCAGCGGCGGCGGGCCAGGGCTTCGATCAGATCGGCGTATTCTACGCCTTTGTAATAGCGCGGATCGGAATAGCGCCGATAGTGTGCCAGGCGGTTCGGATAGTCAAGGATCTCCTCCTCGCTCATCCAGCGTGTTTCTTCATCCGGATAACCTTCGGCATAGATATTCTGGAAGGCAGAGGCCAGTGCTTCGCGCACGGCCAGCGGGGCCTGGCTCTCGGAAGGAATGAGGATCAACTTCCGCGCCTGGCGTTCGGCCTCGAGCTGGGTCAGCTCATAGACCGCCGCGTCTAATTCAGCAAGCGAACCACGAAAAAGAAAATCGTTCATGGGGAGCTCCTATTTTAGGGAACTTGGAGGCACGTTTTTGAAAGAGCGAAAGGCCTTGGGAGACCAGGGCAATTGTAGAACGGGAAGGATGGCATGTCAAGGACAAGTTGTAGGACAATTGCTCTGCGTTTTTTCCTGTAAGGCAAATATCCCCGGCCATCCGGATGGTCGTTTGCCGCATAGCATCCGAGTTGTCGAGCGTAGGGAACGACTTCAGACATCCTCGCGTTACGACAATCCGCAACATCCGGCAAAAAACGTAGCACAGGATTCATCCTGGCACAAAAATCATAGCATAAACTTTGCACTTTTTAAATAGTTCTGGCCGTACAGTCCCGCGGTTTTGTGCGCAGCACGGAGATTTTCGCGCCAGGCGGTGCACAAGATGGAACCTTGTGCTACGGGGTTGCCGGGACTCGCTCTCAACCCGAAACAGCAAACCTGGATACCCCATGCCGAGTATCATGTCATTGGCGGGCTCGCGCTTAAGACGATGAAAAGCCCTAAGTGGCTTTTCGGCTTGACAAAATCCATCCCCATGTTTATAATGATTACAGAATAATAATCATTACAAGGAGTTTTATGCCCTCTGCCGATCTCCTGATCCAATCCCTCAAACAGGCCGGTTTGCGGCTGACGCCGCAGCGACTGGCCATTTGCCGTTTGCTGGCTGGCACGGATACCCATCCGACCGCACTTCAGATTTACCAGGCGCTCAAACCACAGTATCCCTCGCTTTCGGTGGCGACGGTCTATAACACGTTGGAGGTGCTGGTAGCCCTAGGGGTGGTGAATGCGCTGGGGCACGCCGGAGATGATGAAGTGCATTACGATGCCGATACCGAGCCTCACGTCAACCTGGCTTGTGTCTCCTGTCACAAGATCGTAGATGTCTCTTCCGAATACGTGCGCCATCTGGATGGGGAGGTTTCTCAGAATAGCGGCTTTAAGATTCTGGGAGCACGGGTGTTGTACTACGGTCTTTGCCCGGAATGCCAGGAACGGGGCGTAAAACCTTTATCGTCGCTTCCTGCGACATTGCAGCTCTAACCTTTTTCGGGAGGTAAAGCCACGATGGACGGCAAAATTCAATTTTCTTTGCCCCCTGCTGAATCGCGCTGTACGGATATCCTGATCGATCTCTTGCGGGGGTATCAAGGTGTTCAGGATGTTGAATTTGATTTGAATAGTGGGAATCTGAAGGTGAGCTACGACCCGCGCTTGCTTTCGCCCGAGCGTGCACTGCAGCTTGTGCGTCAATCGGCACAGGAAGCAACCCAACGGGTACTGCACTGCATGACCAAACAGGAAGCTGGATTGGAAGCCTGTGCTTATTGTACCTTGGAGATGAATCAGGCACTTTTGCAACAATACCGCTCCGCAGCGACGTTGCCCCAAGCGATCTTTCAGGATGGTGTAATGATGGCCTCTCTGCAGCGTGGCAATAGCGCTGCGATGGAGATGGCAACCGCAGAAGCCATCCCGCTTCCTGAGCCACGAGAAGCGGAAGAGACCCGTCCGCTTTTGCCACCGGAAAAGGTGGAGCTGCTCTTTACGATCCTGACCGCTTTCTTCGGATTGGCCGCGTGGCTCGGCTCCAGGATCGGAGTGCCGGACTGGGGTGTTGCTGTTTTATATACGCTTTCGTATTTCTTTGGCGGCTATTTCGGTCTGTTGGCCAGCATCGAAGCCCTCAAAGAAAGGGTGTTGAACGTGGACTTGCTGATGATCCTGGCGGCGCTGGGGGCGGCCTTCATTGGATCGCCGGCAGAGGGGGCCACCCTTCTTTTCCTTTTTTCGCTTTCTAATGCTCTCCAGGCCTATGCCATGGATCGTAGCCGCAAGGCGATCCAGAAATTGCTCGATCTACGTCCGGCAGTGGCCACGGTGCGACGCGGTTCGCGCCTGGAAACTGTGCCGGTGGAGAAATTGCGCCTTGGGGATGTGGTAGTTGTGCGTCCCGGGGAGCGCTTCCCGATCGATGGGGAGGTGATCCGCGGAGAATCCGATGTCAACCAGGCGACGATCACCGGCGAAAGTGTGCCTGTGCATAAAGCGCCGGGGGATGCGGTCTTCGCCGCGACGCTCAACGGCTCTGGATCGTTAGAGATCCGCGTCACGCGTCTGGCGCAGGATACGACGCTGGCACGGATCGTGCGGCTCGTCGAAGAAGCACAGGCGACCAAGGCCAATACGCAACGGGCGCTGGACACTTTTGAGCAGTACTATGCCTACTTTGTGCTCGGTGCGGCGGTGCTTTTGATCTTGGTCCCTTGGTTACTGCTGGGTGAATCCTTCCAGCCGACGTTTTACCGCGCCATGACTTGGCTGGTTGTCGCTTCACCGTGTGCGCTGGTGATCTCAACGCCGGCCAGCATCCTGAGTGCCATCGCCAACGCAGCGCGCAACGGTGTGCTGTTCAAGGGAGGCGTGCATCTGGAGAAAACGGCGGAGTTGAAAGTCGTGGCCTTTGATAAGACCGGCACCCTCACCACCGGTCAGCCAACCTTGCAGATGATCGATGCACTGAACGGTGACGAGAACGGGCTGTTGCGCCTGGCCGCGGCGGTGGAATCGCGTTCGGAACATCCCCTGGCCCGGGCTGTGGTGGCAGCGGCGCAGCAGCGTGGACTGGACGTGCCGCAGGCGCACGCCTTTCGGGCGATCGCCGGCCAGGGCGTGGAAGGGCGCGTGGAGTGGGGGCAGGCCGATCCGCTGATCTGGATCGGTGGGGAGCGCCTGTTCCATGAGCGCGGCATTCCCATTCCGAAAGCGTTGCAGGAGAAAGCGCGCGATTGGGAAGAGAAAGGACAGACGGTGATGTTCGTCTACTGTGCCGAAGCCGAGGGCGCGGATTGTCCTCAAGGGTTTCTCGGCCTGCTGGCAATCGCCGATGAATTGCGTGAGGATGCCGTGGCCATGATTCGAGGCTTGAAGGCGATCGGCATTGAACGCGTGGTGATGTTGACCGGTGATAACCCACGCGTGGCCGCTCAAATTGCCGCTCGCGCCGGTGTGGATGAGTTCCATGCCGGACTGTTGCCGGAGGATAAAGTGACCATTTTGCGCCAGCTTCGTCAGCGCTATGGGCCGATTGCGATGGTGGGGGATGGCATTAACGATGCTCCCTCGTTGGCAGCAGCCGATATCGGCATTGCGATGGGCGGTGCCGGGACCGATGTGGCCATCGAGACGGCGGATGTGGTGCTGATGGCAAACGATCTGCGCAAAATTCCCTTTGCCGTTCAACTGGCACGTCAGGCCAAGCGCATTGTGCGCCAGAACCTGACCTTTGCGCTGGCCGTGATCGTGGTGCTGGTCGCTTCGGCGTTTGGCCTGCACCTGCCTTTGCCCTTGGGCGTGGTAGGGCATGAGGGAAGCACGGTGATCGTCGTGCTGAACGGGCTGCGTTTGCTGGGCTATCGCGGCCGGGTTGCGCTATGAGCGAAGGCGGGTGACGAATTCAAAGAGTTGTTCCATGCCCTGCTGGATCGGCGGAATCTCGATGAATTCCTGCAGGGTGTGGGCTTGACCGCCGCGGGTGATACCCAGCACCAAAGCCGGATAGCCACGGCTGAGGGGAATATTGGCGTCGGTCGAGCCGGCGGTAAGAGTTGGTTCAATCCCCTGGTGCAGCAGGCATTCTTTGGCCAGTTGGATCAGGGGATGCTGTGGTGAGATTTCGCCGGCTGGCCGTTCTCCAAGGTTTTGGATTTCGAGGTTCACCTGAGGGGCGCGGAAGCGCTCAACGGTCGAAAGGACCTGTTCCCAGAGCGCTTGCAGGGTGCTTTCGCTTTCGGAGCGCAGATCGAGCTCCAGCCAGGCTTCTGAAGCGATGACGTTGATCCCGCGTCCGCCGCCTATGCGGCCGATGTTCAGGGTGGTGCGCGGTTGCGCGGGGAGGGGAAGGGAACTCAGCGCGGCGATGATCTGACCTAAGATGTGAACGGCTGAAGGCACTTCGGGATTGCTCCAGGGATGGCCGCCGGGGGTCTGAACCTCTAGACGATAGCGACGCACGCCGATGCCGCGGTGGTAGATATAGCCCAGCGCCAAGCCTTCGAGCACCAAGTAGCCGCTCACCGCTCCACCGAAGCGTTCGACCACCGCTTTCATGCCGCGCAGGTTCCCCAGACCTTCTTCACCGCTGTTGGCGATCAACCATAGATCGAAGGGAAGGTGCACCCGGCGCTCACGCAACATCCAGATCAGCCCAAAGAGGGCGGCAACGCCCAGGGCGTTGTCACCCAGCCCGGGTCCATATAGCCGATCCGCTTCGCTCCGGCAGCGCAGATCCGTTTCGGCGGGGAAGACGGTATCGATGTGGGCCGTTACGATCAGGGGCGGAGCCGTCTTTTCTTTTGATCGAATACAACCGTAAACGTTCGGCAGATCGTCCATAAAAGCTTCCAGCCCCTCGCGGCGCATTTGCTCGAAAACGAAGCGTGCCCGTTCTGCTTCGCCAAAGGGCGGTGCCGGAATTTGCTGGATTTTTTGAGTCAATTCGAGCAGGGTGGGCAGCAGATCGGTCATAGGGGATGTGCTAGGAGGGCGAGATATTCGAGGCGGGAGCGCGCTAGCTCGGGGAGCACGTCCCAGCAGTAGAAAGGATCGAGGCTTTCGCTTTTGAAAGCGGCCGAGATGGCTCCATGGAGCACGGCTTGGAGCAGGCTGGAAGTCTGCAGAAGGCCGGCCAGAAAACCACCACCAAAGGCCTCTTCTACTCCGATCGGGTAGCCGCGTGCCGGATAGGCCGGAATCTCCCAGCGCTCGTTTGAGGGCGCAGAATAGAGCAGGCAGCGCCGGCTGGGTAGGTGGATGACGATGTGAGGCACGATGCTGCTTAGCTGTGCGGCCATTTCCCAAAGGTCATCGCTTTTGCCCCAAAAGAGGATGCGCAGGTCGTTTTCGTGGATCAACAGAGCCTCCAGGCCTTCGAGAAGGGGCAATTTCTGGGCATGAGCCGGGGAGGTGCTTTGCAATTTTGGGAAGGTAGCGACCAGGCGCCTGACCCCGTGGGTATACAGGTAGGCGATCCATTCGCGCAAGTTTTCCGGCGGCATGGCGCAAAGGTAGGCGGCTGCGGCCATCTGAAAGGAGGGTGGCAACGGGAAGGGTGAGAAACCTTGCAACGAGAGAGAGGCATCTTTTTCCGCTTGGTAGCCGAGCAGGGCGCTGGGGAAGGGGATGCCATGCCGCAGACAGGCCTGGACAAGCGGAAAACCCGGACGCACTTCGGCATCGTAGCTATAGACGGCGCGCTGTTCCAGCGGTTGATCGAGTACACGTAGCCCATTGAGCGATAGGCCATGTTTGTGGAGCAAGTCTTTGTGGGCGCTTGGGTAGTCCTGGCCGATCTCGGCAACGATTTCCAGCGCTTTTTCCCAGATCACGGCGCCGGCAGCGGCAGCAAGGGCGCGTCCGCCGGGAAGGTCAAGACGGGCGGGTTCATCGGGATAGAAAATAAAGTCACGGGTGAGCGAGCCGATCAGCAAAAGGCGCGGCGGATGAGAAAGTTGCGTCATGTTTCCAAAGTCGTTTTACGTTTGGGGATGCATGGGTAAGAGGAAGGTGAAGTTGCTTCCCTTTCCTTCGATGCTTTCTACCCAGATTTGCCCCCCGTGCATTTCGATCATCGCTTTGGCGATCGAAAGCCCAAGTCCCAGGCCACCGTGGCGGCGCGTGAGGTGAGATTCGACCTGGTAGAAGCGTTCAAAGATGTGGGGAATATCCTTGGCCGGGATTCCGATGCCATCATCGATGACGGAGATTTTGACGTGACCCGGCACGGCCTCGGCACGTACGAGGATGTGACCACCGGGTTCGGTGAAGGTAACGGCGTTTTGCACCAAGTTGCGCAGTGCAGTGGTAATCTTTTCGGCATCGCATTCCAGGCTCATTTGGGGGTCTTTAATTTCCAGCTTCAGATGCAAATTTTTTTGCTGGATGGCCGAGGCGAATGCGGCGATCACTTCTTCGATCAGGCGTGCCACCAATATCGGGCGCTTGCGCAAACGGCTGGCGCCGGAGCGATAGTGCTCGATGTTGGAAAGATTTTCGACGATCTCTTTCAACCGTGTAGCACTGCGGATGATGACATCGAGCTGGGCACGGTATTCAGAATCCTGGAGCAACTCGCGTAGGAAGGTGGCGTGTCCTAAGATCAGACCCAAAGGGGTGCGCAATTCATGGGAGGTGATGGCGATGAATTCGTTTTTGAGGCGTTCGATCTCCATCACGTCTTCGCGGGCGAGCTTCATTTGCTGTTGCAGGCGTAGGTTGGAAAGGCGCAGGCCGATCACACCGGCCAGGATTTCCAACGCCACCATATCTTCCTGGGTATATTCGCCCTGAAGGCGGTTGAGCACTTCGAGCACTCCGAGCACTTCGTTGTTGGCGATGATTGGCACGGCGATCAGATTGCGCGTTTGCATGCCGGTCAGGCGGTCCACTCCTTTGAAAAGGCGCTGGTCCTGGCTTGCATTGTTGACAATGAGTGGCTCGCGATGGGTGAAAACCCAGCCGGCAATGCTCCCTTCAATTGGGACGCGCACATCCTTCAACAGTTCCTGGTGGAACCAGGGTGCACTGCGGAAGCGGAGCGCGTTCCAGTCCTCATCATATTCCAGAATGGAGGCCGATTCACTCTCCGCCAGTTCGCTGGCCAGGCCAATGGCCATCTGTAGAAAGGCGGCTTCCTCGGAAAGACTACCTAGACTGCGCAGAAAGGATAGGAGTTTTTCCCAAAGAGTGGATGCTTCGCTCATGTTTTTCTCTGTTCGTTAGGGCACATTCGGATTATACTTCAGGCCGTTACGGGATGGGTTTGATCCCGAAAATTGCATTTTCATGCCGGAGGTTTCTCATGTCCAAAAAGATCCGTGTGGCCATCATCGGTGTAGGGAATTGTGCTTCGTCGCTTGTGCAAGGTGTGGAATTCTACAAGAACACGCCGGATAATGCGGTTGTACCGGGGTTGATGCACGTCAATCTCGGCGGCTACCACGTGCGCGATATTGAATTTACGTTGGGAATTGATATTGACGTCAACAAGGTGGGCAAGGACCTTTCGGAGGCCATCTTTGTTCCGCCGAACAACACCTATCGCTTTAGCGATGTGCCGCACCTGAACGCGCCCGTGGTGCGTGGCATGACGCATGATGGCCTGGGGAAGTACCTTTCGCAAGTGATCCAGAAAGCTCCCGGCCCGACGGCGGATATTGTGCGCCTGTTGCGCGAAACGAAGACCGATGTGGTAGTGAATTTCCTGCCCGTTGGTTCGGAAATGGCGACGAAATGGTACGTGGAGCAGGTGATCGAGGCCGGCTGCGCCTTCGTCAACGGCATTCCGGTCTTCATTGCCTCTTCGGAGTACTGGGCAAATCGTTTCAAGAGCGCAGGGCTGCCCGTGCTGGGTGATGACATCAAGTCGCAACTCGGAGCCACCATTTTGCATCGGGTGTTGACCACACTGTTTGTCGATCGCGGCGTGCGCATCGATCGCACCTATCAGCTGAACTTCGGTGGAAATACCGACTTTTTGAACATGCTGGAGCGTGAACGGTTGGAAAGCAAGAAGATTTCTAAGACCGGCGCAGTGACCAGCATGATCCCCTATCCGATCGAGCCGGAAAACGTGCACGTTGGACCTAGCGACTACGTTCCTTGGCTCACCGATCGCAAGTGGTGCTATATTCGCATCGAGGGCACGACCTTTGGCGAGGTGCCGCTGAATTTGGAAGCGAAGCTGGAAGTTTGGGATAGCCCGAATTCCGCCGGCGTGATGATCGACGCGATCCGCTGTGCCAAACTTGCCCTCGATCGCGGCCTGAGCGGTCCGATCATCGGCCCTTCGGCTTATTTCTTCAAGACGCCGCCCAAGCAATTCCGCGATAACGTGGCTCGTGAGATGGTAGAGGCTTTCATCCGGGGAGATGAGGATGTCCGATAAAGAAACTCTGCTTCAGCGATTGCAGGCGCGTCAAGCGCGTGTAGCTGTGATTGGTTTGGGGTATGTTGGTCTTCCGTTGGCCGTGGTCTTTGCTGAGGCCGGCTTCCATGTGACCGGCATCGATGTGGATGCCCGCAAGATCGAGGCGCTACAGAGTGGTCGCTCGTACATTCAGGATGTACCCTCTGAGCAAGTAGCGCGCTTGGTGCAGGATGGACGACTGCAGGCCACAACGGATTTTGCTGTTCTGGCGCAGATGGATGCAGTGAGCATTTGTGTGCCCACCCCGCTGCGCAAGACCGGCGATCCAGACCTGTCCTATATTGTGTCGGCTACCCAAGAGTTAGCAAAATATTTGCACCGGGGCATGGTGATCGTTTTGGAATCCACCACCTATCCCGGCACGACGCGCGAATTGATGCTCCCGAAGCTCAGCGAAGCTTCTGGCCTGAAGGTGGGCGAAGATTTCTTCCTGTGCTTTTCACCGGAGCGGGTTGATCCGGGGCGCAAGGATTGGACTACCTACAATACACCGAAGGTGATCGGCGGCATTACGCCGGCCTGTACCGAAGTAGCCACGACTTGGTATAGCCAGGCGATTCAGACGGTGATCCCCGTCTCTTCCGCCGAGACGGCCGAAATGACCAAATTACTGGAGAACACCTTCCGCATGATCAATATCGGCCTGGTAAACGAGATGGCGATCATGTGCGAACGGCTGGGTGTAGATGTGTGGGAGGTGATCGATGCCGCCGCGACTAAGCCTTTTGGCTTTATGAAATTCACGCCGGGGCCTGGGTTGGGTGGTCATTGTATCCCGATCGATCCCCTCTATCTTTCCTGGAAGATGAAGGTGCTGAATTACACGGCGCGCTTCATTGAGCTGGCATCCGAGATCAACACCAACATGCCGCGTTATGTGGTCTATCGCCTGATGGACGCGCTCAACGAGCGCGGGCGCGCTCTCAAAGGCTCGCGTGTGCTGGTGGTGGGGGCGGCCTATAAGCCGGATGTGGATGATATCCGCGAATCGCCGGCGCTGGATGTCATCGGGTTGCTCCATCAGAAAGGTGCCCAGGTTTCGTATCACGATCCCTATATTCCTCATCTGGAAACCCATGATGGTCTACACCTGGAATCCGTGCCCGATTTGCTTCAGGCAGTGCGCCAGGCAGATGCCGTGGTGATCATCACCAATCATAAAGTCTATGACTATCCTGCCATTCTCGAAGCGGCGCAGTTCATTTTTGATACTCGCAATGCCTTGGGATCGCTGGGGAAGAGCAATCCGAAGGTGGTAAGGCTTTAATGATGGCTCTGGCGCGGTCTTCCATAAGGAAAGGGAAGAGGCGGAAGAAGGGAACACCGCTTGAAGGAGTGTTGAAATGGCTACTTATCTGATCACCGGCGTGGCCGGCTCGATCGGCGCGCGCACGGCAGAATTGTTGCTGGAAGAGGGCCATGCTGTGATCGGCGTGGACAACCTCAACGATGCCTATGATGTGCGCATGAAGGAGTATCGCTTGCGGCGGCTCCAGGGTTACCCGGCCTTTACGTTTCATCGCCTGGATATTTCGCAGCGAGAAGTACTGGGGGCCGATTCGCCGTTGTACCGGCAGGAAGGGGTTTCGGCAGTGATCCATTTGGCGGCGCGCGCCGGCGTGCGTGCCAGTGTCGAGGATCCATGGGTTTTCATCGAGACCAATGTGGTGGGGACGCTCAATATGCTGGAATGGGCGCGTGCGCGCCGAGTGCCAAAGTTCATCTTGGCCTCGACCTCCAGTATCTACGGCCTGAATCCGCCTTTGCCCACGCCGGAAGATGCCAGCAGCGATCGGCCACTCCAGCCCTATGCGGCCAGTAAAAAAGGCGCCGAAGCGTTGTGCCATAGCTACCACTACCTTTATGGCCTGGATGTAACCATCCTGCGCTATTTCACCGTCTATGGGCCGGCCGGTCGCCCCGACCTGGCGATGTTCCGTTTCTGTCAATGGATTCACGAAGGCCGACCGGTGCGTGTGAACGGCGATGGGGAGCAATCGCGCGGGTTTACCTATGTGGACGATATTGCCCGCGGCACGATCCTGGCCCTGCGACCGCTGGGGTATGAGATCATCAACCTGGGCGGGCATGAAGTGGTGACGATTAATCAGCTGATTCGCTTGTTTGAAGAGGTAATCGGCCAGCCTGCTCAGGTAATCTATGGGCCGCCCAACCCGGCCGATATGCTTACGAATTGGGCAGATGTCACCAAAGCGCGCCGCTTGCTCGGTTGGGAACCGCAGATCTCGCTGCGCGAAGGCATCCGGCGCCTGGTGGAGTGGTATCGTCAAGAACGCGCCTGGGCACGCGAGGTGATCACTGCATGAAGTTCGATCTCCAGAAACGCTTGCGGGCCTGGCGCGAGGATGCCTTGCTGGGACGGGTGGTGCGCAATAGCGGCTACCTCTTCACTAGCACCACCTTTTCGGCCTTTTTGAGTTTTCTGCAAGGGATGCTCGCTACTCGCCTGCTCGGCATGGCCGATTATGGCTTGGTGGCCGGGACGATTACGGTCTTTGCCTCGAACGTCAACCGGCTACTTTCCTTTCGCATGAGCGAGATCACCGTACGATATCTGGGAGAAACGCTCACCCAACAGGCCAGAGATCGCGCCGCGGCGACGATCCGTCGCTTGATTGTGTTGGAAACCGCGACCTCGCTTCTTTCGTTCCTGATGCTGGTGATATTAGCTCCTTGGGCGGCGCGCACGTTGGCCAAAGATTCCTCGGTGGCTCCATGGCTGATCTTCTATGGCCTTTTCATTCTGGCCAACCCGGTTAACGAGACGGCAACTGGCGTGTTACAGGCGGTGGATCGATTCAACCGCCTGGCACGCATGAATGCGGTTCAGAGCCTGATCACCGCCGGCTTGATCGCACTGGCCTACTGGCAACGCTGGGGGAGGATCGAAGTGTTGCTTGCCTATTGGGCGGGCAAGATGTACCTGAGCCTGGCAATCGCCTGGGAGGGCTGGCGCGCTATCAATGCGACACTCGGACGTGGCTGGTGGCGCGTTCCCCAGGAACAAGCGGCTCCCTGGCGAGAAATTCTCAATTTTGCTCTCAGCACGAATCTGAACGGAACAGTGAATCTTTTCGCCCGTGATAACGTCACCCTCTACTTGAGCGCGTTGCGTTCGCCGACCGAAGTAGGTTATCTTCGCCTGGCGCTGGGGCTGATCAACCTGGTGATGTTACCCATTGGACCCTTCATCTGGCCGACCTACGCCGAGATCACGCGCACGGTAGCTGAGCGTCAATGGGCGATCACGCGTCGCCTGTTGCGACGCGTCAGCTTGATCGCCGCGGCCTGGACGGTGCCGGTTTCCTTGGGGCTGATTGCCCTAGGTCCCTGGTTGGTTCCGCTGTTCTATGGGGAGCAGGCGCGTCCAGCCTATGGTGCGCTGGTGATCCTGCTGATCGGTTATGGTTTTGCTAACGTTTTTCACTGGAATCGCCCGATCTGGCTGGCGCTGGGCAAACCCTCTCTGCCGTTGATCGCTGGTGCCCTGGCCGGTCTTTTGGAAATCGCTTTGACCTTCTTGCTCGTACCACGGGGAGGCTACTTGATGCAGGCGGCTCTCCTGTCGCTCTACTTTTTGCTCTCCATCGGCTGGCTGGTGTGGAAAGGCGTACATACCTTGCGGGAAGCAGAACGCTCCTCGCCGTAGGCTCCCTCTCGTGCCCGACTACCCGACTATCCGACCATTCGACCATCCGACCACGCGACTACGCGACTACGAGACCAACAGACTACTGAAGTGATACAATTTTCCCTATGACCAGCGTTCCGGTTCGTTTTGTCGAGCCAACCCCCGAAGTGGAAATCCATCTCCCGGATGGACGCACACTTTGTGCGCCGCGCGGCACGCGGCTGATGGATTTTTTGCGCCCTGTGACCGAAGATTTCGGCGCGCCGATTGTGGCCGCGGTGGTAAACGGCGATTTGCGCGAATTGACCTATCCGATCCAGATCGAAGCGCAGGTGCGCCCGGTGACCATGGCCGATGCCGATGGCGCGCGCATCTATCGTCGCTCTTTGACGTTCCTTCTCGATATGGCCTTTGCCGATCTTTTTCCCCAAGCTTCGCTCACCGTGGATCATTCCATCACTTCTGGGGGATATTATTGCCAGGTGAGTGGACGTTCACCGCTCTCACCGGAAGAATTGCAGGCATTGGAAACCCACATGCGCCATCTCGTGGAAGAAGACCTGCCTTTTGAGCGTTTGGAGATTCCTTTATCGGATGCGGTAGCCTATTTCCAAGAGCAAGGTGCTCAGGATAAGCTCCGTTTGCTGGCACATCGTACCAAAGACTATCTCACCGTTTATCGGTTTCGTGGGCGCATGGATTATCACCATGGCTATATGGTCCCTTCCACCGGCTATTTGCGCTGGTTCGATCTGCAACCGCTGGGAAGCGGCTTTGTATTGCGCTATCCACGCCGCCATCGCCCCACCGAACTGCTCCCTTTGCCGGAGACTTCAAAATTGCTGGTAGCTTTCCGTCAATATGGCGATTGGCTCGCCCGCCTGGGGATCGATAGTGTGGGTGCGCTGAACGAGGTCATTGCGCAAGGGCGCATTGATGAGATCATCCTGGTCTCAGAAGCGCTTCACGAGCAGCACATTGCAGAAATCGCCCGTCAGATCGCCGAGAGCGGTCAGCGCATTGTGCTCATTGCCGGCCCTTCATCTTCCGGCAAAACGACCTTTTCGCGTCGCCTGGCCGTGCAGTTGCTGGCGCTTGGGCTCGATCCCTTCCCCTTGGAGCTGGATAACTACTTTGTGGATCGGGAGAGGACACCGCTGGATGAGAACGGTCAGCCGGATTTTGAGATGCTGGAAGCTCTCGACTTGCAATTGTTGGCGGAGCACCTCGAACGTCTGCTGGATGGAGCGCAGGTGCAATTGCCGCGTTACAATTTTCGTACGGGGAAACGGGAACCCGGCGAAGAGGTTCAGCTCAAGCCTTCGCAACTCCTGATTCTGGAAGGCATCCATGGCCTGAACGATCGCCTCCTTCCTGGGACCTTGAGCCGGCGCGCCTACCGAATCTACGTCTCGGCCTTGACGCAGCTGAACCTCGATCGCCACAACCGCGTCTCGACGACCGATACGCGCCTGATCCGACGCATTGTGCGCGATGCGCGTGAGCGTGGCTACAACGCTGCCCAGACCATTTCCCGCTGGGAGCAGGTACGGCGCGGTGAGAAGCGCTATATTTTCCCCTATCAGGAAAACGCCGATGTTATGTTCAATTCGGCGCTGGTGTATGAGTTGGCCGCGCTCAAACCCTATGCCGAGCCGCTTTTGCGTCAGGTGCCTTGTGGCACTCCCGAATACATTGAAGCCCGACGCTTGCTGGCGCTTTTGGAATGGTTCCTGCCGTTAGATGACGCTCATATTCCGGGCGATTCGATCGTGCGCGAATTCCTGGGAGGCTCGATCTTGCGCCATTTTACCCGTTGGCACTTCTAAAACAAACTCTTGTGTTTGTTTGAATAGAATGCCCAGGGAAATAGGTTGGTTTTCTCGAAAGAACGTTTACAAGCTGTTAACCCACTGTTCTTTTGGAGTTAAGAGGCGACTGATATTCTCGAATTGACAAATCAAAATACCGAAAGGAGAGAAAACATGAAACGTCTATCTCTGTTCGCCCTTCTGATCCTAATGGTGGTCGTGCTTTTGACTGCCTGTGGAGGGAGGACCACTCCTGCCGCTCCATCTGAAGGTGGTGTAACCTCTCCGGAAGCCACTATTCTGGTAGATGGTTCCAGCACGGTCGCTCCGATCACCATGGCGATCGCTGAAGAATTCCAGGCACAATATCCGAATGTGCGCGTGCCGGTTGGCATTTCCGGCACCGGTGGTGGTTTCAAGAAGTTCTGCGCCGGCGAGACGGATATCTCCAATGCTTCGCGTCCGATCAGATCCTCTGAAATAGAAGTTTGTCAGCAAAATGGCATTGAATACATTGAGCTTCCTGTAGCATATGATGGCCTGGCGGTTGTGGTCAATCCGGGAAATGATTTTGTTTCCTGCCTCACGGTTGAAGAACTGAAAAAAGCGTGGGAACCTGATGCCGAGGGCAAAATTACGAACTGGAACCAAGTACGTGCAGATTTTCCGGATCGTCCCTTGAGCCTGTATGGCGCCGGCACCGATTCGGGCACCTATGATTACTTCACCGAGGCCATCGTGGGCAAGGCCGGTGCCAGTCGGGGCGACTATCTACCTAGCGAGGATGACAATGTGCTTGTCCAGGGCGTTTCCGGTGATGAAAATGCCCTGGGATTCTTTGGCCTGGCTTACTATGAAGAGAACAAGGATAAGATCAAACTGGTGGCTGTGGATGGAGGGAATGGGTGTGTCCTGCCGAGCGTGGAAGCGGTGATGAACGGCACCTATCAACCGCTTTCTCGACCGCTTTTCATCTACGTCAGTCGTGCCAGCATTGATAAGAAGCCGGAAATCGATCTCTTCATCAAGTTTTATCTGGAAAACGCGGCCAGCCTGAGCGCCGAGGTCGGTTATATTCCTTTGCCGCAAGAGATTTACCAACTGGCTTTGGAACGCTACAACAAACGCATCACCGGTACCGTGTTCGGAGGTGAAACACCGGTTGGGGTTTCCTTGCAAGATTTGCTTTCCAAGGAAAAGTAACTTTAGCCCGTACGCGGTTATAATCACGGGTGGTGTCTGCAAAAGGGCACTACCCCGGAGGTTTCCATATGCGTTCGTCGCTCTTGCGTGCTGAATACCGACGTACCTGGTGGACGGAGAAAATTGTCAAAGGAGTGCTCTTTGGCATGGCGTTGATCTCCGTTCTCACCACAGTGGGGATTGTCTTTGTTTTGTTGCGCGAGACGATCTCTTTTTTCCTCCAGGTTTCACCGGCGCAATTTTTCCTGGATACGCGCTGGACTCCCCTCTTTGCATCGAAACGTTTTGGCATCTGGCCGCTGGTGAACGGCACATTTCTTGTCACCCTCGTAGCGCTTGTTGTGGCTTTGCCGCTAGGATTGCTGGCGGCAATTTTTATGAGCGAATACGCCGGTACCACCCTGCGTCGATGGTTGAAGCCTGTACTGGAGATTCTGGCGGGCATTCCCACCGTCGTCTACGGCTATTTTGCGCTCACCTTCATCACGCCATTGCTGCAGCGCATCTTCCCCCAAACCCAGGTATTCAACGCATTGAGCGCCGGCT
The DNA here is from genome assembly GCA_037478835.1 of Anaerolineales bacterium. Taxonomy (GTDB): domain Bacteria; phylum Chloroflexota; class Anaerolineae; order Anaerolineales; family Villigracilaceae; genus 630D-37. The sequence continues at coordinate 195,679 of JBBFLV010000004.1, forward strand.
TGGCGATGGGCTTTATGATCTTGCCCTTGGTGGCTTCGCTTTCAGAGGATGCCTTTTCTGCCGTTCCCTATTCCCTGCGCGAGGCGGCCTATAGCCTGGGAGCGACACGACTGGAAGTGGCAACTCAAGTGGTTTTGCCTGCCGCTTTTTCTGGTGTGACCGCGGCCTTTATCCTTGCCTTCTCGCGTGCTGTGGGCGAGACGATGATCGTTGCCATCGCCGCCGGTCAACAGCCGAAGTTGACCCTCAACGTGCTCGAATCCATTGAGACGATGACAGCCTACATTGTGCAGGTCAGCCTAGGAGATACGCCTCATCAAAGCATCGCCTATCTGACAATCTTTGCTGTTGGCATGATGCTCTTCCTGATCACGCTGACCCTGAATATCATCAGTCACTTTGTGGCGCAAAAGGTGCGGGAGGTTTATCAATGAATCGGGTGCCTGTTTTGCGCAATCCGACCGAAGATGACCTGAAGCGTCGTCATCGCAAAGGAATGATCTTCGCCGCTTTGGCTTTTGGGGCGATTTTGTTGGCCATTCTGGTATTGGTTACCCTTCTGATCGATGTATTTCTGGATGGCTTGCCCTGGCTGCGCCCGGAGCTTTTCACTCAGTTCCCTTCCCGTTTTCCGGAAAAGGCCGGCTTGCGCTCTGCGCTTCAGGGGACCTTTTGGCTAATGATCCTGACCGCCGTGATGGCGATTCCTATGGGGGTTGGAGCGGCAATTTATTTGGAAGAATATGCGACTAAAGGACGCCTGACGCGCTGGATTGAGATCAATGTGGCCAACCTGGCGGGGGTGCCATCCATCATCTACGGTTTGTTGGGGCTTGGGTTGTTTGTGCGTGGTCTCGGCCTAGGGCGGAGCCTGCTGGCCGGCGCGATGACGATGTCGCTGCTCGTGCTTCCCATTGTTATTGTTTCATCGCGGGAAGCGTTGCGTGCCGTCCCTCGTTCTCTACGTGAGGCCGCCATTGCCCTAGGGGCTACCCCTTGGCAGGTCATCCGGGATCACACGGTGCGCTATGCCATGCCCGGCATCCTCACCGGTGTCATCCTGGCTCTTTCACGTGCTATCGGCGAAACAGCGCCTTTGATCACCATCGGCGCGCTTACTTACATTGCTTTTGACCTGCGCAGCCCCTTTGACCTTTTCACCGTGATGCCGATCCAGATTTTTAACTGGGTCTCTTTGCCGAAGAAGGAATTTCAAGCGTTGGCGGCGGCAGGGATTATTGTTTTACTGGTAATGACCCTCTTGATGAATGCGTTAGCCATTTTCCTGCGCAATCGTTTGCAACAGAGGTGGTGACATGGTAGAAACGATCATGGAAGTTCGTAATCTCAGCGTTTGGTATGGAGAGTTTCGCGCTATCCAGGAGATCAATCTTCCCATTTATCGCAACAGGATCACGGCGATCATCGGACCTTCTGGTTGTGGGAAGAGCACATTGCTGCGTGCTCTTAACCGCATGAATGAGCTGATGCCGAATGTGCGCACCGAGGGAGAAGTACTTCTGGAGGGTCAAAACATTTATGCACCGGGTATCGACCCGGTGGCTGTGCGCCGTCGGATAGGTATGGTCTTTCAGAAACCGAATCCTTTTCCGAAGAGTATTTATGAGAATATTGCCTGGGGAGTGCGCATTAACGGCTTTCGCGGCTCGCGTGCCGAAATGGATGCCTTGGTGGAGAATGCTCTGAGACAAGCCGCCTTGTGGGATGAAGTAAAACATAAACTTCACCAAAGTGGCTATTCTCTTTCCGGTGGTCAGCAGCAACGCCTGTGCATTGCCCGTGCCATTGCGCTGCAACCGGAAGTCATTCTGATGGACGAACCCGCCTCGGCCCTTGATCCAATTGCCACCCTGCGCATCGAAGAGCTGATGCACGAACTCAAAAAGAACTACACCATTGTGGTGGTGACACATAACATGCAACAGGCGGCTCGCGTTTCGGATTACACAGCCATGATGATGCTGGTGGGCGATACCCGCTCCGGCACGGTGATTGAATTCGGCGAAACGCAGCGCATTTTCACCCGACCTTCGGATAAGCGCACCGAAGATTACGTCACCGGGCGCTTTGGATAACCAAAAATATCTCGGAATTCGCATTTGTCTGTGTTGATCCGTGTCCTATTTCCGATAAAGTTGTGATGTCGGAGAGTGAATGTGAACGGTGTCTTTGCTGAAAGATAGTAGAGCAGTTTCTTGGCCAATCTATTTGAGCCGCGATCGGTTTTTATTGCGATTTTCGCGTAGCCAAAATATGACCTAGCCACTTTTCCGTCTGCTCCGGCTGCCGAAAATGCAAAATGTATAGATGATGGTATTCAGGTCGGCTCAGCCACTCGGTGTATTCACGCTTGCGTCGCCAGTAGTTTTTGAACAACCAGTGCCAAAGGGAATCTTCTGACCAGATCTTGAAATGATGCCACAATGATTCGTAGTTACTGCCCCACAGGAGCTCTTGCCGCCACCAGCGCCGGAAAATGCGGAAGGTTAATCGCCAGAAGACTGTCCAAAGCGGATAATCGAGCCAGATAACGGCCTGCGCCCGCGACCAGATCAGATGACGTACTTGAGAATAGTTCCCATCTGTTACCCAGCGTGGGGCACGTGTGGCCATTTCCACCAATGCCTGGAATTCTTCCGGTGGGGTTGTTTGCCAGTTTTGCCGCCAATTCAGCGCGTCCAACTCAATGTGTTCCAGAGCAAGTTGCTGGGCTAGCCGCTTGGCCAGCGTGGATTTGCCGGCACCGGTGCTTCCGATGATCGCAATACGGGTGTAAGGGAACTCTGTATCCATTGTGTGCATATGGGCTATCTGATTTTGATTGTGGAAGATGAGCCGACTCTGCGACAGGTGCTTGCATATAACCTGCGCAAGGAGGGATATCGCGTTGAAGTGGCCACGGATGGGTGGCAGGCTTTGGAAAGCGCAAAGCGCCTACAGCCCGACCTAATTCTACTGGATGTGATGTTACCCGGCCTGGACGGTTTTGATGTCACTCGTCGGCTGCGCCAAGAAATGACCGTGCCTATTCTCATGCTCACAGCACGCACAGAAGAAATTGATCGGGTTGTGGGTCTGGAGGTCGGGGCGGATGATTATATCCTCAAACCGTTTTCCATGCGGGAGTTATTGGCGCGCATTAAGGCGCATTTGCGGCGATCCGCTCTGTCGCAGACGGAAGAGACGAGCCAAGTGCTCACGTTCGATAACTTAATCATTTCGGTCGATCGGCGTGAAGTGACCATCAACGGACGTTTGTTGCATTTGAAGCCAAAAGAATACGATTTGCTCCTCTTCTTTGCTCGGCATCCACGGCGGGTACTTTCGCGTGAGTATATCCTCAATCAGGTGTGGGGTTGGGAGTATACCGGCGATAGCCGTACCGTAGATGTGCATGTCCGCTGGTTGCGGCAGAAGATCGAACCGGACCCGAAGCATCCGACGCGCATCGTGACCGTGCGCGGCGGAGGCTATCGGTTTGAAGGATAGACCGTTGACGGTGGACAATGGACCGTAGACGGTGATCCCTGAGCTGTTGACAGAGGGTATGTGCACATGAACGTTGAACGGCAGCTCCCATCCCTCCCGTTCTCCCGTTCTCCCGTTCTCCCGTTCTCCCGTTCTCCCTTCTCCCTTCTTCCCCTCTTCTCTCGCTCTCCCGTTCTCCCGTTCTCCCGTTCTCCCTTCTCCCGTTCTCCAATTCTCCCGTTCTCGTGCTCTCCCTTAACCCTCCATGTCCGCCATTTCCCTTCTCCTCCTGCTCTTACTCCTTCTGATCTCCTGGCAATACCTCCGTCTGCATCGCCGAGTGAAAGAGTATGCGGCTCATTTGCGAAGAGATCGGCCTGAAGTGCCCGCTTGGGTTTCCGGATTAGAGGACCTTTCTGCGGCGATCCATGCTCTGTTTTTATCCTTGCAGGAACAATTGCAGCAGGAGCGAGAGGAACGGGCGCGGCTAACGATGCTCTTAGAGCAATTAAGCGATGCGGTCCTGTTGGTGGATGAAAACGGGCTGGTGACCTTTTTGAACCCGGCCGCAGAACGTCTCTTTCAGGTTTCCTCTCAGCTGGCGCTAGGGCATCCGGTGGATGAAGTGTTGCGTTATCATCGTCTAATCGAGACCTGGCGTCTTAGCCGCGAGCGCCACGAGGCCTATTCTGAATGGATCGAATGGCCACGACGCCGACTTTTTCTTCATTGCATTGTCGTTCCCGATCGATATAGAAGTGGTGGCAGCCTGCTATTGATCCAGGATCTGACCCGCCTGCATCAGCTTGAAACGATGCGGCGCGATTTTGTCACGAACTTTTCCCACGAAATACGCACGCCCCTGACGACCATCCAGGCGCTTGCCGAGACCTTACGCGGCGGTGCCCTGGAAGATGCTTCGGTGGCGCATCAGTTTCTGGAGCAGATCGAGCACCAGGTCCAGGCCCTGACCCGCCTTGCCGAAGGCTTGCTGGAGCTTTCGCAGCTGGAATCCGGCACCGTTCCGATCAAGGTGCAGCCTGTGGAGGTCCTTTCGCTTCTGGAACGTGTCGCCGAACGCCTGCGCTGGCAAATCGAACAGGCGGGTTTGAGCCTGATTCTGGAGTGTGTGGCACTGCCTCCTGTTCTGGCCGATCCTCTTCGCTTGGAGCAGGTGCTGATCAACCTCTTGCAGAATGCGATCCGGTTTTCACCGCCGGGTAAGCGCATTTGGGTTTCGGCCGTATACGAAAGTGAGTCAGAGCGCATTCATTTTTCGGTCCGTGATGAGGGGAAAGGGATTCCTGAAGAGCATCTGCCGCGCATTTTTGAGCGTTTCTACAAGGCGGATGCCTCTGAAGGCCATGGCTTAGGGTTGGCGATTGCGCGTCATATCATCGAGGCGCATAATGGCCGTATCTGGGTGGAAAGTACCTTGGGAAAAGGCACTACGTTTCATTTTATACTGCCGGCGGCTTCCCAAGTCGAGCTTGAGTAAATCATTTTTGCCAGAAGCTCATCATCGCCGTGGTAAAATACTTCCCAGGAGACCTTATGTCCTCTTTTTTGGGCTATCGTTGCTCTCTTTGTAGCACAGAATATACGCCAGAACAGGTACGCTATACTTGTCCAAGGGATGGGGGAAACCTGGATGTTGTCCTGGATTATGCCTCGATCCGCGCGCGCTATCGAGCCGAAGATATTGTGAGCCGTGCCGAGGCTTCGATCTGGCGATACTTGCCCCTCTTGCCGTTGGATGAGCCCCCTGGCGGAGAAGGTACGCCCTTGCACGCGGTGGGACATACCCCGGTTTTCAGCCTGCCGCGCTTGGCCGAAAAACTGGGATTACGTGCTTTGTGGTTGAAAGATGAGAGCCGTAACCCGACGGCTTCGTTCAAGGATCGTGCCAGTGCCGTCGTTGTGGCGCGGGCACGGGAGATCGGCGCCGATACGGTAGTGACCGCTTCGACCGGTAACGCCGGCGCTGCGCTGGCCGGCATGGCGGCGGCGGCCGGCCTTCAGGCGGTGATCTTTGCGCCCCGCACGGCGCCCCAGGCAAAAATCGCCCAATTGCTTGTTTTCGGTGCGCGCGTGCTCCTGGTGGATGGCACGTACGATGATGCCTTCGATCTGAGCATCCAGGCGGCAAATGAGTTTGGCTGGTATTGTCGCAATACCGGCTACAATCCCTTTACTGCCGAGGGAAAGAAGACGGCGGCTTTTGAAATCTGGGAGTGGTGGCAGGGAGCACACAGTGCCTGGCATCGCCTGATCGGGGAGGATATGGATCATCCACCACTGACCATCTTCGTTTCCGTAGGAGATGGGAATATCATCTCCGGCCTGCACAAAGGATTCAAGGACCTGTTGGAACTCGGCTGGTTATCGCGCTTGCCGCGCTTGGTGGGCGTACAGGCCAAAGGTTCGGCAGCGGTTGCCCAGGCCTTTCATGCGCAGACCGAACAGATTACCCCGGTCAAAGCGGAAACGATCGCCGATAGTATCTCGGTCGATTTGCCGCGGGATGGGGTCCGTGCCGTGCGCGCCGCGCGTCAGACCGGAGGCACGTATGTGACGGTCGGTGACGAAGAAATTCTGGCGGCCATTGCCGAGCTGGGCAAATTCGGCATCTTTGCCGAGCCGGCCGGGGCGGCGGCATATGCCGGGCTGATCGCCGCACGACGCCAGGGCCTTATTCAGCCGGATGATCCGGTTTTGGTCCTGAATACCGGCAGTGGGCTGAAAGATGTGCGGGCGGCCATGCAGGCTGTGCCGCAGGCGCCGATCATCGAGCCTACTCTGGATGCTGTTCGGCGTTGGATCAGACCATGAGGACCTGGAGTCTCACCACGCGTTATTTTTTCCTGGCGCTGATCCTCCTGGCCTTGATCGCTCTGGGATGGTGGCTGCGCCCTCTCTGGCGCTCTCTGGTGATCGCCGCCCTGATCGCCTATCTCCTGTACCCTGTGGTACGTTGGGTAGAGAAAAAACTGCGTTTCTCCCATGTCGTTGCGGTTAACCTGGTTTACTTTCTGGCGCTGCTACTCATCTTAGGCTTGCCTTCTATCCTGATCCCTTTCTTCTTTGAAGAATTACAGAACATCGCCCAGGACCTGATCACCTTGTTCTTGCGCCTGCGCAGTCAGGCGATGCGCGTGGTGGTGTTTGCCGGCATTCCGCTCTATCCGGGGCGCTTCATCCCCGATCTGACGCAGGTGACCAACACCTTGATCGAAAATCTATCTGCCCACGCTCTGGAATGGCTCGAATCTACCACCCGTGGCCTGGCCTGGGTGTTGGTCATGCTGGTGGCGGTTTACTACCTGTTGCACGATGCCGCTCGATTGCGTCGCTGGATCATTCAGCAGGCTCCCCCGGCCTATCAAAGCGACCTGGAGCGACTTTTCCAGGAAATCAGAAAGGTATGGGATGCCTACCTAGAGGGACAATTGAAACTCATGGTGATCGTGGCGATCATCTTTACCTTGGCCTGGCTGATCATCGGCCTGCCCGGCGCGGTGATCCTGGGCATCCTGACCGGTCTGTTCAGCCTGGTCCCGGAGATCGGCCCGTTGGTCGCATCGCTGCTTGCGGTTGTCGTCGCGCTCATTGAAGGCTCGACCTACCTCCCGCTCTCCAATCTCTGGTTTGCAGCGTTGGTAATGCTCATTTATCTACTGCTGATCAACCTGAAAAACATCTGGCTGCGACCGTTCGTCATTGGGCATAGCATGAACATGCACCATGGGGTCGTTTTCATTGCCATTCTTACCGCCGCTGTCTTGGAAGGGGTGCTGGGGGCGCTGATCGCCGTCCCGCTCCTGGCTTCGGTGGATGTAATCTGGCGCTACTTACGCAATCGCATCTACGGTGAGCCACCGTTCAGCGGTTTTTCTTCTCCCGTGCAGGTTGAAGCGACGGTGACCAATGCCACTTCCCCTGCGGCAAAATCTTCTCCTTCACGAAGGAAGCGATGAGCATCCAGTATTCGATCGTTGTGCCGATCTATAACGAAGTCGAAAACCTGCCCGAACTCTATCGTCGCGTTCGGGAAGTCATGGAAACCTTAGGTGAACCCTGGGAATTGGTGCTGGTGGACGATGGCTCTGTGGATGGTTCTACCGAACACATCCGCCGCCTGGCGCAAAGTGACCCGCGCGTTCGTCCGGTCATCTTCGCCCGCAATTTCGGCCATCAGATCGCCGTCACCGCCGGCCTGGATTATGCCCGCGGTCAAGCGGTGATCATCATGGATGCCGACCTCCAAGACCCGCCGGAGGTCATCCCGCGCCTCATTGAACGCTGGCGCGAGGGATATGAGGTCGTCTACGCCGTGCGTGCCGAGCGCGAAGGCGAAACCTGGTTCAAAAAGGTCACGGCCGCCTTTTTCTATCGCCTGATCTATCGCATCGCCGATGTCAAAATCCCGCTGGATACCGGCGATTTTCGCCTGCTGGATCGCAAGGTGGTGGATGTCCTGCGTCACATGCGCGAACGCCATCGCTTCTTACGCGGCATGGCGGCCTGGGTGGGCTTCCGTCAGATCGGTGTCGAATATCGCCGTGCCGCGCGCTTTGCCGGTGAGACGAAATATCCCTTCCGCAAGATGCTTCGCCTGGCGCTGAATGCCATCACCGGCTTTTCCTATTTTCCTCTCCAGCTGGCCACATTTTTTGGCTTCTTTTGTGCAGGCTTGGCCATTTTCTCCATCCCCATCGTCGTCATCTTGCGCATGACCGGCTGGCAGGCCTTCCAGGGACAGGCGACCACGCTGATTGCCGTGCTTTTCCTGGGGGGCGTGCAGCTGATCTCGCTCGGCATCCTCGGTGAATACATCGGCCGTATCTATGACGAAGTCAAAGGCCGCCCGCTCTACGTAGTGCGCGAAGCACCGGAGAATTCTGAATGAAAAAATGGATCGCATTCTTTCTGCTTCTGCCCGTCCTAGGCGCATGTTCTGTGTGGAATGCGGAAGTGGATCGCCGCGTTGCTGCCACCGTACAGGCGCTTTCCGTTGAATGGACCCAACGCGCCCCCGTTGCTTCCGCCTCGCCGCTCCCGCTCTGGACCTTGAGCCCTTCGCCCAGCCCGACGCTTCCGCCTTCGCCGACGCTTACCCCCTCGCCGATCGTCTATCAACCGAAGCCCACGCTCGAACCCGATGCTTGGAAGAGCTTCCCCGTGATCCCCACCACCGTTAGCGAGCGCGTGCGCCAAATTTATCGTCTAGGCCAGATTGCCGGCAACAATCCCCATGCTTTTTCCAAAGTGGGGGATTGCAATAGCAACCTGCCGACCTTTTTTGGTCCATTGGATACAGGCCCCTATAATCTGGGAGAATACGCCTATCTGCAGGAAACGATTGATTATTTTAAAGGCTCGTGGGGCAGGCGCAGTCGCGCCGTCAAAGATGGGTTGACGGCCAGTGCTTCCCTGGCTGTGCTCTGGAACGATTGGAAAGATTGCTCCCGCATGGAAACGCCTCTGGATTGTGAATATCGCATTCATAAACCGGCCTTTGCGCTCATTTCCTTTGGCACGAACGATGTCATGGGAAGTGCACCGTTTGAGATCACCCTGCGCCGCGTGATTGATGTCACAATTGGGCACAACATCGTTCCCATCCTCGTCACCAAGGCCGATAATGCGGAAGGGGATCACCATGCCAACCGCGTGATTGCCGAATTGGCCTATGAGTACGATCTCCCGTTATGGAACTTCTGGGCGGCGGTTCAACCGTTGCCCGATCATGGCCTCATGTCGCGCGATCACCTTTCCTATAGCGAGATCATCAGCTCGGCCGATTTCTCCCCGCAGGGCCTGAAATATGGCTATAACGTGCGCAACCTGACCGGGCTGCAAGTCTTGGATGCCATACGGCGCATGATCACTCAACCGTGAGTAATGCTTGCGCTACCTTTGCCGATTTGAGCATTATGCCGAACAATTTTATCAACGGCTATTTCATCATCGCCCAGGGCGATGGCTTTCTCCTCTACGATTTGCGCCAACCGCTCCCTTGACACATCTGCCTGCCTCTGCCATACTTACGATATGCAACTGCTCACCCTGGATCCCGTTGATTATCTGGTAATCGGTCATCTCACCCGCGATCTCACCCCTCAAGGACCTCGCTTGGGGGGCACGGCGGCATATGCTGCGCGCACCGCACAGGCACTCGGCTTACGTGTGGGCGTGCTCACCGCCGCGGCTGCCGATCTCGATCTCTCGCCCCTGAACGGCCTACCGCTCGTCGTCCAATCTTCGTCTAAAACAACCACTTTTGAAAATATTCCCTTAGAAGGCGGAAAACGAAGACAGCAACTGCACGCCCGCGCCGATCGCCTCGACCTGAGCCTGATCCCGCCCTCCTGGCGCCGGGCGCCGATCGTCCATTTGGGACCCGTAGCGGATGAGCTCGGCCCTGAGCTGCCTCCTTTCCTGAGCTTTACCCTGCTCGGCCTCACGCCGCAGGGTTGGATGCGAACCTGGGATGAGCAAGGCACGATCCGACATCGCCGCTGGGAACAGGCCGAGGCCCTCCTCTCACAGGCCGGTGCCGTGGTGATCAGCTTGGAAGATGTGGATGGCGATGAAGAGGAGATCGAGCGCCTGGCGCATCTGACGCCCATCCTGGCCGTGACCGAAGGTCCTGCCGGCGCCCGGCTCTACTGGCACGGCGATCAGCGTCGTTTCCGCGCCCCGCGGGTGAACGAAGTGGATGCTACGGGGGCTGGAGATATCTTTGCCGCCGCCTTCTTCATTCGCCTGTATGTCACCCGCGATCCGTGGGAAGCGGCGCGTTTTGCCACCCGCTTGGCCGCTTTTTCCGTTACCCGTCCTGGCCTGGAGGGCGTGCCAACCCCGCAAGAAATCGAGGCTTGCCTAACGGAGGTCCTCACGTGACGCGCATCTACACGCTTGTCAATCAAAAAGGTGGCGTGGGCAAAACGACCACTGCGGTCAATCTCGGCGCCTACTTGGCCGCTTTTGGCCAACGGGTGCTGATCGTCGATCTCGATCCCCAGGCCAATGCCACTTCTTCGCTTGGCGTGGATAAACTGCGCGTTCAGGGGGGAACTTATGATGTGCTCCTGGGGAATACCCCGGTCACGGCGCACATGCTGTATAGCGATCGCATTCGCTTGTGGCTCTTGCCCTCCTCTCCGGCCTTGGCCGGCGCAGAAGTGGAGCTGGTGGGAGAACTAGGGCGCGAGCTGCGTTTGCGCCAAGCGCTTCAAGCCGTGGCGGAACGTTTTGATTACATCCTGATCGATTGTCCTCCCTCGCTCGGATTGCTCACCATCAACGGCCTGATCGCCGCTCAGAGTGGCCTGCTCATCCCGGTACAGTGTGAATATCTTGCGTTGGAAGGTCTCGGCACCCTCACGCAAACGGTTCAGCGCGTGCGTCAGGCGCTTTTCCCCGAGCTAAGTGTTCGCGGTGTGATCCTGACCATGCACGACCCCCGCACGCGCCTGGCGGATGATGTGGTGCGTGAGGTGCATCGCTTTTTTGGCGAAAAAGCGTTCAAGACCGTGATCCCGCGCAGTGTGCGCCTTGCAGAAGCGCCTTCCTACGGGGTTCCGATCTCGCTGTATGCACCGCATTCTATCGGAGCTCAGGCCTATCAGGCGCTGGCGCGTGAGCTATTGGAAGGAGATGGTGTCGTTCTTCCTTCACTTCAGACGAGTCAGGAGGCCTCATGACCACGCGTTCCGGGCTTGGCAAAGGATTGGATGCCCTGATTCCAACCCCTTCAAGTTCTGGCGAAGGCGTTTTGCAAGTGCCTGTGGAGTCGGTTCGTCGCAATCCCCGCCAGCCGCGCACCCATTTCGATCCCCAGCAGCTGGAAGAGCTGACTGCCTCTGTGCGTGAACATGGCATTTTACAGCCGTTGGTCGTTTCGCCGGAAGCAGATGGCACATACACCCTGATCGCCGGCGAGCGCCGATTGGAAGCGGCGCGCCGGGCAGGGTTGCGCACCGTGCCGGTGATTTTGCGACAAACCGGCGATCGTCAACGCCTGGAGCTGGCACTGATCGAAAACCTGCAACGTTCGGACCTGAACCCGCTGGAACAGGCCGAGGCCTATCGTCAGCTTCACGAGGAGTTTGGTCTTTCCCATGAGGAGATCGCTCAACGCGTCGGCAAGAGCCGTGTGGCCGTGACCAACACCCTTCGTCTTTTGGGGTTAGCCGAGCCGCTCAAGCAGGCCTTGCTCGAAGGAGTGATCAGCGAAGGACATGCCCGTGCCTTGCTTTCGTTATCTTCGGAGGCTCAAGTTGCCGCTTTGCGCACCGTGCTCCAACAGAATCTCACCGTGCGCCAGACCGAAGAACTGGCGCGTAAGCTAGGTGGCGAGCGCCCGGAGCCGAAACCGGTCAAATCCCCGCCGCCGGAAATTCGCGCCCTTGAAGAGCGCCTGTGCGCCAGCCTGGGGACAAAGGTCTCTCTGCGTCACGGGCGCAAGGGTGGTGTGATCGCCATTCATTACTATTCCGAGGAAGAGTTGAACGCGCTGCTCGGCAAACTTCTGGATTGACCGCAGGGAATTCCGCTGTTGACATGAAACTGCTCTACAATGCCCGCATTTATACCCTTGATCCGCGCCTGCCGCGCACTTCTGCTCTCCTGGTGCAAGGGGAGCGTATTCTGGCTTGGGGAGAGGAAGCCTTGCACCGCGGACGGGAAGAGGGCGCGGAACTCATTGATTTGAACGGCCAGACCATTTGGCCGGGTCTATGCGATGCGCATATCCACTTGAAACACTATGCCCTGAGCTTGCGGAAAGTGGATTGCGAAACCGCTTCTTTGCCAGAGTGCCTGGAGCGCATTGCAGAACAGGCGCGCCACACTCCGCCGGGGGAGTGGATCCTCGGCCATGGCTGGAATCAGAATACCTGGGGTCGCTGGCCGGATGCCGATGACCTAGATGCTGTCGCCCCCGATCATCCCGTCTATCTGACGGCCAAGTCTCTGCATGCCGCATGGGCCAATCGCCTGGCGCTGCAGCGAGCCGGCATTACCCGCACAACTCCCGATCCGCCGAATGGACGCATCGTTCGCCGCTCGGATGGGGAGGCTTCTGGTATTTTGCTCGAAAGCACCATGCGGTTGGTAGAGCAGGTCATCCCAGAACCGCAGGGCGAGGCCCTTCTGCCCCTGATCGAAAAGGCACAAGCGGCGCTTCACCGCATGGGGATCACTGCCGTGCATGATTTTGACGGCCCCGATTGCTTCCATGCCTTGCAAACCCTGCAGCAGCGTGGCCGATTGACCTTGCGTGTAGTCAAAAGCATACCGCTTCCGTTGCTTTCGGAAGCTGTAGCGCTAGGGCTACGGAGCGGCTTTGGCAACGATTTCTTGCGCATCGGGACGGTGAAAATTTTCATGGACGGTGCGCTGGGGCCGCGCACGGCGGCAATGTTCGATCCCTACCTGGAAGAGCCGCAGAATTACGGCATTTTGAACCTGGATGGGGAAGAGTTGGCCGAGATCGGACGGCGGGCGGCCACTGCCGGTTTGGCCTTGGCAATTCACGCCATCGGCGATCGTGCCAACCACGAGGCGTTGAACGGCTTGGCAAAAGTGCGCGCCTTCGAGCAAGAGCAGGGGCTCACCCCGTTGCGCCATCGCATCGAACACGTTCAGCTGCTGCATCCGCAGGATACCAAGCGCCTGGCCGAACTGGGTATCGTCGCTTCCATGCAGCCGATCCACGCCCCCTCCGATCGCTTCATGGCCGAACGTTACTGGGGCGCGGCGCGGCTTCCCTATGCATATGCCTGGCGGACACAGCAGGAAGCCGGCGCGCGCTTGGCATTCGGCTCAGATGCGCCGGTCGAATCGCCGAATCCCTTCTGGGGGCTGTATGCCGCCGTCACCCGTCGCCATCCACAGCGGACGGAATCGGCGTGGTATGAGGAGCAAACCCTCTCGCTTCTCGAAGCCCTTCAGGCCTATACCGTCACCCCGGCCTGGATTGCCGGTATGGAAGATCGCCTGGGTAAGCTGGCGCCGGGTTATTTTGCCGATCTAATCGTGCTGGAGAACGATCCGTTCGAGGTCTCTCCTGATGAATGGAAAGATTGGCATCCCCGTGCCGTCATGCTGGGTGGCGAATGGATCGTGGCATTAGGAGGCAGCACATGAGTCAACCGACCCTCCCACTTTCGCCCGAAATCCTTGTACCCCGCTTGGGGGAATATCTGGTGCAGAAAGGGTACATTCGGGAAGAGGACCTCACGCGGGCCCTGGCCTATCAGCAGGAGCAGCTGGATCGCGGTCGCTCGTGCCTTTTGGGAGAAGCGTTAATTGAGTTGGGGGTGCTCGATCGCGCAACGCTTGACCGCGCCATCACGGAACAGATCATTCAACTGCGGAACGCACTTCAGGCGGCCAATCGCAATTTGGAACGCCGGGTGCAGGAACGTACCCAGGAACTCCAGCGTGCTTTGGAGCGCCTTGCCGAGCTCAATCAGCTCAAGGCGAACTTCATTTCCAATATCTCTCATGAGCTACGCACCCCTCTCACCCACATCAAGGGCTATCTGGAGTTGCTGATCAGCGAATCTCTTGGCCCGTTGACCGAGGAGCAACGTCATGCGTTGCGCGTGAGTCAACGCGCTGCCGAGCGCCTAGAGCGCCTGATCGAGGATCTGATCATGTTCTCCCTGGCCTCGCGCGGCGAGCTCAGCATCAAGCAAGAACCGGTGGATATTGTGCGCTTGGCGCGTCTAACGGCCAAGCCCTATATGGCACGCGCCGAAGAACGCGGCCTGACCCTGAGCATTTTGCACGATGAGAACCTACCTCGGGTGATGGCCGATCCGCAGAAAATCGCCTGGGTGATCGGCCAGTTGCTGGATAATGCCATCAAGTTTACGCCGGCAGGGGGACGGGTGGTGATCAACTTGAAGCAGGAAAATCCTAAGTTGGTCATGGTTTCGGTCAGCGATACTGGCATCGGCATCCCGCGTCAGCGTTTGGAGGAGATCTTCGAGCCGTTCCATCAGCTGGATAGCTCGATCACACGTCGCTATGGCGGTACTGGCTTGGGACTCTCGCTGGTGCGCGAGATCATCGAAGCTCATGGTTCGTTGATCGAGGTCCAATCTATTGAAGGACGCGGCTCCACGTTCCGTTTTCCTTTGCTGGTGGCTGGGGAGAAACAAGGAGAGTAATCTCCGCTCAATGAGCTAATGATCTAACCCGCTGGATATGGTCTTGTTGTAGCAGATTCGCGATAATGCAATACTGGTTTTCGGGTTTATCCTATCGTCAGAAGTATGCTGGACCCAAAATTTGCGTCAGATCTGAATTACTAAGGGTGCTCAAACGGCTGAGCACCCCCTTTTTGGTTTTTGTCTAGACGTGCGGCGTTTCAACCTGGTTTTTCAAAGGTCTCTTGATGTTGGAAATGGGTCTCATTTGAGCCCGCGCGCTGGGTGTCGATCTATGTTGAGACCGCCCGATGTTGCGTGAGTCTGACCTTTCCAAGGCCTGAACCACTTGGTTACATGGGTGAAACGAAAAGGAGTGTTATCCGTAGAGCATCTTAGAGCTCATTCTAGTCCATCTGCCGATGGGGATTAGGAAGAGCTATCTGCATTTTCATCGAAAGGAGTTTCACAATGCTGTTTCGTCATGTTGATTTGTCTTCCAGTCCGCTTTTGGAAGGTGCGCGTCAGGCTCGACGATTGCCGCACGGATTAATTGTGCTGCTTGTTGGGGCCGTGCTCCCGTTTTTTGCTGCGATTCCTTTTGTCCTGCCGCTTGTATTGCTTTTTGGCCTGTTTCCATCTGCCGCACATCCTTTCTTGCAAGTAATTCGCCAGGTTGCTTCGTTGATTCTCTCATTTGGAGGTATTTTCGTTTTGTTATGGCTCTGGTTGCGGTGGGTAGAACGGCGGGCGTTTGCTACGCTCGGTTTTCTACGCCAAAGTGCTCTTCCGGCTTACGGACGTGGTTTTCTGGTAGGGGTGATATTGATCGGTGTGGTTGTTTTCTTGCTCTGGTTGTTAGGAGCTGAGATCACCCTTGTTTCGGTTACAACTCCCTGGTGGTGGCGGGTTATGGCGGCATTTTTGCTTCTGCCGGCCTGGATGGTACAAGGGGCGGCTGAGGAGACTCTGCTTCGCGGCTGGGTTCTTCCGGTGATCTCCGTTCGCCATGGATTGGCTATCGGTTTGGCGGCCTCTGTGATACTCTTTGCGGCACTGCATGCTTTCAATCCCGGCCTTACCCCGTTGGCGCTGGTGAATTTGGCACTTTTCGGGCTTTTTGCCGCGCTTTATGCTTTGCGAGAAGGCACGTTGTGGGGTGTTTGTGCCTGTCATAGTGCCTGGAATTGGGCCTTGGGAAGCGTTCTGGGATTGGCGGTGAGCGGCGGTGAATTCGAGCAGGGGATTCTAAATTTGCAGATCAACGGCCCGGAGTGGATCACCGGTGGTGCCTTTGGGCCGGAAGGCGGTCTGGTTACGACGATCGCCCTGTTGCTTGCTTTGGGTTGGCTCTTCTCCCGTAGGCGCATGTTATAATTTTCCCCATGGACATTCGCTCCGGTATATGGACTCTGACTGTGCTTTTGATCCTGGGGGCATTTGGGTTTATCTATGCGGGCTTACAAACGATTCGGGCTTCCCGCCGGCTGACGTTTTTTCGTTTGCGCCGGAAACGCGCGCGTCAGGGCTGGCGGATGATCCTGTTGGCCTTTTTCTTGCTGGCCTTTGCAACTGTTTTGGGAATATGGGGCGAGCCGGTGGCTTATCAGTATTTTCCGCCCACCCCCACTCCGACCCGTACACCTTTGCCGATCATCTTGCCCACTCTCACCCCGACCTCGGCAACGCCTTTGGTGGCGACCGTTGTGGAGACACCTACTTTAACGCCTTCCCCCGGTTTCACTCCCACGCCTTTTATTCCTTTGCCCATTGAGGCGCTTTTCACCTCTAACATTACGCCGAACCCCGATACCATCTTTAGCCCCTTACAGTTTTCGACGGCGATCCGTGATTTTCAGGCAGTGCAGCCGGGTACGTATTTTCGCAACCCGGTCGGCGGCAGCATTTACGCTACGTTTACTTACAACAACATGCAGCCCGGTGCTCAGTGGACGGCGCTTTGGTATCGTGAGGGAGAGTTGATCTGCTACGAGACGAAGCCATGGGATGGCGGCACCGGAGGTTATGGGTATAGTGAATGCCATCTCGAACCATCGCAGTGGCTGCCGGGTACCTATCGCGTCATCCTATTCGTGGGGCATGAGTGGAAGGTGATCGGTCAGTTTATCATAGAAGGCGAGCCACCTACCCTGACCCCTTCGCCTAGCCCCACCTTTACACTGACGCCATCGAGGACTCCTACTCCATCTCGCACGCCGACCCCATCGCGCACCCCACTTCCCACAGCAACCCCCGTGCCGACGCGCACGGCAACCCCGACCCCTTGAGGAGGGCTGATGAGCGAAACAAAAGCGTTTCAGGACTACTATCCCGATCATCTGGCCTATTGTTATGGCTGTGGTCGCCTGAACGAGCATGGATATCATATCCGCTCGTTTTGGGATGGCGAGGAGAGCGTGGCCTATTTCACGCCTCAGCCGTATCATATCGCCGTTCCGGGATATGTTTATGGGGGATTGTTGGCCTCTTTGATCGATTGCCACGGCACCGGGACCGCCGCGGCGGCCGCTTATCGTGCGGCGGGGCGGGCGATGGATAGCGAGCCGGCGCTGCGTTTTCTGACGGCTTCTCTTCACGTGGAATATCTCAAGCCTACGCCACTAGGGGTGCAATTGGAGATCCGCGGTCGCCCCAAAGAAGTGAAGGGGCGCAAGGTGGTGGTGGAGGAGTGGATTATCGCCCGTGGCGAGATCACCGTACGGGGGGAGGTGGTAGCCGTCCAGGTACCGGATGATCTCGTCCTGGAGATCATTCGCAAGGGTCAGATGCCCGATTGACCTTATAAACGCACTGGGCAAAGGTCTTCTACGGCTACCGTCTATTTTCGTTTGGCCTCCGCCAGCGCCTCGTGCCACATGGCGAGCAGCTTTTGCGGTTGACGCGCAAAAGCCTCACGCGGCAGCTCACCGCGCACCAGGCTCAAAAGTAGATCGTTCAGGATGCGATTCGTCGGGGTAGGGATGCCGTAGCGTTCTCCAAAGCGCACCACTGCGCCGTTTAGATAGCTCACTTCCGATTGACTGCGCCCGGCGTGTAGATCGATGTGCAGGGAGGGCATTTTCTCGCCGCGACCCTTGGCCAAGATGGGACGAGCCAAGGGGCGCAGGAAGGCCGGTAAGCTGGTCAGGCGCGCCAGCCAGCGGGTGGGGGTGCCGGGGAGATCGACCACCGGCAGGTTTTGGGCGCGCATGACGGCCAGCGCTTCCTTTAGCTGCTCCATTTCGAGGCGGTAGAGGCCCGGATGGGCAAAGATCTCTGCCGGGCTCATATCCAGGATGGCCGATGAGGCGTTCGCGACCAGGTTGGTGAGTAATTTCGACCATTTCATGCTACCGGCCTCTTCATAAAGGCGCGGGCGCAAGCCGGCCTGTTCAAAGGCCTGGAAACAGGTGGCAGCAATCGGATGGTTGCGGTCAATTCCAATGCCGCGCAGTTTTTCCAGCTTGGCCGCGCCCGGTGCTGTGCGCGAGACGGCGCTGGTGACGGTGCCGGGGATCACCTTTTCTTTTCCCAGCACGGCGGCGAGTTCAGTTTCATTTTCGACGCCATTGGATAGGCAAAGTAAGGGGGGCATGGCGGCGGCGAATGGCCGCATGGCTTCTGCGGCGGCTGGGGTATCAAAAGATTTCAGCGCAAAGAGTGCCAGGTCGTATTGCGAGTGTTCTAGGGCCTCTGCCAGATTCGTGGCAATGCCAAATTTCGTAGCGGAAATTTCGTGAACGCCCTGCCCGGCCAAGCTCAGATCGAGTGCGAGGCCGCGTTCCCGTAGCCGTGCTGCACCTTCGGGTCGCTCTAGGAAGGTGACGGTGTGTCCGTGTAAAAGCAATGAGCCGCCGATGTAGGTGCCGATAGCGCCTGCGCCGAAGATTAGGATGTTCATTCCGAAACTCCGGGATCGAAGCGTTGCAATTGCCAGCGATGCCTGTCAGGTTCGTAGGTCAGTTCGGCAAAGCCGGTGTTGGCGAAGTGGAAGCGAGGGCCGCTGTGGCCGAATTGCAGCGGGATGTTCAGGATGGCATACATCGTCATGTTCAAGGCGCCCCCATGGGATACGATGAGATAGCGCGCCGGGCCGCGATCGATCAGACGCTGCAGCGCACCGCCCACGCGCAGGAAGAGCTGCCAGCGGCTTTCACCGTGTTCGCCGTAGTGGGTAAAAGGGGGGAAGTTCTCCTGGAGCGGGTAGCGGGCAAAGACTTCTTCTTCGCTCAGGCCGGCAAGATGCCCGTTGTTCAGCTCGCGCCAGTCCGGGTCCAGCTCGATCCGCAGGCGCAGGGCTTCGGCCAGCACCTCCGCCGTTTGATGGGCACGTAGCAACGGGCTGGAGATGCATACGTCGAAGTGCCTGTCTTCTTTTTTCCATTTTTCGGCGAGGGCACGAGCCTGGGCCAAGCCGCGTTCGGTGAGCGGATAATCAGCCCAGCCTTGAAAGCGCCCTTCGGCGTTGCCCACGGATTCTGCATGGCGTAGAAAGGTGAAGTGATATTTTTCACTCATCGTCTGGGTCGTGGCGAAGAAGATATACGGGGCGGCGCTTGACTTCCTGGAAAATATAGCCGATATATAGGCCGATGAATCCCAGGAGCACCATGATCGTGCCGCCGATGATCAGGAGGACGAACATCAGGGAGGACCAACCCGGCGCCAGGTTGGAGGTGCGGCCGGTGATCCAGAAGCTGAGCACATAGGCCATTTCGAGCACGGCCAGGAAGAGGAATAGGATGCCCAGGCTGATGCCGATATAGAGCGGCACGAGCGAGAAGGAGAAGATGGCATCCATGGCCAGACGGAGCATTTTGCGCAGGGAGTATTTGGATCGGCCGGCCAGACGCTGCCGCGGGTGATAAGGCAGGATGACGGTGCGATAGCCGATCCAGGCGACCATGCCGCGCAGGAAGCGGTGATATTCCGGCATGGCCTTGAGGGCCTCGACGGCCTGCCGGGAGAGGGCACGGAAATCGGCGGCGCCGGGCAGGATGTTGGTGCCGCTCATCAGGTTGATCAGGCGATAGAACAGCGCCGAGGTCCATTTTTTGAACGAAGCGGGCTGGGCTTCATCCAGGCGTTGGGTTTGGACGATGTCGTAGCCTTGGCAGATCAGGGCGATCATCTCCGGGATCAACTCCGGCGGGTGTTGGCCATCGGCATCCATGCTGATGACGATCTCCCCTTCGGCGTGATCCAGCCCGGCGGTGAGCGCGGCCTGATGGCCGAAGTTACGGCTCAAGGTCAGGATGCGAATGCGAGGGTCTTGCTTGGCCAGGGCGCGTAGCAGGCGCGGCGTTTCGTCTTTTGAGCCGTCGTCTACGTAATAGATCAAAAATTGATAGGGAAGGGGATCGATTACGGCGCGCAGGCGGCTGTGCGTTTGCTCGATCACTTCCGCTTCGTTAAAAACCGGGATCACGATGGCGACGGAGAGGGGGGATGAGACGCTCACGATAACGTTACCTGATGCTTCTCTTCGAGAATGCGCAGCGTGCGTTCGACCTCGGACCTTTGGCGGGTTTCGTCCCAGCCCAGGACATTCGCGGCCAAAGAGACAAGTTCTTCCACGGCCGGCTTGCTCAGGCGTCCCAGGATGGCGAGCGAGGTGCGGCGCAGGAGCAGATCGTCGAGGTGGACCACTTTTTCGTGATGCAGGAGGAAGGTGATCTCGTGCTGCGTGTAATCCGGAAGGGTCTGCAGAGGGCGATCGGATTCTCCGGCCAGGGAGATGACCAAGTTTTCGGCGCGCATGCCGTAACGTTCGCACAAAAGTTGTAGGCGTTCCTGAGGCAATCCGCTCCAGGCGCTCATGCGTGTTAGGCATTGACGATGCTCTTCGGCGGTGCGGGGATAACCCTTGCCGCCGCCGATGGGGAGATCGCGCGTGCTTTTCAGCCGCGGACGGCCGAGAAATGTCAGCGCTTTATCTGTGACTTGCTCGGCGAAGGCGCGATAGGAAGTCCATTTGCCGCCGACCAGGGAATAGACGGGGAAATTCAGGCCGCTCCAATCGCCACTTATGACCTGAATGTGGTGATCACGGGTGATCTGGCCGGCGTTGCGGGCACGGGTATAGGCGAGTGGACGAACGCCGGAGAAGCGGAAAACGATGTGTTCGCGCCCGACCTTCAGGCCGGGGAAAACGCGATGGATCATGTGGAGGAAATATTCGACTTCTTCTTCGGTGCAGCGGGCCTGATCCGGGTTTTCGATGGGAATGTCCGATGTGCCGATAAGCACTTTGTCGAAGAGGGGGAAGATCAGCACAATGCGTC
This sequence comes from Anaerolineales bacterium, assembly GCA_037478835.1. GTDB lineage: Bacteria > Chloroflexota > Anaerolineae > Anaerolineales > Villigracilaceae > 630D-37. Next base: position 216,617 of record JBBFLV010000004.1, read on the forward strand.
CATCATCGTTTTCGAAGAAGAATTCGTATTCGCCGATGGCCTGACGTAGTTCGGGGTGATCGAGGACGAGATGCGAGCCTTTTGTTCCGCCGATGAAGCGCGTGTTCAGCCCCAGCGAGCGGTTGGCGAAATCGATCCACGGGCCGGCGGCGTTGATCAGCAGGCGCGGGCGCACTTCGTATTCCCGTCCGCTCAGCTCATCGCGCAAAAAAACGCTGCTGCCCTTTCCGCCGACCAGGCTGACGTAGTTCAGGGCGCGAGCGTGCTCGCCTTCCGCTTCTGCATCTAAGAGGAGTTCGATGGCATAACGTTCCGGGCTGAGAATGGCGCCGTCGTAGTAGGTAGCCGTGTAGAGAATGCGCGGGTTGAGTTGTGGCCAGCGTTGGAGGGATTCGCGCCGATTGTAAAAGCGGTGACGGGGAACGGTGCGTTCTTTGCCGGTGTAGGCATCGTAAAGCATTAATCCGAGCTTGATGACCAATGCACCGCGCTCGGCGGGACGCTCTAACAGGCCAAGGAATTTGAGAGGCGCGTTGAGCAGGCCGGAAAAACGCTTGAAGATGGGAATGGCGGTAGGCAGGGGCTTGACCAGGTGCGGTGCATTGCGCAGCATGCGATTGCGTTCTCCAACTGCTTCACGCACCAGGCGGAATTCGCCGTTTTCCAGGTAGCGGATGCCGCCATGCGCCATATGCGAAGAAGCGGCTGAAGCTCCGGAGCAAAAATCACCGCGGTCGATCAGCAGTGTATTGACCCCTTGTAGCGCTAGATCGCGAAAGGTGCCGATACCGTTGATCCCACCACCGACGATCAACACGTCTACGTTCGGGTTTGAAGCCAGAGAGGAAAGAATCTGTTCGCGGTGCATACATCTCCACAGTAGAAGCGGGGATCGATTCCTTGCCTAATTGTATCATTTTTCGGATCACGGGCGATAACCCGGAAGGGCGCGAATCGAATCCACGCCATAGTAATTTGCAGCGCAACGATTGACCCAATGCCGTGGGTTGCTATCCAGCTCTTTGACCTGCTGAAAGCTATTCAGTTGCTCGATGACGATCTCCCTTTTCCCTTCGGCGATTTGTTGAAAAAGATGCGCTTGTCGAGCATCCCAAGCGACAGCGCGCTGTTGATATGTCGGTAGTTCGCTTTGCCACATCTTCAACGAAGCTCGCAACGGATAAAACGCGAGTAAAAGCAGCAACAAAGCGGCCGGAGTCGTGCGTCGCACAGGAAGTATCAAGCCGAGCAGACCACCTTCGAGCATCAGTGCCAGGGTCATTACCACGCGCGCCGCAAAGCGTGCCCGCGCCATTGGGTAGGATTGACCATATACGCTGGGTGCAAAGCTGGCCGCGATGAACAGGTAAGCCATGCCTAGGATGGCCAACAGGATTAGCAAACGAGCCTTTCGGGCGCGCGGTAATGAGCCAGCAAAGGGTTCTTTGAAGAGAAGGAAGAGTAAAAGAGGGCCGGTAAAGGTAAATAGCGATGGGAGTGGCTGTGTGACCAGGGTATCCCAGATGAAATCCAAGGGGTAGCGCAGAGTGCGGAAGAAAAGAAGGGAAAAGGGCGGTGGAGCATCCATGCGCAGGGAGTTGGCCGGCGCCAGGATCATGAGAAGCATTGCGCTTGCCAACCCGATCAAGGACCAAAGAAGCGGTCTTTGCCAGGCATGGCCTTTTTTGACGATCCAGGTTATGACCAGCACCAGCGCAAATGCGGTGATGAGCATAGCGGTTGGAGGCTCTGAAAAGCCACCGAGCAGGAAAGCGAACAGGAAGTTGAGCGTGTCTAACCAGAATGAGCCGTGTCCTCCTTCGGCGGTGCGGCGCGCTTGCCAGGTCAGAAAGGTGAGCAGGAATGGCGTAAAGGCCAGCGGCGCAAAATGGGTGACGGAGGAAGAATACCAGTAGAGAATCTGGAAACGATGGGGGGCCTGCCAGAGAGCGTAGAAGACGAGCCAGAAGCTCAGGAAGGCAGGAATCCAGGAGGGCCATCGAATTCCCCAGAATCGTCCCATTTCGTGCAGCCATAGAAACAACCCGATCGTCCAGAGCGCGATCAGCACGGCGGGGAAGAAGCGCATGCCGGCCATTCCGCCGATCCGTTCCACCAGGGTGAAAAAGAGGATGTTCGTATAGCGATCGGATACATTCTGATAGCGCCAGAGCAAGGCCTGGGGGAGCGGCGCGCGCTGTAGCTCAGAAGCAAAACAATAATCATCGGCGATAAAGCGCGAGAAGTAGCCCATGTAGGCGAAGATGAAGATACCGATGAAAAGAGAGACCGCGTGGAGGATCAGGATCCAACGCGGCTTGCCTAAATTGAAAACTTGGGGAATCAATGATCCAATTTTTGAAAACTGTTTAGGAGATTTCATATCTGTTTGGATGCCAGACGTTCGTTATCCGGCTTATCCAAAAAAAGGATTCTACCATACGTGGAATGTACCGAAGGTGCCCAGGATGCATATTTTTCTCAACCATCTGCGTCAAACGTTTCATGAAACCCAATCAAATGTGCGGGTGACCGCTTTCTTCCAACCGGCATACAGCCGTTGACGCTCTGCTTCGTCCATTTGGGGGTGCCATTCACGATCGATCTGCCATTGCTGACGCAGCTCGTCCAAGTCTTTCCAGAAGCCGATCGCCAAACCGGCGGCATAGGCCGCTCCGAGGGCGGTGGTTTCGGTGACTTTGGGACGAATGACCGGCACACCGAGCATATCGGCTTGGAATTGCATCAGCAGTTCATTGACCACCATGCCTCCATCCACTTTCAACGCGCGCAGCTTTACGCCGGAATCGGTCTCCATGGCCTCGAGCACCTCGCGCGTCTGATAGGCGGTAGCCTCCAGCGCGGCACGTGCCAGGTGACCTTTGTTGACATAGCGGGTCAATCCGATGATCAGCCCGCGCGCATCCGAGCGCCAGTAGGGGGCAAAGAGGCCGGAGAAGGCCGGCACAAAGTAAATTCCGCCGTTGTCCTCCACGGTTCGCGCCAGGGCTTCGATCTCTGAGGATTTGCCGATCAGGCCCAAATTGTCGCGCAGCCATTGCACCAATGCTCCGGTGATGGCGATCGAACCCTCCAGGGCATAGACCGCAGGTTGCTTTCCGATCTGATAGCCCACTGTGGTCAAGAGGCCGGCGTTGGAGGGGATCGGCTTTTCGCCGGTGTTTAGCAACATGAAGCAACCTGTGCCGTAAGTGTTCTTGGCCTCGCCGGGTGTAAAGCAGGTTTGACCGAAGAGTGCCGCCTGCTGATCGCCTAGATCGCCGGCTACGGGCACGCCCTCGAGGAGTCCTTTGGCCGTGCCGTAGATTTCTGCCGAGGAGCGAATTTGAGGGAGCATGGAGCGAGGGATGCCGAGCGTGCTCAGGATGCTTTCATCCCAATCCAGGGTGTGCAGATTCATCAACAGGGTGCGGCTGGCGTTGGTGACGTCGGTGACGTGCTCCCCGCATAGGTTCCAGATCAGCCAGGTATCGATATTGCCGAAGAGCAATTCTCCGCGTTCGGCGCGGCGGCGGGCATCGGGGATGTGTTCCAGCAGCCAGGCGATCTTCGGACCCGAAAAGTAAGTGGCCAACGGCAGGCCGGTTTGTGCTCGGAAGCGATCCTGACCACCCTCTTTGGCCAGTTCGGCGCAGATCGTATCGGTGCGCGTATCTTGCCAGACGATGGCGTTGTAAATCGGTCGCCCGCTTTCCCGTTCCCAAATGATGGTCGTCTCTCGTTGATTGGTGATGCCGATGGCAGCGATTTCCGCCGGGCCGGCATGGACCTGAGCGAGGGCCTCTCGCACCACCGTTTGTGTGTTTTCCCAGATTTCCAATGGGTCGTGCTCTACCCATCCCGGCTGAGGATAGATCTGACGATGCTCTTTCTGGGCCATGGCGATCGGCTTGCCCGAACGATCGAAGAGGATGCATCGGGTGCTGGTTGTTCCCTGGTCGATCGAAGCAACATATTGTTGGCTCATCTTGTCACTCCTGATGATGGTTTTTGTGCGGCCGACGAGACCAGAACTGTTCCAGTTTGTGGAAGGGACGGCGCAACTGATAGCGCCAATGTGGCCAACGGTAGCGCCAGAAGCGCGGGTGGAATGCTAAGACAAACCGTTTTCGGATATATTTTCGCAGGGTTTCTATCTCCCGGATGGTGAAAGCCTGGCGTAAACGGTCAAGCAGTTGCTCCGGGTTTTCCTCGTTTGCCAGAAGGCGTAAGGCCTCGCGTGCCTGCTGACTGAGGGCAAAAAGAGGATTTTCTAGATGTCCGAAGCGATGAGAAAATCGATAGGCTTCTCCTAAGATCCTTTGGCGCGTTTGAGCTGAAAAAGCGCCGAATTCGTAGCGGAAAGGGATGGAATGGATCGGACGCCCGGCTAGGGCATGCATTTCACACCAGAGATATTTCAGGCCGAGGCCGATCAGCCCTTCTTTTTCCAAGCGCCGCATGGAGACGTACAATCGCTCGTGGCGCAAGATGCCAAAACGCCCCAGTCGTGCCGCTCGTCGCACGTAGTCGTGATCCTCGGCCATGACCAGGCTTTCGTCAAAACCGCCGATTTGTTCATGCAGCCACCGGTGGGCAAAAATGCAAAAGCCGGGTGCATGGGGCGAGATGGGCGCCATGATCAGAAGGTAGAGGTTGGCCAGTTCCGTGAGCAAGGGATAAAGAGAGTCTTCTTCAAGCGGCTGATAAAGACAGGTGGCGACTTCCAACCCGCGTTCTTTCATCTCGGAAAGGGTGCGCTCAAGGAAAAATGGGCCGGGGACCACATCGGCATCCAGAAAGAGCAAAATTTCTCCTTGTGCGTGGCGCGCGCCGGCATTGCGTCCTACGGCCGGCATGCCTCCGGAAACGACCTTTGCGCCCCATTCCAGTGCGAGCGATACGGTGTTGTCCTTCGAGCCGGCATCGGCGACGATCACCTCATCCGGTGGGCGCGTTTGCTCTCGTAGAGCCTGGAGAAGGCGGGGGAGGTAGGCGCTTTCGTTGAGCGTCGGGATGATCACGCTGATTCTCATCCCATCTCCTCTAGACGTCGAATCTTCCCCACCCGTCGGGCGTGACGTTCTCCACCCGGCCGATGACCGGTAAATTCGGCGCGCAGAAAGGCCTGCACGATCTCGCGTGCCAGCTCCGGGCCGATCACGCGGGCACCCAGGCAGAGCACATTCATATCATCGTGTTCCACCCCCTGGTGAGCGGTATACGTATCGTGACAGACGGCGGCATAGACCCCGCGCATCTTGTTAGCGGCGATCGAAGCCCCGATCCCGGACCCGCAGATCAGAATCCCACGCTCGGCCTCGCCGCGCTGGAGTGCACGGCCTACCTTCTCGGCATAGTCCGGATAATCTACGCTTTCGGTGCTAAAAGTCCCCAGGTCGAGTGCCTGGTGGCCTTCCTGCTGCACCACTTCGAGTACCGTTTCCTTGAGCGGAAAGCCGGCATGATCACAGGCGATGGCGATTTTCATAGCTGCCTCTTGCGAATTCCGAAAATCAAAATCAGGGTTGCGAGAATGCCTCCCATTGCGCCGATTTGCCAGGCATGGCGCAATGAATCTTCTGAGGTGCGGAGTGGGTTTGCGGCCAACGGGGTAGGAGTGGGCCAGAAAGTCGCCGTCGGAGTGGGCGGAACGAAGGTGATTTGCCCGACCGGTTGCAAAGGTACCGGTGTGGGAAACGGGGTAGGGGTGGCGGTGGGGATGTAGTTGCGCAAACGTAGGTTTTCCACACGGATCTCTTGCTGGCGGCCATCCTGGAAAACGACCAGCAGGCGCAGGTGATAGGTATCATCGCGCACCTGGGTGGTATCCCATATCGCCAGTGTTCCTTCTGCAGGAGCCTCCAGCCGGCGGATCAGGAACCAGGTATCCGGTGCGGTGGCCAGAGCAAAGGCGATCTCGGCATAGGCAAATCCTTCGAGAACCGGAATTTTTCCCTGGATAAGTACTTGTCCACGTAGGGTTTCACCGCTGAGCGGCGCCAGCAATGCGATCTCCTCCTGGGCGTGTGCCCTCAACGGCAAGAAGAATTGACACAAGAGTACCAGGAGAAAACCGCAACACCGAAGTCGGCGCGCCATATTCCTTTTCATGCTCCTTCCCGGACCACCTGTGCCAGCTCTTCGAGCGGAAGAAAACGCCCTGTCTTTGGTAGGTAGCGCAAATTCAGTCTTAGCAGGGAAGTCGGTAGGATGCGATAAGCACGCAGTCGCTCCTCATCCTGGAGCACTTCTTCCGGCTTCCCATCGGCCATAATCCGGCCATCGTACATCAGGATCACGCGGTTGGCATAGGAAATGGCCAGATCGAGATCGTGGGTGACGAAGAGGATCGTCTCCACCTCTTTCATTTGCATCATGGCGTCCATAAAAGCGCGATAGGTACCGTAATCCTGTCCTGCGGTCGGTTCATCCAGCACCAATAACCGCGAACGCATAGAAAGCACCGCCGCAATGCTCACCCGTTTCTGTTGACCGAAAGAAAGGGCTAAAGGAGGCGTTTCCATCTCTGATTGCATTCGGATTGTTTCGATCGCCCACTGCACGTTTTGGGCAATCACCTCGGCGGGGAAACCCAGATTTTTGGGGCCGAATTCCAGCTCCTGGCGTACCGTCGGTGCGAAGAGCATGTGCGAAGGGCTCTGAAAGACGTACCCGACCGTATGAGCTGCCTGCGCCACCGTCATTTGCCGCGTATCCCGACCTTCCAGCAGCACTTTTCCTTCGGTGGGCTTGAGCAAGCCAAGAGCATGTTTGGTGAGCGTCGTCTTTCCGCAGCCGTTGTGACCGAGCAAAGCGATCACTTCGCCTTTGCGGATGACGAGGTTCACATCCTTGAGTACCGGCCGATCGCTGCTCCCATAGTGAAAGTGCACCCCGCGGAATTCGACCAGCGGCTCGCCAAGGGACCCCTGGCGGGGGCGCGCCGTAGCCGGCTTAATCTCAGCCTGGGCAAAGTGCCGGATCGCCTGTTCGGCCGGGAGCTTGATCTCGCGCGCGTCTACCGCCTGTGCCAACCCTTCTGCAGGGCCATAATAGGCCATGCGACCGTTTTCCAGGTAGAGCACCTTATCCGGCCGAATGGCGAGCACGTCTTCCACGCGATGTTCGACGATGATGATGGCAATCCCCTCATCGGCCAATTGGCGGAAAAGCTGCAAGGCCTCATAGGCCGACATCGGGTCCAAACTGGCCAGCGGCTCATCCAGCAAGAGCAGACGGGGCCCCAAGGCGAGCACGCCGGCCAGGGCGATCTTTTGTTTCTCGCCGCCGGAGGTCAGATACGTCTCTCGGTGACGCAAATGAGCGATTCCCAGTCGTTCCAGGGCCTCTTCGGCGCGGCGCCGAATTTCTGTGCGCGGCAACCCCAAGTTTTCCAGCCCAAAAGCCACTTCCTGGAGTACGTAACTTCCGAGGATCTGTCGCTCCGGGTCCTGCAAGAGCGTGCCGACCTGTTGCGCGATTTCGCCCAAGCTTCGCCCACGCACCGATTGGCCGAAGATGCGAATCTCCCCATGCAGTTCGCCGCTATAGGTGTGAGGGATCAAGCCGTTGATGCAGCGGATCAACGTCGTCTTACCGCAACCGCTGGCGCCGGCCAGCAACAGCACTTCCCCCGGTTCCACCCGGAAGGAGATGTTTTGAATGGATGGTTGCTCACGACGGCGATAGCGGAAAGTTAGATTCTCGACTTCGAGCGCGGCGGGCTTCACGGGCATTCGACCTCCACGATGTCCCCTTCTTTCAGGCCGAGTTTATGGGCGGCGTTCCCGTTGACCAGGGCGATTTCCAGAAAACCATCACTATCAATGACGGCTACCAGACTCCCTACAGGACGATGGCCATAAGAAGGAGCAACGCCTTCGATGCGATGATCTCCGATGCGGATGCGAACTCCCGCCAACGAAGAGCCGAGCTGAGCGGCGGAGAGGTTGGTCATCAGATTGCCGAAGCGATCCACATATACAACGAGCGCTTTCCATGTTTTTCCCTGTTGCCGTGGCTCTGGAAAGTCCAATCGCACCGGATCGTCGATCGGCGTGCCCAAGTCGCTCAACGGCACCCCGCGTGCCAGATGTGCTGCGATGGGGGCGAAGAGATCGCGCCCGTGAAAGGTGGTGCTTAGGGGGTGAAGCCAGTATTCGGAACGATTGAGATGGACGATTTCAATACTTTCGCCGAGGCTTTCTGCATGCTTCAAGAGCAGGCTCATCAGTCCGTTATCCGGACCTACAAAGAATTGTTTGCCCAATCGAGCGGCTAAGGGACGACGATGGGTGCCCACCCCCGGATCGACCACGGCCAGATGGACGGTGCCGGGGGGAAAGAAGGGCACAGCGCGGTGCAAAATATAGGCGGCTTGGCGTATATTTTGCGGCTCTACTTCATGGCTCAAGTCCACCAGGCGGGCTTCCGGGTAAATTCCCCAGATCACCCCTTTCATGATGCCGACGAAGCCATCTCGTTGTCCGAAATCGGTGGTCAGGGTAATTACGCTCACTGATTGCTATCTCCTTTGGTTAAAACTGTTCGATAGGCTTCAAAGACGTTCTCTATTGTTTCGATCCGATTCAGAATGCGACTGAGGTGGTATAGGTCGATCACTTCCAGTACCAGATAAATGTTGGCGATGTTATTGCTGTTCACTTTGACATCAATGCCGGCGATATTTGCTCCCTCCTCGGCAATCAGGGTGGAAATTTCGCCCATTAATTTGGTGCGGTCAAACGCTCTGATGCGGATGGGGGCGATGTAACGGTGCTCATCCTTTGCAGAGCCCCAGTCCACGCGGATTAGGCGCTCGTGCTCTCGCTCGCGTGCTCGTAGAATGTTGGTGCAATCCTGACGGTGAATGGTGACGCCTCGGCCACGGGTGACGTAGCCGATGATCGGGTCTCCGTAGGTAGGATTGCAGCAGCGAGCAAATGTGCTCAGCACACCCTTTACTCCGATCACCCTGATGTCGGTCGTGCTGGTGGGAGTTGTTGGAAGCTCTTTCTCGCCAGCCGATTGTTGGGTCTGTTGTGCTGAAATATGTTGGATGACGCGCTGGAGGCTCAGATCGCCGCAGCCGATGGCGACGAAAAAGTCATCGGTTGTCTTATAGCCCAGCTCACGAGCGAGGTTTTCGTAGTTGATGTTGTGTAAAGCCAGACGGGTGAACTCGCGCTCCAGCAAGTAGCGACCCTGGGCAAGATTTTGCTGGCGATCTTGCTTGCGGAACCAAAGACGGATTTTGCTTTTGGCACGCGAAGTTTTAACATAGCCTTTGCTATCGTCGAGCCAATCGCGGCTCGGTCCCCCACGCTTGGTGGTCAGGATTTCGACCCGATCGCCGTTTTTGAGCTGATAGCTGAGAGGCACCAATTTGCCATTGACCCGCGCGCCGCGGCAGCGATGACCGATATCTGTGTGGATGTGATAGGCGAAGTCGATCGGCGTAGAACCGGCCGGCAGATCGATAATATCGCCTTTGGGGGTCAGGACGTACACGCGCTCGCGGAAGACGTCGTTTTTGACCGCTTCTACGAACTCGTGGGCGTCGGTGACTTCCTGTTTCCAGTCCATCATGCGGCGCAACCAGGCGACATGTTTTTCGAATTCGGCATCCCGTGCGCTGCCTTCCTTGTAGCGCCAGTGGGCGGCGATACCATATTCGGCCCGCTGATGCATCTCCGGCGTGCGGATTTGGACCTCCAGCGGGCGCCCGTCCTCCCAAATGACCGCCGTATGCAGGGATTGGTACATGTTCTCTTTCGGCGCCGCGATGTAATCATCGAACTCTTTTGGGATGGGGTGCCAATGAGTATGGATAATGCCCAATGCCGCATAGCAGGAGGCCACGTCCGGCACGATCAGACGCACCCCTCGCACGTCCAGGATTTCCTCAAACGTTTTTCCTTTTTCGATCATCTTGCGGTAGATGGAATAAATGTGCTTTGGGCGGCCGCTGATCTCTGCTTGAATGCCGTGCTCTTCCATTACTTTTTGCATGCGGGCGATGATGCGGTTGATCTCTTCCTGGCGATCCTCGCGGCGATGGGCGAGTTTTTCTGCAATTTCGCGATACTTTTCCGGCTCTACATAACGGAAAGAGAGGTCTTCCAGCTCCCATTTGATTTGCCAGATGCCGAGGCGATTGGCGAGGGGGGCGAAAATATCCAGTGTCTGCTGGGCGATGCGGCGGCGCTTTTCTTCCGGCATGTGAGCCAGGGTGCGCATGTTGTGTAGCCGGTCGGCCAGTTTAATCAAGATGACACGCACATCTTCGCCGATGAACATCAAGGTTTTGCGCAAGGTTTCGGCGACCAGATCGGCTTTGCGGTTTGAATCGGAGGGTTCTGGCTCCTCTTCCGGTTCGGCGGGGGGCTCAGAGCCATCGGCGGGGATGGCCTGTTCTTCGCGCGAGACGCGTGGCAGGGTGCTCATCTTCGTCACCCCGTCTACCAGGTGAGCGATTGTTTCCCCAAAGTCGCGCCGCAAGTCGTCTAGGGTCACATAGGTATCTTCAACCGTATCATGAAGCAACCCGGCGGCTACCACTTCCGCCGGGACGCGCAACTCTGCCAAAATGCCTGCTACTGCTAAACAGTGAGTGATATACGGTTCACCGGAGGCACGCTTTTGTTCGCGGTGGGCTTCTTCTGCCAGGTGATAGGCGCGTAAGATTAATTCTCGATCGGCTTCGGTGTAATTCGGAGGAAGGATCTCTAGTAACTGTTCCAGGGTTTGAATGTTTTCAGTAGATTTCATATAAATGCTCCACGTCTACCAAGGAGAGAAGAAGCGCTCTGGATCATTCCATGTGGTATTTGAGAGATGCCCCAGATCAACCTGTAAGCCGCATTCTGTCCGGCGGAATTCCGCCTGGGCGATCATCTATCTAGGCGGCCTACCCGGGACTGGCGCACCCCCAGTAGGGGGAGGCACATAGGGAGGCGAGCAACCTCCCGCTGCCATGGGCAGCTTCGTCCCTTCTTGGCCTTGCTCCCGGCGGGGGTTACCTGGCCGCCTGCATTGCTGCAGACGCCGGTGGTCTCTTACACCACCTTTTCACCCTTACCCTTTGACGGGCGGTCTGTTTTCTGTGGCCCTGTTCCGGCAGGTCGTTACGGTGTAACTTCCCGCCCCGGGTTTCCCCGGCGCCGTGCTCTGTGGAGTGCGGACTTTCCTCGACCTCGCTTTGCGAGGCCGCGATCGCCCGGTTGACCTGAGGCATTAATATGATACCTTTTCTGAAAGTTTTCGTCAATCGGAAAACTTGTGAGCCGCAGGGGTGTTCGAGGTTTTTGCATCGTCACTTGGTTGTAAATTGGCAAAAATTATAAAAATGCTGAAAATTTGTTTGATAAGTTTGCAGGATAAATCCTATTCTGCAGGATTTGTGCTTCAAAAAAGGTGTTGCGAAAACCTTGACAGTTTCGGCTGTTTGCATATAATCAATGAAAATCGCAAAGGCTGTGAAGAGGACGAGTACACATCATACGACGGTACAGAGAGCAGGTGGTTGGTGAAAGTCCTGCCCGTGATGATGATGTGGAATGGACCTCGGAGCCGCAGGGCGAACGTGGTTGGTCGGATAGTTGATTAGTCGCCTAGTCGCCTAGTCGCTTTGTCGAGTGGTCGGCCGGCATTAGTAGCCCGCGACGGTGGGCCTCCGTTAAAAAGGCCAGGGTATAACCCGTTTTGACGGGCGTACCCGGAAAGAGTGAGGCTGGCTTTTCCTCCCCGGTGCTTCACCGGGGAGTTTTTCGTTAGCCTAACTTGGGTGGCACCGCGGATCGAAACCATCCGTCCCATGTGGGATGGATGGTTTTTTGATTTTCTAGGAAAGGAGGCAGAGATGGAAGACGAGTTGTTGACCCGATCCCCTGAAGTGGAGGAGCAATCGCCGATGCAGGAGCGTTTCTGCGAAGTTTCGGCGGAGGAGGTTGCTTCTTCCGCGGCTGAGGGCGAAAGGTCCCGCGAAGCGCCGTTTGCGCCGGCACTCGGCTTTGTGCCATGAGGCGGCTTCGGGGCGCAGAGAGCTTCGGCCGGCACTCCGGTTTCGATCTTTCCCAAATCTTTTTTTCTTTGTGAGGAGGTTCCTATGTCTGAGATGACCCGTTTCTTGCTTTCTGAGGCCGAGATGCCTCGCTTTTGGTATAACGTGCAGGCGGATAGCCCGCTACAACCGGCGCCGGTGTTACGTCCGGATACGTTGGAGCCGGTGACGCCGGATTTCCTTTCGGTGCTCTTTCCGATGGAGCTGATCTTGCAAGAGGTTTCGCAGGAGCGCTATATTGAGATTCCGCAAGAGGTGCGGGAGATCTATCGGCTCTACCGTCCGACTCCTTTGGTGCGGGCGCGACGCTTGGAGAAGGCACTACAGACGCCGGCGCATATCTATTTCAAGAACGAGAGCGTTTCGCCTTCGGGTAGCCATAAACTGAATACGGCGCTGGCGCAGGCGTTCTATAACAAGGTGGCCGGGACGAAGGCGCTGACGACGGAGACGGGGGCAGGACAATGGGGTTCGGCGCTGGCGATCGCCTGTAATTTCTTTGATCTGGAGTTGGAAGTTTACATGGTGAAGGTTTCCTATCGCCAGAAGCCGTATCGCCGTATTCTAATGGAATCCTTCGGGGCGAAGGTGTTCGCCAGCCCGACGGATCGGACGCAATACGGACGCTCGGTGCTGGCAAGAGACCCGGATAACCCCGGTTCGTTGGGGATTGCGATCTCCGAGGCGGTGGAGGCGGCGGCCACTTCGGGTGGTCAGAAGAAGTACAGCCTGGGTTCGGTGCTGAACCACGTGATCCTGCACCAGACGGTGATCGGTCAGGAGGCGCTGAAGCAGATGGAGATGGCCGGGGAGTATCCGGATGTGGTGATCGGGTGCGTGGGCGGCGGATCGAATTTTGCCGGGCTGGCGTATCCGTTCCTGGGCGAGAATTTGCGCAACGGGCGCAAGACGCGCTTGATCGCCGTGGAGCCGACGGCGGCGCCTTCGCTGACCAAGGGCGTTTATACGTTCGATTATGGGGATACGGCGCGGATGGCGCCGATCGTGAAGATGCATACGCTTGGGCATACGTTTGTGCCGCCGGCGATCCATGCAGGAGGGTTGCGCTACCACGGGATGGCGCCGAGCCTTTCGGCGTTCCATGAGGCGGGCTTGATCGAGGCGGTGGCCGTGCCCCAGCGGGCGACTTTTGAGGCGGCTTTGCTCTTTGCGCGCAGTGAGGGGATCGTGCCGGCGCCGGAATCGGCGCATGCGGTGCGGGTGGCGATCGATCAGGCGATCGAGGCGCGCGAGCGCGGGGAGAAGCGGGTGATCCTGTTCAATCTTTCCGGTCACGGGCATTTTGATCTGGGCGCGTACGAGGCCTACCTGAACGGTTCGCTGGAGGATTATGAGTATCCGCAGGAGGCGGTGATGGAGGCGTTGAAGGATTTGCCGCAAGTGAATGGGAGGAAGACGGTGAGGGTGTGAGATGATGAGAGGTTGAGAGCACGAGAGCGGGAGAGGGGGAGAGAAGGAGAGCGTGAGAGCGTGAGAGCGGGAGAGGGGGGATGGGAGAGGAGAGATGGGAGAGGGGATGATGAGAGCAGGAGAGGTGGAGAGCGGGGGCGGGAAAGAGGGAGTGGAGGCAATGATCGCCGGAGGGGGAGGCGATCGTTGCTTTTAATCTGGATGGGGGAGGGGAAGGGGTTAGGAGTTAGGATGTTAGGGGAAGAGGGGACGAGGGGAGTGGTGGATGGAATGCCGGCTGGGGGGCAAAAATGTGCTATAATTATCAAAGTAATCCAAAAAATTTTCGGAGGAAGAAATGGCCTACTACGAATTGCCCCCTTTGCCCTATGCGTATGATGCGCTAGAGCCGTATATTGACGCGCGCACAATGGAGATTCATCACACCAAGCACCATCAGGCATACATTACCAACCTGAACGGTGCGATCGAAAAGCATCCGGAGCTGGCGACGAAGTCGCTGGAGGATCTGTTGCGCGATCTGAACGCTGTGCCGGAGGATATTCGCACGGTGGTGCGCAATCATGGCGGCGGGACGTGGAACCATTCGCTGTTTTGGGTGATTATGTCGCCAAAGGGTGGTGGTGCGCCAAGCGGCGAGCTGGCGAAGGCGATCGACGCGGCATTTGGTTCGTTTGATGCTTTCAAGGCCGAATTCGAGAAGGCGGCCAACGGGCGCTTTGGCTCCGGTTGGGCCTGGCTGGTGCTTCGCCAGGGTCAGTTGGCCGTGGTCTCGACGGCGAATCAGGACAATCCGCTCTCAGAGGGGATGATCCCGCTGATGGGCATTGACGTTTGGGAACATGCCTATTATCTGAAGTACCAGAACCGACGGGCGGAGTATGTGAGCAACTGGTGGAATGTGGTGAACTGGGATGAGGTGGCGCGCCGGTTTGCCGAATTCAATAAATAGTCGCTTAGTCGGTTGGTCGGATAGTCGGATGGTAGGGTGGTCGTAGAGCACGAGGCTGAGTGAGGGAAGATGAGAGTGATGTCTGCCTGTGGAATCCGACGCAGGAGATGAGATACTTCTGACTCGACCGATGGAAGCAAAAAGGGACTCATAGCGAGTCCCTTTTGCTTTTGGTGGAGAGAGAGGGTTAGGATGAGATGCGAAGTGCTTGCCAGCCGGCGTAGCGGGCGGCGTCGCCGAGTTCGGCTTCGATGCGCAGGAGCTGGTTGTATTTGGCGACGCGATCGGAACGTGCCGGGGCGCCGGTTTTGATCTGGCCACTATTCAGGGCGACGGCTAGATCGGCGATGGTAGTATCTTCGGTTTCGCCGGAGCGATGGGAGATGATGGTGCGCCAGCCGGCGCGGTGACAGGCCTCGGCGGCCTGGATGGTTTCGGTGAGGGTGCCGATCTGGTTGAGCTTGACGAGCAGGGCATTGGCGGCGCCTTCGCGAATGGCGCGGGCGACGCGTTCCGGGTTGGTCACCAGCAGGTCATCGCCGACGATCTGGATGCGATGGCCGAGCTCACGGGTGAGGAGCTGCCAGCCTTCCCAATCGTCCTGCGCCAGGCCGTCTTCGATGGAGACGATGGGGTAGGCATCCACCCATTCTTTCCAGAAGGCCACCATTTGTTCTGAGGTCAGGGAACGATTTTCTTTGCGCAAAAGGTAGGTACGAGTGCTCTCGTCATAGAGCTCGGAAGCAGCCGGATCGAGCGCCAGGGCGATCTCTTGACCGCGCCCGGCCTTGAAGCCGGCTTTTTCGATCGCTTTAAGGATTAACTCGATCGCTTCGCGATTGGAAGAGAGGGCCGGTGCGTAGCCGCCCTCGTCACCGACCAGGGTGGTATAGCCATGTTCTTTGAGCACTGCCTTGAGCGCATGGTAAATTTCGGCGCCCCAGCGGAGACCTTCGGCAAAGGATGGAGCGCCCAGCGGCATGATCATGAATTCCTGCATGTCGGTGGATTGCCAGGCCGTGTGTGCACCGCCGTTCAGGATGTTCATCATCGGGACCGGCAAGGTGTGGGCATAAACGCCGCCCAGGTAACGGTAGAGGGGGAGGCCAAGCGAATTGGCGGCGGCTTTGGCCACTGCCAGGCTCACCCCCAGGATGGCATTGGCGCCCAGGCGGGATTTGTTCGGGGTGCCATCGAGGGCCAAAAGCTCGGCGTCAATGGCCTTCTGATCGAGCGCATCCCAGCCGGCCAGGGCTTCGGCGATCACGCCGTTGACATGAGCTACGGCCTGGCGCACGCCTTTGCCCAAGTAGCGCGTTTTCTCTCCATCGCGCAGTTCGAGCGCTTCGTGAACCCCGGTGGATGCGCCGGAAGGAACGGCGGCGCGTCCCCATGCTCCATCCGCCAGCACCACTTCGACCTCAACGGTTGGGTTGCCGCGGGAATCGAGGATTTCTAACGCAGAAATGCTTTCAATTGTGGTATCCATAGCCACCTCAACGAAGACAAAGTTTGGTAATGTCAAGTATAATCGAAAGCCGCATGACAACCGATGTCCGTTTTTCCAAAAACTTTGTGTTTGAGATGACACCCCTGCGCAAGGTGATCACAGTGGTGTTGACGGCCCTTTTTCGCCTGATCATGGATTTGCGCGTGGAGGGGACAGAGCATTTCCCGATGGATGGGCCGGCCATCGTGGCGGCGAATCACGTGACCAATTTTGACGTTTTCCCGTTACAAATGGCGCTGCCACGACCGTTGTTTTTCATGGCTAAGGCCGAGCTTTTCCGCAATCCGTTGCTCGACGTGCTTTTCCGTAACCTGGGGGCGTTTCCGGTATATCGTGGTCAGCGGGATGAGTGGGCGTTGCAGCATGCCCGACGGGTGTTGGAATACGGAGCGGTGTTGGGGATGTTCCCGGAAGGGAAACGTTCCAAGGGGCGTGGTCTGAGTGTCGGTAAAACAGGAGCGGCCCGTCTGGCAATTGAGATGCGGGTGCCGATCGTGCCGGTGGCGATTATCGGCAGCGATCGCTTCTTCAAGCAGTTCCCGCGGCGAACGGTGGTGGAGGTGAAAATTTTGCCGCCTTTGTTGGCTGGCGCGGATGAATCCCCTTTGGAATTGACCGAACGGCTGATGTATACCCTTGCCGCGGCGTTGCCGAAGGAGATGAGGGGGGTGTATGGGGATGGAGATGGGGAGAGCGGGAGAGGGAGAGGGTGAGAGGGAGAGGGTGAGAACGGGAGAGCAGGAGATGGTGAGAGGGTGAGAGGGTGAAGAGGTTATTCGAGAATGGAGCGGATGATGGGGGCTAAGTGTGTGAGGTCCGTGGCGGCTCGGAATGCGGCGCGGGCGATGGAGGGGCCGATCAAGAGCAGGGGCACGGGAGCCAAGGTGTGGCGACGGGTGGAAAGGTCCTCCATATTTCCGTGATCGGATGTGATCAGGATCAATAGATCGGCGGGTTGATTTTCGCATAGCCCTTGAAGGAGGCCATCGAAGGTTTCTAGCTGGCGTACAGCCCATTCCATATCCTGCTTGTGACCGGCATAATCGCTGGCCCAGTATTCAAAGAGCGAAAAATCGTATTCAGAGGCCAGTTCAGCCATTAAGTGACCGGCTTCGCGCGGGGAGCGCACAGGTGCTTGGGGAAACCCGAGCATAGAGCGCCAGGCTTCGGCGGTGAAATCGGCGGAGAGGGCGCGAGCGGAAAAGAGTTCCTCCACACCAAAAAGCGGCAGACCGGCCGCAGTCACGGCCAAGGGGATGGCCGAATAGAGTCGACGGCCGCTTTGAATGCCTTGAAAGTAACGCGGCGGATAGGCGTTCAACAGAGCGGTGCGTCGCCCTGCTGAACGCAAGTGACTGAACAAATTGCCGTTTGTCAGATGAGCGGCGATTTCCGGATTCGGTTTAGGACCGTAGTGGTAGCCGATCATCTGAGGAATGTTGCGACCGGTGAGAAGGGTTGCCTGACCGGTAGCCGATTGCGGCAATCCCGGAATGCCCAGACGGGCATCCAGGGCGAAGAGCGAGGCATGTTCTCCTTCGTACGGCGCAGAAGTGAGCAACAGGCGCCGATCATCCAACAATGCTTGCAGGAAAGGCATGTTGGCGCGGGAAAGGGGATTTGTGTTCGGATTGTCCGTACCCAGACCGATACCATCCAGGAATAGGAAGAGGATCTTCATGGGTCTCCGGAAGATTCGTTCTCGGCCTTTTGGAACAGGAACCAGGCCGAAGGCCGACCGCGTCGATCCTGACCATCTTTCCTCCAAAGCAGGCGCAGACCCCTTTGAAGGATGTGTTCCAGGTCCTTTTCTTCTAGGCCTGGGGGCGTGCGCGATTGCAGGATGGCGAATAAACGGTCTTTTCCCTCGAAGCGGGCGGCCTGAACCGGGCGGAAAAAGGCATAGAGCAGCCAGTGACCACCAGGACGCAGGATACGATCGAGCTGACGGAGGTAGGCAAGGCGATCGGTGACGCCGTGGAAGCAGCCGATATCGAGCGCTAGGTCGAAAGGACCTTCAATACCATCCAGACGGGTAACATCGGCCACGCGCAGATCGGCTTGGAGGCCGGCCTCCTGCAGCTTGCGACGTGCCAACGTGATGGCGCGCGGGGCAAAGTCCACGCCGGTCACCTGCCAGCCGTGGCGCACCAGGGTGAGGACGTTGGTGCCGGTGCCGCAACCTAGATCAATGGCGCGGCCTGAGGGGTGAGTTGCCAGGAATTCCAGCAGTTCCGGCGGGGAGATGCCTTTATCCCACGGTGGGCGAGAGTAATACCAGAGATGAAAGGAGAGGCGGAGTAGCCAGGACATGTTTTTCGCCATCCAGCTCAGGAGATTCTCGGCGGGGGAATGATTTTTGAAAAGGAGCCGAGGAATCTCTTACGAAAGAGCAGAGGTTGGTTGGATTATAGCCCATTCTTGTTCGCCGTGTTGATTGTTTCCTTTTGAGCCCGATGTACCATCCCTTTCGGCGAAGATTGTGTAACATGAGGGGAGGGGGATACTTGTATGAAGTTTTTCCCTAACTTTTTGTGACATTCTGAACTTGATTTCGCCTGTCAAACCCTTACAATCATAGTAGACGTTTACAGCAGAAGTCAAGTTTAGCCATGTTGCGCTTGAATCGCAAGACCGATTATGCCATTCGTGTGCTGTTGGCGCTGGCCAAACGGGGGGAAGATGCCCGCGTGCCAACCGCATTGATCCAGGAAGAGATGCTCATCCCGCCGGCGCTGGCTTTGCAGATCGTAGCGGCGCTGGCCAGAGGGGGCTTTATCCTGACCCATGCCGGACGGGATGGAGGCATTCAACTGGCGCGCCCGGCACGATTGATCACCCTTTTACAGGTTGTTGAGTATTTTGAAGGGCCGATCCACGTTTCCGAGTGTATCAACGGGAAGGTAGATTGTCCGTTTGAAGATGGTTGTCCGGTGCGCCGTCAATGGGGGCACCTGGATGCAATCATTCGCCTAACGTTGGCAAAGGTCACGTTCGATGAATTGGCGGCTGAGGCCCTACGTTGGGAGGAATTGCATTTCCACCTTCAGGAGGAGGTGAATCTATTGCAAGGAACCTAATCTCCATCCCATTTTTTTATTTTCATTTTTATGAAAAGGAGGTTCTATATGGATGTTTTGACTCTTGCTCGTTGGCAATTTGCGCTGACCACTATCTATCACTGGCTCTTCGTGCCGTTGACTTTGGGGTTGGGCTGGTTTGTAGCCTATTTTCAGACGCGCTACTACCAGACCCGCGATGAGACCTGGCGTAAGATGGCCAAATTCTGGGGCAAGCTGTTCCTGATCAACTTTGCCCTGGGTGTGGTGACCGGTATCGTCCAAGAATTCCAGTTCGGCATGAACTGGAGTGAATACAGCCGCTTTGTGGGCGATATTTTCGGCGCGCCGTTGGCTATTGAAGCGTTGCTGGCCTTCTTCATGGAATCCACTTTCCTGGGCGTGTGGATCTTCGGAGAAGGGCGCATCCCGGAAAGAGCGCATCTCGCCTCGATCTGGCTGGCGGCAATCGGCTCGAACCTTTCGGCTGTGTGGATTCTGATCGCCAACGGTTGGATGCAGCATCCGGTGGGCTATGAGATCAACCCGGTCACCGGTCGCCCGCAGATGGTGGATTTCTTTGCCGTGATCGGCAATCCAAAGGCCTGGCTGATGATCTGGCATACCCTGGCCGTTGGTTTTGCTACGGCGTCCTTTGTGATCCTGGCTGTGAGCGCTTGGCACTTGGCACGCAAGCAGTACGTAGATTTCTACAAGCGCTCTTTCCAAATCGCAGCCCTGGTCGGCGTCATTGCCAGCTCCATCGTCTTTTTGGGCGGTCACACGCTCGGCCAGCACATGTACGAAGTACAGCCGATGAAATTTGCCGCTTTGGAAGCCCACTGGGAGACCTCCAAGCCGGCTTCTTTCTCCATTCTCACGATCGGTGATCTCAGCGGCAAGCGCGAAGTCTGGTCTATTCGTGTGCCGTATGTGCTCAGCTTCCTGGCCTGCAATAACTTCGATTGCGAAGTGCGCGGCGTGAACGATATCCAGAAAGAATATGAGCAACTCTATGGCCCCGGTGACTACGTTCCACTGATGGTCATCACCTACTGGAGCTTCCGCATCATGATGACAATCGGTTTCATCATGATCGCCATCTCGGCCTGGTTGCTCTGGAATACCCGCAAACCTAACTATGAGATGGCCGGCTGGATGAAGAAGCTGCCCTTCTGGTTGGTTGCGATGGTCTATGCGGCGAACATCAGCGGTTGGATCTTGGCCGAGACGGGGCGCCAGCCGTGGATCGTCCAGGGCCTGCTCAAGGTCGAGGATGCCGTTTCGCCCAACTTGACCGTCGTGGATTTGTGGATTTCGCTGGTCGGCTATGTACTGATCTATGGGGTGCTGGCCGGTGTGATGTTGTTCCTGATGCGCAAGTATGCCCAGGCCGGACCCGAAGCCGCGCTGCAAGAATCGGTTGACGTGGCGCCTGCGCTGGCCGGTGCTCAGGATTAAGTCATAGAGGAGAGCTGATATGTCCCATGAATTTCTCCAAACCCTGTGGTTCGCTCTGATCGCCGTCCTGTGGATTGGATTCCACTTCCTGGAAGGGTTCGATTTCGGCGTGGGGATGTTGCTCCCCTTCCTAGGGAAGAAGGATGAGGAACGCCGCGCCATCATCAATACCATCGGCTCGGTCTGGGATGGGAATGAGGTCTGGTTGTTGACGGCCGGCGGTGCGACCTTTGCCGCCTTCCCGCAGTGGTATGCCACCATGTTCAGCGGCTTCTACTTGGCGCTGTTCCTGCTGCTGCTCGGCCTGATCCTGCGCGGCGTCTCGTTTGAATACCGCTCGAAGCACCCCAGCCCGAAGTGGCGCAATACGTTTGACTGGATGATCGCCATCGGCTCGTTCCTGCCCTCGGTGCTGCTCGGTGCGGCGTTCGCCAACCTACTGCGCGGCGTGCCGATCAACGAGAAGATGATGTACACCGGCAACCTGTTCACCCTGCTCAACCCCTATGGTCTGCTCGGTGGCGTGACCACAACGGCCATCTTCCTGCTCCATGGGGCGAATTTCTTGAGCTTGAAACTGGATGGTGAACTGCGCGAGCGCGCCCGCAATGCGGCCAAGACGCTCTGGTATGTGGCGACTGCGCTCTATCTCATCCTCACCGTCTGGACCTACATTCTGGGCTTCTGGGCGCGCGGCAAGGTCAATCCGGGGATCATCCCGATTGCGGCGGTGGTGGTGTTGCTGGTGGCGCTCTATTTCATCAATCAGAAACGTGAAGGCTGGGCATTCGTCATGGTGGCGCTGAACATCGTGCTCACCCAGGCCACCTTCTTCCTGGCGATGTTCCCCAACGTCATGATCTCCAGCACCAACCCGGCCTATAACCTGACCATCTACAACGCATCGTCTTCGCAGTACACCCTGACCGTGATGTCCATCGTGGCGCTGATCTTCGTCCCGATCGTCCTTGCCTATCAGGCCTGGACCTACTGGATGTTCCGCAAACGCATCACGGTGGATAAGAAGAGCCTGGTCTACTAAAAGGTTCACTCCCCGGAACTTACCCTTCCGGGGAGTTTTTTTCGATACGAATCAATCACCAATCGCCAGCATAGATGATTTTATATTCCGAGAGCCGTTCTCTTGCGATAAAGTAGCGCAGTTCGTTGATCTGACGAATGTGAAGCAAATCGTGTACGACCCATGCGGCTAACAAATCGCCGGCGGTCAAACCGCGTAACGGTTCATACGCATAAGCAATGTCCCAGGAGACGGAATCCAGCGTTCCAAGCCACTCAAGATTTTTGTGACGTTCCTCCAGAAAAGCCTGCAGCGCCTCGGATGGTTCTTCTTCGTTATAGCGTCGCTCCGTGACCCACTGTGCCGGTTGAATCGGCGGCCAGGGGTGTTGCGCGCCGCTCAAAAGATGGCGAATGCGAAAAGGGAAATCCTGGCGCTCTTCATCCCGCAAGTGACAGAGCACTTCGAGCATTGACCAGGAAGTATCTGCTGGTTTCCAACGCATTGTGGCGGGGTCGATGTCTTCCACCAAAGAGCGAATCACGGCTGTGCTGCGCTTTAGCTCGGTGATCGCATACGAAATATTCATCCTTTTCTCCTTTTGACCATGGCTACCGGTATAGTTCATTTCCGGGATGGTGCACTACCATGCCATTCTACCAGGGATCACTTGTTGTTGCCGTAGCGAATCCTATCCTGCACATTCAAACTCAGGGTATAATCTTTTCTGCCGGCTTCTTCTCGGTCGGTTTCAAAGGAGAGTTGCCATGTCCCCCCTTCCTGATCGAAGATCCAACTTGCTCTCAGAATGGCGTGAACGTTGGCGGCGCTTCGTACGAATTGGGCGACGTGCCTTTCGCAATCTCCTCAAAAGATTACCGATCTTCGGCGCCCACCTGTCCCAGGAGGAACGCATTGCCCTCCTCGAAGAACACGTTCGCGAGCTCTATCGCAATCATCGGCGTGTTGAAGCCCGCCTCACACAACTAGAGGAGGCTCACACCCGTCTTTCCGAGCGTTTCTCCAAGATGATCGAAATCCAGCAATACACCGAAAAGCGCATCGAACTCCTCAAGGATACCCTTGCCAAACTTTTTCAGTCTCACGAAATGAGCGAAGAACGTTTCCGACTCATCGAAGAGATCCTCAACGACCTCACCAAACTCTCCCGTTTCCTGGAAGGTCAGATCTCCAGGGGGAACGAGATCTTTTCTCTTCCCGACCTACGCGCTTTATCGGAAGAAGAGGATGCGCTCTGGATCATCTTGCGCATCAAAGGAAAGCGGCTTTCCCAAAACATGTTCTCGCTCAACTAAGATCGCTGTTCTTCCATGAAAACACCGCAAGGAATAGAATGTCCTTATTTTTACGGCGACTATTTCCGTGGCCGTCAAATCGAAGAATGCCGCCTCCTGCAGGCACATCGGCTCTCATGGAAACCGTCCCTTTGCGCCACCTGTCCAGTACCCTCCATTCTGCGTGCCAATGCCTGCCCCCATTTACAGCTCCGTCCACGTCTGGTACGTTCGCTTCAAACCCTCTTCCGTCAACAGGTTCAGATCGAAGCCTGGTGTGAGAAAACCCGGCGCCCTGTTCCCGAACCGCAAATCGGTTGTGGAGAGTGTCATTCCTTGCCACCCCTTTTCAGCCAACTCGAACCATGAACCTCACCCTTCTTCTTGACCTCGATGGTACCCTCCTGGATATCCAGATGGAGACTTTCATCCCGGCCTATTTTCAAGCCCTGGCGCGTTTTCTGGAGCCCTATGTCTCTCCTCAGCGGATGCTACCGGCTCTCATGCAAGGCACGCGCCACATGATGCAGAACCGTCATCCCACGCAAACCCTGCGCCAGGCCTTCAATCAAGTCTTCTTTCCCCTGATCGATCTCACCCCTGAGGCCCTTCAGCCGGTGATCGACCGGTTCTACGAAGAAGTTTTCCCAACCCTGCAATCCTTTTCCCGTCCAAGGCCGGAGGCGCAACGTCTCGTCGAATGGGCATTCGAGAAAGGTCATCGCGTCGCCATCACCACCAACCCGATCTTCCCGCGCCGTGCCATCGAACATCGTCTCACCTGGGCCGGTCTCCCGCCGGAGCGCTATCCTTTTGCCCTGATCACCTCCTACGAGCACTTCCACTTTGCAAAACCTTCCATCGAATACTATGCCGAAGTGCTCGGCCTCCTGGGATGGCCGGAATCAACGATCGTAATGATCGGCGATGACTGGGATTTAGACATCCTGCCGACCCAAGCGTTATCCTTCACCCCTTACTGGGTCACCACCCAAGCTACGCCGCCGGCGGATCGGGACCACGCCGTAGCGCACGGCTCGTTAAAAGAGGCCCTAGCCTGGCTTCAGGCTTTTTCTCCGGCTCCGGATGGCATGCCGCATCTGGAACCGCCGGCGCTCTTGGCGCTCCTGCGGGCCACTCCCGCAGTGATCGCCCACTGGATGGAGAGCTTCTCTCCCGAAAGCTGGCGCACTCGCCCGCTTCCCCAAGAATGGTCGGCGCTGGAAATCCTAGCTCACCTGCGCGATGTAGATGCTGAAGTCAACCTGCCGCGGCTCGATCTCTTCCTTCAGCAGGAAAATCCCTTTATCGTTTCTCAAGAGACCGATCACTGGGCTGAAGAACGCGGCTATGCCAAACAGGATCGGGGAACGGTTTTTGACGAATTCTTGCGCTTCCGTCTGGAGCTGATCGATCGCCTGGAATCCCTTTCCCCTTCCCAGTGGTCTCGCCTGGCGCGTCATTCCATTTTCGGCCCGATCACCCTGCAAGGGGTGATCAACCTGATCGCCGAGCACGATCGCCAGCATCTGAACCAAATGCATACCACTCTTCTTCGCATCCGATGATCCTAGCCTTTCTCCTTGCGCTGCTGGTTTCTGTTTTGGGTTGGAGATTTCGTGCCCTCTCGGCAGATGGTGCGTTCGCGGCCACGCTGGTCGGCGGCCTGATCTTTGGCCTGGGTGGGTGGCCGTGGGCGTTGCTCC
Source organism: Anaerolineales bacterium (assembly GCA_037478835.1). Classification (GTDB taxonomy): domain Bacteria; phylum Chloroflexota; class Anaerolineae; order Anaerolineales; family Villigracilaceae; genus 630D-37. The sequence goes on from JBBFLV010000004.1 coordinate 241,116, forward strand.
TGTTGCTCTTCTTTTTCACATCTTCCGGCCTGACCCATGCCTTTGCTCGTCGCAAGCAGGATTTGGGGGACAAATTCGCCAAAGGCGGTCAACGGGATGCCATGCAAGTGCTGGCGAACGGGGGAGTGGCTACGCTGTGCGTCCTGGCACATGCCGCTTTCCCTCAGGCCTCCTGGCCGTGGATCGCTTTTGCTGCCTCGCTAGCGGCAGTCAATGCCGATACCTGGGCGACCGAGCTAGGGGTCCTCTCGCCTCATCCCCCGCGTCGCCTGACCACCTGGCAGATCGTCGAAAAAGGCACTTCGGGCGGGGTAACCCTTATCGGTACGCTTGCCGCTTTGGCGGGTGCTGTGGTGATTGCCGTTCCGGCGGCTTTCTTTTCGCCACTGCCTCTTTCTCAGCCGTTTTTGGCCTTTCTGCTCATCGCCCTGGCCGGGCTGGTCGGCTCGCTGATCGATTCCCTCCTCGGCGATACGTTGCAGGCTATTTACTTCTGCCCGAATTGTCGCAAAGAGACCGAACAACATCCCAAGCATCGTTGTGGAGCGACTACGTCGCGCCTGCGCGGCTTGAGCTGGCTGAACAATGACTGGGTCAACATTGCCTGTGGCCTTTCAGCAGCTTTCTTGGCACTGATTCCCTTTTTTACGCTGTAGAGCAAACGCTAGCGTTTGCTCATTAGAAAGCGGATGGCGAGGCTCCCAATGACGACGATGGATATACCGATCAAACTCCATTTGATGGCGGCGGCCAGCGAGGCCAGGAAGACCACAAGTGGCGGCAAGGCATGCAAGATGGCGAACATCCATAGATGTAGCGCGTTTTCCACGTAATCCATCCCCGCAGCGACGAACGGCATGACAAAGAGAACCAGGTGGTGGCGCATGGGGAGTACGTCTTCCTTTTGGTTGCGCATCAGGAAGGCGAACCAGGCCGAAAATGCTGCCGCATAGGCCGGTGGGTAGAGAAAATCCAGCCACATGCTGTTTACATAGGCCTCCATGGCGGCTTTTCCCCATTGATCGAGAATCGAGGCCAGCCGATCGGAGCTGAATGCCAGCTGGAGCGCCAGGATGGAAGGGGCTGTCGGCGGTCGCGCCCTCAGGCTGTAGATCAGAGCCGCGGAAAGACCGCCGGCCAGCACAGAGAAGAAAACGGCCATCTTCCAGGAAGCCAGTGAGTGATAGAGTCGGGTAAGCATAGCCATCAGGGTGGAAGTTTGAAAACTCGTCATTCGATGCCGGGAATGACAGGAGATCGGCTTGCAGAATCAAGTGCTCCTGTTGCGACTGTAGAGGTAATTCCATTCGCGCAGGCGGGCAATGGCTTCTTCGCCGAAAGCGCCCTCTTCCATGCGCCAGGCCCAATTTCCGTAGGGACGGCTGGGATAATTCATGCGTGCCCAACCGCCCAGGCCGAGCACATCCTGCATGGGGGCAATCGCAAAGACGGCCACCGAGGCCCAAGCGGCGCGCAGAAGGTCCCAAGCAAACGAACGACCATCGGTTGGGAGATAGCGGCGGGCAAAATCTTTTTCGGAATCCGGGGCTTTTTCCCACCAGCCCTGCGCCGTATCGTTATCGTGTGTGCCACTATAGACCACGCAATGCGAAGGATAGTGATGGGGCAGGAAGGGATTCTCCGGGCCGCTGAAGGCGAATTGTAGGATTTTCATTCCCGGCAAGCGGAAGCGTTCGCGCAGTTCGACCACATCCGGCGTGATCACGCCCAGGTCCTCGGCGATGAGTGGCAGATCATGCCCCAGGGCTTGCTGCAGTGCTCCGAGCAATTCTGCGCCCGGCGCCGGCACCCAAGCGCCTCGTTCGGCCGTCGGCCAATCTGCAGGGATTTCCCAGCAAGCGGCCAGACCGCGGAAATGATCAATGCGCACAAAGTCTGCTAGCCGCAGCGCCATACGCAGTCGAGCGATCCACCAGGCAAAGCCCTGCGCCTGGTGTGCTTCCCAGCGATAGATCGGATTTCCCCAGCGTTGCCCCGTGGCCGAAAACACGTCCGGCGGAACCCCGGCGACCACGGTCGGTGCTCCCTGGGCATCCAGCCGAAAAAGATCGGGATGTGCCCAAACATCTGCGCTATCATAGGCGACGAAGAGGGGGAGATCGCCAATGATCTCAATGCCTTTGCTTTGCGCGTAGGCTCGCAGGGCGCTCCATTGCCGGAAGAACAGGAACTGGTAGAAAATGTGTCGGCGCAGGATGGGCTCAAGGTCGCGCCGCGCCGCGCTCAAGGTCCCAGGATGACGCAGGCGCAGCGGCTCGGGCCATTCGTTCCACGGACGGCCCTCATGGACTTCTTTGAGCGCCATGAACAGGGCATAGTCTTCCAGCCAGTCTTTTTCGGCTTCCCGAAAGGCTTCCAGTGCTTCTTGTAGGTGGGGCCGCTCGGGCAGACGCTCAAAGGCGCGTGCCAGCAACTGCAATTTCCAGGGGATCACGCGCCCGTAGTCCACCTGTGCAGCGGGAAAATCGGGGGGGGTTTCCAGATCTTCTGATCTGAGTAGGCCTTCCTGCTGCAAAAGTTCTGGGCTGATCAGATACGGATTGCCGGCAAAGGCCGAAAAACATTGATAGGGAGAATCGCCATAGCCGGTGGGGCCGAGCGGCAGGACTTGCCAAAGACGGCAGCCGGCCGAAGCTAAAGCATCCACGAAGCGATAGGCGGCAGGTCCCAAGTCGCCGATGCCATAGCGACCGGGCAAGCTGGTTGGATGGAGCAGAATGCCACTGTTGCGTTTAAAGTTCATAGGGTTTCCTCTTTGTCATGATGGTTTGTCCACGAGCGACGTACAGTGTTTCAAAATCTGAGGGAATGACATCAGGGCCGATGGTAGCACCTGGTTCCACGCGCAGGCCGGGGGGAAGGTGAGCGTTCTTGCCCACTACCGGGAGACCATCCTGGAGCGGATCGGCTTGTAGGTCTCCCAGCTGAGCATTTTCGCCCACTTGTACCCGCTTATCTAAGATGGTGCGTTCAACGCGGGCGCCGGAAGCGATGATCGTGTCTGTTAAAACGATGGATTCTCGCACTTGCGCGCCGCTCTTTACCACCACGCCAGGCGAAAGGACACTGCGCTCCACAACGGCTCCCGGTTCGATGATACAGCCATCGCAAATCAAGCTATCCCACACCTCGGCGCCGCGTAAAATGCGGACCGGCGGGCGCTCCTCGGTGCGGGTGTGGATGATCCAGGAGCGATCGTTGAGATCGAACGGGGGTTGCGGGGCAAGCAGGTCCATGTGCGCCTGCCAGTATGAGTACAAAGTACCGACATCTACCCAGTAGCCGCTATAGGGAAAAGCGTAAACACGTGTTTTGCCGTCCTTGACCAGGCGCGGCAGAATGTCTTTGCCGAAATCGTGACTGGAATCCGGCCGGAAGTGATCCTCTAGCAGCGCCCGGTTGAGCACATCCAAGCGAAACAGATAGACGCCCATATTTGCCAGGTTAGAGGGTGGCTGTGCGGGTTTTTCTACAAAATCGACCACCCGGTAGTTCTCATCCACCTCCAGAATGCCGAAGCGAGAAGCGTCCTCCATCGGGACGCGAATGGTAGCGATGGTGAGATCGGCCTGGTGATCGTTGTGAAAAGCAATCATGGCATCATAGTTCATGGCATAAATGTGATCGCCGGAAAGGATCAGCACCAGATCGGGGTGCGCTTGCTTAATGAAGCTGAAGTTTTGCTGTACCGCATCGGCCGTTCCGGCATACCAGGCTGTTTCGTGACGTGTGGTGTAGGGGGTATAAATGCGCACCCCACCGGTGAAATCACGGTTCAGGTCCCAGGGGCCGCCGGCGCCGATGTGTTCCACCAGCGAATGCGGACGGTACTGTGCTAACACCATGACGTCTACCAAGCCGGAGTTGACACAATTGGAAAGCGCGAAATCGATAATGCGATATTTGCCGGCAAACGGAACGGCCGGTTTGGCGCGTTTGGCCGTTAGCACGGATAGGCGAGTCCCTTCTCCGCCAGCGAGGATGACAACTCTGGTTTTCATGGCAGCTCCTTTCTTTTGGACGGTGGTCGATGGACGGTGGACTAGACGATAGACGATGGACGGTAGACGGTGGATGTAGATTGTAAAGATACGGAAACCGTGGTGTGGTAAACGGTGGTGGTTTAGCGGGGTGGATGTTCGCGTAGCAGGGCGTTGTAAAGATTGAGATATTCCTGCGCGGCATGCGACCAGGAAAAATCGCGGCTCATGGCGTAGCGTTGCATAGCTTTCCATTCCGGTCGGGAATAAACGGCAAGGGCGCGTTCGAGCGCCTGTTTCAGTTCCTGCGGATCGGCTTCGTAGAAGAGAAATCCGCTGCGGCCGTCTTCGATGGTATCTTTCAACCCGCCGGTTGCTCGCGCCAGCGGTAAATTCCCGTAACGCATGGCGATCATCTGGGCAATGCCACAGGGTTCGTAACGAGAAGGCATCAGGAAGAGATCGCCTCCGGCATAGATGCGGCGTGCCAGGGCGGCATCGAAGCGCAAAAGGACACGCACACGCTGCGGGAACTCCTGCTCTAGACGCTGCAATTCGGCTTCCAGTTGTAGATCGCCGGTGCCGAGGAAGACGGCTTGCCAGGGAAGGTTGGCACTTTGGCGCAAGGCTTCGATGACCAGGTCAATTCCTTTCTGGAAATCGATGCGCGAGACCATGCTCAAAAGGGGTGTTTCCGGCTCAAAGGCGAGGCCGAGTTCTTGGAGCAAGTGACGCTTGTTCTCTACCCGTTGTTCGAGCGTTTCGGGTGAAAACGGCGCTGCCAGAGCCGTATCGTGTGCCGGATCAAATGTTTCGGTATCCAGGCCGTTTAAGATACCGTGGAGATCGTTCAGGCGGGAAAGCAGGAAAGTTTCTAAGCCGCAGCCGTGTTCGGGGGTCAGGATTTCGCGAGCATAGGTGGGGGAAACGGTCACCAGCGTATCGGCGGCCCAAAGTCCTAAAGGCAGAGGGCGCTGTTGTGCCCATTCCGGCAGGTTGGTGGATGGTTGGGGGAAATGGTAGGCCTCGAGCAGCTCGCCGATCTCCGGACCGGAAAACGGCAAGTTGTGGATGGTGAGCAAGGTGCGAAGGTTTGATCCCTTGGTTTCCCGATAGAAATACACTCCCAAAGCCGCCAGTGCCGTGTGCCAATCGTTTAAGTGCAGAATGTGAGGAGACCATTCTTCCAGATGGGCAAATTCGAGGATCGCTAATGAGAAGAAGACGTATTTCTCGGCATCCAAACGCGGATCGCGCGAATAAACCGGGCCGGCGGCGCGGATCGGGTCACCGTCGATCAGATAAAGCACAAGGTTGGAGTGACGAGTTTCCAGTACCTGCACTTCTTGAAAGGTGTCACGATAGCGCAGGTTGAAGGAGGTCAGCGGCAGGGCATTGAGATTTTCTAGGACAGCATGACGTGGCAAAATCAGGCGCACTTCCACATCTTCCAATTCGTTCAAAGCCCGCGGCAGCGCACCGGCTACATCGCCCAGTCCCCCGATCTTTACCCAGGGTGCGGCCTCGGCGGCGGCGAACAGAACTCGGATTGGACTCATGGGTGTATTTTACTGCATCCGTTGTAACTTTTACGGCATTGCTGTATCTAAAACGGTGTGACAGAGCAAAAACATTCGCCCTCTCCTCTTTCCGACTTTGAGCGTTTGCTGCTTCAAGGCGTGGAGCCTGCGGAGCGACCGACGATCGTCTATAAAGTCGGTGATCTCTGCCCACAGTGCGGCCGGGGAAAACTGGAGTACAATGGAACCCTCGACCTAGAATGCCCGGCCTGTGGCTACATTGTCGGTGGAGGGGGCGGGTGTACCTGATAACCCCAAATTTTTTGCCCCGTGTGGGCAGTTAAGGAGAGTGACATATGAAACTACTAAACGAAAGTATCACCCAACAGGTGCGGGAGGTCTTTGAAGGCCTGCAACATCCTGTTCACATCCTCTTCTTCGGCCGCAAGAGCGGTTGCGAATACTGTGAAGAGACGCAACAGTTGCTGGAAGAGGTCACGGCGCTTTCGGATAAGCTCAGCCTGAGCGTTTACGATCTGGATGCCGATTCGGATGTGGCCCAACTTTATCAGGTGGATAAGGCGCCCGGCATTGTCATTGCGGCCAAAGAAGGAGATCAGATCACCGATCTGGGCATTCGCTATGCCGGCATCCCTTCCGGCCACGAATTTACGTCCCTGATCCAGGACATCTTGATCGTCTCTAGCCGCGATTCCGGCCTCAGCCAGAGCACGCGCGAGTTCCTGCGTTCGTTGGATAAGCCGCTCCATTTGCAGGTGTTCGTCACGCCTACCTGTCCCTACTGTCCGCGTGCTGTGGTCCTGGCGCATATGATGGCGATGGAGAACCCCAAGATGATCCGTGCCGAGATGATCGAGGCGCTGGAATTTCCGGAGCTGGCGGATAAATACGGCGTCAGCGGTGTGCCGCATACCACGATCAACGATGGGAAGGGAACGGTGATCGGGGCCGTGCCGGAGACCCACCTGCTGACGGAGATCCGTGCCGCGTTGGCTCGTTGAGGTGATCCATGAGCACCGTGCGCATTGCGGCGGTAACCGAAGATGGGGAGCGCCTTTCCGCCCATTTTGGAATGGCGCCCCTTTATCGTGTCTTCACCATCGAGAATGGGCAGATCGTGGCCGAAGAGGTACGTCAGAAGCCGCATCATCTCCATCACCCTCATGAGAACGGGCACGATCAGCCTCATTTCCATGCCGATATGTTCGCTCCGATCGGCGATTGTCAGGTGTTGCTGGTGGGTGGGATGGGCGAACCGGCCTATCGCAAAGCGTTGGCTGCCGGATTGCAAGTGATCCTTGTCGGAGGTCCCATCCGCGAAGCAGTGATGGCCTATCTCCAGGGCACGCTCGAAAGCGATCTCCGTCGCATTCATCATCGCTGAGAGGGAAAAATGAGCAGAGCGCATGCTGTGAAGAAGAGGAAAAAGAGCGTGAATCGGGCGGCGCCTTCAGGAACTTCGCTGACGCTCATCTTCGTCGGCGCGGCTCTGATCGTGATCGGTGTGATCGCCATGGTTGCTCTTAGCCGCCCGGCCCAAACCGAGAGCGAGCAAGTTTCCGCCGTGCCGGCCCAGGTTGAGTTTGCGGCTCCCTCCCTGACCTTGAGCGATCTGCAGGGCACGCCGCGTGCTTTGAGCGATTACCGCGGACAGGTTGTGTTGGTTAACTTGTGGGCTACCTGGTGTCCACCTTGTAAAGCGGAAATGCCCACCTTGGATGCCTATTATCAGGCCCATCGCAAGGAAGGCTTTACTTTGATCGCCATCAATGCCGGCGACCCGGCCGAGCTGGTGCAAGAATTTGTCAAACAGTATCAACTCAGCCTGCCGGTCTGGCTCGATCCGCAGAACGAGGCCTCCCGTGTTTTTCAGGTGATGAGCTACCCGTCCTCGTTTGTGATCGATCGCCAGGGTGTTGTGCGTCTGGCTTGGGTGGGCGCGATCACCCGGAATATGCTCGAAAAGTACGTTACCCCACTGATAGGAGAGTAGCTTTATGGAGGCAAAAGTCACCTGGAAAGGACGATTAACGTTCGATGCGGTCTCCGATTCCGGCTTCCCGGTGCGTCTGGATACGGACGAGGCCGTCGGCGGGAATAACAGCGGCATTCGTCCGATGGAACTGATGGCCATGAGTTTGGCCGGGTGTACGGCGATGGATGTGATCTCGATCCTGGAGAAAAAGCGCCAGCAAGTAACGGCCTTTGAAGTGCGCGTGCAGGCCGATCGGGCGACCGAGCACCCTAAAGTTTTCACCCATGCGGTGATTGAATATCACGTTACCGGGCACCAGGTGGACGAAGCGGCGGTTGTGCGTGCCATTGAGCTTTCGGCCACACGTTACTGCCCGGCGCAGGGAATGCTGGCACGCGTCATGCCGATCGAATTGCGCTATAAGATTTACGAAGAGGAAAACGGTGAGCGGCGGCTGGTGAAAGAGGGCGAATATCGTCCTGCGTGAGGTGTTGTGGGCACCTCTGCTCTTGGCAGGCGCGTTCGGTATCCGGTTCTGTGGTTAAATCGAGAGGCGCGTCATTGTGACCGGATTGGCAGTATGTTCAAAAAGGGCCAAATTTGTTTGACAATTTTGTCACAACGTATTATAATCAATTGCTGGCCTGCTACAGGAAACAACCGGCGCGCATTGCATGGTGCGAAGAAAAATGCGCCGTAAATTATTTGTCAAAAGAAGGAGAAAACCATGGAAATTCTTGAATTGCCTGCCCTCGCCCCGAAAACGAAGTTATCCGGTACTGTGATCAAAACCTCACTCGCGGGTGCCATTGTTGACATCGGTCAACCGGTGCCGGGAGTGATTCATATTTCTCAATTGCGTAAAGACCCGCCTGTCAATCGTGTGGAAGAGGTCGTGCAGGTGGGACAAAAAGTAGAAGTTTGGGTTAAGCGCGTGCGCAATGACCGCATCGAATTGACGATGATCGAGCCGTTGGCTTTAGAGTGGAAAGAAATGAAACCCGGCATGGTGGTCAAGGGGAAGGTTGTGCGCATCGAAAGCTACGGTGCTTTTGTCGAGATCGGTGCCGAACGTCCGGCTTTGATCCACATCAGCGAGATGGCGCACCACTTTGTCAAGCATCCCAGTGAAGTGGTGAAAGAAGGCGATGAGATCGAGGCCGTGTTGTTGAGCGCCGATCGGCGCAAAAAGCAAATTCGCCTGAGTATCAAGGCGCTGCAGCCGCAGCCAGTCGTCGAAGAAGTTCCGGTGGCCGAAGCGCCAAAACCGGAACGGGCGGCGAAGGGCAAGAAGGCCAAAAAGGCGGTGGCCCAAGAACAAGAAAAGCACGAAGCGGAAGAGCAATCTACCACCGAATTGACCGCAATGCAGATTGCTTGGATGGAAGCGCTGGAGCGAGCTAAGGCACGTAAGAAAGAAGTGGCACTGAATTAGAGAGTTTCATGGCAGCCTCCTGGAAAAAGGACGCAGAGGGATCCTCTGCGTCCTTCGATTTTTAGCCCTGGTTTGACAAGCACTTCAGTGGTGCGAGCGTACTCTCTGTAACTGTAACCGAGCCATTGTGCTAGATCATCTTTCGCTCGGCCAGGAAGTCCAGCACCTTCTCATTGACCTGTTGCGGATGGCACTGGTGAACGATATGGGCACAACGTGGGAATGAAACCCCTTTTGCAGTAGGGATCAGGTCTAGCAAGTGCTTAAACGAGAGCGGATCGAGTGTCTGATCCCGCTCCCCCCAAAGCAGCAGCGTCGGGACGCGAATGTGTTTGAGTTCAGGCTCCAGATTGCGGATCGTGCGGGGGAGGTTGTAGATGCCGGGTGCGGCGCGTTTGTAGTCCCAGGCGCTTTGGGCGCGAATATGTTCCGGCAGGATGTGATCGATATTCCCCTTTTCCCAGCGTAGGCTGGTGAGATCGACCAGCAGGCGAAAGACCCAATAGGGGGTTCGTTCAAGCCAATCCGTGTTCTTGATCGGATAGCGCAGGAACCGTTGGAGCGGACGGGAGAGCTGTGCCAGCGAGTAAAAAGGGTTGATGAGTACCAATCCGCTTAGGCGCTCTGGGAAGCGCAGTGCATATTCGAGCGCCATATATCCGCCCAGCGAATGACCGATGAGGATTTGATTGCGGGGTGGGGCTTCTTGTTCCCACCAGCGCCGCCAGTGCTGAAAGGCATTTTCGGCCGTATAGGCGCTCGCCGTTTTGGGCTTGGCGCTCTCTCCGTGACCGAGCAGATCGCAGGCATAAGCGGCAAAACCGGCGGCGGCGACGGCGGGGAGCAAATCGTCCCAATCGTGCAAAGAGGCGGCCAGGCCATGGATCATCAGCACTGGCCGGCCTTCTCCCCGGCGAACAAAATTCACTTTGTGATCGGGTAGCGAGGCATGGGTTTCAGCCTGAAGAGCGTTCCAAAGATTGTTCATAGCGTTTAATCAACTCACGACGTAAGACTTTGCCGATAAAAGTGCGCGGAAAATCGTCTACAAAGAAGACGGCGCGCGGCACCAGCTCCGGCGGCAACCGGCGTTGACAGTAACCCAGGATGGCTTCGCTGCTTGGACGATCGGGGGTGGTAATGACGAATGCGATCGCTTGCCCGGCAACTGCAACAACGACGGCCTCTTTGATCTGCGGTATCTCATAGAGCACTTCCTCCACATCGCGCGGGAAGACCGGCCGTCTTAGGTTTCCAGGATACCACATATCGGCCTTGCGCGCAATGATTCGGAAGTAACCATCTTCGTCCATTTGGGCAATATCGCCGGTGAGCAGCCAGCCATCCTCATCGAGCACGCGCGCCGTTTCCTGGGGATTCTTCCAGTAACCGAGCATGACCTGTGGGCCGCGCACGGCCAGCTCACCGATTTGGCCGCGGCGCACTTCGCGTCGACCCTTCCGCAGGTCTACGACGCGTGCTTCGGTCGAGGGCAATGGGATGCCGATACTGCCGGCTTTGCGCAATCCGTTTAACGGGTTGGCGTGGGTCACGGGGGAGGCTTCGGTCAGGCCGTAGCCTTCGATCAGCCGGCCGCGCGTCAGCTTTTCAAACGCTTCCTGGACCTCCACCGGCAGCGGCGCCGATCCGCTGATGCATACTTTGATCGAAGAAATCCCATAGCGCCGCGCACCGCGCGTGGCGTTGATCGCCATATACATGGAAGGTACACCGGGAAAAATGGTCGGACGGTGGCGGCGAATGCTTTCGAGGATGTGTTGCACTTGGAATTGGGGCTCCAGGATCAGCGCGGCGCCCAGGGCAATCGGCGTGTTGAGCGCCGTGGTGAGCCCGTAGCTATGGGAAAAGGGAAGGACGCACAGGAAACGTTCTTTTCCCTCCTGCGCGTTGGGCATCCAGTGACGCGTCTGCAGCGCGTTGGCGACCAGATTGCGATGGGAGAGAACCACGCCGCGCGCCTGCGCCGTAGTGCCGCCCGTATACTGGATCACGGCCATATCTTCAGGTGCTACCGCCACGGAGGGCGCGAGCGCGGATTGACCGTTGACCCAGCGACGATACTTCAGCGCGCCTTCCAGCTTCAAGCCGCGATTTCGCCAGCGAGCCGGCCAACGTTTGGTCGCCGGCAGTAGATCGGCGGCGTCCGTCAGGATCAGATGAGGGACAATGCCGCTGTTCAGCAGCTGACGTGCCATCCCGATCCATAGGTTGAGCGTCACCACCACACTGACTTCGGCTTCCTGCAGCTGGCGCAAAGTCTCTTCCGGATCGGTTAGCGGGGGGACGAAGACGGCAACGCAGCCGGCGCGCAGGGTGCCGTAAAACGCGATCACGGCCTGGGGGATGTTCGGCAGCAGAATCCCGACGCGTGCCCCTTTTCCCAGCCCCATGCCGAGCAGCGCGTTGGCGAAGCGATTCACTTCTCGATCGAGCTGCTGGTAGGTCCATGTGTGCCCATGGAAGATCATCGCCGGGCGATGCGGGAAACGACGTACGGCGGATTCTAGCAAGGTGGGCAACGGGATCGAGGGGATGGCGATGGTATAAGGCACGCCGGCCTCGTAATGCACCAGCCACGGACGTTCGCGGCGTAGCGCTTCTCGTCCTTTTCCCGGCACCGGCTTGCCTTCTTCTCGCCAGGAACGCTGCTGCTCGCCGGCAAGAAAGCGCTCGATGGCGCGTCGCACGGCCTCGTGACGCTCCAGCATCAGCATGTGTCCCGATGCGCCGATATCGGCTTCTTGCGCGCCGGGGATGAGGTGGACGACTTCCTCAAAGAGCGGTCGCTCAAAGACCAGATCGCGATGGCCGCGCAAGACCAGGGTCGGCACTTTGAGGCGGGGGAAGGCCTCGTATCCGGACCATTTCACCACCGATTGACGATAGAAGGGTTTGAGCACGTAAGGGGGTGCTGAAAGCCATTGACGGGTGAAGCGTTCGGCGATGTGGAGCATCCAATCCGGCAGGTATAAGCCGAGACGGTAGAGCCAATTGAAACGGAAACGCGCTGTCGTCGCCAGCAGGATCAAAGCTTCCAGGTGATCGGGGTGGCGTAAGGCATATTCGGTGGCCAGCGCTCCGCCGAACGAATGCCCCACCAGCACGAACGGACGAGCGACGCCTAGGCTCTCCAGCGCCGTTTCTATATCTTTCAGCATGGTGTCCAGATCGTAGCCGGAAGCCGGCCGGTCAGATAGTCCATGGCCGCGCAGGTCCAGCGCGACCACCCGGTTCTCTACCGAGAAGCTTTGTAGCTGGTAGCGCCATTGGGAGGCTCTCCCGCCGAACCCGTGGATGAAGACAAAGGTGCGTTGAGGATGTTCAGGGGAAATATCAATGGTCGAAAGGCGTACCAGGGGGGTGGAAGAGACTTGTACGGTCCGCCGATAAAGATCGAAATCCAAGTTCATGGCTCCTCCTTTGGCGCGGGGAGAAAACAGTGGAAGGGGCGATAAAGTTTCGCTGAGTGTATTCGCGATGAGAGATGTTGTCAATATTCGGAGAAACGCCCGAAACCCGAAACGCCGAGGGCGCTTGTTTGTCAAGCGGCGCCAATCGCCCCGTTTTTCGGAGAAGAGATGGTATAATTCACCGCCTGGAGTGATACCATGACCGATCTACGTTCCGTCTCAGAAGCCCAGCGGCAGTTGATCGAGATGATCGCGCCCGTGGCAGGCACGGAAACGGTGCCTTTGCAGGATGCAGATGGACGCGTCCTGGCCGAGCCGATCGTGGCGCCGTATGATCTGCCGCTTTTTGCCAATTCTTCCATGGATGGCTTCGCCGTGCGGGCCGCGGATACTCAATCCGCTTCCTCGCAAGCGCCGGCCGTGCTTCAGGTGGTGGCCGATCTGCCGGCCGGGCACGATCCGGGCGGCATCGTGGTCGGTGCGGGACAGGCGGTGCGCATCATGACCGGGGCTCCGATCCCGGACGGGGCGGATGCCGTTGTCCCGATCGAGGATACCGATCAGGCCCTATGGCAAAGCGGCGAACTGCCGGCGGTGGTGCACGTGTTCCGTGCGGTGCGAGCCGGTGAAGCGGTGCGGGTGGCAGGGATGGATGTGCGTGCCGGGGAGCTCCTTTTCCCTGCGGGGCATCGTCTGCGGCCGGCAGACCTTGGCCTGCTTGCCATGTGTGGTATTGCCCAGGTCACCGTACGGGCGCGGCCGCGTTGTGCCGTCTTTTCCAGCGGCGATGAACTTCTGCCCCCCTCGGCGGCCCTCAGACCCGGAAAAATTTATGAGTCGAACTCGGTCATGCTCGAAGCTTTGATCCGGCGGGAGGGCGCGCATCCGGTGTTTCTGGGCATCTTGCCGGATCGGTTTGAAGCCATCCACGAGGCGTTTGAACGTGCCGTCGCCCAGGGGGTGGACCTGATCCTTTCGACGGCCGGCGTGAGCGTCGGCGTGTTTGATTGGGTGCGGAAGGTGCTGGAACAGGAGGGCGAACTGGAGTTCTGGCGCGTCAACGTGCGGCCGGGAAAGCCCTTGCTGGTGGGACGCTATCGCGGGGTGCCGTTTATCGGCCTGCCCGGCAACCCGGTTTCGGCGTTCGTTGGATTCGAGCTCTTCGTGCGCCCGGTGTTGACCCGCCTTTCCGGCGCCGCTTGGAGGCCGCGGCGTCGCCATCGCGTCTGGCTGGAGGAGCCGATCGAATCGGACGGGCGCGAGAGCTACCTACGCGCCGTGATCACCGAGCGGGAGGGACGCTATTGGGCGCGCTTGAGCGCCCATCAGGGTTCGGGAAATTTGCTCTCGCTGGTCACGGCGAACGCTTTACTAATTATCCCCTCTGGGGTAAAATCACTGCCCATTGAAGCAGAAGTGGAGGCTTGGTTTCTTGATGAGTAAACTTTCTTGGACTTCGGCTGTCTTGGCGTTGATCGGGCTGGTGGATTCGGCCTACCTGACCTGGGTGAAGCTGGCGCATCAGGAAGCGAAATGCGATTTCGGCATCGGCGATTGCTACACGGTCAATACCAGTCGCTATTCCGAATTTTACGGCATCCCGATCGCTCTCTTCGGCGTGTTGGCTTATTTGGCGATCTTGCTGCTCCTGGTGTTTGAGCGGCGGCATCCCATTTTGCAGGAATACGCACCGCTTGCGGTCTTCGGCCTCTCGCTCGTCGGCACGTTGTACTCTGCCTATCTCTCGTACATTGAAGCGGCGGTGCTCCGCGCCTGGTGTCCGTATTGCGTGCTTTCGGCCATTGCCATCACGCTGATTTTCCTTTTATCCCTGCCTCGCTTGAGGTCGTTCTGGAATCCCACAGTTGGAGGATGATATGCCCCGCATTCGCTGTCACTATACCGATTGCATCTTCCTGGATGAGGGTTATTGTAGCGCCGCGGCTATTGAGCTAGACCCGGATACCGGTTGTGCTACCTATTCTCCTAACGAGGAAGTTGCGGAAGAAGAATGGGAAGAGGAACTGGAAGAATGGGACGATGAGGAACTGGAGGAGGAAGAAGATTTGTGGTTGGATGAAGAGGACGAAGACGAGGACGAAGAGCTCTAGAGCTTGCTATAGAAACTCTTTCAGGATTTTTGCCCTCAGCGGTTGACGCAGGCGGCGCAAGGCGGAGTTTTCGAGTTGACGCACGCGTTCTCGACTGAGCCCAAAGCGCCGCCCTAATTCTTCTAACGTGCACGGTTCGCCGGTTTCCAATCCGAAGCGCAGGCGCAAAATGTGCGCTTCGCGGGCCGGTAACGAGGCCAAGGCCTCTTCCAGCTTCTCGCGCAACATCGAATGGTAGGCGCTTTGCAAGGGGGAAGGTGCATTTTGATCTTCGACGACGTGCATCAGGTCGCGCTCTTCTTCATCCTCCCCATCGAGCGACATATCCAGCGAAAGAGGAATCCAGGAGACTTTGATCAACCAGCGCACTTTCTGGGGCTCCAGGCCGCTGGCCTCGGCGATTTCCTCGACGGTCGGGGAGCGCCCCAGGTTTTGCTCCAGCGTGTAGATGGCGCGGTAAAGATGACGGATCTGATCGTTGACATGCACCGGCAGGCGGATCGTCCGCCCCTGGGTGGCGATTGCCCGCCCGATGCTTTGGCGGATCCACCAGGTGGCGTAGGTAGAGAAGCGGAAGCCGCGGTGCGGATCGTATTTTTCGATCGCCCGGATCAGGCCCAGGTTGCCTTCCTGGATTAAATCCAGCAGCGGAATGCCGTAGCCGATATAGCGCCGGGCAATGCTGACCACCAGGCGCATGTTCGCTTTGATCAGGTGCTCGCGCGCCCGCAGGCCGTCTTCGATCAGGGGGGTCAGTTTTTCTTTTAGGGTCGCCGCCTTTTTGCCGCGCGCTCGGTGAAGCTCGGCTTGCGCTTTGCGCCCTCGTTCGATGCGCAGGGCAATCTCCCGTTCTTCCTGGGGAGTGAGCAGCGGGACTTCGCCTAGCTCTTTTAGATAGAGTTCGATCGCATCTTGCTCCTCCGTTTGCCCGGGCGCGGCGCGCGCTGCCGGCTCGTTTTCGACGATCTCGATGCCTTCCTGGCGAAGGGCAAACAAGAGGGCTTCCAGCAAGGCCTCCTGGAGCGGGGAAGCGGCTTCCAGCACATCTTCGGTGGTGAGGAAACCCTGTACTTCCGCCTTTTCCAGCAAGTTCCGCCAGGCGCGTTGAAAAAGAGATGAACGGGGTGTTTCCATGTCAGGAGGCGTTTTCGTCGTCTTCGGAGAGCAGATCGCGCAGAATGGCGAAGGGGCTATGAGTGGAAGTCGGCATGTGTCCGCAGTCGTAGAGGTTCAGATCTTCGCCGCAGACCGGGCAGAGGCCTTTGCAATCCGGTTGGCAGATGGGATTGATGGGGATTTCCAGCAGGGCATAGTCGCGCGTCAGGGGGGCGAGGTCAATGTGATGATCTTCGGGAAGGAGCAGGCCGGATTCGGTGATCGAGTTTTTGGTGAAGGCATAGAGCTCGGTGATCTGCCAGTGGGCGACGTAGTGAAAAGGCTTCAGGCAGCGAACGCATTCGGTGATCAGCTCGGCCTGGAATTCCCCCTGGAGGAGCAAGCCTTGTGGCGTGCGGCGGAAGAGGGCGTGACCTTTGAATTGATACAGGTCCAGATCGTCGTCAACCTGGAGTTGTTCAAAATCGAAGGGGAAATCGTGCTCGTAACCGATTTCGTTATGGACGATAAAACCGACATTAACACGCAGCGCTTTGCGGGGGGTGTACATGGCGCAATCCTTCTGTTGAGGGTGGCGCTATTGTAACACGGGCGAGGTCTCCTGTCAACGATCTTCGCATAGCCAATCTCTGTAGCACAAACGCTAGCGTTTGTGCTACGCCCCCTTTGCCATTGCAACCAGCGCTCGTAAACCTTCCTCCGTCTCCACCGCTGCCAGGGTGAGCGCCAATGCCTGTTGATCGATCTCATCGAACTCCAGCCCTTCGATCAGCGTCTGCGGGTCGTGCTCTTCGTTCAACAGCCGCTCCAGCGCCGTGGACAATGCGCGCCAACCTTCCTGGGCTTGCAGAGCTCTCAAGGCCGCTTGCACTTGGGCTTTCCCTTCATCCCCGGCATCGCCGCGCACCACGGCGACCACGCCGAGCAGCAGGGGAGCTAATCGTGGAAGGTTGAAACTATTCTACATGTTTTCCCAATATCTCGGTGGCTTGCTGCAGGAGGGCCGGCTGCGGCGCGTGCCCGGCCGCCTGGCAGGCGCGCAGGTAATCGCGGAGCAATGCCCGTAGCAAGCCGGAGAACGCCTGGGGCAGGGCGCGGGCGAAGGGTAGAAGCAGACGTGCTCCTTCGGCAAAGCTCTCGGCGGCCTCGGTCAGGCGCTCCAGGGCGAGCAAGATGCTTCCATAGGCTCCCAGGCTCGTGGCCAGGTCGGGCAGGAAGGCCTGGGGGTTGGCTTGGGCGAGTGGGCGGTAGAGGTCTACGGCTTCCTGCGCCGCCTGCAG
>JBBFLV010000005.1:0-54093 GCA_037478835.1 Anaerolineales bacterium
TATACCTGCTAAGCGGCGCGGCTTTCCGCACGCAACATGCCGCCCTGGAAGAAGCCGCGCGCACTTTAGGGCGTACACCTTGGCAAATCTTCTGGCAGGTCACGCTGCCGGCCATGCGCCCGGGTTTGCTGGCCGGTGCTTTACTGGTGATGCTCGATGTGCTGGCCGAGTATGGGACGGTAGCACTTCTTCGCTACGAAACCTTCTCTTCGGCCATTTTTGTCCAGTTATACGGCCGTTACGACCGCTCGGCCGCTTCCATTTTGAGCGCTGTGTTGGTGACGATTGCGATGCTCGTTTTGTGGGCCGAGATCAAGGCACAAGGACAGGCACGCTTCACCCAGATCGAGAGCAGTTGGCGTCCTGCCCCCTTGATCGCGCTGGGCAAATGGAAACCTATCTCCGTTTTGCTGGTCCTCGGTGTTATCTCGGTCAGCTTACTCGTTCCCTTGTTTGCGCTCGTGACCTGGAGCATACAAGCCATCCTGGATGCCGAAACCTTTTCCCAGGTGATACGCGCCGGCTCGCAGAGTTTTATGGACTTCGCCTGGAACAGTTTGTGGACCTCGGTTCTGGCCGCTTTGCTCACAATGATACTTGCCCTGCCGGTGGCGCGCCTTTCGGTACGCTATCCGGGCCGCATCACGCGTTTTCTCTCGCGTCTTTGTCAGGTAGGATATGCCATTCCGGGCGTCGTGATTGCGCTTAGCCTGGTGATGCTGATCAACCGCTTTTTGCCTTTTCTGTATGCTACTCCTTTCTTGCTTGTTATTGCTTATACTTTGCGACACATGCCCCAGGCTATCCGCGCTGCAGAAGCGGCCATGAACCAGGTCTCGGTTTCACTGGAGGAAGCTTCGCGCACCTTGGGGCGATCCTCTGCGAGGACATTCCTTCAGATCACCTTGCCCCTTATCATGCCGGGTCTCCTGGCCGGCGGTGCGCTGGTGTTCCTCACTTCGCTCAAGGAATTGCCGGCCACCCTGCTGTTACGTCCTGCCGGATTCGACACGCTGGCCGTCAAAGTATGGATGTGGGCGAATGAGGGTTTCTATGTGCATGCGGCCCCCGCTGCGCTTTCTCTGATCCTTATTTCGATGCTACCTCTTTCTTTTATCTTACGTAGGGAGCAAATGTTCAAATGAAAATTTTAGAGCTCAAAAACGTCACCAAGCGTTTTGCCGGTGCATCCATCCCGGCAGTTAACAACATCTCTTTCGACCTGGAAAAGGGCGAGATTCTGGCGATCGTCGGCCCCAGCGGCTGCGGGAAGACCACCATCCTGCGACTCGTCGCCGGATTGGAGCATCCGGATGCGGGAACGATCCTGATCAACGGGATCACGGTTGCTTCGGCGACCGACTTCGTTCCGCCTGAGAAGCGAGGCGTTGGGCTGGTATTTCAGGATCATGCGCTCTTTCCCCACTTGACCGTGTTCGAGAATGTCGCCTTTGGCCTGAAAGGGCGTAAACGGGAAGAGATTCAAGAAATTGTTTTCGAGGTTCTTCGACTGATGGGCATGGAAGCCCTCGCCCAACGCTATCCTCACACGCTCTCCGGGGGGGAACGTCAACGCGTCGCCCTGGCTCGTGCTCTTGCCCCTCACCCGGTGCTGATCCTGATGGATGAGCCGTTCAGCAGTCTGGATGCCGATATGCGCCTGGAAATGCGCGAACAATTGCGCAATATCCTCAAATCCATGCAGGCCACCTCCATCTTTGTCACACACGATCAGGAAGAAGCACTGTTTATGGGCGATCGGATCGTGGTGTTGCGAAATGGCCAAATCGAACAGCTCGGCACGCCGGAAGAAATTTTTCATGCCCCGGCTACGCGCTTCGTAGCGGAATTTATGGGGGATAGCGACTTTCTACCAGGTCTGCCCGGCCCACAAGGCATTCAAACCGAGATCGGCGTACTTCCACTCCACCGGATCATCACATCTAAAGAACTTTCCACCTCTTCTGTGGAAATTGCCCTGCGTGCCGATGACATCAACTTCGTTCCGGATGAAAACGGGAATGCCGTAATTGTGGGGCGCTTCTTCCGAGGGGCTTTCAATCTATATCGCCTTCGCCTTCCATCCGGTCAAATACTACATGCACTTAAGGAACACACCTTCCTGATGCCTGTGGGAACAAAGGTACAAGCCTATATCAGCGCTGAGCACTCTTTGGCCGTCTTTCCGGTAAATGCGTTGGCTACACCTTTTGAGAAGATAACGCATTCTCCCCCGATTGAGTCCCACATCTTATAGCCGACGAGAGGGGCTTCGCAGCATTGAAGCAGACCTTTTATGCCGATTGGAACACGGCCTCGCCCACACCGTCGGCCTAAACTGCTACTATTAGAGTCTTGGTGATCAAAAGCCAAAAAACTGAGAGTAACCCTACGCTCAGGGTCCTGCCTACGCCTTAGCGCCTGGGTTATAATGCGAAACCATGGATGTGGCGTGGCTTCACCGATTGTTGATCGGGGGCATGTTGCTCCTTTCGGCCTGTTCGCCGCCCACTACACCCCTTCCACCCACGCCTGCGCCAAGTGCGACCCCTTTCCTTCCCTCCACATTCACCCCACGTGCCGTTGCCTGGGTAGTACAAACGGCCCTTCCCGCCACACCAACACCCCCTCCCACCCCCACCCCTTCTCCTCTTCCCAGCCTGACCCCTTCCCCTAGCCCAACCCCAACGCCGACCTCGATCCTACCATCCGCTCCGCCGCGTCCACGCTACCGTCTGTATGCGCGTCTGGATGAGCCACGACACCACCTGGATGTGGAACAGATCGTCGAGTATCCCAATCTCACCGGCGAAGCTCTGTCTTCACTAGTTTTGGCCGTGGAGCCAAACCGCTGGCCGGATTGCTTTTTCCTACATTCGTTGATCATCGCAGGGTCCGCACCAAAATACACGCTGAAGGATCACCGCCTAGAGATTTTCCTTCCAGAACCGCTCCCGCCACAGGAAACGCTCACCATCCATCTGCGCTACGCGCTGGATTTGCCCCCGAAGCGCATGGCCGAGACGTTTGGCTACACTTCCTGGCAGCAGAACTACACAAACTGGTACCCATTTATAGTCCCTTATCGGAACGGTTGGGTCCTGCACGATCCCTGGTATGTCGGCGAACATCTGGTCTACGAAGTTGCAGACTTTGACGTATATCTTCAAGCACCGGCTGAATTACAAATCGCGGCTCCGGTGCCGGCGGTGGAAGAAGGCGGCTGGCGACGCTACACCCTGACCAACGCGCGCACCTTTGCTTTTTCCGCAAGCCATTTTTACCGTGTAAGCGAAATGCAGGTCGGAACGATCCCGATCAGGAGCTACTTTCTCGCTGCCGATCAGGCGGCGGGGGAACATATTACGCTACAGGCGGTTCGCTTTCTGACCTTGTACACGGAACGCATCGCCCCATACCCATACCCTTCCCTGAGCATTGTGGAGAGCGAATTGCCGGATGGCGCAGAGTTCGATGGGCTCGTCTTTCTGGCCCAACGGTTTTACCGAGAATTTGACGGCGGTACCCGCAACAATCTGACTACCATCGGCGTCCACGAGATTGCCCATCAATGGTGGTTCGGGCTGGTGGGGAACGATCAGGCGCTTGAGCCCTGGCTGGACGAAGCGCTGGCCCTCTATAGCGAAGCCTTGTTCTACGAATGGGCAGAAAATGCGGCCAATTGGTGGTGGAATTTTCGGGTCAATTTTTTTGATCCCCAGGGATTTGTCAACATTCCGATTTACGAAGGCGGCAACTTCAGAGCCTACACCAATGCAGTATATCTCCGCGGTGGACAATTTCTGAACGCTCTGAGACAACGCATGGGGGATAAAGCGTTTTATGCCTTCTTACAAGACTATGCCCGTCAAATGCAAGGGAAGATCGCTACCCGCGAAGACTTCTTCCGCATCCTATCTCAACATACCGACCGAAACTTGGACGATCTGATCGCGGAATACTTTCGCCCCTAGCAAAAGAGCACTTGTGATTTTCGTTTCCGGTTACCGGAAGGTATAACCATTACTGTTCGATTTTTCCCTTCGCAACCGACCAAAGAGATGAAAACTTTGAAAAGCCTCATAGGTAGCCACGCGGTCTTGACTTTCCCGGATAAGCGTATAAAATCGGAGGAAAGGTTCACCAAATGCCGAGATAGAACCTTTTTAGGAGGTGTAAGATGGCATTACCGATCCCTGCGTTTTTCGATGAGAAACGGGTAGGAGAAGTTTGGCGCGTGCCCTATGAAGAGCGGGCACAGCAGGCACGCGAATGGGCGCAGCGCTTTGCGTTGAAGCCGGCAGCAGAGGATACGTTCAAGGTCTGGCTCTTGCTGGTAGATGTGCAGAACACCTTTTGTATTCCCGGTTTCGAGCTTTTTGTGGGCGGGCGAAGCGGTCAAGGAGCGGTGGAAGATAACCGGCGCCTGTGCGCGTTTATCTATCGCAATCTCGACCTGATCACCCAGGTGAGCGTAACGATGGACACGCACCAGGCTATGCAGATTTTCCATGCCCTTTTCTTGGTGGATGCCGAAGGCAATCATCCTGCACCCTATACACAAATTTCGTACGAAGAGGTGGCACAAGGGCGCTGGCGCTTCAACGCCGCTCTGGCAGGACGTTTGGGCATAAGCCCGGAATACGGCCAGGAACTGCTGCTGCACTACACGCGTGAACTGGCGGCGCGCGGCAAATATACCCACACCATCTGGCCCTACCATGCCATGCTGGGAGGCATCGGCCATGCGCTGGTACCGGCAATCGAAGAAGCGATCTTCTTCCACACGGTGGCACGCCTTTCCCAGCCCTATTTCGAGATCAAAGGCAATCGTCCGTTTACCGAAAACTACTCGGCGATCGGCCCAGAAGTAGAGTATGGCCCGCGTGGCGAAGTGCTCGGCGAGCGCAACCCGCGCTTCATTCAGATGCTCCAGGAGATGGATATGCTCATCGTCGCCGGACAGGCCAAAAGTCACTGCGTGGCGTGGACGGTAGAGGACCTGCTGCGTGAAATTCAGCGCACCGATCCTACCCTGGCGAATAAGGTCTATTTGTTGGAAGATTGCGCTTCGCCGGTCGTCGTGCCCGGCGCAATTGACTACACCGACGAGGCCGAAGCCGCCTATGCGCGCTTTGCAGCCGCCGGAATGCATCGCGTGCATTCCACAGACGATGAGCAATGGCTACGTGCCCTGGTCAAAGCGGAGGCATAATGAGCATCTTCGACGGCAAGCGCCTGGATAACAGTACCTTCAAGCTCGATATCGAGCGCATGCGTCGCGGCTGGTACAGCGATAAGTACTTCATTAACATCGCCCACATGCTCCACACGCTGGCCGCCGAAGGGTATACCTACAAGGGAAAACACCCGCATCTGCCTTTGGGGCTTTCCCATAAGGATATTCCCGTCGGTGAAATGGAGGTGGAGATGCAGATCTTCACCCGCCGCCCAGGGGTGACTGTGGTAGTGGGGGTGGACAAGGCGCTGACCATGCTCCGTCACTGCACCGGCTATTGGGAGGGGGATCGCTTCGTCGAAACCTGGGATCGGTTGGAGGTCTGGGCGGTGCACGATGGCTCGCTGGTGCGCTACGATGGCGATCCGCTCCAGGTGCAGCCGGTACTGCGCATTCGCGGCCGCTACCGCGATTTCGCCATCCTAGAAACCCCGATCTTGGGCATCCTAACGCGCGGTAGCCGCGTCGCCACGAATGTCTACGAGACGCTGATCGCCGCCCGAGGCAAGCCGGTGCTCTTCTTCCCGGCTCGTTTCGACCTCCACGAGGTCCAAGCCGCCGATGGTTACGCCTACAACATCGCCGTGCAACGCTATAACATGGACTATGCCTCCACCCTCGGCCCCTTCGTCTCCACGGATGCCCAGGGCGATTGGTGGGGCGGTTCCGGTGGAGGGACGGTCGCCCATGCGGCGATTGCCTGTTTCCTAGGAGATACGGCGGAAGCCATGCTGGCCTTTGCCCGCATCATGCCGCCCAACATCCCGCGCATTGCGCTCGTAGATTTCAACAACGATTGTGTCCAGGACTCCCTGCAGGTCTGCCGGGCCATGTTTCAGCGGTACATGGAAATGCTCGAAAGCGGCAACGCCGAAGAAGCGATCCGTTACCGCCTCTACGGAGTGCGCCTGGATACCAGCAGCAGCGTGCGCGACGTCTCCGTCGCCCCCTTGGGGGACCCGGAGCTGGACCTCGGCGTCAACCCGCGGCTGGTCTTCAACGTGCGCAAAGCCCTGGATACGGATTGGGAGAGCTGGGAGATCCCTGCCGCATGGAAAGAGAAAGCGCGCGAATACTGCCGGAATGTTAAGATCGTGGTCTCCGGCGGTTTCAATCCGGATAAGATTCGCCGCTTTGAACGGCTAGGGGTGCCGGTGGATATCTATGCCGTCGGCTCCTGGCTCTTCAATAACAACGGTCGAACGGTGACCGATTACACGGCCGATGTCGTGCGGATCAAGGTGCATGGCCAATGGGTGGATATGGCCAAAGTAGGCCGCCGCGCCTGCGAAAATCCCGATCTACAGCGTGTCTGGTAACCAGGAGGTCAAATGCAACGCCGATTGTGGTATCTGCTCGCTCTTTATGCTCTGATCGTGATCTACACCGAAACGTTCTTCGTGCGCGGGATGCGCCCACCGCTCTGGATCACCCCTCTGGCAACCGTAGTGGGCTTCGGGCTTTCATTGCTCCACGCTATGCAGCGCCTGGGAAAACGCTCGGCACTGCTGTTGCTGGCCTGCACTGCCATTGTCAGCTTCCTGTTCGAGGCTTTGGGCGTCGCCACCGGTTGGGTCTACGGTCCGTATCACTACACCGAGAAACTAGGGCCGCGCCTGCTTGGTGTGCCATTCCTGATCCCGCTGGCTTGGTTCCTGATGGCCTATCCCTCTTACCTGTTCGCGGAAACCCTCGCGCCACGCACTTCCACCTCAAAACGCTACCTTTGGGTAGCAGCACTGAGCGGCCTGATCATGACTTCCTGGGACCTGGTGATGGATCCCCAGATGGTACATGGAGGGCACTGGGTTTGGGAAGTGGAAGGGCCTTATTTTGGCATTCCGCTGCGCAATTTCTGGGGCTGGTGGTTGACGATCTTCGTTTCCGTGCTGATCTTCCTCTGGCTCACTCGTCCGGCCGGAAACTGGCAGGTTCAGCCTGGGATGGACGGTATCCCCTGGTTTATTTACTTCCTGACCGCCGGCGCCAACACATTCGGCTCGTTTTTCATCGGTCTAGAGGGATCTGCTCTGGTCGGTATTTTCGTCATCCTGCCCTGGTTACTGCTCACAGCACCGCGTTTCTTTCCGCGTCTGACCTAACATGCGCTTTTTGCTCGTTCTTCTCGTGTTTTTCATCTCTCTTTCCGCCTGTGCGCATGTCACGCAGGAGGTGACGATGGGTTTCTCCTTTTCCAGCCCCGCTTTTGGTCACGGACAGCCGATCCCGCCCGTTTATACGTGCAAAGGGCGCGACATTTCCCCACCGTTGATGTGGAGCGACCTACCGCAAGGAACAAAGTCCCTGGCGCTGATCATGGACGATCCGGACGCGCCGATGGGCACATGGGTCCATTGGGTTATCTACAACATCCCACCCACGCGCACCGGCCTGGAGGAAGCCATCCCGGCCGATGAACGCCTGGCAGATGGCAGCCTGCAGGGCAAAAATTCCTGGCGCCGTATCGGCTACGGAGGTCCTTGCCCGCCTTCCGGCACGCATCGCTATTTCTTCCGCCTGTATGCTCTGGATAGCATGCTTTCGTTGGCACCCGGAGCGACCAAGGAGCAATTACTGCAAGCCATGCAAGGGCACATCCTGGCCCAGGCCGAATGGATGGGGACCTTTTCGGCACGGTAGCGCCGCTTGGTCTCATCGCGCGCGAGAGGAATTCTTATACACGCAGGCCGCGAAGAATCGCGTCAAGACGGATCGAGATCCGACGCGCCGCACCAGAAAGCCTAAATACACGAGGCTTTTGGATGTTGTTTTGTGCCTTGACGGCAAAGTCACCATCTCCTAGACCAAAATAGCCATTCGATTCAAAAGAAGCTACACGAGCATGTAATGATGGCCGAGACTCGTCTCTGCTATAATACAATTTGATGAGTGCTTCGGTCGAAATAAAAGGCATTCGGGATGGCTTGCTGGCAACGCTTCCTCCGGCTCTCGCCTGGGAGGAAGTTTTGAACTTGCTCCGCGAGCGCCTCGATCAGCAGCCACAATTTTTCAAGGGGGCACGGCTGAGCCTGGAACTGGGTACGCGCACCCTGCGGGTAAACGAACTGATCGCGCTGAGAGATGAGTTATCCGAGCGCGGGATTGCGCTATGGGCGATCCTTAGCGAATCTCCAACGACGATCAAAAATGCCCAGTTGCTGGGTCTGGCTACCCGACTTGGCAAGCCTCGTCCGGCAACGCCTCTGTCTGCCGAGATCGGGGAAGGTGCATTGTGGATCGAACGCACCTTGCGATCTGGCGTTAAAATAGAGCATTCCGGCCCGGTGGTGATCGTTGGGGACGTGAATCCCGGCGCCGAGATCGTCACTTCTTCCAGCCTGCTCGTCTGGGGAAGGTTACGCGGGCGGATTTTCGCCGGCCAGGGTAAGAACACAGAGGCTTTCATTTGCGCCTTGCGCTTTCAAACAACGCAGGCCACTCTGGCCGGAGTGCTCCTCTCTGCACCGCCAACCACAGAACGGCCGCTGAAAGTTTTTCTAGAGAACGGATTGCCGCGATGGGAAACATGGGAGTAGCCAAATGAGTGCACAGGTAGTTACCGTCACTTCGGGAAAAGGCGGCGTAGGCAAAACGACCGCCGTAGCCAATATTGCCACCGCTTTGGCCGCCGCCGGCCAGAAAGTGGTTTGCATTGATGCCGATATCGGTCTGCGCAACCTGGATGTGGTGATGGGATTAGAAAACCGCATCGTCTACGATCTGGTGGATGTGATCGAAGGGCGCTGCCGCTTGCGTCAGGCGATGATCCGCGATCGTCATTTTCAGGAACTTTACCTCATCCCTGCCGCCCAGACGCGCGATAAAAGCGCCATTTCCCCAAGCGATATGGTGGATCTCTGCAACGAACTCCGCCCGGACTTTGATTGGATTTTGGTGGATTCACCGGCCGGCATCGAGCGCGGTTTCCGCAATGCGATCGCCCCTGCCGATCGCATCCTGCTGGTCACCAATGCTGAGGTCTCTGCCGTGCGCGATGCCGATCGCGTGATCGGGATTCTAGAAGCCGAAGAAAAGGGCTCTCCATCTCTCATTATCAACCGTCTCAAACCGGATCTGGTACGGCAACATGAAATGCTCTCCCCAGAAGATGTGCTCGACCTGCTGGCTGTGCCTCTGCTGGGGATCGTTCCGGAAGATGAAATGGTCATCGTCGCCACCAATCGCGGCGCGCCGGTTGTTTTGGATGAAAAAAGCCGCGCCGGGAAGGCCTTTCGCAACATCGCTCTACGCCTGATGGGCAAAGAAGTTCCAAACGACGACTGGAATACCTCTGAGACCTTCTGGGCACGCTTTTGGCCCTTGAAAGGGAGGAAATGATGGGATTTTTCCGATCACGCAAATCCAGTGCCGAGGATGCCAAAGAGCGCCTACAATTGGTGCTGGTCCATGACCGCACGAACCTGCCTCCGGCCGCCCTAGAAGCGCTCAAAGACGATCTGATCGCCGCCATCTCAAAATATGTAGAGATCGAAGCCCAGGCTGTGCACATTTCGATCGAGCGTCAAGGGCGCTCTCAACGCCTGGTTGCGGATATTCCGCTCCGCGCGGTCGGTGAGAGACGAAAAGGTTGATCTTTCCCAATGTTTCGAGGTTTTTCCTGGTATAAGTTCGATTACTGGTTGCTGGGAGCGGTGGTCATCGCCATCATCTTCGGGGTGATGATGATCCGTTCTGCCGTGGCCGGCAACGAGGAAATCGCCCCCTCCGTGAACCGCCAGATCATTTATGCTTCCATCGGCCTAGGGGTGTTGTTCTTTGCCGCCGCAATGGACTATCACTACTGGGATGCTTTGCGCCTGCCCATGTACCTGGTGATCACGGCACTTTTGATCATGCTTTTTATGAGCGCACGCGCCGTCTTCGGAGCAGCGCGCTGGTTTCAGATCGGCCAGATCTTCATCCAACCAACCGAATTGACCAAGATCGTGGTGATCCTGCTCCTGGCACGCTATTTTGAACACACGCAAGATCGCCCCCATAATCTACGCTGGATCCTGGGAAGTTTCTTCTGGGTCGGTAGCCTCGCCATCTGGATCCTGCTGCAGCCTAATCTGAGCAATGTGATCGTGCTCATGGTACTCTGGATCTCGTTGCTCTGGCTGAGCGGCTTGGATTGGAAATATCTGATCGCCTTTGCCGTCGGCGGGATCGTCTCAGCGATTGCGGCCTTCCCTTTCCTCGAACCCTACCAGCAGGAGCGGGTGATCAATTTCCTCTTCCCCGATCCCAATGCCCGTCATGGCGCAGTCTATAACGTGCTCCAAGCGCTGATCGCCATCGGCTCCGGTGGACTTTTCGGCAAAGGCTATGCTCAAGGCACGCAGACCCAGTTACGGTTCCTCAAGGTGCGCCACACGGATTTTATCTTCTCGGCGACGGCAGAAGAATTTGGGATGATAGGCGCCCTGATCATCTTCGCTTTGCTCGGATTTATCATTTATCGCTGCCTGAAAGCGGCCCGCAACGCCCCGGATCTGATGGGCATGCTGATCGCCTCCGGCGTGGCCGTGCTCATCTTCTTCCAAGCGGCAGTGAACATCGGGGTCAATCTGAATGTGATTCCGGTCGCCGGCCTACCGTTGCCATTCATCAGCTACGGCGGTAGTGGCCTGCTTTCTCTGATGCTCGGCATCGGCCTGGTGGAAAGCGTGGCCATGCGTTCAGAGCGCACCTAGGGCCTCAAAATCGGCCGGCGAAGAGAGGGAATAGGCCTGAACGGTGCCATCAATGCGCCGAATCAACCCGGCCAGCACATTGCCGTTGCCCATCTCAAGGAACGTCCGTCCCCCCATGCGGATCAATAGAG
The DNA here is from genome assembly GCA_037478835.1 of Anaerolineales bacterium. GTDB lineage: Bacteria > Chloroflexota > Anaerolineae > Anaerolineales > Villigracilaceae > 630D-37. Next base: position 11,067 of record JBBFLV010000005.1, read on the forward strand.
CCACGGATTCTACCCAGCGCACGCGATGCGTCAGCTGCGCCGCGAGATCGGCACGCACCGCTTCCGCCGAATCCAATACCTGAGCTTGCACATTACCGATCACCGGAACCTGCGGGTTTTTGAAGGAAAGGCGCTCCAATGCCTCGTTGAAACCCTGCTGAGCCGATGCCATGAGTTGCGAATGGGCGGCAATGCTCACCGCCAGCGGGATGACGCGGCGGGCACCGGCCGCTTTAGCCGCTTCCATGGCCCGTTCCAGCGCGGCGCGGGCGCCGGAGATCACCACCTGGCCGGGACAGTTATCGTTGGCTACCTGCACCGTCTCGCCGGGGAGGCTGGCCTTTTCGCAAATCTGTTCCAGGGTGGGAATATCCAGCCCCAGAATGGCAGCCATGCCACCGGGAGAACGCTCACCGGCTTCTTTCATCAGCTCGCCGCGGCGGCGCGCCAGGCGCAGACCTTCGGCAAAGCTCAGCGAGCCGGCTGCAGTGACGGCGCTCAGCTCTCCCAGCGAATGCCCGGCCATCGCCAACGGGCGAAAATTCGGCCAAAGCGCTGAAAAAACGCGATAGACGGCCAGCGAATGAACGAAGAGCGCCGGTTGGGTATTGACGGTATCGTTGAGCTCCGCTTCCGGCCCTTCCCACATCAAGCGCGAAAGCGGAAACCCTAGTAGCTCATCGGCCTCTGCAAAGGTTTCACGCGCCAGGGGGAACGCCTCGGCCAGCGCTTTTCCCATACCCACCGATTGAGAGCCTTGGCCGGGAAAGACAAAGACGGTTTCTTCAGGAATTAGGTTCACGGTCACCTCTGCACATTAAACCCAAACGAGCCGTGAAGGTCACGGCCCGTTGAGCAGGCAGAAAAGGGGATTCGGAGTTAATCTTTCTTCTCTTTGATTTCGATCACCTGACGGCCTTCGTAGTACCCACAATTCGGGCAGACGCGATGCGGCAAGCGCATGGAGCCGCACTGGGAACAGAGCACCAGATTGGCGGCCTGCAACGCATCGTGCGCCCGGCGGCGATCACGGCGACCTTTGGACAACTTACGCTTTGGATGAGGCGGCATGGCGTACTCCTCTACTCAATACTTAGAATCGGTGGGTGAAGTGAATTTTCATCCCAGGCTCTTCGCTCAAAAGCGGGCGAATTATAGTAGTTTTATCGCCGCACGTCAAGTTAACATTCGCTATAACCACAGGCATAGCACTTGCGGCAGCCTTCCTCATTGACAACCGCCGCCTCTCCGCACTCCGGGCAAAGATCGCCGATCTGAAGCATCGGTTGTTCCATCCCGGCGGCGGAAGTTCCCTGAATCCGCTGAGAGGGTTCGGTATGGGTGCCATCACCGTTGGCCTTGCCTTCTTTCTCATGGAGATACATTTCCAGCACCTGGCCGACGCCATCCGGCAGAGATCGCACCCGGTTCGGACCGAAACCGAGCGACCGTCCGCCGCCGATGCCGATCAGCTGCTGAACGATCTCACGCACACGTTCCAACGGCGCGACCGGCGAGGCCAAGCGCAGGATAAACGAGATCAGGCGCCCAATGGCCTCCGAAACGGCCGCCGTCTCCGAGCCGGCCTTGGACGTGTTGATGAAGACCTCAAAAGGTTGTCCGAAGCCGTTCTCGTTGATCGTGATGAAGGCCTTGCCCAGGGGTGTTTCGATGCTATAGGTACGCCCCGGCAAGACGCGCGGCCGCGGCTTTTTCGATTCATGCCACATCATCGGCTGAGGGGCAGAAGGCGCTGTCCCCTGTTTTTTCTCGGCAGTAGCCTTTGTTTCCAGCACCACCTTCTCGCGCGAGCCGGTCACATACACCGTCAGCCCCTTGCACCCCAGCTCCCAGGCCAGGCGATACGCCGTGGCCACATCTTCGACGGTCGCATTTTCCGGAAAGTTGATGGTATTGTGATTGGCAAAGCCATTTGCAAGGAACATATGACCTTCCGGAACGCTGATATCGAAGACTTCGGCAAATCCGGCCTCGACTTTTTCGACCGAGAGATAAACCTTCCGTTCATCGTCGTGACCAAAGAAGCGATCGGCCAGATCATGTTGCCCACCTGCGCCTCGCAAAGCCCGATACAAACGGTGAGCATCCTGCCGTTCTAAGCGGTGACCGTTTAGAAGGTTGACCCGTACTCGCTGATAGGCCTGGAACTCGGCACTCTCTTCCACGTCATATATGGAACGTAAGCTCACCGCAACTTGTGCTTTCATTTCTGCCAATGCCTCTGTGATCCTCTCCGGCAGCAAACGGCTGTAGTTGCGATAACGCGACAAACGTCCCAAATTGCGACGCTCAATCCGTTCATTCTTCCATACTTCGACAAAGTCGATCCACTCGGCCAACCGCTCCAGTTCAGATCCTTGAACGGTTAACGAATAGGCTCTCTCTCCCACCTGACGGGAAGTTGCCACAATCCCCGCATTCAGGAGCAGGACCTGAAGCTGGGCAATCAGACGACGACTGGCGAGAGTGATGCCAAAGAGCTTGCCGTTCCGGGTCATGAAGCCATCCAAGAAGAGCCCGCGTAGGAAAGCAGCGATCTCTTCTCGTGAAGCGCTCAGAATGCAAGGTGGAATGATCTTGTTCTCGGCGCCCGACTGTAAATCCAGATCGGTGATCAGCCAGTCACGTAAGGCACGAGAATTGAGCTGCAAGTAATGTACCTGATTGCGATTGTCGCTGGCAATATGACCTTCAAGGCCAAAAAGATTTCGAGCAATCTCCTGAAGTTGTTCCAGCAAAGTGACGTCGGTACTGCTGATACTAACACCGTTTGCCGTGATTGCTCCTTCTGAAGTGATACAACCGAGTAGAAAAGCCAAATCGGTGGACATCCGTTCCGGGAAAGTTAACCGATGGCTATTGGTGCGGAATTGCCCACTGAAAGGCGGCAACGGCGCCGCCGACGGTCCGAATTGTTGTTGTCCGGCATACAGGACAACAATATCTCCGGGTCGCAATTCGTCCAACCGACGGAAGGCAATCTCCCCTTGTTCGGTCAATACGTGGATGCGATGATTGGGCGTGCCTTCGATCTCGAAGCCGTATTCGAGGGTAACCTTACGCGTTTCACGATAACCACCGTAATAGAACAGGGTGGCAGACCGAATGCCTTCTGGCGTCAGCACATTACACGCTAGGGGTGCAAACTGATCCGGCAGGCGTAGTTCGCTCAAGGTTTCAATCGGCACCAGCCCCCGCTCGGTCAGTATCAACGTATCTCCTACCACGCACTTGGAAATACTGTTATCTACAAATGCCTGCAGCGCAGCCTGCATGCGCACGTGCTCTTCGGCGCTAATATCGCCGGCGACCACGAAAACATGACGAATGGATTCGGGGATTTCCGGAATGTTCTGGCATGTCCCCTCGTGCAGCACGCGCTCGAAAATCTCTTGGCGCTTCTCCTCCGGGATGCCGGCCTGAGTCAGGGCTCGTTCAAAACGTGCACTGGCATAGGTGAGCTGCAGATCGCGCCCCTTATCGTTCACATGACGGATATACGCTAGGGCGAAGACCGGTTCGCAGCCGTAACCTTCGGTGCCGGCCACGGTGGCGATCGTACCGGTCGGAGCAATGGTGGTTTGGGCCGCGTTGCGAATGCCGTGACGACGAATCCCTTCTACGATCTCTTGCCAATCCACCGCCGGCCGTCCCCAATCGTGACGATAAGGCACAATGCTGCGCGGCGGCTGCCATTTCAGGTTCTGTGGATCGTAGATGCTCCCCCGAATGGCAGGGAAAGGTCCACGCTCCTCCGCCAGTCGAATGCTCGTGCGCATGGCATGGTAGCGGATGAACTCCATCACCTGCGAAGCGAACTCCTGGCCTTCCTCGGAGCCATAGCGCACTCCCACGTGATACATTAGGTCTGCCAAGCCCATGATCCCCAGACCGATGCGCCGGGCACGATGCGCGGCTTCCTTCAGCTGGGGCACGGCCGGGACGTAGGCATTCGCCTCGACCACATCATCCAGGAAGCGTGTCGCCGTTTCTACGCTCCGGCGCAAGGTTTCCCAGTCAACCGTGCCATTCGGTCCGCAGTGCTCGTTCAGGTTGATCGAGCCCAGGCAGCAGTTCTCGTAGGGCCCAAGCCACTGTTCACCGCAAGGGTTTGTCGCCTCCAGGGCATAAAGGTGGGGCACCGGGTTGCTACGGTTGGCGGCATCCAGGAACAGCACGCCCGGCTCACCGTTATGATGCGCCTGACGCACCATTTTCTCGAATAATTCCCGTGCGCGCACTTTTTTGTAAACTTTGATCGGCACACCGGCCGCTTCGGCCTCTTCCAGAGTGCCGTCAAAATCGCGGTAGCGCGGATCGGTGACATCCGGGAAGCGCAGTTCCCATTCCTCGTCGTTCTCCACGGCGCGCATAAAGGCATCGGTAACGCCCACCGAGATGTTGAAGTTGGTGATGGCGTTCTCATCCGTTTTGCAGGTGATGAATTCTTCGATATCCGGATGATCGACGCGCAACACGGCCATATTCGCGCCGCGGCGGGTTCCGCCTTGGGCGATCTCCCCAAAAGCCTTATCGTAAACCCGCAAGAACCCCACGGGACCCGTCGCTTCGCCGGCGGAAGATTGCACAATCGTCCCTTTGGGCCGCAGGCGCGAGAAGGAGAAGCCGTTCCCACCGCCGGTTTGCTGGATCAGCGCGGCATCGCGCAGGGTTTGGAAAATGCCGCTCTCCTTGCGCCCCATATCATCGGAGATCGGCAGCACAAAGCAGGCCGCCAGTTGACCCAGCGGAGTGCCGGCGCCGGTAAAAGTAGGCGAATTGGGGAAAAACTTCTTACTCACCAGTAAATGATAAAACTCCACGGCGCGCGCCATCACATCCGCTCCCCATTGCTCCTCCACTTTGGCCACGTGATAGGCCACGCGCCAGAACATCTCCTCGATCGTCTCTACCGGTTTGCCATCCAGTCCACGACGCAGGTAGCGTCGTGTGAGCACCTGGCGGCCGTTTTCACTCAGCTCGGCCTTGGGCAAGCCTTCCGGCATGGGAGGGGTGGGCAGTAAACCGTTCTTTGTAGCGATAGAGGATGACTTCATAAACTTCTCTCCTTTGGCAAAAATTCCAATCCACAGATAACTGTGGCAGGAGGATCGAATCAGTTCTCAAGCAGGCGATTGATCTCGTCGCGAATGGCGCGGAGATCGTCGAGTTTGAGATAGACAATGGCGTAGCGGATGTAAGCGATCTGGTCTAGTTCTTTTAACCCCTCGATGACCATATCGCCGATGACGCGTGAGGAAACTTCCGTCTTGCCCATCTTTTGCAGTTCCGCTTCGATGTGCCCGGCCAAACGTTCAATATCGGCGGCGGAAACCGGACGTTTCGCACAGGCGATGCGAATCCCGCGGATCAACTTCTCGCGATCGAATTCCTCGCGCGTGCCGTCTTGCTTGACGATCAGTGGCGTTGCCAGGATCGGGCGCTCATAGGTGCTAAAGCGTTGTTCGCAACGCAAACACTGCCGCCGGCGACGAATTCCCCCCTGGTGATCCGGCAGTGTATCCAGCACTTTCGAGTAGGGATGTTGACAGTATGGGCAACGCATAAAAAATAATTAGAACAAATATTCTGCCATATATATGCATTTTATTCACGCAAATCAGTACATATGGCGCGTGCGAGATTCTAGCATAACTCTATCTATAATGCAAGAGGGGATTCTCAGCAATTTCATTAAGAAATTCGCCCCGTTCCCTTCCAACTCCCAAGCCGGTATGAAAGAGAGAGGGCACAGCGCCCTCTCTCTCATCAAAAGTAGACAACGATCCCCCTGCAAGCCGGCTGGGCGTCAGTAGATATCTTTGACCGTATTGTAGACGTTGAATTTACCGGTAGGAGTGATCAGGTTCGGAATGCGGGCGATCTCCTGGAGTGTAGCATCATCGTAGATCACAATCTCGCCGGTCTCACCGGGTTTGCCGGCATCGCCCCACAGGCTGATCCACACTTGCGTACCCTGCTTGTTGTATTCGATATGGACGGCACGTCCGTAACTGCCGATCTCCCAGCACTTGTATGTCTTGCTCGGATCGGATTTGGCGATCACGCAGATGGTGCGCGCCAGGACAGGATCGGCGTTCAAGGCCATATCCACCCAAATCCATTTGCTCTTCGGGTGGGTCTTGATGAAGAGGCTACCGGAACCGGGAAGTGGCGTCACGCGCACGACTTTCCAAGCCGAATCCGGGTGTCCTTCGGGATCGGTACCGATGGAGGCAACCGCGGCATCCCCCAGGTGCGGCGTGCTCCAAACCGGACCGTATTCGGGATCGATCCAATTTGCGCCGCGGCCGGGGTGAGGCACTTTGGGCGTATCTACCAGCGCGATCAGCTTATTCTCTTTCGCATCCACAATAGCCACTTTGTTTGATTGATTGGCAGCCACCAGGAAATAGCGATGAGTAGCATCCCAACCACCATCGTGCAAAAAGCGGGCTGCCGGGAGCATGGTGATGACCGGCGCCTGCGGATCGGCATAGTTCACCAACCAGATCTGCCCGATCTCTTTGACATTGATGATCCACTCCGGCCTGTAATGCGAAGCGACGATGCTCGCCACCCGCGGTTCGGGATGGTATTCCTGCGTGTCCACCGTATAGCCACGGGTGCTGACGATCTTGAGTGGCTCTAAGGTCTGACCATCCAAGATCACAAAGTGCGGAGGCCAGTAGCAGCCCACGACGGCCAGTTTATCGGTGAAATCACCTTCCGGCCCGTTATATTTGCTCACCTCGACCGAGCGCGCATCGTAGCAGGTCTGCACTTCGGCGACCTTCTCCGGCTTTTCCATCCAGAGATCGATCAGCGCCAGTCTGCCATCGCGCCCAATGACATAGGCATAGCGCCCGGTAGCCGACATGCGCGTGATATGCACGGCATAGCCGCTATCCACTTTGTTGACGATCTCGTAGGTATCTCCATCGATGATGGCAACCTGACCGGCATCACGCAATGTGACAATGAAATAGTTTTCCCAATCGCGCGAGGTCTGAGGGGAATTCGGACGCCGATCGGGAGGCACAAGCAGTTTCCAGGACGCCTTCATCTGCTCCATGGACATTTCCGGGGGCGCCGGTGGTTCCATCTGGATAAACTTGGCCATGATCTCAGTCTGTTCCTGGGTGAAGAAGCCCTGTTTGCCCCAATCGGGCATGCCGCGCGGGGTACCATTGAAAATGATGGCCGCCAGACCGGCCGTTCCTTTGGGCAGGGTCTTATCCGGGGTTAGGGCTGGGCCGGTCGCACCTTTGCGCAGCGTACCATGGCAGCCGGCACAGCGCTCAAAGTAGGTCTGTTTCGCCCAGGCGAATTCCTCTTCGCTCAGGGTTGGAACTTCGGCGGTCGGTGCGGGTTCGGTAGAGACCCCTTCAGCCGGCGCGGCGGTTTGAGGCAGTTGGGAAAGATATTGCACGACTGCGTTCAACTCGCTCTCCGAAAAAAGCGTTGCCAGGCCTGCCGGCATGGTGCCTTTGACACAAGGTCCCGAAGGACACTTGGGCACAACATAGGCATCCGGCTCACGAATGGATTCGAGAATGTACTCGGCCACCGTCTTGGCCTGACCTTTGTAATCGCTGCCGGCAATGGTTTGGGCCGCGCTTTCGCCAAGGCGAGAAAGGTCTGGACCGATCGTCCCCACCGCACCGGGCACGCCGGGAATGACATGGCAGGCACCGCAGCCACCCTTCTGCAATGCCGCAACGGCTACAGCGCTCGCCTCGACAGGACCTTCGGCGGGAGCCGCGGTAGGAGCTTCGGCCACGGCCTGAGCACTCACGATCAATTTGCCCCGCAAGCCCAGCTCGGCATTGTTACCGATCGGATCGTAGTATTCCAGCTCCGCCGGCGTTTGGGGCACGGTGAATGTGACGGAAGTCAGCTCGCCACGTCGGGAAACGGTCTTGCTTTGCACGTTCAACCCCGCAATGGCGATGGCGTGCTTCCCTTCACCGGCATTGACCAGCGTCAGGGTGATCGTTTCTCCAGGGCGCGCCGTCAGTTCAGGGTTGACCTGCCCGCTGATCTTGCCCCCCACACCCAAGAAAACAAATTTTCCCTCCTCCATACCGATCGTCAGCACATACTCGGTGGTAGCGATCGGCGCAGGCTTCGGAGCGCAGGAAGCAAAAAGCGCCAAGAGCACAAGAAACACGCCTACTGCGAAGAGATATCTTGCTTTCATATGCTTCTCCTTTCCTCAGGGGATGAAAGTGTGTATTCCAGATGTGCAAGGAGGGTATCTAAGGAAATATGATGAAACCTGGACACATCTTCCAGGGTACAAAAATGGCTCATGGGACACCCAACACAGAACGTCTGCAGCTCGATGAAGACCTTGGTCACCTGAGGGTATGTTTTGAGTATTTGAGCGACTTTCCATTTCGCATCCAATCTATCCATGCTTCCAGTGTAGCCATAGGCAAACAACCCTTCTTTGCGCTAGCACAAATTTGGCCTTGTCCGTTACTGGCAGACCCTCTTTGTTAAATTATTCCAATCAATGGGCGCCCGTTTTGTGCTGAAAATCACACCCCAAGAGAAAATGTGACATTTATCGTAAAAAGAAATGATTTATGTCATATACAGGATCGCATCTTGTGAGGAAAGAGGGTGAAAGTAAACCTACGCGCTCAAACCGGGAGAAAAGCGCGAGGAAAAAGTGTAGCTATCGAATTGAGGAAAGGCGCGGAGATATTACAGCCGACATCCGGATAGATTACCCCCCTCTCAGCAATCCCCAAGCGGAGTCCTCGCATAATGTGGCATCAAATAAAACAAAACAGGGACGCGTTTCTGCGTCCCTGCTCTTTCGTCACTTCATCATCAAGCAACGTTCGTTTCAGGGAGTGGTTTGGCACTCCGATTTTCCCTGCGCATCCAGAACAAAATGCCGACCAGATAGGTCAGATAGGCCAGCACCTCGCTGAGAGATGGGTTGCCGTTGTAGCCAAAGAGCGCCTTGAGGAAGCTCCCAATCACCGAATTCTCGTCCAATACAGGATTGAGATCCCAGACATGCTCAATAATCGACGGGATCCATCCCACCTCGTTAAACTCATGAACGCCATGTGCAACCAGGCCAGCAGCAAAGAGGAGTAAGAGCACAGAAGTGACCTGGAAGAACCGCCGCAGATCGAGGCGGCTTGTGCTGGCAAAAAGCGACCAACCAAGCAAAATGGCCGTGCCCAAACCAAGCGAAGCACCGCCGATCACCTGGGGGGCCGTGCTGGCAAACACAGATGCGGTCAGGAAAAGGGCCAGCTCCACGCCTTCCCGGAAAACCGCCAAGAATGCCAGAGCAAAGATACCCCGCCGACCGCCCTGAACTGCCGCACGTTGCACATCTCCCTCCAGGCTCTGGCGCAGCGTGCGTGCCTGACGGCTCATCCAAAAGATCATCCAGGTGAGCACTCCTGCCGCCAGGAACATCGTGATGCCTTCAAAGATCGCCTCTGCTGCGCCTTCCAGGCTCAGGCCAAACGCAGAAAGGGCAATCGCCAGAACCAGGGAAAGTGCCGAGGCCAGCCCAACGCCGATCCATACCGCCGGTTTGAGATCGGCACGACGCATCTTCTGCAAAGCGCCCAACAGAATACCGATGATCAGGGCCGCTTCAAGCCCTTCACGCAGAGAAAGCAGAAATGAGGGAAACACGTAACCTCCTGGTAGGTGGGTTGTGGAATGTATGGTGTATAGTATACTAGGTTTCCCCCGAAAAAACAATATTTTTATCAATAAATTGATGGATATTAATCATCATAATTTTTTGACGGGTGTACCTTTCAACGCGATCGAAGGCCCCACAGCGCTAAAACAAATGCCGGTAACGGGACATAAGGCATAGAGACGCTCCCACGCCCAGGGTCCCTCCTAAAGCGCACCGTCTGGCTTACGAGCATTTCCCGCATCGGACCTCGCACTCAAAAAACCCGAGGGTTGCAGATCAGGAAGGAGTGCTCTGAAAGCCTTTGGAGGTTGGCAAAAGAGGCATAGAAGGGCCGGGAATACCCAGTCGCTCGGCCAGGGCGGCGCGCATCGCCAAGCGATCGTCCCACGGATATTCGATCTCGCCGAAGCACATTGATTGTTCATGTCCTTTGCCGCAAGCAATCACCAGGTCTCCCGGACGAGCCATCTGTACACCGAGGCGGATCGCCTCGCCGCGATCTGGAACCCGGTAAAACGTTTGTCCTTCCACCCCACCTTGGCTGCGGGCGCCTTCGGCCATTTCTTCCAAAATCGCATCCAGAGATTCGGTACGCGGATCTTCAGCAGTGAGAATCGTAATATCGGCCAGTTGCGCCGAAACCTCGGCCATCATCCGCCGCTTTTGTCGATCGCGCAGGCCGGCGGAACCGAAGATGGCGATCACGCGTCCGGAGGTCATCTGCCGCGCCGTTTCCAGAGCGACCTTAAGGGCATTTGGAGTGTGTGCAAAATCCACGATAGCGATGAAATCCTGACCTAGATCGATGCGCTCCATGCGCCCCGGCACCCCTTCTAAGGCGGCGATCCCTTGTGCCGCTACCTGCGCCGGAATGCCCAAGCCATAGACGGTCGCAGTGAAAGCCGCCAGACAATTGGAGACGTTATAGAGGCCGACCAGCCGGCTGTGAACAGGCTGGCGCACACTTTCTGTGACTACATCGAAAGAGAGGCCAGAAGCACCGTAACGGATCTCTTCTGCGCGCACATCTGCCTCTGCATGGAGGCCATAGGAGCGATAAGCAACCGGGACGATTTCCCGTAGATACTCAAACGAACCATCATCCCGGTTCAACACGGCCAAGCGCGGGTTGCCTTGTGCTTTCGGCAGCGTTTCGGCCAAGCTCAAAAACAGGCGCGCTTTGGCGGCGCGGTAGGCTTCGTAGCTACCATGATAATCCAGATGTTCGTGGGTGATGTTGGTCACTACGCCGATATCAAATTCACAAGCATCGACGCGGTATTGCGCCCAGCCATGCGAGGTCGTTTCCAAGACCACATGGGTTAGGCCGGCATCTACCATCATCCGCAAATAGCGCTGGACATCCGGCGCATCCGGCGTTGTGACGTGAAAACCGGTATCCAGCACTTGATCGCCGATCACGGCATTGACAGTGCTGATCAATCCGGCCCGCAAACCGGCCGCCAAAAGGATGTGATAGATCAGGTTGCTGGTTGTCGTTTTGCCATCCGTACCGGTGACTCCGATCACAGTCAGGTGGCGAGCCGGGTGTCCGTAGAAAGCCGCCGCTAGGTGAGCCAAAGCGCGGCGCGCGTTCTCAACCTGAATATAAGGGACGGAGAGCTGTAACGGTTTTTCACCCACCACGGCCACCGCGCCGCGACGTAAAGCATCCGGGATGTAGGTATGTCCATCACCGGAAACACCGGGCATCGCCACAAACAGATCTCCCGGTTGCACCTGACGCGAATCCATCACAATCCGCTGAATCGAAAGGTGCATCGGGATCTCTCCATGATAGGGCAAGGGAAAATCTCGCAACAATTCGGCCAGAGAGGGCATGGCTCCTCAGAAGGAATGGGATATAACACTCTCGATTCTACCCGAACTCTTGCCCGCGGCAAAGAAAGAAGACAGATGGACACGGAAAAACGTGCGAACGGCAACTGTATCAGAGAATTGTAAGAATTTTTTCCATCCTCTTGACGTCCCATAGGGGAAGGCAGTATCATAGGGGCGCATTTAGCACTCAAATCAAGAGAGTGCTAAAAGTTTGTCCGTCATTCCAATTTGTGAAGGAGGTTCAGCATGGCACTCACGCTTAAACCCCTGGGTGATCGTGTAGTTGTCGAACCCATTGAGCAAGAAGAAGTGACGCCGGGCGGCATCGTTTTACCCGAAACCGCCAAAGAGAAACCCCAGCAGGGGTTCGTCAAGGCTGTCGGCCCCGGTGCGCGCGATGAAAAGGGAAATCGCATCCCACTGGATGTGAAAGTGGGCGATCGCGTGCTTTTTGCTAAATACGCCGGCAGCGAGTTCAAAGTGGAGGGCAAGAAACTGCTCATCCTGCGCGAAAGCGACATTATGGCCATCGTCGAAGGCTAATCCAACGGTAAATTCTCTTTGAGGAGGCATACATATGGCTGCAAAGCAATTGGTTTTCACGGAAGATGCTCGTCGGAAACTTAAGAACGGTATGAACATTCTGGCAAATGCAGTAGCCGCCACCCTGGGCCCCAAAGGGCGCAATGTGGCGATCGATCGCAAATTCGGTGCGCCGACCATCACCCATGATGGCGTTTCGGTAGCGAAAGAGATCGAGCTCGAGGACCCGTTCGAGAACATGGGTGCCCAGCTGCTCAAGGAAGCGGCTACCAAGACCAACGATATCGCCGGCGATGGGACGACAACTTCCACCGTGCTGGCTCATGCGATTGTGAACGAAGGGTTGAAGGCGATCGAGGCCGGCTATAACCCCATGCTCATCAAGCGCGGCATCGAGCTGGCGACCGAGGCCGTGGTCGCAGAGCTGCGCAAGATGGCGGTGAAGATCGAAACCAAAGAGGAGATCGGTCATGTCGCCACCAACTCGGCGGCCGATAAAGAGATCGGAGATCTGATCGCCGAGGTGATGGACAAGGTTGGCAAGGATGGCGTGATCACGGTCGAAGAATCCAAGTCGCTGCAGTTTGAGACCGAGTACGTCGAGGGTATGCAGTTTGATCGCGGCTACATCTCGCCCTATTTCATCACCGATCCCGAACACATGGAAGCCGTGATCAACGATCCGTATATTCTGATCTACGATAAGAAGATCTCGGCTGCCGCCGATATCGTCCCCATCCTGGAGAAACTCGTCCAGACCGGCAAGCGCGATCTGGTGATCATCGCCGAGGATGTAGATGGCGAGGCGCTGGCGACCCTGGTGCTGAACAAGCTGCGGGGCATGCTGAACGTGTTGGCCGTGAAGGCACCCGGTTTCGGTGATCGCCGCAAGGCCATGCTGCTCGATATTGCTATCCTCACCGGTGGCACGGTGATCAGCGAAGAGACCGGTCGCAAGCTAGAAACCGCCACGCTGGCCGATCTCGGTCGTGCCGATAAGGTTGTGGCCGACAAAGAGAACACCACCATCGTCGGCGGCAAAGGCGATCCGGCCCGCATCCAGGCCCGCATCAAGGAAATCCGCGCCGAAATCGAGAAGAGCACCAGCGATTACGATCGCGAGAAACTGCAGGAGCGCCTGGCGAAACTGGCCGGTGGTGTGGCGATCATCCGCGTCGGCGCCGCAACGGAGACCGAGCTGAAGGAGAAGAAGCATCGGGTCGAAGATGCGCTCAGCGCCGCCCGCGCCGCGGTCGAAGAGGGCATTGTGCCGGGTGGTGAGATCTCCCTGATCAACGCCGCTCGTGCCCTGGACAACCTCAAGATCGAAGATAACGGCATTGAGGAGATCCGCGTCGGTGTGAGCATTGTGCGCAAGGCGCTCGAAGCCCCGCTCCGCAAGCTGGCGGCGAACGCCGGTCAGGATGGCTCGGTGATTATCGACACCGTGCGCCGCGAGGCCGAACGCCAGAAGAACCCGAACATCGGCTACAACGTGATCACCGGCGAGTACGTGGACATGATCAAAGCCGGCATCATTGACCCGGTGAAAGTGGTGCGCGGTGCGTTGGAGAATGCCGCCTCGATTGCCGGCATGATCCTGACCACCGATGTGTTGATCACCGAGATCCCGGAGAAGGAGAAATCCACTCCGCCGATGCCGGAGTACTAAACCGAAAGCCGTTTCGCGGCGGGAGCAAGCCTCCCGCCGTTTTTATTTAATGCATGGGGGATGTAACCATGGATTTTTCTGCAGGCAAAAGGGGTTCTTGGAACCAGAACTTCTTTGTAAGAAAGGCTGGTTTCCTTCTAGCGAGTGAAACCAGCCCCAATCCGGTTGTTTTGTATAATTGCCTCACGCACTCCGAGACATTCTGACGGGTAAAGGACACCGAGTGCTTCGGGCTTGTTCGGCGGACGGGCAGTGCAGATATCTTTTGCACCGCCGGGATTTCTCATCGCATTAGAGAGTAAAACGATTTCATCAGGATTTAGCACAAAAGCCAATTCAAAAGTTGATATAATTTTCGACATGTATCAAGCTAAAACTGTCAAGCACGGTTGCCGTTCAGGCGATTTCCCAAACATAAGGTAGGACTGCATGAAACAGATTGTCTCTTTCTTTGCCCCTCATCCTCACCTGGAAAAAGGCTCCCCTGCACGGCTACAGGCCCAAATGGCGCTTTTCGTCCCCCTCATTGCCTTGTTCTTGTACTTTCTACCTGAACTATGGTTTTCTCTAGCAGAAGGACGCACAGGCCCAACACTTCTCCTGTTGACCGGAACGATAGCCACCCTGGTCGCCTTCTTCCTGGCGCGCACCCTTGCCTACCGCCTGGGGATCGGCATTTTGCTTGGCGTGTGGTGGTTCAATATGATATTGGATGTTGTCGGCGAACCGGGAACCCTGACCGGCCTGAGCGAATTTTTCTGGATGATCTTCGGTCTCCTTATGGGCCTGATGCTCCTTACACCGCAAGTCTATGCAATCTACGCTCTGGCCGGGGGGATGGTGTTGGCAATAGACTGGCTGTTCGTACCCCATACTCAGGAAGCGTTCAGCTTACACAGCACACGGCTATTCATGTACATCAGTGCAGCAACTCTACTGGGATTGGCAAATTACTTTTACTATCGCTCATACCGGGAACGTTACCTCGCACAAAAAGAGATCACATCTCAAAGAGAATATTTACAGGTACTGCTGGACAGCCTGCAATCCCCTTTTTATGTCATCGATCCACATACCTATCAAATCCGGTTTGCCAATCAAGCGGCCAGAGCACTGGGAATTGATACCGGACGTGAAGTATTTACCTGCTACCGTCTAACCCATCGGCGAGAGACGCCTTGCTCCGGCCTAGAGCACCCCTGTCCCCTGCAGCATGTAATCAACGGAAAAGCCCCATATACCGTCGAGCATATCCACTACAAGCCTGACGGTTCAACGTACTACGCAGAGGTCCATGGATATCCCGTCTTTGATGCCGCAGGGAATGTGGTGGCAATGATTGAGTATTCGATTGACATTACCGAACGCAAGCGCGCGGAGGAAAAGATCCGTAAACTGGAAAAGGCGGTGGAATATGCCGCTTCCGGTGTCGTGATCACCGATACGGAAGGCACGATCGAATATGCCAATCCCGTGATCCAGCGAATGACAGGCTATACGTTAGGCGAACTGCTCGGACAAAACCCCAGGTTGCTAAAATCCGGTAAAACACCACGGGAGGTATATGCCGATCTATGGAGTACGATCAAACGGGGAGATGTCTGGCAGGGAGAGTTGATCAACCGCCGTAAGGATGGAAGCCTGTACTACGAATTCCAAACAATTGCCCCCGTGCGCAATGAACGGGGTGAAATTACGAACTTTGTGGCGATCAAGCTTGATGTGACCCGTCAAAAAGAACTGGAAGAGAACTTACGAGCAGAAAAAGAACGCGCCGAAGCCGCCAGCCGCTTCAAGAGTCGCCTGTTGGCAAACGTCAGTCACGATATGCGCACCCCGTTGGGTGCGATCATCGGCTATGGGGAAATGCTTGTAGATGGCGTTTTTGGAAACCTAAGTGAGGAGCAAAAAGAAAAAATCCGCGAAATGGTGAACAGTGCCGAAAGGCTGAATGCCTTTATCACCAACCTGCTCCATCAGGCCGAGTTGGAAAGTGGAAAACTACGCCTAAACCCGCGACCTTTTGCGCCAGCCGAGCTTTTTAAGGTGCTGAGCTCTAGCCTGGCACTGGCAAAATGGAAAGGATTAGAAGTCATCACCGAGATCGATCCATCGTTACCCCCCACACTGAAGGGTGACCTCTACTGGATGCAGCAGATCCTTACCAACCTGCTGGATAACGCCATCAAATACACAGAGAAGGGACAGGTTTGGGTTCGGCTGCGCCGCATGAACGAAACCCATTGGGCGATGGAAGTGCAAGATACCGGGATCGGCATCCCACCCGAAAAGCACGAAGCCATCTTTGAGGCTTTCACGCAGGCGGAGGATTCCCATCAGTATTATGGGTCGGGACTAGGCCTGGCAATCGTCCGACAACTGGTTGAAGAAATGCACGGACGTATTCTCCTGGAAAGCACTCCCGGCAAAGGAAGCACATTTACCGTTGTATTCCCCATCGAAGGAGAAAATCATGCCGCGTGAAATCTTGCTCGTCGAAGACGATCCCCATCAGGCAGAGATTTTTAGCTTTGCCCTGGGACAAACCGGCCTGATCGTCCATCACTTGAAAGATGGAGCCGAAGTATTACCCTTTCTGAAAGAACATGCCCCGGAGCTTGTTGTGCTTGACTTACATTTGCCGAACCTGAGAGGCGATAAGATCCTGCAGGCGTTACGGGCCAACCCGGCCACTGCAAATTGCAAGGTGATCTTGGCAACCGCCGATCCACGCCTGGCAGATCGGCTCCAAGACCAGGCCGACCTGGTATTGCTCAAACCGATTAGCTACCAACAGCTCAAAGAGCTGGCCAAGCGTCTGTTGGCAGATTGAAGATTTGCCCCTGCCCGGCAAGAGGATTACTCCTCTTCTTCGCCCTCTTCTATCCCCTCTTCTCCCTCGATAAGCACTTCACGCTCACGGCCGGGACCTTCCGGTGGGCCGACGATACCACGCGCTTCAAGCTCATCCAGCAAACGGGCGGCGCGCGGGTAGCCGATGCGCAGGCGCCGCTGGAGCAACGAAGCAGAGGCACGGCGGGTTTGCCGCAGGATGCGGATGGCTTCTTCGATCAGGGCATCTTCTTGTTCGTCTTCTTCGGCCAGCAGGCGCTCCCACGGGGCAGCGGAATCAGCAGGTGGAGCCGTCTTCTGCCAGTGACCAAGCAGGCGGTCGATCTCGGCATCGCTGACGAAGACGCCCTGCGCGCGGATCGGGGTGCCCACTTCCGGGTGCAGGAAGAGCATATCGCCACGGCCAAGGAGCGTTTCGGCACCGGGCATATCGAGGATGACGCGGCTATCCACGCCGGAAGTGACGGCAAAGGCGATGCGCGCCGGGAAGTTCGCCTTGATCAGGCCGGTGATGACATCCGTGCTGGGGCGCTGGGTGGCGACGACGAGGTGAATGCCGGTGGCACGCGCCATTTGTGCCAGGCGCACCAGGTTGTGCTCGGTCTGATCGGGGGCGGCCATGATGAGATCGGCCAGTTCGTCGATCAAAATGACGATGCGCGGGATGGGGGGTTGTTTTTGACGCGCCAGGCGCTGATTGTAGCTCTGGAGATCGCGCGTGTGGACGCTTTCCAGTAGGCGATAGCGATTTTCCATCTCGGTCACGGCCCAGCGCAGCGCCGCCAGGATGCGCTCGATTTGGGTCTCCACTTTGCCATAGAGGTGCGGCAGGCCGTTGAAGCGGATGAGCTCGACCATTTTCGAGTCGATCATCACCAGGCGCAGTTCCTGGGGAGTGTTGTTCATCGCCAGGCAGGTGGCAATGGAAGTGAGACAGACGGATTTTCCGGAGCCAGTGGTGCCGGCGATCAGCAGATGCGGCAGACGCGCCAGATCGGCCAGCACCGGTTGACCGGAGACATCGCGCCCCAGCGCTAGGGTGAGCGGGCTGCGCTGTTTGCGAAATTCTTCGCTTTCCAGGATGGCGCGCAGGCGGACGACGCTGTTGCGTCCGTTCGGCACTTCGATGCCGACATACGGCTTGCCGGGAACCGGGGCTTCGATGCGCAGGCGCTCGGCGGCCAACGCCAAGGCCAGATCGCGCTGTAAGGCGGCGATCTGGGCAACGCGCACTTTCATTTGCTGTTCATCCTCTCCATTCCCTTTGCGAATGAAGCCGGGTTGAACGGCATATTGGGTGATCGTCGGCCCTACCCGAAAACCAACGACACGCGCCGGGATGCCGAATTCGGCCAGGGTTTTTTCGATCAGGCCGGCCGTTTGGTTGATGGTGCGCTCATCGGGGCGGTAATTCGTATCCGGAAGGAGTAGATCAAGGGGCGGCAGCTCGGCGCGACGGAGGATCGGCTCGGCCGGCGACTCTTCTTTCTTTGGCGGCAGGCGGAAGGATTTGCGAAATTCAGGCGGCAAGGATGGCGCAGGGCGCGGGGTAGAAACAGGCTTCGGCGCCTCCGTAGCTGCAGGAACGGGCACCGCCGCCGCGGCTTCCTCCTGTTTCTCGTCCGGCACCCCGGCCCATTGACGCAGCCAACGCTCCAGGGGGGCACCCAGGCCCAGGGCGGCACCTACGCTTCCGATCCACAAAATAAAAATCAATATCCCCGCCAACCAGGAAGGCAGGAAGAGGCTGAAAAGGGTGGCAAGCCCCCAGCCTAGGCGTCCACCATCCAGGCCGAGCTCGGCACGGGAAAGGGAGAGCCCGCCGAGGAAGGCAAGAAGAGGAAGCGCCAGCAGGAGGGTAAATTCCATGCCGAGAAAGCGCCCCCAAGAGAAGGTACGCCGCGGGCGCAGGAAGTACAGGCCGGCCAGTATGAGCTGTAAGATGAGCAAGTAACTGCCCCAACCCAACCAGCGCCGTAAGAGTTCTCCCAAAAAGATGGTGAATAGGCCCTGACTCCAACCACGAACGGCGAACAGGCAGAGCAATGCCAGGGTGAAGAGGAAGAGGGCGGCCAGATCGGCGCCGAAACGGGCCAATCGGCGCAACCATTGGAGCAGGGCGGCTTCCCAGCCGAGGGGAGGGGGGGCTTGCGAGGTCACGATTGGATCGAGGTTCCTTCAGGAATGGGCAAGAGGCTTAGCCCCATACGCTGATGCTCCGGCTCGACGTGGATGACGCGCACCTGCACTTGCTGCCCTTCGGAGAGCAGGTCGCGCACGGTTTGGCCTTCGCCAAGGGGCATTTGGGAGATGTGGATCAACCCTTCCAGGCCGTTTTCCAGGCGGGCAAAGGCGCCATAGGAGAGGATGGTGGTGACGGTGGCCGGGAAGTAGCGATCGAGCACTTTTTCGGGGGTGAAGTCTTCCCAGGGATTGGGCAAGAGGCGTTTAAGGCTGAGGGCAATGCGACAGCGCTCCGGGGAAATATCCACCACCAGCAGTTCCAGTTCCTGGCCGTATTGGGCGTGGTGCGAAGGATGGATGACACGTCCCCAGGAAAGCTCGGAGATGTGAACCAGGCCTTCGATGCCGCCCAGGTCGACAAAGATGCCGAAATCGGTGATGTTGGTGACGCGCCCGCGCACGCGTTGCCCAACCTTAAGGCTTTGGAAGAGGCGCAAGCGCTGACCGGGGCCGGCCTCGGCGGCGCGCTCGGAGAAGATCAGGCGCTCCTCTTCGGGGTTGCATTCGATCAGCTTGACGCGTAGGACGCGCCCAAGGTAGGCTTTTAGGCACCTTTGACGCTCTTCCTCGTCCATTTGAGGCGTGATCTCGCTCAGATGCGAGAAGGGGATGAAGCCGGAGAAGCCTTCCCCTTCCACCAATAGCCCCCCACGATTGGCCGCCGTGACGGTAACGTTCAGGATTTCGTCATCCAGGTACATTCGGCGGAGGCGCTCCAGGCGCGGGTCGGTCTTTACCTGGGGCGGGTTCTTTTTGGGAGGAAAGAATTGCTCTTCTTCGGCCAGGACGGATTCCCACCACTTTTCATCCAGCCAGGGGTGGTGATTGTGGGGACGAGGACGTGCTTGGGTACGAGTCACCATTAAAGACCTCCGTTTTCAAGATTGGAAAAGGTAAGATGAGAACGGGAGAGGGTGAGAGCGGGAGAATAGGAGAGCAAGAGAGGATGAGAGCGGGAGAATAGGAGAGCAAGAGAGGATGAGAGCGGGAGAAGATGAGAGCGGGAGAGGGGTGGTTGGGTGGTCGGATGGTCAGATGGTCGGGTGGTTGCTTTACGGTCTACGGTCAACGGTCTACCGTCGGTGAAGCAGGAGAGCAAGAGAGCGGGAGAGGAGGAGAAGAGGAGAGAGTAAGGGTGCGAGAGGGTCATAGGTCCTCCCTGGAGAGCGCTTCCATTTCCATTTTGATGATCGCCTGGGCGACGGCGGCGATGGCAGTGCGCTGTTTGCGATAGAGATCGGCTTCGGAAAGGGCCAGGCGTTCGGCGATCTGACGCACCTTGCGCCCTTCAATGAATTTCATTTCCAAGATATTGTAGAGCAACCATTCGGTGGTGAAACGGCGCTCCCCCGGCGGGCGGGTGGTCTCAATGGCACGGCGCAACAGGGCACGCAAGGCATTGGTAGGATTACCGCCATGTTCGGCCAGCGCTTGCTGGACAATGTGCAATTTGAGCAAGGGATTGTTCTGAAGCTTCGGCCCGCCCCAATAGTGATCGAGGGCCTCCTTGACCCACTGGATCAGATCGGCTTCGGGAGGCAGGGTAGGGGAAAGCACACTTTGCGCATCTTCATAGCGCGCCGCGGCACGGAGTCGCTGCACCAGGTCCATCTGGGGTCGCAACTGAAGCAACACGCGCCATAGACGTTGCTGGATCAGACGATCTTCCAGCGCCAAAGAGACCCGTTCGGCCAGCAGAGAAAGCGCAGTCCACTGCTCATCCTGCGGTGAGGAGGCTTCACTCCAGGCAATCCCTAAAATGCCCAAGAGGGTGTTGTTTTGAGGCGATTGCTGAAGGCGCACCGGGTAAAGCGGGATGAGCAAAAAACCATCCCAGATGAAACCACGACGGGCACCGTTGGCGCCCTCCAGGGCCTGCAACATTTGATCGATGCTCCCTTCCGGCAAAGTTTCCTGGCCGGAGAAAAGGAGTAGGCCGATCTCCTGCCCTTCTAGGGCGGCAACGAAAGCGGACGGAGAATGAAACGAATCGCGTGCGGCGGCCAGAAGCGCTTCCAGAAACTGGCGCAGATCGCCCTCGGTCAGGAAACGTTCTTCCAGGCTCTGGAAAAGGGTGAGTTCTTGGCGGTCGCTTCCGAAAAAGAGCCAACGTTCCCACAGCGGTGCCACCAGGGTGATGAGATGCTCCAGGAGCAGGATGGAGAGCACAACCGAGAAAGGCACAAAGCCGGAATACGGCGTGCCCCAGAAAATTTCTCCCAGGCGACGCACCACGGTCATCAGACCAAGGGCAAAGGAGGCCGTGATCGGGCCGCGCATCAGCCACTTGAAGAGACGCGCCTTGATGACACGGTCCGGCCAGGAAACGCCGAAGAACGCTACAGCATAGGCCATGATCACGATCAGCGTGCCGACGATCAGGTCGCTCAAGATGGCGGCGAACCAGAACAGCAAGGCATGGGAACCGATCAGGGGAGCGCTGTAGATCAGGTAAGGGAAGGAGCCCAGCGCCGGAGCCGTTGCACCGGCCATCAGATAAAGCATACGTCGGCGCCCGCCAGGGGTTAGCACACGGCGATAGGCGCGTCCAAAGTTGATCCAGGCCCAAGTGATGATACCGATGTAATAAAGGGTGAAGAGATGTGTCCAGGGAGTGCGCTGCAAATAAGGTGCCGGCGGACGATCGAGCACCGCCGCGCCGACCAGGCGACCGCTCAACAAGAGGCCGAGGAAGCCGATCGCGAGCAAGTAGGTGAGACGAACGGCCAAGCGCCGACGCCCCCGCGAGGGCCGGCCGGTCGTTTCCAGCAAAGCATCCGAAAGGTGTAAATAGGCCGGCGGTAGAAAAATCAACCCCGGCCATTGCAGACGGAGCAAAAGGTCAATGCCTGCGGCGGGGATGGTTTCGTTCTGTAGGGCCTCGGTGGTAAAGACCACGGCCACACAGAGCAGGATCAGGATGAACGAGCGCGCCACACGATCGCGCAAATTGAAGGTAAGGGCATAAAGAAGCAACGAGAAGGCCGTGATAGCCACCCCGGCCGTCAGGATGCGATTGAGGATTTCCAGCCCCAGTAAAAGCGAAAGTCCTTCTCCGGTAAACATTGGCTATCGAATCACTTTGCAGAAGAAGAGGGTCACATCTCTCGAAGGATAGTAAGCTTCATTATACCCACAGAATTCAAAAAGGTGTTTTTGCGCCAGGCACACGGCAGGATGATTTTTGGCAGGAAGTTCCAGCATCAGGCGCGGGAGATGGTGTTCCAGCGCCCAATCCTGGGCAAGCTTGAGCAAGCGAGCGGCCAATCCCCGTCGACGTAGCACCGGCGCGATCATCAGATCGGTGATGTGCACCAGATCAAGGGCCAGATCGGCCTGTAACGTCATGTAACCTACAGGAGCATTCCCCTCCGTGACCACCCAAAAAGCCGATTTGAGATGCCACACATCTGGCAAGGCAGAGAGATTACGCGGATATTCGACCCGGATCGGGCGCGGCAAACGCACCTGACGCAGGGTCGCATGGATCTGCGGTGCCTCGTGTCGCAGTTCGAGCTGCCAGACATATTCACTGTGCACGCTATGATCCAGCTTGAGGAGCACAGGAATATCCGATGCAATCGCCGGACGGATGTTCAGAGCATTCATTCGCTTCCCTTCACGCGTACCTGGATCACACAAGGTGGATAAAGGCGCCCGGCAACATCCACGACCACCAGGCGCAAACGGTAATCTCCGGAAGCGAGGAGATTGGTGTTCCACGTTCCCAATGTGATCTCTTTGCCACTTTGCCGTCCGGCATAGATCGTAGTCCAGATCTCGCTTCCGAAAGGCGCATACTCATATTGATAAAAAGCGAACTCAGGCACATCCACCGTCCCGCGAATTTCCACCGTTCCACTGACCTCCGCACCGTTCTTCGGCTGCGTAATCGCCACCGAAGTGGTGCAACCCTGTGAAGAAGGGAGCGGTGATGCCACCGGAGAGGCCAGCAGATTCAGAGTAGGCGTAGGAAGCACTTCGCTGGCCGGCAACGAGGGTGCGATGAAGGTGGCCAGGGCAAATTCCCCACAGGCGAAAAGCAAAATCAACACGAAAAGGACCGCTTGCCGGCTCAGGCGACGCAGTGCCAGCTCCCGCTCCAGGGAAAAAACGGCCAGCCTCCATTCGTTCCAGGCCTGCCAGATGCCACGGAAAGCGAACAAACCACCGATAGCAAGGAAGAGGTAGATCAATACCTCGTACCTGGCCAGGGTGAGATAGAGCTCGCTCATTTCAAAGCTCGCAACACTCCACGTACCAGGCGTTCAATCTTAGGCGTGAGCACGCGCCCGGCCTCCATCACTTCCACATGGCTGGTAATGGTCGAACCATCCAAATTGGCTTTGTTGCTGATGCCGGAAAGGCCGAGCACCCGCGTGCCACCATGCCGCGCCACGATCACTTCCGGAACGGTGGACATGCCCACCGCATCGGCGCCGATCAGGCGCAGGAAGCGCAACTCGGCCGGCGTCTCAAACGAGGGACCGGCTAGGCCTACATAGACCCCTTCGCGCAGCAAGATGCCTTCTTCGGCAGCCACCTGGCGCGCTACGGCCTGAAGAGCACGATCGTAGGCCTGGCTCATATCCGGAAAGCGCACGCCAAAGGCATCTAGGTTCGGTCCCACCAAGGGATTGGCCCCTCCCATGCCGATCAGGTTGATGTGATCGGTGATCAGCATCACATCGCCGGGGACGAAATCGGGGTTGATCGCGCCGGCGGCGTTGGTGACGATGAGGATCTCGATCCCCAAGCGCTGCATGACGCGGATCGGGAAGGTCACCTGGGACATGCTATAGCCTTCGTAAAAATGAATCCGCCCCTGCATCACCAGGATCGGTTGTCCCTCCAGGGTACCGATCACCAATCGCCCTTCGTGTCCTTCGACCGTTGAAGGGGGCCAATGCGGAATCTGACCATAAGGAATACGCACTGCGTCTTCCACCGCTTCGGCCAACGGATTCAACCCGGAGCCCAAGAGCAGACTAAAACGCGGTTGAACCTTCAAGCGCGGGCGCAAAAACTCCGCCGCGGCGTCAATTTGTTCAAGGCTCATAAAAGTCATCGCTATCTCCTGCAGTAAACATTGTCAAAAGATTCACTAATTTACGATTATAACAGAGATGAAAGGGGTGATGTATAATGAGGACAATAGACCATGGACGGTGGACCGTGGATTGTAGCACGGGCTTTGGCCTGTGTGGAGAAGATACGTGAACCGTACTGGGCTTCAGCCTGAACAGACGTGGACCGTCGGCGGTAGACGGTGTAGGTACTTTTAGCGTTTCCTGGAGGGAAAGATGGCTCTCGATCGCTTTGGACGCAAGATTCACTACCTGCGCATCAGTCTGACCGATCACTGCAATCTGCGCTGCATTTACTGTATGCCGGAAGATATGACCTTCCGCCCGCGCGCCGAGCTCATGCAAGATGAAGAAATCTTCACCCTCACGCGGCTCTTCGCCGAATTGGGCTTCGATAAAATCCGCCTGACCGGCGGTGAGCCAACCGTGCGCGCCAATATCGTCGGGATCGTCCACGAGATCGCCCACACGCCCGGCATCCGTTCTGTCACCATGACGACGAACGGCGTGCTCCTCAAAAAGCTCGCCCGTCCGCTGGCCGAGGCCGGGCTGCAGCGCGTCAATGTCTCCCTAGATACGTTACAGGCGGCGAAATTCAAGCGCCTGACGCGTTGGGGAGATGTTGAAGATGTGTGGGAAGGCATCCTGGCTGCCGAAGAGGCCGGCCTGACGCCGATCAAATTGAACGCCGTGGTCGTCCGCGGCTATAACGAAGAGGATGTGGTGGACCTGGCACGGCTCACCCTGGAACATCCCTGGCAGGTGCGTTTTATCGAGATGATGCCGTTTGCCGGTGCAACCGAGCTACAGACTTCTCACGTGGTCACCGCCGCCCAGATTCAGGAACGCATCGAACGCGTCTTCGGGCCGCTGGAAGCCGCCAACGGTGGCGAGCTGGATGGGGAAGCGCGCGTCTTCCGCATTCCGGGCGCCAAGGGGGAGCTCGGCTTCATCTCTTCGGTCACCCAACCGTTCTGTGCATCCTGCACCCGCGCCCGCCTGACGGCCGATGGTCGCCTGCGCCTGTGCCTGCTGCGCGAACGCGAAGTGGACCTGCTGACGCCCCTACGCGCCGGAGCCTCGATCGAGGAATTGCGCCAGCTCATCCTGGATGGTATCTGGAATAAACCCTGGGGACACGGGCTGGCGGAGGGATTGATTCCCCTCAACCGCACCATGAGCCAAATTGGAGGTTAGCAGGAAACGACCCTTTCAGGACGCATTTTGTAGGTCAAACCCTCGTGTGGCAGAGCTGCCACCGGGTCTACGAAAACGAACGGCGCAGAATTTTTCTTTTCGATCGTCCTGGTAATCTGGTCTCTTAGCCCCAAATCTCACACGGAGGTCCCTATGGCCTGGGAACGGAAAATGATGCGCACGGTGCGCGTGCGAAATGAGAACAAGGTTGGCACGCTGGCGCGTTTGCTGACGGCAATTGCCGAGGTCGGGGGGAGCACCGGTAGCATCGAGATGCTCAGCGAAACATCCCACAGCATCATTCGCGACATCACGGTCTATGCCGAAGATGCCGCCCACATGGACAAGATCATCGAGGCGATGCGCGCCAATCCCGGCACGCGCATCTTGGAGATCCGCGATGAGGTGCTGGAACTGCATCAGAAAGGCAAGATTGCCATCCGCAGCCGCTACCCCGTTGACTCGGTGACGGTCATGCGCCGCATCTACACCCCCGGCGTAGCCGAAGTGGCCTTGAAAATCGCCGATAATCCCGATCTGGCGCGCCTGTATACCAGCATCAGCCACTTCGTCGCCATCGTCACCGATGGCAGCGCTGTGCTCGGCCTGGGAGATATCGGCCCGCTGGCGGCCATGCCGGTCATGGAAGGTAAGGCCATGCTCATGGAAAGCCTGGTCGGGCTCTCCGGCATGCCCATCCTGCTCAATACCAAAGACCCGGACGAGATCGTGCGCACCGTGGCCAACATCGCTCCCACCTTCTCGGCCATCCAGCTGGAAGATATTTCCGCGCCGCGCTGCTTTGAGATCGAAGATCGCCTGCAGGCTCTGCTGGATATTCCCGTCATGCATGACGATCAGCACGGCACAGCCGTGGTGGTCACGGCCGCGCTCATGGTGATCGCCCGACGCACTGCCACCGACCTGAGCCGCGTGCGCATCGGTCAGATCGGCCTAGGAGCCGCCGGAAACGCCATCGCCAAAATGCTCATCCATCTCTATGGCAACCCGGTCCTCGGCGCCGATCTCAGCGAGGACGCCCTGCGACGGCTCGAAAGCATCGGCGGTCGCCGCTCCGACCTGGAGGAGATCATGCGCACCTGCGACGTGGTCATCGCCACCACCGGCGTTCCCAACTTGATCCGACCGGAAATGGTGCGCCCCGGACAGATCATCTTTGCCCTCTCCAACCCGAACCCGGAGATCGCACCGGATGTTGCCCTGGCGGCCGGAGCCCGTTTTGCCGCCGATGGCAAGGCGATCAATAACGTCCTGGGCTTCCCCGGCATCTTCCGCGGCGCCGTGGATGCCTACGCCCGTCGCATCACCCGCGAAATGCTCGTCGCCGCGGCCAAAACCCTGGCCGATCTCACCCCCGAAGGCGAACTGGTGCCCAACGCCTTGGATAAAAACGTCCATCGCGCCGTGGCGCGCGCCGTCGCCGAGACCGCCATCCACCAGGGGATCGCCCGCGCCGAATTCGTGCCTTACGTAGATTAATGCCGACCTTCCGCTCCTTTCGCCTGGAAGCGGTCGTCTTGCGCCATTCCGACCTCGGCGAAGCCGACCGACTGTTGGTACTGTTCACGCCTCAAAGGGGCAAACTGCGCGCCGTGGCAAAAGGGGTGCGCAAGGTCACCTCGCGCAAGGCCGGCCACCTTGAACCGTTTACGCGCGTTTCCCTGCAACTTGCCGAAGGTCGGGACCTACCGATCATCACCCAGGCAGAAACCCTGGATGCCTACCTGCCCCTGCGAGAGGATCTGCAAAAATTGAGTCAGGCCGCTTATGCGATCGAACTGATCGACCGCTTCCTGCCCGAAGATGAACAGCCCCAGCCGGAGCTCTATCGCCTGCTGGTGCAGAGCCTGGA
This sequence comes from Anaerolineales bacterium, assembly GCA_037478835.1. Taxonomy (GTDB): domain Bacteria; phylum Chloroflexota; class Anaerolineae; order Anaerolineales; family Villigracilaceae; genus 630D-37. The sequence continues at coordinate 38,087 of JBBFLV010000005.1, forward strand.
GCGCATCGCCGCCTCCGCCGACCCCTGGGCCGCGCTGCGCTTCTTCGATCTTCGTCTTTTGGACGGGTTGGGCTTCCGCCCGCGGCTTTTCGAGTGTGTTTCCTGTGGTGAACCATTGCGCCCGCAAGATCAATTCTTCTCCTTCTCCGCCGGGGGGGTGATCTGCACCCGCTGTGGACAAAACACCCCCAATCTCACCCCTCTTTCGCTCACCACGCTGAAATACCTACGTCACTTCCAACGCGCCTCTTGGGGAGAAGTGGCGATCATCACCCCCTCTCCGGCCGCGCGCCGCGAAGTAGAAGCCCTGCTCCAGGGCTACTGGACCTACCTGCTCGAACGGGAACTGAACGCTCCACGGGTGTGGAGACAGCTACGGCGAGAATGAAATCCCCCTATCGTTTCCCTCCTGGCTCGCAATTCTTTGCTTAGCCCGGCAGACGATCCGGCGCTTCAGAACACCCAGTACCCGATCAGGCTCAAGACAAGCGGCAGGGTCAGGTTATCGATTTCGCTCACCGGGAGCGATTCCACGGCTACCGCTACCACACCCAAAGCCAAAAGCGGCCATGCATAGGCCTGCATCGGGCCGGCAAAAACCCCTTGGTGGAGATAGACCGCCAGGATCAGCAACGAAAGCGCCAGGCCTCCCAGGAACACCCCGAATGAGCCGGCCGCTGTTTTCTGCGGATTCCAGGGCAGGCGCGGCGAGCGCAACCGGCGACCGAGCAAGTCGGCGATCCCATCGCCACCGCAGAGGAACATCAGCGCCACGATCCCGATCGGCGAATCCTTCCAGAAAAGCACCGTCAGCGCCACGAAGGCCAACCCGTAAAAAAGCGGCCCGCGCAGCAGTTCCCGCCGATCGCCGCTGCGCGACATCGCCTGCACTGCGGCCTCATCGCGCCAGAGACCCAATCCCACCAGCGCAAACTGCGCCGTAATCAGCAACGGCACCAGCGCCGCCAGGTAACGCGAGATGGGCAACGGGGGAAAGAGCAACCAGCACAGGACGAAGAGCGGTCCCGTGCCGATGTGAATCCACTTGCGGCTCATGCGGCTGCTCAGCCAGCCACGCTGGGCGATCGCATCCATCAGCCGCAGGAAGGCCAGCGCAATCGCAAAAGTCAGCACCAACGCCAGATAAGGGTTCGTCAGCACCATCTCCTCCTTCGGTTGGATTTAGGCCAGCAATTCTTCGAGCGCCTCCAGCCTAGGCGGGATCTGCCGTGGCAACGGCATATGCTGGGTGACGATCTGCGGATCCTTCAATCCGTGACCGGTACACACGGCCACCACGCGGCGGCCGCGCACGTTCAACCGTCCGGCACGTAGCTCTGCCGCCAGCCCGGCCAACCCGGCTGCCGAAGCCGGTTCCACCCAAATTCCCTCCCGTTCTGCCAGTAAGCGTTGCATCGCCAGGATTTCGTCATCGCTCACGGCCACGATCCGCCCTTCTGATTCGGCGGCCGCCTGCAAGGCCTGCTCCCCACGCGCCGGCCGACCGATGCGAATGGCCGTAGCCACCGTCTCCGGATGCTCGATCGGATGACCCACCACCAGCGGCGCGGCCCCGGCCGCCTGGACTCCGAGCAAATGCGGCAGTCTGCACCCCTTCAGCGCATGGTATTGCTTGAACCCCATCCAGTAGGCGGTGATATTGCCGGCATTGCCCACCGGCAAGCAAAGCCAATCCGGCGCCTCGCCGAGCGCATCGCAAATCTCAAACGCGGCCGTCTTCTGCCCTTCCAGGCGATATGGATTAAGAGAATTGACCAGCGCCAGCGGTCTGCGCTGCGTGATCTCCACCACCAGGCGCAGCGCGTCGTCGAAGGAGCCGAGCACCTGCACCACCTGCGCCCCATAGGCCAGCGCACCCGCCAGCTTTCCGGCCGCCACTTTGCCCTCCGGGATCAAGACGATCGCCTTCATGCCGGCACGAGCAGCATACGCCGCGGCCGAAGCGGCTGTGTTCCCCGTCGAAGCGCAGATCGCCACCTGTGCGCCTCGGCCCAGCGCCTCGCCGATCGCCGCGACCATGCCCCGGTCCTTGAACGAGCCGGTTGGGTTCAGTCCTTCGTATTTAATCCAAAGCTCGAAACCGCCACCGAGCGTCTCGGCCAGGCGCGGCGCCGGAATCAGCGGCGTATCCCCCTCCAGCAAAGTCACCGGGCGCGTATGCGCCGGCAAATCCAACAAGTGACCGTAGCGCTCCAGAATGCCCTTCGCCATGTTTCGATTATACCCAAATGCTGTATAATCCCAGACATGCGTCCCTATCCCTCCCTCAAAACGCTCCTGGAGCGCTTCTACCCGCTCCACCGCACCCTGGTCAGCGACGATATGGATGCTACCTTACGCATCCTCGGCGAAGCCATGCCGCCCGGCTGCGGCTACACCATCGAAACCTACGCTCCCGGCACCCCGGTTTGGACCTGGCGCGTGCCGGAACGCTACGTCGTCCACGAAGCCTATCTGGAAACCGAGGATGGCCAACGCATTCTGGATTTTAAGCAGAACCCCCTGCATATCGTCTCCTATTCCCTGCCGGTCGATCGGGTGCTCTCCTGGGAAGAGCTACAACCGCACCTCTATTACAGCGAGAAGCGCCCGAATGCCGTGCCGTGGATTTTTAAATTTTATGAGCGGGACTGGGGCTTCTGCCTGAGCAAAACCCTCTTCGATCAACTGCCGCGCCACCGACGCTATCGCGCCGTCATCCGCTCCGAATTCCTTACCGACCCGCAGCGTGGGCTGGCCGTAGCCACGGCTGTGGTGCACCCGCAGGGTGGTCCGAACCCCGCCGCCGGCGAGTTCCTGATCCTGGCGCACACCTGCCACCCCATGCAGGCCAACGATGATGCCTCCGGCGTGGTGACGGCCGTGGAGCTGGCGCATCGCCTAAGCGAAAATCCCTTGCCGCCCGGCTCAATGAGCGTGCGCTTCTGGTTCGGCCCAGAGACGATCGGCAGCATCGCCTACCTGGCACACCACGAGGACCTGATCCCGAATCTGAAAGGTGGCCTCTTCCTGGAAATGACCGGCAATCGCAATCGCCTGGCCTGGCATCACACCCGCCAGCGTGAGCACCTGCTCGATCGGGTGGCTCGGCGCGTGCTCGCCGCCTATGGCGATCACGAAGAGCGCGAATTCGCCGCCGCGCCGGCCAACGATGAGCGCGTGGTCAACGGGCCCGGCGTCAACGTGCCCTGCCTCTCGCTCAACCGCTGGCCCTACGAAGAATATCACACCGACGATGACAATCCCGATATCATCCATGAAGAGATGCTTCAAGAAGCGGCAGATGTGGCCGAAGCGATCGTGCGCATCTATGCCAGCAACTACATTCCCCGGCGCAAATTTCGCGGCCCAGTCTTTCTCAGCGGTCATGGCCTATGGGTAGATTGGCGCGAGAACTGGGCGCTCAACCGGGCATTGGAAAAGATCATGTTCCGCTTTGAAGGTCATCATAGCGTTTTCGAGATCGCCGAAGAGGTCGGTCTGGATTACTGGATGGTGCGCGACTACGTAGAAAAATTCCGCGCCAAAGGCCTGATCGAGGCCCTACCCATCCCCTCGGAGGCTCCCCTTGAGTGACAATGTCGTCGCCATCATCCAGGGACGCATGTCCTCCACGCGGCTGCCGGGCAAAATCCTGGCCGAGATCGAAGGCCACCCAATGCTCCAACGCGTGTACGAGCGCGTTTCCCGTGCGCGGCGTGTCGACCGGGTGCTCTTCGCCACCAGCGATCACCCCAGCGATGATGTAGCCGCTGAATTCTGCGCCCGGCAAGGCATCCCCTACGTGCGCGGGAACCTCTACGACGTCCTCGATCGCTACTATCAAGCGGCGCGCGCTGCAGAAGCGATCATCATCGTGCGCATCACCGCCGATTGTCCGTTGATCGATCCGCAATTAATCGATGAGGCCATTGCGGCGCTACAAGCAGGAGGCTACGATTTCGTCTGCAACCGTCTGCCGCCTCCCTGGCATCGCACCTACCCGATCGGACTGGACGTAGAGGTGTGCACCTTTGCCGCCCTGGAGCGCGCCTGGAAGGAAGCATCCGAACCGCATCAGCGCGAGCACGTAATGCCGTACTTCTACGAAGGAAGCACCCTCCGGCCGCTCTCTCCCGGTATGGAGATCGGGGTTTCGCCGCGCGGCTTCCGCCTGGCCCTGCTCCACGCCCCGGCGGATTACGGTCACTACCGCTGGACGGTGGACACAGCCGAGGACCTGGAATTCGTCCGTCGCATCTTCTCCCACTTCGGCGGTCGCGACGATTTCTCCTGGCAAGAAGTGCTCGCCCTGCTAGAACGCCACCCGGAACTGATGACGATCAACGCCGGAATCACGCATAAAACGCTCTACGATATTGACCCGCGAATGGGGAAGGTATAATTACCCCTCGCACAATTACCAAGGATAGCGATTGAAACATGCCGTTCTTAACCCTGTTCACTGCGCCGAAACCGTTCACCGATCCCCATATCGCCACCATTCAGCGCAACGCCTTGCGCTCCTGGACCTTGCTTCCGGATGTGGAAGTAATCGTCTTGGGCGAAGAAGAAGGCCTGGAGGAAGTGGCGCGCGAATTGGGGATTTTGCACCTGAAGGAAGTGGAACGCAGCCCATCCGGTGCGCCGCGCCTTTCTTCGATGTTTGCTCAAGCGCGGGCACACAGTCAGAGCCCGTTCCTCTGCGTGATCAACGCCGATATTCTGCTGATGTCCGATTTTCTCCAGGCCGTTCGGGAGGTAGCCAAATTGCGCGAGCGATTCGTGCTCGTGAGCCAACGTTGGGATGTAGACATCACCACATCCCTCGATTTCGCTCCCGGTTGGGAAGAACGGCTACGGGAACACGTCAGACAACACGGAAAGCTCCATCGCCCCGCCGGCAGCGATTTCTTCGTCTTCCCGCGAGAATGCTATCAGGATATACCTGCCTTCACCATCGGTCGGGCCGGCTGGGATAATTGGATGATCTACAAAGCGCGCCGTGAGCGCTGGGCTGTGATTGACCTGACCCCCTCGGTGATGATCGTGCACCAAAATCATGATTATCGCCACCTGCCCGGCGGCCAGGCGCATTATACGCACCCCGAAACAGAGGAAAATACACGATTAGCAGGGGGGCATGCCAACGTGCGATATACCATCCTTGACGCTACTCATCAACTGCATGCAGGACGCTTACGCTCCCCGAAACTGACAAAACGACACTTTATTCGGTACATTGAGCTGTTGTTACGAAGTATACTTCCACTACTTTCCCTTCCGGAAGAAAAACGTGAGCGGTGGTCGCGACCAAGGTATTGGATCAAAGTAATTCGACATATCTTAGAAAAAGGAAGGTAAAAATGCCGCGGATTGGGATGAATCCGGCACGCGGAATGAAAACAAATTATCAACCTTCGCGGGTGACAGTTGCCGTACTTACCTACCTACCCCAACAGACGGGATACTTTTCACAGCGTTTCGACGTTACCAAATTATGCATTGAGAGTATCCTTTCGAATACACCAGGTCAATACGATCTATTGGTATTTGACAATGGTAGTTGCCCCGAGATGATCGATTATTTACGAGGGTTGCACGCGGCTCAAAAAATTCGATATTTATTTCTCTCCAGCCAGAACATTGGCAAGATTGCCGCTCTACAATTCATTTTTCGAGCTGCCCCCGGGGAAATTGTAGCCTATACCGACGATGACGTGTTTTTTTTACCCGGATGGCTAGATCAACACCTAAAAATTTTAGAGACCTATCCAAGAGTAGGGCAGGTGAGCGGGTTTTATATTCGTCCTCATATGAGTTACGCCATTGATTCAACGCTTCGCTTTACCAAGGAAGAGAACGTAATGACAGAGCAGGGATTACTCATTCCGCGGGAATGGGAAGCACATTATGTGGAAAATACAGGACGTACATGGGAACGCTACAACGATGAAATCAAAGGGCTAAGCGATATGAGGTTAACTTATCAGGGTGTTCAAGCCATGGCATCAGCTGGACATCATCAGTTTGTCGCTTACCGCCAGGTGGTACTAGATGCCTTACCATCCCATTGGAGCGGTAACTTAATGGGGCAAATGCGAGAACTCGATGAGACCATCGATCGCTTAGGGTACCTTCGCCTTTCGACTCCTTTCCCGGTTACCCGTTTGATAGGGAATGTGATTTCTGAAGAAATGGCCGCTGAGGCCCATACTTATGGAATTAATATTTCAGCACCCAGTAAACATATGGTTTCACCCTTGCGAATCCGTATTTATCGCTCACGAATTGTTCAGGCGATCGCGAGAAGACTTTACAATGCATTATTCAAAATAATAAATACTTAGGTGAACTATGTTGCGAGATCTACCCGTGTTCATTTGTGGTCATCCAAAATCAGGGACAAGTTTGGTACGCGCCCTTCTCGACTCCCATCCTCGGCTAATCACATATCCAGAAGAAACGGTTTTCTTCCGACGTTATCTGCCAATGATCAAAGGAAAAGATGCAGATGAGAAGATCCTTTTAGCCGATCAATGGTTAACGCACATCTTTGAGTGGAATCTGCAAAATCCCCCTCCGCATCAAAAAAACTATCCCGGAAGAGATTATTCCCACATCCCTGTAGCAGATGTCCGCAGTGAAATGCGTCGTCTACTGCGTGAACGCTTTTCTCACGACGGAGATATCTTAAGCGCTACAGTTTTGGCTTACGGTCAAGTAAGTGGAAAAATATCTGATGCTGTTCGATGGGTTGAGAAGACACCTTTTAACGAGTACTTTGCCGACCAAATTTTCAAGTGGTGGCCAGAGGCTCTGTGCATCCATGTAGTTCGAGATCCACGGGACAACTTTGTATCGTACATCAAAAAACATCCCGATTGGCACCCCGAGTTTTTTGCAATTTCATGGCGACGTTCCACCATCACGGGTTTTTGCAATCAAAAACGTTATGGGAATCAGCGCTATTTGATTCTCAGATATGAAGACTTAGTGATGCACCCTGAGCAGACCCTCATGGAAATTTGCAATTTCTTGGGAATTGAACTGGTTCCTTCCATGTTTACTCCCTCGCGAGGCGGAAAACCCTGGGATGGGAATTCGATGTTCTCGCAAAAGTTCAGTGCTATTAGCACTACCCCCATGGGACGCTGGGAAAAGACGATCCAAAGAGAGGAAAGAACCATAATAGAAATGCTCAATGAAGACGTAATGCGCTCTCTGAATTACCCCTTCTCACGGAACGATTGGCAACCTTTACCATTCAGGAAATATCTCAGGATTTGGAGATTACGACTTATCAGGCAAGTGAAAGAACGTATCCTCTCTCGATGTTGAGCTATTTCCTTTTCACCGTCACCGGCAAAAAAGCGCTTTCCACGGTGCCATCCCGGCGCAAAACCTGGAGCTGCAAAATATAGATGCCCTCTAGCCCCTCGGTATTCCATTCGCCGAGGGGTTCTTCGTTCCGAGGGGCTTCTGCAGAGACGATGAGCTGCCACTCTTGGGGATTCAATCCTTGCCCCACCAGGAGACGATAGGAGCGGAAATTTTCGCCGGTCGCGCTGCCGTGGATGATGACCTTGCCACTGACCTGCTCGAAGGCGACAGGCTGGGTGATATGCACCGACGGATTGGGAGGCGGCAGGCGGATCGGGTCATAGACGGTTGGTGGTTGCGGCCAGCCTTGGGCTTCGGCCCAACGACGGGCTTGCGGCGGCACTTGTAGGTAGATGCGCTCCTCGATCAGCGCCGGCGGGGTGAAGACGGTGGCCAGTAAACCGGTTTCGCGGTTGATGAAATAACGGCGGTAGAGAGAATCTACCTCGTGGGGCTCGTTGCCGCTTAGGAAGACTTCGGTGACACGCTTGGGACAGATCGAGGAGGGAAGCAGGCCGGAGGGATCGCAAACTTCTACCAGGCTGACACCCACAGGCGGCGACCAATCCTGCACGGGCAGGGAACGGCTTGCCTGTTCCAGCAAGGCACGCGCCAGCCCTCCCAACCATTGCGGCGAAACCTGTTCCCCATCCATGCTTCCCAGCCAGAGCGCTACCAATCGCTGAGGGGTGTAGGCGATCAGCCAGGCCTGGGTGACCTCAGAGGTGCGGCCGGCGACCACCGCTACCGGCCGGCCAAGGTCCCACACGCCGGGGTATCCCCAGGTATCCTGACGCGCCAGCGGATCGCTAAGCACGTGATTCACCAGATAGGTGACGGCCGGATCGATCACTTCCTGAGGTGGGGAGGTCTTGAGCGGCCAGAGGGCGTGATCGGTGCTTTCGAGGCGCAGTAAAGCCCGCGGCGGAAGGTAAGTGCCGGAACGGGCAAGGGTGGCATAGGCCGTGGCGAGTTGCGGGAGCGTGATGCGGCTTTCTTGAAGACCTAGGATAGAAAGGGTGCGCTCAACCGCGGCTTCGCCGAGTTCGCGCCGTAGGTGCTGGGTGGGACGCGGCAGTAGATTGGCCAGGGCACGGCGCATGCGCATCGGCCCTAGATAGCCTTCTGGGTTTTCCCCTTCCGGTGGCAAGTCCCATACCAGGGAGGCCGGTGACCAGCCACGGGTGAAGGCCGTCAAATAGACGAAGGGATCGATGGACGTGCCGGCCGGATGAGGGCTCCAGAAGGAGGATTCTTTCCCCTGAAAGGTTTCGCCGGCGGCAGCCAAAATCTCCCCACTCGGCACGTCTAGGATGAGGAAGGCCAGGGAAGGGGCGCGCAGGTGGGCAGAAGGGGGAAGCGTCGGCAACGCCGCGGCTTGGGGGCAGAGGATCGGCTCAGGTCCCGCGGCGATCCGCACGGCGAAGAGCCGAAGCAGGCAGCGAGCTTGTTGTTGCAGATCGCCGTCTAGGGTGGTGTAAAGCGTCAATCCCCCTTTTCTGAAACGATCGATCGGCAGAGAAGCCTGAATTTGTTCGGAGACCAGGCGCAGAAAGGCCGGGGTTTCCTGCGGAGGTGGAGCAGCGGTGAAGGGAATGCGCCCTAGTTCCTCTTCGATCGGGCGAGCTTCTTCGGGAGGGAGTTTGCCGGCCTGAACAAGGCGTTGGAGAAGTTCCAGAGCTTGCCGGCGCGTTTCTTGCGGCAGGGTGTGAGGGTTGATCTGCGGGTTCGGGGGAATGACGGCCAGAAACAGTGCGGCGGCCGGGGAAAGGTCTTCGGGAGACTGACCCAGATAGAATTCGGAGGCCGCGGCAATGCCGATCAGGTTCTGACCGAAATCCGCGCTGTTGAGATACCATTCGAGGATGCGTTCCCGGCCAAACTGGGTGGTGATCTGCCAAGCCAGCAAGCGCTCTCGTAGCGCGCGATGCAGGGTGGGAGGCTCCTGATAGAGCAACAGGTCGGCGACCAGCTGTTGGGCCAGGGTGGGATGCAATTCGGGAGCGGTGAGACCTTGTAGGCGAAAACCGGGATGCTGCCAGAAGGTCGGGTCCTGGTTCAGGAGAAGCGCTTGAATGAGCAGTGGCGGCAATTCGCGGAGGGAGACATAGCGCCGGGGGCCGGGAAGGGGGGAGAGCTCCTGGAGCAAGTTACCGTGGCGATCGGCGATGCGGGTGGGGTGGCGTAGAAGGCCATCCTGGGGGTTGAGTAGAAGGGGCAGGCTCTGAACGGATGGGAGGTCATGAGTGAGCCAGAGCCAGGCCAGGCCACTTGTCACCAGGAGCAAGCCCAGGAGAAGGGCAAAAGAAAGCCCGCCGATCAGGGAGAAAGCGGGAGAGGAGGAGCGCTGTGATGTTCGCAGGCGGTGGACAAGCCACAGGTTCCCAGATCGGCGAGCGGACATGGCTAGACGGCTACGAGCCAGTGGGCATATTTGGGGTTACGGCCGTGAACGATGTCATCGAACAAAGCCCTTAAGCGAGCGGTGATCGGCCCCATTTCGCCGTTGCCGATAGGGCGATGATCGACGCGGGTGACGGCTACCACCTGGGCGGCGGTGCCGGTCATGAAGAATTCGTCGCAGATGAAAACCTCGGTGCGGTCAATCGAGCGTTCGACGACGGTCAGGCCCAGCTCCTGGCGCGCCAGTTCGATGATCGAGCGGCGAGTGATGCCTTCCAGGATGTTGTCGGTGACCGGTGGGGTGATCAGAACGCCATCGCGCACCATGAAGACATTCATGGCACTCCCTTCCGAGACGTGACCGTTCTGATCGAGCACCAGGGCCTCATCGAAGCCGGCACGGCTCGCATCGGTTTTGATCAGGGCCGAGTTGGCGTAGGCACCGCTCACTTTGCCACGAGCGGGGATGACGTTATCGTCAATGCGGCGCCAGGAGGAAAAAGTGGCGTGAGCATTGGTATCGTTCTGGATGTAGCGATCGAAGGGAACACAGAAGATCGCCAGAGCATCGCGCAGGTTGTGTAGGCGGACGCCGATGCCGAGATCGGCCTTGTAGATCAGGGGACGGATGTAGATATCCCGCTTCCAGTCATCGGCGCGGATCAGGTCGACGGTGATCTGGATCAGCGCTTCTTCGTCATACGGAACTTCCATGCACATCATGCGCGCCGAATGGAGCAATCGGCGATAGTGATCATAGGGACGAAAAATGAAGAGCTTGCTTTGCTCTTCATTCCAGTAGGCGCGCAATCCTCCGAAAACAGCCGTGCCGTAATTGAACGCATGGGTGGCAATGCTGATCCGGGCATCCTCGAAAGGGACGATCTTGCCTTCAAAGAAGGCATAGCGGGTAGGTAGGGACATGGTCACCTCCGAAAGGTTTTATAACCAGCAAGGCGATTATACCTCTCTATGGAATGCGAGGGCCCTCATTATATGCCGCCCCCTATGCGTCCCTGGCGGGTTCCTCTCCGGGAAAAATCCACCGAATTGTGGATAAGTGGGCAAAAACTGTGGAAAAAGGTGGATGGGGTGTGTATAACATTTGCTCGATCATCGTATTCATGGCAGTGGGATGGAACATGCCCCCATATATACGAGTCCCTGCAGGAGCATAAAAACTGGGCGGGTATTCGCTTCTTTTCTCCACAATCAGCGCTGTGGAAAAGGATGCCCTAGATATGGGAGATGTCGGAGGGGATATTGCCAGGAATGGGGTAAAAGAGGCGGATATTTTTGCCCTCCACACTTTCCACAGGCTCTACTACGGCTACGGTTTACATTTCCTGATTACAAGGGATGTATCTCAATACAAGAGCATTCTTCTTTCCCGATCGAAGGGCAACGCATTTCGTGTCATACATCGAGGAGCAACGGAGTGAATACATGGATTCATAGGTCCGTGGTAGGATACCAAATCCCTATATTCTACGCAACAAAAAGAGCCGAAACTTTGATGAGGAAGATTTCCATACCACGTTTTGCTTTTATATAAAGCATGAGGAGATGAAATGATCGGGGTTCAACCATGATCAACATCTCTGTAGGTAAGGTGTAAAATAGAATCAACATGCCTTTTCATCAACCACACCGGCGTTAATCGTTGTCGTTATTCAGGAGGAAATCAATGACTTCGCTTGATACGAAGACTCTGGAAAACTGGCTTTGGGAGGCGGCTTGTGTTATTCGCGGCCCGCTAGATGCGCCTAAGTTCAAGGATTACATCCTGCCGCTAGTCTTTCTCAAGCGTCTTTCGGATGTCTTCGATGATGAGATGAACCGCCTGACGGCCGAGTATGGAAGCCGGCAGATGGCCGAGAGTATCATCAACGCTGAGCGCGAGCGCCGTACCATTGCCGAGGGGCGTGGCTCGGTTCGCTTTTACATTCCTGCAAATGCCCGCTGGGAGGCTATCCGCACCCATGGCAAGGCCGGCCTGGGTCAGTTCCTGACCGACGCGGTGCGCTCGGTGGCACGTGAGAACCCGCGTCTTGCGGGAGTGATTGACGTGGTGGATTTCAACGCCACCACCGCCGGCCAGCGCATCATCTCTGATGACCATCTGGCCGCTCTGGTGGAGGTACTTTCGCATCATCGCCTGGGGCTGGACGATGCCGAGCCGGACATCCTGGGCCGGGCCTACGAGTATTTGCTGCGCAAATTTGCCGAGGGGCAGGGACAGAGCGCCGGCGAGTTTTACACCCCACGCGAGGTGGCCGTGCTGATGGCGCGCTTGCTCGATCCGCAGCCCGGCATGACGGTCTACGACCCGACCTGCGGCTCCGGCGGGCTACTCATCAAGTGCCACCTGCGCCTGTTGGAAACCCATGGTGTCCAGGAGAACGGTCGGCGCAAATTACCTCCCCATTATGCTCCCTTGCGCCTTTATGGCCAGGAGATCAACCCCTCCACCTTCGCTATGGCGCGCATGAACGTCGTCATTCACGATATGGAGGCCGAGATTCACCTGGGCGATACCATGCGCATTCCTGCCTTCAAGGATGCCGATGGACGACTCCGGACTTTTGATCTGGTCGTGGCCAATCCCATGTGGAACCAAAAGTTCCCTACGGAGCTCTACGAAAACGATCCCTTTGAACGCTTTCGCTATGGCACGCCGCCTTCCTCTAGTGCCGACTGGGGCTGGTTGCAGCACATGCTTGCGTCGCTCCATGAAACCGGCCGCATGGCGGTGGTACTGGATACCGGCGCGGTCAGCCGCGGTAGCGGCAATCAGGGCTCTAATCGCGAGCGCGACATTCGCCGGGCATTCGTAGAGGCCGACCTGATCGAGGCGGTGATTCTGCTGCCGGAAAACCTCTTCTACAACACCACCGCACCGGGCATCATCTTGGTGATCAACCGCCGCAAGCGCCACCCCGGCGAGATTCTACTGGTTAACGCTTCCAAGCTTTTTGCCAAGGGCCGTCCCAAAAACTACCTGACCGAAGAGCATATCGCCAAGATCGCCGAGCTTTACCACACCTGGACCGCAGAGCCGGGACTTTCCGCCATCATCACCAAGGAAGAAGCCTCCCGCAACGACTACAACCTTTCTCCAAGCCGCTACGTAGTCCTGAACGGCGAGGACGAAACCCTGTCCCTGGAGGAAGCTATAGTGATCCTAAACGAGGCCGAAGAGGAGCGCGCCCGGGCCGACCGTCAACTGGATGAGGTGCTCAAGATGCTCAACCTGGGAGGTCTGAATGCCCACGTTTGATCAGGCCGAAGGCCAGCGACTGGAATACAAACGCGAGTGGACGGATCGCGCTCTGGAAGATCTGGCGGCTTTCGCCAACACGGACGGCGGAATCCTGCTTATCGGCATTCGGGATGACGGCGCGGTGGTCGGCGCGAAGGCCGATGACCGAGAACTCCAGCGCCTGGCGAACCTGGTGGCCGCTCACCTGGGCATTGCGCCAAAGATCGAGGTTGTTCATCTGGAAGGGAAGCCGGTGGTCAAGATCATTGTTGAACCCGCGGCGCATCTGGTAGCCTACGGCGGCCGTTACTTTCGCCGCGTGGGAGTTACCAACCGGGATTTCGCCCCGCAGGAGCTGGCCCGACACATTCTGGTACGCTCCGGCCAGACCTGGGATGGACTGACGAGCGAATGGAATATCGGTGAAGTGGATGGGGATGCCATCGCCCATTTTGCCCGTCTGGCCCGCCAGCGCCTGCCCCATGTTGACCCCGCCCAACCGGAACGGGTGCTGGAAAACCTCGGCCTCGTCCACGAAGGGAAGCTCAACAACGCGGGGATTCTGCTGTTTGCCAGGCGTCCGCAACGCCTCTTTCCCCTGGCGCAGGTGCGGATCGGCATCTTCCGGGGGATCCACATCCTGGACAGCCACGATTTCCAGGGCACCCTGTGGCAACAACTGGACGGCGCGATGGAACGCTTCCGCCAGGTCCTCAAGGTGCGCTTCGACATTCGGGTAGAAGAGCCTTCGCTGGAGGGGCTGCAGCGCCGGGATGTCTGGGAATACCCGCTGGAAGCCCTGCGCGAGGCGGTGGCGAATGCCCTCATCCACCGCGACTACACCTATCCGGCGGACATCCAGATTCGGCTGGAGGAAGACCGCCTGGAGGTGTGGAGTCCGGGCGAGCTGCCGCCCCCGCTTACGCCGCAGGCGCTCTACGGCCCGCACGCCTCTGTGCTGCGCAATCCGCTCATTGCCCAGGCGTTTTACTTTGCCGGCATCATCGAGCGCTGGGGAAGCGGCACGACGCGCATCGTGGACCTCTGCCGGGGGCAGGACCTGCCGCAGCCGGAGTTTGCCAACTGGCAAGGGGGCGTGCGGGTGGTTTTCTTCAAAGACCCGTACACGCCGGAGCGCTTGCGGGCCATGGGCCTGAACGAACGGCAGATAAAGGCGGTGATGTATGTGAAAGAGAAAGGCAGTATCACGAACCAGGAATACCAGGCCCTGGCGGGAGTGAGCAAGCGCACTGCATCGGACGATCTAACCAATCTCGTCCAGAAGGGCATTTTGATCAAGACGGGTGGGCAGAGGGGGCGTGGAACCGCTTATAGGGCAATAATTGGGCGAATTGGGCAAGAATAGGGCACGAATTGGGCAAAAAAGCCGGAGTTATTGGACATGTATCAGATGTGCAACCTTCAAGCCGCATCAAAGGCGCAAAAGGCGCTGTCAATGAAGTAGACGAGTTTGAGAGGAAAGTGCCATGCTCGAAGCTCAAAACGTAAACGTTCCGAATAACTCAGAATTGCCCGCCGGCTACCGCCTGACCGAACTCGGCCCCCTGCCGGAGGAGTGGCGGGTGGTGCGGTTGGGGGAGGTGTTTGAGATCACGCAGGGCAAATCCTTATCAACGAAACGCAATCAGGGAGTTCGTCCGCGTCCCTTTCTACGCACATCCAATGTTTACTGGGGATATTTGGATTTATCCAAATTGGATGTGATGGACTTTACCGAAGAAGAAGAGAAGAAGTTTGCCTTGCAGTACGGGGATCTTTTAGTTTGTGAGGGAGGGGATGTTGGTCGAACAGCGATGTGGGAAGAGCAAATGCAACAGGTCTATTTTCAAAACCATCTCCATCGCTTGCGAGCCAGAGACAATAGTGTGGCCCCTGCTTTTGTAATGTATTGGATGCAAACTGCTTTCACTCTGCTTAACCTCTATTCTGGCACGAGCAACAAAACCACCATTCCTAACCTGTCTCAAGGGAGATTGGCAGCCTTTCCCATCCCCCTCCCGCCCCTCGCCGAGCAGCGGGCCATTGCCCACGTGCTACGGACGGTCCAAGAAGCGAAGGAGGCCACGGCGCGGGTCATCGCCGCGGCGCGCGAGTTGAAAAAGAGCCTGATGCGGCACCTGTTCACCTACGGCCCCGTCCCCGCCGACCAGACCGACCAGATGCCCCTGCAAGATACCGAAATCGGCCCGATCCCGGCGCATTGGCGGGTGGTGAGGTTGGGGGAGGTGGGAGAAATTGTGACGGGGAAAACACCACCAACCTCAAATGACGAATATTGGGATGGGACGATTCCATTCATCACCCCGGTTGATTTAGAGGGTAAACCTATTGTACGCGCATTAAGAACAATCTCTAAAAAAGGCCTTACAAAAACCAAGGCCCTGAGCCGAAGTAGTGTACTCGTAAGCTGCATCGGTTACATTGGGAAAACCGGCCTTGTTGATACAGACCTTGCAGCCACTAATCAGCAGATAAACGCCATTATTCCACACGAAGAGATTGCGTCAAGTTTTTATCTTCTGTATGTACTCACTTACCTAGCACCCAACCTCGCAGCAAGAGCTCGAATGACTACAGTGCCTATTTTGAGCAAAGCAGGACTCTCAGTCTTCCCCATCCCCCTCCCGCCCCTCGCCGAACAGCGCGAAATCGCCCGCATCCTGCAGGCGGTGGATGAGAAAATCCGCGCCGAAGAGACGCGCCAGGCGGCGCTGGAGGGGTTGTTTCGGTCGCTGTTGCATCACCTGATGACGGCTAAGATCCGCCTGCCGCGGGAGTTTGTAAGGGCGAAAGATTTTTCGCCCTTACACAGCGCTGATCCCCCACACGGCCCTGAGTCCCCACACAGCGCCGAGCCCTCACACAGCCCTGAGTCCCCACACAGCGCTGAGCCCTCACACAGCCCTGAGTTCCCACACGGCGCTGAGCCCTCACACAG
>JBBFLV010000005.1:54193-216286 GCA_037478835.1 Anaerolineales bacterium
GCGCTGAGCCCTCACACAGCCCTGAGTTCCCACACGGCGCTGAGCCCTCACACAGTGCTGATCCCCCACACAGCGCTGAGCCTTCACACAGCCCTGAGTCCCCACACAGCGCTGAGTCCCCACACAGCGCTGAGCCCCCACACAGCGCTGAGCCCCCACACGGCCCTGAGCCATCACAAAGCGCTGAGCCCTCACACAGCGCTGAGCCCTCACACAGCGCTGAGCCCTCACACAGCGCTGAGCCTACCCAGGGATGAGGAGATCGCCGATGACCCGCTACGATCCTGACCGTCACCACCGTCGCTCGATCCGGCTGAAAGGGTACGATTACACCCAGCCAGGCGCCTATTTCATCACCATCTGCGCGCACCAACGGGCACATTTGTTTGGTCGCGTGGTGGATGGGGAGATGGTGTTGAGTGCGTTGGGGAAAATTGCCCGCCAATGTTGGTTGGCCATTCCCGACCATTTTCCCCAGGCGCGGTTGGATGAATTTGTCATCATGCCCAATCATGTGCATGGGATCGTTTGGATTGTGAATAATGTGGGGACCAGAAATTTTTCGCCCCCACCATCGCCCGATCAACGCCCCCGTGGTACATCTAAAACCGTCGGTTCTATCGTGCGCGGGTTCAAAATCGGTGTGACCAAATGGGCACGGCAACATACCGATGTGTACACCGTCTGGCAACGCAATTATTACGAACACATCATCCGCGATGATCGCGCCTTGTACGCCATCCGCCAATATATCCGCGATAACCCCTTGCGCTGGCACCTAGACCGCTACAACCCGGATGTCACCGAGCCTGATCCCTTGGCTCGTAACATCTGGCGCATGCTGAACGCAGACAATTCTTCAGGAATCTCGGGTACAGGCGACTCGCCGAGTCACCCCAAGCAGGAGGAAAAATGAGGACCTTCACCAGCGAACGCCTCATCGTACAGAACCCCTTTATCCGCTACGCTCAGGAGGCCGGCTGGACTTATCTTTCGCCCAATGAGGCCTTACGCCTGCGCGGCGGGGAAGGCAGCCCGGTGCTGCGCGCCGTGTTGGTGGGGACGCATGGTTATGCGCCCTTACTGCAGCGCCTCAACCCCGGCGTGGTGGACTCGGTTGCCAAAGCCGAGGAGGTCATCGGTCGCCTGCTACGCGTGCGGCCGGATATCGAGGGCAACCTGGAAGCCTGGGAGTACCTCAAGGGCCTGAAAACCGTCTTTGTCGAAGCCGAGCGCCGCGAAAAGAACCTCCGCCTGCTCGACCTGACGCGCCCGGAAGCCAACACCTTCCACGTCACCGACGAGTTCTCCTTCAGCAACGGGCGCTTCCGCATCCGCGCCGACGTAGTGTTTCTGGTGAACGGCATTCCGGTCATCATCGTGGAGACCAAGGCCGCCACCCGCCTCGAAGGCATTGCCGAGGCGCTGGATCAGGTCCGCCGCTACCACGCCGAAGCCCCTGAACTGATGGTGCAGGCGCAGATCTTCACCCTCACTAACCTGATCCTGTTCTTCTATGGCCCCACCTGGAACATCTCGCGCAAGGTGCTCTTCAACTGGAAAGACGAACAGGCAGGCGACTTTGAGACGTTGGTCAAGACCTTCCTTGCACCGCGTCGCGTGTTGCGCGTACTCGGCGATTACATCCTCTTCGTGCGTAAGGATGGCGAGCTGACCAAAGCCGTGCTACGCCCGCACCAGATGCGCGCCGTCGAAAAGGTGCTGGCGCGATCGAGGGACCCCGAAAATCGCCGCGGCCTGATCTGGCATACGCAAGGTTCCGGCAAGACCTACACCATGATCACCGTCGCCAAGGGGCTGCTGGAAGACCCGCGCTTCCACAACCCCACCGTGCTGCTGATCGTGGACCGCAACGAACTCCAGCAGCAGCTCTTCCAAAACCTGGAAGCCGTTGGCCTAGGCCATGTGCATGTTGCCGAGAGCAAAGCGCACCTGCGGCGCTTGCTGCGCCAAGATACCCGTGGGCTGATCGTTTCCATGATCCACAAATTCGACGATGCCGATGCCAACTTGAACACCCGCGCCAACATCTTTGTGCTGATTGATGAAGCCCATCGCACCACCGGCGGCGACCTGGGCAATTACCTGATGGGTGCGCTGCCGAATGCCACCTTCATCGGATTCACCGGCACCCCCATTGATCGCACCACGTATGGCAAAGGTACCTTCAAGGTCTTTGGCAGCAGCGATCCCGGCGGCTATCTCGACAAGTACTCCATTCGTGAGTCCATCGAAGATGGCACCACCGTGCCGTTGCACTACCAGATGGCCCCTAACGACCTGATCGTGGATCGCGAGACGATGGAGCGCGAGTTCTGGGCGACGGCGGAACTGGAGGGCGTGGCCGATGTGGAAGAACTCAACCGCGTGCTGGATCGCGCCGTCACCCTGCGCAACATGCTCAAAAATCCCGATCGCGTGGCGCGCATCGCCGCTTTCGTCGCCCGCCACTTCCGGGAGTTCATCCAGCCGATGGGTTACAAGGCCTTCCTGGTGGCAGTAGACCGCGAGGCGTGCGGCCTTTACAAAGAAGCGCTTGATCGTCACCTGCCATCCGAATTCAGTCAGGTGGTGATCAGTCGCGGGCACAACGACCCGCCTAAGCTCAAGCGCTACCACCTGAGCGACGAGGAAGAGGCCGCCATTCGCAAGGCCTTTCGCAAACCGGATGAGCCACCTTACATTCTCATCGTCACCGAGAAGCTGCTCACCGGTTACGACGCGCCCATTCTGTATTGTATGTACCTGGACAAGCCGATGCGCGACCATGTGCTACTTCAGGCCATCGCCCGCGTCAACCGCCCGTATGAAGATGGTACAGGCCGCCGCAAGACCAACGGCCTGATCTTGGACTTCGTAGGCATCTTTGACAACCTGGAGCGCGCCTTGGCCTTCGATTCTCAAGACGTGGAAGGGGTAATCGAAGGGCTGGAAGTATTGCAGGAGCATTTTGACCGCCTGATGAGCCAAGCCCGCGCCGAATACCTGCCCATCACCCAGGGGCCGACCGCCGACAAGGCCGCCGAGGCCGCTTTGCTCCATTTTCGCGATAAGGAAACTCGCGAGGCTTTCTACCGCTTCTTCCGCGAACTGGAAGAAACATATGAGATACTTTCTCCAGATCCCTTCCTGCGGCCCTATCTGGAGGACTACCGGCGCCTGGTGGAGCTGTACCGCCTCTTGCGCAGCGCCTACGAGCCGCATGTGCCGGTGGACAAATCCTTCTTGCGCAAGACTGCCGAAATCGTTCAGCAGCACACCACCACCCAGGCTGTGCATGAACCGGGCGCCACCTACGAGATCGGTGCGGCGGCGCTGCTGGCTCTGATCCAGGAGGACAAGCCGGAGACGGTCAAGGTCTTCAACCTGCTGAGCGAGCTGCAGCGCTTGGTGGAAGAAAAGGGGAGCGAACAGCCCCATCTCATTCCCATCGGTGAACGGGCGGAAGCCATTCGCCGGGCATTCGAAGAGCGCCAGATCGAAAGTCAACGAGCGCTGATCGAACTGGAAGGCCTGGTGCGGCGCCTGCAAGAGGCCGAGGAACAGCGCCGTAACAGCGATCTTTCGCCACAAGCCTTTGCCGTGGCCTGGTGGGCGCGGGTGCAGAAGGGGATGAGTGGAGAAAATGCCGAGCGCTTAGCTGCAGCGGTAGAGCCGATTTTCCGGCAATTCCCTCATTGGATGCTCAGCAGTCACCAGGAGCGGGAACTGCGCCAGGCGCTCTACAAGGTCTTGATCGATGCCGGTGTGCGACAACAAGAGGTCGTCCCATGGGCTGATGAAATACTCATCTTGCTACGAAGGGCTATTCCATGAGGTCATCGCCGCTTGCTGAATCGATTACTCGCGATCTGTTGATTGCCGAAACTCGCACCTGGGCACGACGTATTGGGGTGGAGGATCGCATTCTCGAAATTCGAGTGCGACCGATGAAACGCAAGTGGGCCAGTTGTTCATCCCGTGGGCGACTCACCTTCAACACGGAATTGCTACGGATGCCGGCCGACTTTCGCGCCACAGTGATTGTGCATGAGTTGTTGCATTTGAAGATTCCTAACCACGGGCCGCTATTTCGCACGCTGCAAAAAGCCTTTTTACAACGTTACGGCATTCACAAGACGTAAACCGTCCTGGACGGAATAGGCTGAGTGCGCTTTTGCCAAAATGACTTGCCTTGTCTGGAAGAATCCTTTTTGGTGACCTGTCTTGTTGTGTGATCGAGGGTCAACCATAGTCTTATTGGGCTACCCTTTTGTGGCTATATTGCGTAGAAATCAATTAATTTTGTTTTATAAAATTAAATAAATCACATAAAATATGAGTATCCCTACCTGTTTTGGTGTAAATGTGCTAGAATATTTCACATAACTCATGACGCGAAATTCTGCTCAGCAGTCAGTGCGGCTGAACATCCGATAGCAAAAATGATAAGCCATGTTGTTTGGGGGCTCTTTTGCACAATAGACGATATAGAAGCGAGCTTTCATCTCAACCTTTTCTTCGGCGACAGCATAGACGATCCCCTTCCATTTACTGTTTCATGAAAGGAGGTTCCCCATGAAAATCGTCCATCTCGTTCTCTCATTTTTTCTTCTGGCCTTGCTGGCCTGTTCCTTGCCGATCCTGGCCACCACGCCCTCGGCGCCAAATCAGCCTAGCGCGCCTTCCGGCCAAACCGTTGCTACGGCACCCCCGACTCTTGCTCCAACTGTCACGGCTACAAATACCCCCAGTGCTCCGGCCGGCGAGTGCTACAACCCCTATTATCCGGTGCTCGCCGGTGCAAGGTGGGAATACCAGATGAGCGGTGCCAGTAGTGATACCTTCACGTCTTCGATTTTGGATGTGCGCGAGAATGGATTCGAGGAACAACTGGCCTTCCGCGTTGGGACCGTTGTACGTCGGAGTTGGGAGTGTCGGCAAGGAGACCTGATCAGCCTGACGCCGTCTGCATTGGCTTCTGTCAGCGTGCCCGGTATGGAGATGAATTTCACCGTTGAATCGAACAGCGGCATCACCTTGCCTGCCGATCCCAAACCTGGGCAAGAGTGGACGCAAAATGTAGTTTACGCTGGCACGGCGAACGCCGGTGGCATGAATTTTGAAGTCCGCGGGGAACTGACACTTTCCTGCCGGGCCGTTGGCATGGAAAGGGTGAGTGTGCAGGCCGGGAATTTCGATGCTCTGCGGGTAGATTGTGCCACCAAATTGGATATCTCGCTCTCGGGCAGCGCGGCCTTTTCGCTCAACGAGAATGGCTCCTCTTGGTATGCGCCGGGTGTGGGATTGGTTAAGTCGAGCGGCAACAGCAATGCAGGGCCGAGCGAGCTCGTGTTGCTTTCCTATAGCATTCCCTAGGGCAAACGCCGGCGTTTGTTCTCAATACACCGCGTAGATAACGACCCCATCATGACGAAAGACGGGGAGCAGGTGACGCTCGAATTTTTCTACCTGCACGCGGTAAGTGAGGTATTCCAGGCTGCCCACGTAGATATAACGGATGCCGTATTGCCGTAGGATACGCTGCGCTTCTTCCCAGGAATCGGTTTCGTAGAGGCGGCGGATGTCTTCCTGGCGCGTGCCCTGGGGAGCGGCGCTGCCGCGCCACTGCACTTCGTGACCGGGCCAGTTGAGCACGGTGGGCAGACCGGTGTAGGTGGCGATGCGACCGTAATCCGTGTAACTGCCGCCCACCGCTTCGGCGACGATCCCGAAGGGAGCACGTTGCAGGTAGCGGATGGCCGCGGCTTCCGCCGGCTGAAAACGCTCGAGGCGACGGAAATCATCCAGCGTGAGGGTGCGCAGCGAGGTCAGGCGGCCGGTCCTATCCCACCAGCCGAGCACAGGATATACCAGGCCGGCGAGGAGCGCCAAGACGACCCAGGCGACTGCCGCTCGACGGAGAGGGTGCTCGCCGAACAGGAGGGCGGTAGCATAGGCCGCCACCAGGCTCAGGAAGATCCAGGCCTGATAGTAGAACTTGAAGACCGTGTTCATGCGCCAGCCGAATTGATCGCCCAAGTAGAAGAACTCAGGAAGGACGATCCAAAGCACGCCGATGCCGCTCAAGAGGGCAAAAAAGCCGGCGACAGGGGGCGGTGTCTCGGCAGAAATGTGGCGGAGATGCGGCCAGAAATGGGCCAGCGCAAGCGAGAGCAGGGCAAAGAGCGTGAACGCGCCGAATCCGTAAGTCAGGCGACGCTCCAGGGCGGCGCGCAGGAGTTCGCCCCAACCGGAGACTCCATGCGTGCTGAGGAACGTTGCAGCGATGGGGGGAACCAGATAGGCGAGCAGCAGAGTCATTCCCCAAGAGAGCAGGAAGAAGAGGGCGAACAGCAAGGCACCGCCACCGAGCGCGATCTTCCAGGTCTGGCGTTCCCCTTTCCAGGCGGGCCGCCGGCTCCAGAGATAGGCAAAAAGCGGCACGAACAGCGGCCCGAACATGACCCATAAATGGGCGCCGCGCGTCGGGTTGACCAGGTTCGGCAGGATGCCGCGGGCTTGGGAAGAGAAGCTCAGGAAGAACGGCAGGTAGAGCACCAGCGCACCTAGGGCGAG
Source organism: Anaerolineales bacterium (assembly GCA_037478835.1). Classification (GTDB taxonomy): domain Bacteria; phylum Chloroflexota; class Anaerolineae; order Anaerolineales; family Villigracilaceae; genus 630D-37. The sequence goes on from JBBFLV010000005.1 coordinate 60,773, forward strand.
CGTGGGCAGAAGGATCAGGCTCTCTTCCATAGCTCGCGAGAAGCCGGAATGTGTGCGTAGACGGCGCAGGAAGAACGCCACACCCAGTAGGAGGGCGATGATGAGCACATCCCAGGTGTTCAGGAAAGCCAATCCGCCAAGGAGCAGGCCGAGCAGGAAGAAGAACCGCCAGGGAAGCCAGGGGAAGTGTTCCCGCTCATCCTTCTGCAGGTAAAGCGCCAAGGCCAGGCCGATCCCCAGCAGGGTATAGGGGATGTTCAGCACATGGGGGTGGAGATCGCCGAGCAGGAAGGAGAAGAAGGGGAATTCGTCAATAATCTCTTGCGGCGCGCCTTGTAGGGTGTAATCCTGCACGACGCGCGAAGCGCGCCACCACCACCAATAGCGCTGCGGCAGCCAACCCAGGGGTTGCGCAGGCGGTTGATTCAGATCGCGCAGATCGAGCCAGCGCCAGAAATTGAAGGCGGAAGGAGCCTCGCTCCAGAAGAGGCCGGCGCGATGGAGGATCTCCAGCAGGCCTTCCCAATTGGATAGCAGGAGCAGGAAAAGCGGCGCCAGGAGCGCCGGCAGGTGGGGGGATTTTTTCTCCTCGCCGCGGCGCAGGCTCAGCAGGTCAAAGAGTACGGCATGGGAGGCCTGGGCGGCGAGGGCAAAGGTGAGCGCGGTCATCAGGTTGTGGGCGATGCTGCCCCAAATGCCGCTCAGACGGGCAAGCAATGCCGTCAGGACATAGCCGAAGTAGTAATAGGAGATGGCATAGCCCGAAAGCCAGGGATCGGGCGGCGGGAAGGACGGTGCGCGCAGGATGGCGTTGATGAAGGCCAGCTCCATCGGCTTTTCGGTGCCGACCAGGTCGGGGTTCGCCGCACGCAAAAGGGCCAGAAAAGCAAAAGAAAACAGGAACAACGCTTCGGAGGTCCAAAGGGTGCGCCGCTGCACCTGCGCCCAGGCCAGGATTTCGCCCAGGGAGCGGCGCGCCTGCTCCGGCCAGGATCGGGCCACGTCGTCGTCTTTTCCCCCTGAAAAAAGCGCCCATGCACTCAGCCCGGCCAGCAGGATCAGAGCCAGCACCGCTCCGCCGACATCGTTTTGTAACAGACCTAGCGAAGCGCCGATCCAGAAGAGATAGCCCCAAAGGAGCAGGCCGGCCGGCCGTGCCAGACCATAGCCGCGACCGGGCAGGGAAGGAAGCAGACGATAGAGCAAGGGAAAGGTCAGCCACCCGATCAGGGTGCTCAGGAGGTACCAGGAGAAGAAGGGGATCATCAGCGGAAAAGGGGATAGCGGCGGGGATCGACCTCGTGCATCATTTCGTAGACGGCATCGAAGATGCTTTCGGCATTCGGTTTGGACCAGTAATCGCCATCCGAGCCGTAGGCCGGGCGATGCTCTTTGCCGGGCAGGGTGCGCGGCGGGGAATCCAGCCAGTAGTAGCCGCCTTGCTTTTCGATCACTTCTTGGAGCATGTAGGCGGTGGTGCCGCCGGGGACGTCTTCATCCACGAAGAGGATGCGGTTGGTTTTCTGCAGGGATTCGAGGATGCGTCCGTGGCGATCGAAGGGCAGGAGGGTTTGCACGTCGATCACCTCGACTTCGATGCCGACTTGGTGCAGTTTTTCGGCGGCATCCAGGGCGATACGGCAGCAGGCGCCGTAGGTGACCAGGGTGACATCCTGTCCCGGTCGCAGGACCTCCGGCACTCCCAAGGGGACGGTGATCTCGCCGATGTTTTCCGGCAGGCGCTCGCGCACGCGATAGCCGTTGAGCACTTCGACGACCACGGCCGGTTCTTCGGCCTGGAGCAGGGTGTTATAGAAGCCGGCGGCGCGGGTCATATCGCGAGGAACGCAAACGTACATGCCGCGCACCAGGTGGATCAGGCCGGCCATGAGCGAGCCGGAATGCCAAATGCCTTCCAGGCGATGGCCGCGCGTGCGCACGATGACCGGTGCTTTTTGTCCGCCGGCGGTGCGCCAATAGAGCGTGGCCAGATCGTCGCTCATGATCTGCAGGGCATAGAGCAGGTAGTCTAGGTACTGAATTTCGCAGATCGGCCTCAGGCCGCGCATTGCCAGACCGATGGCCTGCCCTAAGATGGTCGCTTCGCGAATACCGGTATCGCTGATGCGGTATTCGCCGTATTTTTCCTGCAGGCCGCGGAAACCCTGGTTGACATCGCCCAACCGTCCGACGTCTTCGCCGAAGGCCACCAAGCGCGGTTCGCGGGCAAAGGCGGCATCGAAGCAGGCGTTGAGGATCTCAAAGCCGTAGACGGAGGGCGAGTTTTCACTATAGCGCGGCGGGACTTCAGGGATTTGCAGCGCTTCGCCACTGTAGAGGAAGGAATCATAGCGCTGTTCGTTGATCTTTTCTTGTTCCTGTTTCCACTGGATAAGGACTTGCTTGGACGGATGCGGTTCGTGCCGTAGCAGGCGAAGGGCCTCATGGGCGGCGGCATGGACATCGCGGCGCAGGGGATAGGCAATGTTGGCCAGGCGCGAGCGGATCTCGTTCAATGCTGTTGCCTGTGAGGAGGTGGTGGCGATCTCATCTAGCATATCGAGCACTTGCTGGCGCTCTTCCAGGATCGGTCGCTGATAGGCTTCCCAGGCCTGCTTGCGCACGGATTCGACGTAGGCGCGGTCTTCGGCCTCCCAAGCGGCGATCTCGGCTTCGGAGGCAATGTCGCTGGCGATCATCCATTCGCGCATTTTGCGAATGCAATCGTATTCCTCTTCCCATTTCAAGCGCTCCGGCGATTTATACCGTTCATGCGAGCCGGAGGTAGAGTGACCCTGGGGCTGAGTTAACTCGATGACGTGCACGAGGGCCGGAATGTGATACTGACGGGCGATCTCGGCGGCCGTCTGGTAGACCTCGTAGAGGGCCGGGTAGTCCCAACCGCGCACCTGGTAGAGGTCATAGCCATGTTGGCAGGCTTCCTGCGGGCAGGGTTCGCGCTCAAAGCCTTTCAGGATGGCGGCGATGTTTTCCTTGAGCATTTGGAACTGATTGGGGACGGAGATGCCGTAGCCATCATCGTAAACGGAGATCACCGCCGGGGCTTTGAGCACGCCGATGGCGTTCACCGCCTCCCAGAAGAGACCTTCGGCCGTGGAGGCGTTACCGATGCTGACCCAAACGACCTCTTCGCCGTTGCGGGAGAATTGCGGATACTGCTTGAGGGCCTCGACGTGACGGTAAAGCACCGAGGCATAGGCCAGGCCGACCGCACGCGGCATTTGGGAGCCGGTTGGGGAGAGGTCGGCGGCGACGTTATATATTTCGACCTGCGGTTTCCAGCGGCCCTCGGCATCGAGCATGCGCGAGGCAAAGTGGCTGTTCATGGCACGTCCGCCGGTGTTCGATTCGTATTGCAGATCGGCATGGGCATAGAGCTGGGCGAAAAACTCGTGCAGGCTCATCACCCCCAGGGCGAACATCCAGGTCTGATCGCGATAGTAACCGGAGCGCCAATCTCCTTTGCGGAAGGCTCGCGCGATGGCGATGTTAACCAGTTCTTTTCCATCGCCGAAGATGCCGAACTTGGCCTTGCCGGTCAACACCTCGCGCCGTCCGATCAGCGAGGCCTGGCGGGAACGATAGGCCAGACGATAATCTTGGATGATCTCCTCTGGCGGAAGTGGAAGGAACGTTTTTTTGGTAGGCATATCTCCCTCGGAGGGGGTGGCGGGAAAACTCGGGACTAAATTCTAGAGAAAGCGGAGTAGATTATACAATAAGTTGGGGGAGGGTGATGGACAGAGGCGGACTAGAATCTCCTCTTAGACATGGTACACCGAGCATTGATCTGCATCGGCTTCTTGGGACTTGACAAACGGCGCCATTTTGTGTACAATGATACAAAGATACAATGATACAATCTACCGTCCCTTCATCTCTTGCTCGATCGATTCGTTTGGACTTTCGCTCCGATGTGCCGCTTTATCTGCAGATTGTTGAGCAGGTGCGCGAGCTGATCGCGCGGCAAGAATTGCGGCCGGGCGATCAGTTGCCGACGGTGCGCGCGCTGGCGACCGAATTGCGCATCAATTTCAATACGGTGGCGCGTGCCTATCGCATTCTGGATGAAGCCGGCCTGATCTCAACGCAGCAAGGCCGTGGCACGTTCGTCAGCGAAATACCGCCGCCGGCAGAGCCGCCGACGCGGCAGGAAGCCTTGCGTTCGCTGGTGGAGCGCTTCGTCTCCCAGGCGCGGGCGCTGGGCGTCTCGAATGTGGAGCTGATGCAGGCATTGGAACAGGCTCTGCGCGAGGAAAACGTTTCGGATTGAATTTTGTACGCTTCGACGAATGACTTACCCTCAACTCTTTGATAAGGAGTATCCGATGGAAAAACGATCCCTCTTTCAGCGCGAATCCCGTCCGCGCACCAACGTGGAAGCCCATGTTCCGCCGATGGCGGTTATGTTGTTCACGCTGATCCTTGCTGTCGTGATCGGCGGCGCGGCCTGGCTGGAAAACCGCGTTTCCGAATCGCTGTTGACGGCCTGGGTGCTCCTCGGCAGTCTGCTGGCGTTGTACATGCTCTTCGCCTTCAAAGTGGCGGCGCAATGGGAAAAGGCCGTGGTCCTGCGGCTGGGACGTTTCCATAAGCTGGCCGGGCCGGGGCCTTTCTGGATTGTGCCGATCCTGGATACCATCCCCTCCTGGATCGATCAGCGCGTCATGGTCACGCCCTTCTCAGCGCAAAAGACGCTCACCAAGGATACCGTGCCGGTGGATGTGGATGCCGTGCTCTTCTGGGTGGTCTGGGATGCGGAAAAGGCGGCGCTCGAGGTGGAGAATTACCGCGTTGCGGTTGACTGGGCGGCCCAAACGGCACTGCGGGATATTATCGGGCGCATGATGCTTGCCGATATTCTGGTCGGGCGCAGTGCGATGGATATCAAGCTGCAGAAAGTGATCGATGAGCGCACGACCCCATGGGGCGTCACCGTGCAATCGGTGGAAATCCGCGATATTGTCATCCCGCAGGACTTGGAAAATGCCATGAGCCGTCAGGCGCAAGCAGAACGCGAGCGTCAGGCACGGGTCATTCTGGGCGAATCGGAAAAGCAAATTGCGGCTTCCTTTGCCGAGGCGGCCAAGGCCTATGAGAACAACCCGACTGCGCTTCATTTGCGGGCAATGAATATGCTCTTTGAAGGGCTGAAAGAGAAAGGGGCCCTGATCATCGTTCCCTCTTCTGCCGTTGAAACGATGAACCTGGGCGGTCTGAGCGGTTTGACCGCACTTGCTCAAACGACGGCAAAGCAAGAGTGATCTGTTTCACGTGAAACATTCTTCTAAGGAGGTCACCATGTCTACCCGATTAACGCTCGCACTTTCCCTCTTGCTGATCCTTGCGGCCCTGATCTTGGGCGCTGCATTCTGGTCGCGCCTTCCCGATCCAATGGCTTCGCACTGGAATGCCAGGGATGAGGTGGATGGTTACATTTCCCGCTTTTGGGGCGTTGCGCTCATGCCGCTCATCGCTTTGGGGATGCTGGGACTGTTTCTGCTCATCCCGCAGATCGATCCACTCAAGACCAACATTGCCGCATTCCGCTCGACTTTCAACCTGCTGATTTTCTTCTTTACCCTGTTCCTGCTCTACCTTCACATTCTGACCCTGCTCTGGAACCTGGGATACCGTTTTGCGATGAGCCGCATGCTGTTGCCGGCAATGGGATTGCTCTTTCTCTTCATCGCTCATCTACTGCGCCGGGCAAAACGCAACTGGTTCATCGGCATTCGCACGCCGTGGACGCTGAGCAGTGAACGCGTTTGGGAAGAAACCCATCGCCTCGGAGCCGTTCTCTTTGCCGTGTGCGGTCTGTTGACGATCGTTGGTGGTTTTCTCGGTGAGATGCTTGCCTTGTGGTTCACCCTTGGGCCTCTTGTTCTGACCTCCATTTTCCTGATCGTCTATTCCTACGTGCTCTATCGGCGCGAGACGCAAGGAAAGTAGGGACCGGCCGGTCAACAGGCAACGCAGATCGTTTGTGAGTGGATCGACGATCCAACGAACAGGCCGGAGAGGCCACGGTGCAGAATTTGCTCCGTTTCAGAGCCTCTCCAAGGCCTGTTTGTTTTTTTTTATACGGATGGTCGTGAATGGCCGAAAAACTCGCGATAGGAAACTCCTGAGACTGACACAGGGGAAGCGTTCTTGTGAGCGCTTGACGGCTCGATGGAATTGCTCTGATAGGTAGGCGTTTTATAGGGAACAAGGCTCGTCAGGTCGTCTCTTGGCTTTGAAAAGGAATTTGCCGATAGGCAGGGGCTACAGGGGGAAGCGAGTAAGACATGAGGGAGGTATTAGGATGGCGAAGAATTGCAGCATGTGCCGCGTTCCGAGCGATGACTTCCGTAAGGTTTGCACCGAATCGCCGTGCGCTACATGGCGAGTTCATACCTTGTGTTCTCTTCAACGGGGGAGACAGATGGTTATTGGTCCTCGATAAGTCGATAATTTTTGGTAGAATTCGCATGCTTGCGACCGTTTCCGGTGATTCAATGCGCTTTATGGCAGCCAGAAACGTTCGGGTGTTTGTAACACGCGGCTCGTTGCGCAATTGACGACTCTCCTCTCCTATTACAAGATAGGTGACACCGAAAGGATACCGAATCCATGTCAAAAGGCTTGTGATTGTGAACTGTGCCCAGCCATTTTAGTTTATAAAAAATACATAGTTTACAGAAAATATCTGTGCTTTGCAAATTCAATTTTACCGTTTTCTGGAGGTTCTATGCAAGGCTCTTCCCCCAAGCGCTTGTTGGCGGTTCTGGCTCATCCGGATGATGAATCTTTTGGGATGGGCGGTACGCTGGCGCTCTATGCCCGTCGTGGTGTGGAAGTCTACCTCATTTGTGCAACGCGCGGCGAGGCCGGTGAGGTCTCCGATCTGAAAGGTTATGCTTCGGTAGGCGACTTGCGCCAGGCGGAGTTGGAGTGCGCCGCCCAAATCCTGGGGCTGAAAGAAGTCCATTTCCTGGGCTATCGCGATTCCGGTATGCCGGGAAGCCCGGAGAATGCCCATCCTCAGGCATTGATCCGCGCTCCTTTGGAGGATGTGGCGGCCCGCATTGTCGCCTATATGCGCCGTATTCAGCCGCAGGTTGTGCTCACGTTCGATCCGATCGGCGGTTATCGTCATCCGGATCATATCCATATCCACCGGGCAACGGTGCTCGCATTTGAGCGCTGCGCCGATCCAGACTTTTCTCCAGCTGCGGGTGCTCCTTTCCAACCCCTGGCACTCTACTATCACGTTTTTCCGCGCTGGTTCTTGCGCTGGATGGTCTTCTGGATGCGTCTGCTGGGCAAGGATCCCCGTCGCTGGGGAAAGAACGGGGATATTGATCTGGTCTCTCTGTCCGAGGTGGAATTTCCAACCCATGTACGCATTAATATTCGCCCTGTCCTGAAGCTCAAAGATCAGGCGGGTGCTTGTCATCTTAGTCAGGGTGGAGGGGAACGCCGCGGCCTGCTCGATTGGCTCGAATACCTGATCGGGGGACATGAGGATTTTATGCGTGCCTATCCGCCGGTGAACGGCCGTTTCCGTGCTTCGGATCTCTTCGATGTGTAGGTAGAACGGGGACTGTGGGCGGTGGCAGGTTACTGCGTTCGGCGCGCCCAGAGGGCCAGCATGACCAGAGCGTAGATGCGCTTGCCGTGATCGGCGCGGGCACGAGCATGCTCTTCCAACAGTTGTTCCAGCACGGGGCGGTTGAACCACGTCAGGAGCGGTGAACGGGGATCGAGGAGCAGTTCGCGTGCCCATTCCCGAAGCGGGCCGCGGAACCATGCGGCTACCGGGATGCCGAACCCCTGCTTCCCCCGCCCGTGCAAACGCGGCGGGAGCCGATCGGCAAAGGCGCGGCGTAAGAGGACCTTTCCCGTGCGCCCGCGAAGTTTCATTTCGTCCGGTAGACGAGCGGCCCATTCCATCAATTGATGATCGAGGAATGGCGAACGACCTTCCAGCGAGGCGGCCATGGTCATGCGATCCGCCTTGACCAGCAGATCGCCCGGTAGATAGGTGTGGAGATCGGTATAGAGGGTGCGATCCAGCCGGGAGCCATCGGCCGCTTCAAAGAATTCCAGGAAATAGCGCTCTGCGTTTTGAGGCGACCATTGTGACCAAAATTCTGTCTTCCATAACGCCGCACGCTGGGAAGGTGAGAAGTAGGAGCTCCAGCGCAAGAGACTGGCGCGAGGATCCACTTGTGGTAGTTGCTCTAAGCGTTTCAATCCGTTGATCAGGCTTTGACCGGCCGGGCGGTTGGAAGCATCGGGGAGGAGATGCACGAGGCGCGGTATGAGGCTACGGGTCAGGAAACGAGGCGCTTGGAGATAGCGATCGGCCCAAGCATCCAGCCAATAGCGATGGTAGCCGGCAAAGGCTTCGTCGCCACCATCTCCGTTCAAGGCTACGGTGACGTATTGACGGGTGAGGCGCGAGAGGTGATAAAGCGGTAGTGCGGAGGGATCGGCGAAGGGTTCACCGAAATGGTTGAGGAGCGTTTCCAGGGTGGCGGGTAGATCGCCGTAACGCAGGATGAATTCGTGGTGATCGGTGGCGTAGCGCTCGGCCACGGCGCGGGCATAGGCCAGCTCGGAGAAAGATTCTTCCTCGAAGCCGACCGAGAACGTCTTCACCGGCTCGCTGCTCAGTTCGGCCATCAGAGCGACGATGATGCTGGAATCGATGCCGCCGCTCAGATGCGCACCGAGGGGCACTTCGCTGATCAGGCGCAGGCGAACGGCTTCCTTGAGGCGGAAGCGCAGTTCTTCGGCCAGCTCGGCCTCGCTCGCCGGCCATTTGGGCTGATAGGCCAGGTCCCAGTAGCGTTCGATGCGCAGTTGGCCGTTTTCCCAGAGCAGGAAATGCGCCGGCGGGAGCTTGTAGATGCCCTGGTAGGCGGTGAGGGGATCGGGGATGTATTGCAGGCTCAGGTAGAGGTCGAGGGCTTCGAGGTGGATTTCCGGGCGGCGGGGCAGGCCGTTGAGGAGAGCCGGGAGCTCGGAGGCGAAATAGAGCGTGCCGTCCTGAACGGTGTAATAGAGCGGTTTCTTCCCCAGCCGATCGCGTGCCAGAAAGAGGCGGTTTTTGCGCCGATCCCAAATGGCGATGGCAAACATGCCGCGCAGGCGATGAAGGGCCGTTTCGCCTTCGTCTTCATAGAGATGCAAGATACATTCGGTGTCGCTGTGGGTGCGGAAACGATGACCGCGACGTTCGAGTTCGGGACGCAGTTCGAGGAAGTTATAAATTTCGCCGTTGAAGACGATCCAGAGCGATTCATCCTCGTTCGCGATCGGCTGATCGCCACCCTGCACGTCGATGATCGCCAGCCGACGCATGGCCAATCCCACCCCTTCGGCGGTATAGAAGCCCTCACCATCGGGGCCGCGGTGGTAAATGGCAGCATTCATGCGCTGTAAGAGCGCAAGGTCAGGGCGCCGCCGCGAGGAGGGGGAGAGACCACAGATGCCACACATGTTTAGATCAGGGAGCGGATCAGGGAAATAAATTCTCGCAGATCGCCGCGGCTATTTTGAATAAATTCATACACTCTTTCGTAGTCCACTTGCCAGTACATGTGTATCAAGAGATTACGAAAACGCGCCATTTGCCTTAACTTTGTGCTCAGTTCTTTTGGCAGGATATCCCCTTCTTCCAGTAAACCAAAACAATCTGAATAACTATCAGGGACTTTTTTTAGTAATTTGGATGAAATATGAAAGCAAATTTGTAATGCGGATTCAATAGCCACAATGAGGCGATAGCAGGCGATGTCCTTAAGGTCGGGGTTGGACAGGAACGTCTCTTGGGAAACAGTGGCTATTTCATCCAGGCGTTCCAGAGATTGCTCGATTTCATGAATACGAGCATACAGGAGCTCTGCGTTCAATCCCATTCCAGGGCCTCCTTCATGGCGCGCCGACGCAAAGGAAGAATATCCAAATACTCCAACATGGTGCGCGTAACGATCGAAACGCGCAGGTCGTCCTGACGGTTGCTGAGCAGCTCGCCGCGGAATACTTCCTGTCGGAAGCTAAGAGGGGCATGGTTCAAAACGTTTACATCGATGGGAATGGCCGGATACCCGGCTTGGCGCAATGCATCTTCCAGCCGAAAAGCCAGCTTGACGGCAAATTCCCACTCGCTTTTCCTTTCTAGGGGAGGGTCAAGGTAGATGCCGAGATCAATGTCGTGAAAGGGCAAAGGGTCTAGGAAAGAACCGTAAAGGTAAGAGAAGGCTACTCGTTCTTCTTTCTCGAGGAGCTTTGAGAGGAGCGAGCGGATCGCAAAGCGCGCTTCTGGGGAAAGGGAAAAGGCTTTCATTGTGTGTCGGATTATACCCCACGCACGCGCTGAAGCAACTGAAGATATTGACGGGCGGCGCTTTCCCAGGAATAGTGTGCTTGCACCCGTTCTAACGCCGCCTTGCCCATCCGTTGGCGCAGGCCGGCCTCGACCAGGAGGGGACGCAGCGCTTCCCGAAGCGCCTCTGCATCTTCGGGCGGGACCAGGCGGCCGGTCAACCCATCCAGTACCAGCTCTTCACTGCCGGCGATGCGCGTGGCGACGACCGGCAGGCCGGCGGCCATGGCCTCAAGCACAGCATTCGGCATGCCCTCGTGACGGGAGGGAAACAGGAACAGGTTGGCACGGTGATACCATTCGATCAGCGCAGGGCGTTCCAACCAGCCCAGGAAGTGCACCCGCTCCTGCAGACCTTGTTCCCGGACCAGAGCCTCCAGCGTGGCGCGGTAAGGGCCATCGCCGGCAATGTACCATTCCCATTCCAGCTCTTTCAAGCCGGCCAACGCGTGTAGGGCCAGATCGAGACCCTTTTGGTAGACCACCCGCCCCACCGAGAGCAGGCGCGGCGGCGACCACAGGCGCTCGTCTGTAGCGTAGTCCTGCCAGCGCACGCCGTTGGGGATGATGGGGATTTCGAGGCGCGGCTCGAACTGGATTGCCAGTTGACGCAGTCCCTGACTATTCGCCACCACCGCACCGGCCTCGTGCCAAATGCGGCGCAGGAAGGGGCCGATCAGACGATGATAGGTTTTGAAATCGTAGGGGCGAAAGCCGGGCACATCCCCACCACGCAGGGAAACGACATAGGGAATGCCGTAGAGCTTTTTCAGCACCCAGGCGACGGCGCCGCTAGGAACGCCGAAAAAAGCCAACGTGATGTCCGGCTTGAGGCGCGGCACGCGGCTCAAGGTCCAAAGCGAGGCGCTGACGATGAAGGCAATTTGCTCGATAGGGCCGGAGCGATCCGGTCGGCGACGCAGCGCCGGGATGCGGTAGATTTCCCGTCCGTTTTCCTTCTCATGGCGCGGTAAGTTGCCGAAATGGGCAGTCACGAGGGTCACGCGGGCTCCCATTTCGGTCAAGGCCTGTGAGAGATGCGCACTGGCATTGCCGGCGCCGCCACCGATGGGAGGGTATTCGCTGTTGAGGAGCAAAATGTGCATGTTTATTTGGGAAAATTGATGCGTTCACGCACGGTGTAGGTGGGTTTACCCTGGGCCTCGTGATAGGTGCGCACGAGCAATTCGGCGATCAGCCCCATGAGCACGGATTGGAAACCCAGGATGAAGAACATGGCACTCATCTGGAAGAAAGGCGAACCGAGCACGGCGACGTTGAAGAACACGCGGCGGATGAACAGGAAGAGGAGCATGAGTGCGCTCAGACCCATGAGCAGAATGCCGGTGCCTCCGAAGAGGTAGATCGGTTTGTTGGAGTAGCTGAGCAGGAACTTGACGGTAAACAGGTCGAGGATGACTTTGACGGTGCGCTCCAACCCGTATTTGGCTTTGCCAAAGCGTCGCGGATGGTGGCGGACGACGATCTCGGTGATGCGCGCACCCACCGCATGGGCATAGACCGGGATGAAGCGGTGCATTTCCCCATACAGGCGAAAGCCGCTCAGTACTTCGCGACGATAGGCCTTGAGGGTGCAGCCGTAATCGTGCAGATGCACCCCGGTGACCCAGGAGATGAGCGCGTTGGCTAGGCGTGAGGGGATGGTGCGGGTGAGGGTGTTATCCTGCCGATTTTTGCGCCAGCCGCTGACGACATCATAACCTTCCTCTAGCTTGGCCAGGAGCAAGGGAATATCAGCCGGGTCGTTTTGCAGATCGGCATCCAGCAGGATGACGATCTCGCCGGTGGCGTGATCGATGCCGGCAGCAATCGCTGCCGTCTGGCCGAAATTGCGGCGAAAGGCGATGACGCGCACATGTTCCGGGTCGCGCTCAACCAGCTGGCGGAGGATAGGAAGGCTCTGATCCTGACTGCCATCATCGACGAAGATCGCTTCCCAGGAATGGGGCAATTGATCGAGTGTTTGATGAAGCGCCTCAAAGAGCAGGGGCAGGTTTTCCTGTTCGTTATAAACGGGGATGACGATGGAGAGATGCATGGTAAACCTCACAGAGAAAGATCAGCGTTGCCAGCGCCAAAGATATTCGTCGTTCTCGTCACCAAAGGTGCCGAGGTATTCCAGGCCGAGGGAGTCAAAGGCGCGGAAGGGATCGAAGGTTAGAACAGAAATTCTTGTACTATCAATAGCAATCCACCCGGAAGGGTTTGCATGGATCAGGGATTTCACCTCATCCAGAGAGGTAGTGGTATTAATCTGATAAATAGCGCTAAACGTCGGACGGCGAGTCCACAAAACATAGTATCTGTAGGTGCTGGCGATCAGGATATCATCCGGTCTGGCGTTTGTCAACATAAAGGTATGAAGAGCTGTCTCGTTTGGGACGAAATCCTCGGAAACCGGGGGAAGGGAGCCGGTGGATGTGGAAGGAGCTAGAATTTGAGACGGATTCATGAAAGCTAGGAGCAAAACTCCCAAGGCTAATGCTCGAAAAGACCGAGAGTTGTTTTCCGAAACAATAAACCTCCATAGCAGTAAACTACCCACTGCCATTATCAGGACAAACCAGATTTCCGTGATCATCATGTGACGAAGTCGGAAGGGTCTGGAGAGGCTATCTGTGAATGTGAAAAAAGCCAAGTAAATCAAAAAGTTAGCTTGTATAAAAGCAAGAAGTTCGCGCTTCACGCGGGTTGTAAAGGAGAAGTAGATATAAACACTTATCGCCAAAATTGCAAGAACAGCACCACGGTTGAAATACCATTGTTCGGGTGGGTTGAAGAAAAAGTAGCTAAGGGGTGCAATTCTGAATGTCAGGATAAAGTTCTTCGCAGCATACTGTAAAGAAACTATGATGACCCCAAGCACCAGTCCAAAGATACCGAGAGCACGGTTGATCCGATCTTGCCAATCGATCTTTGTCGAAATAGCCACTACCAGGGAAAGATAAGAGAAAAAGATCAACTTGAAGGTGGATAAGTTATCATAAATCGCATAAGCTATAGGCAACCCAAGTAGCAGTACCGGGATGAAGAGCCTGGGAGAGAGTAGATCGGTCCGTTGATGGCGAAAAGAAAATTTCGAAGGGAACCGTTCTAAAAAAGCGATCATGATGTAGGCGATCAAGGAAAAATAGAACGGATAGTAGGCATATTCTCTTACCATGCGTGCAAAAAAAATGAGTAGCGGATTGGTCGCATAAAGGAATGCTGCCCATATTGCCACCGTACGGTTGAACTTTCGCGCTACCAGGTAAAAAGGAATCAAGCCGAGCACATTAAAGATAACTCCCATCAATCGGGCAGACCAAAGTTCAACACCCCACATGCGAAAAGCGATCATCACCGGTACTGTCACCGTCCAAAAGCTCCTTCGATATTCGGGGAGGCTACCCTCTTCCAGCATTTGGCGAGCAGCAAACAGATGACGGTATTCGTCTACGGCGGGAAAAGTGTTTTCTAAATTCCAGGCACGTAACAAGAATGCCAGCAGTCCTACGCCGATCAATAACACGATTTCCCAGTGAGCATAAGGTTGGTCGCTTATCAGCCACCGGGTGATGTTTTCTGTCCATCTTGTTCTTTCAGGCCAAATCCAAAGTAAAAGAGCCAGACTTAGAGCGCCAAAGATTCCCCATCCCAAAGTCAACACGAAAGACGTGGAGGCATATAGTGGAACTGACAGCGTCTTTCGATAGACATACCTGCCTTTGGGTATTTCAATGTTTTCCTTCTGACCATTCCAGATTAATTGCAGTTGTATTGATTGATTGCTCTGAAAGACAATCTGCACTTCTTTTCCAGTTTTTCCCGTCCACTCCAGGCGATTGTTGGAAGGAGTGCGCAGGTTTAGAGTATCTTCTTTGCGCTGCCAGCCGGATTGCTTCAACTCGTTGAAAGAAACATCCCCAAGCGAAGTAGTAAACCACACCAATTGTAAAGAGACCTCTGTATCACTCAAGACTTCTATCTCTAGGTGGTGGGTAGGCAAGAGTGACGTCACATAAAGTGGTCTCTCAAACCATTGAGAGGTGCCACCAAATAGGAGGAGAGTTCCAAGAAGAAGGCTTCCTCCCAGTAGTTTGCGACGTTCAACCCCCAGAGTCTGCCACCGTTTTTCTGCCCAAGCGTAAAGGAAAAATGCAATGGCGGTTGCCAGAGCCCCGATAAGTACTACACCGGCGATCAGTCGCCGGCTCTGGGGAGCAAAGATCTCACTCAGCCAGTATGCATCCGCGAATACGGCCGAGGCCAGTCCGAAAAACAGCGCCACGACGATGCGCCGCCATCTCATCGCCTCAACCTCTCCAGGTCTGCATCTACCATCATCCGAACCAATTCCGGGAACGAGACGCTCGGCTCCCAGCCTAATTTGGCATGGGCTTTGGAGGGATCGGCCACCAGCAGGTCTACTTCGGCCGGGCGGAAGAAGCGCTCATCCTGCACGACGAACTCGCGATAATCCAACCCCACGTGCTCAAAAGCCAGCTGACAGAATTCGCGCACCGAGTGCGTCTCGCCCGTGCCGATGACAAAATCTTCCGGCTGCTCTTGTTGTAGCATCAACCACATCGCCTGCACGTAATCGCCAGCGAAGCCCCAATCGCGCTGTGCCTCCAAATTGCCCAGGCGCAGTTCCTTCGCCAACCCCAGTTTGATGCGGGCCACGCCATCGGAAATCTTGCGCGTGACGAATTCCAACCCGCGCCGTGGGCTCTCATGATTGAACAAAATTCCCGAAACCGCAAACAGACCGTAGGATTCGCGGTAATTCACCGTGATCCAATGCCCATAGACCTTCGCCACGCCGTAGGGACTACGCGGATAGAACGGCGTCGTCTCGCGCTGCGGCACCTCCAGCACCTTGCCGAACATCTCGCTCGAAGAAGCCTGGTAGAAGCGGATCTTCGGGTTCACATAGCGGATGGCCTCCAACATGCGCGTCACTCCCAGGGCTGTGACCTCCCCCGTTAGCGCCGGCTGATTCCAGGACGTGGGCACGAACGATTGCGCCGCCAGGTTATAGACCTCATCCGGCTCATACTCCTCAAGAATTCCCAGCAGCGACCCTTGATCGTGCAAATCTCCCTGCACCAACGTGATCTGATCCAGCAGGTGCTGAATGCGCTCATAGTTATGCGTGCTGGCGCGGCGAACCATGCCCACCACGCGATATCCCTTTTGCAAAAGGAACTCGGCCAGATACGAACCATCCTGTCCGGTAATTCCGGTAATTAATGCAGTTGGCATAGAAACTCCTGATGATAAAATTCAACCCTCGAATTATACTAGAGAGCGTCATTCTCGATCCGAGGCTTGGACATGAAACAGTTGCTCCAAAATCTCAAAAATGGTGAGACCTTCATCGCCGAAGTGCCCATCCCCACTCCCCGTCGGGGACAGGCACTGGTGCGCGTGGTAAATTCCCTGATTTCGGCCGGCACCGAACGCACCCTGGTCGAATTCGCCCAAAAATCCCTGATCGGCAAAGCGCGTGCCCGCCCCGACCTGATGCGCCAGGTGATCCAGAAAATGCAGCGCGAAGGCCTAGTTCCCACCCTACAGGCGGCCTTTGAACGGCTGGATCAGCCCATGCCGCTCGGATATTCCTCCGCCGGCCTGATCGTTGCGCTTGGCGAGGGCATGGAAGGCTTCCATATCGGTCAGCGCGTCGCCTGTGCCGGTGGCAATTATGCCGTTCATGCCGAATATAACCTCATCCCCCGCAACCTACTCACTCCCCTCCCCGAAAACGTTGACTTTGAATCCGCCGCCTTCACCACGCTGGGTGCGATCGCCTTACATGGATTCCGCCTGGCACAGAGCGAGATCGGCGAATCGGTAGCGGTCATCGGATTGGGATTACTGGGATTATTGACGCTGCAGATCGCCGCCGCGGCCGGCTGCCGTGTCCTGGGCATTGATCTGGCTCCGGAGCGCGTCGCCCTCGCCACCTCGCTAGGACTCCAGGCCGTCCTGCGCACCGAAGCAGAAGCCGCGGCCGAAGCGTTTACCCAAGCGCGCGGCTTCGATGCCGTCATCCTTTGCGCCGATACACCTTCCAACGACCCGGTGGAGCTGGCCGGCGCCATTGCCCGCCTACGCGGGCGCGTGGTGGCCATCGGGGCTGTCGGGCAGACCCTGCCGCGCAAGGTCTATTACGAGAAGGAGCTCACCTTCGTCAACTCGCGCTCTTATGGTCCCGGCCGTTACGATCCCCGCTACGAAGAAGAGGGTCAGGATTACCCCTATGCCTACGTGCGCTGGACGGAAGGACGCAACTTCGAGGCCGTCTTGAACCTGATGTCCGAGGGCAAATTGCGCGTCCACCCCCTGATCACCCACCGCTTCCCCATCGAACAGGCTCCCCAGGCGTATGAGCTGATCCGCGGCCAACGAGGTGAACCCTTCCTGGGTGTCCTGCTCACCTATGGCGCGCCTTCGCTCGATCTGCCTGCCGGTCGCCGTGTGGAGTTTCCGGTTGCGGCCGAGCCGCTCAAGCAATTCCGTCTCGGACTGATCGGCGCCGGGAACTTCGCCCAGAATACGCTCCTTCCCGTGCTCAGGCGCTTTCCGGAGCTCACCCGTCTTGGCGTGGCTTCCAGCGGCGGGGTTCATGCGGCGCAGATCGCCCGCAAGTTCGGCTTCGCCTACGCCACTTCCGAAGCGCGCGAGGTGATCGAAGATCCCCAAGTCAATCTGGTCGCCATCCTGACGCGCCATGATACCCATGTTCCGCTGGCGCTGCAGGCACTGGAGCGCGGCAAGCACGTCTTTGTCGAAAAACCGTTGGCAATTGACGAAGCGCAGCTCGAGGCCATCGAACGAGCTTTATCGCAAGCGCAAACCCTGCTGACCGTGGGCTTCAATCGGCGGTTTGCTCCGCTGGCACAACGCCTAAAGCAGCTGCTGGCCACCCGACGCGAACCGCTCTTTGCGCATTATCGCGTCAATGCCGGCTATCTGCCCGGCGATCACTGGCTACACCATCCGCATCAAGGTGGTGGCCGCCTGATCGGGGAGGCCTGCCACTTCGTGGACTTTTTGACTTTTCTGGTCGGCGGGCTTCCTGAATTGGTTAGCATTCGAGCTTTGCCGGATGGCGGTAAATACCATCGGGATAATTTCACCCTCACCCTACGCTTTGAGGATGGCTCCCTGGCCGTGCTGGATTACCTGGCGAACGGCGACCGCTCCTATCCCAAAGAACGGCTGGAAGTCTTCTGCGGCGGTGCGATTGCCGTTCTGGATGATTTCCGCCGTCTGGAATGGACGCAAGACGGGCGTCGGCAGGTCTTTCGTTCGGCGCAGGATAAGGGCTGGTATGCCGAATGGGAGGCTTTCCTCCAGGCCTTGCGACGAGGAGGTCCGCCTCCCATTCCGTATGAGCATCTGATCGGTGTCACCCGCCTGACGGTGCAGGCGGCGCGTCAGCTCGAATGAGCGAATTCGCCGATCACCCGCGCCATGTGACGGGCGTGCTTTAGATACAAGTCAATGCGGATGTTCTCGTTCGGAGCGTGGGCGCGCGTATCCGGGTAGCCTAGGCCGGCCGTTGCCACCGGCAGGCCGAGATCGTGGACGAAGGGATAGATCGGCCCGGAACCGCCGGTCATCGGCACCTTTTGCATCGGCACTCCGTAAACCGGACGCGCCGTTTCCACCACCAGGTTGACGAACGGATCGTCCGGATCGGTGCGCGCCGGCGGCTCACCGCCGAGGAAATGGATTTGCACGTCCGAAAAGCCCTCACGGTCGAGGTGGGCGCGCAGTTTTTCGAGGATATCTTGAGGGTGCTGATCGGGCACCAAGCGGAAGTCTACTTTTGCCGAAGCCCGTGCCGGCAAAACGGTCTTCGCGCCGGCTCCCTGGTAGCCGCTGGTCAGGCCGCAGATGGTGCACGTGGGGCTGAAGACCTCCTCAATATGCAGTTCCGTGCCGCCTTTTAGACCCTTGATGAATTCGCGCACCCCGTAGCGCTGACGATATTCCTCCGCCACATCGGGGAGCGCCGCCATCAACTCCCAATCGCGAGGCGAGGGGGGCCGCACTGCATCGTAGAAGCCGGGGATACGAATGCGCTCATCCAGCCCTTTCAGGCTGTTCAGCGCCCACACCAGGCGCCAGGCGGCATTCGGAAAGATCGAACCGCCGAGGCCGGAGTGCACGTCAATGTTGGCCGTCTCGACGGAGAGTTCCACGTAGCAAATGCCGCGCAGGCCCAGGTATTGCATCGGCACATCGCGGTGATCCACATAACCGAACTCCCAAACACAGGCATCGGCCTTCAGTCGATCCTTGTGGCGCAGGATGAAATCGTGCAAATGCACGCTGCTGGTCTCTTCTTCCCCTTCGATGATGAATTTGACGTTGCAGGGCAATTCCCCTTCGGTATCCAGCAACGCGTCCAAAGCGAAAAGCCGCGCCACCAGGTGACCCTTATCATCGCTCACGCCGCGTCCGTACATTTTCCCATCCCGTATGCTGGGTTCAAAGGGTGGCGTTTCCCAGAGCTCCAGCGGTTCCGGCGGCTGAACATCGTAGTGATTGTAAAAGAGCAAGGTCTTCTCGCTGCGCCCTTTGCGCTCGGCGAGCACCACCGGTGCGCCCTCGGTCGGCAGGATTTCTACCTGGAAGCCGCGTCGTCCTAGCATCTCGGCGACCAGCGCGGCGCATTCTTTCAGTCCCCAGTTCTGCGCGGCCACGGAGGGTTGGGCAACCAGCTGTGCCAGCTCCTGCAGGCTGGCATCCAGATGAGATTCGAGGTAGGCGTCAATTCGGGTGTAATCGGTCATGGGAACTCCTTTCGTGGGGGCTAGGATAGGCACATTATAGTGCCTCTTCGCCTGAGGCGCTTAGGGATTTTCGCCGACGAATTGCAAGGCGTAGATCGCATCCGGATAGTCGGGACGAGCCTTGAGAGCACGTCGCCAATCGGCAATGGCTCCTTTCAAATCACCCTGACGGTAAAGCCCCCAGCCGTGCCAAAGTAGAGCCTCTTCCGAATTCGGGGTGCGTTGTAAGGTATATTCGGCCAGTGCCAAGAGATCGGGAATACGCCCGGAGTGGAAATAGGCGATGAACGGGCCGAATTGATAGCGCGTCATGCGCTGTGGCAAGCCGATCTGGCGCGCCCGATCGTAGGCGCGGGCCGCCTCGGCATAGCGCTCGAAATAGACCAGGTTCGTCCCGTAGTTGAACCAGGCAAAGGCATTCTGGGGAGACTCTTCCGTCTCCTTGCGGCTCTGTTCCAGCGCGCCTTGACGGTTGCGATCGATATCCCAGTCCTCTCCCAGAATGGCGCGCAGGCTCTCTTCCTGTTCCGGGCGGTAGACCAGGAAATAGAGGCGATTGAACGGTTGCCAGTTAGCATCCAGATCGGCATAAGCGATGACCTGATCTGCCCCGCGGTAGGAATCCTGGCCAATGAATGTGCCACTCGTATCATCGTAACCGGTGAGGAGCAGATAGTGTGCCGCCCAGTGATCGTCATTCGGCCAATAGGTCTCGTCGAAGATGAAAACTTCCTCGATGATCACCGGGAACCCGGCCGCCAGCAGGCGCTTGAGCAGCTGGAGATTCCCGTTGACGCGAAACTCTGCCCGCAACCAGCCGGCGTAATTGTTGACGTAGTAGGCCATCTCTTCCGGGTTGACGTTACGATCGGCGCGTTCTGGCTTGATGATCTTGGAAATATCGAATTGATCCCCCTGCCATCCGTACATTCGCAGTGCCATGGTCAAGGTGGCCGGCCCGCAGTTGTTGATATCCTGTTTTTCCCAGGCCGGAGCAGGCAAAAAGACCTGTGGCGGCAAAGGCGGCAGGGTGGCAGTGGGGGTGGCCGAGGGAGCAGGAGTGCTCGAAATGCTTTCAGGCGTGGGAGAAGGGCTTGGGGTGGGCAACGGGAGTTCTTCGACCGTTGCCAGCGGGGTTGGGAATGCTTTCACCGGCACGATCAACCCGCGCCCATAAGTCACCAAGCGCTCATATTCCCAGGCCAGCCGATCGCGATGCCCGCTGAGATAGAGACCCAGGGAAAGCAAGAAGAAGAGCAATGCCAGCAACACAAGACGTGGAGAGGGTTTGGACATGATAGACTCTCAGGAATGGTTTCGTTTCCCAAATCTTAAGCGCAGGCGCGCTGTTAGCAGGATAACCCCCAGGACGGCATAGATCAACGGACGTAGGATTTGGCCCTGTAAACTCAACACGTCCCCTTTTTGGGAAAGAGCGACGTGAATCAGCACGAGCAAAAGGGCAAGGTAGACCAGACGATGCAGTCGTTTCCAGTTACGTCCCAAGCGCTGCTTCCAGATGTCAAATGAGGTCGCGCCCAGGGGAACCAGGAGCAGAAATGCCGCAATGCCGAAGAGCAGGTAGCGTTTTTCGAGCACGGTGCGGACAAACGTACTCCAAGCCAGGCCGTAATCCAGGTGCACGAAGATCAGCGCGTGCAGCGTGGCATAGAGCAGCGCATAGAGGCCGAGCCGTCGCCTTTGACGCAAAGCCTCCTGCCAGCCAAACCAGCGATGCAGCGGCGTGCAGGCCAGCGAAAGGAGCAAAAAGATCATCGCCCCGCGCCCGGTGCGGAGCTCCAAACTTTGGATCGGGTTGGCGCCCAGGTTGCCGCTCAGGGCCTGCAGGAGCAAAAGCAAAAGGCCGCCCCAGGCATAGCCGTGGATCAGCCAGGAAAGGGGAATCTGCCGACGCATCAGTAATACTTGCTCAGGTCCATGCCGGCATAGAGTGCGGCCACTTCTTCCGCATAGCCGTTGAAGGGCAGGGTCGGGCGTCTGCCGAGTTCCCCGATCCGCCGCTCCGTCGCCTGTGACCAGCGCGGATGGGGCACGTCCGGGTTGACGTTGGCGTAAAAGCCGTATTCGTGCGGTGCGATCGTCGACCAGAAGATTTTTGGCTGTTCTTCGACCAGCTCGATCTTGACGATCGCCTTGGCCGACTTGAAGCCGTATTTCCACGGGACGACCAGCCGAATCGGGGCGCCATCCTGGGGCGGGAGCGGCACGCCATATAGACCCGTAGCCAGTATCGTTAAAGGATGCATCGCCTCATCCAAGCGTAGCCCCTCGTAATACGGCCACGGGTAGAAGCGGGAACGCTGGCCGGGCATTTGTTCTGGCCGGTGAATGGAAACGAAGCGCACGTAGCGTGCCGAGCCGAGCGGCTCCACTTCCTTGAGCAAAGCGGCCAGGGGAAAGCCGTTCCAGGGGATGACCATGCTCCAGCCCTCCACGCAGCGCAGGCGGTAAATGCGCTCCTCCGATGGGAAGCGTTTGAGCAGGTCTTCGATATCGTAGGTTTTCGGAAAGCGGCACAGGCCGCCCACTTCCACGGTCCAAGGACGGGTTTGAAAGTTCTGTGCCAGGCGGGCGACGGCCTCTTTCTGCTCGCTGAATTCGTAGTAGTTGTTGTAATTCGTGATCAGCTCATATGGAGTGAGGGCATCGCCGCGTTCATCGGTTTGTTCCGTGATCTGGAGCGCAGGATGAGTGGAAGTGGAAGATTGCACCAGCGCCGGCGCGCAGGCCGCCAATCCCAGCCCACCGACCAGGATGGCGGCCATCTTCAGCACATCGCGACGGGAGAAATAGAGATGGGAAGGGGTGATCTCCGAAGAAGGGATTTTTGGGGAATGGTAGACTTTCATCGTTACCTGTAAATCAGATAGCCGAACACAGCACCACCGAGGATCAGGAAAACCGGGTTGATCTTTGTGTAGGTGAGTAAACCAAATGCAAAGAGGGTGATCAGGAGCTTATCCCAGCCCTGAGCAAGAGCCGTCGGCCAGCCCAGTTTGCGTGCCCCGAAGACGCTCAGAGCCATATCGTAGGCCGTCCAGAGCAAAAAGCCGACCACAATCGGGCGCACGGCCTTGAGCATGGCCTGGACGGTGGGGCTATCTTTGATGCCGAAGAAGAAGATCACCATCACCAGCATGAGCAATGTGGTGGGCAAAACGGTGCCGGTGACGGCGGCAATGGCGCCGGGCAGGCCGGCCAGCTTATAGCCG
Source organism: Anaerolineales bacterium (assembly GCA_037478835.1). Taxonomy (GTDB): domain Bacteria; phylum Chloroflexota; class Anaerolineae; order Anaerolineales; family Villigracilaceae; genus 630D-37. Next base: position 83,218 of record JBBFLV010000005.1, read on the forward strand.
ATAAAAGCCGAAACCTGAGGAGCGATCGGCCCCGGCAGGGCATTGCCCACGGCCACGGCATCGGCAAATTCTTCCGGCGTCACCCAGGGGACGGGATCGGATTGCCCCGGCGGCACCCACAAGGCCGAGGTCGTTTCCCGTTGCATCAGCGCTAGGGAAGCCGGGCCGCCTCCCCAGGAGAACATCGCCACACGCGTGAAGACGATGAAGAGATCCCAAAGCAGTTTCCAGTTCATGTTTCCCTCAAAGTTCCAGGAACGGGCGTGCCAGTTCAACGACCTGCCGCAGGATGGAAGCATCCATGGCGAACCGGGCGCCGGCTGTGGCATAGAGCTGCGGCAAAGGCACGGTGCCACCGAGCGCCAGTGCCTGACGATAGCGACGCAAAGCATTGGCCTGATCTTTGAGCGCTTCACCCCACACCTGGAAGGCGCCGAGTTGCGCTAGGCCGTATTCCACGTAGTAGAAGGGAACCTGATGAATGTGCAGCTTGCGATGCCAACCACTCATCATCACGTCTTCCAGGCCGCTCCAATCGATCGCCGGGATGAAGCGTTGCCAGAGCTCCGCCCACTTGGCATCGCATTGAGCCGGATCGGCACCCTGAGCCGGGTTTTCGTAGACCCAGTGCTGGAAAGCATCCACCACTGCCATGAACGGCCAGAAGAGGATCGAGCGCTCCAGGTGCTCCTGGAAGGCCCGACGGGCATCCTGGGGCGTGTAGAATTCGGTCAGGTAGGGGGAGGCGAGCAGCTCCATGCCCATGGAGGCCACCTCGCTGAATTCCATCGGCGAGCCCCACTGATGATAGTAAGGCAATCCCTGACGCTCGAAATCGTGAAAGGCGTGGCCGCTCTCATGCAGCAGGGTCTGCACGTCATCGTGTATGCCGACGGCGTTCATGAAGATGAACGGGCGACGGCTGAGCGGCAGATGGGTGCAATAGCCGCCGGGGGCTTTGTTCTTGCGGTTGTCCAGATCGAGCAGGGATTCCTGACGCATGATGCGGAAATATTCGCCGAGTTGCGCATCCAAGCGATCGAAGATGGCCTGGGTCTTATCCTTGAGCTCTTCCACATCGTGGAAGGGGCGCAGGGGCGGCTGACTTCCATCCTCGACCGGGCGGCTGTACCAGCCATCGACCAGGTCCCAGGGGCGCAGGCGATCCAGGCCGAGCTTTTGCCGATGGCGTTCGTAGATCTGCGTGGCGAGAGGCACGATCACTTCCTCGATGGCGCGATGGAAGGTTTTACAATCTTCGGGGGTGTAATCGAAGCGCAGTTTGCCCTTCCACTGGTAGGCGCGGTAGTCCGGCTGATCGGCGTTGGCGGCGATCTTCAGGCGCAGGGACATGAAGCGCGTCCAGAGATCGTTGATCGCGGCGCGATCGGCCAGCTGGCGTTCGGCGATCAGGCGCCAGGCCTTTTCACGACGGGCGCGATCGGGCTCCTGGAGAACGGTCTTCAGGCGGCTGAGGGTGACCTCTTGGCCTTCCCATTCGACCGTTTGGGCGCCGATGATCTTGTCATATTCCACCGAAAGCTTCTGCTCTTCGGCCAGCAAGGGCAGGTTGGCTTCGCGGAAGAGGGCGGCATGGGTGCGCATGGCGCGCAAGGGCAATTCCATGCCTTTGGGTTCCAGGCCGCTGGCCAACAGTTTCTCTTTCAGGCGCTGTTCAGCGGTCTTGAGGTGGGGAAAGATGGTTTCCAGGTAGCGGTTCAGGCGGGCTTCTGCCTCCGCATCGGCGGTGTTGACGGTGGTGGCGATGTAGAGGCGGTTTTCCATTTCGTCCACAACCTGGGCAAGTTGCGACCAATCCAGCAGCCAGCCTTCGACGGTGGCGGCGCTCAGGGGACGGGATTGCAGTTCCTGGAAGTGAGGTTCCAGGTCATTCCAGGTGAGATGGATGGTTTCGGCAGGCGAAATGTTGAGCATGGGATACTCCCTTTGTTATGGAATGGGAACGAGTCCGGCGATGGAGGCGATCAGGCGCTTGAAGCCGACGCTCTCAAAGGCAACATCCACGACTTCTTCGCCATCCTGAATGCGGCTCTGGAGGACGAGGCCTTCGCCCCAGAGGGGATGCTGTACCCGCGTTCCGGCGGCGAAACGAGCTTCGGGCCCGGCCGATCTGCTCGAGGTCCCGAACGACTGCGCTTGGCTTGAGGGGGCAGAAACGCTTCGGAGGGCACGTCCGCTGCGAGAGCGGCCATCCAGCAAATGGGGTGGGATGTCTTCTAAAAAACGCGAGGGGATGGTTTCTTCCCGGTAGTCGCGACTGCCCCGTTGCAGCGCGCGCACCAGGTAGAGGCGTTCTTTGGCACGGGTGATGCCCACATAGAAGAGACGGCGCTCCTCTTCCATGCTTTCCGGATCGCCGAAGGAGCGACTGTGGGGTAGCAGGCCATCATCCAAGCCGACCAGGAAGACGACGGCAAATTCCAGGCCTTTGGCGGCGTGCAGGGTGAGCAGGGTGGGGGCATCGTTGGCGGTGAGGGTATCCTGATCGGAGACGAGGGAGATGTTTTCCAGGAATTCTTCCAGGGTGCGCGTTTCGTATTCGCGCGTGATGCGGCGGAATTCCTGAACGTTTTCCCAGCGATCCAGGCCTTCTTCGCTGCCATCGTTGATGTATTCGCGGTAATTGAGGTCTATGAGGATGCGATCGAAAAGCTCCGGCAGGGTGGTGGTGGCGGCTAGGGCGCGCCAACGGGCGAGGGTGGCGCCGAAATCGGCCAGGAGCACCACCGAGCGACCGCTGAAGGCCTGCCAGTAGGTGGAGGCGGAGCCGCGGGCAAGATCGAGCAACACCCGCCCCGGCGAGGTGCCGGCCTGACGGGCGACGGTGTGCAGGGTGAGCAGGGTGCGGTCGCCGATGCCGCGCGGCGGGATGTTGATCACGCGGTCGAGGCTGACGATGTCATCCGGGTTGTGTATCAGGCGCAGGAAGGCGATCAGGTCCTTGATCTCGCGGCGGCCGTAAAAGCGCTGCGCGCCGACCAGGCGGTAGGGCAGGCGCATTTGCAGGAAGGCCTCTTCCAGCAGGCGCGATTGGGCGTTCGTGCGGTACATGATGGCGATTTCACCCGGCGGGAATTGGCGCGAGGTGAGCAGGTTGGCCACCGTTTCGGCGACGAAGGAGGCCTCTTCGTAATCGTCACGGGCTTCGTAATAGTAGATTTTTTCGCCCTGGCCACGTTCGCTATACAGGCGGCGCGGGCGATGGGTTTGCGAGCGACGGATGACGGCCGAGGCCGCATCCAGGATGTTCTGGCGGGAGCGGTAGTTTTGCTCCAGCAGGATGATCTGCACATCGGGAAAGTCTTGTTCTAGGCGGCGAATATTGCGGTAATCGGCACCGCGCCAGCGGTAAATGGATTGATCCGGATCGCCGACGGCGAAGAGGTTGCGATGGACCGAGGCGAGATGACGCAAGAGGGTATATTGGGCGAGGTTGGTATCCTGGAATTCATCTACCAGGATGTGGCGAAAGCGCTGAGCGTATTTTTCACGCACTTCCGGGTATTCGGAGAGCAAATAGGCCATCCAGAGCAGGAGGTCATCGAAGTCAACGGCATTCGATTGGCGGAGCATCTCCTGGTAGCGGCGGTAGATGCGCTGGATGACCTGATCGCGGTAGTTCTGGGTTGGATAATCATCGGGGAAGAGAAGTTCGTTTTTGGCGCGCGAGATGGCCGCATGAATGACGGCCGGGCGGTAGCTTTTCTCGTCCAAGTTCAGGTCGCGAATGGCGTTTTTGACTACCCGTTCCTGATCGTCGGCATCGAAGATGACGAAGTTGGAATCCAGCGGTAAATAACCGGCTTCGCGGCGCAGAATGCGGGCACAAAGGGCGTGGAACGTGCCCAAAGACATGCCGTTGATCGCCGAAGGACCGAGCAGGCTTTGGAGACGCTCCTGCATTTCGCGTGCCGCCTTGTTGGTGAAGGTCACGGCCATGATCTCCCAGGGGCGCACGCCGCGCGCGTGCAGGAGATAGGCGATGCGATGGGTGAGGACGCGCGTTTTGCCGGAACCAGGACCGGCGATGACCAGGATGGGGCCATCGCCGGCGGTCACGGCTTGAACCTGTTGCGGGTTTAGGGAAGCGAGCCAATCCATCAGGAGAGCGTAGAAGTGCAGTAGGGACAGCGAGTGGCCTTAATCGGAATGGTGCTGAAGCAGTAGGGGCACTCTTTGGTGGTCGGTTCGGCGGGAGCAGGGGCCGGCTGCGGGCGGGCGCGCATGCGATTGAACGCACGCACGAAGAGGAAAATGGCAAAGGCGACGATCAGGAAATCTACCACCGCCTGGAGGAAGGCGCCGTAGCGCACCGTTGCTTCCCCGACGGTGAATTCCAGGCCGCTGAGGTTGATGCCGCCGGTCAACAGGCCGATCAGCGGCATGAGCACATCGCCGACCAGAGAGCTGACGATCTTGCCAAATGCGCCACCGATGATGACACCGACGGCCAGATCGATGACGTTGCCTCGTAGGGCGAATTCCTTGAATTCCTTGAGCATAGCGCCTCCTTTATGGGGTGGATTTGCCAGGATTGTACCCGGAGGCATGGGATGTGTCAACGCGTGCAAAACGGTAGACGGTAGAGGGTAGACCGTGGACGGTGGAAGATGGATGGTTGGATGCGTATGTGCTGATCGGCTAAAGGGGGATGTTTTTCTCGCTAAGGATTGTTGCATTAACACAACCTTTCTTTACCGCAGAAACTTTATCATAGGACACGGATAGACACGGATGCTACGGATAGGGCTTTTGATTGTTCTAATTTGGCGGAAGATCAGTCTCATTACGTACCAACTGGGAAGATTTAGGCACAGAATGATTGAGAGGATTTAAGCGGGGCGACCGGCCGGTTGCCGCGCACACCAGAATGACGGTCGGGTTTCTCCCAGGATTCGGATCGAGCACCCTGCATTCCCTATTTTTGCGGTTATATATCTAAAAATCCGTGTTTATCCGTGCGATTCGCGTTCATCCGTGTCCTATTGGATTGGGTTATACGTTCAACAATCCCGGCTTGGGGCGATATTGCAGCGCTTCTGCCAGATGGGTGGGCTGAATTTGCTCGCTGCCGGCCAGATCGGCGATGGTGCGCGCCACTTTGAGCAGGCGGTGATAGGCGCGCGCCGAAAGGTTCATCTGGGCCATGGCCAATCGCATGAGCTGTTCTCCCTGCTCGTTCAATCGGCAAAATTGACGCACCTCGCTCAATCCCATATCGGCATTGGAGAGGATCGGCGAGTCTCTGCCATCGTTGATGGAGGCGAAACGTCGCTGCTGGATTTCGCGGGCGCGCTGCACGCGCTCGCGGATCACCGCCGAAGGTTCGCCCAGCCGATCGGCGGCCAGTTTGTCGTAATCCACCCGTGGCACTTCGATATGGATATCAATGCGATCCAGCAAGGGGCCGGAGATGCGCTTCTGATACTTTGTGACCGCGGCCGGCGCGCAGGTGCAGGCCTTGAGCGGATCGCCGTAGTACCCGCAGGGACACGGATTCATCGCTGCGACCAGCTGGAAGTTGGCGTGGAAGGTCAGCGACCCTTGAGCGCGGCTGATGGTGACCACTTTATCTTCCATCGGCTGGCGCAGTACCTCCAGCACGCGCATGCCGAATTCCGGTAGTTCATCCAGGAAAAGCACCCCACGATGCGCCAGGGAGATTTCGCCAGGCCCTGGGATGTTGCCACCTCCCACCAGCCCGGCATGGCTGATGGTGTGATGCGGGGCGCGGAACGGGCGCTGGCGGATCAACGGCACACCGGGGGGCAGCTGATCGGCGACCGAGTAGATGCGGGTGACTTCCAGCGCTTCTTCGATCGTCATCGGTGGCAGGATGCCCGGTAGGGCACGCGCCAGCAGGGTTTTGCCGGCGCCGGGGCTGCCGATCATGAGCACGTTATGCCCGCCGGCAGCCGCCACCTCGAGGGCGCGTTTGGCATGTTCCTGCCCTTTGATTTCGGCAAAATCCACCGGCGTATAGAGTAGCGGTTGCTCTTCTTCCGTGGGCGAGGCCCGATAAGGAGCGATCGGATGGGTGCCGTTGAGGTGCTGTACCAGCGCCGCTAAGGAAGCGACCGGGATCACTTCCAAATCGGGGATCAGGGCCGCTTCGGCGGCATCGGCTTCGGGAACGAGGATGCGCCGGAATCCCTGTTCGCGTGCCGCCGCGGCCATGGGCAGCACGCCGCGTACGTGGCGCACCAGCCCATCCAGCGAGAGCTCGCCCACGACCAGAGTCCCATCCAGCGCAGAAGGAGGGATGACCCCGGTCAGAATGAGAACTCCTAAGGCGATCGGGAGGTCGTAGGCCGCGCCTTCCTTACGGACCGAGGCCGGTGCCAGGTTGACGACGACGCGCCGCCGCGGGAAAGGCAGGCCGGCGTTGCGGATGGCCGTCTGTACCCGTTCGCGGCTTTCTTGGACGGCGGCATCCGGCAAACCGACGATCACCACTCCCCCCATGCCGGCGGTGTAGTCCACCTCCACTTCGATGATCACCCCATCCAGGCCGATCACGGCACAGGAATAGACCCTCGCCAGCATACCTACTCCAAGGTGCTCTCGTCCTCAATCCCGTAGAAGAGCGGCAGAGGGGAGACGGGCGTTTCGCTCCAGGAAAAGGCCTCCTGCAACCTGCGGCGCGCCAGGTCGAGGTCTTCCTGGCGGTTGGCGTGAATTTCAAAAAGGATCTCTCCTTCTTCCACCCAATCTCCTACTTTATGCGGGATGACAAACCCCACGGCATGATCGATCGGATCGCCTTTGCGGGCACGGCCGGCGCCGAGCAGCACGGCCGTTTCGCCGATCGTGCGGGCGTGAATGGTCGCAAGATAGCCGCTGCGCGGCGCCGGGACTTGTTCGATCCAACGGGCGCGCGGCAATCGCTCCGGTTCATCTACATAGCGCACATCTCCACCCTGTGCTTGCACCAATCGGCGGAACATCTCCCAGGCGGCGCCGGAGTGCAACGCCTGATCGAGCAACGGCTGCGCTTCTTCCAGGCTGTTTGCCTTCTTCCCCAGCACGAGCATATGGGCGGCGATGTGACGGCAATGCTCATAGAAGTCCTTCGGCCCTTCACCCCGCAAGGTCTGGATCGCCTCGCGCACCTCCAGCGCATTGCCGACGGCATGGCCGAGGGGTTGATTCATATCCGAGAGCACGGCCACCGTGCGCCGACCGACCTGTTTGCCGATGGAGACCATCAGCCGCGCCAGGGCGCGGGCGCGTTCAAGGGTCTCCATAAAAGCGCCGTTGCCGCATTTCACGTCCAGCACGATCGCCTGGGCACCGGCAGCGATCTTTTTGCTCATGATCGAAGAAGCGATCAGCGGGATCGAATCTACGGTGGCGGTCACATCGCGCAGGGCATAGAGCTTGCCATCCGCCGGAGCCAGATCGAGGGATTGACCGGTGAGCACAACACCGACGCTTCGCAACTGTTCGATGAATTCCTGGGTGCTCAGGTCGACGCGATAGCCGGGGATGGACTCCATCTTATCCAGCGTCCCGCCGCTGAAGCCGAGGCCGCGCCCGGACATTTTTCCCACCGGAAGTCCACAGGCCGCCACCCAGGGCAAGACCACCAGCGAGGTCTTATCCCCCACGCCGCCGGAAGAGTGCTTATCCACTGCGATCTCGACCACGTTGCTCAGGTCGAGCACTTGCCCGGAAAAAGCCATGGCCATCGTCAGGTCGGCCGTTTCCCGCTCGGTCATTCCCCGTAGAAAGACCGCCATTGCCCAGGCCGTTACCTGGTAATCCGGAATTTCGCCGCGGGTGAAACCCTGAACAAAAAACTCGATCTCCTCCCGCGTCAGTTCTAACCCATCACGTTTTTTGAGGATGATGTCAACGGCACGCATGGTTGAATTTTACTGCAGGAAGTGGGGTATGTGTTAATGGACCGTGGACGGTGGACGGTAGACGGTGGACGGTGGACCGTAGATGACTGTGGACCGTAGACGGTGGACGGTAGATGGCCGTGGACGGTGATGGATTCTAGCGCTCTTCCGCCTTCTTTTTCCGCCGAGTGGTTTTGCGGGCATGGTAGGGGGGTGCCGTGATGGCCACGATCTTCACCAGACGCTCATCGAGCAGGCGGCTACGGATGCGCATATCCAGTTCCCCCAGTGCGTCGGCGGCGATCGTGATCACGGTGGGCAACATGGCATCGTAGCGGTAGTTGAAGAGCTGCGCCAGCTTCTCCCGCACCCAGGGTGTCATGGATTGCGTGCCCAGGTCATCGAGGATGAGCAGCGGAGCGGTGCGGATCTCCTCAAAGCGGCGATCGAAGGTCACCGTGCTGGAGGGACTAAAGGTGGCGCGCAGGTGATCGAGCAGATCGGGCACCATGATGAACAGAGGCGGATCGCCCGCCCGTGCCTGTTGATTGGCGATCGCCGCGGCCAGATGTGTCTTGCCGCAGCCGTAATCCCCGGTCAAGACCAGCCAGCCGCGCGGCTGACGGGCAAATTTCTCGGCTTCTTTGAGCGCTTCTTTCAGACTGCGCTTGGCCTCCGCATCCAGATCCTCGTCCTCGCGCAAAGAGAAGGTTTCAAACGTCTGACCGGCATGTAGATCGAGGGAGGAAAGTTCCGGGTGCCCCATATCGCTCGTCGGGCGGCGATAATCGGGGGCGCGGATGATCACTTTGGTGACCAGCTCCGGGTCCTGCAAACGAGAGCGAATGCGCGGTTCGATCTCATCCAGGCTCAAGTTGGTGGTGATCACCGTGGGCAGACGATTGGTATAGCGATAGTTCACGATCTGGAAGAGCTTCTCCTGCGCCCAAGGCGTGGCATTCTGGGTGCCGAAATCATCCAGCACCAGCAGCGTGGCATTGCGAATTTCCTCGAAGCGCTCTTCAAACGTGGTCTCTTCGGCATCGTAAGCGAAGCGCAGCTGATCGAGCAAATCCGGCACGGTGAGGAAGAGCGTCGGCACCCCATGCTCCACGGCAAAATTGGCGATCGCCGCGGCCAGGTGCGTCTTGCCGCAGCCGTAGCCCCCCATCAGCAGCAGCCAGCCATCCAGGCGATGGGCGAACTGCTGTGCCTGATTGAGCGCCATCTCCAGCGATTGTGCTTGCAGCGGGGAAAGCCCGCCGCGTCCCCGCGGTTGAAAAGTCTCAAAGCGCATCTGGCTCAGCTCACTCAAGCGGCTGAGCGCGAACAACCGCTGGTGCACCTCCTGCGTAATCTCGCGCGTGCGGCAGACACAAGGCTCTAGTTTTCCGAAGCGCGGATGCCCCGGCGGTACATCGGCGCGCAGATAGCCCAGGCCGTGGCAATGTGGGCAGTTTGGGTCTCCGGGTAGGTCGCTTCTACTTACGGAGGAACTCGTCGATCTTTCGGCGGACGTGCGCGCGGCGATCTGTTTCAGGCTCTCCTCGATCTTGCTTTTCGGCACGGCCTTCAACCTCCCAACGTTTCAGAATGCTTTCGATATACTTCCAGTTCCGTTTGTTGCGTTTTGCGGCCAGGGCGATTGCCTCGGCTACCCACTCGGTAGAATACGTCCGTTCGGCATCCTGCAGCGCATCGGCCAGGATGGGGGTCAGAGGTCCGATATTGTCCTCGTATAGGCGGAAGAGATTGAGCGGCGGAGGAGGGGGAGGGGTAGAAGAAGACGGATGCCAGCGTCCGCTCCGAAGCGCTTCTGCCGCTAAACGGCCGCGCGGCGAGTTCAGGAAGTAGAAGCGCCCCGCCTCATGCTCGACCCGGAGCAACGTCCCGCGTGAGACGGCACGTTCCAAACCGTGGCGAAAATCTCCCGCCCCGCTGGCCTGAAAATCGTCCTCGCGCAAAAAACGAGCCGCCCCTTGCATGTTCTGAATGCGCCAAAGAGCGTAGAGCGTCACCTTCAGCTCGTCCAGGTCGTCCATTTGGACGAGCAGGCGGCGGAAGAAGGTATCCGGCAGAGGGGTGAAGGTTTCCTGGGAAGAGAAACCCTCAAAAGGGCGGTCACTCATTCGGGTTCACCATGCGGGTAGCGGCATTTTCAAATTTGGCCAGTGATGGCAGGAAGACCAATTCGACGGTGCCTACCGGGCCGTTGCGGTGCTTGGCAACGATGATTTCGGCAATGTTCTTGCGCGTGGTATCCTTCTCGTATTGATCCGGACGATAGATGAACATCACAATATCTGCATCCTGTTCCAGGCTACCGGATTCGCGCAAATCGGAAAGCACCGGGCGCTTATCGGCGCGTTGCTCAACGGCACGTGAAAGCTGCGCCGCCGCCAACACCGGCACATTCAGCTCACGCGCCAGGATTTTGAGGTTGCGCGAGATGTAGGAAACTTCCTGAACACGGTTTTCGGCGCGGATATCGCCGCCCATCAGCTGCAGATAGTCCAGGATGATCAGGTCGAGGCCGTATTCCATGTGCAGCCGGCGGCACTTCGTGCGCAGCTGGAGCGGCGTGATCGCCGGCGTATCATCCAGGAAGATGTGCGTATCGGAGAAGACCTCGATGGCATGGGTGAAAAGCGGCCATTCGTCTTCGGTCAACCGTCCGGTGCGCAGGCGCTGGGAGTCAATGCCGGTTTCCTGGGCGATCAGACGCTGCACCAATTGCTCGTTGGACATTTCGAGCGAGAAAATGGCCACGTGTTTTTTGTGCAGCAGGGCGGCATTGCGCGCGATCGAGAGCAAGAAACCGGTCTTACCCTGGCCGGGGCGGCCGGCGACGATCAGCAGGTCAGAGGGTTGCAGGCCGGCCAGCAGGCGGTCTAGGTCGATGAAACCGGTCGGCACGCCGTAGATGCCCTCCGGGCGGCGTGCCAGCTCGTCAATGCGATCGTAGTACTCGCTGAGCACCGCCGAGATCGGCCGTACATCGTGACGCAAGCGACGCTCACTGACCGAAAAGAGCGCTTTTTCGGCCTCATCTAGGGCGCGTTCTACCCCTTGTTCTTCATCATAGGCCAGGGAGGCAATCTGATTGGCCGCCTGAAGCATTTTGCGGCGGATGGAGTGGGCCTCCACCACGCGTCCATAGGCTTCGGCATGGAGCGAGGTCGGCACCTGATTCATCAGGGCCGTCAGGTAGGCGCTGCCGCCCACTTCCTCCAGATGCCCCATGCGATCGAGCTCTTCGGCCACCGTCAGGAGGTCGATCGGCTGTCGCTGTTCGTGCAGGCGGGTAAAGGCTTCCCAAATCCAGCGGTTGCGATGGATGTAAAAATCCTCGGCCTGGAGGAAGGAGGCCACATCGTAATAGGCTTCCGGGTTGATCAGGATCGCCCCGATCACCGCCTCTTCGGCCTCGCGGCTATGAGGGATGCTGGGGACGCCGGTTTCAAGGGAAGGGGAGCTCATGTTTCGTCAGGTGGTCGGGTAGTCGGATAGTCGGTTAGTCGGGTGGTCAAATGGTCGGGTGGTCACGGATCTTCGGCTACCATCTGCGATTCACCGTCCACGGTCCACGAGTCCCAGGCTGAAGCCCTGGGCTACGGTCCACCGTCCACGGTCTAATGACAAAATCATCCGCTAATGTGCACGGGAGAGCCATTAGCGGATGGTTGAGGAAAGGCCGTGGGAGCGTTCACCTTTTTTGAGGAGCATTCGGATCCTCCTCATCGGGCTTCTCCTCATCATCCTCCTCCCCTTTTTTATCCAGCTTTTCCAGGAAATCTTCAAAGATGGAAAGGCGATCTTCACTCTCTTCCGGCAGGGAGGCGGGTTCAGGAGAAGGACGGGAGGGGCGGGGCGTTGCGCGTTGTTCCATTCCCTCCTCAGGAGTAATGCTGGCCATGTTCATCACCGTCAGTGCAACCAGGATCGGCACTTTGGCGCGCAGGGCCAAGGCAATGGCATCTGAGGGGCGGGAGTCAATATTGACCTCACGACCGTTGACCTCGGCCACGATGTTCCCGTAAAAGATATCGTTGCGCAAGGAGACAATCTCGACACGTTTAATGCGTGCATTCAGGACGCCGAAGACGTTTTTCAGCAGATCGTGGGTCAGAGGGCGGATCACTTCCTGTTCCTGTAATGCGATGGTGATGGCCTCTGCCTCATACGGGCCAACCCAGATCGGCAGATAGCGCTCCGCGTCGATCTCGCGCAGCACGACAATCCGCTGGGGGGACATCAGGCTGGCGCGTACGCTATCAACAACGACCTCAACCATCTCGCTCATAGGCACTCCTGTTTCAATTCTAACACGAAACCTGCCGGCTGAGATGAGGGAGTGTACCGTAGACGGTAGACGACGGACCGTGGGTGAGAGCGCCGTAGTCGGCGAGCACGGAGACCGGGTATAGGGCGCGGTCGCAAACGAGAGCAGGCCGGTTGCAACGGATGCGGAAATGGTGACAATTTGGGCTTGTTAGCTACTTACGTGTGCCAAGCGCGGATCGAGTGCATCGCGCAGACCGTCACCGAGCAAGTTAAAGGCCAGCACCGTCAACATGATCGCCAGGCCGGGGAAGAAGACCAGATGGGGAGCGCTGAAGATCTGGTTACGCTCCGCGCCCAGCATCGAGCCCCATTCCGGCGTCGGCGGTTGTGCGCCCAACCCCAGGAAGGAGAGCGCAGCCGCGTCCAGGATCGCCGAGGCGATGCCCAAGGTCCCTTGCACGATCAGCGGCGTCAGCGCGTTGGGTAGGATGCGACGGAAAAGGATGTGGAAAGTGCTCCCGCCCAGCGCCCGCGAGGCCGAGACGTAATCCATCTCACGTACCGAGAGCACGCTGGCGCGCACGACGCGTGCGTAAGCTGGGATGGAGACAATGCCGATGGCGATCAACGCGTTGATCAGCCCCGGCCCGAGCACGGTGACGATGGCAATCGCCAATAGGAGCGCCGGGAAGGCCAGCAAAACGTCCATCACGCGCATGATGAGATTGTCCAGCCAACCGCCAAAATAGCCGGCCACCGCGCCCAAGACTGTGCCGATGACAATGGCAAAGGTCACCGTGGCGAAGCCGATGATCAGGCTCAGGCGTGCCCCATAGAGGATGCGGCTGAATTGATCGCGCACGTTGCCGTCAATCCCCATGATATGCTGCGGTTTGTCTTTTGGACAGCCGAGCAGGTGAATGCACGGCTTCTCACGGCGTTGCACCGGCTCCACGCCGATCAGCACCTGGTAGGGATCGTAGGGAGCGATCCACTGGGCCGTTAGGGCGATCAGGCTCAAAATGCCCAGGATCACCATCCCGACGATCGCCGAACGGCGGCGGAAAAGGCGGCGCCAAGTAATGTGCCACAGGCTTACAGAGCGTAAGGAGAGTCCTTCAGCATCTAGGGGAACGGAAGTGGATGTCATCGGGAGTTAATCCAGTCGAATGCGAGGATCGAGATAAGCGTAGGAAATATCCACGAGCAGGTTGATCACGACAAAGAAAATGGCGATCACCACGGTAAAGGCCTGGACGATGCCGTAATCGCGGGCGGTGATCGCATCGTAGAGCGTGCGTCCGACGCCGGAAAAGCCGAAGATCGTTTCGGTGAGCACGGCGCCGCCCAGCAGGCTCCCTAGCGAGAGCCCGATCACCGTGGTGATGGGCAAGAGAGAATTGCGGAAAGCATGCTTCAGCACGACCACCGATTGAGGCAAGCCTTTTGCCCGCGCGGTGCGCACGTAATCCTGTCCGAGTACTTCCAGCATCGCGGAGCGGGTCATGCGGGCAATCAGTGCCATGGGAATTGTTCCCAGCGCCAGAGCTGGCAGGATCAGATGCTGTACTGCATCCTTCAACAGCACCCAGTTGCGGGTCAAGAGGGCGTTCAGGATGTGCAGATTCGAGAGAAACTTAGCGGTTGCCGGCAGGAAACCACTTTCCGGCAGGCTCCATCCCCAAACCTCGTAAAACGGTGTACTGGTCATGCCGGCGCTTAGGCGGCCGGAAGGCGGCAGCCAGAAAGGCGTATCTTTGAGCAACAGGGAAAAAACGTAGGCCAGGATCAGTCCAAGCCAGAAGACGGGCATCGAGACACCGATGTTTGCCCAGAGCATGGTCAAAACATCAATCCAGGAATTGTGCTTGACGGCAGAAATCACCCCCAGCGGAATACCTACCAGAATGCTGACCAGAAGTGCTGCCAAGCTCAATTCGATCGTGGTCGGCAGGCGCTCGATCAGCAAGCGCGTGATCGGAAGTCCGTAGCGAATCGAAGAGCCGAATTCGCCGCGCAATACCTCTTTCATGTAAATGCCAAATTGCACCGGGATCGGTCGATCCAGGCCGTGTTCACGAATAAAGCGATCGCAAACTTCTTGTGTGGCCTTCTCCCCTAGAATAGCACGGCACGGATCGCCGGGGATGAGACGCGCCAGAGCGAACGTAACCAGCAAAATTCCGAAAAGCACCGGAATCGAAGCTACCAGGCGACGCAGGGCATATTGCCAGATCATCTTTGCTCCTAATTGAAGCATGCAGGATGGTGGTTCGCCACCATCCTGCAAGTTTTTGAGTCTCAGGGAAAACTACTTCTGCATCAAGCCCCAGAGGTAGGAGTAGTAATCCCAGAGGTTGGAGTTGCCCACGTGGGTCGGCGAGCCGGGGTTCAGGCCCATGTTGAAGGTCGCTACCACGTCTTCGGCATCCAGCTCGCTACCATCATGGAACTTCACACCCTGGCGCAGCTTGCAGACCCAGACGGTCAGGTCGGCATTCGGCTCGCAGGATTCGGCCAGGGCCGGTTCGACGTCGGTGCCGTTGATCTTGTAGGAGTAGAGGGCCTCGATCACCTGCTCGCAGGCACGCAGCGATTCGCCATCGCTCTCATCGGCGCAGAAGAGGCTGATCGGCTCGGCATTCTGCATCCAGACGAAGACGTTGCGATCGCCGGGCTTGGAGAAGGCGAAGAGTTCGTTCGAGAGCGGGCTGGCTTGCGGGTTGACCACATCCTTGCGGTAGGCAGTCGCCGAACCACCATGTGCCACCGGGATCATCGGCACGAACTCGCGGATGGCGTTGTTGGCTTGCTCATAGATCGGTTTCGCCTGTTCCGGATCGGCGATCTGCGCACCCTGGATCAGCGGCTCGTAGATTTCCGGCGGAATCTGGCCGAATTGCTGGGACTCCTTGCCGAAGTGGTAGTCCAGGAAGTTGGTGATGTGCGGGTAGTCCGCGCCCCAACCGAGCAGGTAGAGGCCGTCCAGTTTGCCGGCGCTGGCCGCTTCGATAAATGCCCCCGATTCCATGACTACGATCTCGGCATCGATGTTCAGGTTCTGCTTGAGCTGTGATTGGATCTCTTCGGCCACGCGACCGGGTTCAGGCAGGTAGCCGCGCACCACGTCGCGGTAGTAGATCTTGGTCTGGAAGCCGTTCGGGAAACCAGCCTCGGCCAGGAGCTGCTTGGCTTTTTCGGGATTGAATTCGTACCACGGTTCACCGACGCAGCCGTTCGGAATGGCGCACGGCGTGAAGTGGCTGGCGACCTCAGAACCGGCAGGATAGAAGTTATCCACAATGCGCTGCCGATCGATGCCCATGGCCAGCGCCTGGCGCACCTTGATGTTGTCAAACGGCGGGACGGTATTGACCATGCCGATGTAGAAGACGTTCAGCGCCGGGCGCACCACCAGTTGAAGATTGGGATCGCTGCGCACGGCCTCAAAATCGGCCGGGCCGACGTTGTCAATGCCATCCACCGTGCCGGCCTTCAGTTCGTTCAGGCGGGCGGCCGATTCGGATTGCCAGCGGAAGATGAGCGTATCGGCGCCGATCACGGCATCTTTATTCCAGTAATCCGGGTTCTTGACGAAAGTGATGCTCTCGCCGCGCTTCCACTCTTTCAGAATGTAGGGCCCGGTGCCGACCGGTTGTTCCAGACCTTCGGTGGTGCGCTTATCCGGCCCGGCGGTTTTCTCGATCCATTCTTTGGGCAGGATGCCGAACACGGAGAAAGCGATCTTGGAAAGGAAGGCCGGATCGGGGCGGCAGAGGGTGAAGGTCACGGTGTATTTGTCGGTGGCCTCGATGGATTTGAACTCGCCACCGTAATCGCAATCCGGCACCGAGAGCGATTTGCCGTCATACGTGGCAATCGGCACAGGCGGGGGCGGAGTGGCCTCGGTGGGTGCCGCGGTGGGTGCCTCGGTGGGGGCAGCAGTGGCGGGTGGTTGAGTCGCGGGAGGCTGAGTGGCTGGCGCTTGGGTAGCAGCCGGGGTTTTGGGGGCGCAGGCGGCCAGAATCAAGCTGGCAATCACCAGAACGCCGAACAGGGAAAAGATTTTGGACTTCATACTCTCCTCCTAAGAAAGGTTGACCGGGGAATGGGACAGAAAGGAGCAGGATAGGAGATCGGCAATAGGATTTTCACCTCCTTTCGGCGAAAGGGATGCTTTAATTATACCAGTGTCGATTCCAATCCGCGGTGCTCTGTAGGTCGAGGGTACTCAGAAACATGATTTTTAGTGCAGCTCAGTTATACTGTAGGGGAAAGCACTTTTCGTTTAGCATCGATGAATCATGGCTATGAGACTTTTTTGAGAGTAGCAATACAGTCCAGGAGTACGTTTATGTTCTCAATCCGTCTGGCTACAAACAGGGATGTGGATGCCATCTGCGCACTTGACCATGTTGCTCAACAAAACAAGCAACGTCATGCATTCGTTGAGCGCTCCGTGGGCGCGGGCAATTGCGTTGTTATCGAAGTCCCTCATCAAATTGTGGGTTACGGTGTATTGGAGTATTCTTTCTATGGATATGGGTTCATTGCCATGCTGTATATCCACCCTGAATATCGGCGGCAAGGGGCGGGAATGATGCTGATGCAGTATTTGGAGTCTATTTGCCAAACCCCCAAGTTGTTCACTTCAACGAATCTCTCGAACTTACCGATGCAATCCCTTTTGGCCAGGCTGGGTTACACTTTAAGTGGCGTGATTCACCATCTCGATGAAGAGGATCCGGAGTTGGTGTATGTCAAATACCTCAAGCACGGTGCCGGCTGATAAGCCTATGTACCGATGAAGGAAAAAGGACAGCGATCGTTTCTCAAGGACGTAGGGAATAGACCACCAGATTGGCAAAGCGCACCGTGAGGGGGGTATCGCCGGCCGGACGGGCGAAGAAGCCGATCTGACCGCGGCTGAGTGTTCCATCCCGGACCTCGAACTGAAAGCGACCGTTGAGGAAAAATCGTAGCGTTTGATTTTGTGCCCAGATGCCCAAGCGAACGATGCCGGGAGCACCAGGTGGTGCATCCCCGCTCAAAGTGGGGGCGTATAGTGCATAGCGAAGTCCGCCGCTCACACGATCCAATCGCACTTGACCTTTGCAATCCAGGCCGTAACGATAGGCGCCTTTTGCCTCGGAGCGAAAAAGCACCCCATAGAGATCCTCTCCTCGACATAGGTTGAGCTCGGCGGTTACTTCCAAATAGAAATTATCAAAGGTGGGGGCATTGCGCAGGGTGACCAGGTTGAAAGTTGGCTGTGCGGCCAGCACCAGAAAACCCTCTTGTATGCTGATGCTTCCTTGCGTTGAGCGGATCAATCCCCAGGCTTGTGGATCGGTAAAACTATCTGCCAGCCATACGCCGTTGATCGTCTCAAACCAATCCGGCGTGGGGGGGGCCGTCTGGATCGGGAGAGGGGTAAAGGTTGGGGTTGGGGGAAACCAAATCGGGGTCGGTGTTTGGCTCGCTGTGGGAAAAGCCAAGGGGGTAGATGGCCCAGGCGGCGGAGAAACGCGTAGGCAAGCACTTAGTGTCCAGATCATCACGAGAAACCAGAATGTTTTCCGGTGCATGGGCGCATCCCAGCTGCAGAAAAGCGTTGTAAAATACAGACGAACTCATTCTAGCATAAGGAGAGTGCAATGGCAAAAGAGACCGTGCTGGTGACCGGAGCATGTGGTGAGATCGGGCAGGCATTGGTGCAGGAGCTGGGAAAGAGGGGAAACACTCGCATCGTGACCTTGGACCTGGCGCCTTTGCCGGAAGAGTTGGTTCCGCTGGTGGATGAGCATATCCAGGGGGATCTGTTGCTGCGGATCAAGCGACTCTATGAGATGGATTTTGATTGCATTTTCCACCTGGCGGCATTTTTATCCTCGAAGGCGGAAATTCTGCCGGAGGAAGCCCACCGTGTCAATGTAGATGGCACATTTGAGCTGTTGTTGCTGGCGGCTCGAAAATCCGAACGGCGAGGACGGGCGGTGAAGTTTTTCTTCCCCAGTTCAATCGCCGTCTATGGATTGCCGGATCGGAAGGTGAAGGAACAGGTGGGCGCCGTGCGCGAAGACGAATGGACCGAGCCGCGTACGCTCTATGGTTGCCATAAGTTAAGTGGAGAACATCTGGGGCGATATTTCGCTCGTTACTATGGACAGAAACATCTCGATGCCCATCCTCCGGCCATGGTAGATTTCCGCGGCTTGCGTTTTCCCGGCCTGATCAGCGCCTTTACGGTTCCCAGTGGGGGAACAAGCGATTACGGCCCGGAAATGCTCCATGCCGCTGCCCAGGGTAAGCCCTATGCCTGTTTCGTGGATGCAGAGACTCGCTTACCTTTCATGGCCATGCCGGATGCGGTGCGCGCCATCCTGATGCTGATGGATGCTCCGAGTGCTAACCTTTCGCGTCGCAGTTACAACGTGGGAAGCTTCAGCCTTACGGCGGAAGATTTCCGTCAGTGGGCCATACGGGCTTTCCCCGGGGCGAACATCACCTATGCGCCGAATCCGCGCCGTCAGGGGATCGTGGATTCCTGGCCGGCCGCGGTGGATGATTCGGCAGCGCGGGCCGATTGGGGTTGGCAACCTCATTATGATGTAGATCGCTTTTTTGAAGAGTATCTGTTGCCAAATATCCGTGAGCGATACCATCTGAGCCTGAAGACAACGATCTGAACCGGCGAAGATAAGGCGCAGGGGAAGGAGGGGGCCTTGTTTCACCGAATTGTCTGGAGATAACAGGGTGAGTCTCAGCTCATAGACTAGGTGAGGCGCTCCTCTTTCCCCTGTCGGGTTTTGAGATTCAGTTCATTCGGTGTGCTGGATGAAGCATCCCCTATTATTCGCGGGTATAATCCCGTTATGTCTTATCCCCTGCTGCGTGTGCTTGACCTGGGGCTGATCGAATACCGCCGTGCCTGGGAGTTGCAGGAGCGGATCGCTGTTCAGGTCGCTCACGGAGAGACCCCTCCCACCCTGCTGCTGTTAGAACATCCCCACGTTTATACTTTTGGTCGACGCGGGCAGAGCGAGCATCTCTTGTGGGATGAAGCCGAACGTGCGCGCCGCGGTGTGGAGGTCTTTTGGGTTGATCGCGGCGGTGATGTGACCTATCACGGTCCCGGCCAGTTGGTAGGATATCCCTTGTTGCCACTGGGGACGGTTGATGCTCACCAGCGCCTGCCACAGGCCGATTACGTCGGTTATGTGCGCAGATTGGAGAAAGTGCTGATTCAGGCACTGGCGCATTTCGGCATCGTCAGTGGGCAAATTCCCGGCTTGACCGGCGTTTGGGTACAGGCCGATGTCTGGTCACGGTGTCCGCGTTGCCGGCCGGAAGACCGGCAGAAGCCGGCTAAGATCGCCGCGATTGGGGTCAAGGTGGACGCCAATGGCATTTCGCGCCACGGATTTGCCCTCAATGTCGCTCCGGAGATGGAGTACTGGCAGGGCATCATCGCCTGTGGTCTGGCCGATTATGCGGTGGTGAGCATGGCCGAGTTGCTGCCGAGCGCGCCGTCCATGGAGGAAGTCAAAAAAGTGGTTGTACAGGCCTTTCAGGAGGTCTTTGGGGTGGAAAAGGTGGAGATCGAAAAGCCCTCGCCAGAAGTGGTACTTTCGACCGATTGAAGTTTATTCGGAGAGAAGATATACTATATTCAAACCCAACCGCAATGGAGGAGAATATGTCACCCCAATTTCAGTTTATCATGCGCTCCGGGCCTGTGCCTGGGACGGTTTACCCGTTGGAAGGCGAGCAACTTATTATCGGTCGCGATCCTTCGAATGCGATTGTGATTAACGATCCTGAGGTTTCGCGTCGTCATGCCCGCCTGATGTTGCAAGGAGGTCGCTACGTGCTGGAAGACCTTGGGTCTACCAACGGCACGTTTGTCAACGGGCGGCGCTTGGGCGCTCCTTACGTGCTTAAACCGGGGGATGTAGTTTCGCTGGGTGAGACGATCGTCCTGGTGTTCGAGGCTGTGGCGTTCGATCCGGGCGCAACGGTGGTTTCGGCGAGCGCCAAAGCGCCGGCGGCGCCTCCGCCTGTGGTTCCACCGGTTGCTTCTTCGCCGCGTCCGGCAGCTCCGACACCGTATCCCCCTGCGGCTCCTGCACCATCCCCGGCAGTGCCTCCTGCAGCGCCAAGCGGTCGCAAATTCCCGCTGCCGCTGCTGATCGGTGGAATTGCCTTTTTGCTGGTGATTTGCGCCTGTGGAGCATTCCTTTGGTGGGTAGATGCCACCTACCGCTGGTGCACCTTCTTCCCCTTCCTCTTCCCCGGTGCCTGTCCATAGATCGAGTGGGCGGCGTTTCCTCAAGGCTTTTGCGAGAACGTCCGTTTGTGTTAGAGACAAACTCGGACGTTCTTAAATCATCACAATCCGGAGTCACCTCATGCGTTCTTCTGCCCGCTATCGCTGGCTGGTCGTTGCCATCTTTTTCGCCTTTATGCTCCTGCACCAGATCGATAAGCAACTGATCAACCCGCTCCTGCCGCAGGTGATGGATGAGTTCGGCATCAGCAAGACCCAAATGGGGGCCGTGATGACCGGTGCCTTGCTGGTCGGGACGTTTCTCTATCCTGTGTGGGGATATCTCTACGATCGTTGGTCGCGTGCTAAGTTGCTGGCGTTGGCTTCGTTCATTTGGGGTTCAACCACATGGTTGAGCGCCCTTGCCCGCCGTTATTTAACTTTCTCTATTGCGCGCGCCTCTACCGGGATTGACGATTCATCTTATCCCGGCCTATACAGTTTGGTAGCAGACTACTTCGGGCCGCAGATGCGCAGCCGCGTCTACGGGTTGCTCCAATTAGCACAACCCCTGGGCTACCTACTGGGGATGATCCTGGCGCTCATGGTTGCGCCGGCGCTGGGCGGCTGGCGTTCGGCCTTCTACCTGACCGGCAGCCTGGGAATTGTGGTGGCGTTGTTGATCTTCTTTTTTGTGCGCGAAATGCCGCGCGGTCAGGCCGAGCCGGAACTGCAAAACCTGGAGATCGGTCAATATCGCTTTTCTCTTGCGGCGCTCAAGGATGTGCTGCAAAAGCGCACGATGTGGTTTGTCTTTCTGCAGGGTTTCTTTGGTGTTTTCCCCTGGAATGTGATCAGCGTGTGGTTTTTCACCTATCTGGCCCAGGAGCGCGGCTATGATGAGGGGAGCATACTTTTCACCATGGCACCGCTCATTCTCGTTCTTTCGGCCAGTTACTTTATTGGCGGGGTGCTGGGTGATTTCATGTTTCGGCGCACGCCACGCGGCCGTGTGCTGGTTTCCAGCTTAGGGGTGATTGCCGGGGCGTTCTTTCTTTTCCTGGCCATGAACACTCCAACCCAAGAGCGCGGCCTGTTTTTCGCCTGGATGATGCTCACCGCTTTCTTTATGCCTTTTTCAGCGCCGAATGTGGTTTCCACCGTCTTTGATATTACCCTTCCCGAAGTGCGTTCGACGGCACAGGCGGTGGAGTATTTCATCGAGAACACCGGTGCCGCCTTTGCGCCGCTGTTAGCCGGGATGATCGCCGATCGCTACGATCTGGGGACTGCTATCCTCTGGATTGGAGTCAGTGCCTGGTTGCTGTGTTTCCTGATCTACCTCGGGGCGCTCTTCACGATTCCGCAGGATATTCGGGTTTTGCGTGAGCAAATGGCACAACGTGCGGCCCAGGAGGCACAGCGAGCACACTAACTTTGCGTATGAACACCTTTCTGATCGAGCTCCAGGAACACGAAGATCGCCATTCGCTGCGCGATCGCCTGAACTGGGTGAAAACGCCGCGGGTGTTGCTGGTTTGGCCGGAGCACAGAAAGGTTTCTTTGACCATCGCAGACTTGAAGTTTTTGCAGCATCATGCCCGTCAATTGGGAACCCAGCTGGGCATTGTCACCCGGCGGCATGATGTGCGCCTGATCGCCCAAAGGCTGGGCATCCCGGTTTTTTCTTCGGCGCGCCGGGCTCAACATCAGGTATGGCCATCCTCTCCTGGGCCGCGTGCTCCTCGTCTTCGCCGCCTCTTGCGCCCGGTGCGACCGGTAGGGCGATCGCTTTCCCCTGTTCAGCGTTTCCTCGTTTTCTTGGCCGGTGTGTTGGCCACCCTGGCTTTGCTTTCCCTCTTTTTGCCGCGCGCCACCCTCACCGTCACCCCTCAAACGCACCTGCAGCACGAAACCCTGCTCCTCACTGCCTCTTCCCAAGCGCGCCCGGCGTCTTTTGGTGGCGATCTCTCCCTTGTTCCTGTTACGCTTGAGCTCGCTGCCGAAGAAAAACTAAGTGCCCGGCAACGTATTGTAGTGCCTACGGCAAAAGCGCAGGGAGAAGTTCGTTTTACGAATCTGACCAGCTCCTCTCAGAGCATTCCGGCGGGGACGATCGTCTACGTGCCGGGTGATCCGCCGATCCGTTTCGTGACGTTGAATACGGCCGGATTGCCGGCCAGCCCCGGCCAGTTCGTAGATGTGCCGATTGAGGCCCTAGAAGCCGGGAGCGCAGGCAATGTACCGGCCCAGGCGATCCAGGCCGTGGAGGGACCTTTGGCTTTTTCGCTGGCCGTGAGCAATCCTCAGCCGACGCAGGGCGGAGCGGAGGAGGAACGTTTTGCCGTCTCTCCCCAGGATGTACGATTGCTGCGCGAGCAGTTGCTTGCCCGATTGCGCTACCAGGCACAGGAGGAAGCGCAGCGCTATCTCGTCGAGGGGGATTTACTCTTCCCCGAAACCCTGCAGGTGATCGAAACGCTGGAGGATCAAGCGCTTCCGCCCCTTGAGACGTATCCTTCCCAGATCACCTTGCGCCTACGTTTGCGTTTTCAGGTGTGGACCTTGCCGGCTAAGGTCCTCCATCCCGTTTTGGAGGCTCGCCTGAACGCCTCGCTCCCGGCCGATGCAATCCCAGATGCCGAAAGCCTACGTTATCGTTTGGTTTCCACATCGGTTGAAAGCCTCGGTGAGGAGATGTTCCGTCTGCGGTTTGTGCTCGAGGTCCAGCGCCGCCTGCGGGCACGGATCGCCGCGGAGCGCCTCTTTGCGGCACTACGGGCTCGGCCGGTGAGCCGGGTTTCTCAAGAGTTGCGTGCGTTTCCCTTTGCCGAACCGCCACAGTTGGAGGTTTGGCCTCCTTTTTGGCCCTGGATGCCGGTGCTCCCGATGCAAATGACCATTCGTTTTGCCCCCTGAACGCGGCTTATGCGCATTCTGGCCGTTGACCATGGCGAAAAACGTTTGGGAATTGCAATTTCCGACGAGCGCGGTGTGCTTGCCCGTCCGCTGACCGTGATCCGCCACACTTCGCGTGAAGCCGATGTCGCCCAGGTGCTGGCTCTGGCACAACAGCATGGGGCAGAATTGATCGTGGTGGGGGTTTCGCTGGATGACGAAGGCAGGCCTAA
Organism: Anaerolineales bacterium; assembly: GCA_037478835.1. Classification (GTDB taxonomy): domain Bacteria; phylum Chloroflexota; class Anaerolineae; order Anaerolineales; family Villigracilaceae; genus 630D-37. Next base: position 106,770 of record JBBFLV010000005.1, read on the forward strand.
CCTGGCCGGAAGACGGGCGATCAATTTTGCCCGAGCCCTTCAGGCGCAAACGACCATCCCTATCCGCTTGTGGGATGAGGCTTTCAGTACTCAAGAAGCACGCGCCGCGCGCCTGGCGGCCGGGGTGCGACGTAAAAAACGTCGCGGCCACTTAGATGAATGGGCCGCAACGATGATTCTGCAATCTTATTTGGACCGGCACAACAATTCTCCCGCGACCGAGAGCGCTCCTTCTTGAGCGATCTCAGCGCGCTAAGATGCGCGCCATCTGGTAATACTCCATATTGATCGCCCGCTGATGCTCGATCACCTGACTGAGGGGGACGGTTTCCATCAGGCGTCCCTTTAGACCGACCATCACCCCATGTTCGCCGGCGAGTAGCGTTTCGACTGCCTTGACGCCCATGCGCGAGGCGAGCAGGCGATCGTAGGCAGTGGGAGAGCCGCCGCGCTGAATGTGCCCCAGGATGGTGATGCGCGTTTTGAAGCCGACATCGGCTTCGTCAATAGCGCGCGCCAGGTCGTGAATCTTGATCGCCGCGCCTTCGGCTACCAGGATGATGGCATGTGCCTTGCCGCGCCGATAGGCGTCTTCCACGGCGGCGATCACTTCTTCGACCTTCGTTTCCACTTCTGGGATCAGCACCATTTCCGCTCCGCAGACGATGCCGGCCATCACGGCCAGGTAGCCACAGCCGCGCCCCATGGTTTCGATAAGAAAAGCGCGATTGTGAGAGGAAGCGGTATCGCGCAGTTTATCCACAGCATCCATGATTGTGTTCAGGGCTGTATCCACCCCGATGGCCATGTTGGTGCCCCAAATATCGTTATCAATGCTGGCCGGAATGCCCACCACGCGCACTCCTTGCTGCGAGAGTGCATAGGCGCCGTGCATCGAACCTTCTCCGCCGATGATCACCAGGGCTTCGATTCCCGCTTCGTTGATCTTGCGGATCGCTTCGCGCTGATAGCGGGGATCCAGGAAGCGTTCGCTACGGCGCGTTTGCAAGATTGTACCGCCCCGCGGCAGAATGCCGCCCACATCGCGCGCGCCCAGGGGACGGAATTCACCGTTGATCAGGCCCTCGAAGCCGTTCAGCACGCCGATCACCTGCACGTTGTGATGGAGCGCAGTGCGCGTCACGGCGCGGATGGCCGCGTTCATCCCCGGCGCATCTCCGCCGGAAGTCAAAACACCGATTGTGGAAATCGAAAGGGACATGGCTATGACTCGTCTTTTCGTTTAATGACGAATGTATCGAAATCGCGTGCCACCACCGTGTTGGGAAAGACGGCCTGAGCTTCTTCGAGCACGTCCTTCTCTCGGTAGCGGCGCGAAATATGGGTCAGGATCAACTGACGGACGCCGGCCCGCGCTGCCAGTTCTGCCGCCTGTCGAGCCGTGATATGCGAAAACTGGCGCGCCATTTCGGCCTCGCTTTCCAGGTAGGTGGCCTCGATGACCAGTGCATCGGCCTCGCGACATACCTCTACTAGATCGTCGGTGCGTCCGGTATCGCCGACCAGCACCAGCCGCGTGCCGCGCTGCCATTCTCCCAGCACGTCATCCGGTTCAATGCGGCGGCCATCGGCCAGGGTGATCGCCCGGCCGGCCACCAATTCGCGCCGTTCCGGCCCGAAAGGCACTCCCAGCGCCGCCGCTTTTTCGGCCAGGAACGGACGTCGCGGACGCGTCTCAAAGAGATAGCCCAGCGATTCCGGTCCGCGGTGGGTGACCGGAAAAGCGCTGATGGTGAAATCTTCGGCCTCGAAAAACACACCCGGCCCGATTTCATGCCAGTAGAGCGCCATCGGTGGACGGTTGCCACGCAGGACAACATCATAGATCAGCGTGCGCACGCGGTCCAGTGCACCTTTTGAGCCATACAGGTGCAGTTCATCGATCGTTTCCCAACGCATAAACGTTGAGAGCAGCCCTCCCAACCCCAGGATGTGATCGAGGTGGGCATGGGTGATCAGCACGTGGGTGAGATGACGAAATCCCACACCGGATTGCAAAATCTGGCGCTGGGTGCCTTCCCCGCAATCCACGAGGAAGCGATATTCATCGTGCTTAACAATTTGCGCAGAGAGCCCTCGCTTTACCGAGGGGGCAGAAGCAGAAGTGCCGAGAAATAAAAGCTCGAACAAGGATACCTCTCAAGGAAATGCTGAAATGATTGCTTTGCCCTGGCCAACGCAAGATGCAGGCGTGGGCAGCGGGCGGATGGTGGACCGTAGACCGTGGACCGTAGACCATAACTGTGGATGTTAATCTGCCTGAGAGACGTGTTCGCTTAGAGCGCGACGCAACTCACGGATGGCGGCCAGGATTCCCAAAGGGGATTGAAACACAGCGCTGGCAGCGACAAATGCCGTCGCCCCTTGGGCGGCCATCAGCGGTAGTGTTTCGCGGTTGATGCCGCCATCTACCTCCAACCAGGCGGAGGAGCCGATCGCATCTAGCATCTGACGCACCTGACGTACCCTGGCCGGACTTTGCGGAATGAAGGCCTGTCCGGCAAACCCCGGATTCACGCTCATCACCAGCACCAAGTCCACCAGGGGCAGGATCGGTTCCAGCAGCAGGGGCGATGTGCCCGGATTGATCGCCACCCCGGCTTTGCACCCCAGGGAGCGAATGGCCTGCAGGGTACGATGAATATGGGTGCAGGCCTCCAGATGAACGGTGAGGATCGATGCGCCGGCATGTGCGAAGGCCTCCAGCAATGCTTCCGGATGTTCGACCATCAGGTGCACATCCAGCGGCAGCGAAGTCCCTCGCCGGCAAGCCTCCACCAGCGGAATGCCCATGGTCAGGTTGGGGACGAAGTGACCGTCCATCACGTCAATGTGAATCCAATCGGCGCCGGCCTGTTCACACTGATGGAGGACCTCGCCCAGGTTCAGAAAATCGGCGGAGAGGATCGAAGGTGCTAGGATCATTTTGGGTGATAAACGAAGTAAACCCACATCCAGAATGGGATCAACCCACCCACGGCGATCAGGGCCAGCAACGCCAGCCCGATCGTACCCCAGTCAATCGTAGGAAGGGCGCGCCTGGGTGAAGAGGTGGGCGAAGATGGGAGCGGTGGAACTCCGTTCACAGGGGAGGTATCCGGAAATGTGCTCATTTTTGCGGTGGGTGCCCCTGTCTCCATAGCAAAGCGCACCAGTACGCGTCCGAGCTGATCGGCGGTGCGATAGCGCGCCGAAGGTTCCTTCGAGAGCACCTTATTCAGGATCGCTTCCAGCGGCTCCGGAATATCCGGCACGTATTCGCGGATCGGAGTCGGTTCGGCATAGAGGTGCAAGCGCGCCAGCTCCTGGGGACTATCGGCAAGAAACGGCGGGGTGCCGGCAAGCAATTCGTATAACACCACTCCCAGCGAATAGACGTCCGAAGCCGGGGTAGGTACCTGCCCTGCGGCCTGTTCGGGCGAGAAATAGAGCGGTGAGCCCCAAACCACTTCTTCTTCGCCGGGGTGCAAAGTCGCCAAAGCACGGGCGATGCCGAAATCGGTAACTTTTAGCCGTCCATCCGGCGTCACCAGCATGTTGTGCGGTTTGACATCACAATGCACCAGACCGGCGCGATGAGCATAACCGATCCCGGCACAGGCCTGAACTACTAGCGAAACCGCCTCTTGTACGCTAAAACGCCCTCGCTGGCGCAGCAGGGTCTTCAGATCGGTGCCGGGGATGTATTCCATGACGATATAGAGCTTTCCACCGTCCAATCCGAAATCGTGCACGGTGACGATGTTCGGATGGCTCAGATTGGCCGCCGCTCGCGCTTCTTGACGGAAACGTTCCTGGAAAAGGGGATCGTGCGAATAATCCTCGCGCAGGATTTTGATCGCGACATAACGATCGAGTAGCAAATCCCGCGCGCGGAAAACATAGGCCATTCCGCCGCGTCCGATCTGTTCCAGCAGCTGGTAGCGCTTGCCGAGCGTAATCCCTGCGTGCATAAATGTGATTATAGCATGGGTGATCGCCGGTGTTGGCGAGTTCGATGCCGGCCTGTCTTTTATCCACCATACTTGCGCAACGGAGCGCGTTATCGGAGATCGGCGCCGGAAACACATCTAACTCCCTAACCCTCTAATCTCTATCCCTGTCGATTGTCACCTTCCAGAGCAACAAGCAACAGCCGCTTTTTGGGTTATAATGAAAAAGCATTTTTCCATGCGTTTCCTGCCCACATTGCTTAATGGACTTTTCTACGTTAACCCGCCATCTACCGTCGGTTGGTTTTCCTTTTTACTCTGGATAGGGCTGGCAGGGTGGTTATTGCGCGTTTTACGCAGGTATCAGCCGGTGTGGAATGGACGGGCCTGGGCGCTCTTCTTTGTCCTTCTGGGAATGGCGGTTTTTGGAAACATTTTTCTCGGTTTGGGGTTGAGTGCCGAGAATGCTTTGCCTTTGCCAGGAGTCCCTATTGATGAAAGTGCGGCCATCCTGATGCCACTTTCAGCGATCCCCTGGCTGATCGCGGCCGGGGTTTTAGGTCCATGGGGTGGATTTTTGGTGGCAGGGGTGGCCGGCTTGTTGCGCGCACCTTTTGATGTCCATAACCCGTTTATCCCCCTCGAATTTGCCGTCTTGGGGGTGATTGCTGCGGCCGGCATTCGGCAACGCTATCGTACCCCGGCCTATTACCTTATCAGACAACCCTTCATTACTGCACTGTTGCTCATTCCCCTGCACATTTTCTTTTACATCCTGACCACATTATCTCTAGAGATCGGCTCACTGCCGGCGCGCGTGGATTACATCCTGAGCCGTGTGGGGCCGGTGGCGCTGGCATTCGGCGTTGAGATGCTCATGGCCGGGTTGATTACCCAAATTCTCTTTTGGGCTTTTCCCCAGTTTTGGGGCGAGGCCCGGCTGGAGCCCTCACCGGCCGAATCGCGCCTGGAGACGCGTTTCCTACTCTGGACCGGGGGCTTTTTGGTCGTCCTGTTCATCGTTCTGGTGGGCGCAGTGTGGACGGTGGCCGGAAGTTCAGCGCGCGAAATGTTCCGCGAACGCCTTTCCAGCACGGCCAGTACGGTCGCTCAAAACATTCCGTTCTTCCTGGAAACCGGCCAGAATTTGGTTTTTCAGATCACATCCGAGCCGATCGCATTACAGGGGGAAGGTCCGGCGCTCTCGGCGCGTCTGGCGCAGTTTATGCAATCAACCCCCTACTTTGATCAAATGGCGGTGCTCTCGCTGGATGGTAAAAAGATTTTTGCCGCCTATCCTGTTGCGCTGCAAAATCAGTTTTCTCTTTACCCGGAAGAGCAGGCAGCGCTCTCTTTTGCGGCCGGCGGTGTGATGTTCCAGAGTTACACTTTGCCGCCCCTTGCGAATGAGAAAGCCGCGCGGGTGAGCTTTATCGGTAGCATTGTGGATGCACAGGGCAAAAGTCAACGGGTGCTGATCGCCCGCACTTCCCTAGAGCGCAACCCACTTGTCCAACCGGTGCTGGATGGCTTACGTCGCCTTGAAGCGTTACAAGGGACGGGAATGCTCATAGATGAGCGGAATCGCATCCTTTACCATCCGGACCCGACGCAGATCATGCAACCCTCGCCCTATGAGCTAACAGGCTTTGAAGCACGTTTCTTTGAACAGGTGTCTCCCAATGGCACCCGTCAGCTGGTTTTCGTTCAGCCGGTTCCCGGCCGCTCCTGGAGCGTGATCCTGACCGTGCCGGCACAACAGTCACAGCAATTGGCGCTGAACATTGCCGCTCCTTTGGGGTTGACCCTCTTCTTCTTGACCATCCTGGCCTTAGGGGTGCTACGGGTGGGATTGCGGGTGATGAGTGCTTCGCTACAAAACCTGGCGCGTGAGGCCAATCGCATCGCTCAAGGGCAGTTGGATCATCCCTTGCCGGTCAGTGGTTATGATGAGATCGGGCAGCTTAGCCGTTCTTTTGAGCAAATGCGGCTCAGTTTGCGTGCTCGCTTGGATGAATTAAATCGCCTGCTGGCGGTAAGCCAGGGCGTGGCCTCCAGTTTGGAAATGCAGGGTGCGCTGCATCCGGTACTGGAAGCCGTGCTGGATGGCGGAGCAAGCGCCGTATTTGTCGTGCTTTCTCCGAATGTGTTGCCGGAAACACCCGTCGAATTGCCCACCCGCTTTGCGCTGGGAGAACATACCGAGCGCTATGCCGATCTGGATGAGAAGATTCTCCAGCTGGCGCAAGTCCAAGAGCAGATTGTCATTCCGAATCTGGCACGAGGGCATCCTTTCCACGGCGTGCCGGCCGAAAACTTGCCGGCGGCCTTGCTGGCGGTTGCTTTGCGTCACGAACAGCGCTTCTACGGCGTGATGTGGGCGGCTTATGATCGACCGCGCCTTTTCACTGAGGCCGATGTCCGTTTCATTACTACCCTGGGAGGCCAAGCGGCGCTGGCGGCCGCCAACGCTCACCTCTTCCTGACAGTCGAAGCCGGTCGGCGACAGCTGGAAGCGATCCTCAATTCCTCTCCGGACCCGATCTTGGTCACCGATCCGCAAAATCGCCTCTTCCTGGCCAATCCGGCTGCGCGCCAGGTGCTGAATTTGCCGGTTTCCAACGGTGCCCGTCCTCCGATCCGCGAGGTGATCCGCCAACCGGAGCTCCTGGATCTCCTGGCTACCCCCTCTGCAGAGACGCGTTCGGCGGAGCTGATGATCCATGATGAGCGTACCTATTTGGCGATCGCTTCCCCGGTGGTGGCCGAAGGTCGCCCTGTTGGACGGGTGTGCATTCTGCGGGATGTGACCCACTTCAAGCAGCTGGATGCCTTGAAGTCTGAGTTTGTGGCTACGGTGAGCCACGATCTGCGTTCCCCGCTGACCCTCATGCGCGGCTATGCGACGATGCTGGAGATGGTCGGTGAGCTGAACGAGCAGCAACAGAGCTATGTGCGCAAGATCATCACCGGCGTGGAAAACATGTCGCGCTTGGTCAATAACCTGCTCGACTTAGGGCGGATCGAGCTTGGTGTGGGTCTCCAAGTGGAGATGATCCCGGTTCGAGATACCGTCGAACATGTGCTCAACACTTTGCAGCTTCAGGCAACGCAAAAACAGATCGAGCTTTCTCTCCAGGTAGATGCGAATCTGCCTCCCTTTATCGAGACCGATCAGGCGCTTTTGCATCAGGCCGTCTACAACCTGGTCGAAAACGCTTTGAAATATACGCCGGAGGGTGGGCGAGTAACCGTCCGCCTGTATCCGCAGGGGGAAACGGTGATCTTCGAGGTGGAAGATACCGGGATTGGGATCGCGCCGAGCGATCTCCCGCGCTTGTTTGAGAAATTCTATCGGGCGCGCCAGCGCGAGGCGCGTGCCCAGCATGGAAGTGGCCTTGGGCTGGCCATCGTACGTTCCATTGCCGAGCAACACGGGGGAAAAGTGTGGGTAGAGAGCGAGCTCGGAAAAGGGAGCACTTTCTATTTGCAAGTGCCTTTGAAGCAAAACCCAAAAGGGCAAAAATAGGATATATTTGAGCCTTCGGAAAAGAAAATATGATCCCATCTGGTCACGAATCTCCCTCTTCTATCATCTATCGTGCCACAAAGCACAAACCGCGGCCAACTCTCACTTCATGGCTGATCGGTCGTCCGCTTTCAACAGCCGATGCTCCCCATCAGACCATCGGCAAAGCCATTGGCCTGGCCGTGTTCTCATCCGATGCACTTTCCTCAACCGCTTATGCGACGCAGGAGATTATGGTCATCCTGGCGGCGGCGGGAACGGTGGCCTTTGGCTATGTCTTTCCGATTTCGCTGGCGATCGTGGTGCTTTTAGCGATCGTGGCGATCTCATACGAACAGACGATCCATGCCTACCCGAACGGTGGTGGGGCGTATACCGTTTCATACGATAATCTGGGACAATTTCCAGCTCTGGTAGCAGCTGCCGCACTGCTCACCGATTATGTGCTCACCGTGGCCGTTTCGGTATCCTCCGGCGTGGCCCAATTGACCTCCGCTTTTCCTGTGCTTTTCCCCTATCGTGTGCCCATTGCAGTCGCTTTTGTCGTTTTTATCATGCTGATGAACCTGCGCGGGGTAAAGGAATCGGGAGTGGTCTTCGCAATTCCCACCTACTTTTTCGTCAGCATGATGTACCTGACGATCCTTACCGGGCTGTTTCTATACAGCCGTGGCTCGCTGGGAGTGGTGATCAATCCACCCCCGCTACACCTGGAACATGCTGTTCAAGCGATTACGCCGTTCCTGCTCTTACACGCGTTTTCCAGCGGCACGGCCGCCTTGACCGGGATCGAAGCCATCTCGAACGGGATCACCGCCTTCAAGGAACCGCGTAGCCGCAATGCCGGGATCACCTTAATCTGGATGGCGGTGATCTTGAGCACGCTCTTCCTGGGGATTTCGTTCCTGGCCATGCACATCCATGCGGTGCCTTCCGAAACCGAAACGGTGATTTCGCAATTAGGGCGAACGGTGTTTGGTGGGCAAGGAGTGTTCTACCTGGGATTGATTGCGGCCACCATGTTAATCCTGGTCCTGGCCGCCAACACTGCATTTGCCGATTTCCCCCGCTTGAGCGCCATCGTTGCCCGTGATGGCTTCCTGCCGCGCCAACTCACCTATCGCGGTAGCCGGCTGGTCTATTCCAACGGCATCATCTTGCTGGCGGGGCTGGCCTCGTTACTGATCATCGCTTTTCGCGCCAGCGTGACCCGCTTGATCCCTCTCTATGCGATTGGCGTATTCCTGTCGTTCACGCTTTCGCAAGCCGGCATGGCACATCGCTGGTGGAAAAGCGGTCGACTGCGCCCAGGCGAGGAGAAGCGGGAAGGCAATTCGGTGCTTCATTACGATCCTCTCTGGCGCATCAAGATGGTGATCAACGGCTTAGGGGCTGTTTGTACGGCCATCGTCATGTTGATTTTCGCCATTACCAAATTTGTCGATGGTGCTTGGCTGGTGCTTCTGATCCTACCGCTACTGGTAGTGCTCTTCCTTTCGATTCATCGCCATTATCGTGAATTGGCGAATAAACTCTCGCTGGAGGAATTTGGCGAGGCGCCGCCAACGGTTGTCCGTCACCGGGTTCTTCTTCCTCTGAGCGGTGTGCATCGCGGTACGTTGGCGGCTTTGCGCTATGCCCAGCACCTTTCGGATGACATTACTGCCGTACACGTTTCCATCGACCCGGAAGAAACGGAAAAGGTGCGTCGCAAATGGGAGCGTTGGGGGGATGGCACGCGGCTGGTGGTGCTCGATTCTCCGTATCGCTTGTTCCTGGAGCCGTTGCTGGATTACTTGCAGGAGGTCATTGCGCATCGCCAACCTCATGAGGTAATTACCATTGTAGTCCCCCAATTTGTACCCTCCAAACGCTGGCATGAATTCCTGCACATGCGCACGGCCGACTTGTTGCGGGATCAACTGCTATCTTATCCAGGCGTTGTCATAGTCGACGTGCCTTATCAGGTGTGAGGCCGGTCTAGAAGCACGAAAACGTGATCTTTGATCGAATGAATGTGGAGAAGGATATACCATGAAGAACTACATTGTTGTCGGTTGTGGTCGAATTGGCGCGGCATTGGCCTATCGATTGTTCAAAAGCGGTCATTACGTCACGATCATTGACGCCCGTCGGGAATCTTTTAGCCGTTTGCCGGATGATTTTCGCGGCCGCATTGTGACGGAGGATGTCTTGAAAGAAGGTACGCTACTCCATGCTGGAGTGGAGGAGGCCGATGGTCTGGCCGCAGTGACCAATTTCGATCCATTGAATGCAGTCGTAGCCCATGTGGCGCGCACGTTCTATAGCGTGCCAATTGTGGTGGCACGCAATTACGATCCGGGTTTACGTCCCATGCTGGAAGCGTTTAACCTGCAGATTGTCAGTTCCACCGCTTGGGGTGCCCAACGGCTGGAAGAGCTCCTTTCTACCTCCAGCGGGCAGGTGATTTTCTCCGCCGGGAATGGCGAAGTGGAAGTGTATGAGGTCACTATACCTGCTACCTGGAAGAGGAGAAAACTGCAGGAACTGCTCCAAGGGATAGAATGCCTACCGGTCGCTCTGACTCGAGCTGGACGTTCTTCCTTGCCCCTGGTCGAAAGCGTACTTGAAGAAGGGGATGTGCTACACGTCAGTGCAACCTTTGATGGCATTTCAGCGCTCCTAAAGCGCTTGGAATTGGAAAAGGAGGCATAGCATGTTCGTTTGTATCGCTGGTGGCGGCAGAACAGGTTCGCGCCTGGCCTATTTGTTACAGCGAGAAGGTCACAATGTGCGGGTGATCGAAGGACGCAGCGAACTCCTGAACCGCTTACATCATGAATTGCCCACTGAGGCCATTTACCATGGTGATCCGTGTAACCCCCAGCACCTAGAGAATGCCGGCTTGGGACAGGCAAACGTGCTTGTCGCCTGCACCGGTGATGACGCCGTTAACCTGGTCGTGTGCTATTTGGGACGGACGTTGTTCCATGTACCGCGCATCATTGCCCGGGTGAACAACCCTCACAATGCCTGGCTCTTCAACGAGAAGTTTCACGTGGATGTGGCGCTCAGCCAGGCGGATATTCTGGCGCATCTAATCCAAGAAGAGATGTCCCTTGGGGACATGATGACATTGCTCAAGCTGCGCCGTGGGCGCTATTCTCTGGTGGAGGAGAAAGTCCCGCCTGGGGCACAGGCGATCGGTATTCCGCTTAAGGACCTTGGGCTACCCGAAGAATGCATCATCGCGGCCATCATTCGCCACGGCAAAGTATGCCTGCCGCGCGGAACGACCACTTTTGAGGTCGGCGATGAAGTCCTGGCCATTACCAGTCCGGAGGCGGCAGCGAAACTGGCCGCAATGTTACGCCCTGCTCAAAATCCATCGAACCATGAGCCGAACCGCTAGCGCGTTGACCCATCTGGAATGCTCGGAGTGCGGGAAGCACTTCGACGCACATCGCCTGCAGACCTTTTGCCCTTCCTGTCAGGCCCCGCTCCTGGCGCGCTATGATCTCGGAAAGGTGGCGCGCGAGCTGAGACCGCAGACGGTAGCCAACCGGCCGCGCGGCCTCTGGCGCTGGGCCGAGCTCCTGCCGCTGCAACGGGAAGAAAACCGTGTGACCTTGGGTGAGGGAGATACGCCGATCCTGGAGCTCAAAAGGTTGGCGACGAGCCTGGGGTTGGAGCATTTGTTCCTCAAGGACGAATCGCTAAATCCTACCGGCACCTTCAAAGCGCGCGGGTTGGCAATGGCCGTTTCACGGGCGCGCGAACTGAAAGTGCGGGCCCTGGTCATCCCCACGGCCGGCAATGCCGGCGGAGCCTTGGCCGCTTACGCGGCGCGGGCCGGAATGGAAGCCCATATCTTCATGCCGGCTGATGCACCGCAGGCCAATCAACACGAGGTACGCCTCCATGCGGCCGATCTGCGCTTGGTACAGGGATTGATCTCCGATGCCGGACGTTTGGCCGCTCAGGAAGCCCAGCGCTTCAAATGGTTCGACGTTTCGACCTTCAAGGAGCCTTATCGCCTGGAAGGCAAAAAGACGATGGGCTTTGAAATTGCCGAGTTCTTCGGTTGGGATGTGCCGGATGTGATCCTCTACCCAACCGGCGGCGGGACGGGACTGGTGGGCATCTGGAAAGCTCTTGAAGAGCTGGAGGCGTTGGGGTGGATCGGGAAAAAACGTCCCCGCATGGTGAGCGTTCAGGCGCAGGGCTGTGCCCCGATCGTCCGTGCCTTCGAGGCCGGAGCGACCGAGGCGCAGTTTTGGCCGAATGCCGAGACCATTGCTTCGGGGCTGCGTGTACCGCTTCCCTTCGCTCATCGCCTGATCTTGCGTGTGATCCGCCAGAGCGGTGGAACGGCCGTGGCCGTTAGCGATGAAGAGATCCTCCAGGCCCAGCGCATGTTGGCGGCACAGGAAGGCATTTTTGCGGCTCCGGAAGGCGCGGCGACACTGGCGGCGCTCCATTATCTGCAACGCGTGGGGTGGATTGCACCGCAAGAACGGGTTCTGCTCCTCAATACGGGGAGTGGAGTAAAATATGTATGAGTATGGATGTACCGGCCTCACCCATTGCCCCTCTTGAGCTCCTTTATCAGATCAGCCGCGAACTGGCCGCGGCATTGGATCTGCGCACCGTGTTGCAACGGGTGCTCTATGCTGCGTTGCAGTACGTGGGCGGAGAGCGGGGAAGCATTGTGGTGCTCGATGACAGCGGGAAGCCGGTAGAAGCGACGATGGTCTATGGTAAACAATATCATGAGCATACTACGCCCCGTTTGCGGGAAACGGTAGAACGTGGCTTGGCCGGTTGGGTGATCCGCCATCGCAAGGCGGCGCTGGTGCCGGATACCAGCCGTGATGAACGTTGGCTGCGCCGTCCGGATGATTCCAGCACCGAGACAGGAGCCAAATCAGCCATCTGCGTGCCGTTGCTGGCGCGCGAGAAGCTCGTCGGCGTTTTGACGCTGGTACACCCGATCCCCAATACCTTCACCGAACAACATTTGCAGCTCATGCAGGCCATCGCCGATCAGGCGGGCATTGCCGTGCTGAACGCGCGTCTCTATACCGAAAGTCAGCGCCAGGCACGGGTGATGAGCGCGTTGGTCGAATGTGCCATTGCGATTAACGCTTCCCTAAATTTGAAAGACGTCTTCCGGCGAATTCTGCAACAGACGATGCAAGCGCTCCAGGTGGAAACAGTGGCGCTCGGCCTGGTGGAAGAGACAGGGAATATGCTGGTATTCCGCGCCGCAGATGGGTTACGTGCCGGGGCGCTTCTCGATCGTCGTCTTCCGATGGAAGAAGGCGTGATTGGATGGGTGATGCGTCAGGGAAAAGGGGTCATCCTGCCTGCCGGTGGGGGAAAGGATCGTCCTTCTGTTTCTGGGCTTTTCGAGGATCAGGACATCTCTTCTGCAGCGATCGTACCGATCCATGGGCAGGAAGGCATTATCGGGGTGTTGGTGGCACTCAACCCCTTGGGGGGCGCGTTTGATTCGGATGCACTGTTGGTCATGACCGGTATCGGCAGCCTTGCGGGGATTGCCATCCAAAACGCTCTTTTTGCCGAGCGCATCCAGATGGCACAACGTCGCTATCGAGAATTGTTCGACGAGAGCATTGACGCCATCTTACTGACCGATTTGCAGGGGCGTATTCTAGAGGCCAATCGGCAGGCGCTGCAGCTCTTTGGTTACGATCCGCAGGAGATACTCTCTTGTTCGATCGACCAGCTCTACCATGCGCCCGAAGGGATCACACTTCAATCGCTGGATGCATTGGACGAGGATGGCACACTGCGCTTTGAATCTGTAGTGCATACCAGAGAGGGAGGGCAAGTACCGGTTGAAGTGTATGCTCGTCGCCGCATGTTGGAACAGCATGATGTGATCCAGTGGATGTTCCATGATATCCATGAACGCAAAGAGTTGGATGCTTTGCGGGACGATCTGGCGGCGATGATCTATCACGATCTACGTTCTCCGCTGGGAAATTTGATCTCCAGTTTGGAACTTTTGAAGAGCGTCATTTCCACCGACGATCATATGGTCGTTTCGATCCTGGAGATCGCTTCTCATGCCGTGGCGCGCTTGCAACGCATGGTTAACTCGCTGCTGGATATTCATCGTTTGGAAGCCGGTGTGCCTTTAGGAGAGCGCCAGCCGGTGCGGGTGGGGGATCTGCTCCAAAAGGCTGCGGGCGACATTCGCATGACTCTTGCCTCGCGGGATCAGACCCTTGAGATACAGAATGAGGCCGACTCGGCATGGGTACTGGCGGATGCCGATATGATTGCACGGGTGTTGATCAACCTTTTGGAAAACGCATCCAAGTTCTCCCCATCCCAAAGCCGCATCCTCTTGGGTGCCCAATTGCCGGAAAATGCACCCCAACAGGTGCGTTTTTGGGTCCGGGATAACGGGCCGGGGATTGCGCCGGCCGATCAGGAGCGTATTTTTGAAAAGTTCACCCGACTTGCCCGCAAAGAAGGTGTCCGCGGGCTGGGCATTGGGCTGGCATTTTGCCGCCTAGCGGTGCAGGCACACGGTGGTCAGATCGGTGTGGAAAGTGAGCCGGGCCACGGTGCCACATTTTTCTTCACCTTGCCAAGGCACCTTGAATCTGCTTGAGGCGCTCAAGCGTCCAATTTTCTCTCACAGCATGTCCTATGGAAACCATTGCAACGGATGTCTACATTGAAACCACTTATCCTGGTGTGACGGTAGGCGCTTTTGTCCTGCCTCACGGTTTGGTACACATTGATGTCCCCCTCTTGCCCGACCATGTACGGGCTTGGCGGGCTTCTTTGATGGGATTGAACACCGGCACCGAACGGGTGTTGGTGCTCTTGGATGCTCATCCTGACCGGGCCTTGAACGCGCGTCTGATGGAATGCCCGATTCTGGCGCACGAGAAAGCGGCACATCTGCTTCGCTCCCGCCCTCCCACCAGCCGTGTGACCGGCGAGGAGACCGGCGCCGAATGGGAAAGCCATAGCGGTTGGAGCACCACCCGTTGGACACCGCCGGAGCTCTCCTTTTCCGAAAACCTGGTGCTCCATTGGAGTGAACACCCTTTGGTGATTGAGGCGCGGCCGGGTCCGAATAACGGCGCAGTGTGGGTACGCTGGGAACGGGAGCGTGTGCTCTTTATCGGCGATGCAGTGTGCAAAGATCAGCCGCCGTTCCTGGCAAGCGCCGATATTCCTCAATGGATTGAGCACCTCCGTGAGCTCCTGCAACCGCAATATTCCGATTATCTGATCGTTTGTGGCAGAGGAGGGGTCATTCCTTCGCAGGTGATCCGTTCCCAGATCGCTTTCCTGGAAGCGGTTCAGGAAAGCCTGCAGAAAGTGCCTGTGGATGCGGCGGATACGATATTTGAGCAGTTGGCTCAACACTTGCTGGAGCGTTTCAACTTTCCTCCGGAGAAAAAGTATTTCTTCCGCCTCCGTTATGGCCTAAAGTACTATCACACTCGTCGTCAACCCGTTGTGGTCCCTCTCGAGGAAGAATGAACCAACCTTTTGTCCCTTTGCTAGAGGTATGGCGCGGCGATCGCTGCGAATCCACCCACCAGGGTGCTTTTGCCGTTGTGGATGCAGAGGGGCGGCTGATTGCCGCCGCAGGGGATTCGTCGTTTGTCACCTATCTGCGCTCTTCGGCCAAGCCTTTCCAAGCGTTGCCGTTCGTTGAACACGGTGGTGTGCAAGCCTTTGGCATCACCGAAGCCGAGCTGGCGCTGATCTGTGCCTCCCATGATGGCGCGGCAATCCATGTGGAGACGGTGCGCACATTGCAGGAGAAGATCGGCATATCCGAGGCCGATCTCCAATGCGGTGCTCACTGGCCTTCGGATGCGCAATCCATGCGTACCCTGATCCTGAACGGACGCGAGCCGACGCCGAACTACAACAACTGTTCTGGGAAGCATACGGGCATGCTCGCCCATGCGCGCCTGCACGGCTGGTCCACCGACGATTACCTGGATATTCACCATCCGTTGCAACAGGAAATTCTGCAGGCGCTGGCAGAAATGTGCGACTATCCGAAAGAGCGCATTGGAGTGGCGATTGACGGTTGTTCTGCCCCCACTTTTGCTTTGCCGCTCTATCATGCTGCTTTGGGCGTCGCCCGCCTTTGCGATCCGCGCCGCCTTCCGGCGAAACGCGCCGAGGCCGTTCAGAAGATCGTACAGGCCATGCTGGCTCACCCGCACATGGTGGATGGCGAAGGCGGTTTCGATACAGAACTCATGCGCATCGGAGCCGGGCATCTGCTCGCTAAGGGTGGCGCCGAGGGCTTCCAGATCGTTGGCGTTTTGCCCGGAACGTTAGGGCCGGATCAACCGGGGCTTGGACTGGCGCTGAAGATCGCCGATGGCGATCTTCCCCTGCGCTTGAGCAATGGGCGCACTGTTTCGCGGGCCCGTACGGCAGTGACTTTGGAAATTTTGCGACAGTTGGGCGTGCTGAACGAGGCTCAAATAGCAAAGTTCGCGCCGTTCGTGCACGGCGGAAAGCTCCTTAATCACCGTGGGTTGGAAGTGGGGGAATACCGCGTGACGGTGCGGTTGTGAGCGGTGAAGAATTCCCGCCGAAATTAATTCGCACCGCTCTTCGCTTTTGCTCAGAAAACGACACCGCCGGGGGATCGGCAACTATCCGATCCGGGCCGGCGGTGCCTGTTTTTCGGCGGTGCGCTCACAGTTTTGGACCCGCGGCAATCACCTCGGGTGGGCACACATCCTCAAATTTGCGGAAGTTCTCGATGAAGCGTGCTGCCAATTGACGGTATTTCTTCCAATACTCCTCTTTGTTCGGCCAGGAGCTGGAAGGATCGAGCACTTCATCGGGAACGCCGGGACATTGCGTAGGCACTTGGAAGCCGAAGATCGGATCGGTCTTATACGGCACGTTTTCCAGGTCACCGCGCAGGGCGGCCGCCAGCATGGCGCGCGTGTAACGAATGCTGATGCGCTTGCCGATGCCATACGGTCCCCCCACCCAACCGGTATTGACCAGCCAACAACGTGCGCCGTAGCGTTCGATCTTCCGCCGTAGGAGCTCAGCATACGTATACGGGTGGTGAACCATGAACGGCGCGCCGAAGCAGGCCGAAAAGGTGATCTCCGGTTCTCTGCCCAACCCGACTTCGGTGCCGGCGATCTTAGAAGTGTAGCCGGAGATGAACTGATAGAGCGCCTGTTCGGTAGTCAGGCGAGCGATCGGCGGCATGACCCCGCTGGCATCGCAGGTCAAAAAGACAATGTTGCGCGGATGACCGGCGCGCTTTTCCAGCAGGGCGTTTTCGATGAATTCCAGCGGATAGGAGGCGCGGGTATTTTCGGTGATCTCGTCGGAGTCCAGGTCGATGCGTCGGCTGGCCGGATCGTAGACCACGTTTTCCAAGATAGTGCCGAAGCGGCGCGTGGTGGCGTAGATCTGTGGCTCGGCGGTCGGCGAAAGGTTGATCACTTTGGCATAGCAGCCGTTCTCAAAATTGAAAATGCCCTCATCGCTCCAACCGTGCTCGTCATCTCCGATCAGCCGTCGCGTCGGATCGGCAGAAAGGGTGGTCTTGCCTGTGCCGGAAAGGCCAAAGAAGAGGGCCACGTCGTTTTCATCCTCCGGCGAGACGTTCGCCGAACAGTGCATCGGGAGCACCCCTTCCAGTGGCAACAGGTAGTTTAGAATGGTGAAAACCGATTTCTTGATCTCCCCGGCATAGGCTGTGTTGCCGATCAGGCCTAGATGTTCGGCGAAGTTCAGCAGGATAAAAGTCTCCGAACGCGTGGTATCAATGGATGGGACGCCCTTAAAACCGGGCGCAGCGACGATCGTAAATTCGGGGACAAAGCGCTGATATTCCTCACGCGTGGCCGGGAGCAGGAACATGTTGCGCGCAAACAGGCTATGCCAGGCGGTTTCGGTGATGATGCGCACCCGCAGGCGATAGTTCGGATCGGCACCGGCATAGACATCCTGGACGAAAACATCTCGCCCCTGGAAATAGCCAAGCAGACGGTTATAGACCTCTTCAAATTTCTCCGCGGCAAAGGGGCGGTTGTATTGTCCCCACCAGATGTGGGCCTCATTTTCCGCTTCGCGCACGATGAATTTATCGTTTGCCGAGCGCGCTGTGTGCTTTCCTGTGTGCACCACCACCGGGCCGGATTGGACGATCCGCCCTTCGCCGCGGAATACGATCTCCTCATAAAGCGCTTCCGGTGGTAAGTTCCAGTAAACCTGGTTCAGGTTACTGAATCCGTGGTTTTCCAAGCCATAATCGCTCTTCAAGGCCGTAGCGATGCCTTGAGCCGGAGTTTTGATGTTGAGCAGGTTGTTCATAGCCAATCCCTCACCATTCGGCGGTCGCCGATATAGATTTCGTTTGGAGATGTCGGGTCCAATGCCCAGCGGATGCGGGCAATGCCTTCGGTGACCTCCTTAACCGTGCCGGCATAGCTGATGCGCAGATGGCCCTCCATGCCGAATTCACGGCCGGGCACGGTCACGACCAACGCTTTTTGGAGCAGGAAACGCGCCAACTGCACCGAATCCTGGGTATAGGCCCGGAAATCGGGGAGCGCATAGAAAGTACCTTCCGGGCGAACGCAACGCACCCCTTGGAAGGCTTTCAATTCTTGCATGAGCACATCCCGATTGTTTTGCACGCTCAGGCGCAGGGCTTCTACGGTGCTTTGCATTCCGTTCAGTGCGCCTTCGGCTGCCGCCTGTAGCACAGCCGCCGGGGTGGTGACCGTCTGCGATTGGACGCGGCGCATGATCTCGATGATCGGGCGCGGCGCCACCGCCCAGCCGATGCGAAAGCCGGTCATGCCGTAGAGCTTGGCGACGCCGTTGATGACGATGATATGGCTGGAATCCACGTCCTTCTTCGTGAATTGATAGACCGACGCGGCGCGCTTCCCATCGAAGACCAGTTTGTGGTAGATGTCATCCGAGATGTAGTAAATGCCGCGGCGTTCGCAGAAATCTACCAGCTGGGCGATCAGTTCGGGAGGGTAGATCACCCCGGAAGGGTTGTTCGGGCTGTTGACGATGATCGCTTTGGTGGAAGAGGTCACGGCGCGCTCGATATCCTCGAAGCGCGGGATGAACGTGCCGTCCTCTGGCGTGACGATCACCGGCACACCCTGGCACATGCGCACCATCTCCGGGTAGCTCACCCAATACGGAGCGAGGATGATCACTTCATCGCCTGGGTTGAGCAGGGTGAAAAGCGCCATCCAGATGGCGTTCTTGGCCCCGATGGTGACGATCACGTTTTCCGGTGCCACCAGCCGGTCGTAGTTTTCCTCGGTATAGCGAATGATGGCTTTGCGCAGCGAGGTTGTTCCCTCGACCGGCGTGTATTTCACCTCGCCGGAGGTCAATTTGGCCGCTCCGGCCAGGATGGCCTGAATGGGAGTTTTGTTTTTGGGTTCCCCGATGCCTAGATGAATCACGGGCTCGCCGCGTTCCCGTAGCAGGCGGGCCTCTTCGTTCAGGCTCACGGTGGGAGATTCGACAATCGAACGTGCCAGATAGCTAAGGGACATTGTTTTTCTCCTGCAGAGACGTAGCGTTTAGGAATGCCGCGCTTGACGTTGGTCCTCCAACGAACGGAGCAGCTTGCGCAGCGCAGTGAGTACATCGCTGGCCAGGACGCTGGCAGGCGCCAGATCGCGAGTCGCCTCCAGCCCGGCCTGAGCGTGCAACCAAGCACCCAGACGGGCGGCATCATAGGCTTCCAGCCCCTGGGCGCGCAGACCGGTGATCATGCCGGCCAGCAGATCGCCGCTGCCGCCGTGTGCCAGGGCCGAAGTGGCGATCGGAATGGTGGTCGTCCGTCCGTCGGGGGCGGCGATCACGGTGAACGCGCCTTTGAGCACGATCACATGCCCCCATTCGGCGGCAAAGCGCCGCGCCGTTTCCAGGCGAGATGCTTGAATTTCTGCCACCGGCAGGCCGCAGAGGATGGACATTTCACCCGGATGAGGCGTGAGCACCGCCGGCCCCGGCAGACGTTGCCACCAATTCGGCAGGCGCGCCAGCAGTTTCAACCCATCCGCATCGACGATCAAGGGTGGCAATTTGACCGCTTCGGGGGTCGGCTGGGGTGTGGAAGGTTCCCCGGCGGCCAGAAAGCCGATGCGTGGCGTGGGCTTGCGGACGGGAGCCGGAGCCGTCAACAGATTCTCGATGAATTCGCGCGTGGTTTCCTCCAGGCCGAAGCCGGGGCCGAGCAGTATAGCGGTTGTCCGTCCCAGGTTCTCCAAGATTACTTCCGCGGCCGAAGCATCGATCACGCCCAGCTCATGCGGTAGGAGCAGCCAGGTGGCCTCCGGAAGATGGCCGGCCAGCGCGGCATGGAGGGGGGAGGGCACGGCCAAGGTCACCAGGCCGGCACCCACCGCATAGGCACCTTGCCCGGCCAATAGCGCCGCACCGGTGTAGTTTAAGGAGCCGGCGACGATCAGCGCGGTGCCAAAGGTCCCTTTGTGTGCTTCCGGCGGGCGTTCGGGCAGGTGATGAAGCGCAAAGGCGAGATCGGCCACTTCGTCGCGGATCGCCGCCATGGTGGGCAGGTCTTCCGAAAAGCCGATATCCGCTACTTCCAGTCGACCGAGATAGGTGAAAGCCGGCAATTTTAACAGCCCTTGCTTGACTGCGCCTAACGTCAGCGTGTAATCGGCATGGAGCGTAGAAGGGCTGACTTCGCCGCTATCACAATCTACCCCGCTGGGGCAATCCACGGCTACGATCAGACGAGGCGAGAGCCGTACAAAGGATTGGACGGCATCCAGGAGGAGGGAGATTTCGGTGCGCAAGGGCAGGGTGATGCCGGTGCCGAGCAATCCATCCAAAATGACGTTGGCGCGTTGCACGGCTTCGCCAAGGTGCTGGAAGTGCGGGTCTTGCTCCATGAGGAAGATTTTGCCGCCGCTTTCCAGTAGGTGTGTTACCAATGGGTCGGTTCCTTTGCCCTTTTTGCGTTCTTTGACCAGATAGGCTATCGTTTCCCAGCCTTCTTGAGCGAGACGGGTGAGCGCGACCAGCGTATCCCCGCCGTTATTGCCGCTGCCTACTAATCCCAGGGCGGTAGGAGGGGTATGCCATCCTTCTTTTTGGCGATTTTCTTGGGCCAGGCGCTGCACCAGCTTGGCAACTGCTTCGCCGGCATTCTGCATCATCTGATCGTAGGTCAGGCCGCGGGCGTTGGCCTCGGCCTCGATCTGGCGCATCTGTTCTACTGAAACGAGTTTGGGGATGAACGGCTGTTCCTTGCTCATGCTGTTTCCTCCAGCGGGTCCAATCCCAATCGTCGAAGGGTTTCCGGCAGGGGTGCGCCGCTTTGAAGGTCCCAACCGCGCGCCTGATAGTAGGCCTGGAGCATTTCATCGAAGGGGATGGTATAGCCGGCCGCGCCGCCTTCCGCATAGGCCTGGAGCAGAGCCTTGGGGAGCTTTTCCTGTTCGCGGCGTAGACCCAGCCGAAGGTTGATCAGGCGCTTCAGGTTCCAGGCGCGTTCCCCGGCACGCAGCATTTCCTCCACCGACCAATCCAGGCCACAGGCGGCGTTGATCAGGTCAACCTGCAATTGTGGCTCGATGTTGGCAAAAATGCACATCACCAGGGCGTTGAAAACCGTCCGCCAGTCCTGATGACGGGCGACGTTTGCCGCTTTTTCCGCGCCGGCATGACGGGAGAAATACTCGATCCCAAGTGCCGGCTGGATATGCCCCCAATCCACAAAGAAATAATCCGATTGATTGTGACAGGCGCCGCGCGGGCTGGTAGCGTAGACCAGTGCCATGCCGGAGACCCCGCGCGGATCGTGATAGGCGACTTCCAGCCCGTTGACCTGCACGGCCTCTTCCGGCGCGCCCAGTGTCTCTGCCAGTCGCCGCGAACCTTCGGCAATCAGGTTGCCAAACCCTTCACGATAGGCGGTCATGCGGATCAGTTGGCGAATGGCCGCCACATCTCCCCAGCGCAATTCCAATCCGCCGGTATCCTGAGTGGTGAGCACCCCTTGCTCGAACAGGTGAAACGCCAGCCCGATCGTGTTGCCCAAGCTGATCGTATCCATTCCGTAGCGATCGCAGAGCTCGCCTAGGTAGACGATGGATTCCAGATCGGCATTGAGCAGGTTCGGTCCGAACGAGACGATCGTTTCGTATTCTGGACCTTTACGCTTTTGCCCATCTCCCAGGCGCACGACGCGGCCGCAGGCGATGACGCAAGCATGGCAGGCGCTTTGGCCGATCAGGATGGTCTCGCTCATGGTGGCGCCGGAGATGGCATCGACCTGGGAAAAGGCGCCCTGATGATAGTAACGGGCCGGCATGGCCCCCAGATATTCGGCATAGTTGGCGGCGCCGGCCGTGCCCAAGGCATGGAGCACCTGTGCTTCGTTATCCTGCCGCAGCTGGCGATTGGCCTGGGAACGCAACTCAGCATACCGTGCGGGATCGGCCAGGGGTAAGGTCTTGCGCGTGCCGCGCACGGCAATCGCCTTAAGGTTCTTTGCACCCATCACGGCCCCC
Organism: Anaerolineales bacterium; assembly: GCA_037478835.1. Classification (GTDB taxonomy): domain Bacteria; phylum Chloroflexota; class Anaerolineae; order Anaerolineales; family Villigracilaceae; genus 630D-37. The sequence goes on from JBBFLV010000005.1 coordinate 128,807, forward strand.
AGGCCGGTGCGCCCGGCGGCGCGTCCGTGATCGCAATAGATGCCGGCGAAGCGCACACCGCGCTCACCGGCCGGCCCGATCACGGCCACATGCCATCCTTGGCCGAGTTCGGCCTTGATCTGTTCTTGGGTCTCGTACGTATCCAGCCCCCAGAGATGATCGGCCGGGCGAATTTCCACGCGATCGTCGTGGATCAGGAGGTAGACTGGGTGCTCGGCGCGTCCTTCGATCCACAGGCCATCATAACCGGCAAAGCGCAATTCCGGCCCCCAGAAGCCACCGCAATTCGATTCGGCCCACAGACCGGTAGCAGCCCCTTTGCCGCAGATGACAAAACGTCCCACCGTCGGGCCGGCGGTGCCGGTGAGTGGGCCGGTGAGGAAGAGCAGCGGGGCTTGCGGCGCAAACGGATCGAGATCGGCGGTGAGGACGGGATAGAGCAGACGAGCCGCCAAGGAGGCTCCGCCCAGGAAATCGCGGCGCCAAGCGGAGGGTACCTCTAAACGTTCCACGCGCCCTTCGCCGAGATGGATTTTTAAGATGGGGAGCATCAGAGGATCTCCTGGGTGATCTCGCGGCAACAGCGCACGAAATCCAGCACGGTCGGCACGTTGCGCATCATATAGGCCATGCTTCCGCGCACCTTCAGCTTGCTGGTCATCATCGCCGTCATCGGATCGAGGCGTCCCTGTAAAATGCTGACGAAATGCTCATAGGGCGCGCTGAGGACGAAAGCGGCCTGGCGATCGGGCGGGGGCATCATCTCCGTGCCGCGGCATTTGCCATGCCAGAGATCGAGGTACATGCGCACCTCTTCGGTCAACTTGCCCTGTGGCTGGATGATGAACAGCAAGTCACCTTCCCAGTTGCGGGCGACTTGAGCGTAGCGCTCGTCGCTGTTCAGCTTTTCTTCCAAGGCTTTTAACCATTCCGCGGAAGGGAAAACGGCGCTCATCGTGATGCTCCTGGGGTGGAATCAAAAAGCACACGGATTATACTACCGCATGTTGGAGGATGGGTGGAACGTAAAAACGCCACACGACCGGATGGGTTTCCCATCGGGCCTGTGGCGTCTGAAAGAGAGCAAAGGGGACCGGGTTAGCCGGTCATGATCTTGATATAGAGCCCCAAAGCGAACTGGATGTTGGCAATTGCACCGAGCAGGCTCAAGGCCACGCCGATCGCCAGGAGTACCACGCTCTTATCGCCAGCTTCGCCCACAAACACATCGCGCGCTGCCAGGATGCCGTAGATCACCCCGATCAGGCCGAAGAGCATGCCGCTGAAGAGCAGGTAATACAGGAAGGGCTCGGATGAGAGGAAGGAGCGGGGATAGGACCAACCCCGTGCAATCCCCAGGATCACTGCCACCATGAAGAAATAGGGGGCCATGGAAAGGATGCCTGCCACCAGGCTGATGATCGAGGAAAGGCTGGCGCGGGTTTCTTCCACGACCTCGATCAGTTCCTCGCCCTCGTAGATGATCTCTTCTTGCATAGGACCTCCATTGGTCAAAAGATAAAAAGCCGCCACTGAGGCGGCGACTCTTGTCGGGGCACTGGGATTTGAACCCAGGACCTCTTGCACCCCATGCAAGCGCGCTAGCCGGGCTGCGCCATGCCCCGTCCTCGAAGGTATGCTCATTATAGCCATGCCCGCCGATTCTGACAAGGTTTCGGCGCGTCCATGCGTCTATTGATGCTTTGAAATCCCCTCGTGTCGCCATCCAGGCCGACCTAGCAGAGCTATCGATTTGCGAATAGAAAAAATGCAATGTTGGGGGTCAATCCTGCGCCAGGAAATGATAGAGGAAAGAGTTTCGAGAAAAGGCCCTACGGTCTATCGTCCACAGTCCACCGTCTATTCCAAATGCGCCTTGACTTGCTCTGCCGCGTGGCGCGTCATGCCGGGAACGGCGGCCAGTTCCTCCACCGAGGCACGGCGGATGGCCTCGATCGAGCCGAAGTGGCGCAAGAGCGCTTTGCGACGCGTCGGCCCGATGCCGGGGATGCTCTCCAGCTGCGAGGTCAGGCTGAGTTTGGTGCGCCGTTGACGATGAGCCGTCAGGCCGAAGCGATGCGCTTCGTCGCGGATGCGTTGCAAAAGGTAAAGCGCCGGGGAGGTCCGTGGCAGGAGCAGGCCCTCGCTCCGATCCGGGAAAAAGATCTCCTCCTGTTGCTTGGCCAGGGCGATCAAGGGGATTTGTCCATAAAGCCCAAACGATTGTAAGACTTGCACGGCCCGCCCTAATTGACCTTTTCCGCCGTCGATCACGATCAAATCGGGCAGGACAGCAAAGGCACGATCGACTTTGGCGCCGGGTTGGGAGGCCGTCTCTTGTGCCGCCTGCCAGCGGCGGAAGCGACGGGTGAGCATTTCCTCCATCGAGGCAAAATCATCCGGCAGGCCGCTGACGCTTTCGATGTTGAACCGCCGATAGAGCGCTTTGTTCGGCACACCCTGCTCAAAAACCACCATCGCACCGACGATCGCCATCCCCTGCGTATTCGAGACGTCATAGCATTCGATGCGGTTGGGAGGGCGCGGGAGGGAAAGGGCTTGTTGCAGCTCGGCCAAGGCCTCTTCCTGCCGGTGCGTATCCGCTTGCCAGCGGGCGCGCAAGACGTTGAGCGTTTCACGGGCGTTTTCTAGCGCGAGCTGTAAAAGCTCCTGTGCCTGACCCTGACGCGGCACCACGATCTCCACCTTTTCGCCACCCCGCCGCGAACGTAGCCATTGGGAGATGATCTGCGCTTCTTCGATCTCCTGTGGCAACATCACCTGTTCCGGGACGTTGGCCGCTTCAGAATAGAATTGCTTGAGGAATTGGGCGACGATCTCGGTATCTTCGCTTTCGGCGGTGTTTTCGAGCACGAAATATTCCCGCCCGATCAGTTTCCCGCCGCGGATGAAAAAGACTTGGACACAGGCTTCCCCATCGCTACGTGCCATGGCCAGGATATCCGAATCGGCCATTTCCTGACCGAAGGCGATCTTCTGTTTTTCGATCACGGCATGAATGGCCTGAATTTGATCCCGCAGACGGGCGGCTTTTTCAAAGCGCAGTTCTTCTGCCGCCTGTTCCATCTCTTTTTGCAGGCGCTCCAGGATTTGCTCGCCGCGTCCGTTGAGAAAGTTCATCAGGTCGGCAATCATCTGGCGGTACCCGGCCTGATCAATGGCGCCGATACACGGGCCGGCGCAGAGTTTGATGTCGTAGTACAGGCAGGGGCGGGGATCGTGACCCGTGATCGGGCGATCGCAGGTCAGGTAGGGGAAAATGCGCCGTAGCACGTCTAAGGTCTGGTGTACGGCCCAGGCAGAAGCATAAGGTCCAAAATAGCGCGAGCCGTCGTTGACCATTTGCCGCGTCACGGTGACTTTGGGGAACGGATCGGCCCAGTGCACTTTAATGTACGGGTAGCGTTTGTCATCCTTGAGGCGCACGTTGTATTTCGGGCGATGCTTTTTGATCAGGTTCATCTCCAGCAGCAGCGCCTCAAGCTCACTTTCGACGACGATCCACTCAATATCGGCGATCTCGCGCACCATGCGCCGCGTCTTTGGCGTCTGGCCGCTTTCGGCGTGAAAATAGGAGCGCACGCGGTTGCGCAGGTTGACCGCTTTTCCCACGTAAATGATCTCGCCGGCCGCGTTCTTCATCAAATAGCAACCGGGGCGAGTGGGAAGAGCCGCCAATAGATTTTGCAAATGCTCGGAAGGTTGCATAGGCCTATGAGCCAAGCATCGGTTGAGTGGGCGGATCCTGTTTGACGCGTTGCTTTGCGCGCCGGTAACGTAGAGCAACCTCATGGATGGGGATCGGCTCAAAGACCCGTGCCTGGGTTTGGGCGCGGAGCAAGGCCTGGCGCAGTGCCTCGGCATCCTGACCTGGGAAACGGCTGCAGATGCGTCCAATGGCTTCCAGAATATGGGCATCGCTATTCCCCAAACAGGCCAGGCCATACCAGGCCGCCAGCCGCAACCCGTGACGATTCTCGCCCCACGAGTCCAGCACTTCAACCCCCACCAGCACGGCGCGGCCTTCAGGATGGTTCAAGGCTTCCCGTAACGCGACCCAGCGGTGCGTTGACCAGAAACGCATCGGGTGCGGCAGGATCGCCAGTCCACCCTGTTCGCCGATCCTCCCCAGCGTTTCCAGCAGTGGCCGATTGGAGGGGATGGGCTTTTGGATGAAATAAGCCAGCAGATGACCGTCGGCGGTGGTCACTTCCATGCCCGGAATGGCTTGCAGCCCAAAATGAGGCGCGCGCTCAACACATTCCAGCGAGCCGCGCAGCACATCATGATCGGTCACGGCGATCACTTTCAGGTGTTCCACCTGTGCCGCGTGGCGCAGAATTTGGGAGATGCTGTGAAGGCCATCGGGGCTGTAATTGCTGTGGATGTGGAGATCGGCGTATCCCATAAGTTGCTCAAGTAAAAATAGGATTGGCAAAATTATATCACCTGTAAGTTGTTTATATGACCGTAGACCGTGGACGGTAGACCGTAGACGTTAAGGAGTTAGATGGCCTCTTGACAGGAGATCGCTCTCTGACATACAATATGACTGCACGGTCACATGACCGCTCGGTCACATATGCCGAAGGAAACCTTCTTCAACCTCCCCGAAGAAAAGCAGAATCTGATCTGCGAGGCGGCGCTGGAAGAGTTTACCGATCACCCCTTTCGTCATGCCAGCGTCAACCGCATCGTGCGCCGATCTGGCATCGCCAAAGGGAGTTTCTACCAATATTTCGAGGATAAGGTCGACCTCTTCCGCTACCTGCTCCAGAAGGCCGCCGAGGTCAAAATGCGCTACTTGGCGCCGGTCTTCGAGAATGCCGCCCAAAGCGATTTCTTCACCCTGCTTCATGATCTCTATCTGCGCGGCTTGCAGATGGCTCTTGATCACCCGCGCTATGCCGCCCTGGGCAAGCGTCTGATCGAGGACCGTACACTCTATGCCAAAATCTGGTCTGAGAGCGCCTCATCGGCTCAGGATTTCTTCCGCTCCTTCATCGAAAAAGCCATCGCCAGGGGGGAGATTCGCTCCGATCTCGATCCCGCCCTGATCTCCTGGCTGGTGACCACGCTGAGCGGCCAGCTCAATGAGTATTACCTGGAGCATGTAGCGCCGCAATACGATCAACGGATGATGGAAACTGTGGAGCAGTTCATCGCCTTTCTACGGCATGGGCTGCAACCCCGTTCCTGATCTCTTCTCAAGGAGTCTGCTATGAGCATCATTGAAACCCACCATCTGACCAAGTACTATGGCAAATCCCGCGGCATCATCGATGTCTCGATCCAGGTCGAAGAAGGCGAGATTTTCGGCTTCATCGGCCCGAACGGCGCGGGAAAGTCCACCACCATCCGCCTGCTGCTTTCGCTGATCTTCCCCACCAGCGGCAGCGCCACCATTTTCGGCAAAGATGTGGTGCGTTACGGTCCGGAGATCCGCCGCCATATCGGTTACCTGCCTTCCGAAGTCTTCTACTATGAAGGAATGCGGGTGATCGATCTGCTACGCTACTCCGCCAGTTTCTACGAGGGCGATCACACGCAGCGCATGCGCGAATTGGCCGAGTACATGGAGCTGGAGCTTGACCGTCGCATTGACGATCTCTCCTATGGCAATCGCAAGAAGGTGGGCATCGTGCAAGGGTTGCTCCACGCGCCGAAGCTGATCTTCCTGGATGAGCCGACCGCCGGCCTTGACCCGCTCATGCAGCGCAAGTTCTTCGACCTGGTGCGCCGCGAGAACCGGGAACGCGGCGTGACCGTGTTCTTCTCCTCCCACATCCTGAGCGAAGTGCAGCGTCTGTGCGATCGCGTTGCCATCATCCGCGAGGGGCGCATCGTCGAGGTTTCGGATATCCAGACGCTGCAGAAGAACAACTACAAGCGCGTGCGCGTGGCCGCCGAAGGCGTGACCCCGGAGCACTTCCAACTGCCGGGCGTGACCAACCTGGAGCAGAGCAACGGCGCGCTGCGCTTCTTCTTCAAGGGCGATGTAAACATCCTGCTGCAGCGCATCGCCGCGCTGAACGTCCAGGATGTGACCATCGAAGAGCCCACCCTGGAAGAGATCTTTATGCACTACTACGAGTGAGCGAGGCTACCATGCGTCGCAACATCTTCTTCCACGAATTTCGTGCCCGGCTCTCTTCGGTGATCATCTGGACGGCTTCTACTGTCGCCATGATCCTGATCTACCTGGCGATGTATCCGCTCTTTGCCGATCAGGCGGAAGTGATGAACCGCGCCTTCCAGCAGTTCCCGCCGGAGTTCCGCGCCGCTTTCGGGCTCGGCGAGATCGACTTTTCCACGGTCATGGGCTTTTTCAGCTTCGTCTACCTGTTCATCCAGCTCCTGCTGGCGATCCAGGCCTCGAACTACGGCTTTGGTATGCTCTCCGTGGAAGAGCGCGAGCTGACCGCCGACTTCCTGATGAGCAAGCCGGTTTCGCGCTCGCAGATTTTCGTCAGCAAGCTGATCGCGGCGCTCTGTGGGCTGGCCATCACCCAGGCCGTTGTCTGGGCGGCCTCCTTCGGCTTCATCGAAGCTTTCCGCGAAGGCCGTTCGTACGATCCGGCGCTGCTGGCGCGCATGTTATGGGGATTGGTGCCGTTCCAACTCTTCTTCTTCTCCCTTGGCACCTTCATTTCCCTCCTCGTGCGCCGCATTCGCAGCGTCACACCCTATGGGCTGGGGCTGGGCTTCGGTATGTACCTGCTGGGTGCTTTCAGTGACCTGCTCGGCGAGGCCAAGCTCGAATACCTGACCGCCTTCAAGCACTTCAACCCCGAATACGCCGTGACCAACGGCCATTTTGACCCTGCGCTGGTGGGACTGAACCTGGCCGTGACCGTGGTCGCGCTGGTGCTCGCCTACGTGCTCTACCTGCGGCGCGATATCCCATCGGTTACCTAGTCGGTTGGAAAGCGTGTTTCTGAAAAACAAGGAGAGAAACTATGAATATCTTCTGGCGCGAATTTCGGGCCCATCTCAAATCCCTGCTGATCTATAGCATCATCATCTTCCTCTTTACCGTCACCGGTTTCACCAAGTTCAAGACCTATGCCGAAAACCCGGAGATGCTTGCCATCCTTGAGCAGATGCCGAAGGCCGTGCTCGAAGCGCTGAACATGACCGTCTTCAACCTGACCACGCTGAGCGGCTTTTACGGCATCATGCACATCTACTATGCCCTGATCCTGGGCATTGCCGCGGTGATGTGGGGCAGCGATGTGATCGCCAAAGAAGAGCGCGATAAGACGGTAGAGTTTTCGTTGGTGCTACCTGTCACGCGCAGCCGGCTGGTGACGGCCAAACTCCTCGCCGTAATCGTCCACTCCATCCTCCTGCTCGGCGTGACCGTGCTCTCCTTCTTTGTCAGCAGCCGTTCCTATACCCCGGACGAGGGCTTCTGGGACTTCTTTTACACCTCCATGGCCGGCCTCTTCCTGCTCCAGATGATCTTCATCGCCATCGGCATCTTCCTGGGGTGTGCCATGCAGCAGTACCGCCGCGCCGGTGCGGTGGCGATCGCCATCTTGCTGGGGACCTACTTCCTCTCGATCGTCGCTTCCTTGCATGAGAAGGTGGAGTTTCTCAAGTACTTCTCGCCGTTCAAGTATGCCGATGCCGGCATGATCTGGCGCGAGGGCCGCATTGAGCCGATCTACCTCTGGCTTTCGTTGGTTATCCTGGTTGCCTGCCTTGGACTGGCCTACTGGCGCTACAACCGGCGCGATCTGTATATTTGACCGTGGATGGTGGACCGTAGCACAGCGCTTTAGCCTGTGCGTGTCCGCTGCTTCGGCCTGGGTTCGCGGACCGTAGACCGTGGACGGTGGACCGTGATCCATGAACAGTGATTTGGCAGCACAGGGAAATCCTGTGCTGCTTGTTTATCGGAGGGAAAGATTTGTTCGTCCAAGTGCAGAATTCCATTTCCCCAGCGCAACATGTGGTGACCGAGAGTCGCCTCTTAGGTCTGTACTGACTCGGAGCACAACAGGAGGCTTAATCCGCATCCATTCTTGTTCTGCTTCTCACGGTGGTATGAAATGCTCCCCTCGCTCCGATCACCTTATGCTATACTTTAATCCATGCCGCTCGATCTTTTCCTCCTGCCCCTCTATCGCTCCCAGGGAGAAATCCGGGATTCCCTGCCCGGTGCCGCCCTCTTTGAGCCGCCGCGCAAAACGGCGCGTGGGCGGGAGGAAGATCGTCTGCTTTGCTACCTGGCCATGTTGGGGCATCCCGTGCCGGAAGCCGAGCTCCAACGCCTGCTTCAAGAGGTGCGGGATACCTACTACGCCACCAGCGGTAGCCTTACCTTTGCTTTGCGTGCCGCCGCGCTGCGCCTCAATCAGCAGCTGCTGGAGCGCAATTTTGCCCTGCGGGCACAAAAACGCTATAACCTCGGCCTGCTTGTGCTCTTTGCCGTTCGCCAAGAACAGGCCATCTTCCTTCAGGGCGGCCCCACCCATCTCTTCCTATGGGATCAGGGGGAATTGCGCCATTTTCACGATCCCGAATCCTCCGCTCAAGGACTGGGGTATGCCCAAACGCCTTCCCTGCGTTATGGACAGATTACCCTTCAGCCGGGTCAGCGGCTCCTCTTCTGTGGCAGGTTACCTGCGGCCTGGGAGAACCTTTCCATCCCTTCTTCTTCTCTGGCCGCGCTCTATCGCCATCTGATCAGCCTGGAACGACAGGAAATCCACGCATTATTAATGGGGATCGAAGCCGGACGCGGCGCCGTGACGTGGCTGCCGATCCCCTCGCTCTCTGCCACCGCCGCTCCTGCGCCTGCGGTTCAGGAGGGACCCGTTACGGAGGTGCCCACCTCGAGCGCCGCCTCTGCCGAAGCGCCTGTGCGCGCCCACTTTATCGGCGCGAAAGAGCCGATGACGATCGAGCCGCCCAAAACGCAAGCTCCCCAGGCAGAGGAGAAAGCCCCACCGGCCTCGGTGGCTCCGCCCGAAGGTACACCGCGCGCAGAGACCTCCGCTCCGACCGCTTCATCCGAACCGACACCTGCTGAGGAAATTCCTGCCCCGCCTGCGCAAGGCCCTTCGGCCTATGCCTTGCCTCGGCCTGCACCCTCTGCTTCGAGCGCGGCGACTCCGCCAAAGGTCCAAAACGAATCCGCACGGCACACACCCTCCCCGGCTGCGTTGCCCAAGAGCAGTACCCAATCTCGGGCGCGCACGCGGCTTCCCTCTCCCGAAACCTTAAAACCATTTGCCCGTAGACTCCTGAATCTCTTGGAGGCCTACCGCCACATGCGCCGCAGGTTGCTCGAGGGGGTCGGACGTTTCCTGCCGCGCCTGCTCCCTTCGGAAGATTCGCCCACCCTGCCACCGACGACACAATGGTTGCTCCTTTTGCTGGCGCTCGCCATCCCGCTGATGGTGGTCACGGCCGCCACGGTGACCTATTTCCGCTACGGGCGCAACGTGGAATATCAGACCTACCTGAGCCAGGCGCAAGCGCTGCGTGCCCAGGCGCTGACCCTGCAGGAGGCCACGGCGCAACGCGATGCTTGGCAAGGAGTGCTCTTTTATCTGGAGAAGGCCGAGGCCCACCGCCGCAGCGAGGAGACGCGCGCGCTGCGCTTGGAAGCGGAAAGGGCACTGGATCAACTGTTCGGCATCCTGCGCCTGAATTTCCAGCCGGCGCTGAGTTCCCCTTTGCCCGTGCCGGTGACGCGCCTGGTCGCCGTGCAGGGCGATCTCTACCTCTTGGATGCTCAGAACGGGCGCGTGCTACGGGCGATGAATGCGAACGGCCGTTTTCAGCTGGATGAGGCCTTTCAGTGTGCCCCCGGCTCCTACGGCGACCTGACGGTGGGGGCGCTGGTTGACCTTCTGCCGCTGCCCGATTTCAACTTTTATGGTGCCAGGGTGCTGGCGGCGGATGCATCCGGCAATTTGCTCTATTGCGCTCCCGATTCACAGCCCTTCGCCGTTGCCCTGCCGCGCCCGAACGCCAATTGGACGCGGCTCACCGCCTTTGCACTGGATGGCGATATTCTCTATGTGCTGGATGCGGCCGCACGCGCCGTCTGGGAATATACCGGTTATCAGGGTACCTTCGAGCGCCCACCGCGCTTTATCTTCTCCCGCACCGTCCCGCCGATTGAGAACGGCATTGATCTGGTGGCGCATCAGGATGCGATCTATGTGCTCCATGCGACCGGTACGCTCACCGTCTGCACCAACAGCCGGCTGGAGAGCGTGCCGACCCGCTGTGAGTCGCCGGCCATGCTCCGCGATCCCTTCCCGGCCCATCAGGGCCTGGCGGAGTTCCAGCAGGTACATTTCACGCAGCTGGCAGCCGGTCCTCCACCGGGCTTGCCTTTGCTTTTCCTGGATGATGAACATCAGGCGATCTATCGCTTCTCGGCGCGCTCGCTGGAGCTCCAGGCCATCTGGAAGGCGGCGCCACGCACCCTGCCGGACCTTCATTGGACGGCTTTTGCCCTCAGCGCGGAAAATGTGTTCTACCTGGCATTGGAAAACCGCATCTATTTCGCTCCTTTGCCATAAAAGGACAAAATTAGGAAAAGATTACAGGATTGGCGGGGGTGTCCATCCCTGAAAAAGCGCTATAGCGAAAAAGATTGCACTCGTTCGATGGCCTCTAAGAATGCCTCGACCATCCGCTCTAGGTTGATCTCCTCCGAGACGATGCGGAAAGAGGCCTGCCCTTTCTCTCGCAGGCGCTCCCCTTCGGAAAGTGCCAGGCGCAGGGTTTCGACCAGGGCGGGGTAGTCATCGGGGGGAATTTGCCAGCCGTTTTCCGGTCGCACCAGGTCATCTTGTGTGCCATCGCCACGGGCGACCAGCACGGGCAGGCCATGGCTCATGGCTTCCTGGATCGCCAGGCCGCCGGTTCCGGGCAGGACGAAGAGGTCGGCCTGGGTGAAGAAGGAGGTGAGCTCGGCACCGTGCTTTTCGCCGACGAATTCCGTCTGCGGGTAGTGTTGCGCCGCCAGTTTCTCCAGGCGGGCACGGTCTGGGCCATCGCCGACGACGATCAACCGCGGCGGGGTGGGCATTTCGGCGCAGGCGCGGATCAGCCAGTCTACGCGTTTGCGCGGTTGCAAACGACCGACGAAAAGCACCGTCAGACGATCTTGGATCGCCGGGCGGGTCGGAGGCGGCACGGACGGACGAGGCGCTACGGCGTTCGGAGCGACGAAAATGCGCTCTCGTGGGATGCCACAAGCGGCATATTCTTCGCGGCCGCGGCGGCTGTAGGTGATCAGCCCGTCGAATTGCCGAAGGAAGCGCAAACGCCCTTTTTGCCGCCACGTAGCTAAAGGTCCCGCGAGCGGCGGCGCACCCAACCCCCACCCCAGCACCGGGCGCCGACGGGCTTTCATCCAGCGCACGGCCAGGTTCGTGCTCGGGTAGCGCGGGTTCGCCTCTACGATCAGCACTTGGGGGTCCCAGCGTTCCAGCCATTCCAGAATGTTGCGCTGATAGCACAGGTAGAAGGCCCCCTGAAAGAGATGCAGGTTTTGCGCCGGGAAATAATGCCCGTGGGTTAGTTCCCGGGCCGGGTGAATGCCCTCCTGCGGGCGCGGCAGGCCGGCAAACAGGCTGAATTCGCCTGCCAGCGCCTCTCCCAGCCGCTCGAAGAACGGACGACGATAGAGGGGATAGACACGTTGCTGCAAACCGATGCGCATGGATCGGATTATAACCGGCTATCCCAAAGCGGTTCGGCGACGCCGCGCATTTTGTTCTCGTAGCGCGCCATGACGAAGAGCGCATCCGAAAGGCGGTTGAGATAGGGGATGACGAACGTGCCGATCGTCTCCTGCCGGCTGAGTGCCACCACCTCGCGCTCGGCACGGCGGCAGACCGTGCGCGCGAAGTGTAGCCAGGCTGCGCCGGGCGAACCACCGGGCAGGATGAAATTTTCTAACGGACCGACGACGGCATTGAGTTCGTCGATCAGGGCCTCTAGCCGGCGGACATGGCGCTCTTCGATCTGCGGTAGGGCATAGCGCTGTTTGTCTTCTTCCAGGAAGGCCAGATCGCTGCCCAGGTGGAAGAGCTCGTTCTGGATGGAAGGCAGCACCTGCTGCAGGCGCTCGCAGAGCCCCTGGGCCAGCGCCAGGCCGAGCACCGAGTTCAGTTCGTCCACCGTGCCGTAGGCGGCTACGCGGAGCGAATCCTTCGGCACGCGTTGACCGCCACCAAGAGACGTAGTGCCGCGATCCCCTTTACGGGTGTAAATTTTCGTCAGACGGGGCATGCGAACCTCCAGGGAGGGATTGAAAAGAAGCGCCACGGCGCGCTCGCCGCAACGTTAGATCGGTGAAGACAAACCCATCGCGGGTAACCCTGCGGCCGATGCGGATCGGGATCGGCCGGCGAAAGATTGGCCCGGCGAAGCAAAAGGTGTGGAATTCGCCGCGCTCCCCACAGGGGTCTACCTGGGGTGGCAGATCGCGCAGGAACTGTTCATCGAACGATCGGGCGGCGAAGGAGGGGGAAAGCTGCTGCGGGTCCACAGTGATCACCACGGCGCGCAGGTCGGCGGCGATCATCTCCTGTGCCAGGCGCCGCGTTTCCAGCCCCCAAAGCGGGAAGAGGGGATGAATGCCGCTCCCTTCCAGCAAGCGCTCCCGATAGGCGCGCACATCTTCGAGGAAAAGATCGCCGAAGGCGAGGTGGGTAATGCCCTGGGCTTTGGCCTGCTCTAGCGCTTCCCGCATGCGCTGTTCGTAGATCGCATTCGAGCACGGGAACGGCAGCTCGACCTTCCAGAGCGGTAGTCCGGCGGCTTGTGCTTGGGCTTCCACCAGCTCCATGCGCACCGCATGCATGGCGACGCGCCGATTGGCGCCGTTGAACGTGGTGAGCAAGCCACCGATCTCGAAATCCGCCGCCTGTTGCAGGCGATAGAGCGTCCATGCGCTATCTTTGCCGGAGCTCCAGGAAAGCAGCACGCGCCCGCGGATCATTGGATACACTCCCAAATCCGTTCGTGCAGCCACTGTGCCGCGGCCATCATCGAAGGGCCATCGTGGATGATATTGTGACCCGGCGAAATATCTGCCTGGATGACGGGGAGCTGCCAGCCGCGCTCGCGGCAGAGATCGGCGGCCTGGACGGGGAACTCCGGCTCGGAATAGACCAGGAAGATCTGCGGCCGGCGACGTTGCGCTTCGGCCAGGTCGAGGCTCAGGTAGCCTTTGCGCACCTCGCCAAAGATGTTCTCACCACCGGCGACCTGGATCAGATCGTGGATGAAGGTCAATCCGCCGGCCATGCGCACATGCCGACCGAACCAGATTTCGGCATAGACCCGCGGCCGAGGATCGGGCGCACGGGATTCGAGGTCGAGGAAGCGTTGTTGCCACGTGCGGATCAGGGCGCGCGCCGCCGGCAGATCGTCCATCAGGGCACCGAGCAGCAGGATGTTCTCGAAGATGCCGTGCAGGCTATTCGGCAAAGGGAAAACGTAAACCGGCAGACCGGCGCGGTGCAGTTTGCGCGCCAGCCCGCGCTGAACCCCGGTTGTGATCAGGATCAGATCGGGATTGACCTGGCGCAACAGCTCTTCGTTGACGCTCAGGTAATCGCCGACGATCGGCACGTGCAGATCGGGAGTGAAGTTCGGGCACCAGCTGGAAATGCCGGCAATCGCTTCGGCATAGCCCATGTGGACGAGGGCCTCGGTCAGTCCGGAAGCCAGGGAGACCACGCGCTGCGGCTTTTGGGGCACTTCGACGAAATCGCCCAAGGGATCGCAATACACTTTCATGATTCACCATCCATCAACGGTCTACCGTCCACGGTCCGCTCTTTACGGTCTACCGTCCACGGTCTATCGTCCTTTTTCATAAATTCGATCAATTCGCCCAGAGAATCAAATTCCCGTCGACCTTGTGCGGTGGTCACCTGCCAGCGCGGCCCCGGCAGGACTTGAACGGTCGGCAGCGAATGGACAACGCCGTTATACACTTGGTATCCTAAGCGTTCTAAGGCGCGCCAGGTCCAGGCCATGGCCACGCCTTCGCCATCATGGCTCAGATGCACCGTGCCGAGGGTGGGAGTATGCAGGCGGAAGGTGCCGATGGTGGCATCGAATTCGATGCCTTCGCGACGAAAGGCGCGCTCCAGCGCCCCGTTGAGCGCCAATTCCTCCGGTATGCCGACCTCCAACGTGCCTTCCGCGGAGAGCACCCATAGACGATCGGCCAGGCGCAGTGCCAGATCGAGGTCATGGATCGAGAGAAGGACGGCACAGCCGGTTTGACGTGCCAGGCGCCGTAGCAAACGCAGGGTCTCGATGCGGCGCGGCAGGTCGAGGAAAGCGGTCGGCTCGTCCAGGAGCAGGACCTGGGGCTCCTGCGCCAGGGCACGGGCGATGAGCACCCGTTGACGTTCGCCATCGCTCAGCTCATGGAAGAAGCGATCGGCTAGCGAAAGGCTATCGGTGTATTCCAGCGCGCGGCGAATGGCGGCATGATCGCGCGCCCGCAAGAGCCCAAACCAGTTCGTATACGGATGGCGCCCCAGCGAGACCAGGGTATAAACCGGAAGATGCCCGACTTCCAGGCGCGTGGTGAGCACCACGGCCAGGTGACGCGCCAGCTCAGAGGCCGGCATGGAATGGATATCGCGTCCGTTGAGGAGCACCTTGCCGCCGAGCGCCGGCTGCATGCCGGCCAGGGTGCGTAACAAGGTGGATTTGCCAACTCCGTTCGGGCCGAGCAGACAGACCATTTCGCCGGGACGGAGCTCAAGGTCCAGATTGGAGGCGAGCGGCTTGCGCGGATAACCGATGGTCAGGGAACGGGTGATCAACATATCAGGAAGCAAACGTCCGGCGCAGTTCTCTCTGGCGCAGAATGATCCACAAGATGACCGGCACACCGAAGAGTGACATGACGACGTTGAGCGGCAAGACCCGTTGACTACCGGGCATTTGGGCGATGAGATCGGCGAGCAGGGCAAAGGTGGAGCCCATCAGCATGACGGCCGGCATGAGGGTGCGATGATCGGCGGTGTGGAAGAGGGCGCGCGTGACGTGCGGCACCGCCACGCCGACGAACCAAATCGGGCCGCAAAAGGCCGTGGAAGCGCCGGCCAGTAAGGAAGCGCTGAGGATGATCCAGAAGCGGGCACGGCGCACGTTCAGGCCCAGGGAACGGGCATATTCATCTCCCAAGAGCAGGGCGTTCAGCGGTTTGACCATGGCCAGGGAGAGGATCAGTCCCAGCCCGATCGCCGAGGCGAAAACGGGCATGTGCGTCCAGGTCAGGCCGCCGAAGCTACCGGAGGCCCAAAGGCTCATAGCTTGGACGCGTTCGGGGCGGCTGAAGTAGATCAAGAGGCTGACGATGGCATTCGCCAAGTAGCCGAACATCAGCCCGCTGATGAGTAGAACAAGGGTGTTTTGCACGCGTCGCGCCAGGAGCAGAACGGCGGCCAACACCAGACTCGCTCCCAGGCTGGCGGCCGCGGCCAGGGTGAAACTGCCGAGCAGGCTCAGGCCGGCAATGAAGGTCAGCCCGCCGTGCACGCCGCTCCCCAGGATCACCAGCGCCACGCCCACGCTGGCACCGGAGCTCACGCCCAGCACGAAGGGATCGGCCAACGGGTTGCGGAAGAGGGTTTGCATTTGCAGGCCGGCGGCGGAAAGCGCCGCGCCGACCAGGAGCGCAGTCAATGCCTTGGGCAGGCGAAACTGGAAGAGGATATCCGCCCAAGAGGCTTTGGCCGGCGCGCCGCCGAACAGGATACGAACCACCTGCTCGAACGGGATCGATACCGAGCCAAAGGCCAGGCTGGTGGCAAAGGCGATCAAGAGCAGAAACAGGAGCAGAAAATAGAGCCAAGTACGCATCGGAGGTTAGAGAGCCGGGCACCCTGGAGAGGGCACCCGGCCGGGAGGCAGGTTACTTGAGAGGACGGTAGTAGATCAAGGTGTGATCGGGCAGGAGGTCCGGATGGAAGATTTTGATCAGATCGGCCAGGACGAGCTCCGGGTGGGCAACGGCGGTTTCGTAATAGTCGTTGCCGCCCTGGGGGGTGACTTTGGCATCGTTGTTCCAGACGTTGCCTTTCTGGAAAGCGGCGAATTCGACAAAGCGCGGATCGGCGGCTTTGAGGTCTTCCAGGGTGGAGAAGAAACCGACGTTCAGCCAGAAATCGGCATCCTTTGCCCGTTCAAAGACGGCCTCGAAGGAGAGGGAGAGGCTGCCGGTGGAGGGATCATCAGCCCACAGGTAGTTTGCGCCGGCATCTTTGAAGAGGGTCGCTACGTAGCTACGGCCACCGGGCATGTACCAGGTGCCTTGATAGGGCGTATTGGCAAAGACGCTCGGCTTTTCGGCCAGGTTGGCGGTCAGGCGCGCGAGCTCGGTGTATTTCTTTTGCGTTTCGGCAAAGAGCGCTTCGGCGGCAGCTTCCTTGTTGAAGAAGAGGGCGATGTATTTGCCCCATTCGGCGCGCCCGAGCGGTGAAGTATCCATCCATTCCGCGTTGAGCGCGACCTTCAAGCCGGCCTTAAGCAGGACGGGATGGGCGTCATATTCCGGCGCGCCGGAGCCGTAGGCCATGATCAGATCGGGCTGCAACTCTAGCGCTTTTTCCACATTGATGCCTGCTCCGTAGCCCAGCGTGGCCAGTTTGCCTTCTTCGGCCATCTTGAGCACTTTCGGATTGCTCACATAGGTGGTGTCATCCACAGCGACCAGCCGATCCAGCACGCCGAGCTCATCCAGGAACGGCAGATAGGTGGTGGAGAGGGTGACGATGGTGCGTACCGGGACCTCGATGATCTCTTCCGGCCGGAAGCCTTCCGGTGCCGGGGTGCCGCATTGGACGAGCGCATAGCGGATCGGTTCGGTGGCGCCGGGCCAGGGGGTGGCGATCGTCACCACTTTGTAGTGCTTGTGATATTCCACGCTCAGGTTTTGGGCGTGGGTGATGGTCACCTTTTCAGGGAAGTAATCCACCGCCGGATCGTATCCTCCCTCCGGCACACAGCTATCCGTCAGATTGTTTTGCGGGATGAACGGCGCGGACGTGGCCGTAGCGGTCGGCAACGGGGTGGACGTAGCGGCGGGAATCGGCGTAGCCGTAGGGGGGAGCGGCGTGGCCTGGCCGCAGGCGGCCAAGAACAGGGTAAGGGCGAAAAGCAAAGTCAGTGTTTTGCGAAGCATAGACTCCTCCAAGTCGGTTGAATTGGCGAACGCAAAAACCCCTGCCGCAGAGACAGGGGGGAGGAGAGCCAGTCCAACAATGGCGTTCTCCACCTCCTTTCCGCGAGAGTGTGGGAACACGCATCAAGGCGGGCGACCTGGCTCGGTCAGTGCCTGTGCCTGACCTTACAGTTGCGGGACAGCGCCGGACTCTCACCGGCTTCGCCTTTCAGCCCTCCCATCCGGGGGGTGGGGCACCTTGACGCAGTATGAATCAGTTGTGCTGACATTATACTACAAAACCTTTAGCGTTTTCCCGGCTATGCTCTAGAAGTCTGGGGCTCGATTCAATCGGACGTCAAGCGCGGTGTATTGAAGAATGCATGTTGTACAAAGCCAATGACGTGAGGAAAACACAGGAAATCAACAGGATGGATCTCTGCAAAATTTGAATTTATTTCGTCCAAACAAGTGTAAAACAACAATGAAAACAGGCTGTGTTTCCTAAAGCTTATTGTTGTCCATGGGTTGACAAGGGGGGGATTTTGTTATAAAAATAACACGCCCTTTCGTGAGAGCACCTTGCGGGAGGGCATATCTTATCTCCAGTGGAGGGAAAATGGAACGCCTCAAGCTTGGCGAACATTACATCTGCGATTTCTCCCACTGTGACCGCGAGCTGCTACTCGATAGTGAGCGCTGTCATGCGCTGTTTTCACAGGCGGTGCGCGAAAGCGGTCTCACTGTTGTGGATGAAGGACTGTACAAGTTCAGTCCGCATGGGTTTACCTCGTTTTTGCTCTTGGCCGAATCCCATGCCAGTCTACACGCCTGGCCGGAATATGGCTATTGCGCCATCGACCTCTTCACCTGTAACTTGAGCCTGGACATCATGCCGCTTATCGAGGAACTGCGGCACCTGTTCGGCGCTCAGACGGTTGAAATCCGTAAGGTAGAGCGTGAAGCAAATGTCGATCGGGTCACAATGCCGGAGCCATACCTTGCAACCGGGTGGGCGGCATGAACGTCTGGTTCACCGAAATTCTCTATGGATTTTTGCGCACCGGGTTGCGCGTGAAGCGCGTTCTGGCCGAGGAACAGACGCCTTATCAGCACATTGCCATCCTGGAAACTGAGTTCTTCGGGCGCGTCCTGACTTTAGATAACGTTATCCAGCTCACCGAACGGGATAACATGGGGTATCACGAAATGATCACCCATATCCCGATGCTGGCGGTGGATTCCCCACGGCGCGTGCTGATCGTCGGTGGTGGCGATGGTGGGACGTTGCAACAGGTGCTGCGCTACCCCTCGGTGGAAGAAGTGGTGGTGTGTGAGTTGGATCAACGCGTGGTCGAGCTCTCGCGCCAGTATTTCCCTTTCTTTGGCGATCCCTGGAGCGATCCGCGGGTAAAACTGGTCATTCGCGATGCGTTTGAATACATGCAGGAGAATCCCGGCCAGTTTGATGTGATCCTTTCCGATACCACCGACCCGATCGGCATGGCCGAACGGCTCTTTTCGGATGAATTCTATCGCCTGATGGTGGCGGCATTGACCCCCTCCGGGGCCGCGGCTACTCAATGTGAGCAGATGTTCTTCGATACGGCGCTGATCAAGCGCATCTATTATACGGCGAAGCAGCTGGTCAAGCATCCTGCCTACTACTATGCTCACGTTCCCACCTATCCGGGGGGCGTGCTTGGTTTCATGTACGTTTCGAATGTCCCCTGGACGAACGGGCTCGACAAGCCCTATCCACCGGGCGAGAATCGCTATCTCAACCCGCAGATCCATCGCGCTGCTTTTGCCCTGCCTGAATTCTTCCGCCGCGCTCTGGAAGAGGAATAGCCTTAAAGGCGAGTCCCTCCTGCGATTGCTCTTTGCACCTCCTGTGCTACAATATGCGCAGGAGGTGTTTTATGTATTCCCGCATTCTGGTAGCAGTGGATGGTTCTGAGCATAGTTTGAAGGCGGCACGTGTCGCCGCCGAGTTGGCGCGCCAGCTCAACGCCACAGAGTTGCGCGTGGTGGTCGCTTTTGACCCCTTGCCTTCCTACCTTGGCGAGCCCAACCTGCAAGCGGCGATCAACGCCCGCTTGGACGAAGCCCAGCGAGTCATGGAAAGAGCGTTGCAGGTGATCGGCCCGATGCCGGAAGGCGTTTTGCGCACCGAAATCCTGGAAGGTCCGGCAGCGGAGGCCATTCTCCAGGTGGCCGAAACGCACCGGAGCGATCTGATCGTCATGGGTTCGCGTGGGTTGGGACGGTTCACCGGGCTTCTTTTGGGCAGCCAGAGCCAAAAAGTGGTACAGCATGCTTCCTGCCCGGTGTTGATCGTGCGCTGATCGTTGCCCGAATGCGTTTCACAATCTCAAATTTCACGAGGAAAATATGCTACGAGTCGGATATATCGGCCTGGGACTCATGGGCAAGGCCATTGCTACGAATATTTTAAAAGCCGGCTTTCCGCTCGTCGTACACAACCGCTCGCGCGCGGCTGTTGATGAGCTGGTAGCCCAGGGAGCGAAAGCCGCATTCTCCCCTGCCGATGTGGCGGCACAGGTGGATGTGGTGTTCACCAATTTGCCGGATTCGCCCGATGTGGAACAGGTCGCCTTGGGCGAGAAGGGAATTATTGAAGGTGCACATCCGGGGTTGATCTTTGTGGATAATTCAACCATTAAACCAGCCACCGCCCGTCACATTGCCCGCGTGCTGGGGGAAAAAGGCGTCCTCTGCCTGGATGCACCGGTTTCCGGTGGGGATATCGGCGCCCGCAATGCCACGCTGACGATCATGGTCGGCGGCCCGGCAGAAGCCTTAGAAAAAGTGATGCCGGTCTTCCGGGCCATGGGCAAAACGGTGACCCATGTCGGCGAAAGCGGAGCCGGCCAGGTGGCAAAAGCGGCCAATCAGATCATGGTGGCGGCTCAGATGGTGGCGATGGGGGAGTTGCTTATCTTTGCTCAAAAAGCCGGCGTCGACCCGCGCAAGGTAGTCGAGGCGATCAAAGGCGGTGCGGCGCAATGCTGGACGTTGGATGTCAAGCCGCCGCGCTTGTTCGCCGGCAATCGTCAGCCGGGGTTCAAGGCGTATATGATGGAAAAGGACCTGGGAATTGTCCTGGAAACGGCGCGCGAATACGGCATTCCCCTGCCTTCGGCCGCGCTGGATGCCCAACTCTTCCGTGCCATGCTGGAAATGGGATTGGGTGATTTGGATAATTCGGCCGTGATCGCCGTACTGGAGCAACTGGCCGGAGTGAGGTTGGTAGAAGGATGAAAGGACAAATCAGGCGTTTCCTCTCCATTCCTGCTTGGCAGGAATACGGTCTGCTGGTAGCGGGTTCTGTCTTACAGGCGGTTGCGTTGCGTCTCTTCTTCGTGCCGGCCAATTTGGCCAGTGGTGGGGTGAGCGGTATTGCTCAGCTCATCAACCATTTCACCGGCTGGCCGATTGGTATGATGGTGCTGATCGGAAACATTCCGCTCTTTATGCTGGGCTGGCGTTTCCTAGGGGGCTGGCGCTTCGCCGTGCGCACGGGGTTGGTGATCTTGATCTACTCGCTGAGTACCGATTTTCTCCCCCTCTTGCCGTTCTTTCCACTACACGGCCTGACCGATGATATTGTGTTGAATTCCCTTTACGGGGCCGTCGTGGCCGGGATCGGTTACGGCTTGGTCTACCGTGCCCGTGCCACCAGCGGCGGCAGCGACATCCTGGCGCGCATTTTGCAGCACCGCTTTAGCATCCCGATGACCCAGAGCTACCTGATGGTGGATTCCGCCGTGATTTTGGGCGCCGGCCTGGTCTTTGGCTGGAAAGAAGCACTGTATGCCCTGATCGCCCTCTATGTGAGCGGCCTGGTGGTGGATACGATCCTGGAAGGCGCCACCATGGCCCGCACGGCTTTTATCATCACCACAAGAGCACAAGAGATTTCCCGGCGCATCTTACAGGAAATGGAACGTGGGGTCACCGTTCTATCCGGGAAGGGTGCCTACACCGGTGAAACGCGCGAGGTGTTGTATTGCGTGATCAGTCGCTCTGAAGTCGCCACTTTAAAAGCCATCGTGCGCGAGACCGATCCACGGGCTTTCCTGGTCATCGGTCAGGCGCACGAGGTGTTAGGAGAGGGGTTTCACTCCCTACAGGAGAAAACCTGAGCGCTGATTTTGGCTACCTTTCCATAGCCGAAGGATGTGTGCAGATCAAGGAACCAGTCGCAGGACCGATTCCGCATTCTGCTGAATATCGGCCTCGTTCCACCACATCGGGTAGTACTCGACCTGGCGCCACAGATCGATCATATCCGTATAGTGCGGATGGTAAGCATGGCCGGATTGACCGGTGGTGTGAACGGTGAGAGAGTTGTTCAGATCGCTCAGGTCGACGATCATGCGCATGGAAGGTACCCACTGGACTTGATATCCGGAAGCGGCATCCCAGCCGGTGTTGTTAACCGTGCCGGTGCTGCCGGGGCTGGGGAAAGGACCGCGATTGAAGAGCCCATCGATCAACCCGATCCCGGTTTGGCCTAGGGCCCCGTTCTTAAAAGTAGCCGTGTGCAGATCGCCCCAGCGCCAACCTGCGGGGTCTTTGCCCAGGCGCTTTTCGATCTCGGCAACCGCTTTGCGGAAGGCTCGCACAAAAATCTCATCCCGGTTTTCAACCTTATCTGTGGTGTTTTTGTCATCCCACCATGGGCTTTGAGGGTTTTTCACCAGGTTACGCATCACTTCAAACCATTGATCTCCGCCTTCCGGCCAGTACGGCTTGGGGAGGTCATCCGTAAAGGTTTCGCGCAACAGGTTGCTCCAGAAGACCTCGTAAAGCGCGGTGGCGGCAGAATCCATATCCGCCTGATAGTCCCAACCCTCCAGTAAGGCACGCACCTGCTCAAGACGAGTATCCCCCAAGGGAATTTCCATCAGGATTGGGAGGACGATCGCCGCGCCCGCATCGTAACTATCTGCCTGCATCTTCTGAATATAGGCCAGGTCGATTTTGCCCGGCGCCTGTTCGATCAGCTCGACAATCCGTTTGGCGCGGTAGCCGTAATCCCAATCGGCTGTGATCAGATAGGGATAATCCCACGGATTGACCTGATTATTTGCCGTGGCAACATAACCGGAAGCCGGATTGAAGGAATAGGGCAGTTCTTCAAACGGGATGTATCCCTGCCATTCGTATTCATCGGTCCAGCCGGGGACAGGATAGCGGCCATCCCCATTCTTGCGGATCGGAACCAGACCCGGCATTTGATATCCGATGTTGCCATCCACATCGGCATAGACCAGGTTTTGCGCCGGCACGGCAAACAGGCGCGCCGCCTGCCGAAATTCTTCCCAATTCTGTGCCCGGTTGAATCCCCAAACGGCCTCGAAGACCCGCAGAGGCTCAAGCGCCGTCCAGCGCAATGCGATGACGTAATGGGAAGGCAATTCAATTCCGGCGCGTTCGCGGAAGGGTTTGGCCTCCTTATCCTTCGGGTCCACCTCATCCTTGAGAGGTCCATAGGTATCCGAGATCACCGGTCCGTGGCGCGTCAGCCGCACGGTGATCTCTACCGGTTCACCCCCGGCGACCTGAATCACTTCTTTGCGTGTCTCGAACTCTACCCACTGACCGTTGACCTCGTATTGATTCGGATTCTCCGGGTTGACCTTCTCAATGTACAGGTCCATCACATCCGGCCCGACGTTGGTGAATCCCCAGGCAATGCGCTCATTGTGACCGATGATGATGCCCGGAACACCGGCAAATGAAAACCCTGCCAGCTCCAGAGGGCAGGCCTCGGTTTTGGGACGACAATGCAGGCCAATTTGATACCAGATCGAAGGCATCTGGATGCCGAGATGGGGATCGTTGGCCAAGATCGGCTTCCCGCTGACCGTGCGCGAACCGGCCACTACCCAGGAATTGGAGCCTAAGCTGCGGCTACCGCTACCGAGCAATGCATCTACGGTCTTGAAACGCTCCGCCACCTGCTCAAACAACCCGGTGGAGGGCAAGACCGGCATGGCGTGGCGTAATGCCTCGGGGCGAAAAACTCCTTCTCCGATCTTCGGCACGATGACCGGGTGGTCCTTTGGATACGGCGGCAAGATTTCGTCGATCTGTTGGGCGGTAAAGGTTTTGGCCAACACGGCGCGTTGGATTTCGCTGCCCATGTTGCCGCGCAAGTCCCAAGCCATCACTTTGGCCCAGGTGAGGGTATGAATGGGCTGCCAGGGTTCAATCACGTAATTGCGGTTGAGCAACTTGAGAACCGCATATTCCAGGCTGAGGGCCTCCCCACTGTGAGTTGCCAGGTAGGCATTGACACCATCCGTATAGGCCTGAAGGAGTGCTCGCGATTCCTCGCTGAGCATTTGGTATTCCTGCTCCGCCAGCTGTCGCCAGCCCAGGGTGCGCAGGAAGGCATCCGTTTCTACCTGGCTCTCGCCGAACATCTCCGAAAGCCGCGCCGAGCCGATATGTCGCCAGAAGTCCATTTGCCAGAAGCGATCCTGGGCATGGACATATCCCTGTGCGAAGAACAGATCGTGCAGGGTGGAAGCGTAGATATGAGGAATGCCCATGCGATCGCGATAGACCTCTACCGGCTTTTCCAGACCCGGCGCCTGGATTTCCCCTTCGACCTGTGGGAAAGAGCGCGGCGCCACCACCCGTGGCAGGTACACGCGGAAGTAATAGAAACCGCCCCCTGCCAAAAGGAGCACCACGACCACGACCACGCTCAAGAGAGTGAGCAAGGCTCGCTTGAACTTTGACATAGGACCTCCAGGAATTGAGAGTGAAGATCGGGTTGATGTGGCTTAGCTGTTATCGAAAGAAGGACGGTAGGAACCTTTGGCGAATGACTCTAAGAATGGATTTCAGATGGGTTATCTTCTCAACCGTGGAAACCAATACCAGAGCACATCGGCGGCCGGTTTTCCATGCACAGAGGCCGAAAGGTCTTGCAAAATAGCCGGCGGATAATACCCACGGCTGACGAAACCATTAATCCAGGGACGGGTATTGATGGCGTTCAGGAAGGCCTCGTAGATATAGGCCTGCTGGGCCAGATCCAAGGTAAAAGAAGATCGCAGATTGGGCGGGCTGAAGGCCTCCCACGGTAGACAGCGACCGGCCTCCTGCAAGCATCCTGTTGCCGTGCCTCGCGCCGAAGGGTACGCCAGAGCCAGGATCACCGGTTTTCCAACCTGCTGGGCAAAGGGCGCCAATTTTTCCGCCGTCCATCGTTCAGCCGATTGGAGCAGTACTTCTTTTGATGGGGATTCCTGATCGCTGAGCGGGACCGAAACCAGCAGATAGATCCCGTCTACCGTGTCCAGGAAGGCCGGGGAAGGAATCTCCGGCGTGGCCGGCATGGCCCAGAGAATACGTCCTTGGTAGCGCGTGCGCACATCCCGGAGGATCATCCGCCAGAGATCGTCGGCGTTTGACGGAGCGTTGGAGGGAGAACCATCCGGTAGCCGTCCCTCAGCGATCGCCGGTGCCGTCCACTCGCCACCCAAGATTAACGCATCTGCCCCACTTTGTTGCGCCAATTCGGCATAGTGAATGGCGAAGGCGCGATAGGATTCAAACCACACCTGCCACCAGTCGGGCGTGCGGGGTGCCGCGGCCCAGTAATCGGTGTGGAACCGATCGAGGCGCGGCGTGGGGAAGATGGCTGCGCGAATCCCTAATGCCTGAGCCTGTTTGACCAGCATGACCATTTCGGCATTCAGCGGCGTGCGGCCGGGAGTGTAGTGCAAATAGGGTTGGGTGGCGTGCACTTCCCACCCAGGCGTGTAGATCGCCCAGTTTGCCTGAATGGCCTGAAGGTTGCGCAAGGCCAGAGCGGTATAGCCGAGCCAGGTGAGGTCTACCTGTGGCTGGAATTCGACCCCGGCCATAAAGTCTGCCCCGTGTGGTTGCACCTCGCTGGCGACAACTGTAGATTGAGGATTGGAAAGCCATACCCAGCGCTGAACGGCATCCTGCAGGTCTTGAGGTGCCAGGGTCACCGTGGCGAAGCGTCCAACAGCAGAACCGGCCGTTGCGGCGTCATCGGCAATGCCACATTGAGCGTTGCGACAATAGCGATAACGGAATTGGCGCACGGCGTGGAAGGGACCGTAAAGTCGATAGATCCATTTTCGCTCGCTAATGCGCCACATGGGCAACGGTTCACTCCACCCGGCGGCGTTCAGCTGGAGGTAGATGGTATCCTCTAGAGGGGTGTCGGGCGGTACAGTGACCTCGAACAGGATGGCTCCACCATTTCCGCTTTGCCAGCTTAGCACCTGTTCTTCAAAGATGCTATCGGCCTCTGGAACGAAACGTTCCCGAAGCACAAATCCCTTCCCGTTCGGATTTTGCTCAGCATTCCAGAAGCCATCTCCCAGGGTGTACTTGTATTGCAGGTAAGCGCCGGCCGGAAGCCGCATCGCCAACGCATAGCGACCATCGGGAAGGGCACGGAATTGAGGCATGCGATCGGCTAGGATGCTGACTCCCCCTTGTTGTTCGCTGAAGGTGTTGCCGAATTGCAAGAGATTTCCCGCCAAACGCAAAGGCGCGCCGGCCTGCGTATTTTGTGGCACACTGACAACAAACGTCACCGTGACCAGCGGGCGTTTGTTCAGGGAGACCTCCACCGGAGTGACCATCCCTTCCTGGATCACTGCCCCTTGTTGAAACGGTGGATAGCTCCCATCTAGCGCATAGAGCAAGAGATTGTGTGTTCCCACAGGCACGTTGGGCAGGAAGAAACGACCCAACGAATCGGTTAGCACCTGATAGCCGGCAATCGAAACCAGCAAATCCGAGATGGCCTGCCCGGTGCCGGCCTCACGGATCTCGCCCTGCACCATGCCCACTTTGCCCTGAAAGGGCTGATCCTGCCATGCCGCCACGATATCTTTTACCACCATCTCGCTGCTGACATATAACCGGCGTCCCTGAACCGGGGTATTCTCGGCGGTCATCTCGGCAAAAGTTTGCCCGGCGAAGTTCCGCAGGTAACGGTAACGCACCACGCTGCCGGCGGTCAGCGGCAGGATCGCCTGGTAGGTTTGCGCGCCGATCGCCTGCATGGGGTAATTGACCGTGCTCAACGCAGGATGGGTGACTTCATCCTGGATGCTCAGGATGAGCGTTTCACCACTTTGCAGTGGGGATGGGAGGGTCACCTGAAAAGTGACCGAGGCCTTCGGATAAGGAGTGGCAGTAGTAGGCGATGTGCCGGGCTCGACGGTCGGGGCCTGCGGAAAGGGGAAAGGAATTTCCACCAGGGAAAGCGTACACCCCAGGCTACTCAAAAGGAGCAAACCCAAAAGCAGAAAGAACCCCCGAAATTTGCGCATTCTCTTCTCTCCTCGTTTCTTTCAATCCGTGCGTCCGCGCCGGGCGATGAAACTCAACCCGATGCTGATCAGGTAAAGAACGGACATCGGCAACATGACCAGGAACATGTTTACGGGATCAACGGTAGGGGTAACGGCGGCGGCAAGGATGGCTATGATTAAGATCGCCACGCGCCAGCCTTGGATTAAGGGCTGAGGTTTGACCCAGCCGATAGCACTCAGGATGTAAATGACAAAAGGAAATTCAAAAGAAACCCCAATCCAGAACATCAACCCGGTAACGAAAGTGAAGTAGGAATTCGGGCGAAGTTCCGCCTGAATGCCCATAAAGTTCAGTAGGATGGGCAAAGCCGCCGGTAACATGAGATAATATGCGAAGGCCATGCCTCCGAGAAAAAAGAGAAAGACCAGTGGAATGGCCAGCAAGCTGAATTTGCGTGTGGAGGGTTTGAGGCCGGGTGCCGCAAAAAGCCAGAATTCAAAGCTTACATAGGGCAGCGCCAGAGCGAAACCGGCGATCAGCGCTACGCGCATAAAAACGCCGATCGATTCGGTCACTTCAATCGCCTTTAGCGCAGAAAGCCCCCCCACAGGGCGCGCCAGGAACTCGATCAGCCGCTGGGTGAACAAAAAGGACAGTGCAATCCCAATGCCTATGGCGATCACGGCCCGTAAGAGATGGGAACGAAAAGCTTCTAGATGCTGCAGGAGTTCTTGACGGGCTGTTTCTTCGGCCAGATTTCCAAAGATTTCCCCCAGCGGGCGTTCTTCAGGTTCTCGATCGAGAAAATCCCGCGTTTTCTGGATGATATGCCAAGGCAGCGTTAGCAACCGCCATAACAGCCGAAAAGGAGCGAAAAGAAAACGGATCAAGGCGCGGAGAAACAGCATAGGAGGGGATTATTCGTTCGAGGTTTTCTCTGGGGTTGCAGGGGATTCTTCCCCGTTCTGGGAAGATGGTTGGGAAGGTGTGGAAGGTGGAGGTGTGCGAGTAGAGGCAGGCTGTAAGTCGTCAAACGAAACCGATCGCGGCGGGCGGAGCGTTTGTGTCCGCAAGGCCGGATCGTTTTCCCATATTTCCCACTCGGCATCGCGCATCAGGCGGGTGGGAAGGGTGGAGATTTCATGTCCAACGGTGCGCATCGAGCGCCAAGCATCGGATTTGACAAAGCGATTCATCCAACGACCCAGGTCGCGGGCAAATTTTTGCATCTCCTTCGGGCCAAAGATAATCAGCATCAGGAGGAGAATAAAAAGGATTTCAGACGTACCGATTCCAAACATCATTCCTCCGAAGGAGAAAGGGCCCTGGAGGCCAGTGCCTGTTGTACTTCATTCAGGTGTTCCACCACGGATCCCAACACACCGTTGACAAACCGCGAGGAGCTTTCCGAACCGTAGTATTTTGCCAGCTCGACCGCTTCGTTGATTGCCACCTTGACCGGGGTCTTGTAGATGGCGAATTCCCAGCAGGCCATGCGCAGGATATTGCGATCGATGGCGGCGATCTCATCCATCGGCCACTCCGGAGCGAACTGGGCCAGGACGCGATCCAATTCTTTTGCGATCGGGATCACACCGAAGACGATCTGTCGGGCGAATTCGGCCAGATCAGGTGGTAAAGGGGTCTCCTCCAGGCGGTTTTGTAAAGCCTCCGCCGGTGAGTGATCACTCAGATCCACTTCGTAAAGCACCTGAAGGGCTAGGCTCCTCGCCCGCGTGCGGTATTTCATTCCGACGGATACTCCACGTTCTCAATATGGACGTGAACGGCCAACACCTCCATCCCGACCATCTCATGAATGGCACGTGCCACCTGTTGCTGGACGTTGCGGCTGACCTCGCGCAGGTTGACATTGCCATCCAGAATGAGATAGAGGTTGACCTCCACTTGCTGATCCTCTACGCGGATCTGGACGCCATCTTCCGCGCCGCGCCGAAAGACGCGATTGACGCCTCCCGGCACCTCCGCCAGGCGGATCACGCCGGGGACATTGAGCACGGCCATGCGTGCAATGGCAGTCAGCACTTCAGGGGCAACGGTTGTCGAAACTTTGGATGAATAACTCATAGGAACACTCCTTTATTACTACATCATCGCCATGCCACCATCCACGCCCAGCACCTGACCGGTGATATAAGCGGCCTGATCGGAAGCCAGGAAGGCTACGGCATAAGCCACCTCTTCAGGGCGCGCCATGCGTCCCAGTGGCACCAGCTTCAGTGCCGCTTCCAGAGTTTCGCGCGGCATGGTGTTGAGGATTTCGGTATCCACAAAGCCGGGTGCAATTGCATTGACGGTGATGTTGCGTGAGGCGACTTCGCGCGCCAATGCTTTGGTAAAACCGATCTGTCCGGCTTTAGATGCAGAATAATTCGTCTGGCCGGGGTTGCCCATCTGACCGGCCACCGAGGCAATGTTGATAATCCGTCCGTAGCGTTTGCGGAGCATGTGACGCACCGCGGCTTTGGAACAATTGAAGGTGCTTTTCAGGTTGGTGCGGATCACCTCGTCCCAATCCTCTTCGCTCATGGTCAGGATCAAGGTATCACGCGTAATGCCGGCATTGTTGACCAGGATGTGCAGATCGCCAAAGGTCTCGATGGCGAAGCGGATCAGCGCCTGCGCCTGCTCAAAATCCGAAACATCGGCCTGGAAAGCGGCGGCCTGACCGCCGTTGGCCTGGATCTGGCTCACCACCTCTTCTGCCGCTTGTGGTGAGCGATGGTAATTGACCACTACTCGCGCGCCGCGCGCCGCCAGTTCCAAGGCGATCGCTCGCCCGATGCCGCGCGAGGCACCGGTGACAACGGCAACTTTCCCGTTCAAGCTTAGCTCACTCACATTTCCTCCTTCCCAAAGAAATCAAATGGATTATACCCGTGTTTGTCCTTGACGGGCGAGGCGCGGACTGAATGCCAGGATCAGAGCGCCGGCAATGACGATGATCGCCGCCAGGGCAAAGACATCCTGCCAGAATTGGAGAGGGAAAAGGCGAATGAGTGTATCGGAATAATTGAACAGCCAGGTATCGCCCTCAAAAAACAGGAGATGGAAGTAAGTGAAGAAATCCCAGAAAGCCAACGCACCGAAAATCCCGATCAGCGCACTCAGCAGAAGGGTCAGCTGACCGCCGCGCTGCAAGCCGCGCAGATAGGCCGGGAAAACGCGAAAACGGATGGCAATCAGGCCGAGGATCAGCAGCGTTGCCAGCGTCAAATCCCCGATGCGCAGCGCTTTTAACGTGACCTGCTGAACGTCCACCATGTGCCGCAGTTCGCGCTCGTTGAAGAGCGGTGTTCCATCTGCCAATTTCAGATCGGCCAGGTAACTTAGCGGATGCGGTTCGCGGATGAATTCCAAGGCGTAACCGGCCCAATGGAGGCGATCGGCCTGGGTGAAGCCGTAAGGATCGGGAGGAAAGGACGCTCGCCCGTATTCTAGACGTAAAAAGGTAGGCGTGAGCAACAGGCGTAGCGCCACGCTGAGTAGGAGCAAGGGCACTAACAGTGCAGTGAGCCAGGAAAGAACGAATTTCATTTCAGCTTCTCCACATCTCCGCTTAGGATGAATTTTAACAGCATACTATCTACCACCCATTCCACCGAAGATCGATCATCGGTGAAGATCTGCCCCGGTTCATAGGCCGGTTGGCGCAAGTTCAGCGCCGTCACCTGCATGGCCTGTAGGAGTAGCGGAGGGGTCTTGGGATCGGCGGCCAGCTCGAGCAAATTGAGCAGGAAATCCTGCGCCTGGGTGGGTTGAACGGTGGCAAAGATCATCGTATTCAACGTGCCGGGAACATCCATCACGTGAACGCTGGGGAAAACGCTGTTCAGTGTAGTGGCAATATCGTTGACCAGGCGGCGATCGCTCGGCAGCGAGGCTACGTTGATCGCTACGGCGCCGTGCTCTGTCAGGCGCGCTGCGCACAGGGCGAAGAACTCACGCGTTGTCAGGTGAGCCGGGATATAAGGCGGACGATAGGCATCGATGGTGATGAGATCGTAGCGTTCCGGGCTACGGAAGAGCCCCCAGCGCGCATCCTGGATATAAATGTTCAGGTTGGGCAGGTTCATGTCGAAATACAACTGCCCCACGTGCACGATCTGCGGATCGATTTCCCATCCGTCGATCGGGATCGGACCGTAGACGGCGGTCGCCTGACGGGCTACCGTGCCGGCGGCCAGGCCGAGAATAGCGATTCGCTTCACGTCCTCCGGGCGACGCTGCGGATAAAAAAACGGGGCTACCAGGAATTGATCCCAGGTGCCGCCGTAGAACAGGCGATCGGGGGCGTAGATCGAGTGCACCCCTTGCCCTTCGTTCAGTCGCAACAGGCGCTCTCCGTTGATCTCCTGGACGAGAATGTAGTTATATGCCGATTCGCCCTCGTAGATTTTCCCGACCACCGGGCGGGAAAAAGGAGCGGCGAATCCCAAAAGCCAGAGGGTGGAAAAGAGCGGAACCAATGCAATCAGACCAATGCGGTAACGACGCTCAAACAGCAATCCGCCCAGGGCGACGAGCTGCAAGAGCAAACTGAAAGCCAGGAAGGTACGTAGAGTGCCCAGCAACGGAATGCTCACCAACACAGGCAGAAAAGTGCCGAGGAAGGACCCAAAGGTGGAAATGGCATAGAGCAGGCCGGCGATCGCTCCGCTATCCTCGGTGCGTTGAATGGCCAGACGCAGCGCAAACGGTGAGATCATCGCCAACAGGATCAAGGGCAGGCTGAAGAGGAGCAATGTGCTAAAGAAAGAAGCCAGCAAAACCCCGACTTCCAGATCGGCAAAAGCCCTGGCGGCCCAGGTGACGATCGGCCGCGCCAGCCAGGCCGCTACCCCCAGCGTGAAACCGCCTATCAGCAGAAGTAAGTACAGCACCCGAAATTGTGGTCGGCGATCGGCCAGGCGGCCACCGAGGAAATAACCTGCAGCCAGATACAGCATCATCAGGCCGATCACACTCGCCCACACCAAATTGCTACTCCCAAAGTGATTGCTCAACAGGCGCGAAATGCTCATCTCCGCCCCCAGGATGCCCATGCCGGAGATGAAAACGGTAAAGTACAGGTAAGAGCGCATGGGTGAGATTATATCATCCAGAAAGACCTTCCTAGATGTTACAGAGAGCGGTGTTGAGCGAGAGGTTGACCATGACCGCAGACCGTGGACGGTAGACCGTGGCGTGTGGGACGCTGACCCTCGCTCCAACTGTCTCTACCGACCCCTCAACCCCGCGACTATCCGACCACCCGACTATTCGACTACATAACTAAACTACTCTTTCCATCTTGCCCAAGGTAGCGTAAAATAGCATAGAGTACTGTGCGGAGAGATTCTTCTGACCACGGAGGTTGAAGTGATCAAAGATATTTTGAAGGATGCCGAAGGGCGTATGAAGAATGCTATTCAGGTGTTGACCGAGGACCTGGCCGGCATTCGCACCGGGCGGGCCTCACCGGCGCTGGTTGAAAAATTGCCGGTCGAGTACTATGGGGTGCCCACCCCGCTGATGCAATTGGCCACGATTACCGTCCCAGAACCGCGTTCCCTGCTGATCAAGCCCTTCGATCCCTCCACACTTAAAGCGATTGAAAAAGCGATTCTTTCCTCCAACCTAGGATTGCCTCCGAACAATGACGGAAAAAGCATTCGCCTGAACCTGCCACCGCTCACCGAGGAACGGCGGCGCGAGTTGGTGAAGCTCGTCCATGCACGGTTGGAAGAAGCGCGCGTCGCCATTCGCAATATCCGCCGTGATGCCCATAATGACATCCGTGAGGCGGAAAAGGAAAAGCTGATTTCAGAAGATGAGCGCAAGCGCGGAGAGGAAGAATTGCAAAAGTTGACCGATCGTTATATCGAGGAAGTGAATCGTCTCGGAGAGAAAAAAGAAGCGGAGATAATGGAAGTTTGATATGTCTGAAACCCCTTTGAATATCCCGCCCGAACGTCTGCCGCGCCACGTGGCCATCATCATGGACGGGAATGGACGTTGGGCTCTGGCACGCGGCCTGCCGCGCCTGGCCGGCCATCGGGCTGGGACCGAAAATCTAAGGCGCATCATCCGCGCCGCCGTCGAATTCGGCATTCCATACCTCACCATTTACGCCTTCTCCACCGAAAACTGGGGGCGCCCTCCGGAAGAGGTCCAGGGATTGATGCGCATCTTAGAAGATGTGATCGATCGGGAACTGGATGAACTGCACCGTGAGGGCGTCCAAATTCGCCATATCGGACGGCTAGACCGTCTCGACCCGCGCCTGCAAAAGAAAGTGATCCAGGCGGTTGAGAAAACGCGCCAGAACACCCGGCTGGTGTTAAACGTGGCATTCAACTATGGGGGACGTGACGAGATCGTGTGTGCGATTCAACGTATCATCCGCGATGGCATCCCGGCCGAGGAAGTGACTGCCGAACTGGTTAGCCGTTACCTGTTCACCGCCGGCGTACCCGATCCGGACCTGATCATTCGCACTTCCGGTGAGCTGCGGGTGAGCAATTTTTTGATTTGGCAGGCCGCCTATTCAGAGTGGTATGTCACTCCCACCTACTGGCCCGATTTTGATAAGGAGGAATTTCGTCGTGCACTCGAAGACTACGCCCAACGCGACCGCCGCTTCGGAGGTGTCTCGGCCGCGGTCAGCAATGTCCACACTCGCTAAACGCGTTCTCACGTCCATTGTCCTTCTTTTTCTAGGCATACCGGCCATTCTATGGGGAGGCATCCCGTTTTTTCTCCTGATCGCTTTTTTTCTGGTTACGGCGAGCTGGGAATACGCGCAGCTTTTCCGTCGCATGGGGTATCATCCTTCGTCCTGGATGGTGGCGAGCGCGGTGTTGCTCTTCCTCATCGTACGAGCGTTTTTTCCTCGATGGGCGGAAGGGTTGCTGGCTTTCTATGCGCTCGCCTTCCTGACCTATTACCTCCTGCGCTATGAACGCGGGGATAATCAAAGTGCGCTCGATTTCACCATCAGCTTGGGCGGAATCGTGTATTTTGGATGGATCGGCTCGTACCTGTACGCGCTGCGCAACCTGCCGAATGGAGGATGGTGGTTGATGCTGGTCCTCCCCATCGTTTGGTTGGCCGATAGCGGTGCTTATAACATCGGCGCGCGCTATGGAAAGCATCGCCTTTCCCCGCGGTTGAGCCCGGGAAAGACCTGGGAGGGCTTTGCGGCCGGTTTGTTCACTGCAGTGCTCGCCGGTGCTTTTCTAGCCTGGGCCTATTCCAGGTTTGGTCCTCTTGCGATCACACCTTGGCAGGGTGCAGGATTGGGCTTTTTGCTCGGTGCCCTGACGCCCTTAGGCGACCTGGGTGAAAGTCTCTTCAAACGCCAGGCCGGCGCCAAAGATTCCGGCAACCTCTTTCCGGGTCATGGAGGCGCTTTTGATCGCATTGATTCTTGGCTCTGGGCAGGGGTGATCGGCTATTATTTCATTCAACTTCTTTCTTAGGAGGGGATATGAACGAAGTGCCCACGCGCAATCTTGCCCTGGAACTGGTGCGTGTTACCGAAGCGGCAGCGCTGGCAGCCGGACGTTACATGGGACGCGGCGATAAAGAAGCCGCCGACCGCGCCGCCGTCGAGGCCATGCGTTTGGTATTGCAGACCGTTTCGATGGACGGGATCATCGTGATCGGCGAAGGAGAAAAAGACCAGGCGCCGATGCTCTACAACGGCGAACGCGTGGGAAACGGCCTGCCACCGGAAGTAGACGTGGCCGTTGACCCGATCGACGGCACACGCCCGCTGGCAAACGGCAACCTGAACTCGATCTCCACTGTAGCCATTGCACCGCGCGGCACCATGTTCAACCCCGGCCCCTTCGTCTACATGAACAAAATCGCCGTCGGGCCGGAAGCCAAGGGTAAGATCAATATCGAAGCCTCGATCACCGAGAACCTTAAGGCCATTGCGCAGGCGAAAAAGAAAGAGGTGCAGGACCTGACTTGCGTGATCCTCGATCGCCCCCGTCACGCCGAGATGATCGCCGAGATCCGTCGGGCCGGCGCGCGCATTCGCCTGATCCCGGATGGCGATGTGGCTGCGGCGCTGATGACCGCTTGGCCGGATTCCGGCGTAGATGTGCTCTTCGGCATCGGGGGCACACCGGAAGGGGTGCTGGCGGCCTGTGCGCTGCGCGCCATGGGGGGAGAAATTCAGGGCAAGCTCTACGCGCGCAACGAAGAGGAACTGCGCCGAGGGCGCGAGATGGGCTACGATTTCGATAAGGTGCTCACGATGGACGATCTGGTCGCCTCGGAGGATGTCTTCTTCGCCGCTACCGGCATCACGGATGGAGAGCTTTTGCGCGGCGTGCGGTACCTGGGCGATGGCGCAACGACCGATAGCCTGGTCGTGCGCGGTCGCACCGGCACCATTCGGCGCATTACGGCGATCCATCGCATGGATAAATTGCGCCAACTGAGCGCAGTGAAGTATTGACGGACATAGACCGTGGACGGTGGACGATAGACCGTGGAGTAGACGATAGACCGTAGACCGCGAGCGGTCGTTCATCCCCAAGCGGCGGTGACCAGAGCAGGCAGGACCTGGCCGGCCTTTCCCTGAAAGGCAAAATCGGCGCGCGGCGTGAGCGGTGTCTCCTCCAGGTTGATCTCGATCACCACGGCCCCGTTCCGTTTGGCCGCATAGGGTAGCGAGGCCGCCGGCTGCACAACGCCGGACGTGCCGATTGAAAAGAAGATCTGCGCCCGGCGCGCCGCTGCGATCGCCGCTTCCAGCGCCTGACGCGGCAGCATCTCACCGAACCAGACCACGTCCGGCCGTAGCAGGCCGCCGCAATGCACACAGCGCGGCACTTCCAGGCCGTCATCCTCCCAATCCGAAGCGACTGCTTCGCAAAGCGAGCAACGCACCCGCCGGATATTGCCGTGGAGCTCGATCACGCTTCGGCTGCCGGCCATCTGATGCAAACCGTCCACGTTTTGGGTGATCAGGGTAAAGTCCGGCGCGTGACGTTCCATCTCGACCAGCGCATAATGTGCCGGGTTGGGACGTGCTCCTTTCAGCGCCTCGCGGCGATAGGCATACCAATCCCAGACCAGCTTCGGGTTGCGGGCAAAAGCCTGGGGTGAGGCCAGCTCTTCCGGACGATATTGTTGCCAGAGCCCATTCTGCGCATCGCGAAACGTGCGCAATCCCGATTCCTGGGAAATGCCGGCCCCGGTCAACACGGCAATCCGCTCTGCCTGGCGTAGAAGGGCGAGTAGATGCGCTGGGAATTCCATAACTTTGCGCCTCATGCAGCGAATGTTCGGGATGGAACAGGGAGCATCGGGAAAACCGCAATGAAAGGATTGTGCCGTCCACCGTCCACCGTCTACCGTCCACCGTCCACTATGGTAAACTTTAGCCCAGAATCTGTCAACAGGAGGTGACTTATGGGTAACCCGTCCGCAAACATTCATCCGTGGTTGCGCTCCATTCATCTAGCTTTTGTGCCGTCTGCGCCGCTAAGCGCCTTGTTGGAGGAGAGCATCCCCCACCTCCTGGAGGCCTTCCGTCGCCAAGGGCACATCGTTCAGGAGCAACCGGACGAAAAAACCGACCTCGTGCTCACCAACGCGCCCTTTGCCGAACCGTTGAACTGGCGGCAGGCGGTGCTTTTCACCGTTCGTCGGCGCTTTGGCCTCAAACACACCCCCACCGTGCTCACGCTGATCCATGCCACCCCCGAAGTGTTCCGTCGCTGGATCGAGCATTTTGAAAATGCCCTGCGCAAATCGCCCCCCGACCCCGCCGATTTTACCTTCCCCGGCCTGGCCGAAGACGCCTGGAAGACCTTGTTGGAGCAAAGTCAGCGCGGTGGGCCGCTCTTGGCACTGCAACGCATGCTACAGGCACAGGCCAAAAGCATCCGCATCTTGCTCCTGGTGGGCGATGACAAACCCGTGGAAGCCTATCATTTTGACCTGGTCGGCGGTTACCCACGCAGCGATGGCGCCTCCCCGGAAGAGTTCTATCGGGATATCGTCTTGCGCCAGGTGACGGCATTGAGCACCCATGAAGTGACCCAACACCGTGTGGTAGAACCGCTGATCCCTGCCGAAACCTGGCGGAGCCTCACCACCCCTCAGGCGATGATCCAGGCGGCGCGTGAACTGGGCAAACGCAATTTCTTCACCCCCACGGTGTACGTCAATCGTCTGGTGCATGTCCCGGCCATCTCCGAGGTCGTTGCCGATCAATACAGCGAAGGCTGTTTTGCCACCTGGGAGCCTGCTCTGAGCGCCCTGATCTCCACAGTCACCGGCAGTGCCCGACCGGTGGATAAGGATAGCATTACCGAAGATGAGCTGGCGGTGATCGTCGGCATTCGCCCGGATGGTCAGGGTGCACTGGTACGTCATGTAGAGGGCAAACGCAACGATCCGCCCTCCTCCGAAGCGGTTGAACTCATGCTGATGGATCGCGATCTGCCGCGCCTGCACTGGGAAAACGGCACCGAGGTGCCGGTGATCCGTTCTAAGCTGCACGGCCACCGTGGCGTGCGCGCCTATGATCCCCGCTTTGTAGAGTTCGTCTCCCTCGACGAACCATACTATCACTATCCTGTCACCTGTGCCACCGAGGCCCAAGCACACGGCATCCATGATGCCTTCTCGCGTTCCCGGGCCCTGCGCAACCCCGAAGACCCGCGCCGGGTCGTTTTCACCATCCTGCCGGGTCACGGTGTCGTGATGGCCGAAAAATGGCAGGCCGGCAAAGCCCCCTTCCAGCTCTTTTGGGAGTACATGGATGCCGGTTACATCCAGATCGACCCGCGCGTCCCGCAAGGTCCTTTCCACTTCGATGAACACGGTCGCTTGGTAGACGAATTCTCCCCACGCTGAAATGCCGATCCGCCTGCTCCCCCCGGAAGTTGCCTCTCAGATCGCCGCCGGCGAAGTGATCGAGCGCCCGGCCTCGGTGGTCAAGGAGCTGATCGAAAACGCCCTGGATGCCGGTGCGCGGCAGATTCGCGTCCGCCTGCTGCAGGCCGGCCGTCGGCTGATCGAAGTCGCCGATGACGGCTGTGGCATCCCGGCCGAAGAACTGCCCCTGGCCGTGCAGCGTCACGCCACTTCCAAGATCGCCCAAGCGGCCGATCTCTATAACATCCGCACCCTCGGCTTCCGTGGCGAGGCCCTGGCCTCTATCGCCGCAGTCTCCCACCTCACCATCACCTCGCGACCGCCGCAAGCCGCCCAGGGAGCGCGCATTCGTCTGGAAGGCGGGCAGATGCTAGGGGTCGAACCCGTGGGCGCACCGCCGGGAACCCTGGTGCGCGTCGAGCACCTTTTCTTCAACCTGCCGGCGCGCCTGAAATTCCTCAAAACCGACCTCACCGAGCGTCGCCTGATCGATGTGCTCCTCTCCCGTTATGCCCTGGCCTATCCACAGGTGCGCTTCACCTTGCAGGAAGGGGATCAGGTGTTGCTACAGACTGCCGGCGATGGCGATCGCCGCGCCATTCTGGCCACACTCTACGGTACGGAGATCGCCCGCCCCCTGATCGAAATTGAATCAGAAGAGCAAGGCCTCCGCCTGAGCGGTTTCATCAGCCCGCCGGCCATCACGCGCTCCAACCGCCGCGAGATCACCTTCTTCGTCAACGGGCGCTGGGTGCAGGATATACCGCTGGTGACGGCGCTGCTCCAGGCCTATCACACCCTGCTGATGGTCGGGCGCTATCCGCTTGCCGTGATTTTTTTGGAAATCTCGCCGCAAGAAGTGGATGTGAACGTGCACCCGGCCAAAGCCGAAGTGCGCTTCCGAGACGCCGATCGCGTCTTCAGCTTCGTGCAGCGGGCGGTTCGGCGCGGACTTTTGGCCGGGGCCACGCTGCCCGAGCTTGCGCCGAACGTGGAGGCGATCACCCCGCCCCCTGTGCCCCAAACCTCCTTCCCGCCGGAATGGGAGATTGCCCATCGGGAAATTCCCTCCTCCCCTCCCGGAACGACAAGTGCACCTCCCGCTTCTGCTCCTTCTCCGCTTCCTTCTCCTCGCTTGCCCATCTTGCGCCTGATCGGCCAGGTGGCACAAACGTATCTGATCGCCGAAGGCCCCGATGGCCTGTACCTGATCGATCAGCACGCCG
Organism: Anaerolineales bacterium; assembly: GCA_037478835.1. GTDB lineage: Bacteria > Chloroflexota > Anaerolineae > Anaerolineales > Villigracilaceae > 630D-37. The sequence goes on from JBBFLV010000005.1 coordinate 167,480, forward strand.
CCCATGAGCGCGTGCTCTTTGAGAAATTGCTTTCCCAAATGAATCAACAGCGCCTGGCCTCGCAGGCTTTGCTGACGCCCGTCATGGTCACCCTGCCGCCGCATCAGGCGAGCTTGCTGGAGGCCCAATTGTCCTACCTGGAGCGCTTTGGCTTTCAAGTCGTGCCCTTCGGCCCGCACACCTATCAGGTGCGTGCCATTCCTTCCCTTTTCTCCGGCCGCGATCCCGCCCTCGCCCTGCGTGCCCTGGTAGAGGATTTTGAAGAAGACGAAACGCCCCTGCAACAGGAACAGGAAGCCCGCCTGGCAGCGCGCGTCTGCAAGCGTTTGGCGGTCAAAGCCGGACAGGCCCTTTCCCATGCCGAACAGAGCGCCCTGCTAGAAGATCTGGAACGCTGCGAAAACCCTCGCACCTGTCCGCACGGCCGCCCGACGATGATCCACCTTTCGGTTGATTTGCTCGAACGTCAGTTCGGTCGCCGCGGCGCGCGCTGAAAATGATAGATGGCAGGGGAAACGCTCATTTGATATTTATCTTGTTAATAGTTCACTAGAAACAACCGTTTTTAAGCGAATAAGTGCGAAACGGATTATAATTTTCATATGCGCGGCATGATTATCTACAACCCGGCGGCGGGACGGTTCCCGGTGCGCCCGTTTATTCCTGCGTTGGTGCGCCGGCTGCAACGACAGAACTGGCAGATCACGGTTGCCGAAACACTGAACGGTCGTCATACGACCCAGATAGCGCGTCAGGCCGCTTTGGAAAAATACGATACGGTGTTCGCCATCGGCGGCGATGGAACGGTGGGACTGGTGGCCGCCGGGCTGAAAGGCAGTCAGACCGCGCTAATGGTGCTTCCGGCCGGGACGAGCAACGTCTGGGCACGCGAAATGGGCTTGCGCCCTTTTACCTGGTTTTCCTGGTATGCTCTGCGGCAGAATCTGGAGATCCTGCTCCGTGCCCCTCGTCGAGCTGTGGACCTCGGCTTGTGCAACGAACTGCCCTTTCTGCTTTGGGCCGGCCTTGGCCTGGATGCACTGACCGTGCACAAACTTGAACCGCGCCGCCGCTTTTACAAATATATCTCTGTTCCCCACTATGCCGCCACCACGATCTGGAATGCCAGCTTCTGGCATGGGCTTGATTTGCAGGTATGGCACGAGGACCGACAGATCGAGGGACACTATCTGCTGGCGGTAGCGACGAACATCCGCCGTTACATCGGAGGCTTGGCTACGCTTTCGCCACAGGCTTTCATGGACGATGGCGTGATGGACCTGTGGCTCTTCGGCGGCCACAGCCTGAGCGATGCCTTTCGTCATTTCTTTGCCCTGCTTAGCGGCCACCACCAGCATTCGACCGATGCTCTCTGCATTCCCTTTCGCCGCATCACCGTGACCTCCGAAACCCCTTTCCCGCTGCAGCTGGATGGAGAACCGGCGCTAGGCGGGCGAGAAGTCACATTGGAGGTACTTCCACAGGCATTGTGGGTTTACCTGCCGCCCCAAGGGCAGGCTCTTGTGCGTTCTTAGCGTTCCTGTGAAAAATCCAATGGGCACCGTTCTCACAGACCGGAACCCATGAGACCTGTAAACCCATTTGGACTCTTGTACCTCAGCAATTGCAGGCCTTTATGGGCCGGTGGCTCAGAACTCTCTTTGTGATACGTTCTCATTCCGTCTTTTCTGTTGAGCGTTTGACCATTCGCTTTCTCATCCACGGTCAACGGTCAACGATCCACCGTCTACGGTCCACGGTCCACCGTCCACCATTCACCGTCCACGGTCGAATGTCTTGGGAGTCTCTATGAGGCAATTTTTATCGGGCTTGCGTTTCCGTCTCTTCCTGTCCTTGATGTTAGTCACATTGCCCTTGGCGGGAGTACTGCTTTCCACATCGTGGCAATCCCTCCAGGTTCAAAAACGCCATGCGGAAGACCTGTTGCGCACTCAATTGACCACCATCTCCGTTCGCCAGGAAACCCTGCTGGATGAAACACAGCGCTATCTGGCTCAACTGGCATCGCTAGAAGCCGTTCAAAACTTTGGCGCGGCATGCGATACGTTGTTACAGCAATACTTTATTGTGCAACCGGCCTATAGCAATATGGCCGTGGTGGATATGCAGGGCAACGTCCGCTGTTCTGCGCGTCCCTTAGCAGGTCCCGTGAACGTTGCGGATACTTCCTGGTTTGGGCGTGCCCGGCGTGCGGAAGGCCTGGTGGCCGGCGATTTTCAAATCGGGCGCGTCACAGGCAAACCTACCCTCATTCTGGCCTATCCGATCACCGTTGACGGAGAAAGGCGCGGCTTCGTCACTGCCAGCCTGAATTTGGATTGGTTGCCATCCTTGGTCAGCCGCCTTTCCCCTTCCCAAGGGGATGTGTACATGGTCTTGGATTCAGCAGGCACCGTGCTGGCAAGATGGCCCGATCCGTCCGGCTGGGTGGGCCGCCCGGCAAGAGAAGAGTCCATCGTTGCCCATGTGCTCGGCCGGCCGGTATCCGACTTGAGTGAAATGCAAGGATTAGATGGGATACACAGGATTTACGCTTTCGCTCCCTGGCAGATCGGGACGACCACCGTCGGTTACATCGTATTGGGTTTTGAGCGAGAACGGATTTACGGGGCTGCCGAACGCCGGTTTTTCTTCACCGTCTTCTTGAGCATCGCAGTGCTTCTAACCAGCGTCATCCTAGCCTGGCCTTTGGGTCACTTTCTCTTTCTCAGGCATATCGACGATCTCAGAGAGGCCGTTCATCGCCTGGCGGAAGGAGATCTCCAGGCGCGCACTCGCTTGCCCTATGGCATTGGCGAGCTAAGTGTCCTGGCGCGCGATTTTGATAACATGGCCGGACGCTTGGAAAAAACCCTTTCCCTGCTGAATCTCGTCCTGACCAATGCCCCGATCGTGCTCTTTGCCCTGGATCGGGAAGGACGCTTTACGCTTTCACAAGGCAAGGCCTTGCAGTCTCTGGGCTTGCAACCGAATGAAGTGGTCGGGCGGCCGGCTCTTGAGCTATATGCCGACTTCCCGGAGATCGTCGAACACCTGCAAAAGGCCTTGGCCGGTGAAGAGCAGGTCTATGTAGCTCAATTGAATGGGCTTGCTTTTTTGACCCGCTGTCTCCCGATGCCAGAGGGTGGAGTGGTGGGCATCGCTGTAGATATCAGCGAGCTGGAGCGTGCCCGCGCCCAACTAGAACTGCAGGCCATCGCTTTGCAGGAATCGGCCGATGCCATTATCATCACCGACCGCCAGGGTGTGATCCTGTGGGTGAACCGCGCCTTCACCCGGCTCAGCGGCTACACTGCCGAAGAAGCCCTTGGCCAGACCTCACGCCTGATGAAATCCGGATTACATGATGCGGACTTCTATCGGCATCTTTGGGAAACGATCCTGAGCGGCCAGGTGTGGGAGGGGGATGTGATCAACCGTCGCAAGGATGGGACCCTTTACGAGGTGAACCAGGTGATTACACCGGTGCGCACCCTTGGAGGCGAGATCACCCATTTTGTCAGCGTCCAGCGGGATATCGGGGAGCGCCGCCGCGCCGAACGCCTGGCCCAGGCCGAAGCCATGCTCACCGAAGCGCTGAGCGGCCCGCTTGAATTGCAACCCCTCCTCGATCGTATCTTACAAGCGGCCATGCATCTCACCCCGGCCGCCGAAAAAGGCTCGATCTTGCTCCTGGGAGCCGATGATCGCCTGCACATTCGAGCCGTGCACGGTTATAACGATCCGGCGGCACTAACCTCTTCCTTTCCACTTACATTCGGCTATTCGGCCAAAGCTTTCCGTGAGCGCCGGCCGCTGCTCATTGCGGATGTCCGGGCAGATGGAGAAGTACGCTATGAAGGGCCGATCGCCGAGTTGGCCGAGATCCAAAGCGCCATCGTCGCTCCGCTAATCGCCCATGATCGGGTGCTTGGTGTCATTTCCCTGGATAATATCAGCCGCAAAAACGCGTTCAGCGAGGCCGACTTGCAGGCCTTGAACCGTCTGGCCGGACGCGCTGCCTTGTTGATCGAAAATCTGCGCCTGATCGAGCAAACGCGCCGGCGCCTGCAACGCATCGAAGCGCTGCGCCACATCGATCAGGCAATTGCGGGCACGTTCGATCAGAAAATCTTGAGCGAGATCGTGGTTCGCGAAGTGACCCAGCAGCTGAGCGTGCACGCAGCCGGCATATGGCTGTATCAGCCTGATTTCCACGAATTACACTTTTCCTATGGCGAAGGTTTCCAATCCCTGACCTTTTCGCAACGTGCCATCCGCTTGGGTCGCGACCTTTTGGGTGAAGCCTTGCTCAAGCAGAAAACCTTGGCCATTCAGAGTGCCGATGAAGCGCAACAAGCGATCCTCCGTCGCCTGTTTCCGGACGATGAGTTCCAGGCCGCCTACGTTGCCCCGATGATCGCCCAAGCCGAGTTGATCGGCGTGCTGGCCGCTTTCCATCGCCGCCCCCAACCGTTTCTAGAGGGGGATATGGAAGAAAGCGAGTGGGTTGCGTTCCTCGAGGCCTTGGCCGGCCAGGCCTCCATTGCCATCCAAAACGTACGGCTCTTCCGAGATGCCCAGCGCATGGCAACGGATGTGCTCCTCGCCTATGATGCAACGATCGAAGGCTGGTCGCGGGCATTGGAGTTTCGCGATTGCGAAACCCACGGGCACACCCAGCGCGTGTTACGCTTAACCTTACGCTTGGCCGAGGTGTTAGGAGTGCCCGACAAGCAATGGCCGCATATTCGTCGCGGCGTGTTGCTCCATGATATTGGCAAGATCGCCATCCCGGATGAAGTCCTGCGGAAACCCGGTTCTCTCACGCCACAGGAATGGGAGATCATGCGTCGCCACCCGCAGATCGCCTATGACATGCTGCAAGATATTGACTTCATAAAACCGGCGTTGGAAATCCCCTATTGTCATCATGAAAAATGGGATGGGAGCGGTTATCCACGCGGCTTGAAAGGCGAGCAAATTCCGCTGGCGGCGCGCATTTTCGCCGTGGTAGATGTCTGGGATGCGCTGACAAGCGATCGTCCCTATCGCAAAGCGCTTTCACCGCAAGAGGCACTGGAGTATATCCGCTCCCAATCCGGCAAGCATTTCGATCCCAGGGTGGTAGAGGCCTTCGAGAAGGTGATCCAAGAGGAGATGGCCGGTGGGAAGGAAGAGGGTTAATCCCTCCCTCGTGTACCCGTTAAGCGTTTCGCCTCTCGTTCACGGACCACCGTCCACAGTCCACCCTCCACCGTCCACCATTCACCATCTGCCGTCCACCCTCCATGATCCACCGTCCACGGTCTACGGTCCACGGTCCCCAATTACGGTAAAATAAGGATGCTTCACCGGGAATCTCTCTGGAAGGTGGTTCGCCTATGCCGACCTACGATTACGTTTGCCTGAATTGCCGCAAACGCTTCGAGCTCTTTATCAGTTATGCCGAATACGGGAAACGCCCTGTGCACTGTCCGTATTGTCAGAGCGAAAATGTGCGCCGACGGATCGGCCGGGTGCGCTTGCTGCGTTCGGAGGAAAGCCGCCTAGAGGCCCTTGAGGATCTGGCCGATCCCGCCGCCCTGGAAGGATTGGAAGAAGACCCACGCGCCCTGGGACGCATGATGCGCAAGATGGGCGAAGAGCTCGGCGAGGAATTGCCGCCGGAATTCGATGAGGTCGTGGATCGGCTGGAGGCCGGTCAAAGCCCGGAAGAGATCGAAGCCGCACTGCCCGAACTGGCCGGAACGGGTGAAGAGGAAGACTTTTCCGGCGAGGAGTAATTGATCACACTCGGAGGTTCGATGCTGGAAAATCTGGATGCAATGGAACAACAGGCCTTGCAGGAACTGGAAACCGTCCAGGATGAAGATGGGTTGGAAAACTGGCGCATTGCGCATTTGGGACGAAGTGCGCCGCTGATGCAGGTCTTTTCAACGCTGAGCACGCTGCCCAAAGAGGAGCGCCCGCGGGTGGGGCAACGTGCCAATCAGGTGAAACTGCGCTTGGAACATGCGCTGGCCGAAAAGCAGCGCGAGATTAAGCAAGCTTTGCTCGAACGTTCCCTGCAGGCCGAGCGCGTGGATGTTACATTACCGGGTCGCCGACCGGCCATTGGACGCCTGCACCCTTCCACCCAGCAGCTGCGCCGCGTCCTGAGCATCCTGGCCGAAATGGGCTTCCAGGTCTTCACCTCGCGCGAAGTCGAAACCGATGAATACAACTTCCAACTGCTGAATATCCCTCCGCACCATCCGGCGCGCGAGATGCAGGATACCTTCTATGTGGATGCCGGCGCTCAGGATGGGACCTACAACTGGGTCCTGCGAACCCACACTTCCCCCGGTCAGATCCACGCCATGCGCTATTTCGCTGCCCTCAACCCCCAGGACCCGCCGCCGATCCGCATTGCGCTGCCGGGGATGTGCTTCCGCTATGAGCAGATCACGGCGCGTTCGGAGATCCAGTTCCACCAGGTCGAGGGGCTGGTGGTGGGGTATAACGTTACGTTCAGCGATCTCAAAGGCACGCTGATCGATTTTTCGCGCCGCATGTTCGGGCCCCAGGCACGGGTGCGCTTCCGCCCCTCGTACTTCCCCTTCACGGAACCCTCTGCGGAAGTGGACGTGGAATGCTTCGTATGCGGCGGGAAAGGCTGTAGCGTCTGCAAATATTCCGGCTGGCTGGAGATCCTCGGTGCCGGCATGGTTCATCCGGTCGTCCTGCAGAACGGTGGCTACGATCCACAACGCTACACCGGTTTTGCCTTCGGCATGGGGCCGGAACGTCAGTTCATGCTCCGTCACCGGGTGGAAGATATCCGCTCCTTCTGGAGCAACGATCTTCGCTTCCTGGAACAATTTTGAGGCCTCGCCCTCGCGCCGAGATAACCTGCCAAACCTTTCACCATTCTTGAGGAGAACATGAAGGTCCCTGTTTCGTGGCTTGAAGATTTCGTAGACCTAAAAGGGATTGCAATCGAGGACATTGCGCGGGCCCTGACCTTTGCCGGGTTGGAAGTAGAGGAGATCCGCTATGTCGGTCGGCCGATGCCGCCGCAGGGCGCCGTACACGAATTCAAGATCACCGGCTTGGAATGGGATCGGGAAAAGATCGTCGTGGCCGAGATCCGCGAAGTGATGCCCCATCCGAACGCTGACCGCCTGGTCTTATGCGATCTGTTCGATGGCGAGCAACGGCACACCGTCCTGACCGGCGCGCCGAACCTGTTCCCGTATAAGGGCACCGGCCCGTTTCCGCAGCCGCTCAAGGTGGCCTACGCCAAAGAGGGCGCCGTGCTCTACGATGGCCATGCCGAGGGGCAGCAGCTGATGACCCTCAAGCGCACCCGCATTCGTGGCGTTGAATCCTACTCGATGGTCTGCTCGGAGAAAGAACTGGGCATCTCCGATGACCATGAAGGGATCATCGTGCTCGATCCGGATGCGCCAACCGGCATGCCGCTGGCCGATTACATGGGCGATGTGGTGCTCGAAGTGAGCATCTTGCCGAATATGGCACGCGCCTTGAGCATTCTAGGGGTTGCCCGTGAGCTGGCCGCGGCGCTCAACCTGCCGCTTCGCCAACCCGATCTGACCTTGCCGACTCCTTACGCCGAAGGTCGGTTGGCCGACCTGGCGGAGATCGAAATCACCGATCCCGACCTGAACCCGCGCTTTGTGCTCGGCCTGATCCGCAACGTTACCATCCGTCCCAGCCCCTACTGGGTGCAGCGACGGCTCAAGCTGGCCGGCATGCGCCCGATCAACAACATTGTGGATGCCACGAACTATACCATGCTCGAGCTCGGCGAGCCGCTCCACGCCTTTGATTACGATGTGCTCAAGCGCCGGGCCGGCGATGGCAAAGTGCGCATTATCACCCGCGCTGCGCATCCCGGCGAGCGCCTGACGACCCTGGACGGGGTCGAGCGTACGTTGCAGCCGGTGAACGTTTTGGTGTGTGATGCTCAAGGTCCGCTCTCGATTGCGGGGGTGATGGGGGGTGCCGAGTCCGAAGTCACAGAGCAGACCCGTAACGTGTTGCTCGAAGGGGCAGCGTGGAATTACATCAACATCCGCCGCACGATGCTGATGCACAACCTACCATCCGAGGCCGCGTATCGCTTCTCGCGCGGCGTCCACCCGGCTTTGGCCGAGGATGGCGTGCGGCGCGGCCTGCGCTGGATGGCGGCCTGGAGCGGAGGTCAGGTGCTGGGCGACCTGGTGGATGCCTATCCCAAGCCGCCGCGTCCGGCGCCGATCGAGATCACGCCGCAGCAGGTACGTCGGCTGCTCGGTTTCTCTCCGGATCGGCAGGAGATGCGCGCCTTGCTGGAACGCCTGCAATTCACCTGCGAAGAGGTCGGCAAAGAGGGGTTGCGCGTCCACGTGCCGCCACATCGAATGGATATCGGGGAGGGGATCATCGGCGTGGCCGATCTCTGTGAGGAGATCGCCCGTCTGTACGGTTACGATCGCATCCCGACCACCCGCCTTTCGGATACCCTGCCGCCGCAGATCGGCAACCCGGACTACGAGTGGGAGGAAGCGCTGCGCGATCTGCTGGCCAATTTAGGCTTGCAGGAGGTGATCACCTATCGCCTGACCTCGCCGGAGCGCGAGGCGCGCCTTTTGGGAACGCAGGATGAGACACAGTATATTCGCCTGATCAACCCGATCGCGCCGGAACGTCGGGTGTTGCGCCGCAATTTGCTCGTTTCGGTGCTGGAGGTCGCCGAACGGAACGCCCGTCAACGTGCGCGCCTGGCGCTTTTCGAGATCGGCCCGGTCTTTTTGCCGCGCCCCGGCGATCTGCCGCTTGAACATCCCTGGCTGGCGATCGTCATGGGTGGGGAGCGCTCGGCAGCTTCCTGGGACGGTGCGCAACCGCCCGTGTTGGACTTTTTTGACCTGAAAGGCACGCTGGAGGTGCTGCTAGAGCGCTTGGGATGTGAAGAGGTGAACTGGACGGTGGAACGCGAAGTGGCTTACCTGCATCCGGGGCGGGCGGCGCGGCTAGAGGTCCAGGGAGAGCGCTTGGGCTATGCCGGTGAATTGCATCCTTCGGTGCGGGAACGCTTGGATTGGCCCTGGCGGCATCCTCTGCTGGTCGCCGAGATCGACCTGATCGCCCTGCGCCGCTTGAGCAAAGTGCGCTTGGCGCGCCCGATCCCGGAATACCCGCCGGTACGTGAGGACCTGGCCGTGGTGGTGCCGGAAGAGATGCCGGCTGCGGAGGTGGAACGGTTGATCCGCGAGGCCGGTGGGCGCTTGCTGGCCGAAGTGCAGCTGTTTGATCTCTATCGTGGCGAACAACTCGGCGCCGGACGCAAATCGCTGGCCTATCACCTAACCTACCAGGCGCCGGATCGCACCCTGAGCGATGACGAAGTGGCACCCATCCGTGCCCGGATCATCCGTCGGCTGGAGGCGCAGCCCGGTGTGCAGGTGCGGCGCATGAGCTGAGAAGCGGAGGAGGAAGAGATGACCGAAAGGCTTGGAATGCTGGCCGTGATCCAGGAGCAAGACCTGGAAGAAGCGCTGCGTGCCTTGCGGCACCAGGGTCTCCCGACGTCGTTCCTCAGCAGCAGTGGTGGCTTCCTGGGACGGCGGAATGCCACCCTGCTGATCCATCTGCGGGCGGAGCAAGTGGGAAAGGCACTGCAGGCGCTGCAGGTTTCCTGCCGTCAGCGCGTGGAGTATATGACGTTGCCGGTTGAGGGTTCACCCTTTCCTGTCCCGACTTCGTTCCCCGTCACCGTTGGCGGTGCAACCGTCTTTACCCTACCCATCGAATATTTTGAGGAGTTATAGTCATGAAGCTGATCGTGTTGATCGTGCGGGATCACGATGCCGAGCCCACGATTCAGGGCCTTACCCAGGCCGGGCACCGCGTGACGCGTATTGCCTCGACCGGCGGCTTCCTGCGCAGTGGACAGGCCACATTGCTGATAGGCGTAGACGATGCCCAGGTCGAAGCGGTGCTTTCGCTGATCCGTCGCTTGCTGCCGCGCACCGATCCGCAAACGGCGCGTGGGCTGGTCTTTGTCCTGCCGGTCGAACATTTTGAGCAGATCACGTGATAGACGGTGGACCGTAGACCGTAGACCGTGGACGGTGGAATGTGGACGGTGAAGGGGTTATTCCAGCACCAGGTTGTCAATCAGGCGGGTTTTGCCGATAAACACGGCCATCGAAAGCAGCGCCTTGCCGCGCACCTGATCGAGTTCTTGTAGCGTATCATAGTCGGCACACGAGATGTATTGCACCTGCGCCAGCGGCTCGCTTTCCAGCACCTGGCGCATGATCGTTCGGAGCCGCTCCGCATCCCGCTCGCCTTCCCGATAGGCGGCTTCCGCTGCTCGCAGGGCACGGTAGAGCACAGTCGCCGCTTGGCGCTCGGTCGGCGAGAGGTAGGTGTTGCGGCTGGACATGGCCAGACCATCCGCTTCTCGCACGGTGGGGCAAACGATGATCTCGATCGGGTAGCTGAGGTCGCGCGTCATCTGGCGGATCACCGCCGCCTGTTGGGCATCCTTCTGTCCGAAATAGGCCCGTTGGGGGCGCACGGCGTTGAAGAGCTTGCTCACCACCGTGGTCACGCCGCGAAAGTGACCGGGGCGCATCGCTCCCTCCAACGGCTTGGTCAGCTCCTCTACCGTGACCCAGGTCTGATAGCCGGGGGGATACATCTCCTCCACCGTCGGCGTCCAGACGAGGTCCACGTCTAGCGGTGTCAACAGGCGCAGGTCCCGCTCCAGATCACGGGGATAGCGATTCAGGTCCTCCTGTGGACCGAACTGGGTGGGGTTGACAAAGATGCTCACCACGACGATGGCGCATTCTTGTTTGGCGCGTCGCACCAGCGAAAGGTGTCCCTCGTGCAAGTAGCCCATCGTCGGCACAAACCCGACCGGCTCGGCCAGGTTCTCCCGTTCCTTCCAGAGCTCTTCAAGCGTTGTCACCACCTTCATGTGTGCTCTCCTTATCCTAGGATTGGACGGGCTGGGAGCCCTCCTGCATGGCTACAGTATACTTTATCTGACGGTGGACGGTAGACCGTGGAGGGTAGACGGTAGACCGTGGACGGTAGACTGTGGAGGGTGGGGGATAGTGGAACAAGACATGCCCTCCACGTTATTCTGGAGGGCTTTCTACTCCGACCAGAGATCTTCCAAGTGCTTGCGGCCTGCGGCCAACGCTTGTGCTTCGAGGAAGCGCTTGATCGCCGCCCAGGAGACCGGTTTGAGCATTCGCGGCATAGGGGTGGCTTCGGCATCGTTAAAATAGGTCAGGGCGCGCATGGCACTGACGGCAAACGTGCGAACTCTGGCATATTTCACCGCCGCCACTTCGAATAGCCGTTCTAGCGAGGTGTGTTGGAGGATAAAGTAAAGGTCTACATAGTCCTTGCGGGTGCCTCGGCCGGTAATGGCTGCCAGCTTCATGGCGCCGATTTCTTCGATAGTGGCAAGCGGTACTCCTTCTATCAGCGCAGGTTTTTGCACCAGAGGGTACAGAGCCAAACGGAAAAAGCTCACGCCAACGCCACGCCAGTTGACCACAAAGGTCATGTCTGTATCGAAGAGAATGTTCAGAGCGGGATCGTCGAAAGCCGCACGGAGCATTGCCCGTTCCTCTGCTCCAACCGCATCGGGGGACTCGGAGAAAAAGTCGAGATCGACGGAAAAGCGATGGCCTAGGTGCAATGCCAAGCCGGTGCCTCCGGCCAGGTAGTAACGGTGGATGAAAGGCAAGGTGGCGGCAATGCGGAAGGCCTGCCGCGTTTCGCTCGTCAGGGCTTCCCAATGCGGGTTCAGAAGGGCCATATCTGCTTGGCTTCTTTGCGAAAAGGGGCTCGTCGCCAGGAGCGCAGGCCGAGCAATTTTCGCCAGAAGGTGAACGTCGGAGGCGATAACAGACGCTCACCGTGCCGGCGCACGAACTCGCGAATTCGCTCGATCCCGTAGGACTTGATCAGCCAGCGCAGTTCCTCCCACGTGCCGTATTCGAGCGTACGTTGGATGATCAGATCGGCATCTTGTTCTAGGTTGAGATGCTCTGGATCGTATTCCTGGAAATGCGGCCAGAGGCCACGGGGAATACCGACGGGAGGGGTCACATCAAAAATTATAACATCGCTCGATAAGGCCGAACGCGGATGGGAGATCAGCTCATGCACTTTTGGGCACAGGTGCTGAAGGAACAGGCAGTCGTCATCTGAGCGGCTATCCGGACTGCACTTTTTTGTCCTCCGTTTATGCGGCGTGTAGGACAAACGCTTTGCGTTTGTCCAAGAATGCTTGTGTTTTTTGAACAGGCTGAAGCCCGTTCTACGTACAGCGAGACACCGAGGATTACCTACATCGCATCCCAATCATCCTATCCTTATCCCCTACCATCCTAATATCTCCAACATTTTCCCTCTTTCTTCCTCCATCTTCCCTCTTTCTTCCTCCATCTTCCCTCTTTCTTCCTCCTCCCCCCTCCACCGTCCACGGTCTACCGTCCACCGTCTCTTGCTACATTCGCCCAGGCGTGATACACTATATTTTGTGAGTGCTGTGCTGATCGTCTCTGCGGACCGTGAAGCCGGCCAGAGGCTGGCAGAATGGGCGCGCGTTGCTGTGCCGCAGGTCTTCTGCGCGACCCATAAGGCCGAGGCGGTGGTGCTGGCACACGATGAGGGGTGTACGTTGGCGCTGATCGATGATTCCCTGGGGGTACAAACGCTGCGCGAGATCGCCGAGGCCTTGCGATTGGTGATGCCGGAGATGGCTCTGACTTTCCTTCAGGGGGAGGAGGCCTTGCCTGCAATGCCCTCGCTGCGGCCTTATGCGATCTTGCAGAAGCCGATCACGCAGGAAAAGCTGCTCGCCCTCCTACAAGGTGAAATGGAACCGGCTCGCCCGGCCTCGCCGGCGGAGCAGGCGGGAGAAGAGGAGAAAAGCTGGTTAGAAGATGCCAACCGCGCCGCCCGCCACCTGACGCAGCTCACCCTCGAATCGGCAGCCCAGGCGGCCATGCTCCTGCAACAGGGGCGCGTGTGGGCCTATGCCGGCCAGTTGACGCAAGAGGCGATCACCGAACTGGAGCGCCTGGTCGAGCACATCGCCCGACAGAAGGGGGGCGATATTCTGCGCTTCATTCATTTGAACAGCACCCGTGCCGAGCACCTGATCTATATCACCGAGATGGAGGAGGGGGTACTACTGGCACTGGTCTTCGATGCCGAGACGCCTTTCAGCGTGCTGCGCGCCCAGGCGAATCGCTTGACTACGATGCTTCGCCAGGGGCCGGTCGCGGGGACGCCTGCGCCTCCACCGAGCTCAGAGCCACCACCGAGGCCGCAGCCACCTTCTGACCCCCTTCCGTCGCCTTCCCCAATGGACGAAAGCGAAAACGCGGGGCCGGCCCTCCCATCGATTGCCGATATTCTGGGAATAGTGCCGGCGCCGGAGCCGGAAGTGAGCCAAGATCCCCTGCCCGCGCCGACAGCAGTTGAGGAGGAGTTACCCGCCGAGCCGGCTGCTCCATCCCCTCGCGTCAGCCTGGAAAGCTCACCGGCCATTCCGTTGCCCAAGGCCTCCCGATCGGCGGTGGATGTGGAGGAACTGGCCGAAACGCGGCGTCACGATCCGCAGGAGCTGGCCGAAACCCGCAAGAGCGCCAAGAAGATGGCCGAAGAGCTCCTGCGCGAAGCGGATGTGCTGGGTGAAACGCGGCCGCATACGCCGGAAGAAGCACGCGCCCATGGGTTGCCCGAACCGATCAGCCCGGCGCGCGCCGAGCTGACTTTTGCCTGTCTGCTCATCCCGCGTTTTGCCACGCACCACCTGACCGGTGACCTCGCCAGCCGCCTGGCCGAATGGGTGCCTTCGATTTGCATTGCCTACGGCTGGAGGCTGGAACACCTTTCCATCCGGCCGGAATACCTGCAATGGGTGGTGAGCGTGCCGCCTTCCACTTCGCCGGGCATGCTCATGCGCCTGATGCGCATGCAAACTTCCGAGCGCATCTTTGCCGAATTCCCGCGCCTGAAGCAGGAGAACCCCTCCGGCGATTTCTGGGCGCCGGGTTACCTGATCATGGGAAGCAACCAGCCACACCCGCCTCAGCTCGTCCGCAACTACATTCTGGAAACGCGGCGACACCAGGGCATTTCCCATCCTCGTCTGTAATTAATCCATGCCTCCCACGCTCTACCTTTTAGACGGTCATGCATTGGCATACCGAGCCTATTTTGCCCTGACGGTGGGCACGCGCCAGCCGCTCCAAACCTCGCGTGGCGAGCCGACGGCCGCCGTCTACGGCTTCACCAGCATTCTGCTGCGCATTCTGGAGCAGGAGAAGCCGGAATACCTGGCGATCGCCTTCGATGCCGGGCGTACGTTCCGCGATGATATTTTCCCGGAATACAAGGCGACGCGCGCCAAGATGCCGGACGAAATGCGCGTGCAAATGGATCGGATTCGTCAGGTGGTGGAGGCCTTCGGCATTCCGCGGTTGGAGATCGAGGGCTACGAGGCCGACGACATCCTAGGTAGCGCCGCCCGGCAGGCTGTGCAGGAGGGATACGGGGTCAAGATCATCACCGGCGATCGCGATCTGCTCCAATTGGTGGGGCCACGGGTGGCGGTGGTGTTGCCGGGCAAGAGCCTGAGCGAATCGGTCACCTTCCTGAGCGCCGAAGAGGTCTTGGCCTTTATGGGGGTGCGCCCAGAGCAGATCGTGGACTTCAAGGCGCTGGCCGGGGATAAATCCGATAACATCCCAGGCGTGCCGGGGATCGGCGAGAAGACGGCGCAACAGCTGCTGCAGCAATACGGCTCTCTGGATGAAATCTATGCCCATCTGGAGGCGATCGAGCCGCGCTGGCGCGCCAAGCTAGAGGCCGGGCGGGAGATGGCCTACCTCAGCCGCGAGCTGGCGCGCATTCGCACCGATCTGCCTCTCTCGTTCGAGATCGAGCAGGCGCGTAGCGGTCAAATGGACCTGCGGCGGTTGGAGGCGCTCTTTGCCGAGCTGGAGTTTCGGTCGCTGCTGCGGCGTCTGAGCGGCTCCGCAGCCCGAGGTCCCCGACAGGAGGCGGGCGAGGCGCAGCTGCCCCTTTTCAGCACCCCGGCGCCGAGCGTGGAGAGCCGGCCCAGGTCGGCAGCGGAGCGGCGGGTCTCCCTGATCGATACCCCAGAGAAGCTAGAAACCCTGCGGCAGGCCTTGGAAGAGGCCGAGACGATCGCCTTCGATACCGAAACGACCTCGCAGGATGAGATGGAAGCCGAGCTGGTGGGGCTGGCGCTGGCGGTGCGCGAGGGGGAGGGGTATTATCTGCCGTTTGGCCATCGCGAGGGGCAAAACCTGCCGTTGACGGCGCTCGAAGCGCTGCGCCCGTATTTGACCGATGGGCGCAAGGCCAAGATCGGGCATCACCTGAAGTATGACTACATCGTGCTGGCGCGATACGGGCTACGGGTGACGCCCCTGACCTTCGATACGATGATCGCCGAGTGGCTGTGCAACCCGGATTCGCAAAATCGCGGCCTGAAGAACTTGGCACAGGCACGCTTGGGACAGACGATGACGCCGATCGAGGCGCTGATCGGGAGCGGCAGGGCACAAAAGAGCATGGCCGAGGTGCCACCCCAGGTGGTTGCCGAATATGCCGCGGCGGATGCCGAAGTCACGCTGCGCCTGATGCCGCTTTTGCGGGAGGAGTTGCAGGAGCGGAATGCGTTGCGCTTGCTCGAAGAGGTGGAGATGCCGCTGGTGACGGTGCTGGCCGAGATGGAAATGCGCGGCGTGCGGGTGGATGTGCCGTTTCTGCGCGAGTTCGGCGAGAACCTGCAGCGGCGCATGGCCGAGCTGGAGGAGGAAGTCTATCGGCTGGTGGGGAAGCGCTTTAACCTGAATTCGCCGCAGCAACTCTCGGAAGCGCTCTTTGAGCACCTGGGGCTGGTGCCGCCAGATCGCGGACGGCGCACGCAGAGCGGTCACTACTCGACCTCGGCAGAGGTGCTGGAGGCCCTGCGCGGCCGGCATCCGGTGATCGAGCACATTTTGGAGCATCGTGAGCTGGCAAAGCTCAAATCCACCTACGTGGATGGGCTATTGGAGGCAGTGGACGAGGCCGGGCGCGTGCACACCTCGTATAGCCAGACGGCCGTGGTCACCGGGCGGCTTTCCTCCTCGAACCCGAACCTGCAGAATATCCCCATTCGCACCGAGACGGGGCGGCAGCTGCGGCGCGCGTTTATCGCCACGCCGGGCTACGTGCTGATCTCCGCCGATTATTCGCAGATCGAGCTGCGCATCATGGCGCACCTTTCCGAAGATGAGAACATGATCGCCGCCTTCCGTGCCGGGCAGGATATTCACCAGGCGACGGCGGCGGCGATCTATGGTGTGCCGCCGGAGACGGTGACCAAAGAGATGCGCCGTCACGCCAAAGCGGTGAACTTCGGCCTGATCTACGGGATGACCCCCTACGGCCTGACGCGCAGCACCGACCTGACCCTGGCCGAGGCCGAGGCCTTTGTCGAGGCCTATTTCCGGCGCTTTCCACGAGTGCGCGCCTATTTGGACGAGGTGCGCCGTTCGGTGCGGCGACAGGGCTACGTCGAAACCCTGCTGGGGCGCAGACGCTATTTCCCGACCCTGGTAGGTCAACCTTTGAATGCCAAGCTGCGCGAGGAGCGCGAAGCGATCAACGCTCCCATCCAAGGCACGGCGGCGGACATTATGAAGTTGGCAATGATCCGCATTTCGCAGCGTCTAAAAGAGCGTGGCTTGCGCGGGCAGATGCTCCTCCAAGTGCACGATGAGGTGGTGCTCGAATGTCCGCAAGAGGAATTGCAAGCCACGGCGCGCCTGGTGCAGGAGGAAATGGAAAACGCCTATTCCTTGCGCGTGCCGCTGGTCGCCGAGGTGCGTTGGGGACAAAATTGGGGAGAGATGGAAAGTGTGGGGTAAAATAGGAGCATGCCCGGAAATGAAGACCTTTTCCAAAAAGCGCTGAACGAGGGACATTCCGCCGCCTGGGATCAGGACTGGGAGCGCGCCGCCCAGGCCTATCGACGCGCGGTGGAGGAGTTCCCCGATCGAGCCAAAGGCTGGACGAATCTGGGGCTGGCGCTGATGAACCTGCATCGGCACGAAGAGGCGCTGCAGGCCTATCAGCGGGCGGCGGCACTTGCCCCTAACGATCCCCTTCCCTTTGAGAAGATCGCTGCCCTTTCCGAACGGCTGGGGGATATTCAGGCTGCCATCCAGGCGGCGCTCAAGGCGGCGGAGCTGTATATCAACCAGCGCGAAGTCGAAAAGGCGATCCAAAACTGGACGCACGTAATTACCCTGGATCCGGAGCATGTGTTGGCGCGTTCGCGCTTGGCGCTGGTCTATGAGCGGTTGAATCAGCCCCAAAAGGCGGTCACCGAATACCTGGCGCTGGCCAGCGTGCTCCAACGGAGTGGTTACGTGGATAAGGCCCAGGCCATGCTGGCGAAAGCGGAGCAGCTGTTGCCGCAGAACGCTGAAGTAAAACAGGCCAAAGCGCTGCTGCAGAGCGGTCAGCTCCTGCCCAAACCGCTCCGCCCGAAAGGTGGGACGGGGCCGATCCGCATGGCGCAGGTGAAACAGGTCACCGAAGCCACCATGCCGATCGGCATGGACCCGATCGCCGAAGCGCACAAAAAGGCCCTGACGCGCCTGGCCGATTTGCTGTTCGAGATTTCGCAGGAACAGGGGGAGAGCGGCGAAGAGCGACGGGATTTGCGCGCCCTGCTGCGCGGCACCGGGCGGCTCTCGCAGCAGGCCGATCAGCGGCTGATTCTGCTCCATCTCGGTCAGGCGATCGATGCCCACACCCGTGGGGAGGACAATCAGGCTGCGGAGGAACTGGAACACGTGCTGGAAGCCGGCTTTGACCACGCCGCGGTGCACTTTTTGCTCGGTTACCTGCGCTTCCAGATAGGGCGCCTGGAGAGCGCCCAGCGTCGATTGCAAGCCGCGGTCAAACATGCCGATCTGGCCCTGGGGACGCGGCTGTTGCTGGGCAAGATCCACCTACAAAGCGGAGAGTTCCAGGAAGCAGCGGTGCATTTCCTAGAAGCCCTGCGCTTGGCCGATAGTATGGTAGCCCCAGAAGAACAACGCGAAGCCCTGCGTCGCGCCTACGAGCCGCTGATCGAAGCGCATCGTCACGAGCAAAATGAGACCGTGCTCCGTCAGGTGTGTGATAACGTCCAGCAGCTGCTCTTGCGTAGTGATTGGCGAACCCACCTGGTCAAAGTCCGCTCCGGGCTCCCCGCGACGGACGGTATGCCGACCCCGGTGGCCGAAGTGATCTTGCAGGCACAGAGCAGTGCTGTGCTGGACGAGATGAATCGCGTCCATCAGCTGGTGCGCCAGGGTCACTTGCGGGCGGCGATGGAAGAGGCCTTCTTCGCCCTCAACTTGGCACCGACTTACATTCCACTCCATGACCTGATCGCCGAAATCCTCGTCCAGCAGGGAAACATTCCGGAAGCGATCGCGAAGCTTCAGACGATCGCCCGCACCTATAGCATCCGCGGCGATAGCGAACAGGCCACCCGTTACCTGGAGCGCATCCTGCAAATTGACCCGCTGAACTTAGAGGTGCGCTTGCGCCTGGCCGAAGCGTTGGAAAGCGGCGGCCAGATCGAGGCCGCGGTCCGTGCCTATGTGGAGCTGGCGGAGGTCTATAGTCGCTTGGCGGACCTGGAACAGGCGCGCAAAGTCTATACCCAGGCCCTGCGTCTGACGCAGCAACATCCCACCCAAAGGGAATGGAGTGTGCGCATTTTGCGACGCATGGCCGATATTGACATGCAACGGCTGGATTGGAAGCAAGCGGTGCGCGTGTTTGAACAGATCCGCACGCTCCAGCCGGATGATGAGGCTACGCGGCGGCAGTTGGTGGAGCTGAACCTGCGGCTCGGCCAGGAGGCCCAGGCGCGGATCGAAATGGAGAGTTACCTGACCTACCTGGAAAGCACGCAAAACAGCGCGGCGGCCATTCTTTTCCTGGAAGAGTTGATCAAAGAGCATCCCCAGGTGCTCTGGTTGCGCAAAGCCCTGGCCGAATTGTATCGCCGTCTAGGGCGGGTGGAAGAGGCAGTGGCTCAATATGATGCCATTGGCGATATGGAGCTCAGCGCCGGGAATCGTCTGGGAGCGATTGAGGCCATCCAGGCAATCCTGGCACTGAATCCACCGAATGCGGAAGAGTATCGTGCTGCGCTGGCGCAACTACAAGGGAGGATGTAGATGATCGAACTCAATATCCCCGGCCGTGGTCAGATTCGGCTGGAACACCTGGTGAGCGATGTGAACGGCACGCTGGCCGTAGATGGTGAGCTGCCGGAAGGGCTGGTCAAGCGCCTGAGCGCGTTGCGCGATCGGCTTACCGTTCACCTGCTGACTGCGGATACCCACGGGCGCCAGGCGGTGATCGATCGGCAGCTGAACCTGACGGCGGTGCGCCTGCAGCCGGGGGCAGAGGTCGAGCAAAAAGCGGAATATGTCCGTCGTTTGGGGGCTGAAAAAGTGGTGGCCATCGGTCAGGGCGCCAACGATGCCGGCATGCTCAAAGAAGCGGCGATCGGGATCTGCATTCTCTCCACGGAAGGGACGGCTGTTTCGGCGCTTCTGGCGGCAGATATTGTGGTACGCGATATCTTTGAAGCCTTGGATTTGCTCGAAAAGCCTTTGCGCCTGGTGGCCAGCTTGCGAAAATGAGCGAAACGCTTCCCCCCTCCGGTTTGCCCCCTTCCCGCGCCCGGCGACGTCGGGCGCGTCGGATGCTTTTGCCATCCGATCCGCAGGGGCGGGAAGCAGTCTTACTGACCCTTTCACGGCGCGCCTATCCGACCGTTGAGTTCTTTTTGCTCTCTTTCCTGTCCGGGGCGATCCTGACGGCCGGCTATCTGCTGGATTCGCCTCTCCTGCTGGTTTTCGGAGCTCTCAGCGCTCCGGTAATGCTCCCCTGGCTGGGGTTGATCCTGGCCGGCGCGCGCGGCGCATTTGGCTTTTGGGTGCAAATGGCGGCGGCTTTGCTCCTTTCTGCGGCCCTGGCCTTCGTAAGCGGCCTGATCGCCGGTGGGTTGTTGCGCGTGTTGCCACCGCGCACGCTCACGCAGGCTTATTTCCATGCCCGCCTGTGGCCAGTGGATTTCGTCATCCTGGCGCTCGGTGTGATCATTCTCGTCCTCTCGTTCGTCCGCTCGGATGAGAAACCCTACCTTCCGAGTGCCTTGCTGGCCTATACGTTCTACCTGCCGATCGTGGCAGCCGCTATCGGCCTGGGCGGTGGGATCGAGGCGTTCTGGCCGCATGGCTTGTTCGTGGCCCTGGTGCGTCTGGCCTGGGCTTCGCTCCTGGGGACGTTGCTCTTTTACCTTCTGCGCTTTCGCCCTGCCTCGCTGATGGGAGTGCTTTTCAGCGGCGGATTGCTCTTCGGCTGGCTATCCATTCTGGCCTGGGCCGGTGGAGCATGGCCGAAGGAGCGTTCTATCCCGGCACAGGCCTCGCTTCCTACTCCATCCCCCCAAGTCACTCTTTCACCGACGCCTATAGCCGCAGTTACCCCGACGCCATTGAGGGCGATTTCCCCCACTCCTTCGCCGTTGCCCTCGCCGAGCCCGGCTCCCTCTGCCACGTCCATCCCGCTCACCCCCACCGAGCCACTCCCTTCTGAAACCCCTACCGTGACGATCACGGCTGTGCCGACCCCGATCTACGCGCGGGTGAATTCACCCCGTGGTGGTGGCGCTTACCTGCGTGCGGAGCCCTCGTTTAACGCTCGCGTGCTGATCTCGTTGAGCAACGGCGCCGTGGTGGAAGTTTTTCCACAAGATGCGCGATTGGTCGGAAATGATACCTGGTTGCGGGTCGTGGCCATCGTAGGCGGTCGGCGATTCGAAGGCTGGATGCTGAGCACGGTGATCCAGATGCCCACGCCCATGCCCACTTGGTGGCTCACCCCGTCGCCATCTGCGACTTTGACTCTCACGATTACCCTAACTCCCTGAACACAAGAGGTTATTGCCTATGCCTATCCATTTCGGTACTGATGGCTGGAGAGCCGTAATCTCCGATACGTTTACGTTTGATAATCTCCGCATTGTTTCCCAAGCGATCGCCGATGCGCTGGCTTCCGAACACTGGGAAAAGAGCAATAACGGCGAGGTGGTAGATAGCCGCCGAGTGGTGGTCGGGTTTGATACCCGTTTCCTTTCCGATCGCTATGCGGCGGAAGTGGCACGGGTGCTGGCGGCGAACGGTTATACCGTGCTGCTGGCGCAATCCGATGCACCGACCCCGGCCATCTCGTATGCCGTGCGTCACCAACGCGCCATCGCCGGGGTGATGATCACCGCTTCCCACAATGCCCCGCGTTACAACGGCGTCAAGCTCAAGGCGGCCTTTGGCGGATCGGCGCTGCCGGAGCAATGTCGCCGGGTGGAGGTCTATATCAACGATAACGAGCAGCGCGCCCGAGGTCCGAACCTGATGGACTTTGAAAAGGCGCGGCAAATGGGGCTGATCCAGCGCTTCAACCCGCTACCGGCCTATTTCGAGCATCTGCGCACCCTGATCCGCACCGATATTATCGCCGAGCGCCCGCAACGCTTCGTGGTGGATTCGATGTACGGCTCCGGGCGCGGCGTGATCAAGGCCTTCTTGCAAGGCAGCGGTTGTGAGATCAGCGAGATCCGCTCGGAGATGAACCCCGGCTTCGGCGGCATCCATCCCGAACCGATCGCGCGCTACCTGGGTGCGCTGGCCTCGGCGGTGAGCTCCGGCATGGGTGATTTCGGCCTGGCCACGGATGGCGATGCCGATCGCATTGGGGCGATGGACGAGCGCGGGCAATTTGTCGATCCGCACAAGATCATCTCGCTGGCGCTGAAATACCTGGTAGAGGTGCGCGGCCTGAGCGGAGCGGTGGTGCGCACCGTTTCCACGACGCGCATGTTGGATCGGCTGGCAAAGCGTTATGGGCTTCCGCTCTATGAGACGCCGGTCGGGTTCAATCACATTGCCGATTACATGCTCCAACAAGATGTGTTGATCGGCGGGGAGGAATCCGGTGGCATCTCCTTCAAAGGCCATATTCCGGAGGGCGATGGGCCGATCATGGGGCTGTTGCTGGTGGAAATGCTGGCCTATTGGGGCAAACCGTTGGGGAAATTGGTGGAGGAGTTGCTCGCCGAGGTGGGACCGGCCTTCTACGAGCGGGTGGACCTGCGCCTGGCGCGCCCGGTAGCCAAAACCGAAATGACGCGCCGCTTGCGCGCCCAGGCCCCGGCGAGGCTGGATGGCGCCCGCGTGGTAGAAGTGAGCGAGCTGGATGGGATCAAATACATCCTAGAAGATGACTCCTGGTTGCTGATCCGTCCCTCCGGCACGGAGCCGGTGCTGCGCGTCTATGCCGAGGGGCGCAGCATGGACCGGGTGCGGAAGCTGCTGGAATACGGCCAGCAGGTAGCCGAACAGGCTTAAAGTTAGCCTTCCAACAGGCTCTCGCCGTAGCTCAAGACGTAAAAGCTGCGCCGGCCGGCTTCGGGTTCAAAAAGGAAATCGGTGACCAGATAGCCGGCCGCAAACGCACTTTCAAAAAGTTCGCGGGTGAAAAAGCGCCAGTCCCGCGCCAGCGGGAGGTCCTCGGCTTTGAGGGCGTTGAAATCGCTCGGAATCTCGACCAATAGCAAACGTTCTTGGAAGGAGGGCACCGAGGTAGGAGGATGCAGGTGCCCTCTTTCATCTTCCGTCGGCTCGTAAAGGGGCCGCAGGCCGGCCTGGAGAAAATGTTCCAAGCGCAGGCGCGGACGCGCCGATCGGCTCAAACGTCGCTCGACGCGTGGCGTGCGGATCCACCAGTCCACCTGGAAACGATCGGATGGCAGACCGATGTTGAGCGCATCGCGCATTTCGCCGTATTCCGAACGGCGATAGGTGTTACAAACCGCGCCGAGCTTGGCAATGTTCAGATACGCGTTGCGGCTGAGCAGCGGGTCATAAGTCCAGGTAATGTGGGTCAATCCCTGGTGGCGGACCATTTGCCACTGAGCACGTTTCAGGGCGAATCCCAGGCCGCTCTCGCGATAGTCGGGATGGACGCCCAGCATATGCGAACAGTGCTTGGGCGCCGGTCCATCCGGGAGCATATCCAGCCCCGGAAAGCCGAAGACGAAACCGATCAACTTCGGCTTGCCCTCCTCTTCCACATATGCGCCGATCACCAACCCTCCGTTATGGGCGGCGGTGATCAGCAAATGTGCCGGCACCACGTCGGTCTCGCTTCCCGGCCAGACCAGGCGCTGCAACTCTTCTACTTCGTGCATCTCCTCAGGCGTTTCCAGAACTCGAAGGCTCCACTTCATAGCTGCTCTCTGTAGAACAAACGCTTGCGTTTTTGGTCTATTGTAGAACAAACACTTATGTTTGTCCATGTAGGGCAAACGCTGGCGTTTGCCCTACGCTTATCGATCGACGTGGTAAACTTATACGCGCGTCAGAGAAACACTCTGGCGATGCACAAACACTTTTCATAAAGGAGAAATACCCATGACCGATCCCACCTTTCCCTCTCCGGAGGAGGGCGAAAAGCCTCCCAGTCCGCGTCCGAGGAAGTGGCCCTGGCGCGTAGCCGTGCTGGCGAATATCAAAGATGAGAGCAAGCCGCGCCCGCCGGGTGTCCCGCCGGATGCATATGCCGATTACGATCACATCGAGACCATCCAGGCCATTCAGGCGGCCATCGAAAGCGAAGGTCATGAGACGCGCTTCATCCTGGCCGATCGTGAGTTGCCTTTCGCTCTGCGGGAGTATAACCCCGATATCTGTTTCAACATTGCCGAAGGTCTAGGCGGAGATGCGCGCGAAGCGCAGGTGCCGGCGTTGCTCGAACTGATGGGCATCCCCTATACCGGCTCGCGCGTGCTGACCAACGCCATTGCCCTGGACAAGACGCTCACCAAACGCATCTGGCGCGATCGAAGGTTGCCGGTCGCTCCGTTTCAGGAATTCACGACAGGGGATGAGCCGTTGCGTCCGGAGCTGAAATTCCCGCTTTTCGTCAAGCCGGCGCGCGAAGGCACGGGGATGGGCGTAGATGCCGATGCCATAGTCCATAACGAAGAAGAACTCCGCCGCCGTGTGCGCTACGTGATCCAAACCTACAAACAGCCGGCGCTGGTGGAAACCTTCCTCCCCGGACGTGAATTCACCGTAGGACAGATCGGCCGCCCGGATGCAAAACGCTATTCCCGTCATCCGGAATGGTACGATGCCGATGGGTTCCATCGCTTCCCGATCCTGGAGCTGAACACGGCCACTTCTGCCACCCCCGGCATTTACAGTCATGCCGCCAAAGCTACCCCCCTCGGCGAGCCGGGAGCGCCGGAATACATCTGCCCGGCGGATGTGGAGCCGGAATTGGCACGTAAGCTCCACCACCTGGCGCTGCGCGCCCACCTGGTGATCGGTGCGTTGGACATCTCGCGCGTCGATATTCGCCTGGATGCCGAAGGTCAGCCGCGGCTTTTAGAGATCAATCCCCTGCCCGGCCTGACGCCCGGTTACAGCGATCTCTGCCTGATGGCCGCGGCCGAAGGCATTGAATATCGCGACCTGATCTTAGAAATCCTGCACCTCGGCGCTTCGCGCTGGGGATTGCTCGAAGCCTAAACCCAAAACCGCTGCACGAGGTCCTTTCATGAATCGTCCTGCCCGTACCCGCTTTGCCCCCTCTCCCACTGGTCGTATGCACTTGGGTGGGGCGCGCACGGCACTCTATGACTACCTGCTGGCGCGCCAGACCGGTGGACAGTTTATCCTGCGAATCGAAGATACCGATACCCGCCGCACCGTTCCCGGTTCCGAACAGGAGCTGATCGAAGGCCTGCGCTGGCTGGGGTTGGAATATGACGAAGGCCCGGATATCGGCGGCCCCTACGGTCCCTATCGTCAATCCGAGCGGCGGGAGATTTATCATCACCACGCTTGGGAGCTGGTTGAAAAAGGGGCCGCTTATCCCTGTTTTTGCTCGCCGGAGCGCCTAGAGCGTGTGCGCAAGGAACGGCAGGCGCAAAAGTTGAATACCGGCTACGATGGCCTTTGCCGCAACCTGGACCCGGATGAAGCCCGCCGACGCGCGCGCCAGGGTGAATCTCATGTCATTCGCTTCAAAGCGCCGCGCGAGGGAGAAACCACCGCAGTGGACCTGCTGCGTGGCCCGATCACCACACCGAACTATATGATCGATGATTACGTCCTGCTCAAATCGGATGGCCTGCCTACCTATCACCTGGCGGCCATGGTGGACGATCATCTGATGGGCATTACCCACGTCATCCGTGGATCGGAATGGCTCTCCACGTTTCCCCTGCATGTGTTGATTGTGCGTGCCTTCGGTTGGGAAGAGCCGATCTGGGTACACCTTTCGGTCTTTCTGAAGCCCTCCGGCAAGGGCAAAATGAGCAAGCGCGATGCTTCGATTGCCATGGATAGCGGTTACTCCATCTATATCGGCGATCTGAAGCAACTGGGCTACGTGCCGGAAGGCGTGCTGAACTGGATCGCGCTGATGGGCTGGGGCGTGGAAGGGGACGATGTGATGACCCTGGAGGAGATGATCGCCCGTTTCGACCTCAAGCATCTCAACCCGGCGCCGGCGGCGATCAACTTCACCAAGCTCGACCACTTCAGCGGCGTGCACATTCGTCGTCTACCGGAAACCGAGCTGGCAAGGCGGCTGAAGCCCTATCTCCCGGCCGCCGAAGAAGAGCAATTGCTGCGCATCGTCCCGCTGATCCGCGAACGGCTGGTGACCCTGGACGAAGCACCGCAATGGGTGGATTTCCTCTTCCAGGAGGAAGTGCAACCGAATCCTGCCGAGCTGATCGGCAAAAATATGACCGTCGAACAATCCAAACAGGTCTTGCGCCGCGCGCTGGAAATCCTGGAATCCTTCCCCGTGCTGGAAGCCAAGACCATCGAGCCTCCGCTGCGTGTCCTGGTGGAAGAGCTGGGGCTGAGCGCCGGGCAGGTTTTCGGCGTGCTGCGGGTGGCGGTGACCGGGAAAACGGTCAGCCCGCCATTGTTGGAGAGCATGGAGGTGCTGGGACGCGAGAAGAGTCTGCAGCGCCTGCGGCATGCTTTGCAACTTCTCGAAGCCTATTCTCCTGCGGAGGCGGCATGAAATTCCTGATCGCCGGCCTGGGCTCGATCGGGCGGCGTCACCTGCGCAATTTGCTGGCGCTGGGCGAGCGTGAGATCGTGCTCTTGCGCTCCGGACGTTCCACCTTGCCCTCGGAGGAACTGGCGGCCTTCCCTGTGGAGACCGAGATCGAGAGCGCTTTGCGGCGCCACCGCCCACAGGCGGTGATCGTCGCTACGCCCACGGCGCTCCATTTGCCGATCGCCCGGCCGGCGGTCGAGGCCGGTTGTCATCTTTTGTTGGAAAAGCCCGTTTCGCACGATCTGGAGGGCCTGGATACATTGCGGGAAGCGGCGCAGCGTTCCGGCAGTCGCATCCTGGTCGGCTTCCAGTTCCGTTTTCATCCCACGATCCAGAAAGCACGTGCCTTGTTACAGCAGGGAGCGCTGGGGCAGGTTTTCACCTTTCATCTGCATTGGGGGGAATATCTGCCGCAATGGCATCCGTGGGAGGATTACCGTCAGAGTTACGCCGCGCGTCGCGATTTGGGCGGCGGTGTGATCCGCACCCTCACCCACCCATTGGATTATTTACGTTTCCTGCTGGGCGAGGTCGAAGCACTTTGGGCCTTTCGGGCCCACCTTTCGCCCCTTGAATTGGACGTGGAGGATATGGCCGAGATCGGCCTGCGCTTGGAAAACGGCGCGTTCGGCAGCCTGCACCTGAACTACGTCCAGCGTCCACCGAGCCATCGTTGGGAGATCGTCGGCAGCCAGGGCACGCTGCGTTGGGATAATGCCGATGGGAGCCTGACCTTTTACCGGGTTTCCATGCCCTTCGGCGAGTGGTCGCAATCTCCGCCCGTGCCGCAGGTGGAAACCTTCGCGCCCCCGCCGGATTTTGAGCGCAATCATCTCTTCCTGGCCGAAATGCGTCACTTTCTGGAGATCGTGCGCGGGGACGCAGAGCCGATCTGCACCCTGGAGGATGGCATCCGTGCGTTGGAGTTGGCGTTGGCCGCCCACCGTTCGGCGGAGCAGGAAAAGATGATCCACCTTTCGAGCCGTTCACAGGCCTGATATGTTCCCCTCCTTTGATCTTCCCTTCCAGGGACGCACGTTCCTCAAAGGTCCGGCCGGTAGCGGCAAAACGACCCTTGCTGTTGAGCACCTGAGGGCGCTTTTGCGCCGGGGCGCGGCGGCGGAAAGCATTCTCATCCTGGCGCCGCAGCGCACCCTCCAGGAACCCTACCGGCGCGTCCTGCTAGAAGCGGAAGTCGGGCCGATCGGCGAGGCCCAGTTGGCGACTATCGGTGGCCTGGCGCGACGCGCTTGTGAGCTCTTCTGGCCTCTGGCCGCGGAAATGGCCGGCTTTGCCCATCCGGAGCGCCCCCCCGTCTTTTTAACCCTGGAAACGGCGCAATATTTTATGGCCTACGTGGTGCGGCCTTTGCTGGAGCAGGGTTTCTTCGCTTCTCTCACCATCGATCGCAATCGCCTCTACAGCCAGATTCTGGATAACCTGAATAAATCGGCCGCCGTCGGTTTTCCCCATACCGAGATCGGCGAGCGCCTGGATGCCGCCTGGATGGGGGACCCGGCGCAGCGCCGCATCTATGCCGATGCCCAGGAATGCGCCACGCGCTTCCGCCGGTTTTGCTTGGAACACAATTTGCTCGATTTTTCGCTGCAGCTGGAGGTCTTCTGGCGCTATCTCTGGCCACAGCCGACCGTGCGCGCCTGGTTCGGGCGCTATAGACACCTGATTTACGAGAACATCGAAGAAGATATTCCGTTGGCGCATGACTGGGTGCGCGAACAACTGCCGGAGTTCGATTCCGCCCTGCTGATCTACGATGAGGGCGGCGGCTATCGCAAATTCCTAGGCGCCGATCCACTCAGCGCACAGAGCTTGGCCGAACGCTGCGATCACGTTCTTTCCCTTTCCCATTCCTGGGTTACTTCGCCGGCCGTAGAAACCGTGCGCCGGGGATTACTGGTGGCATTGCGTGAGGAAGCCATCCCGCCCCTACCGCATTTGCGTGAGCATCTGGCGCAAACGCTGGTCATTCCGGATTTCCGTTTTTATCCCGAAATGCTGGATTGGGTCGCCGACCAGACGGCGCACCTGGTCTATGAAGAGGGTCTTCCGCCTTCGCAGATCGTCATCCTGGCGCCGTACCTTTCGGATGCCTTGCGTTTTGCCTTGCTTCAACGCCTGGCGGAGCGCAACGTGCCGGCACGTTCCCATCGTCCTTCCCGCTCGTTGAACGAGGAGCCGGCCACCCATGCCTTGATCGTGCTGGCACAGCTGGCCCACCCTCAATGGTCACAAGCTCCCTCAAAGTTCGATGTTGCCCGCACCTGGATGCTGGCCCTCAATACGGACTGGCCGCGCGCCTATTTGTTGACGGAGATCGTCTATAAACCCAAAGAGCTGGCACTGATGCCGTTTGAGAACATCCGAGAGGCAGAAACGCTGGAAAGCCTGACCTCCGTGTTGGGTCAGCGGTATACGATCCTGCGCGATTGGCTGCTGAGTTACCGGGAGCGCCAGGAGCCACTACCGTTGGATCATTTTTGGCGGGTGCTGTTCGGCGAAGTGCTCTCCCAGCCAGATTTCGGTTTCCATCGGGATTTGGATGCGGTGCGCGTGGCGGCTACGTTGGTGGAATCGGCCTTTAAGTTCCGCCAGGCGCTCTGGCCCGTTCTGAGCGATGATGGAGAGGAAGCTCCTTTAGATCGTCTAAATCGCGAATACATTGCGATGTTGCGCGAGGGGGTGATCGCGGCTCAATATCTGGAGGCCTGGCAGATGGAAGAGCAAGAGGCCGTGCTGATCGCGCCGGCCCATACTTTTCTGATGATGAACCGCCCGGTGGAAGTGCAATTCTGGCTGGATGTTGGCTCGGCCGGCTGGTATGAGCGCCTCTATCAACCGCTCACGCATCCCTATGTGCTCTCCCGTCATTGGCCGAAAGGGAAGCCTTGGACCGATGGCGATGAGGTCCAGGCAGCCAAAGAGAGCTTGGTGCGCCTGATGGATGGATTGCTCCGTCGCTGTCGTGGACGCATTTACCTGGGCATTAGCGACCTGGGAGAAAGCGGTTTTGAGCAGCGGGGGCGCCTGCTCTTGGCTCTACAGCGCGTGCTTCAGGGGTGAAACATGCAAGAGAGTGAAGAGACCATTCGCCTGCGAGAGCAGATGGTGATCACCCAGATCGCCCGGCGTGGCATTGAGGATGAGCGGCTGCTGGAGGCCTTTCGCCGTGTGCCGCGCCACCTGTTCGTGCCACCGGAATATCGCGAATGGGCCTATAGCGATGGCCCTTTGCCGATCGGTCGCGGGCAGACGATCTCTCAGCCCTATATTGTGGCGCTGATGATCTCCCTCTTACACCTGCGCGGCGATGAGCGCGTGTTGGAGATCGGCACCGGGTCCGGCTATCAGGCGGCGCTATTGGCCTGCCTGGCACGAGAAGTGCATACGATCGAGTACATTCCTGAGCTTGCCCAGGAGGCCATGGCGCGCCTGAAAGAGTTAGGTTTTGAAAATGTCCATTGCCACGTTGGCGATGGCAGCCTGGGTTGGCCGGAAGCGGCGCCGTATCATGGCATCCTGGTGGCCGCGGCGGCGCCTCAAGTGCCGGCACCGTTGCTGGAGCAGTTGGCCGAGGATGCCCGTTTGGTGATCCCGGTTGGAGGTCAGGGCTACCAGGAGCTGCAGGTCTGGCATCGGCGCGGCCCACGCTTCGAGTCGCAGGTAGTGACCGGGGTCGCTTTTGTTCCGCTGCGCGGCGCCTATGGCTGGAAGAGTCAGGATTTCTGGCGATGAGCCTCCCTTATTCGATCTATCTCCACATCCCGTTTTGCCGTCATCGTTGCGCCTATTGCGATTTCAACACCTACGCCGGGCAGGAAGCGCTCATCCCGGCCTATGTCGAAGCCCTGATTGCCGAGATCGAGAGCCTGCAATCTCCCCATTTGACGGTTCACACGGTTTTCTTCGGCGGCGGCACTCCCTCCCTGCTCGCGGCAAGGGATGTGGGGCAGATTCTCGAAGCGGTGGCGCGTGCCTTCAATCTCTCCTCCGAGGCCGAGATCACCCTGGAGGCCAACCCCGGCACGGTCTCGCCGGATTCTTTGCGTGCGTTGCGTGCGGCAGGGGTGAATCGCCTTTCTTTTGGGATGCAATCGGCCAATCCCTCTGAGCTGCGCTTGCTGGAACGGGAGCATTCGTTCGTAGACGTGATCCACGCCGTGACCTGGGCGCGCCGCGCCGGCTTCCTCAACCTGAACCTTGACCTGATCTACGGCCTGCCGCAACAATCCCTCGACCTTTGGCAACGCAGCCTCGAATGGGCGCTGCGCCTGCGCCCGGAGCACCTTTCGCTCTATGCGCTGACGATCGAGCACGGCACTCCCTTTGGGCGCTGGGTGGGGCGGGGTCTGATGCCTGCGCCGGAGGACGATCGTGCGGCAGAGATGTTGGAATGGGCCTGCGAACGCCTGGAGCGCGCCGGCTATGCCCACTACGAGATCTCTAACTGGGCGCTTGACCTGCCGCCTTCGCCTGAGTTTGAAGCACCGCGTTACGCCTGTCGGCACAATCTGCAATACTGGCGCGCCTGGCCCTATCTCGGCCTGGGCGCCGGCGCCCATGGCTATGCCGCGGGATATCGTTATTCCAACGTCTTGCGCATTCGCACCTATATCGAGCGCTTGCAGACGGGTCGGAAACGAGAATTCCCGTTCTCGCCGGCGGTTGTGCAGGTGCACCGCCAAACACCGGAAGACGAAATGGGTGAGTTTATGATGCTCAACCTGCGACTGACGCGCCAAGGAGTGAGCTTGGAAGAATTCCGTCAGCGCTTCGGGCGGGACGTGGAAGAAATCTATGGGGAGAAAATCCGCGCCCTAGAACAAGCCGGCCTGCTGGAAGTCTTGGAAAGGGAAAAGCGCCTGCGATTGACCGCTCGCGGGCGCTTGTTGGGAAATCGAGTCTTTCGCGAATTTGTATAAACGTAGAACAGGATTTATCCTGTTCTTTACAAAATGATTTGCCTTGATCCTTAAAAAAGTTTGTCGTATTCTGTAAAACGCACTCCATTGCTTGACCGAACGCCGAACCGGCCATCCCTTACGGCTGTGCCACGGTGTAGATGCGCTCGAACTCCTTAAGAAATTCCGCGGCGATCAACGGGTTGTAGATCACCACCAGGTTTTCATCGTTCTGCTCTTCGGCGCTGGCAGAGAAGTTATAGGAGCCCAAGATGACGATAGAACGATCGATGATCATCACCTTGTGGTGCATTTGACCTGAATTACCATCCAGCCGCACATCGACCCCGGCCTGCCGGAAGGGATCGAACTCGGTGCCACGATTGGAGGCTACCTGATCCTTCTCCATCACGCCGTGCACTTCCACGCCGGCCTTATGGCGCTCGATGATGGCCTCGCCCAGATCGTTGGCGGTGAACGAGTAGGCCAGGAAGTAGATGCTCTCTTTTGCCGAGCGCAAGAGAGGCAGAATGGCCGCCGCTACCCCGTCATCCGGTGAAAAGTAGATCTCCAGTCGCGTCCCATCCGGCATGGTCACTTTGGGGAAAGGCGTAGCCGGCACATCATCGCGACCGAATTTGTCATCCAGGAACATCTCCTCGAATTCTTTGGTGTAATCTGCGGCCACTTCTTTGGAACGGATGCGGATGATGTGATTGTTATCGCTATAGGCGCCGGAATCGGTCAGGTTCATCGAACCGGTCCAGACTTCCTGCCCATCGATGACCACGAATTTGTTGTGCATCAGCCCTTCGCGGCGATCGCCGATCATGGGGATGCCGGCCTCGCGCAGAAATTCCGGGTCGGCGCGGTCCATGTTTTCGCTTTCCATCACCATGCGCACGCGCACCCCGCGGCGCTGGGCGCGTAGCAACGCATCGCGCACGCTGTCCAGACTCAAGCTGTACAAAGCGGCATCCACGCTCACGCGCGCTTCGTCAATCGCTTTGACCAACGGCACATCCGGCCCGCCTTGCTTTTCTTTGGAAACCGGGTTGAGCGGATCGGTGAAATACAGCTCAAACCAACCATCGCTTACCCCATACCCGACGCGTAGGGCGACCGGCGTAAGCCCTTGCGTTTTGGGTCCTTCCGATGGGGTGATTGCCGATCTAGGAGTTGGGGTCGCTACTCCGAATCGCTCTTCAATCCACGGTACGGCGTAGAGGAGGACGAGCAAGATCAACAGGGTGATCAACGTCGTGCCGGCGTTTTTACGGGAAATCGTTCTCCTGGGCATGGCCACTCCTTTTGGAAAATGTCTTGCGAGGTAATTATACCTGTTGGTCACTATTTTTCATCATTGTGTTCGCCAAAGTGAGCATTTTGCAAACGCGATCGTTTGCGCTACATGTTATGATCCGTATATATTCTGATTGCGAGGAGCGATCCCATGTTTGTCGATCTGCGTTCCGATACCGTGACCCAACCCACCGAGGAAATGCGGCGCGCCATGGCCGCTGCCGAAGTGGGGGATGATGTCTACGGGGAAGACCCGACCGTTAATCGTCTGCAAGAAATGGCGGCGGCGATGTTGGGAAAAGAGGCCGCGTTGTTCGTCCCTTCCGGTACCATGGGCAACTTGATTGCCGTGTTGGTACATTGTCGGCGGGGGGATGAGGTCCTGCTCGGCGATCAATCCCATACTTTCCTTTTTGAGGCCGGAGGGATTTCAGCGCTAGGAGGCGTACATTCGCACCAATTGCCCAACCGGCCGGATGGTGGGTTATCGCCAGAAGATATTCGCCGCGCCATTCGCCCGGACGATGTTCATCAACCGCGCACGCGCCTGATTTGCCTGGAAAACACCCACAACCGCTGTGGGGGAACGTTCCAAGACGTGGAATACACCCGTCAAATCGGTCAACTGGCGCGGGAATATGGGCTTAAAGTGCACCTGGATGGGGCGCGCCTTTTCAATGCCGCCACGGCGATCGCGGAGAAGACGGGAGGCGAAGTGCGCCGAGTGGCGCGTGAGCTGGCGCAGGCGGTGGATTCGGTCACCTTTTGCCTGAGCAAGGGACTTTGCGCTCCGGTTGGTTCGATCCTGTGTGGCAGTGAAGAGTTTATTCGCGAGGCGTTACGGGTGCGAAAAATGCTCGGTGGTGGGATGCGTCAGGTCGGCGTTTTGGCCGCGGCCGGGCTGGTCGCTTTGGAAAAAATGATCGACCGCTTGCACGAGGATCATCGGCGGGCGCGTCGCCTGGCCGAAGGGCTAAGTTCGATCCCCGGCCTGATCCTGGACGCAGGGACGCCGGCGACGAACATGGTCTTCCTGGACTTGGCGGAGGAAGTTCCCTGGAATGCTCGGCAAATTGCAACGCGGCTGCGGGAAAAGGGTGTGTTGGTCGGCGCGGTAGGGGAGCGCCGCTTCCGTTTGGTCACTCACTACTGGATCGACGATGCGGCAGTGGATCGCGCCGTTCAGGCGTTCGCGCAGGTGATGGAAGGCTAGACCGTGGATGGTAGGCGGTGGACCGTAAACCACTCAATCCCACGACCATCCGACCATCGCGACCACGTGACCATCCGACTCCCTGACTACACGATTTGACATCTCTTTCACCAGACGGTACAATGAAATTGTCAATCTCTCACCTGGAGGTGGCCGATGGAATTGTTGCGCGAGCGCATTCGCAAGGAGGGGCGTCATCTGGGGAACGGCATTCTCAAAGTGGATGGCTTCATCAATCATCAAGTGGATCCTCAACTGATGGACGCTTGTGGGCGGGAACTGGCACGGCGCTTTGCCCATATCGGCGCTACCAAAGTGCTGACGGCAGAAATCTCCGGCATCGCACCGGCGCTGACCACCGCTTTCCATTTGGGATTGCCGGTGGTATATGCCCGCAAGACGCGCCCGATCACCATGCCGGATCAGGTGTTCCTGACCCTGGCTCCCTCCCATACCAAAGGACGCATGGTGGAGCTGATCGTCTCGCCGGAATATCTGGCAAACGGGGAACGAATATTGATCATAGATGACTTCCTGGCCAGCGGTGCTACCATTCTCGGTCTGGTGCGGTTGGCGCAGGCGGCGGGGGCACAGGTGGTGGGCATCGGCGCGTTGATCGAGAAAACGTTTGAAGGCGGCCGGGCCGCACTGCAACCTCTCGGCGTTCCTATCGAATCGCTGGTCAGGATCACGGCAATGGAAGGGGAGCGGATTGTCTTTGCCGAGGAATGAGATGGATGCGATTGCCATCCTGGATTTCGGCTCTCAATATGCCCAGTTGATCGCCCGGCGAGTGCGCGAGGCACAGGTCTATTGTGAACTTTTCCCCTGGGATGCGCCGGCCGAACAGGTGTTGGCTTTGAATCCGAAGGGATTTATCCTTTCGGGCGGACCGCGCTCGGTCTACGAGCCAAATGCTCCCTTCATCCCGCGCTATGTGTTGGATTCCGGCCTGCCGGTGCTCGGCATTTGTTACGGAATGCAGGCACTGGCGCACGCGCTCGGTGGAAAGGTGGATGCTTCGGCGGCGCGCGAATACGGCCCGGCGGAGGTCGAAACCGTTTCCCCTAATCCGCTTTTGCCGCAAGGACGTTTCCCGGTCTGGATGTCGCATGGAGATCGCATTACACAACTACCGCCGGGTTTTCAGGTCTTGGCGCGTTCGGCGAACAGCCCGATCGCGGCGATGGGCGACCTGGAACGACGCTACTTCGGCGTGCAATTCCATCCGGAAGTTCGTCACACGCCCTCTGGTCACGAGATACTGGAGCGTTTCGTGATCGAGATCTGTGGTGCGCGCGCCGAATGGACCCCGGCTTCGATCATCGAAGAAAGCATCCGCCGCGTGCGTCAACAGGTGGGTAGCGAGCGCGTGCTGGCGGCGGTGAGCGGCGGTGTGGACTCCTCGGTTGCGGCCACCCTGGTCCACCGCGCCGTGGGCGATCAGTTGGTGGGGATTTTCGTGGATACCGGGCTCTTGCGCCGCGGGGAAGCAGAACAGGTGATGGAAACCCTGCACCGCCAAATGGGGATGGAAGTGATCGCGGTGGACGCGCGGCGCGAATTCCTGGAGGCGCTGCGCGGCGTCACCGAACCGGAGCAAAAGCGCAAGATCGTCGGCGAAAAATTCATCCGCATCTTTGAGGCGCAGGCCAAAGCGCTCGGTATGCCGCGCTTCCTGGTGCAGGGCACGATCTATCCGGATGTGGTGGAATCCTCGGCGCCGGATCGGCAAAAGGCGGAACGCATTAAGACGCACCACAACGTCGGTGGATTGCCCCCGGATATGCATTTTGATCTGGTGGAGCCGCTTCGCTATCTGTTCAAGGACGAGGTGCGCGCTGTGGGCGAAGCGCTTGGGCTGCCGGCCGAGCTGGTTTGGCGGCAACCCTTTCCGGGTCCCGGCCTGACCGTGCGCTGTTTGGGCGAGATCACCGCCGAGCGCCTGGAGCGTTTGCGTCATGCCGATGCGATCTTTCTGGAAGAGTTGACCGCGGCCGGCTTGCTGGGCAAAGGGGCACCGATCGCGCAGGCGTTTGCCGTGTTGTTGCCGGTGCGTTCGGTGGGCGTGATGGGCGATCAGCGCACGTATCAGGAGGTCGTTGCCCTGCGCGCCGTGACCACCGAGGATTTTATGACCGCCGATTGGGCGCGCCTGCCGTACGATTTGTTGGCGCGTGTGGCGAATCGCATCGTCAACGAGGTACAAGGCGTCAACCGCGTGGTGTATGATATTACCAGCAAACCACCGGCCACCATTGAATGGGAGTGAGGAGTATGGATTACGGTGAAATCTTGACCCGATCTTGGCGCTATCTCTGGCGCTATAAAATTCTCTGGCTGTTCGGTATCCTGAACGGCTGTCAGACCTTCAGCGCAAACATCTCGGAGGATAATAGCGCGGCACAACAGCAGGCCATGGCCATGCTGGAACGTTGGGCCTCCGAGCCGATCGTCACCCTAGCGCTGGCAGTTTTTGTATTGAGTTTCATCTTCGCGATTTTCATCCTTTCTCTGATCGGGAGCATTGGCACCATCCGCACCGTTTTCCTGGCCGAGGAGGGTCGTGAGCCGGGATGGCAGGAAATTTTTGCCAATGGATGGTCGGCCTTCTGGCGACTGTTTGGCTTTTACATCCTGCTCGGCATGTTGATATTCATCTTCGTTGCCGTTTTAACAGGAATCTCCGTCTTTACAGTTGTAAACTTAGCAGATGGGAGTGAAGAAGATATTGGATTAGCAGTGCTAGGGCTCATTTTAATATGCACGTGTGCCTTGCTTCCCCTCTTTTTGCTGATTGCCTCTTTGACTATCACCATCCGTGCTGCGCTGGTGCTAGAACCGGAGGGATTCTGGGGCGCATTCCGCAAGGGATGGCAAGTGTACATTCGCCACTTGGGGAAGTGGATTTTGCTCACCATCATTCTGTTCGTAATTCGTCTTTTCTTGGTGGTCCCGATTTCTGTTCCCTTGGCGCTGTTAACCGTTCCGTTAGCGCTCCAATTCCCGATCTTAATCTTCGGATTCCTGTTCCTTGGTGGCCTGAATGCCTTCACCGATAGTGTATTTACGATCGCCTACCTCCGCCTACGTCCGAATCCGGAGGTCGCCGGAGAGGCTGAATACGGCCGCTTGGCCCTCTAAAGACCGGTCATGAGAGCAAAACCTGGTGTTCGAGCCGTTTGGTTTAGGTCGCTCCTGCTGCTAGCAGTAGTATCCCTGTCCTTCATCCCCGTCCAAGCGCAATCCACTTCCACACCGGTTGCTTTCCTCTACCCTTTGGAAAGCAGTGCATTCCCGTTGATTTCAAGCCTGCTGGATGTGTTCGATAGGGATGGGCAGTTCCTTTCCGGGTTGCAGAAGGGGGATGTGGCCATTCTGGAAAACGGCCAGGCGCGACCGCTGGAGAGCCTGGAAGAACAAGGGCGCCCTCTGCAGCTGGTGGTGGCCATCAATCCCGGCCCGGCGCTGGGAATGCGCGACCCTCAGGGTGTCACGCGCTTTGAAAAAGTAGCGGGCGCTTTGCAGAGCTGGGCACAGAGCCGGCCGATTGCTTCGGAAGATCGCCTGAGCCTGGTTTCGATCGGTGGGATCATCATCGGACAGGCTACCTATCAGGATTGGGCCAACGCGCTGAGTGCTTTCCGCCCGAATTTCCTGCGCACCACGCCGAACCTACAAACCCTGAACTTGGCCTTTGAAACACTGGCACAACATCCATCTCTTCCTGGCGGGAAGCGGGCGATTCTGTTCATCACCCCTCACATGGATCAGCCGGGAATGGAGTTGACGTTAAAGCCTTTCGCCGAGCGGGCCCATCAGGAGGGTGTGCGCGTGTACGTCTGGGTGGTGGATGCGGAGGCGTATTTCACCCATTCCAGCACGCAGGCCTTTCAGGTGCTGGCCTTTGAGACGGGCGGAAAGAGTTTTCTTTTCTCCGGAAAAGAGACGTTACCCGATCCGGAAAGCTACTTTGAGCCTTTGCGGCACGTTTATGTGCTGACCTATCGTTCCCAGGTGAATCGTAGCGGTGCCCATGCGGTGCGTTTGCAGGTTCAACAAGGGACCTCGACCATCCTTTCCAACGAGCAATCGTTCACCATCGATCTGCAACCACCCCAGCCGATGCTTTTTGTGCCCTCCTGGCAGGTCATCCGCCAACCTTCACCGGAGGATCCCTGGAACGAAGAGGCGCTGTTACCCGAAGAGCAGGTACTGGAGGCAAGCGTCAGCTTTCCCGATGGCCATCCGCGACCTATCCAGGCCGTGCGCCTGTATGTGGACGGACAGATGGTGGCCGAAAACCTGGCCGAGAACGGCCAACCGCCATCCATGCAATTCCGCTGGGATTTGCGCCCCTATCGTTTGAGTGCGCAACATTATTTGGTGGTGGAAGTGGTGGATTCACTGGGGCTGATCGGCCAAACGCAGGCGCTGCCGGTCACCGTCACCGTGATCCTGCCGCCGCGTGGCTGGCGCGCCTTCTTGATGCGTTACAACCTGCAGTTGACGATCGGCTTTGCCCTGCTGGCCTTCCTCCTGACGATCTGGGTCTTCGTAGGGGCACGTCTGCAGACCGCGCGCAACACGCGCCGCCTTGCCCAGAGTCGGGCGCTCGATCCGCTGACCCAGCCGGTGGAAATCTCCCCTCGTCCCTCGCGTGGGAGTTCATCCAAAGTGCCGGTGCCCGAAACCTTCCAGGAGGAGCCGCTTCAGACGCTCAACGTAGAAGCATACCTCTTGCGGCTTTCGGCTCAAGGTCAGCCTTTGGGCACGGCGCTGCCTTTACGGGCCAAAGATTTGATCTTCGGTAGCGATCCGCGGCAGGTCAATGTGATCCTCCACGATTCGAGCGTCTCCGCCGTCCATGCGCGGCTGCGCCGCACGGAAGAAGGCTATCGCCTCTTCGATCTGGGATCGGTAGCCGGAACCTGGGTTAACTATGAGCCGGTGCCGCAAGAGGGGAAGTTACTTCAACCGGGCGACCGCATCCATTTCGGCCGTTTGATCTATCGCTTTGAGAGACCCGATGCACCACCGCCACCGGAACCGGTGATCCTGCTCCTGGATGAAAAGCAAACTTGACTTTCAATCGTTGACCAACGTTCCTACTTTTTCACCCTGCAAAGCGGCCAGGAGCGCGTGTTCGTCCCACAGGTTGAGCACCAAGATGGGGAGGTGATTCTCCATGCACAATGAGATGGCGGTGCTGTCCATCACCTCTAACCGCCGATTCAGGACCTCGATGTAGCTCAAGTAATCGAATTTCTGGGCCTGGGGGTTCTTTTTGGGGTCGGAATCGTAGACTCCATCTACCTTGGTGGCCTTGATCAGCACATCGGCATCAATTTCCATCGCCCGCAAGGCGGCGGCGGTATCGGTAGAAAAATACGGATTTCCGGTGCCGGCGCTGAAGATCACCACCCGTCCCTTTTCCAGGTGGCGGATGGCGCGGCGGCGGATATACGGTTCGGCGACGGCGCGCATTTCGATCGCCGATTGAACGCGGGTATAGACCCCGATCCGTTCCAGAGCGTCCATGAGCGCCAGCGCGTTCATGACCGTTCCCAGCATGCCCATGTAATCGGCCGTGGCGCGGTCCATGCCGCGATCCAACCCTTGTTTGCCGCGCCAGAGATTGCCGGCGCCGATCACCACGGCCACCTGAACTCCCAGGTCGTAGACTTCTTTGATGCGTCGGGCAATGGCCTCGACTTCGGATGGATCGATGCCAAAGCCACCTTCACCGGCCAGGGCCTCCCCACTGAGTTTGAGAAGCACGCGGCGATATTTCAAAGCCATATGTACTCCTTTGCCTGCTTATCATCGAGATACCCGAACATCCTTGTAAGGTGTCCGGTTTTGTACTACCGGGCTGTGCCTATATCGCCCAGAAGTCGACGATACGCGTCCCGGTTTTCTCCGTTCAAAATTCAAAGAAAAGGCCAACCCTTCGGTTGGCCTTTTGTGGTTATTCGCCGGTCGTCTCTCCTAGCTCCCAACGTTGGAAGCGACGGATGACGATATTTTCGCCGATGGCGGCGATATTCTGAAGCAAAAGTTGTTGAACGGTGATGTTCTCATCGCGGATGTAGGGCTGGCGCATCAGCACCACTTCATCCTTAAACTTTTCCAGGCGGCCCTGGACAATCCGTTCGGCGACCGCTTCCGGCTTCCCTTCTTCGATGGCGCGCTTGCGGGCGATCTCGGCCTCTTTTTCCAGCACTTCCGCCGGAATATCCTCTTCCTTGATGTAGCGAGGCGATGCGGCGGCGATTTGCAGGGCGATCTCGTGGGCCAGGTTGCGGAAGGCTTCTGAACGGGCGACGAAGTCGGTCTCGCAATTGACTTCAACCATCACGCCCACGCGGCCTCCGCCGTGCGAATAGAGCTCGATCACGCCCTCCGAGGCCTGACGATCGGCGCGCTTGGCGGCCGTAGCCAGCCCTTTTTCACGCAGGTAATCAACCGCCTTTTGGAAGTCGCCGTTGGCTTCCGTGAGTGCTTTACGGCAGTCAAGAACGCCGGCGCCGGTTGCAGCGCGCAGCTCTT
Organism: Anaerolineales bacterium; assembly: GCA_037478835.1. Classification (GTDB taxonomy): domain Bacteria; phylum Chloroflexota; class Anaerolineae; order Anaerolineales; family Villigracilaceae; genus 630D-37. The sequence goes on from JBBFLV010000005.1 coordinate 207,731, forward strand.
TGATCATCTCGGTAGTGATTTCCATAGACTATTCTTCCTCTTCCTCAAATTCTTCTTCGGTATCATCGGCCTCAGCTTTGGGGCCGAGTTTTGCCAGAGTGGACTCGCCGAGCAGATCCTCATCTTCGAGCACCTCGTCATCGAGCATGGTGGCGATGGTGACGCGAGCGCGCTCGGCCTTCGGTTTGGCTTCGGCTCTGGCGGCTTCGGCCTCTGCGGCGGCCTCTTCTTCCTTGCGCATCGCTTTGCCTTCCAGCACGGCATCGGCGATCTTGCTGGTCAGCAGGCGAATGGAACGTACTGCATCGTCATTGGCCGGGATGATGTAATCCACGTTCTGCGGGTTGCAGTTGGTATCGACCAGCGCGACGACCGGGATGTTGAGGATATTGGCTTCGTGAACTGCGGTTTCCTCTTCGCACACATCCACGATGAAGAGCATATCCGGCAAGCGTTCCAGGTCCCGGATGCCTTCGAGGTGAACCTGTAGGCGTTTGATCTCGCGCTGGATGAGCAGGCCTTCTTTCTTCGTCAGGCGCTGAATTTCACCGCTTTCCACCATGCGCTCCAGCCGCTTCAGTTCCTGAATACGCTGATAGATGGTGCTCCAGTTCGTGAGCGTGCCACCTAACCAGCGCTCGGTGACGTAAGGCATGCCGCAGCGGATGGCCTCTTCGCGCACGATCTCCTGGGCCTGGCGCTTGGTGCCGACGAAGAGCACAATGCCACCTTTGGCAACGGTATCGCGCACCACATTATAGGCCTGGGTGAGCAATTTGACCGTTTGCTGCAGGTCAATGATGTGGATGCCGTTGCGCTCGGTGAAGATGTACGGCTTCATGCGCGGGTCCCACTTGTTCGTTCGATGGCCGAAGTGGACACCGCTTTCCAGAAGAAGCTTCATGGATACAATGGCTGGCATAGAAAAGGAACCTCCTTGCGTTTTGTCCTCCGCTCGCTTCATCCCCGGCGGTGACCGCATAGCTATGCGGCACGCCCCGTCGGGTCTGCGAACGTGTGAGATGGGGCGATCTGCTCGCCCGGGCAGAATGGCCTGTTTTCACAGGCGGCGGGATTATAACACAGTTTTGTCCGTCGGCGCGCTATCGTCGCGCCTCTGTCAAGCGACCTTCTCGGATCGCCAGGCGCTCGGTGTAATCCAGAAAAACCTTTGCGAGGATCAGGAACAAGACGGCCAGACCGGCTAGGATGGTGATCTCCAAAGAGACGGAAAGGAAACCCAGACTGGGGCCGCTTTTGAACGTCAATTGACGCATGGCGTCTAGGCCGAGTGTCAGCGGGATGAGAGAGGCACCGGCGGCCACCCAGAAGGGCAGCGCCCGCACGGGGAAAAAGAACCCCGAAACCAGGTATACCGGCTCCTGGATCACATCGAGTGCGGCCCAGGCCTCCCGCCCCAAGAGCAGGAAGACCGAGGCAAACATCATCCCCATCCCGTAGAGGGCGATCATCGTCAACAGGAAGACCGCAAAGAGCTGCCAGAAGCTAAGCACCACGAATTGCACGTTGAAGATCAGGCTACCCAGGATCAGGATCGCCAAGGCACGCAGGGTCGTGGCGGTTAGGCCGCCGAAGGCCATCCCCAGCAGAATGGACATCATCGAGTTCGGCGCCATGATGTAGAGCGCGAGGTTGCCTTGCTCTTTCTCCCAATACAGTTGCATGGACATGCTCCAGAGCACGTTCATCCAGAAGGCCAACATCGCCCCGCCGACGACGACAAAGCCGATGTAATCTTCCGGTGCGCCCATGGCGCGATAGACCAAAACGTAAGCGGCCACCGAAAGCATGGGCAGGAGCACATCGAAAAAGAGCCAAGATTTCTCGCGTTGCTGACCGATCAGACGCGGGTAGGCACGGGCGAAAACACTTTGCAGAAACAGTCGCCACCCGCTCACCTTCGGCACCGACGAAGGAGCCAGGGGATTCTGATGCTCAGGCATTGACTATCTCCTCGCGCTCTACTTCTTCCATGCTGCGCCCGACGAGCTCGACGAAGACATCCTCCAGCGTGGGTTCGCGTTTGCTCAGGTGCAGGATTTTGATCTGTTTTTCGGTGAGCACGCCGATCACCTCGGCCAGCGCCGCTTCGGTGCTCAGGGTCAGGTTCAGGCGCGCCCCGTGCTCGGTAGGATGAATGGTGACTTTGCGCACTTCGGGCAGGGCCTCCAACCGTGGCGCGGTCAGGCCGTTCAGCGGGCTGGTTTCGATCTCAAAGCGCGCATCGCTTTGCAGGGCACGTTTGAGCGCCGCCGGCGTATCGCAGGCCAGGACGCGCCCTTTGTTGATGATCGCCACCCGATCGCACAGTTCTTCGGCCTCCACCATGTAATGGGTGGTGAGGAGCAAGGTGCGCCGCGGGTCCTGATCTAGCCATTCGCGGATTAGGAAACGGACCTCGCGCGCCGCGCCCACATCCAGCCCAAGCGTGGGTTCATCTAAGAAAAGCACGCGCGGATCGGTGACAAAACCGCGCACAATGTTCATCTTTTGGCGCAGACCGGTGGAAAGGTCAGACGATTTGGTATTCATCCGATCGGCCATGCCCACCCGTTCCAGCAAGGCGCGGATGCGCCGATCGGCCTCACGCGAGGGGATGCCGTAAAACTGGGCAAACATCCACAAATTCTCGCGCACCGTGAGCAGGCCATAGCCCGAAGATTCACCGCCGGACACCATATTGATCAGTGGGCGGATGCGATGGGCTTCCCGGACCACGTCATAGCCGGCCACGCGCGCCCAACCGCTCGTCGGAGCCAGCAGGGTGGTCAGGATTTTGATCAGCGTCGTCTTACCGGCGCCGTTCGGCCCAAGCAAGCCGAACAGTTCGCCCTCTCGCACCTGAAGCGTTACATCTTGCAGCGCCACCAGCTGACGCGCCGGCTCTTTGCGATTGTTGCGGATTTTGTAAACCCGTCCAAGGTGTTCGGTCTCGATAGCAAAAGGCATGGAATCTCCGAAATTGTAGGGAAATCGTAGGGGAGACGTAGGGTTTGCGTCAAGCAAAAGAGAAGAGATTGTGCTATATTTGAAAGCGCAAACAATCTCTTCTCCTCCTTTCAGTAGAGAGCCGGGGCCCTCCTCCCCGGCTCTCGTGATTCTATCGCAAGTTTGCCTTCCAGGCAAGCCGTAGCGGCCGTAGCGCAAACGCTTGCGTTTGCTATGCTTGTGCTAACCCCGGCATCCCCTCACTCATTCCGGAATTGCAAACAATAGTGGTGAAACGTGTTGCTCACCCAGGCAGAATACAGGCCAAAAGGCGCCAAGCGCTGATTGTCCTGACACCAGATGCGTTCATCTTTCAGCACATAAATCTTCCCTAACTCCCGTCCCAAATCCCAGGCCAGCGGATACATCTTTCCCTTCTTTTTGACGTTTTTGACAATGATGGTGAGATAGGCGCCTGGGCGTAGGATGGCTTTCATCCCGGCATAGATTTCCACCAAGCGGGCGAGGAACGTTTCATAATCGTGAATATTCCCCAAGTCGTTCGGGTCATCGGAATAGATCACATCCAGATCGGGAGAAGAACGGCGCTTCCGTTGGGTTTCGGCACCACGCGCATGGAGCATATCCCAATAAGGTGGCGAGGTGATCACGTAATCCATCGGGGGAAGGGCATATTCCGTCAGATGGGCGGCATCTCCGGTGATCACTTTTGCTTCCAGGCCGCTCGCCGAATCTCCTAATGCTTGCCTCTCCTCCTGCACCAGGCGGCGGGCGATCTCGGCGTAACGCGGGTTGAGCTCCACTCCATAAGCATGCCGACCGGCGCGCAGCGCCGCGATCAGCGCACTGCCGGTGCCGGCCATCGGATCGAGCACCCGTTGCCCCTTTTTGGTGAAAAACTCAATGAATTCCTGTGCCAGCGTCTCCGGAAACTTGGCCGGGTGTACGAGGACATCCGCGCGCCGCGGCGGTGGATTGTGAACGAACCAGGATTTCTGAAATTTCAACCAACGTTTGGGGTCAAGATCGTTGAGCTTATTCTCTTTCGCCATTCTCTTGCTCCATGCAGGCCTGGGATTTGCGAGGATCAGACGCTCATTGTACCCGAAAGGGGACGAAGTCAGCCGTCGGGAGGCTGAGGGCTTGATCGTCCCTTCGCAAGATGGCCTCAATCCCGCCGCAACCGCACGATCGTCGCCCCGGCACCCCCCTCGTTTTCTCCGGCCTCCTCGAAATCCTGCACATAGGCATGCCCGCGCAGCGCTTGACGGATGACCGTGCGCAATTTTCCGCTTCCCTTCCCATGCACAATGCGCACCCAGGGCAGGCCGGCCAGGTAGGCCTGCTCCAAATAACGTTCCACCTCCTGCAGCGCATCTTCCGCCGTCTGCCCGATCACGTTCAGCTCCAGCCCCGGCGAATTGCCGAACGGCAACCCCTGTTTTTTCGTCGGAGGGGTGGGCATCGGTCGAGAAGGGCTCGGCGCGCCGCGCAATCGCTCCATCTCCTCCAAGCGCGCCCGAAAGCGCAAATTCCCCACCTGCACCTCAGCCTCCTCCTCATCCAGCGCCATCACCGTCCCTTCCAGCCCAAGCGGTTTCACCCGCACCGTATCGCCGATCTGGATTTCAACCTTTTGTGGAGAAGGGAGAGAAGGGAGAAGACGCTCCAACGAGGCCGCCTGCGCCTCCAAGCGTTGCACCGCCTCCAAAGGCTGCCGTGCCCGCCGCAGCTCCCGCTTCAGGGCTTGGACCTCGGCGCGCAGCGCCGTCAAATGGGCTTCGGCCTCGGCCCGGGCTTGTTCCAGCACCTGCCGACGTTCCTCCTCGATCGCCGCCAAGCGTTGCTCCAGGGCTTGCGCGGCGGCTTCGGCCTGGCGACGTGCCTTTTCGGCGCGTTCACGCTCACGGTGTGCCCGGTTGCGTTCCCGCCGCAGATCGTCCAGCAAACGGTCGGTTTGCAAGGCCGAAGGTTCCAGCGCGTTGGCGGCCGTTTGCAAAATCTCCTCCGGCAATCCCAGGCGCCGCGCAATCGCCAGGGCATTCGAACGTCCCGGCAGGCCGATGATGAGATGATAGGTCGGGCGCAGCGTCTTCAGATCGAATTCCAGGGAAGCATTGATCACACCGGGGGTGTTGTGCGCAAAGGCTTTTAACTCCGGATAATGGGTGGCCACCATCGTCGGCACGTGGCGCTCGATCAGGTGAAGCAAAATCGCCCGTGCCAGCGCCGAACCTTCCTGCGGATCGGTCCCAGCCCCCAGCTCATCGAGCAACACCAGGGTTCGCGGCCCGGCCTGTTGCAGAATGCGGATGATGTTGGTCATATGACCGCTGAACGTGCTCAGCGATTGCTCGATGGATTGCTCATCGCCGATATCGGCGAACACATTCTCAAAGCAGCTCAATTCCGAGCCGCTCTGCGCCGGAATATGCAGACCGCTTTGCGCCATCAGTGCCAGCAATCCGGCCGTCTTCAGCGTCACCGTCTTACCGCCGGTATTCGGCCCGGTGATCACCATGATGAAAACCTGCGGCGGCAGGACGAGGTCAATCGGCACGGCACTTTCTTGCGGCAGGAGAGGGTGCCGCGCCCGCAGCAAGCGGCAGATAAACGGTTCGGCCGGATGCAGGATCGGCTCCGTCGCCTGGATCGCCTCGGCATAGGCGGCGCAGGCCAGCGCCAGGTCGATCTGCGCCAGGGCTTCCACCCCTCGAAGAATGGCTTCGGCCTGTTCCGCTACCCGTGCCGAAAGTTCGCTCAGGATGCGCTGGATTTCCTGCTCTTCCTCCCGCTGGAGCTGACGCAGGCGATTGTTCGATTCGACGATCACCAGCGGTTCGACGAAAAGCGTCGCCCCGGAGGCAGATTGATCGTGCACGATGGCCTGTAGCTGCCCCTTGAATTCGGCCCGCAAGGGGATCACATAGCGTCCCTCCCGTCGGGTGATCAGCGCTTCCTGGAGCATCGGCGCGATCTTGCCGTCATGGATCATTTTCTGCAAGCGGCTCAGGATGCGATCCTGCGTCTGGCGCATCTCGCTGCGAATGGCCGCCAGCCGCGGCGAAGCCTCATCCAGAATTTCACCGTGTTCGGAGATGGCCGCGGCGATCGCATCGATCACCTGCGGCAGGGAGGGGAGATCGGCGGCGATCTGACCCAGCAGAGGATAGGGCAAGGGGGAGTCTTCGCGCTTGCGCCCCTCTCGCAGGAAAAAACGCCGCGTGCGCTGCGCCGTGATCAATGTGGACTGAATTTGCAGAAGCGTTTCCGGGTCCAAAACGCCGCCGCGCCGGGCCCGTTCGACGGCCGGACGCACATCATACGCCGCGCCAAGGCTGAAGGCGCTCTCGGCCAACAGGCGGCGGGCTTCGGTGGTCAGCGCCAGCCGTCGGCGTGCTGTTTCTAGATCGGGCGTCGGGCGCAGGGTGCGTGCCAGTGCCGCCGAAGCGGAAAAGGAGCAGTAGCCGGCCAATCGCTCTAAAATTTTTTCGTATTCCAGGGTGTGAAGACTCTTCTCATCCATAGCACCGCCCATAGTTTAGCCGATTTCTGGCGGGGTGAACAGGGAAGAGGGATTGTGGAGGGTAGACGACGGTGGACGGTGGACCGTAGCATCAGGATTTATCCTGTGTCGCCAGGGAGGGTTAGGGAGTTAGGGGTTAGGGGGGTAGGAGAGCGTGGCGTTGCGCTTTAGCCCGTGTCGTGATGGACCGTGGACGGTAGACTGTGGACCGTGGACGGTATATCTGAAAAGTGCCGGGAAGCATGCCGGCGATCATTAGGTGACATGGCAGGAATCGTTTCAGCAGATGGCGGAGCATCGGGGTCTGCAGTTTTGAAGGGCCGTTACTGCAGGTGCATCCGCAGTAGGTGATCATGCAGTAATTGGTTGGAGTATCGCAGGCAGAACGGGGCGTGATGTTGTCACACCGTGCGCCGCCGGGGGTGGGGGTGGCAGCGGTAGTGGGCTGGGTGGTTGGAGAGGCTTGAGACCAAATTGTGGGGGTGGGAGGTTTTGGGGTGTTTTGAACGCAGTCACAGCCATACAATGTGTCGCCAACACAGGTTTGATTGGCGCTACAAGCAACACCACAACAATTAGACCACCTGCAGGAAGCGCATTCGCCGATAGCGTAAGTGGGGGATTTTAGGGGTGTTAGGACAAATATGGCGAATAAGACGAATAAGAGAGGTGGATTTTGATTTTCATCAAGTGTTATATGGTGAACCAGAAAATCATAATTTACGATTCACCATAGATAAATCATAGGAAAAAGAGAGAAGAAAATCAATAAGTGCAAGTTATTGAGTTGTAGCCATTTCAGATGGTAGCAAATAGAATTGGAGTTCGGGAGGACATTGAGGGGTTACTGGAGGTATGGGCACTTCGATTACTTTTTCTTCTCCATTTAGTTTTTGTACATAGTAATTGATGTTATATTTCCAGAACTCAAATTCGCTTGCTTGATTATCCGGCAGGGAGAGGAGACGGGTAACAGGATATCGGTCAACAAAAGGACCTTCGGCGTAAACATAAAGATATGGGGAAAGTGGCCTATTTTGCTCATAGGCTTTTGTTAGATCAAGAATTATTAAATTTTCAGGCGTTAGCTGGGGAACAAGAATATTTATCGTAAAACCAAGTTTTCCTTGGAGAAATAATGGATCTTGATTGTTTTCATTGTATCTTTTGATATCATCAATATCTAAAATGCTAAAAATGGCTACATCATAGTAATTGCCGTCTTCTCCTAAAATAGAGAACCAAAGCGGAAGGAGTTTTTCATTGAGGCTGTCATAAGTTTGGTTAGGTTGATCATCGGCTCTAGATTTGAGAACCACTCGTTTGCTTCCATCTTTGTCATAGAAAAATAGTAGCGATGATCTCCTATTAGGATCTTCAGGATCTCTTTTTTCAACTGCTTCTGGAGAGAAAAGGACATAGAGTTCATCTTCGGTGATCGGCTCGCCTGCCTGGAGTTTGGTCTGAAGCCTTCGAAGAAACACCGAGCCTTGGAGGTCTTCGAGGGTGATCGCTTCGCCGGTTTGGAGTTTTTCACGGACGGCCCGCAGCGCTCGGATGGCTTTGGCCTGCTCCAGCCGGACGGATTGAAGCGCGGTCAGGCGCTCGTCATCTACGGGTAAATCGTCAATCGTTTGAATGGGCTTTTCGCCGTGGACGATATGAAGGTATGGGTGCTTCTCCACCTGCTTGAGTTCGGGGTCAAAGGCGGCAGTCAGGTCAAAGGCTTGGCGAAAGCCGCGCCGTTCGCCTTGCCAAAGCAGGGTGACGGGGAGTTTCTCGCCGTTTTCCCCCAGGCGAAAGGCTTGAACCGTCAGCGGGCGGGTGAGGTCATCGTAAATTTCCGGGTGGGCGTCGAAGGTGCCGGGTTGGAGGAGGTAATCGACTTTTTCTTGCTTGCCGTTATGGTAGGAGATGGTTGTGGTATAGATGACTTCGCCGTTTTCGGTGGTTGTGCGGGTGATGGCGTTTTCAACACCTTTAAAGTAGTCTTGCTGGTTTTTTGGGATGCCGAGGGTGTCAAGCGTCAACGGGGCTTCGGTGGGGGTGGGGGTTGGGGT
>JBBFLV010000006.1:0-64564 GCA_037478835.1 Anaerolineales bacterium
CGACGGGTGACCGTGCGGTCTGGGTCAACCCGGTGATTGTGCGCACGGGTGGTCTACCTCCCACCGCCACCCCATTGCCGGGTACTCCCACACCCACATCCACATTACCGCCTGTTTCTGCGTGTGACAAAGCGCAATTCATTGCCGATGTGACGATTCCGGATGGCACTTTGATGGCGCCGGGTCAGGTGTTTGATAAGACCTGGCGACTGAAGAACATCGGCACGTGCACTTGGACGACGGCGTATAAGCTGGTGTTTGTGAGCGGTGAGCAGATGGGAGGGCCTGCGGAAGCCAACCTACCGCGCGATGTGCCGCCCGGCAGCACGGTGGACCTGACGGTGCGGCTCACGGCGCCATCGGTGGCCGGCACGTACCGTGGCTACTGGCAATTCAAGAATGCGGCCGGTGTGTTGTTCGGCATCGGCACGCCGGCGGTCAAGCCGTGGTGGGTGGAGATTCGCGTCAGCGGGCCGACGCCTACCCCAACTACACCGCCATCCACCTCGGATACGCTCTATGACTTTGCGGCGCGTGCTTGTGAAGCGCAATGGGTGAGTGGTGCCGGCAACTTGCCTTGTCCGGGCAGTGAAGGGGATGCGCGTGGCTTCGTGCGTGTGCTCTCTGCACCGCGCCTGGAGAACGGGGTGACGGATTCGCGTCCTGGGCTGTTGACCGTGCCGCAAAATGTCTATAATGGCTACATTCAGGGCATCTATCCGCCGATTCGGGTGCAGGCCGGGGATCGGTTTGAGTCCATCGTCAACTGTGAATATGGAGCGACGAGCTGCCTGGTGATCTTCCGCTTGGACTACCGCATTGGCAGTGGTCCTACGCAGACGCTTTGGGCGTTTGGGGAGCGGTATGAGGGGTTGTACTATCGTGCCGATCTGGACCTTTCGGCTTTGGCGGGGCAGGAAGTGCGTTTTGTGTTGACGGTGTTGGCCAACGGTTCGGCGAGTGGAGACCGTGCTTTGTGGGTTGCGCCGCGCATTCGGCGGCCGGCGGCGGGTGCCACTTCGACTCCTACTCCGACTGCTACCCTCCCGCCCGGCACCCCATCGCCAACGGCGACTCCTATCTCCTTCGTGCCTTATGCCGTGGTGATGGTCAACCCGAACGATGTGCTCAATATCCGCTCGGGGCCGGGGGTGAGCAACCCGATCATCGGCTCTTTCCCCTACAATGCTACAAACATCATCCGCACCGGGCGGTCGAGCGTCGTCTCCGGGGATACTTGGGTGGAAGTGCAGAAACCGGATGGTGGCACCGGCTGGGTGAATTTCTACTATCTTACCGAACAGGTGGATCCGAGTGCCTTTTGCGCAGATGGGCGGGTCAGTGCGCTGGTGGAGCAATTCCGTCAGGCGATCACGGCCTCGAACGGGCAGGCTCTTGCTAACCTGGTCAGCGTGCGGCATGGCTTGAGCGTGCATTACCTGCCCTATACCAGCAATGTTGTCTTTTTCGCACCGTCTCAGATTGCCTCCATCTTCACCAGTTCCACTGTCTATAACTGGGGTCCCGGCCCCGGTGGCGGCCCGGATGTGGTCGGCACCTTCAGCAGCGCCATCCTGCCCAAATTGCTGGATGTGCTCAATCACCCGCAGTATCAGACTTTCTGTCAGGAACTGCGTGCCGGAACGCTTTCTCCCGAAGGTGCCTGGCCGGCGCGCTATACGAACTTCCGCTATTACACGCTCTATCGTCCGGCCTCGCCCGATTCCCTTGACTGGCGCGCCTGGACCCTGGCAATCGAATTGGTGAACGGCGAACCGAAGATTACGGCTATGTTACAATATCAATGGGAGCCGTAATCGAGGTATGTTTCCGCCGGGAGTACCGATCTCGAAACGCCTCTTTGACCTTTTGCTCACCGTGCCGGCCGTGATCCTGCTTTCACCGCTTTTGGCGCTGATCGCCTTGCTGGTGTACCTCTTTCACGGTCGGCCGGTGTTGTTCCGTCAATTACGCGCCGGCTATCGTGGGGAACCGTTCTGGATTTACAAATTCCGCACGATGAGCGATGCCCGCGATGCTCAAGGTAACCTTTTACCGGATGAGCAGCGTCTTACCCCGCTCGGACGCTTCCTGCGTGCCACCAGCCTGGATGAGCTACCGGAACTCTTCTTAGTCCTGAGCGGCAAAATGAGCTTAGTGGGACCGCGCCCGTTGTTCCTTCACTACCTGGAACGCTATACGCCGGAGCAAGCGCGTCGGCACGAGGTCCTGCCCGGCATCACCGGTTGGGCACAGATCAACGGAAGAAACGCGCTCACCTGGGAGGAGAAATTTCGCCTGGATGTCTGGTACGTGGACCATCGCTCGTTCTGGCTTGATCTAAAGATCCTCCTGCTCACGGTTTGGAAGGTGCTCAAACGGGAGGGCATCTCGCAACCCGGCCATGCCACGGCCGAAGAATTCATGGGAACACAAGGAGAACCTTACACATGACATCATCGCCTGCTTCTCTTCCTCCCATCGTTATGTATGGCGGCGGAGGGCATGGAAAAATCCTGATCGATTTGCTGCGGGCCTTGGACCGCTATCACTTGGTGGGCATTGTGGACGATGGCCGCGTGCCCGGCGAAAGCGTGATGGGCGTGCCGATCCTGGGAAACGGGGAGATGCTGGCCGAAATCCGCGCTCGCGGCGTGACTTTGGCGATCAACGCCGTCGGCGGCATCGGCAAACCGGACGTGCGCATTGCCATCTTCGATCGCCTGAAATCTTTCGGTTTTGAATGTCCGCCGCTCATCCATCCCTGGGCGCTTGTTGAGCCGAGTGCCACCATTGCCGATGGTGCCCAGGTGCTGGCCAGGGCCTATATCGGTAGCGAAGTGCAGATCGGCTTCGGCGCGCTGATCAACGTCGGAGCGATCGTCTCCCACGAGTGCCGCATCGGGAGTTATGTCAACATCTCACCGGGAGCGATGCTGGCCGGGAATGTCGAGGTCGGTGAAGCGGCTCAGATCGGCATGGGCGTGACGATTAACCTGGGGATCAAGATCGGTGCCCGTGCCCGTATCGGCAACGGCGCAACGGTCAAAGCCGATGTGCCGGAAGGCGGTATCGTACGTGCCGGCCACATTTGGCCGTCGTAATCTTCCATTTTCCGGAAACTTATGGTAAATATTTGCTCACCATGGATTACCTGATGCATACCGCCAAAGCGCCACCCTGGCAAATTGTATCGGACTCAGCCCTTTTGGGAAAGTTAACCCCATTGGCCTTCGGCTGATGGTGGTTAATTTTTTATTCCATCACATAGGAGTAAAAAATGCAAATCGCAAACCGCTCTTACCTTTCCCCTAAACTCGAAAGCCGACCAAATCCCCAAAAGGGCGGCTGGGGAGTATTCGCCATTGCGCCGATTCAGAAGGGAGAATTGCTAGCCCTATGGGGAGGGCGAATCCTGCACGTCAGTCAACTGGATCACAGCCTGCCCAATTTTACACAGGTTATCCTTCAAATTGACGAAGAATTCTACCTGTTCTCCGAGGAAGAGGAAGCGGCCGATCATTTCAACCACTCTTGTGATCCGAATGCCGGCTTCTTCGGGCAGATCGGCCTGGTCGCGATGCGGGATATTGCCCCCGGTGAAGAGGTGTGTTTTGATTACGCCATGTGCGATGGTTCATCTTATGACGAATTTGAATGTCACTGCGGCGCGCCGAACTGCCGTGGCCGGGTGACCGGTGAGGATTGGAAACGCCCAGAGCTATGGGAGCGATACGAAGGATACTTCTCTCCTTACCTCGAGCGTCGTATCCGTGCTCTCAAAGCTCAAGCGTATGCGTTGGTTGAGACAATTTAGCTTCCCGCTCCTCCTTTTCAGCGTAGCCTGGGTAGCGCGATTGTTGCCGGTCCTATTAACGCGCTCCCTGGGCATCGGCCTGGACGATATGTTCCAGTATGATATGCTTGGTCGTAGCTTGGCGAGCGGCAACGGGTTCCGCTGGTATGCCCTCTCGGATTTCAACCTGATCCAACGTCTCATCCCCTTAGACCTGAGCGGTGTCGAATACGATCCGCGCGGCGTATTGACCTCTTTCCGCGCCCCTCTCTACCCAGCCTTCTTGGCACTGATCTACGCCATAGCCGGCATCGGCGAAGGCCGCTTTTTCGCCGCCCGTTTGGTGCAATCCTTCCTGGCCGCCTTCCTGCCGATCCTGACCTGGGCTCTCGGCCGTCGCCTGTTTGAGGAACGTATCGCCCGCCGCGCTGCCTGGATCGTCGCCTTTTATCCGATGTTGATCGCCTTCCCGCTGGCACTGGCCACGGAAAACCTCTTCTTCCTGCTTGTCACACTCTCGGTTCTGCTTTTGGTGCGTCTTGAGCAGCGCCCCTCTTGGTCGGGCGCTGTTGCTCTCGGCCTTGCCTTTGGCCTGGCGGCGCTCACCCGCTCGGTGGTGCTCCTAATGGCCGCCGCCGCCCTGCTTTGGCTGATCCTCGAACGTCGCCTGCTTCGCCATGCCATCCTTGCCGGCCTCACGTTGGCTCTCACCATCTTGCCCTGGGTGGTGCGCAATTCCCTGCTGCATCATCGCCCAACCGGTATTGAGACTTCGCTGGGATATAATCTATATGTGGGTTATCATCCGCAATCTGATGGCACATTCACTTTCGGTCCCTCGCTGGACTTGCTCACCATCGTGGATGATGCCGAACGGGATCGCCTAGGAACTCAGCAGGCGCTTGGCTTCATTCGCCAAAGCCCAGGGCGAGCGTTCTTTTTGGTCTTTAGCCGGCTGGGTCACTTTTTCGATCCGGAATGGCGCGCCTTCACCTACTTTTACGCCAACGGCATCCTCGGGCCGCTTCCGCCCCTCCTGCTGATTCTGATCTATCTCCTGCTCGCCCTTCCCTGGATGAGCCTGGCAATCGCCGGAATTTGGGGATGGGCTTTCCTGCCGAATGACTCGGAGAAACGGCTCTTCGCCTATCTTTTCTTGGGATACCTGCTCCCGCACATTCTGATCCTTTCGGAAGAACGTTTCCACTTGACGTTGATCCCTCTCTTCAGCGTGCTGGCGGCTCATGTTTGGACCCGTGGCCGGGCACCTCGACCCCAGGCCAAGCGCGGCGCTTTCTACTTTGCCGCCCTGGCCACCTTTTTCCTGGTGATCTACTGGGCTGTAAAAATCGCGCAATTTTGGCCTCTCTTCATGCGTCTGATTGCTCCTGGAGGGCATGATCTACGTCTGCCCTACTGACTATGCGCCTTAAGTTTCTACTGCTCCTCTTGCTTCTCTCTCTGCTCGCCTGTCAGCCTGCCGGGCAGAATCACCTTTTGCCCACAAATGTGCCTCTAGAGCCTACTCCCACCACCCAACCGTATCCCACCCGGCCGGTCTATGCTCCTGGGGAATTGGTGGACTACATCGCGCAGGATGGTGATACCCTCCCAGCCCTGGCGGCGCGCTTCAACACGACGGTAGCGGAAATTCTGCAGGCCAATCCGTTCATCCCCTCTCAGGCTACCACTTTGCCGCCGGGGATGCCGATGAAAATTCCGATTTACTACCTACCGCTGTGGGGGACACCCTATCAATCCCTTCCGGATATTGCCTTCGTCAACGGCCCGGCAGATCGGGGTTTTAATACTTCTGCCTTCATTGCCGACTACCCTGGCTGGCTCAAAGGGTTTCGCGATTATGTTGCCGGCGCCTGGCGCGATGGCGCCGGGATTGTCGATCAGGTGGCCACCGATTTCAGCATCAGCCCACGATTGCTGCTTGCGATTCTCGAATATCAGAGCGGTGCCCTTTCCGATCCCAACTTGCCACAAACCGGTGGATATACGCTTGGATACAAAGATCCTTTTCATCGGGGAGTATACCTACAGCTGGTCTGGGCGGCAAACACGCTCAATCACGGCTATTATGGCTGGCGCTCGGGTCGCCTGACCGAATTTGAACTGCCGGATGGGCGTTTATACCGCCCCGATCCCTGGCAGAATGCCGCCTCGGTGGCGATACAATACTATTTTTCGCGTATCTTATCGGAGCCGGCTTTTTCCCAGGCGATCGGCCCCCAAGGGTTGGCAGAGACCTATCGCCGTCTCTTTGGCGATCCATGGGAGGCAAAACAGGTACTCATTCCCGGCAGCCTCACCCAACCGCCGTTGCTTTTGCCCTTTCCTGCCGGGCGCAGCTGGGCCTACACCGGTGGACCTCACACCGGTTGGGGCACCGGCTTTCCCTGGGCGGCGTTAGATTTTGCCCCTCCGGTGACCACACGGGGATGTACAATCCCCGATCGCCGTGACTATGCCGTTGCCGTTGCCGATGGAGTGGTGGTGCGCTCCGGCCCGAACGGCTTGGTGCTTGACCTGGACGGAGATGGCGATGAACGCACCGGTTGGACGATCTTTTACCTCCACCTGGCAACCGAAGAGCGTGCCACGGTCGGACAGGCACTCCGCGCCGGCGAGAAGATCGGCTATCCCTCGTGCGAAAACGGTCGCGCTACCGGAACCCATGTTCACATTGCACGCAAGTATAATGGGGAATGGATCCTGGCCGATGGGCCGTTGGCCTTCAATCTGGAAGGCTGGGTTGCTCGCAATGGCGATCGCCCCTATCAGGGATACCTGGTGCGCGGGCTACAGGTGATTACAGCCAGCGAGTTCGCAGAATCCTTCAGCCAGATTCTGGCTCAAGGGCCCTGAATAACATTTGACGTTTTGTTCACTGCCTGCGAGCACCTTCAAAACACGGCACAGGATTCGCGGTATAGGATGGATGCAAGTGAGACCTAAGAGTTAATCTCGCCGTACAAACGGCAAAAAGATGAGCGTCCGTTACCATGGTCGGAGTTCTGACATTACACCTGCTTTTGCCAGGCTGCACTTCGCTGAAAGAGAAGCGTCATCGCCTGAAACCGCTTCTGGTGCGCTTGCAGCGTGAATTCAACCTTTCGGTCGCCGAAATGGATTATCAGGATCGTTGGCAGGAAGCGCTCATTGCCTGTGCCCTTGTCAACAATGATGCCGTTCATATTCGACGCTCGCTCCAGATCGTGGTAACATGGGTAGAACAGCACTGGTCAGAGGGATTGATCCTTACCGAACAGGTGGAACTCTACTAGGAGAATTATGCCATCCCTTTCCCCAGATGAAATCCTGATCGCCGAGTTCGAGTATATTGCTGCTTCGGCCTTTCAGGCCAACGAGGACCGGAGCAAAGCCACCTCGTTTTTCGTCGTCTCGGTGGGATCGCTGATCGCTACTATCTTCGGTGCCCAACTCGGTGGTGGAGCAATGCAATTTCCCCGTGCCCTGCTCTTTATCCTGACGGTGGTTTTTCTGGTACTCAGCCTTTTCGGCGTGTTGACGTTACTCCAACTGGCACGCCTGCGCCTGGCCTGGCATGAAGCGGCACGAGCCATGAATCAGATCAAGAGCTTCTACCTTGCTCACTTTCCGGATCTGGAGGCCGCTTTTCGCTGGCGCGAGGAGACCTTACCCCCGCCCTGGAAAACCGAAAGCATCTCGTTCTACATGGCGTTGGAGGTTTCGTTGGTCACCGGGATGACTTTCGCCGCGGCTGTATTCTTTTTCCAGCATAGCCTGCATTTTACCCGCTGGCTCTGGCCGTTAACCGTTCTGAGTGGCGGATTGGCCGGTTTTCTGGGTCTTTTCCTGTATCATCATAAGTTGAGTAAACGCTAATGAACCCAGAAATCATCCATCTACTCAACCGTACGGAGAATTTGCCCTGGCGCGAGGCTCTGGACGAGATTTTGCTCGACCGTCGACGCGATTTCATCTTCGATAATGTGGCGCTCTACCGGCAGCGAGGGGCCGATCTGGAGGTGGAATACGCACGCGCTTTTGGCCGTGGGCGCGCCGCCGAGGCCGATGCCGCTTGGGGGGAGCAAATAGCCGCCGATGTGCTTCAGCATCGGGAAATTCTCCTTCTTCCACCCCCTCCCCATGCTTCTCCTGTCGATCGCCTGGAACGCGCTTATTTGCTTGGTTTCCCGATCGTGCTTTCCGGTGAAAAGTGGGCGCTGGTCTTTGCCCGCTTCGGAGGCCCTCCTTTTGACGAACCATCGCGGGAACAGGCGACCGGGGTCGTATGGTTAATTAGGATTGTGCTTTCACGGCGGCTCTTACAAGAGATGGAAAGCACTCTGGAACAGTTGCGTCGTCAGTTGGGTGTCCAGGAGGACTTTCTGAGCACCATTTCCCATCAATTGCGCACGCCGCTGGGGGTGATCAAGGGGTATGTGAGTTCACTCTTGCGCCCGAATGTTCACTGGGATGCCGCTACCCAACGCAAGTTTCTCACCGTCATCGAACAGGAAACCGATCGCTTGACTACGTTGATCGATAACCTGCTTGCTTCTTCTGCCTGGGAGGCCAGGGCCATCTCTCTGAATTTTGAGCCACTCCATTTAGAGAGCCTGGTGCGCGATGCGGCGATCCGTGCTCGCTATCGTTACCCCAAAATGGAAATTTACCTGAGTTCGATCCGCTTGCCGCCGGTGTGGGGGGATGCCGTGCGATTGGCACAGGTGTTGGATAATTTGTTCAGCAATGTAGCCCGCCATGCGCAGCAAGCTCCTGTAACCATTCGTTACCAAATTGAAGACAAATTTCTTCACCTAATCTTCCGAGATGGCGGGCCGGGCATGTCGCCGGATGTTTTGACCAATCTTTTCCAGCGGTTTCATCGCCCTTCTCCTACTTCCGGCAGTGGCTTAGGATTATATATTTGCCGGCAAATTGTAGAGGCACATGGGGGTAAAATATGGGCAGAATCTACGCCTGCGCAGGGCACCACGTTTCACATCCTTCTTCCATTGGCGCGAACCCAGGAAGTCACTCAATGAGCTACTGCATTCTCATCGTCGACGACGAACCCCACTATCTCGACCTTCTGGAGGCCAATTTGCGCTTGGAAGGGTATGAAGTGCTAACTGCTCAAAGCGGTAAAGAGGCCTTGAATTTGTTGACCACCCATGCAGTTCATCTGATTCTGCTCGATGTGCTTTTGCCCGATGTGGATGGATTCACGCTCTGTCAACGCATACGCACCTTTTCGCGTATTCCCATCATCATGCTCACGGCGCGCAATCAGGAAGAAGATCGAGTGCGTGGACTGGATGCGGGCGCTGATGATTATGTGAGCAAGCCGTTTTCGATCGTTGAGCTGCTGGCGCGCGTCCGTGCCATATTGCGCCGGCTGGAAGGGACCTCGGCTCTGGTTCCAGAACCTGTGATCGAATTCGGCGATTTGAAAGTGGATTTTGGACGTGCCGAGGTGCGCAAACGCGGACAGTTGCTCTCGCTTTCGGCTACAGAATATCGCTTATTGCTACAATTCATTACCCATCGCGGCGAGGTGCTTTCTCCCTCGTGGCTATTGCGTAGTGTCTGGGGTAGAGAATACGAGAACGAACGAGAAGTACTGTGGGTTACCATTGCGCGCTTGCGCCAAAAAATCGAAGATGATCCTCGTCGTCCGCGATATATTCTCACCCGTCATGGTGAGGGGTATTGGATGCCATCTTGAAAGTGAGGAGGGAAGTCTTGGCAGAGGAGAAGAGTGTTCTGATTATAGATGCCGATGCACCGAGCCGTATTTATTTGGGACGGCTCCTGGCACAGCGTGGCTATAAGCCGCTTCAGGCCGCTTCCGGTAAAGAGGGTCTGATCTTGGCCTGGCGTGATCGCCCCTCGGCGATTCTCATTGACCCGCGCCTGCCGGATTTGAGCGGTGAGGAAGTGATTCAAAAATTGCGCCGGGATGCACGCACGGCTACCACTCCTTGTATGGCCTTAAGCAGCGATCCCGATCCCAAGCGGGTGGCTTCGTGCCTTGCGGCCGGTTGTAATGAGTATTTTTTGAAGTCCGCCGCCAACATTTCAAAGGTCCTGGAAGCGCTCGATGCACTCTTTGTCCCTGAATCTCCTATTGCAGAGGTTGAGAAGAAGCAAAAGATCCCTCGCGGGAAAATGATCGTCTTCTTGAGTGCCAAAGGGGGGACCGGTACCTCTTCTCTTTGCGCCAATCTGGCGGCTACCTTGGTGCGTCTAGAAAAGGGTGCTTCCGTTGTCACGGCCGATCTGGTGTTGCCGTTGGGTTCGATTGCTCCTATCGTTGGTTATAACGGTGCGGTGAATCTGTACACGTTAAGTGTTGGCGCAGAAGATGCACTAAAACCGCAGTCACTCAAGGAAAATTTACCTAGGATTCCTACGTGGGGGTTTCATCTTCTGGCGGCTGCCCCGGATCCGGAAGCGGCTAACCAAATCCGCGCCGAGCGCATTGGGCCGCTGGTAGATGCCCTGCGCGAAGCCTTCGATTTCGTTTTTGTAGACCTCGGACGCTCGCTCTCGCGCATTAGTTTGCCCATTCTGCAGCAGGCCGATGTCATTTTGCTGATCGTCACTCCTGATTCCAGCACGACTTTTCTCACCCGTCTGGTGCTCGAATTCCTGATGAAGAAGGGCATTCCAACAAAACGCATCTTGCCTTTGATCAATCGCCCGGTAGGATTGGAGGGGCTTTCCAAGTCACGTGTTGATGAAGAGATCGGCCTGGCAACCGTCTACACTATCCCGTATTTGGGAGGAAATGTGACTGTGGCAAACCATATGCACCAACCACTGATCGAAAAATTTGCCAAAGATACCATTGCGCTCTCGCTTCGTGATATCACGCGCGATGTGCTCCGGACGATTCAAAAACTACGAGAAGAAATTCTTTCGGGAGGCACCTATGGCGTATGAATTTGACGAAAAAGGGAAGGTGTTTACAGATGTGATCCGTAAGCGCCCCCTACCGGCACTGATTCAGACGGTCACCCATCAGATTCGTGGCAATGTCCACGTGCGACCGGGCGAGCGGGTCAAAGATGAGCTTGATCGCAATGAATTGTTCCTGGCCATCACCGAGGCTCAGGTTTTTGATGCTTCCGGTACGATGGTTTATCAGGTCCCATTTATTGCCATACGTAGGGAACAGATCGTTTGGGTCATCCCTCTAGAGGAGGAGCCTGAAAGCCATGAATAGCGCCACGCCCCCCCGTTTCAATCATGCCGATCTAGCCCGATTGAAAAAATATCTGATCGAAACTGTTTCGCGCTCGTTGGAAGGTGCCGAGATCGATGCAGCACAAAAGAAAGGAGTAGTGCGGGAACGACTGAATGCCCTTTTGGAGCAAATGCGGTTGCCGTTGCCGCCGGACGTGCGTAAAGAGCTGATCGAAGTCGTGCTCAACGATATTGTGGGATATGGCCCCATTCAGCCGTTGCTAGAGGATGACGAGATCAGCGAGATCATGGTCAATGGGCCAAAGAAGGTTTATGTCGAAAAGAAAGGCCAGATTCAACGCACCAACGTCGTCTTTGACGACGATGAGCATGTCCTGCGCATCATTGAACGCATCGTCTTGCCGCTTGGACGGCGCATTGATGCCGAAAATCCCACCGTGGATGCCCGTCTACCGGATGGCTCGCGCGTCAATGCCGTCATTCCACCGGTAGCTATTGATGGTCCGTGTATTACTATCCGCAAATTTCGCAAAGATAAACTAAGGATTGAACAATTAATTCAATTTGGCTCTTTGACCGAGCACATGGCCGAATTCCTGCGAGCCTGCGTCCGCGCTCGCCTGAATATCGTGATCTCCGGTGGCACTGGCTCCGGTAAGACGACCCTCTTGAACGTGCTTTCCAGCTTTATTCCGGAAAACGAACGTATCGTGACAATTGAAGATGCCGCCGAGCTCCAACTCCAACAGGATCATGTGGTGCGCCTGGAATCCCGACCGCCTGATCTGAACGGACGTGGAGCGGTTACGATTCGCGATCTGGTGCGAAATGCCTTGCGCATGCGGCCGGATCGCATTGTGGTGGGTGAATGCCGCGGTGGGGAAGCGCTGGATATGTTACAGGCAATGAATACCGGTCACGATGGCTCGATGACCACCATTCACGCCAATTCCCCCCGTGATGCCCTGGCGCGCCTGGAGACACTTGTCCTGATGGCCGGCATGGATCTGCCCCTCAAAGTCGTGCGACAACAGATTTCCTCGGCGATTGATCTGATTGTACAACAGTCGCGCTTGCGAGATGGTTCTCGCAAGATCACCTCTATTTCAGAGGTTGTGGGAATGGAAGGGGATGTGATTACGATGAGCGAACTTTTCAAGTTCGAGCAAACCGGGATTACCCCGGATGGAAAAGTGATCGGCGCACACAAGGCGACCGGTTTGCGGCCTTTGTTTTACTCACGTTTGGAAGCGGCCGGTTATAAGCTCGATCCAAGCGTATTCGGAGTCGGCAGTTCTCCTTCATCCGGTCGCCGATAGTCCCGCTGGGGTATAATTCTGGCAAGGATGTGTTTATGGATTCTCGCACCCAAGTGATGCTACGTGCTAAAGCGCTCGGCGTGTTGATCCGCGACGCGCGCCTGGCCAAACGCTTGAGCGTCAAAGAGTGTGCTCAGGCATTGCACATAAAACCGGCCACATTCCGTGCCTACGAAGAGGGGCGTAAATCGCCCTCGCTGCCTGAACTCGAAATCCTGGCCTATTTTCTCGATCTTCCCTTGGAGCATTTCTGGGAAAAGGAAACTCTCTCCGATGCTCCGTTGCAAACAGAATCGCTAAACCTATCCCTGATCTTGAACCTGCGACATCGAATGATCGGCGCTGTGTTGCGCCAGGAACGAATGAACGCCGGACTGTCGTTAAAAACGCTGGCCGAACGTTCCGGTCTTAGCGTTGCTCGTTTAAAGTCTTACGAGCTTGGCGAACGTCCCATTCCGCTTCCAGAGCTGGAACTTCTCCTGCAGATCATTGACGCGCCGATCGAACACTTCTTTGATGAAAGTGGTCCTATTGGCCGTTGGATGGCCGAACGGAGAGAAATCCAGCGCTTTTTGGAACTTCCTTTTGAACTGCGCGAGTTTATCAGCAAACCGGTTAACCGCCCTTACCTGGAATTGGCCATGCGCCTAAGCGAACTTTCCACCGAGAAATTGCGCGCTGTCGCCGAAGGTTTACTGGATATTACACTCTGAGCGGTGCGAGGGAACAGCGATGGAATACATGCAAGCAGGGAAAGCAGCGTATGAGGAGAAAGATTATCGACGCGCGGCTCAGGCATTTGAGCAGGCTGCGCAAGCTTTCGCTGCCGCAGGGCAAGAGGCAGAAGCGGCCGAAGCACGCAACAATCAAAGCGTGGCGCTGCTGATGGCCGGCGATGCAGAAGGTGCCCTGCGCGCTGTAGAAGGCACGCCCCATATTTTTGCCCAACACAACGATCGAGAGCGCGAAGGCATGGCCTGGGGCAATCAGGCCACAGCGCTCGAAGAGTTGGGACGGCTGGAGGAGGCCATCCAGGCCTATCGAAGAGCTGTCCAATGTTTTGAGCAGATCGGTAAAGATGATCTGCGCATAGAGATAGAAAAAGCGATTGCCGCTATTCATCTCAAGCAAGGACGTTTGATGGATGCAGGGATGGAGATGCTCTCCACGTTGCAACGTCCGAATCTCCCCTGGTGGCAACGCCTCTTACGCTGGATGCTACGTATTCGCTTGTGACGAAAACATCCTTTCCCTTCTCCTCGGACTGGCAGGTACGACAGGCAGATACGCGTGATCGTTCTGTCCTGGCGGACTGGCTCACTCAAGAACTCCATATCCATCGTCATTTGGATTGGCGACCGCCGCTCGACTGGCTAGGGCATCCTTTCTGGTGGGTGCTCGAAGCGCAGGCGCGTCCGGTGGCCGCATTGGCCTGCCCCGATGACCCGCCGGAAATCGCCTGGTTACGTTTGTTTGCTCACACCTCAAACGTTTCTGCCACCCATGCCTGGAGGGCGCTCTGGTCTCAGGCGCGCCAAGTTTTGATGCCGTATAAGCCAATGATCGCCGCGATTGCCATCGAATACTGGATGGAGCCTCTTTTGCAGGAAGCGCACTTTGATCTGCGTCAATGGGTCGTCGTGCTAGAGCGGCGGTCACATGCCCTTTCAGATACGAAAGATGCTGAAAGGTTTCCCATCCGTCCCATGCGCGCCGAGGATCTAAAAGCAGTGGCTCAGGTGGATTGGGATGCCTTTCCACCACCTTGGCGACATTCACTCGATTCCTTGCGCCGTGCCTTTGCCCAAGCTCTCTACGCTTCGGTGCTGGAACTGGATGGCAAAATTTTGGGCTATCAGATTACTACCGGTCATCCCTTCGGCGCCCATCTGGCACGTCTGGCCGTTCATTCCCAGGTTCAGGGGCATGGGTGGGGACGAAGGTTGCTAGAAGACCTTTTTGCCTTCTTGCGCTCGCGGCGCATTGAGCGGTTGACCGTCAATACCCAACATGATAATCGCGTTTCGCTGTCCCTTTATCGTCGTGTGGGCTTCGAGCGCACAGGGGAAGAATATCCGGTTTACGTTTACGATTGGAGGTAACGATGCATCGTTCGGACGCCATCATGGTTAACGCGCTTGTGCGCCAGGCGCTGATCGCCGCGCAGGAAGTGATCGGCGAAAACGGTTTGAACACCGTGCTCCGCACGAGTGGATTGGAGCGCTTTATCGGCAATCTACCCCCGGATGATCTGCGGCCGGCCATCCAGGCTGCCGAATACGCCCGTTTCAATCAAGCGATCGAGGAGTTCTACGGTCGCGGTGGGCGCGGTATCTTGCGACGTATCGGCAAAGCATCTTTCCAATATGCACTGCGCGAGCAATCTGCCCTGCTAGGGTTGGCCGGCGCGGCACTCAAGTTGCTGCCGGAACGGGCACGCATCAAATTCATTCTCACCAGCATGGCCAATGCCCTGAAAAAGACCAATCCGCAAGTTGAAGCCTGGGTGGAAGAAGGGGAAGGAATCGCCTATGTTGAGGCTACCTGTGCCATCTGCCACGGCCGTCATGCGGAGACACCGATCTGTCACCTCTATGTGGGCTCGATCGGTGAAGCGGTGCAATGGGCCACCGGCGACGAACATACCATTCGCGAAACGCATTGCATGGCCTGTGGCGATCCCTATTGCCGCTTTGAAGTCGAAACGCAATCCGACTGATGGTCTTTGACCTTTGTTCCTCAGCCCATTCTGACTGTCTACCGTCTACGGTCCACATTTCACGGTCTACCGTCCACGGTCTACGGTCATCTATGAGGAGGTTCTATGCGCTCATTTGAAACCCAATGGCAGGCCGATGATGGCATCTTCCTCTTCGGGCGCGGCTGGGAACCCGAAGAAAGAGAACCTAAGGCGCTGATCTGCCTGATCCACGGATTGGGAGAACACAGCGGACGTTACGAACACGTAGCCGAGGCCCTGACAGGCGCCGGCTACGCCATCTTGGCCTTCGATCTGCGTGGGCACGGACGCTCCGGCGGGCCGCGAGGCCATATGCCCTCGTTTGAGGCCTTTATGCGCGATATCGATCGCCTCTTCGATCAGGCGCATTTACGCTACCCCAAACTGCCGCGCTTCCTTTTTGGTCACAGCCTCGGGGGCATCCTTGTGCTGAATTATGCCCTGCGGCGCAAGCCCGAGGTCCGCGGCGTGATTGCGACTGCTTCGGGGTTGCGCACGGCGCTGGAGGAGCAGAAAGCTAAAGTCGCCATCGTGCGCCTGTTGGGGGGAATTTTTCCCTCCCTTGCCCTTCCCAGCGGTTTAGACCCTAACACGTTGAGCCACGATCGCCGGGTGATCGAAGCCTATGTCAACGATCCGCTGGTACATGATAAAATTACGCTCGGTTTTGGTAAGATTATGCTCGAGGTCATTCCCTGGACCTTTGCTCACGCCCATGAATTCCCGGTACCACTTTTGCTGATGCATGGTACCGAGGATGCTCTGGGCTACGCGCGTGGGAGCGAGGAGTTCGCCCGCCTGGCCGGCGAAAAGGCTACCCTCAAGCTCTGGCCTGGGCTATACCATGAGTTACACAATGAACCGCAAAAACAGGAAGTCTTTCAATATATGATCCAATGGATGGATGCACATCTTTAAACCTAACGAGGAGAGTATGAGCAGAGAACAGAAAATGAGCAAGCGTCAAATGTTGCGCGAGAAGCGCCGCAAGGAACAGCAGCGGAATCGTCTGATTGCCATCGGGTTGATTGCCCTGGGTGCGCTGCTGGTGGTGTTTTTTGCCGTCTATCCCAATATACAGGCGACGCAATCGGTGGTGGCGCCTACTCCCTATCCGCGCCCGATGGCCGATCGTAATGCGATGGGCGATCCGAATGCCCCGATCACGATCGTGGAATATTCCGATTTCCAGTGCCCCTACTGTGCCCGTTTTTCTGAGCAGACGGAACCACAGTTGGTGGAAACGTACATTAAGACCGGCAAGGTTTATTTCATCTATCGCTCGATGGGCAATTTTCTGAGCGATAACATTGCGCGAGCGCGTGGTACGGTGAACACCGAATCGCGCGATTCCGCCATGGCCGCCTATTGCGCTGCCGATCAGGGCAAATTTTGGGAGTATCACGATGCACTTTTTGCCAATCAGATCGGGGAAGGTGTCGGCGCCTTTTCTGAAGCTCGGCTGCGAGCCATCGCTCAAAAACTCGGCTTGGACATGGGCGCTTTCAACGAGTGCTTCAACAGCGGAAAATACCGCGAGCAAGTTGAACAGGATTATCGAGATGGGATGGCTGCCGGATTGACCGGTACGCCCTATTTCGTGATCACCTATACAGTCAACGGTGTCCAAAAGACTCAAACGATCGAAGGCGCACAACCCTTCAGCGCCTTCCAGCAGACAATCGAAAGCATTTTGCAAGAAATCGGGCAATAAATTCGCTTTCCATGCGCCTGATCCTGACCCATGAACAGGCAGATTTCGATGCCTTAGCTTCCTTGTATGCCGCGGCATTGCTCTATGAGCCGGCGTATGCCGTCCTGCCGCGGCATCTCAATCGAAATGTCCGCGCCTTTGTGACCCTTTACGGCAACGAATTCGACTTCCTCGAGGCCAGGGACCTTCCTCCTGAGCCGGTCGAGGAAGTCGTGCTTGTAGATACCCAATCGCTGATCACCGTGCGCGGCATGAGCCGCGAGACGCGAGTGCGCGTGATCGATCACCATCCTCGGCGCTCCTCCATCCATCCTGAATGGGAAACCTGCATTGAAGAGATCGGCGCCACGACCACGCTTTTGGTGGAGGGGCTGCAGGAACATAACGGCAACTTGAATCCGCTCCAGGCCACCCTGTTGTTGCTGGGCATCTACGAGGATACCGGCTCGCTGACTTATTCACGCACCACGGCGCGCGATGTGCGTGCCGCGGCCTACCTTTTGGAGCAAGGGGCCAGCCTACAGATCGCTTCGGAGTTTCTCAACCCGCCCCTTTCGGAAGCCCAACGCGCCCTCTATGACGTGCTCGTTGCGCGCGCCGAAACGCTCGAGGTCCACGGCCACCGCATTGTGCTCACCCGTGGCGAAGCGCCGGAACTGGAAGAGGAAGTCTCCTCTCTGGCGCATAAGCTGCGCGATCTGTTCGATCCAGATGCCATCTTTGTCCTGGTTGCAACCCGCGAGGGGATCAGAGTGGTGGCGCGCTCCACAACGGATGACATTGACGTGGCCGAAATCCTGGCCGGCTTTGGCGGTGGAGGCCATGCCCGGGCTGCCGCCGCCTTGATCCGCCCGGAAGCGCCCGCCGCCGAAGCCCAACGCCCCCCCGAAACGTTGCTGGAAGAAACCTACGACCGCCTGCGTGAGCAACTCCCGCGATTCGTGCGTCCTGCGCTCACCGTGGGACAGATCATGTCTCGTCATCCCTATCTGCTCACCCCGGAGACCACCCTCCAGGAAGCCGCCGCGCTCATGCAACGCACCGGTTTTGAAGGCTTCCCGGTGGTGCAAAACGGTCAGGTGATCGGCCTGCTCACGCGCCGTGCTGTCGATCGCGCCCTTGGTCACCGCCTGAACCTGAAGATCACCAGCCTGATGGAGGCCGGCCAAGTCACCGTTTCACCCCAAGATTCGATCCAGACGCTGCAAGCACGCATGACGGAAAGCGGTTGGGGGCAGATTCCGGTTGTTGATCCTCAAAGCGGTGAAATCATCGGTATCGTCACCCGCACCGATCTGCTCAAGGTGCTGCAGCTCTCATCACCGCGCCCGCGCAACATCGGAAATCGCCTGGCTCAGGCCTTGCCGGCCTCCAGAATGCAATTGATTCGACTGGTGGCCCAGAAGGCCACGCAGCTCAACATGGCACTGTATATCGTCGGCGGCTTCGTGCGCGATCTGCTACTCGGCTATCCCAGCCTGGATTTCGATCTTGTCGTCGAAGGGGATGCAATTGCCCTTGCTCAAGCACTCCGGCAGGAACACGGCGGACGTCTCACCGTCCATTCGCGCTTCGGCACTGCCAAATGGTTCCTGCCGGACGCTCTGCGCATCGCCGATGCCCCCGCTTTCCTCGACCTGATCTCGGCGCGTACCGAATTCTACGAACATCCCACTGCCCTGCCTACCGTTTCCCGTGGGAGCATCAAGCTCGATCTACACCGCCGGGATTTCACCATCAACACCCTCGCCATCCGTCTGGATGGGCGACATTTCGGTCAATTGCTCGATTACTGGGGCGGCCTGGCCGATCTAGAGCGTGGCTTGGTGCGTGTTTTGCACTCCCTCTCGTTCATTGACGATCCCACGCGCATGATCCGTGCCGTGCGCTATGAGCAACGTTATGGTTTCCGCATCGAACCCCGCACCCTGCAACTAATGGATGAGGCCCGTCCGTTGCTGGCGCGCCTTTCCGGCGAGCGTATTCGCCATGAGATCGATCTGATCCTGGATGAAAATTGCGCTGTTGCCGCCCTGCGCCGTCTTTCGGAGTTAAATTTATTAGACATGATACATCCTGCCCTACGCTGGGGTGCCGAAACGGAGCAACGTCTTGCCCGTGGGCTGGATCGCCCCCCTCCGGCGGAGTTCGGAACCTTAGCGACCCTGAACCGCGTGCCGCTGCGACGGGCCTTGGCCTACACCTTGTGGTTTATGCCCTTATCGTCTTCCGAGATCATCTCGCTTGCCAATCGCTTGCGCTTTTCTTCCCCGCTCAAGCGTTTGGTTCTGAGCGCCTCGGCGCTTTTCCACCTGCTTCCTGAAATGGGAAGCGCCTCCCCCAGCCGCTGGGTGGAACGCCTGGAGGACATGCCGCTCTTGAGCATCTATGCGGTGCAGATCACTCTGCCTCAAGAGCAGGCACAACCGCTGGCCGAATATCTGAGCCGTTGGCGGCACATCCATCCCTACACGGATGGCGAAGCTCTACGTCGGCGCGGCCTGCCGCCTGGCCCTGCCTATCGTTGCATCCTAGGTCGCCTGCGCGCCGCCTGGCTGGATGGTGAAGTCCACACTCAGGAAGAAGAGCAGCAATTGCTGGAGAAGTTGCTGAGAGAAACCGATCTGCGATTAGATTGAGGTATAATTTCTCCAGCATCTTTGTTGTTTAGGAAGTCGTCGTCACGATTCTGGCGCGTTTGGGATGGTGGCAAGATATAGGCGTTGTAAGGAGAGAATCTATACAAACAATAGTTAGTCCGCTCGTTGTAGACAAAAGGTGCTGTCAAGTTCGACTATGAGCCAAACAGACCGCACACAACTTTTCGATAACTGGGCCA
Source organism: Anaerolineales bacterium (assembly GCA_037478835.1). GTDB lineage: Bacteria > Chloroflexota > Anaerolineae > Anaerolineales > Villigracilaceae > 630D-37. Next base: position 19,621 of record JBBFLV010000006.1, read on the forward strand.
GGGACTATGATACTGCCGCAGCCTCGGCGGACGGTGATTTCCCTTCAAGGACAGATCAACACCAACTACTTCGGGAGACAACACATGAGAGAATACACCTTCGCTTCTATCACCCTGAAGACAGCCATCATCCATACCGTGACCTATTTTCTAATGGGCGTGCTTGCCTTCACCTTCCTCGATTACGCCAGCAAATACTCCGATCCAACGGTCGCTAACCTGATGCGCCAAACGAACGATCCATTAGTTGCGGGCGGGCCGCTGTTCCAAGTGCTACGCGGCATCCTCTTTGGGTTAACCTTCTATCCCCTGCGGGAGATTGTCTTCGCTCGCAAGAACGGGTGGCTAATTCTCTGGTTAGTGCTGGTTGTTGTGGGCATTCTCTCGCCCTTCGGCCCGTCGCCTAGTTCCATCGAGGGCATGATTTACACTATCCTGCCAATGTGGTTCCACCTCATGGGCCTACCCGAGGTTGTGATCCAAGCACTTCTACTGGCTTTCCTCAGCTACTACTGGATCAACCATCCTGAAAAGAAATGGCTCGACTGGGTCTTTGGGATTGCCTTCGCCTTGGTGCTTTTGTTGTCAACACTGGGGCTTCTGGCTGGACTGGGAATATTACGAACACCCGCCTAGTAATCACCGCCGTCCAACCTGGCATGCACCCGACTCGCGCTGCGCGCTCGTTTTACTGGCCGGACTTAGTCGCACAGGTTCGGGTCAGGCGATTGGGTCCCCCTGACCCTACGCGAGCGGGTGATGCCCACCATTGGCCGGCACTTGGCGCAATAAACTGAAAGATAATTGCAATGACACAATTTCCTCGATTAAGTAACCGTGAATGGGACGTTTTGAAACTTTTGCTGGAAGGCAGGAGCAACAAATTGATTGCTTCGTCTCTTAATATTTCTGTTCGCACGGTTGAATTTCATTTGAAAAATATTTATGCAAAGTTTCATGTAAGTTCGAGAATAGAATTGATTTTGAAACTAGGGAATGCCCCAGGTGGACTCGAAGCCATGAAACTAGGGTGTTCCACAGTTGACAATGTGGGGGAAGTTGCCGAAAATAGAGATAGGCTCAATTCACAGATGGGTTGGGCTAGATATTTCGGAGAGGTCATCTCTATGATCGGAAAGGAGTCAGACATGAAAAACCTTTTGAATTCAAAGCACGTTCTTGTGGGATCGGTTACAGCATTTTCCACAGGCGTTTTGTGGGTTGCGACAATGGTGTATTCTCAAGCGATGCCGCCCTATGAATTTAAGGGATTGACTTTGCCTCTAATTGTTATTTGGGCGATGATTGGTTTTTCCGTTGGGCTGATTGGAAAGCGCACTGGCAGTACGTTACGGAGAGTATTCTTTGGTGCATTGTTTGGCACAGGTTTGAGCCCATTTCTAATTATTCCGATTATATTGACCGTGGTTTTGCCTATCGGAAAGCTCGCTGAATGGCTTGGGTTGATTGACCCATCAACAATGTCAAACGATGTCGCCGCAATACTGGGAACAGCTATCATGCTAACAATATGGTTGGTTATCGGAATTGCTATTGGGATTTCATTGTTATTCGTGTCCTTCCGAAAACCGGAACGAGCCAGCGCTGAAGGTGCATAAAAAGGGAAACAGAATTCCGAGAATAAAAAGCCGGCCAACCCAGCGTGAACGAACAGGCGGGGCTGCTCCCTGCCTGGGTGGAGTCTGTCCCTTCAGCCTTTTCTACGCTTGGAGTTGTCCTACCAGGTCCCGCCTGCCGCTAGCGCAATTCGTTAAGCCATCTTGACCAGGAGGGATCAATGGTTCAAGCCCCAACGCCAAAAGATATTGCATCAGCACGACAAGTTTTTGATGCCAACGAGCCTCGTGACCTTTTCTATCGTGCCGCGACGGAATTGGTAACACTGGCACTGGAGGGAAAGACCTCACTGAGCGTGACCGAAGCCTTGCCATGCTTTTACAGATTTAGGCAATTTTTTAGCGATTTTGCCCTTGAACAGAGATATGACTTCTCTGCCAAGGCCCACATCTGCTGCAAAAAAGTTTTCCTCGCAAAAAGCCCACTTGGCGCAAAATTTTTAGCGCTTTCGGCTGTGATCTTTGCTTGTATACAAAACTAAAACTTTCAGGATAATATTTATCTGATTAAGTGAAAAATTCCAGGCAGCCGTAAAGGGGAAAGTTGCAAAATCGGCTATAATTGCTTGCGCTATGCATGATAAGACTCGTCTGGCTTTGTATTTGGGGCTGATCAGCAATGTAGTCCTGGCGGCGGCCAAGATCGGGGTTGGAATTTTAGCCCATAGCCCGGCGCTATTGGCAGAAGGGATCAATTCCACATCCGATGTCACCTACTATATCCTGGCTTCGGTGTTCATCCGTTTGGCCCAGAAGCCGGCCGATGATGAGCATCCCTATGGGCATCAGCAACTCGAAAGCGTTGCCACCCTGCTCGTGGGAGCCTTTGTGGTGACCACCGGGGTGGCCGTCTTTTGGAACGCCATTGATAAGGCCTGGGACCTTTGGCAGGGGATCGGCACCTTTGAAGGCGCCGGCCCGGCGGCCATCTGGGTGGCCTTGATGACCATCGCCGTCAAAATCTTTTTGACCGTTTTCATCCGTCACTTGGGGCACGAGACCCATAACCCGGTGGTGGAAGCCATGGCCTATGATCACCGCAACGATCTCTTATCGGCCTCTGCCGCAACCCTGGGCATCTTTTTGGGTCAGCGGGGATTGCCCTGGGTGGACCCCTTTGCCGCCGCTTTGGTGGCCGTGCTCATCTTTCGCACCGGCCTGGAGATCGTCTTGAACGCCGCAAACGCCCTGATGGATACTGTGCCCTCGGAAAAACTGGTGCGCGAGGTGTTGAAAGTGGTCAAAACAGTCTCCCCGCGCGTTCATCTAGAGGAAGTACGAGCCCACCGTTTTGGCCAACAACTGGTGATCAACCTGACGATCGGCATTGATGGGGAGCTCAGCATTTATGAGGGGGATCGCCTTTCCTCGCTCATCGAAAAGCGCATTTTGCAGCATCTGACCGATGTGCAACATGTGCATGTACACTATCACCCATCGCGTCCCGATCGCCGAGATCTCTCTGCCGAGCAGGTGCTGGCCTTCTCGCGCCTTCCCTGGCAGGCCTAAAAGTTCTTCCTAGGAGCGGTTTTCCCTTTCCTGACCGGCCATGCGGCCCCACAGGTTACGATAAGCCGCCGTCTCCAGGAGCGAAGCGCGCACCGAGCGGAAAAGCTCATTTTGTGCATAAGGGTTGGCCTGCTCGTTTCCCCGACGCAAGATCACCTCGCCCTCCTCGAACTCCACTTCGATATGTCCGCCGGCCGCCAGCCATTCCAGGCCCAGGCGCACGGTCAGCTCACGCTCGGCGGTGGCCACCACCAGATCGGCCAAGGAGGCGCGACCTCCCTTATGGTGCAGAGCATATTTCACCAGCCCGGCCAGCCGCGAAAGGAAAGTTTCTGCCGTTTGGGGCGGAGGCGGGTCGGCCAGCCAGTAGACGCGCTGCGGCCGCACCCGTTCCCAGAGTTCGCGCCATTCGCGCGGCCCTGGTGGGATGGTGTAGATGCCGATTTCGGGTGCAGGAGGAAGGGAATAGCGATGAAAACATCGCAGGTGAGCGGGCACATCTGCCCCTTCGGCGAGCACCGGCAAAGAGGCCGGCAACCCCTTCAGCCCTTCCGCACGCCGGTCTAGGACCTCGGGCGGGAGCAGCTGCACCTCGGGCATTGCCTGCGGCCGTAGCCGAAAGGCGATCCATTCCAGCTGCAGCGTCCGTTGACCGCGAAAATCCTGGGCGCGCGCCGTAAAGGCAATATCCAGCGACCCTTTCGGCCATTCCCCGTTGTTCCCGTTCCACCAGATCAGGCTTTGGATTGTTCCTGCCTCGTCGCGCACCGTCAGCCGCAGATGTTCCTGCTCACGGCCGATCGGGATGACGCTCTCAATGGTTACGTTTCGTGTAGCCAAAACAGGATAGGGATTGCCGGGGCCGAAGGGAGCGAGCATCTCCAACGATTCGGCCATCTCCAGCGTCACTTCTTCCAGGCTCACCCAAGCATCCAGCGTAAGCGTCGGTTCGGGAAGGGCGGGCACCTGTTGGAGAATGGCCTGAGAGAGCCGCTTGCGGAACGCTTCCAGGTTTTGAGGAGGAAGCGCCAGCCCGGCGGCCATCGGGTGACCACCGAAGCTGTGGAGCAGATCGGCGCAGGCGGCGATGGCCTGGGTGATATGGATGCCCTCCACCGAGCGCGCTGAGCCGTGTAGCAGGCCATCTTCGCCCAGGGTGAGCAGGATCACCGGACGGGCATAGCGCCCGACCAGGCGCGAGGCCACCAGGCCGAGCACCCCTCCTGGCCAGGAAGGGCCTTCGATGACCAAGGCCGGCTCGTCGAGCCAGGCAGGGTTTTCCTGAATGCGGGCCTCTGCCGCCTGGCTCACCTGGGCGGTGAGCCACTGACGTTGCAGGTTGAGCGATTCGAGCTGGCGCGCCAGCAGCCGGGCACGCGCCGCGTTCTGGGTGGTGAGAAATTCCACGGCCGGGTTGGCATCGGCCAGGCGACCGAGGGCGTTCAGGCGCGGGGCGATCAGGAAGCCGACGTGCTCTTCGGTGAGATGCGCCGGGTTCAGGCGCACCTGCTCGTAGAGGATCTGCAATCCCAAGCGCTTGGTTTTCCGCAGTGCCTCCAGGCCCTCTTTGACCAGGCGCCGGGTTTCTCCTGCCAGCGTGGCCACATCGGCGATCATCCCCAATGCCACCAGGTCGAGTAGATCGGTGCTGGAGAGCGGTGCTTCTTCTCCTTCGAGCAGGGTCTGCATCAGCAGATAGGCCACACCGACGCCGGAAAGATGGGCAAACGGATGATCGGATGGGAGACGCTTAGGGTTGAGTACGGCCAGGGCCGGCGGTAGGTGGTCCTCCAGGTCGTGGTGATCGGTGACGATCACATCCAGCCCCTGTTCTGCTGCCCAGCCCAGGGCTGCGTGGGCGGTGACGCCGGTATCGCAGGTGATCAGCAGGTCGAGTTCCCGGGCGAATTCGCGTAACCGTGGGAGATGGATGCCGTGCCCCTCGGTGGCGCGGATGGGGACGTAGTAGCACACATTCCCGCCCAGGGCGCGCAAGGTTTGCACGAGGAGCGCTGTGGCGGTTTGACCGTCCACATCGAAATCGCCCCAGATGCCGATGCGTTCCTGCTTTCGCAAGGCGCGCCGGATGCGCTCGACGGCGATCGAAGCCTCGGGGAGCTGCGAAGCTTCGGGCACGGCTGCGCGGCCCGGGTCCAGAAAGGATTGCGCTGCTTCGGGCGTGGTGATGCCGCGTCGGATGAGGATGCGGCTCACCAGCGGCGGTATGTTCAGGTGGCGCAGCGGGTTCTTCTCTTCTTCAAAATTCAGATCGGGCGGATCAATCCATTTCACAGCGGTTCAAAGCGTGCGGTGAAGTGACGGAGCAGGGGCGGGGCGTAGGTGATGCGGTAGCCGCGCAACTGTGGCGCACGGGCGGCGATGCGCCCAAGGACCTCGGCGACGTAATCCATGTGGCTTTGGGTGTAAACGCGGCGCGGGATGGCCAAACGGACGAGCTCCAGGCGCGGGTAGACCATCTGACCGGTTTCGGGATCGGGATGGGCGAACATGACCGAGCCGATCTCGACGGCACGGATGCCCCCTTCGAGGTAGAGCTCGACGGTGAGGGTCTGGCCGGGGTATTCGCCGTGGGGGATGTGCGGTAGGAGGGCGCCGGCATCTACGTAGACGGCATGACCGCCGGGTGGTTCGATGATCTGCAAGCCCTGGGCGCGGATGCGTTCGGCCAGGTAGGCGACTTGTTGGAGGCGATAGGCGAGGTAGTCTTCTTCCAGGGCCTCGTAGAGGCCGACGGCCATGGCCTCGAGATCGCGCCCGGCCAGGCCACCATAGGTGGGGAAGCCTTCGCGCAGGATGAGCTCATTGCAGACGCGCTGGTAGAGGGCTTCATCGCGCATGCAGAGCAGGCCGCCGATATTGACGATGGCATCCTTCTTGGCCGACATGAGCATGCCATCGGCCAGGCTGAACATTTCGCGGGCGATCTCTAGGATGCTCTTTTCGGCATAGCCGGGTTCGCGCTGTTTGATGAAGTAGCAGTTTTCGGCATAGCGCGCTGCATCGATGAAGAAGGGAATGCCGTAGGAGTGATAGAGCTCGGCGACGGCGCGCAGGTTGGCCATGGAGACGGGTTGACCACCGCCGGCGTTGTTGGTGACGGTGATCATGCCGAGGGGGATGTTCTGCGGCCCGACTTTTTCGATGAAGGCGCGCAGTTTCTCCAGGTCCATGTTGCCTTTGAAGGGGTGGGGGTTGCGCGGATCGAAGGCTTCGTCAATGATCAGGTTGGTGGGGCGGCCGCCGCGGGCGCGGATGTTGGCATCGGTGGTATCGAAGTGCATGTTGGAAGGGACGTATTGGCCGGGTTTGACCAGGATGGCGCTGAGGATGTTTTCGGCGGCGCGCCCTTGATGGGTGGGGACGAAATAGGGGAAGCCGAAAATATCCTGGACGGCCTCTTTGAGGCGATGGAAGGAGCGGGCGCCGGCATACGATTCATCGCCGCGCATGAGCGCCGCCCATTGACGATCGCTCATCGCACCGGTGCCGGAATCGGTGAGCAGATCGATGAAGATATCTTCGGCGCGCAAGGCGAAGACGTTATAGCCGGCCTCGATGAGCCGCGCTCTGCGTTCCGCCGGGGGAAGCAGGCGGATCGGTTCGACCATTTTGATGCGGAAGGGTTCAGGTGGGTACATGGGAGTTGTTCCTGGAGGGGGAATTAGCGCAGCAGGGCGACTGCCAGCGCAGAGTAAATGAAAATGCCCAGTCCGTTGAGCAATCCGGCCAAGGCCCAAATGCGTCCGTCCTCTTGATCCTTGAGCCGCCAGAGCAGGTAGCAGATGGTGGCGATGATCACCAGGAAGGAAGCGATCACCCACAGGCTGACGTGCCCGATCAGGGTGGCATTGAGATAGCGCCAGGCCCCGGCGCGGTAGGCCATTTCCTCATACCAAGAGTGGATCAGGGTGCCTCCTAACGTGATGGCCAGGCTGAGCGGGAACCAACCGAAGCGGGGTGCGAGACGTCGCAGGAGATAGCCGAGCTGGAAAAAGGCAAAACCCCAGCCGGCTAGGATGTAATCCGGCGTTTCCCAAATGCGGAAGAAGGCATAATCGTAGCTCAGGGTTTTAACCAGGCGCACGTGGTACCAGTCCACGAGCAGCTGGGGCAGATCGGCAGCGAGGGCGAAAAGAAGGAGATTGACGAGTAATTTATTTCGTGTAGCCAGCGAATAAAACGCGTAGATCAAGAGCATTAACCAAGCAATCGCCGAAAACAGCCAAGGGCGGTAGAAAACGGTGCCCGTTAGCGTCACACCCAGCAGGGTAAGGGCTAGGGTGACGCCGATCAACCAATCTGTTTGGCGGTTCATAAGGCCTCCGACGGATGAATTTTATCATTGACTCTACTGCAAAAGTCCCGGCGCTCTGGGAAAAGGTCCTTGTTTGCAAGAATCCTGCTTGACGCAAAATTTTGTTGAGTTTTTATGAGAAGAAAATTGGTTTCCCTTTAAGTTAAGAATCCGTGTTGAACCGTGCCATCCGCGTTCATCCGTGTCCTATTCCGGTAAAGGGCTTGCGCTGATAGGCGCGGTCTTTATCATATCATTTTTCCCGCTTTCTTTCCCCATTGATTCTGGCGTTCGTTCGCATCCCTTTTCTAACCAGAAAGCCGCCCTTTTCGAGCGGCTTTCCTGTATAATCGGCTGTGTTGCTCTAGCGGTGGGCGTCGATATAGGCGACTGCCTCGCCGACGGTGGTGATCTTCTGGGCGTCTTCGTCGCTGATCTCGGCCCCGAATTTATCTTCAAAGGCCATGATCAATTCGACCAGATCGAGGGAATCGGCCTCCAGGTCCTCACGGAACCGCGCCTCCGGCGTCACCTTGCTTTCGTCCACGCCGAGCAGATCGACAATGATTTTCTTGACTTCTTCGAATGTGTTGGACATGATGATCCTCCTGAAGTGATTACGAACATTGGCCTTATTGTAATCGCTCTTTGATTTCTGTCAATCCCGAACATTTGGCGATTGTCCACAGGTTAGCAAGTATTGGCTCTCCAATGCCCGAAGAATATCTGTCTAACAGGAACACGAATCTATGGCAAAAGTTACGTCCATTGATCAACGCAAGGCCGATCACATTCGCATCAACTTAGAAGAAGATGTTCGATCGGCGCGGACGAACGGTCTCGAGCAGTATCATTTCATCCATCAAGCTTTGCCGGAGGTCGATCTAGAAGAGATCGATCTCTCGCTTGAGCTCTTTGGAGTGCCTTTGAAGGCCCCGATTCTCATTAGCTCCATGACCGGCGGAACCGAACAGGCGCTGAAGATCAACCGTCACCTGGCAGAAGCTGCCGAAGCCACGGGTGTGGCGATGGGCGTGGGCTCCCAGCGCGCCGCACTGGAACATGCGGAACTGGCCGAAACGTTCCGCGTGGTGCGCCGTGTGGCTCCTCATGCTTTGATCTTCGCCAATTTGGGCGCGGTGCAGCTGAATTACGGTTACGGGATCGACGAATGCCGACGCGCCGTTGAGATGGTCGAAGCGCAGGCGTTGATTTTGCATCTCAACCCTCTGCAGGAAGCCCTTCAACCGGATGGCAACACCCGCTTTGCCGGGTTGACGCGCAAGATCGAAGCCATCTGCCGAGCTTTGGAGGTCCCGGTTATCGTTAAAGAAGTTGGATGGGGTATCTCCGAGCAGGCAGCGCGTCGACTGGCGGAGGCCGGGGTCGCGGCGATCGACGTGGCCGGCGCCGGCGGCACTTCCTGGTCCCAGGTGGAAATGCATCGCGCTCCCGATGAGTTCACTCGCGAATTAGCGGCTACGTTCGTCGAATGGGGCATCCCGACGGCGCAATCCATCCTGAACGTGCGGCGCGTTGCTCCCCAAATGATGATCTTTGCTTCCGGCGGCTTGCGTAATGGCCTGGAGATCGCCAAATGTCTTGCCCTTGGTGCTACGCTGGGCGGCATGGCCGGCCCCTTCCTCAAGGCCGCCGTCCTTTCCACCGAGAAAGTCATCGAGGCCATTCGCCTGGTGGCACGCCAAATTCAGGTCACCATGTTCGCCTGTGGTGCGGCCTCGTTAGCCGATCTCAATCCTTCCCTCTTGGAGAAAAATCTGCCATGATCGCCTCACACATTCTAGAAGCGTTGGAACAAGAGCTGCAACGCCAGGTAGCGCGTTTGCAAGACCTGGCGCCGTTTCAAGAAATGCTCACCTACCATATGGGTTGGAGTGGCGAGGGCGCCGGCGCCCAGGCGCAGGGGAAACGTATCCGTCCGCTGTTGCTCCTGCTCACGGTCGCTGCTTGTGGAGGGGAATGGCGCCAAGCGCTGCCGTTGGCCGCGGCCGTTGAGCTGGTACACAATTTTTCGCTGATCCACGATGATATTCAGGATCGCTCCGAACTGCGGCGCGGCCGTCCGACGGTTTGGACCAAGTGGGGCATTGCCCAGGCGATCAACGCCGGCGATGCTATGTTCATCCTAGCACACCGCTCACTACTGGATATTCAGGATCGAATCCCGGCTCAGCGGGTGCTGCGGCTTGCGCAAATTCTCCAGGAAACCTGCCTCGATCTAACGCGTGGTCAGTTTTTGGACATTTCGTACGAAACCCGTTCGGGGATCACGATCGAAGAATATTGGCGGATGATTGCCGGCAAGACGGCCGCGCTGCTTTCCGCGGCTACCTGGATGGGGGCTCTTTTCGCAGGTGCCGAGGAAGAGATCGCCGAGGCCTATCGCGAGTACGGCCACTATCTCGGTTTGGCCTTTCAGGTGCAGGATGATTATCTCGGCATTTGGGGCGATGAGGCCCTGACCGGCAAATCTGCGGCCAGCGATCTGTTAAGCGGGAAAAAATCCCTGCCGGTCGTTTTTGGCCTGGCTCAGGGAGGCTTTTTTGCCGCCCGCTGGCAAAGAGGAAACATCACGGCGGAAGAAGTGCCCCATTTGGCCGAACAATTGATCCGGGAAGGTGCCCAGGCCTACACCCGCGCCGCGGCCGATCAGATGACCGACCTGGCCATGCAGGCCTTGCGCCGCGCCGATCCACAAGGGGAGGCCGGCGAAGAAATCTATCGCCTGACGCGTGCCCTGCTTCAGCGCACCGCTTGAAACTCTTGCCGGCAGGCTCTGCAATTTCGGGTCAATACCCTCTACCCTCTACCCTCTAACCCCTAATCCTTACCATCCTCTCCACTGCCCCTCAACACCCTCTCCAAAGCCTCTGCCGGATGGAGCACAATCCGCCCGCTCCCTTGCTCGATCTGCTGACGGCAGCTGAAACCCGAAGCCACAATCCAGGTCTCCTCATCTGCCCGACGCACCGCCGGCAGCAATCGATCTTCGGCGATGGCCTGCGAAACGCGGTAGTGTTCGGCCTCGTAGCCGAATGCGCCGGCCATGCCGCAACAGCCGCTGGGGATTTCTTCCACCTGTGCGCCCGTCCAGCGCAGGACTTGTAAGAGCGCACCGCTGCCGACCAGTGCTTTCTCGTGGCAGTGGGTATGCACCAGCATGCGTGGCGCGTTTGCGCTCCGCAGGGTCTCTGGATCTAACCGTCCGCTTTCTACTTCCCGCACCAGGAATTCCTCCAGCAAAAAGGTATGTTCGGCGACCAGTTGCTGTCCCCGGTCGTTGGGGAGCAGATCGCGGTACTCATCCCGCAACGTCAGCAGACAGGAAGGCTCAATTCCCACGATCGGAATGCCGCGTTCGGCAAAAGGGGCTAGCGAGCGCACGGTCTCTTTGGCCGCTTTGCGCGCCGCTTCCAGAAAACCTTTCGAGATCAGCGTCCGTCCACAGCAAGGGTGCTCCGGTAGGATCACCTCGTATCCCAAAGCCTCCAACACGTTGGTCAGGGCCTTCCCGGCGCTGACGTGGAAGTGATCGTGAAACGTATCGGTGAAAAGCGCCACCTGACCGCGCCTATTTGCAGTTCGACGTTCCCGTCGGCTTGCCCATTTTCTCCAAGGTTCGCCGGCCAGTTTGGGCAGGGCGCGTTGAGCCGAAATGCCCAGCAGGCGCTCATTTAATCGGCGCGTGATCGGCCAATCCGCCACGCGGTTGAACAAAGCGACAAACGGCGAGGGGACCCGGTCAACCAGCCGTGGCAGATAGGCGAAAAGGCGCGCCCGCATCGGCACCCCGTGGGATCGGTAGTACTGCGCCAGGTATTCGTACTTGATTTTCGCCATATCCACCCCGGAAGGGCATTCCGCTTTGCACCCTTTGCACTCCAGACAAAGGTCCAAAGCCTCGTAAACGGCCTGCTCGATCTCCGGCCGGGCGGTGGACGGAAAACGTTCGGGGGAAAGCGTCAGCAGGGCGCGCAGCAAGTTGGCGCGACCGCGCGTGGCGTGCATCTCCTCGCGCGTTGCCTGATAGGAGGGGCACATCGTGCCCACCGCCTTGCGACAGACTCCGGCCCCGTTGCATTGCTCCACGGCACCGTTGAAGCCCACCTCCAGCGTGAAGTCCAGGTGAGTGGACAGAGAACGAGAACGATAGTTGCCGCCGTAGCGCAGGAATTCGGTCATATCCGGCGCATCCACGATCTTCCCCGGATTGAGCAAACCTTGCGGATCGAAGATTCGCTTCAGCCGGCGAAAGGCCTGGTAGAGTTCGGGGCCGAAGAGACGTTCGTTCCATACCGAGCGCGAGAGACCATCGCCGTGTTCTCCGCTCATCGCCCCGCCCAGGCGGATCACCACTTCTAACACTTCTTCGGCGATCCTCCGCATCTCTTGTACCCCCTGCAGGGTCTTCAGGTTCAGCGAGGGGCGAATGTGCAAGCATCCCGCCGAAGCGTGAGCATAGTAGGCCGAAGAAACACCGTAATGCCGGAAAATGCGCTCCACCTCGCGCACATACGTCCCAAGGTGCTCCACCGGCACGGCCACATCTTCCATAAACGCCAATGGTTTGCTATCTCCTCGCACCGACATGAGCAATCCCAGCCCGACTTTCCGCACGCCCCAAACATCCGCTTGTTCCTGCGCCGTGATCGCCCGGACAAATCCCGTGGCGCTTCCTTGGCGTTGCATCCGTTTTTCAAAGGCTTCGATCTGAGCGAGCACATCGGCTTCGCTTTCCCCGCCGAATTCCACTACCAGCACCGCCCCCGGTTCCCCCTGCACCCAGCGAAGCATGCGCGCGTAGGCCGGCACCGAACGGGTCGCCCGGATCATCACTTCGTCCATCAGCTCCACGGCGGTTGGTCGGCTTTCCAGGATCATCGGGGTAGCATCGGCGGCAGCTGCCACGCTTTCAAAATGCACCACGCATAGCCCCGTCTTTTTCGGCAGCCGCACCAGGCGGAACGTGGCCTCCAGCACCACTGCCAGAGTTCCCTCTGAACCGGCCAGGAGCTTCGCCAGGTTCGGACCACCCAGCGGATAGGGGAGGGCATCATCCCAACCGGCCGGCCGGGTCGCTGTGAATCCGAGGGGCGGGAGCAGATAGTTCAACGAGTATCCAGAAGCCCTGCGCCAGGTGCGTGGGTAACCTTTCCGAATGGCGTCGGCATATTGTTCGATCAACGCCTGCACGCCGCGATAAATTTCGCCTTCCAATCCCTGCCGCCGGGAGCGTTCTTTCCAGGCCTCTGCGCTCAGCGCCTCAAAGCGCGTGCGCGTGCCATCGGCCAGCAACACTTCGGCGCTCAGCACCTGGTCGGCCGTCATCCCGTAAAGCAGCGAGTGTGCGCCGGTTGAGTTGTTGTTCAACATGCCGCCGAATGTGGCGCGGTCCGAAGAGGCCGGCTCGCTGCCGTAGGTCAGCCCATGGCGCCGTGCCGCGGCCATCAGCGCATCGCAAACCACGCCCGGTTCCACTCGCGCCCACCCCTCTTCGGCATTGATCTCCAGAATCCGATTCAGGTAACGCGAAAAATCCACGATCAGGGCTTCCCCCACCGCCTGGCCGGCCAGGCTGGTGCCGGCGCCGCGTGCCAGGATCGGTAACCGATACCGATTCGCCACTTCCATCACGGCTTGCACTTCTTCCGCGTGCCGCGGCAACACCACGCCAAACGGCACGATCTGATATGCACTGGCATCCGTGCTATAGAGCAGTCGCGTTGCCCAATCGAAGCGCACGTCCTTTACCAATCGCCGCAATTCCTGCTCTGCCGCCCGAACTTTTTCCTGCATATTACCTCCGCAAAAACAAACTGATCTCCCATGCGGCCAGGGCAAAGGCCACTTCCACGTTCAACGAACGCTTCTGCCCGCGCATCGGGATGGCGATCACTTTTTCGCATAGCTGCAAAAGCTCCGGGTCCACGCCTGCGATCTCATTTCCTAATATCAGGACGATCGAAGCCGCGTGCCCCCGTAGCTCCGTGCCCTCTTCGGAGCCGATCCTTCCCGCCACTTGGTCGCTTCGGCGGATCGGAGAGGACGGGGCACTTCGTGCCCATCCTTCAGCAGCTGCGGCCCTTTGGCTTTCTTCGCGCAGCGCCTCCAGCGAGTCGGATTCCGATCCCTCTTCGATCCCCCAGAGCCGTGCCCCTTCCGCTTTAAGTTTTTTCGCCAGCTGCACGGCATTTGGCGCATATTCCCATTCTACCCATTCTTCGGCGCCCAGTGCCGTCTTCCGAATGCCGGCATGGGGTGGGGTGGGGGTGATCCCGCATAGATAGAGCTTCTGCAGCCCTAATCCATCCGCCGTGCGAAAGATAGCCCCCACGTTCCAGGCCGAGCGCACGTTATCCAACAAAGCTTGAAGGGGCAGCGTAGCCCTTTCCGCGCGCCGATCGGCTTCGGGTCCCCAAAGGCGTTCGGCGGCCAGGCGCGTCTCACCCAGGCAACGCGGACACCGCTCCCCGGCCGTTTCGAGCGGCGAACGTGGATAGCGCAATCCGCAATTCGGATTGCAACATTCGCGGAATTCAATCGTCGAGCGCCTCATCCAGAATGATCTCCATCCAATAGGTCTGCGGTAAAGGGAGCAAACCACTGCGCATCTTTCCATCCGGGGGAAACGCGGCGTATTGATTGTCCATCCAGATCACCACTCCCAGCGGAGGACGCGGCGCAAAGGGAGTGGAAAAAATGACCCGTCCATCCAGCTCGAATTGCACGCGATGGGGCTGCCAAGTCAAGGCGTAGGCGTGCCATTCGGTCACGTGGCAGGAGATGTGCTGTGCCGCCTCGTCAATGCTGTGAGCCAATTGACGGCGCGCCTTTCTCGGAGCGAATGGGAATAGCCCGATGGCCCAAAGCGTATTCCATCCGAAATGCCCGGCAAAGACTTGGGCCAGAAATCCACGGGCCGGCAGATCGTCACGGAAGGAGAGATAGTTTTCCGGCGAAGCGTGGAAAAACCATGCCGCCTGTGGCAGGGCCGGAAAGCGAAACGGGCTCCCGCCAAAGCCGAGCGAAAAGCCAAACGGATCGTTCCACAAGCCGAATCCCCATGTGCCGGGGATCGCCTCGTGCGAAACGCGCGCTCGCAGACCAAGCCGCAAGGGAGGGGAATGGCGAAAGTTTTTGCGTCGCAGTTCGGCGTAATCGTCCAATTGTGCCAAATGATAAGTTTGGCCGGAACCGGCCTCCAGTTCCAAGCGCCAGTGTCGCAAACCCAGGGAAATGACTTTCCCGTTGCCTGCAGTGCGTGTTTTCATCGCCGAAATATGCTATACTTTGATTTAGCAGACGATCACCGTCCTTTTACCGTTTACACCACGGTCTACGGTCCACCGTCCACGGTCTACTGCCTGATCTTATCACGAGTTTCTTTTATTCACATCGATGATATCGGTCCTTGTTGTTGACGATCACCCCATTTTCCGTCTTGGGCTGGTGCAGGCGCTGGCGCTAGAGCCGGATATTCAGATAGTGGCCGAGGCTGTGGATGGCGAACAAGCGCTGGAGATGATTGCCAGATTTCTGCCCAATGTGGCGGTTATGGACATTAACCTGCCGCGTTGTAATGGACAATGGGTAACCTATCAGGTGCGTCGCCAAAACTTGCCGACGCGTGTTTTACTCCTTACTGGCTATGATGATCTGGAGCAAACCATTCACTCTGCCTCTAATGGAGCGGCAGGCTATTCGTCGAAAGATATAGAGCCACGCATTTTGGTTAAGTACGTACGTTGGATTGCCGACGGCGGATATGTTTTTCTCGGTCGTTTGATGAGCGCAGAAGAGGCCGCCCGCTGGGTGCAGGAGCAGATAGAAAAAGCCCGCTTACAGTATTATCAAGACCCTGGTCAGCCCTATACCCCGCTGACCGAACGTGAGCTCCAGGTGATGCGGCTGCTTGTATGTGGTGCCAGTAACAAAGAAATCGCGGCGACCCTTAAGATCAGCCAGCAAACGGTGAAGAATCACATCACGGCCATCTTGCGCAAAATGGGTGTTTCGGATCGTACTCAGGCGGTAAGTCGAGCGCTCTATCTTGGATGGGTCAAGTTGAACGATCTGCGCAACGTATCCCAATAATTTGCAAGGAGTTTCCAGACAATATGGTCTCCGATCTCATCCCCCAATCCTCTGCGAATGTCCAACCGATTGATCTTCGTGCCGAACTGGAAGAAACCGAACGTGCGCTGCGCGAAATTTCGCTGTTGATCGAACAAAGTCAGGTGGAGGTGACCAAACTGAGTCAACGCAACGCGACGATCACCGCCCATCTACAGCAAATGGGCGATACAGCCCCATTGAGCGAATGGCGCATGGCCTATCAATCCGCTTTAGACGCCCAGCAGCGCCTTTTCGTCATGCGTGGGCAATTGGAGAAGCTTCAGAGCGATAAGATGCATCTGGAGCGCTATCGCGACCTCCTACGCTATGTTTTGGAAAACCAGGAAAAACGTGAACCGACCCTTTCTCAAGCTTCTTCACAGGGTGCCGATTTACAAGTGTTGCTCAATGCATTGGAAGCGGAGCGCCAGCGCCTTTCGCGTCAGATGCATGATGGCCCGGCACAGGCGCTTTCGAATTTTATTCTCCAGGCCGAGATCGCCATGCGCCTGATGGAGATCGATCCTTCCCAGGCACGGCAAGAGCTGATCAACCTCAAGACAACGGCCATGAGCACATTTCAAAAAGTGCGCAATTTCATTTTTGAATTGCGCCCGATGATGCTCGATGATCTGGGGCTTGTGCCGACCATTCGTCGCTATGCAGAGGCGCTCAAAGAACAGCATGGGATCGAAGTGAGCGTGACCGTTGCCGGCTCTGAGCGCCGTTTTGAGAACTACCTGGAGGTCCTGATTTTCCGTGCCATTCAAGAATTGCTTGGGAATGCCGTACGTCACAGCCAGGCTACCCATGTGAAGGTGACCCTGGATTTTGCCGATCAAATGATCCGGGTCACGGTAGATGATAACGGCAAAGGCTTTGATCCCCAAGAGGCTTTCCAGGGCGCCGGCTTGGGCTTGAAACTCTTGCGGGAACGCGTGGAAAAAGCGGGCGGTAGCTTCGAGGTCGATACCGCACCCGGCAAAGGGACGCGTATTCATTTCATCGTCCCATTGCTCAAAGATTGAAGATCAGTGTGTTACTCCGTGCCCACCCTTGACCCTTTTTCGGTTCTTGCTCTACGCACAGTCCACGGTCCACGGTCTATTGTCATCCAAAAATTACAATTTCATCACTGTGTTCATCACTTACAAATTTGAGAGGCTTTTCCTCTTGACTTTTTGGCTTGCTTGCGTAAAATAGAACTTGAATCCAGGGTTTCCTGGAATATCCTATACCCGGAAAGGAGGTGAAAGCCATGTTATTCGCTCGCAAGGAAAAGGGCCAGGGTCTGGTCGAGTATGCGTTGATTCTTGTTTTGGTAGCCATTGTCGTGATTGCTGTTCTCACGTTCCTCGGCCCGATCATCGGCAACGTGTTCAGCCGCGTCAACGACACGCTTACGCAGTAATCACGTTTGGCCCGAAAATCAACAAAAAGCAGGGTTCTGTGTTCAGAACCCTGCTTTTATGTTTTTGCGTGCAAAGCAAAGGTTTACAAACCCTGGATTACATGTTAAACTTGTAGTGCTTTCACTTCACAATCTGGCGCTCTCTTGAGGGAGCGCTTTTTGGTGTGCTTATGCGCTCTGTCTTTTGGGATTACTCCACAAATACCTTACGCATGATCGATCAGCGCCACTTGCCGGCGCGATTTGAAATTGTCGCCTTTTCGGATCATCATCAGGTTGCCCAAGCGATCCACGAGATGGTGGTTCGCGGCGCGCCTGCGATCGGCGCGGCGGCCGGTTTCGGCATGGCACTGGCCGCCTTGAATTCAAAGGCCACGGATCGGAAAGCCTTCCTGGAAGATCTGCATCAGGCGGCACAAGTGCTCAAAGCCGCCCGTCCGACGGCCGTCAACCTGGCCTGGGCTGTAGATCGTATCCTGCGGGTGGTCGAACAATCGGCTGCCCCGGTCAACGGGTTGCGGGAACAAGTCCTCGAAGAAGCGCAGCGCATCGCCGATGAGGACGTAGAAGTAAATCGGCGCATCGCGGAGTACGGCGCTACACTCATCGAGGATGGAGACACCATTATCCATCATTGCAACACAGGGGCTTTGGCCACTGTCGATTGGGGAACGGCGCTGGGCGTGATCCGCATGGCCCATGAACAAGGCAAACGCATCCACGTGCTGGTGGATGAGACGCGCCCGCGTTTGCAAGGCGCCCGCCTGACGGCTTGGGAATTGGAACAATACGGCATTCCCTATGAGATCATCACCGATAACGCGGCCGGCTTCTTCCTGCGCCGCGGCGAGGTGCAAAAAGTATTCTTCGGCGCCGATCGCGTAACCGCCAACGGCGATGTAGCGAATAAGATCGGCACCTACATGCTGGCTCTGGCGGCGAAAGACAACGGCGTGCCGGCTTATGCCGTGGTACCCACCTCCACTGTTGATCTTTCTCTCCGTCGTGGCGAAGAAATTCCTATCGAAATGCGCTCGGCGATCGAAGTGCTTGGATTGCAGTTTCAAGGAGAACCGATTGCGCCGCAGAATGCAAAGGCGCGCAATCCGGCCTTTGACGTCACTCCGGCTCGTTTGATCACCGCGATCGTTACCGAAAACGGGATCGTTTATCCACCTTTTGAGGAAAATCTCCCTCGTGCCGTCCGGCGCGGATCTCTCTAATTTGTAGGAAGACTATGGACATTTTGCTCACCGGCTCGATCGCGTATGACTATCTGATGACCTTCCCAGGGCACTTCAAGGAACAGATTCTGCCCGAACGGCTCGAATCCATTAGCCTTTCTTTCCTGGTGGATTCTATGACCCGTCAGCGAGGGGGAGTGGCGCCGAATATTGCCTATACCATGGCTTTGCTCCGAAAACGAACGCGCGTCATGGCGACTGTGGGCGAAGATTTTGGCGAGTACCGTCAATGGCTCGAAGAAAAAGGGATCGACACCTCGCTGATTAAGACCATCCCCGGCGTTTTCACCGCTTCCTTCTTCGCCACGACGGATCGGGCGAATGCGCAGATCGCCAGCTTTTACCCCGGCGCGATGGCCTTTGCCGCCACCCAGTCGATCAAAGAGGTATCTCCCCGTCCGGACCTGGTGGTGATCTCGCCCAACGCTCCGGATGCGATGAAGAATTTCGCAGCGGAATGCCGAGAATTGGGCATTCCGTATCTCTACGATCCGAGTCAGCAAGTCTTGCGGCTCGAAGGACCTGAGCTGGCGCGGGATATGGAAGGGGCGCGTTTCCTGTTTGTCAACGATTATGAATTCGGCCTGATCTCTCGTAAAACCGGCTGGGATTTGCACCAGATGCTACGGCATGTTGAAGTCGTGGTCGTGACGCGCGGCAAAGAGGGGGCCAATATTTACACTTCTGATGAGGAGTATTTCATCCCTGCCGTGCCCGAGCGTCAGGTCGTAGACCCGACCGGTGTAGGCGATGCATTCCGTGGAGGCTTCCTGGCCGCCTATAGCTACGGCCTCGATTGGGAACTCTGCGGAAAGGTCGGTGCTCTGGCCGCAGTGTATTGCCTGGAGCAACAAGGGACCCAAAATCACTCCTATACGCCTGAAGAATTTGTCGCCCGTTTCCGCCAACATTTCGATGATGGCGGACGGCTGAACATTTTCCTGCAATCTCCCGAAAAAATTCAAACCACAACCCTTTAGGAGCAATATGACGCAACAATACGATATCAAAGATATCCATCTCGCCGAAGGAGGGCGCCGACGGATCGAATGGGCTGAACGCGAGATGCCCGTCCTGCGCCAGATTCGCGAACGCTTTGCGCGTGAGAAGCCGCTCAAGGGGATTCGCATTTCGGCCTGTTTACACGTCACCACCGAAACCGCCAACCTGATGCGCACCTTACAAGAAGGCGGTGCTGATGTCGTCTTGACGGCTTCCAACCCTCTTTCGACGCAGGATGACGTGGCCGCGGCGCTGGTGCAGTATTGGGAAATTCCGGTGTTCGCCATCAAGGGCGAGGATAACGTCACCTACTATCGGCATATCGCCGCCGCTCTGGACCATAAGCCCCATCTGACCATGGACGATGGTGCCGACCTGGTCTCGACGTTACACAAAGAACGCCGCGAGCTGCTTCCCAATGTCATCGGGGGCACAGAAGAAACGACCACCGGCGTGATCCGCCTGCGCGCCATGGCGGCGGATGGCATGCTGCACTTCCCGGTCATTGCGGTCAACGATGCGATGACCAAACACTTTTTCGATAACCGTTATGGCACCGGTCAATCCACGATCGATGGGATCATCCGCGCCACGAATGTTCTCCTGGCCGGCAAGCGCTTCGTCGTCGCCGGTTACGGTTGGTGTGGCCGGGGGTTGGCCATGCGGGCGCGTGGCATGGGAGCGATCGTCATCGTGACGGAAGTGGATCCCCTGAAGGCGCTGGAAGCGGTGATGGACGGTTACGAGGTGATGCCGATGAGCGAAGCGGCACGCATCGGGGATATCTTCTGCACCGTCACCGGGGATATTAACGTGATCGATCGTCATCACTTTGAAGTCATGAAGGACGGCGCGATTCTGGCGAATTCCGGACATTTCAACGTCGAAATCAACATCCCTGCCCTGGAAGCGATGGCGGTGGAGAAGAAGCTGGTGCGCCCCTTCGTGGAACAATACGTGCTTCCCGATGGGCGGCGCATTAACCTGTTGGGTGAAGGGCGTCTGATCAACCTGGCCGCCGCTGAAGGTCACCCGGCTTCGGTGATGGATATGTCATTCGCCAACCAGGCGCTTTCGGCAGAATACATGGTTAAGCATGGAAGCAAGCTTGAGAAGCGTGTCTACCCGGTTCCGGAAGAGATTGACAAAGAAATTGCTCGCCTGAAGCTACATTCCATGGGTATCGAGATCGACACTCTGACCGAAGAGCAATTGCGCTATCTTTCATCCTGGGAAGAAGGAACATAAGCCTCAGGTGGCTTTTACCTGTTAGAGAAAGCGTGAATTGGATGCGCATTGTCAACGTGGAGGTTCTCCTCCACGTTGACACGCGATCGACAGCAACCTTTCGTTACAGATAGGACTCCTTAATCCAAATACAGCCGATCCCTATTGGCAGGTTGAAAACTTTGAAGCCTTTATCGTCGCTATAGATGCTTGACAAATTAGCCCATCCTCGTTTAAAATCACACCTGCCCGCCAGGGCCTGTGGCTCAGTTGGGAGAGCGCCTCAATCGCACTGAGGAGGTCAGGGGTTCGAATCCCCTCAGGTCCACTGGGAAAGTTTGTAGTTTGGGCCCATAGCGCAGTTGGGAGCGCGTCTCAATGGCATTGAGAAGGTCGAGGGTTCGAATCCCTCTGGGTCCACCTGCAAAGACTGTAGCGTGAAAACGCGGCGGTCTTTTTTATAACCGAAGGCCAGGATCGGAGTAGTAGGTCATCCCGGCAGCGAGCAGGGAGAGCGAGGTGGAAGCCCTGCAGGCGCCCAACGGGAGCGCCAAAAGGCCGAACTCGCCGATCGCCGTTAGGCAGGCTGTCATGGTGAAACCGATAGTAGCCGTGACCGGGCGGCCCGTTATAGCCAAAAAGATGCGGCGGAAGCGCCCTTAGCGATCTTCTGCCGAATCAGGGTGGTACCGCGGAGATCCCTTCGTCCCTGAGACGGAGGGATTTTTGTATATCTTACATGAGTATCCTGGGCATCCGCGTGTCGGTTTAAATCTAGCGTCTTGCAGGAGGTTCGTATGCCGATTCCGAAATCTGAATTCATCTGGTTCGATGGTCAGTTCGTCCCGTGGGATGCAGCCAATGTGCACGTGACAACCCATGCGTTGCACTACGGTTCGAGTGTTTTTGAAGGCATACGTGCCTATGCCACGCCGCGCGGCCCGGCGATCCTCGGTTTGCGCCCGCACCTGCAGCGCTTTTTCGATTCGGCTAAGATCATGCGCATTCACATCCCGTTCACCGTGGAACAACTCGAACAGGCGATCTTGGAAACGGTTCGTCGCAACCGTCATCAGGGATGTTACATTCGGCCCCTGGCTTTCCGTGGCAGTGAGACCTTCAGCTTGAATGCTCGCGCCTGTCCGACCCATGTAGTGGTCATTACCTTTGAATGGGGACGCTATCTCGGTGCCGAAGCGATCGAAAAGGGAGTAGATGTGATGGTCTCTTCCTGGCGCCGCATGGCGACCGATACCTTCGCTGCCATGGCCAAGGCCGGGGGAAATTACGTCAATTCGCAGTTTGTGGCGATGGAGGCGGCCGATAACGGCTTCGTCGAAGGTATTGCCTTGGATGTGAACGGTTTTGTCAGCGAAGGGAGCGGCGAAAACATCTTCGTTATCTATCGTGGCGAAATCTTCACTCCGCCCGTTGGTGCCTCGGCGCTGATGGGGATCACCCGTCATTATGCGATTACGCTGGCCCAGGATATGGGCTATCGCGTGCGCGAAGAGAACATCCCGCGTGAAATGCTGTATGTGGCCGATGAGATCTTCTTCACCGGCACCGCTGCCGAAATCACGCCGGTGCGCTCGGTGGACCGTGTGCCGATCGGCAACGGTGGGCGCGGGCCGATCACACAACGTATTCAGGAAGAGTTCTTCGCCATCGTGAGCGGTGAAAAACCGGACCGCTTCGGTTGGCTGACGTTCGTAAATCCATGAGGAGGTGAGAATGACTCGCCCTTATCAACCGCAAGAGATTGAGAAAAAATGGCAAGAAAAATGGGAGGCCGATCGCCTGTATCGTGCCGTGATCGATCCCTCCCGTCCGAAGCATTACGCTCTGACCATGCTTCCCTATCCCAGCGGCGACTTGCACATCGGCCACTGGTATGCCATGACCCCTTCCGATGCGCGCGCTCGCTTCATGCGCATGCGCGGCTATAACGTGATGTTCCCGATGGGCTTTGATGCCTTTGGTCTGCCGGCCGAAAATGCCGCCATCAAGCACGGCATTCATCCGAAGGAGTGGACGTATAAGAACATCGAGCGCATGCGTCGCCAACTGCGTAGCATGGGCGCCATGTTTGATTGGGAACGCGAAGCCATCTCCAGCGATCCGGAATACTATCGCTGGACGCAATGGTTCTTCATCCAGCTCTATAAGCATGGTCTGGCCTATCGCAAAAAGGCGCCGGTGGATTTTTGTCCTACCTGCAATACTACTTTGGCACGCGAGCAGGTGTGGGGCGAAGATCGTCACTGTGAACGTTGCGGCACGCCGGTTGTGCGCAAGGAATTGGAGCAGTGGTTCTTCCGCACCACGCGCTATGCTGAAGAACTGCTCGATTTCAGCCCGCTGGATTGGCCAGAACGGGTGCGTGTGCTGCAAACGAACTGGATCGGACGTTCGGAAGGCGCTTCGGTGACTTTCCACACCGAGCAAGGCGATCCGATCGAGATCTTCACCACCCGCCCGGATACGCTTTGGGGAGCCACCTTCATGGTGTTGGCGCCGGAGCATCCGTTGGTCGAAAAGATCACGACGCCGGAACAGCGTGCGGCAGTAGAAGCCTATCAATTCCAGGCGGCGCGCCAATCCGATATTCAACGCGAAGCCGCAGATAAAGAAAAGACGGGCGTCTTCACCGGTGGCTACGCCATCAACCCGGTCAACGGAGAGCGCATTCCGATCTGGATTGCCGATTACGTGCTGATGACCTACGGTACGGGTGCCATCATGGCCGTTCCGGCCCATGACGAGCGCGATTTTGCCTTCGCACGCAAATATAACCTACCGATCGTCCCGGTCATCCAGCCGGTGGATGAGCAAGGCAACCCGATCGAGCCGCTGTTGGATGGTTCGACGATGACCGAAGCCTATACGGGTGGCGGTGTGATGGTGCGTTCCGGCCCGCTGAGCGGCACGCGGGTCAACGAGGAGAAGGGCCGCAACAACCCCGGCATCATGGCCGTCATTCGCTATCTGGAAGAAAAGGGCATTGGGCGCTTCGATGTTTCGTATAAGCTGCGTGACTGGCTGATCTCCCGCCAGCGCTATTGGGGAGCGCCGATTCCGATGATCTATTGTGAGAAGTGTGGCTGGAACCCGGTCCCCGAAGATCAGCTGCCGGTCCTTTTGCCGGATGATGTGGAATGGCGGCCGACCGGCGAAAGCCCGCTCAAGTTACACCCCACCTGGAAGCAAACCACCTGTCCGCAGTGTGGTGGTCCTGCCGAGCGCGAAACTGATACCATGGACACGTTCATGTGCTCTTCATGGTATCACCTGCGTTATCTCAGCCCGCACTACGACCAATATCCTTTCGATCCCAAAGAATACGATTACTGGATGCCCGTGGATACCTACACGGGTGGGATCGAACATGCCACCATGCACCTGATCTACACCCGCTTTTTCCACAAGGCCTGCCGCGATATGGGCATCACCAAAGGTCCGGAGCCGATGATCCAGCTACGTAACCAGGGCATGGTGCTGGGTGAGGACGGAGAGAAGATGTCCAAGTCGCGTGGTAATGTCGTTGCTCCGGATGATCTGGTGAATCGCTACGGTGCCGATACGGTGCGAGCTTACCTGATGTTCTTTGCCCGCTGGGATCAGGGTGGCCCCTGGTCCTATACCGGCATCGAAGGCACCCATCGCTGGCTACGGCGCGTCTGGACGCTCTTCACCACGCCGACCCCGCCCACGAGCACCGCTTCTGCCGAGACCCTGCGCGCCTTGCGGCGCAAAGTGCATCAGACCCTGCGTTCGGTGACGCGAGATTTTGAGAATTTTGAGTTCAATACGATCATCTCGTCGCTGATGGAATTGCTGAACGCCATGCAGAAAGCTTTCGATCAAGGTGCGAGCGGTTCACCGGAATGGGCAGAAGCCGTGGATATTTATCTGCGCATGTTGGCGCCGGTTTGTCCGCACATCGCCGAAGAACTTTGGACCGAAGTGTTGGGCAAGCCGTATTCGATCCATCAGCAGCCCTGGCCTCAGGTGGATGAAGAGGCGGCGCGCGAAGAAATGCTCACCCTGCCCGTGCAGGTGAATGGCAAGGTGCGCGATCGTATCACCGTCCCGGCGGATGCAGATGATGAGACGATCAAAACGGCCGCCCTGGCGGCTGCTGGCGTGCGCAAGTTCCTGGATGGCAAAGAGCCGCGGCAGATCATTATTGTGCCGAAGCGACTGGTAAACATTGTGGTGGAATAGACCGTGGACCGTAGACGATAGACCGAGCATTGTCAGATGTGACCACGCAACCACGTGACCATCCGACTATGTGACTACGCGACCACACGATTTTTCTTGCCATTCACCCTGCGCCGTGATAAAATAGCGACACACTGGGGCGTGGTGTAACGGCAGCACCACAGACTTTGGATCTGTTGGTCTCGGTTCGAATCCGAGCGCCCCGGCTCGCCCGCTTTACAGCCCCCTCGGGGGCGCGTTGATCCCAGGCCTGCGCCCTCCGCCAGGCCTGTATGTTTTGTGAGGTGCGATGAGCGTTATTCCTGTGATTCTGGCCGCCGGTCAGGGGACGCGCATGAAGTCGGCGTTGCCGAAAGTTTTGCACCCCCTTTGTGGACGTCCGATGATTTTCTATGCCCTGGATGCAGCGGCGGCCGTTACCGATGCCAAACCGGTTGTCATCATCGGCCATGGGGCAGAGCAGGTACGGGAACGGGTCGGGGAACGGGGGCGTTTTGCCCTTCAGCATCCCCCTTTGGGCACTGCCCATGCCGTCCTTCAGGCTGAATCGCTGATCCGGGGAGAGGCCGAATACGTCCTGGTTACCTATGCCGATATGCCCCTCCTTCGTCCGGAAACGTTGCAGGCGCTGGTGGAACGTCAAAAGCAAAATCCCGGACCGCTGACTTTGCTTACCGTGATCTCGCCCCAACCGCGTGGCTTTGGACGCATTTTGCGCGATGCTCAGGGTAGGGTACAAGCGATCATCGAAGAGGCCGTGGCCACGCCGGAGCAATTACGCATTCAGGAACTGAACGTTGGCGCTTACTGTTTCCGTGCCGAATGGCTCTGGGATGCTCTGCGGCGCGTTCCCCTTTCTCCCAAAGGCGAATATTTTCTTACCGATACCGTGGAGCTGGCTGTCCGGGATGGTTTACAAGTAGAGACCGTGCTCCTGGAAGATATGGAAGAGACGATCGGCATTAATACCCGAGTCCATCTGGCCGAGGCCGAACGCGCCATGCGCCGACGGATCAACGCGCGTCACATGCTCAACGGCGTCACCCTGATCGATCCCGAAACAACGTATATCGAACCCGAAGTTACCATCGGACGCGATACGGTGATCTGGCCGAACACCTTCCTGCAAGGACAAACCCAGATCGGCGAAGCGTGTGAGATCGGTCCGAACACCTGGGTGCGGGATACGCAGATCGGGGCACGCTGCCACATTCGTATGTCGGTGCTTGAAGGGGCCATCGTCGAAGATGAAGTCGAGATCGGACCTTTTGCCCGGCTGCGCAAAGGAGCGCATCTTGCTCGTGGCGTGCATATGGGCAACTTCGGCGAAGTCAAAGATTCCTATCTGGGACCGGGCGTCAAAATGGGGCATTTCTCGTATATCGGCAATGCCACCATTGGGGCGAATACGAACATCGGCGCCGGGACGATCACCTGTAACTACGATGGCGAAAAGAAACATCCCACTTGGATCGGGGAAGAGGTCTTTATCGGCTCGGATACCATGTTGGTAGCGCCGGTGCGGCTGGGCGATCGTGCCCGAACCGGCGCTGGCTCCGTCGTGACGAAGGATGTGCCGGAAGATACGTTGGTGGTCGGAGTGCCGGCACGTGCCATTCGGAAATTATCACCGAAAAGGAAAAGCGATGACTCTGACTCCTGATCAACGCCGCGAGTTGATCCAATTGGCAAACCAGGCGCGCCGCAATGCCTATGCGCCGTATTCCGGCTATGCGGTGGGCGCCGCTGTTTTGAGCGAGGATGGACGCATTTTTACCGGTGTCAATGTGGAAAATGCGTCCTATCCAAACGGCGTCTGTGCCGAACGGGTGGCGGTCTATAAGGCCGTTTCCGAAGGAGCGCGCCGTTTTCGTGCCATTGCCGTGGTCACCGAGAACGGCGGTACCCCCTGTGGTTTCTGCCGTCAGGTGCTGGCCGAATTCGGTTCGCAGATGCTCGTTTTGCTCGCCAATGCGCATGAAGAGCTCGTGATGGAGACCACCCTCGAGGCGCTTTTGCCCTATGCCTTTCGCTATCCTCTTGAGGGTCGAAGCGAAGAAAACACCTAGACGGCAACTCTTTGGAGATTTTCTCTGAAATTTGCAGCATGTGAGGTGGAGCATGTCGTCCTGCATTTTTTGTCGTATTGTCAAAGGCGAAGCGCCGGCGCAGATGGTCTACCAGGATGAATGGGTGAGCGCCTTTCGCGATATTCGGCCAGTCGCTCCGGTGCACGTCCTGATCGTGCCCAATAAGCACATTGCAGCGATCACCGATGCCTCGGAAGAGGATCAGATGATCCTGGGACGGATGTTGCTGGCGGCGCGTTGGGTGGCCGAGAAGGAAGGGATTGCTCAGAGTGGCTTTCGCCTGATCATCAACAACGGTCCCGACGCCAATCAGATCGTCTTCCATCTCCACCTACACGTCATCGGCGGCCAGCGTATGCGCTATCCGATGGGGTGAAATGTTCCTACGTGCCCGCTTGTTCGGCACTTTCACGGTGACGGATTCCCAGGAGCGACCCCTTGACCTGGGATCGCCGACAACACGGGCTTTGCTGGCGTACCTGTTGCTCAATCGTCGCGAAACGGTCGATCGTCGCCGCTTGGCCTTCCTCTTCTGGCCACGGGTTACCGAAAGCGCAGCGCGGCGCAACCTGCGACAATATCTTCACCATCTGCGCCTGACGCTAAGTCCGATCGATCCACAGGGGGAACTGATCCTGGCCGATGGCAATGTGCTGCGCGTGAATCCGGAAGCCTCGATCTGGATAGATGTAGAGGATTTCCAGCACGGCATGCGCGCCGAAGCCTCGTTGGAAGAAGTGCGCCGGGCCCTTGATCTCTATCGCGGCGATCTGCTGGAGGATCTTTACGATGAATGGTGCATTGCCCCGCGAGAACAGTTTCGCCGCCTTTATCTGAGTGCGCTGGAAAAGGCGATCAACCGTCTGCATAGCCAGGGGGATTACGAGGCGGCACTGGAATATGCCCAACGTTGGGTTTTACAGGAGCCGTTCGATGAGGGAGCGCGTCGCTGGTTGATGTTGCTCTATGCCTTGAAAGGCGACCGAGCGCGTGCATTGACCGAGTACCAGAACCTGGTGCGTTTCCTAGAAGAAGAATTAGGTGCAGAGCCGATGGCCGAAACACAAGCGCTGGCTCAGGCCATTCGCCAGGGAGATGCGCGCTTGCCGCTTGAAGCCGATGCACAAGCTACCCCTTCTGCGCGCGCCGTTCGTCCGTTGCGTACCCTGCGCTTGCCGACCTCACCGAACATTCCACTGGTCAATCGGCAGGCAGAATTGGAGTTGCTGGAAAATCTGTATCGGCAAGCTCAAGAAAAACACGGCCAGCTGATTTTGCTGGCCGGGGAGGCCGGGATCGGCAAAACGCGCCTGGTGCAGGAATATCTCTCTCGCCACCCTGAGACGGCCATTCTCTACAGCGTGTGTTATGAGCTGGAAAGCATGTCCCCCTTTGCCCCACTTCATCAGGCTTTTGGCGAGCATCCCCTGGTTCAGCAAACCCTGCTGGCGCAGCGCACCCAATCACCAGCCTGGATCGGTGCACTGGCCTCGTTTTTGCCGGAGGTCCGACGCCTGTTCCCTTATCTTCCCCAGAGCGGTGAGAGTGGTTTGAGCATCCTGCGCGAAGCGCTGACCCACCTTCTGTTGGCGATGTCGGAGCAGGTTACTGCGCCGCTTCATCTCATTCTCGATGATCTTCACTGGGCGGATACACAAACCTGGGAATGGCTGGCCGATCTGGCGCGGCGGATCACCGATGTGCCCTTGCTGATCTTCGGCCTCTACCGGCCCGAAGATCTGCCCCCGGATCGCCGTCCGTTGCTCCAATTGCTGGAACGGAGCCCGCTGGTCTTGCGCATGAAACTATCCCCACTCACGCCACAGGAGACGCTTTCCCTGGCCGGAAAGTTGCTGCCGGAGAGGGCTTTGGATCCAATGTTCGGCGAGCGCCTGTATCAGGAGACGGAGGGCAACCCTTTCTTTATTATCGAAGCGGTGCAGGCACTCCAAGAGAGCAAACCCGGTGAACGTTTTCCGCTCCTTTCGGCTTCCATCCAGCAAATCATTCAGGCGCGCCTGGAGCGACTCGAACCGGCCAGTCGAGAAGCCCTGGGGGCGGCCGCGGCCTTTGGCCGGCCGTTTTCGCTGGCGCTGCTTCATGCCTTGCTAGATCGGCCGCGTGAAGAGCTGGTGACCCAGATCGAGGATTGGGTGCAGCGCGGCTTGGTACACGAGGTGCGGCAGGGCTACGATTTTCGTCATGATAAGATCCGTCAGGTGGCCTATAACAGCCTGAGCCGGGCGCGCCGCGAATATCTCCACGGTCGGATTGCCGAGATTTTGGAAAATAGCCTCCCTCCGCCGGATGCTCCTCTCTTGGCCTATCACTATGCCCGTAGCGATCAGCCGTTACGGGCTCTGCCGTACCTGGTGCGCGCCGCCGAACAAGCCTTGCAGCTACGATCCTACACGGAGGCGCGTCAGCTCGGGTTACAGGCAGTGAGTCTGCTTGGGCAGGTCAGCGGGGTGACTTCGCGTGCCCAACGGGTGGAGATCAATCTGCAATTGGCCCAAGCGTACGCGTTCAGTGGGAACTTGACGCGCGCCATCGAAATCCTGAACGAAACCGAGCATCTGGCCTATAGCCTGGGGGGCGAGGCCTATCTCGGCCAGATCTTTCGCCGAGCGGCACAGTTTTTCTGGCTGCGAGGACAGCCTTTGACGGCCGGCGATTACGCTCGGCGCACGTTGCGCATTGCAGAAGAGCTGGAGGATATTGAGTTACTTTCTGCCGCTTTGCGCATGCTCGGAAGGGTGAGCATTGCTCTTTCGGCTTTTGACGATGCGATTGCTTATCTTTTGCGCTACGTGAATCTGCACGAAGAGCGTCATGAAGCGCTACAGAGTCCCCTGCCGCAGGATTTGCCGATTGTACTGGGCTATCTCGGTGTGGCCTATGCGCGTGTGGGGGCCTGGGAACGGGCATTCACCAGTGCGCAGCGTGGGCTTGAACTGGCGCTTCAATCCCATGGAGAAGAGCATCCGACCACTTTCTTCGCCCGTATGCAGCTCGGCATGGTACATGCCGATCGGCGCGATTGGGACCAGACCTTGCAAGTGCTCTCGCCCATCCCCGATTTCTCGCTAGAGGCGTTGACTCCCCCAACCTACATGGCGCTTAGTCTGCGCGGCTATGCTCTGGCGCACCGCGGCGATTTTCCGAATGCGCTCAGAATTTTAGGGCTTACCACGCAATGGGCGGAGATGCAACAGCATCGTATCTTTCATTACTTGCCACGGCTATTCCGGGCGGAGGTGATGATGTTGGCCGGCGATCTGGAGAACGCCGCGGAAGAGGCGCGTGAGGCGCGTCAGGAGGCCGAAAAGAGTGGGAATCGTTGGGCCGGGAGCATTGCTTTGCGCCTCCTGGCCGAGATCGAAATGCGCCGCCCGAGCCCGGCCTGGAATCGGATCGAGGAGCTCCTGCTCGAATCCATGCAGGTATTGCGCCAAATCCGCGCCCGCCCGGACCTGGCACGCACCTACCTGACCTTGCGCCGTCTCTACGACCGCGCCGGTCAGATTGCCTGGGCGGTGGATTGTCATTTTCGTGCTACCACCATCTTTGAAGAATTGGGGATGATAGAAGAGTTGCGCGAAGCACAAGGACAAGCCGCCTACGAGCGTCGCGGTGCGGTGGTGATCCCCGGTCTACCGCTGCGTGGTCCGAACTGGGAAGGACAGAGTGGGGGCAAATAACTTTGTGTCCTTGGTGGTAAATACGGCTTTTGCAATCAACTCAAATTTGTTTTTGCATCTTGTGGCTCAACGCGCGGGCAATGCCGGCGGCCAATTTGGCGTTGTTCAGCAAAAGCGCCAAGTTGACCCGCAAGGCGCGCCCACCGCTGAGCTCATCCACCCGGCGCAGCAGGTAGGGCGTGAGCGCTTGCCCACGAATGCCGTTGCGCATGGCTTCCTCGGTGGCACGCTCGATCCATGCTTCTACTTCTGTCCGCGGGATCGCTTCTTCCTGAGGAGGTGGCTGTACTACGAGCACAGCGCTGCGCATTCCCATCTCCCAGTGTGTGAGGGCGAATTCGACGATCTCTTGAGGGGTGTTCAGGGAGATGTTGACCGACAGACCGGTCTCCTTAGAATAAAATCCCGGAAATTCATTAGTCTGGTATCCGACCACCGGCACACTCAGCGATTCCAGCCGCTCGACGGTGGCCTTTAGATCGAGGATGGCTTTAGCTCCGGCACACACGACAATCAGCGGCGTATCGGAAAGGGCGTAAAGATCGGCGGAGATGTCAAAGACCTCACCGCGGTGCACGCCACCGATGCCGCCGGTCGCGAAAACCTTGATGCCGGCCTTGTGCGCCAGGAACATTGTGCCGGCTACGGTGGTGCCACCATTGGTTTTCCGTAGCACCGCCACGGCCACGTCACGACGGCTTACCTTCATCGCTTCTCTGCTTTCCTGCGCCAAGCGTTCCATCTGAAAAGTGTTCAGGCCGATGTGAATTACCCCTTTGAGAATGGCAATGGTAGCCGGGGTGGCACCGTTTTGATGAACGGTGGTTTCCATATCCCTGGCCAAGGAAAGGTTATAGGGGGATGGCAATCCGTGCGTGATGACTGCCGATTCCAGCGCTACAACGGGCATTTTCAATTGCAGCGCACGTTGCACTTCGCTCAAGAAGATGAGGGATGACATGGGGTCTCCAAGGAGTTTGATGATGCGAATTGAAATCTGAAGGAAGAGGACTATGGCATTGGAGGCAAAGGACCGGTTTGACCACCGATGAAATGGGCATTGCTTTCCAGTCTATTAATCGTGCGGGCCAGTAGCTGCAAATTTCGCAATTCTTCCTGAGATAAGGGCACTCGTTCGCTTTTTGTCACGAGCAGATCGCGGGCCTCTTTGATCTGCTCACAATATTCTTGAATCAAAGCGCGTTTGACGCGGCGCGGAGATTGATTGGCGTATTCTGCAAAAGTACCAAGAGGTACGCTTTGGATGCGCCGAAGCAACTCTTCGATCCTTGCCTCTCTTTCCACTGCGGCCAACGCTTCTTCATTCCCCCGTTGCAGGTTTTCGCGGCTCAATCGCCAGGCTTCTTCGTGATGCTGAGGGATGATTTCGGAGGGGGTTCTCCAGGTTCCCAGCCCCAGCCAGTGAAGTTCGACCCCGCGGCGATGGGCAGTATTGGCAAATTCACTGGTGAAACGGTCAAACAAATTCTTAATTGTTATGCGATGGGCAAAGTTTGGCGGCGAATGGATCGGCTGGGGAATTCTGGCCGGCTGTTGAGGGTCAACCGAGGCCAAGTTTTCTTCTATAACTTGATGACGATTCTGTATCTCCTGGACTTCCGGTTCGCCGATGCTGGCGAGGTACTCGTTCAGTGGGCGCGTGCTCATGAAGCGGGCTAATTCATTGCGGATCAGCGTGCGCATGGTGGTCGTCCAATCCGTGGAGAGGACAGAGGGGCGATTGGCATCTTCCTGCACCCGGCTTGAAAGGTTGTAGATCAGTGTTTCTGCGGCGCGTTCATCGAAGGGATATGGATTTTGCAATGTTGGACTTTGCCCACCGCGGAAAATGCTGAAAACGAAACGGACATCCTGCGCTTCAACGGGAATGCCATCCCGACTGCGGCTGCGGATGTTTTCCGCCGTTTTCCCAGGACTACCTAGAAACTGATCGCGCAGATCAATCACCGGTTGGCGCAGGCGCTCAAAACCGCCTAGCTGTGCCGCGTTTTCTAGAGTAGAGGCACTGCCTCTTCTATCCCTGTGCAATGCTCCGGTTGGACCGATTACGTGCGGCCTTCCGTCTGGTAGTTCAAAGAGGACGGCCGAATCCATGGCTACTCGCACATAGCCGGGGCCGCCGATCAGGTAGATTGGTGAGCGCTTGCCGGACTCGGCAACTTCTCCCTCGGCAATATGTAATACACGCGTGCTTCCATGGAGCGAGGCCGAAAGGATGAATTCTCTCGAGATGCTCAGATCTTCCAGCTCGAATAAGTCACTTTGGTACAACGTAGCGAGGTGAAGGGCAATCTCGCGGGGCAACCAGATCAGCACAAATCCTATTACCAGAGGGAGCAATAACTGCAGTGTGAGCAAGAAAATCTGGAAATGGTTGAGCTGAGTAGTAGCCAGGGAAGGATTTAGAATAGAAACGAAAAGTTCTTGCAGAGGAAAGTTGTTCTGTATCAGCGTAGTGTATTGAAGATACAAATACGAGAGAAAAAGAGCCGCTTGTAACAATCCTGTAAGCAGCGAGCG
Source organism: Anaerolineales bacterium (assembly GCA_037478835.1). GTDB lineage: Bacteria > Chloroflexota > Anaerolineae > Anaerolineales > Villigracilaceae > 630D-37. Next base: position 52,661 of record JBBFLV010000006.1, read on the forward strand.
CCGTCCTTCTCTCCCCGGTGAGAGATCAAAGAACCAATCCAAAACATAATCTGCAAAGCGACCAAGCAACATGAGAAAATTGCGCCACTCTGCCTGAAGAGGTGTAGAGGGCACACTCTGTTGCCCGATCATTTCTGCAGTGCGCGAGGAAGGAAGGCTCATGGGTTACTTTCTAGCCATTGCAGGATTTCATCGATCTGAGCAATTTCATTTTCGGCACGTTCTTGTAGCAGAGGGTCGCGCTGCAATTCCCGTCGTGAGCGTTGCAGTAAAGCTCGCAGGATTTCGTTAGAGGTTTGCAGTCGCCGCCGTTCCAAGTCCTGGCTGATTCGCAAGGCATATTCGAGCAGTGCCCTTTCTCTCCCTTGAACTTGAAGGATCGAACGTCGATGTTCAATCTGTTGTCGTTCACTCCTAGCGCGCTCCAGCCAGGTAGCCGTCCAGCTCTGAATTAACCCCTGTTCGATGCTTTCCGGAAAACGCAGATTGTTAATATTCACCGCCCGCACGCGCAAGCCGCGCTCGTAGAGCAATTCAAATTCCGGGCTGCGTTGACTGCGGCCGGTATAACGGCCGTGTTGATCCAGTTCCGGCACTTCGGGAAACTGTAGTCTCCATTGCACCATTCGTCCGATCATCTGGAGTGCCGTTTCCCGGCGACGCACCGGTGCCGATGGCGTAAAGCCGCTTACGGCTACCGTATCTTCTAGGGGAAGAGGACGAAACGGCTCCAGGTAGTTGTGCAACCATCTTTCTAGCAGGCGGTTGACAAGATGGAGCATTTCCGCCAACGAGCCTCTCAAACCGCGCTGAGGAGAGCTGATACGGAACGGTTGATAGAGGGTGGTAGTTTGATCGGGGCGTGGTGGCGGGGCCGGTGCCGGATCCGGAATCTCCCATTCGTTTTCTCGAAATAGCTCATCCAGAGTGAATTTGGCCAGGTATTCACGCCACAGATCGGCGGCCAAAAGTGCCGGCAACTGATTCCAACGCACGCGCCGCGGCCCTTCGGTGCGGGTCTGGATCTCGATCCCTTCGCCGCGGATGGCGCGCAGCACCGATTCGGGGTGATAACCAAAGCGCGAACCCGGCCGGTTGCCGCGGGCCGGTTCGGCGTCGATCTTGAAGACTACAGTGATATTTGGAATGACCTCAATCCCATCGCGGGTTAGGGCACTGGTGGCAAGACGTCGTCGCTGAGCATTTTCATCTTGCGGTTGAAAGGGGTTTTCATCTGTGTTGGGACCGATCGTGTGCACCTGAGCATGCAGATCGACGAATCCGGCCGGATATTCGCCGGGGCGGGTGAAATGCACGCCCGGCCCAATCGGCCGTACGAAGGAGATCGCATTGCGGATCACGCCTCCGCTGGCGCTATCCAGCCACAATACACCGGGGCCCTTGCGCCGGGCTTCATCGGCATCTCCACGTGGAATGCCGTTCTCGACGAAGATCACCGGACCGGGATGCCAGAAAAGCAACAATCGCCAGAATATCCTTAAACGGTTTGCACTGCCTTGCACCGGCAAAAGGAACTGGGAGAAGAAAAAAATCCACCCTACAAATAGCAAAAGGAAGAGCAGCAGGTCGATCCAGATGGTGTAAATTTTCAGATACTCTCGCAATAATAGCCACGCCAGCAGATAAAGCGAGATGCCCCCTATCAGGCGGTTGCGGATATAGCGACGCGCGGAAACCCGTTGCTCCTGTGCCATAGATGCTGCCTGTTTACTTTATAAATTATAACCCGATATACGAATTCTTGCAGGGATCGACTGATCAGATTCATTCCCCTGTCCGCTTTTCATGTATCTATCCGTTTCCTCGCGACTACTCAACCAACCGACCAATCGACTATCCGACCATCCGACTAAATTCCTCCTTCCCGTTCACTGGCCTCTCACACACAAAATTGCGACAAACGTAAGCCGTCGTCTCGCCGTTCAGCAAGGGACGTTCTTTTAGCAAAGCCGGCCCCTCTGCCGCTGGCGGAAAGCGATCGGCGGCCACAATCGTATAGGGTCTCCATTTGCCGCGCACGACCTCCAACAAGGGCGTGAGCTCCTCTTTAGACGGGGCAAGTAAAGCGATCTCCAGCGGAGGGGAAAGCGCCAGATCGGCGGCGATCAGCCATTGGGCGAACGAATGCGGATAGTGACCGATCAGAGCGGCATGTTGTTCGAGGGTTCTCTCGGCCCGTTGGCGCCATTCGGCGTTCCCCTCGAAAGCGCTCATCAGCAGCAGGGCTGTGACCGCCAGCGCATTACCGCTCGGTGTGGCGTTGTCTTGCAAATCGCGCGGGCGGAAAGGCAGCCCTTGTTCCGAAGATGTGTCGAAAAATCCACCCTGGGGATCACCGAAATGGGCGATCATTTCCTCGGTCAAGCGTTTCGCTTCGGCATACCAATGGGGATTAAAGTCAGTCTGATAGAGCTCCAAAAGCCCAAGGATCAGAGCGGCATAATCTTCCAAGAAGGTTTCGTTAGAAATTTGCCCCGCGCGCCAGGCGTGGTGGAGGACACCCGGCTGCCGCAGGGTTGCGAGCAAGAATTCGGCATTTCGTGTAGCCAATAAATACCAATCACATTCCAACCCCTCACCGGCCAAGGAAGAGAAAACCCGCCCGGCCTCGGCCATCGTTGCCAACATCAGGGCATTCCAAGAAGTCAACACCTTCGTATCGGTCAGAGGGGGAATGCGCTTCCGTCGCCGCTCTAGCAGAACATGCCGACTGTGCTCTAGGCGAGCGCGCACTTCTTCTACGGGCATCCGAAAATATGCTGCCAGGCTGGCGTCATCCAGAACCCGTTGAAGCACGATCTTGCCTTCCCAATTCCCGCGCGCGTTGATCCCAAAGGCCTGGCGGAAGAGGGGAAAATCCTCTCCCAGCGCCTCTTGCAATTCTGTCTCACTCCAAACGTAGTATTTGCCCTCCTCCCCTTCCGAATCCGCATCCAGACTGCTGAAGAAACCACCCTGGGGATCGCACATCTCGCGGGCGACAAACGAAAGCGTCTCTTCACAAATTTGGCGGAAAAAGTCATCCCCGCTCAATTGCCAAGCGTGAAGGTAAGCACGTGCCAGCAAGGCATTATCATAGAGCATTTTTTCAAAATGGGGCACCAGCCAATGGGCATCCACGCTGTAGCGGTGAAAGCCGCCGCCCACCACATCGTACATCCCACCTTTCGCCATGCTGCGCAGCGCGTGAAAGCTCACCTCCAGCGCCTGTTGATTCCCTTTAGCGCCCTGTCGCAACAGGAATTCGAGGATCAGGGGCTGTGGGAACTTTGGCGGGCCGCCCCAACCACCGTTGACCCAATCATACGAAGCGATCAGCGCCTCGGTAGCCGCCGCCAGCCATTCTGCGGTAAGCGCGCCGGGATAAATGTTGAATAGCGAATTCTGCAACTGCCGCGTGATCGAATCTGCCGAAGCCAGCACCCGCCCCCGCTCCTTTTCCCAGGCATCCTTTACGGCCAGCAAAACTTGGCGGAAAGAAGGCAAGCGATAGCGCGGCTCTTTCGGAAAATACGTGCCGGCGAAGAACGGCTTCAGGTCCGGCGTCAGGAACACCGACATCGGCCAGCCACCCTGACCGCTCAAGGCAATTGTCGCCTGCATGTAAATGCTATCTAGGTCGGGACGTTCTTCGCGGTCCACCTTAATTGGCACGAAATGTTCGTTCAGGATTTGTGCCGTCTCCTCATCCTCGAACGATTCATGTGCCATCACGTGACACCAGTGACAGGCCGCATACCCGATGCTTAGAAAGATCGGCTTCCCCTCACGACGTGCTTTTTCCAGCGCTTCTTCCCCCCAGGGATACCAGTCAACCGGATTTTCGGCGTGTTGACGCAAGTAAGGTGAAAGCGCGTGGGCCAGGCGATTGGGCATTGATTAACCGTATAATCCCCAATCCAGAATCGAAGGATCTTCCATCATCGAAAAATCCCACATCTCCATGCCCATCTCAATCGTCACCGGACGTCCCAGCGCTTCCTGTGCCTTCTGGCGCGCCATCTCGATCAGCGCCGGCCCGTATGGGCAAAAAGGCGTAGTCAGGATCATCCGCATACGCGCCACATCCCCCTCGATACTCACCTCGCGGATCAAGCCCAGCTGAATAATGTTCAACCCGATCTCCGGATCTACTACCTGTGAAAGCTTCTCCCGTAATGGCTGTACCAATTCAGGATGGGTTTCGTGAAGACTCCACTTGATTTCGCGTACAGATGTTTCACTCATTTTTTCTCTCCATAGAAGGTTGGACGACGTACGTGCAATGCGAACTGCCGGTCAGAATGCACTGCACTTTCTCGGCCGGCACGGCCAGCATCTTAGAAATCAGCGCCTGGTCCACCGTGCACACTTCCGGATGGCTAATGCCGATCTGATAGTAAGGGCAGGCGATCTCGTGGATCTGGTATTGATCGCCTTTGCGCTCCCACTCAACGACGAATCCCTCCTGGCTCAGCAGCTCCTTCACCAGTTCCAGTCGCTCTTCCATACTTAGACCTTCCAACTCGGCCGCGTATTCCTGGGCCAAGTCTTCGGCGATCTGGCTAAACAGCGTTTGCACCATCGGCCCTGGCATTGTCTCCTTCATCTGGGAGAGCAAACGCGTCGTCAGACGCAGATAGCTAGTAGGGAAGCGCTCCCGCCCCTTCTCGGTGAGAAAGTAAACCAGCCGTGGCCTTCCCACCCCGTGTCGTTCCTCTTCCGAAGCGATCAAACCCTCCATCTGGAGGATGTTCAGATGGTGTCGCATGGAAATCGGGTTAATTCCCACCGCCTCGGCCAGCTCACCGATGGTCTGGCGTGGCTTTCGAGCCAAAATTTGTAAGACACGTTCACGGGTACTTTTCATCGCCGGCGAGTATAGCAGAAAAGCCGGAGTTTGTCAATATTATAGATAAATATCATAAATATCGGCTCGTTCGGCCCTGGAAACCGCCTGCACCCCTCGGCTCTCTGCGCCAAAAGGCCGCTTCGTGAGACGGCACGACAGGCCGCCCCGAAGCCGGTACGCGTTAAACGAGCTCCGCCGTAGCCGTAGGGCAAATGCTTGCGTTTGCCAAAACCACATGCGCTTCCTCAGTCGCGCCTTAGCAAAACGTGCTGAGATCTTTGCAGTAGACACAATCCCTATCTTCTCTTCCTTTCAGCGCTCGCCGCGCCCCGTACAAGGCAAATATACTAGAAAAATATCATAAATATTGACATATCAGACCCTTTCTGCTATAATGCATACCGACCTCACAAGTCAAAGACTTCACATGCCTGTTCAGGAGCAAAACATGGATCAACTCGAAATCCGCAATCTACATGTCAGCGTCAACGACCGCGAAATTCTCAAAGGCGTTAACCTTACGGTGCGCAAAGGCGAAATTCACGCCATCATGGGGCCAAACGGCACGGGGAAATCCACCCTGGCCTATACGCTCATGGGTCACCCAGCCTATACCGTCACGGAAGGGGAGGTACTTTTTAAGGGTCAGAACATCCTCGAACTCGAACCGGACGAGCGATCTCGGCTGGGCATCTTCCTGGCCTTCCAGTATCCGGTCGCCATCCCCGGTGTGACCGTGGCCAACTTCCTACGCACGGCCCTCAATGCCCGTCGTCGCGCCGTGGATCCGGAAGATAAGGGCATTCCCATTCCGGAATTCCGCAAAATGCTCAAGGAAAAGATGGAGCTCCTGAAAATGGATCCGAATTTTGCCGGCCGCTATCTCAACGATGGCTTCTCCGGTGGCGAGAAAAAGCGCGCCGAAATTCTCCAGATGGCCATGTTGCAACCGGAGATTGCCATCCTGGATGAAACGGATTCCGGCTTGGATATTGACGCCTTGCGCATCGTCGCCGATGGAGTGAACGCGCTGATGGGCCCCAACTTGGGCGTTTTGGTGATCACCCACTATCAGCGCTTGTTAAACTACATCAAACCCCACTTCGTCCACGTCATGCTTGATGGGCGTATCGTTGAATCGGGTGGCCCTGAGCTGGCATTGGAGCTTGAAGAGCACGGATATAGCTGGTTACGTGAAGAGGCAGAAGCAAAGGAGGCCTAACCATGTCTGATGATGCCAGGATTTTAGAGGGATTAACCGAATACCGCTACGGCTTTCACGATCCGGAACACTACGTCTTTAAATCCCGCAAAGGTCTGGATCGCGAGGTCGTAGAGCAAATTTCGTATATGAAGGGCGAGCCGAAGTGGATGCTCGAATTCCGCTTGCGCGCCCTGGAGCACTTCCTCAGGCGTCCCATGCCCAAATGGGGCCCCGATCTGAGCGGCTTGAATCTGGATGATATTTACTATTACGTCCGCCCGACCGATCGGCAGGGGCGTTCCTGGGACGAGGTGCCGGAAAATATCAAGAAGACCTTCGAGCGCCTGGGCATTCCGGAGGCCGAGCGCAAATTCCTGGCCGGCGTCGGCGCCCAGTATGAGAGCGAGATGGTCTATCACTCCATTCAGGAGCACCTGGAAAAGCAGGGCGTGATCTTCCTCTCCATCGAAGATGGCCTGCGCCAATACCCGGATCTCTTCCGTGAGTATTTCGGCACCGTCGTGCCGATCGAAGACAACAAGTTCGCCGCGTTAAACAGCGCCGTCTGGTCGGGTGGATCGTTCGTCTACGTCCCACCGAACGTGAAGGTGGAATTGCCCTTGCAGGCCTATTTCCGCCTGAATGCCGCCAACATCGGCCAGTTTGAGCGCACCCTGATCATCGTGGATGAGGGAGCTCAGGTGCACTACGTCGAAGGTTGCACCGCCCCGCAATATTCCACCGATTCTTTCCACAGCGGTGTGATCGAGATCATCGTCAAGCGCGGTGCCCGTTCGCGCTATACCACCATCCAGAACTGGAGCCACAACGTCTATAACCTGGTCACGCAGCGCGCAAAAGTCTACGGCGATGCTGTGCATGAATGGGTCGATGCCAATATCGGTTCTAAGATTACAATGAAGTACCCGTCCTGCTACCTGATGGAGCCCGGTGCGCACGGCGAAATGCTCTCCATGGCCTTTGCCGGCCCCGGTCAGCATCAGGATGCCGGCTCCAAGATGGTGCACTTTGCTCCGCATACCACCAGCAAGATCACCTCGAAATCCATCAGCAAGGGCAACGGCCGAGCTTCCTATCGCGGTTTGCTGCGCGTCTATAAGGGCGCAAAAGGTGTAAAATCCACCGTGGTCTGCGATGCCTTGCTCCTCGATCCCGAATCGCGCACCGATACCTACCCGTACATCGAGATCGAAGAGGACGATGTGACCATCGGTCACGAGGCCTCGGTGAGCAAGGTTGGGGAGGAGCAGCTCTTCTACCTGATGTCCCGCGGGTTGAGCGAGGAAGAAGCCACCACAATGGTGGTCTCCGGCTTCATCGAACCGCTGGTGAAAGAGCTGCCGATGGAATATGCTGTTGAAATGAACCGCCTGATCCAGCTCGAAATGGAAGGCTCGGTCGGGTAAACCCGCTACTCGCAGAGGAGAACAATGCAAGAGAAACCCCGAATCGTTATCCGTCGCGGTCAGCGCCCGACGGTTGCCGAGAAAAACTTCACCTTTGACGTGACCCAGGTGCGCGCCGTCGGCCCGTTGGCCGAATACCGGCAGCGCGCTTGGGAGATCTTTGAGCGTTTGCCCATGCCGTCCACCGATGACGAAGCTTGGCGCCGCACCGATCTGCGCCCGATGCCGGTCGAGTCCTTCCGCATTCCGTCGCCGGAAGCTTACCTCGACCTGGCACCGGTGCCGCAGGAACTGCTCCGGCCGCTGGTGGCCGAGCGTCATGCCGGCCAGATCGTGCTCTTGCCGGGTGGTGTGATGGCCGAGGTCGATCCGGCCCTGGCCGAAAAGGGCGTGATCTTCACCGATCTGCGCACCGCCGAAGAACGCTATCCGGAGATCGTGAAGCACCTGGCCGGCCGTGCCGTCAACCCGGAAGAGGGGAAATTCGCCGCTTTGGCCGCCGCGCTGGCCCAAAACGGCATCCTGATCTACGTTCCGAAGGGCGTGCGCCTGGAGCAGCCCTTGCACAGCGTGCTCTGGGGCCCTGGTGGCGGTTTAGCTCACATTTCTCACATCCTGGTCTGGGTGGATGAAGGTGCCGAGCTGACCTACGTCCACGAATCGGCCTCACCGACCGAGGAGAGCGATGCTTTCCATGCCGGCCTGGTGGAGATTGTGGTGGAGCAAGGGGCGCGCCTGTGCTTCGTCGAGCTCCAGTCCTGGGGGCGGCATGTTTGGAACTTCAGCCACGAGCGCGTGCGCGTCGGGCGCGATGCCAACCTGGATTGGATCTTCGGCGCCGTGGGCTCAAAGCTGACGAAGAACTTCTCCGAGCTCGATCTGGTCGGCGAAGGAGCCACCGGGCGCATGTCCGGCTTCTACTTTGCCGATGATCGTCAGCACCTGGATCACGATACCCAGCAGAACCACTTAGCTCCGCATACCACCAGCGACCTGCTTTTCAAAGGCGCTTTGAAGGGGCAGAGCCGCTCGGTATGGCAGGGGATGATCTACGTGGCACCGAATGCCCAGAAGACGGATGGCTATCAGGCCAACCGCAACCTGGTGCTGAGCGATGAGGCCCGTGCCGATTCCATCCCCGGCCTGGAAATTTGCGCCGATGATGTGCGCTGCACGCACGGTGCGACGGTCGGGAGGCTGGAGGAAGAACCTCTCTTCTACCTGCTCTCGCGCGGCATCCCTCGCACCGAGGCCGAACGGATTTTGGTAGAAGGTTTCTTTGATCCGATTATGCAGCGCGTGCCTTTTGAAGGCGTGCGTGAACGCTTCCAACAGGCGATCGAGGCAAAACTTGCGCAATAAACTTCTATAAAATTGGGAGGGTGATTATGGAAAAAAAGAAAGAGAACGGCCACGAAACACGTCGCCCGATCCCGTTGCGACGGGAGCCGCAATTCTCCTACCTGCGTCCACCGGAGTTCCGCAGCACCTATCAGGTGGGAGATGTGGTCGAGGTCTATTGCGATCACGAGCGCAACAAAACGCGCGTGCGCGGTTGGATCAAGGGGATCGTGGTGCAGGTAGATAACAAGATGGTGGCGGTGCAATTCCGCCAAAACGTCTTCTTGACCGATGGCTGGATGGTGCCGGATCGCATTTTATGGTATCCCTTGGATTCGGATGCCATCCGCCCGGCGCAACAGAAGGAGCGCCGCAAGAAAAAGATAGAGGATGAGATTCCGGAATATTGAGGTGCTATGACTTTGGATGTGTTGCGCGTCCGCCAGGATTTTCCGGTGCTGGCGCGGGAGGTGCGCCCGGGAGTGCCACTGATCTACTTGGACTCGACGGCCACCTCCCAAAAGCCGCGCCAGGTGATCGAGGCGATGGATCGATTCTATCGCTTTTCTAACGCCAATATCCACCGCGGGGTCCACACCCTGGCTGAAGAAGCCACGGCGCTCTACGAAGAGGCGCGGGCGAAGATCGCCCGTTTCATCCACGCGCCCTCACCCCGTCAGCTGATCTACACCCGCAACACCACCGAGGCGATCAACCTGGTGGCCTATGCCTGGGGACGCGCCTTTCTCCGCCCCGGTGACCGCCTGCTTTTGACCGAGATGGAGCACCACAGTAACCTGGTGCCGTGGTACCTGCTGGCGCAGGAACGGGGCGTGCAGATTGACTTCGTGCCGCTCACTGCTGACGGGCAGCTCGACCTGGAGGCCTATCGCCGGTTGCTCGAACGCGGCCCGAAGCTCGTGGCGTTTACCCATATGTCCAACGTGCTGGGCACGATCAACCCGGCCAAGGAGATGATCGCACTGGCGCATCAGGCCGGGGCGATCGTTTTGCTCGATGGGGCGCAATCCGTGCCGCATTTCCCGGTGGATGTGCAGGACCTGGACGTGGACTTTTTGGCCTTTTCCGGCCACAAAATGTGCGGCCCCACCGGGATCGGGATTCTCTACGGCAAGATGCACCTGCTGGAGGCCATGCCCCCCTTCCTCGGCGGCGGGGATATGATCCGGGCCGTGCACCTGGGCTCGTTCGTCCCGAACGAAGTGCCGTATAAGTTCGAGGCCGGCACCCCGGCCATTGCCGAGGCGATCGGCCTGGGGGCGGCCGTAGACTATTTGCAAAGCGTCGGCATGCAGGCGATCGCCGCCTACGAGCACGAGCTGACCGCCTACGCGCTGGATCGCTTGGAAGAAGTCCCCGGTTTGCACCTGCTGGGGCCGGAGGCAACGCAAAAGGGCGGGGTGGCCTCGTTTACGTTCGATGGCGTCCATCCGCATGATGTCGCCCAGGTCCTGGATCGCTACGGGATCGCCGTGCGCGCCGGCCACCACTGTGCCCAACCGCTGCACGAACGCTTTGGCATTCCGGCCACGACGCGTGCCAGCTTCTATCTCTATACCACCAAGGAGGAGATCGATAAGCTGGTGGAGGGCCTGTATCAGGTCAAAAAACTTTTCGGATAGGTTTCAAAATGGACGATCTGTACCGCGAGATCATCATCGAACACTACGAAAACCCCACCTACCGGGGGAAACTTGAACCGCACGATATCGCCTTCGCGGATAGCAACCCGCTGTGTGGCGATCACATCGAAATCCAGCTGCGGGTGGACGGGGAGGGGCGGATCACCGATGCCCGCTTCGACGGCCATGGGTGCGCCATCTCGCAAGCTTCGGCCGACCTGTTGCTCGAATCGATCATCGGCAAGACGCTGGACGAGGTGAAGCAGCTCAACCGCCAACACGTGCTCGATCTCTTGGGGATCGAGCTGGGGCCCGTACGCCTGAAGTGTGCCTTGCTTTCGCTGAAGGTGCTCAAGGCTGGCGTGTACGGCCTGGGACAGGCGGATGATAGCTTAGTAGAAGAATAGGTGGGAAGATGTTCAACTATACGACGCTGGATGAGTCACAGGTAGAATTCTACGAAGTGGCTCCGGTGGATGAATTGCCCAACGGGGAGCGTTTGTTTCTCCAGATCGATACCGAGCCGATCGTGCTCTTCAACATCGCCGGGCAGATCTTCGCCATCGCCGATCGTTGCTCGCATGATGACGGTCCGCTGGGCGAGGGCGATTTGGAGGGCTATACCATCGTCTGCCCGCGGCACGGGGCGGAATTCGACGTGCGCACGGGGAAAGTGCTCCAGATGCCGGCCGTGGTGGATATTCCGGCCTACCCGGTGCGCGTGCGGGAGGGGATGATCTGGATCGGCTTGCCGAAAAGGTAATGTAATGTAGGGCAAACGCTAGCGTTTGCCCTACTTCAGCCGGGACAGCGCTTTTTCGATCTTGCGCCGATCCTCCGGCCGAGGGCGGAGCTGCAGGGCGCGTTGATAGTGCTCGATGGCTTCCTTCCGCCTGCCAAGGGGCTCGAGCACCTGGAGCGCGAAGAAGTAGTGGTTGCGGGCCTCCTGGGGGTTGAGGCGGATGGCCTGTTCAAAGGATTCCTCGGCTTCCCGGAATTTCTCGAGACGGGCATAAGCGCTTCCCTGCAGGCAGTAGAGAGAAGCGCGACCTTCTGCGTCCATCACCTTGCGCAGACCGCGTTCCAGAATTTGCAAGGCCTGGTTTGGCGAGTTCAATTGTAATTCCATCAGTGCCCAGGCCTGCCAGGTGGCAGCGTCGGACGGGTTGGCGCGGGTGCCTTGCTCGAAGAGGCGGCGGGCGCGCTCGATGTTGCCCAAGCGGCTCTCCATCAGCGCCCAGGCTTGCCAGACCGCTGCGTCAGTCGGGTTGGCGCGGGTACCTTGCTCGAAGAGTTGGCGGGCGCGCTCGATGTCCCCCAAGCGGCTCTCCATCAGCGCCCAGGCTTGCCAGACCGCCGCGTCAGTCGGGTTGGCGCGGGTGCCTTGCTCGAAGAGTTGGCGGGCGCGCTCGATGTCCCCCAAGCGGCTCTCCATCA
>JBBFLV010000006.1:64664-64959 GCA_037478835.1 Anaerolineales bacterium
CAGTCGGGTTGGCGCGGGTGCCTTGCTCGAAGAGTTGGCGGGCGCGCTCGATGTCTCCCAAGCGGCTCTCCATCAACGTCCAGGCTTGCCAGACCGCCGCGTCAGTCGGGTTGGCGCGGGTACCTTGCTCGAAGAGTTGGCGGGCGCGCTCGATGTTGCCCAAGCGGCTCTCCATCAGCGCCCAGGCTTGCCAGACCGCTGCGTCAGTCGGGTTGGCGCGGGTACCTTGCTCGAAGAGTTGGCGGGCGCGCTCGATGTTGCCCAAGCGGCTCTCCATCAGCGCCCAGGCTTGCCA
>JBBFLV010000006.1:65059-181468 GCA_037478835.1 Anaerolineales bacterium
CGCGCTCGATGTTGCCCAAGCGGCTCTCCATCAGCGCCCAGGCTTGCCAGACCGCCGCGTCGGTCGGGTCGGCGCGGGTGCCTTGCTCGAAGAGTTGGCGGGCGCGCTCGATGTTGCCCAAGCGGCTCTCCATCAGCGCCCAGGCTTGCCAGACCGCCGCGTCGGTCGGGTCGGCGCGGGTACCTTGCTCGAAGAGTTGGCGGGCGTGCTCCAAGGCGACTTGGGCGCCGTGGTAATCGGCAAGGGCATGGATGTAACGGCCCAGGCTGTTCCAAAGTTTCCCCGCCTCTTTGATGCCGGCGCGTTCGGCCCATTTGGCTACGGCGCGCACGTGCGGCAGGAGCGGAGCGTAAAGCGCGTAATTGCCTGTCTGGTCCACCCTGGCGTTGCGCATGTTGGCGATTTCTGCAAGCGCGGCGGCCAGTTTTTTCAGCATCGCTTGCCCGACGTCCAGCCGACGGGCAAATTCGGCCAGCAGCGGATGGATGGCGCTTTTCTCTCCCAGCAGGCCGAGGCCGATGAGGGTTTGAATGCCTTCGTCGCAGGCGGTTTCGTCCAGTTCGGCGGTCTTCTCGAAAATCTCTGGCGGGATGGGCGTGTTCGGGGCGCAGTATCCGGCGGCGAGGAAGACCTGCTGCGCCGCTTCGCTTTGCACTTGTTCCCACGAGAGGGCAAAGGTCGCCAAAAGGTCGGGGTCGTGTTGGGTGGGATTGGGCAGGTCAGCGCGGAAGCCGCGCATCGAATCGTGCTCGAAGGTCTGTTCAAGGCGGGTCAGATATTGCGGAACGGTCAGGCGCGGGTGGAGGGCCAAGTACCGCCCGGCCAGTTCGAGTGCTAGCGGCAGGCGACCGAGGCGCTCGGCCAGCCGGTCGAGTTCGGCGGTGGAGGCTCTGTTTTTCAGGTATTTTTTTTTGAGGAATTTGCGGCTTTCGGCAGGCGTGAACACCTCCAGCGGGAGGACTTGCACTCCTAGCGCGGCAGGCCAATCCGAACGACGGGAGATGATGAGCAGGCGCAGGTTCAGGCTGTGGAAGCGCGCCAGCACCTGGACGGCATCTTTCAGGCTCTCGAAGTTGTCCAGGATGAGCAGGCGCGGGCCATCCGTCTGCCAGGCGCGCAGGGTCAGGGTCACCTGTTCAGGCCGTTCCTTCGGCCAAGGCTGGAGCGCCATTTTTTCGCCGCAGATGGCAATCTGCTCGTCCAGTGCTTCGAGCCTGCTCAAATCCAACCAGTGCACGCCTTTGAACAGGTGTCCGTAGCGGTAGGCAAATTCCACCGCCAGTTGCGTCTTGCCGACCCCGCCCATCCCGCTAATCGCCTGGGTGATGACGATATTCCCCCCTTTCCCAGGAGAGGGGCTTAAGGTGAGCTCCTTCGCCAGTTTCTCCAAATACCTCTCGCGCCCGGTGAAGAGCGCATTGCGCGGGAAAGGCAAATGCGAGCCTGGGGGAAGTCCGCCCTGGGATGGTTCGGTTTTTTCCAGGGGCTGTGTGGCCACGGCGGGCGCGCTGATGTTGATGACATTCCCTGAGCCGGTGACGATGACCGATTGCTGGACATCTCTGCCGATTTCAACCGAGTTATCCCCGCCGCGGATGGTGTTCCTTTTTTCCGGCGCGGCTTTGGCAGCTGCTTTCTTTCTCGACTTGATGCCTCCCTGCGCCGCTCCCACCTGCTCGGCGCGCCGATTCAGGGCCTGCACCAGTTTCGCGTAGCCGCCTTCTTCGTAATACCGTCCCCACGGAATCCCTTGCAGGCGGAAGGGCATTTCGCAGGCTTCCAGCTGCAGCGGGATGAAGAAGATCGTGCCTTCGGGCTTTTCCTTTTGAATTTCCTGGGCGTACTTGATTTCTTTTTGGACATACCCCTCTTTGGCCACCGAGACCCTCGAAAAGCAGACGATGACCGCATCGCTCCGGCGCATGGCCTTCTGGATTTCCAAGTCCCAATCCTGGCCGGGGAGCAAAGCTTCGCTATCCAGCCAGGGATCGAAGCCATCGGCCTTCAGGCGGTCGTAGAGCTCACGTACGAGGGGCTTGTCCTCGGCGGCGTGACAGAGGAAGACCTTGAGCTTACGGGCAGGCATGAGAATCCTTGAAGAATTATAGCGCAATGTAGCACAAACGCGAGCGTTTGCGCTACAGCGAATCCACGCGGAAATGCGCGCCGCGGCTGCGGCGGTTGTGACGGGCGGCGGAGGCGACGATCAGGGCGACTTCCACGGCGTTGCGCAGGCCGATCAGCCCATCGCTTAAGCGCGTGGCGCGGTAGAAGGTCTCGATTTCGTTCTGTAGGTGGCGCAATTCGCGGATGGCGCGTGAAAGGCGGTCTTCCGAGCGGAAGATGCCCACGTAGTGCCACATGATGTTTTGGATCACCTGCATATCGCCCTGGATCAAGGCCGGGTCGGGGTCCTGGGTCAGGCCGGAATCGTCCCACGGGGGAATTTCGTCCGCGCTCGGCAGGGTGGGAGGCTGCGCCGAGAGACGAGCTTCGATATCTTGGGCGGCGCGCACGCCCCACACCAGCCCTTCCAGCAGGGAAGTGGAGGCCAGGCGGTTGGCGCCGTGCACGCCGGTGCACGAGACTTCCCCCACCGCATAGAGATTCTGAATGTTTGTGCGCCCCCATTCGTCCACGGCGATCCCGCCGCAGAAATAGTGCGCGGCCGGCACGACCGGGATCGGCTCGCGGGTAATATCAATCCCTACCCTCTTGCATTCGGCGTAGATGTTGGGAAAGCGTTGGCGAATGGCTTCGGCCGGCATACGGGAAGCGATATCCAGCAGGACGTGGGAGTAGCCGTTTTCTTCCATCTCGGTGTAGATGGCGCGGGTGACCACATCGCGCGGGGCAAGGTCCTTCCATTCCGGCGAGTATTTTTCCATGAACGGAATGCCTTGTGGAGTGAGCAGAATGCCCCCTTCGCCGCGCACTGCTTCGCTGATCAGGAAACCCTCTGCACCCGGCACGGCCAGCGCCGTGGGGTGGAACTGCACGTATTCGGCATTGATGATGCGGGCGCCGGCCCGATGTGCCATCGCCAGGCCATCCCCACGGGCGCCGGGGGGATTGGTGGTGTTGCGGTAAATGCGTCCCAGCCCGCCGGTGGCCAGGATGGTGGCCGCTGCCAGCACGCGGTGGACGGCACGTTCCCGACGGTCGAAGACGTAGGCGCCGTGGCAGGTGATCGGCTGATAGACCTTGAGCGGATCGTTCGAGTGGTGAGGGGATGTGATCAGGTCAACGGCCGTGTTTGCCGTGAGGATCTCCACATTCGGCAGGCGCTGCAAAGTGGCGATGAGGCGTTCGATGATGGCGCGCCCGGTCGCATCGCCGACGTGGAGGATGCGGCGCCGTGAGTGGGCGCCCTCCTGCCCCCAGGCCGGCTCACCGTCCTCCTGGGTATCGAAGTGCACGCCGGCCTGCTCGATCAGGACTTTTTGCAGCAGGGTCGGGCCTTCTTCGGCCAGGATGCGCGCTGCCGAAGGCAAGCTGGCGCCGGCACCGGCCTCGAGGATGTCTTTCACCAGGAGATCGGGACTATCGCCAGGGCCGCGTCCGATGATGCCCCCTTGCGCGTAGCGCGTGTTCGATTCATGCGGATCTTCGGCGCGCGAGAGGATGAGGACGCGCCGGTTGGGGTTTTGTGCCAATTGCAGGGCGGCCGTCGCGCCGGCGATTCCGGAACCGATGATCAGCACGTCGGTGGTCTTCATGGCTCGATCGAAAGCGAAACGAGGAGCGTCGCAAGGATGGAGTCACCGCCTTGGTTTAGCCGATCTCGATCATCCTTTGCACGGCACGGTAGGCACGCAGGCGGATCTCCTCCGGGATTTCGATCACGTGACGGTTGAAGCGAAGCGCGTCGAGCGTCGCTTCCAGGGTGATGGTGTTCATATGCGGACAGCGCACCATGCACAGGCGGAGCATCTCCTTATCCGGGTTGGCGGCGGCGATGTTATCGCCCATGGCGCATTCGGTCAGCAGGAGGTAGCGGGGGGCGTTCGATTCGCGCACGTAGCGGATCATGGCGTTGGTTGAGCCGGCGAAATCGGCCGCCGCAACGACCTCCGGGCTACATTCCGGGTGCGCCAGCACGACCACGTCCGGGAATTGAGCTCGCACGGCTTGAATATCCGCCACGGTGAACTTTTCGTGGACCTCGCAACGGCCGTGCCAGCCGATCATTTGGTAATCCAGTTCGGTCTCTTCAAAATGGGTGGTGCCGCGGACGGGGAAGATGATGTGCTTGCCGGTCTCGCGTGCCACGTTGCGCGCCAGGTATTCATCGGGGAGGAAGATCACCGTATCGCTCTTCAGGGATTCGACGACGGCGACGGCGTTGGAGGACGTGCAGCAGATGTCGCTTTCGGCTTTGACATCGGCATAGGTGTTGACATAGGCGACCACCGGCACGCCGGGGAAGCGTGCCTTGAGGGTGCGCACATCCTCGGCGGTGATCGAGGCCGCCAGCGAGCAGCCGGCGCGATCCGAAGGCAGGAGCACGGTTTTGGTCGGGTTGAGGATTTTGGCCGTTTCGGCCATGAAGCGCACGCCGCAGAAGACGATCACGTCCTTATCCGTTTGGGCGGCCTTGCGGGAGAGATCGAGCGAATCGCCGGTGAAATCGGGCACCGAGTAGAAGAGCGCCGGCTCCATGTAATTATGTCCCAGGATGACGGCATTCCGTTGCTTCTTCAGGGCGTTGATCGCAACGGCAAGCTCGGCTTTGTAGCGCAACTCTACGTCCGGCACGATCTTTTCGAGCCTGCTTTTCAGGGATTCGTACATTTGCTGAACTTCCGGGTTCATAGGGCTCTCTTTTGGACCAGTTTAGGGCTCACGATCTAGATACTCAAAACTCACGTCGAACACTTTGGCGGAATGGGTGAGCGCACCGCACGAGATGTAGTCCACCCCGGTTTCGGCGATGGCGCGCACCGTCTCCAGCGTGACGTTGCCGGAGGCCTCCAATGTGGCCCGGCCGGCCGTCAGGCGCACGGCGGCGCGCAGCATGTCCAGGGGCATGTTATCGAGCAGGATGCGGCGCACGCCCAGGGCGAGGGCCTCTTGGAGCTCTTCCAGAGAGCCGACCTCCACTTCTATCTCCAGATCGGGTGCGGCAGCGCGGACGCGGGTCACGGCCTCGGTGATCGAGCCGGCGAAGGCGATGTGGTTGTCCTTGATCAGTACCATATCGTAGAGCCCGAAGCGGTGATTTTGTCCACCGCCTCGGCGCACGGCGAGCTTATCGGCAGTGCGCAACCCCGGTGCGGTCTTGCGCGTATCGAGGATCACGGCTTTCGTGCCGGCTACGGCTTCGACGAATTGCCGTGTGAGGGTGGCGATGCCGGACATGCGCCCGAGGAAGTTGAGCGCCGTGCGCTCGGCGGTCAATAAGCTTCGGGCGCGGCCGGAGACCAGGGCGAGCACCTGGCCACGGGTCACGCGCGCCCCTTCGGCCGCTTGGGGCTGAAAGTCAATTTGCGCGTCCACTTCCAGGTAGACGGCGCGCGCCACGTCCAGTCCGGCGACGATCCCGTCCTGTTTCGCCACGATCTGCCCGCGCATCCTCGCTTCGGGCGGGACGATGCTGTTCGTGGTCACGTCGCCGGGCCCGATGTCTTCGGCCAGGGCGCGGCGGATGCTTTCCAGGAGCTCGGTTGGCAGGCGATCTTCGGTCATTCAGCGCTGATCACAAACTGCCCGACGGCGCGCAACAGCTCGAACCCTTCGGCATAGGGGCGCTCGGCCAACGCACCGTAGCGCACCAGGCTGGCGCGGATGACATCCGGGTCGAAGTACTGTTTCTCGGCGTAGGTTTTGTAGCAGGCCAAGGCCTGGAGCTTGGCCTGCACATCTGCTTCGCTGACTTCGACCAGGAAGTGCGGGAAGAAGCCGTAGCTGGAGCGCACGATCTCAAACCCCAGCAAGGTGGTGCCGCGGAAGGCGCGCAGGGCCTCCTCGGTGACCACGTTGTGATCCTGGTGGACATCCTGTTTGCTGTGCACAAAGACGATCTGCGGTTGAAAGTCTCGGCGCAGGCGGAGCAGGAAATCGAGGATCTCCTGCCGGGAGTCCAGGAAACGCCGCGTGGTGAACTGCTCCAGCAGAATGCGATCGCGAGGGACGCCGAGCACGTCCAGGCTGGCGTACATTTGCTCGATCAGCCCCTGCAGAGCGGGGTTTTTCTGGTTATCCGAAAGCGTGACGCACAGGACCTCGCTCTTGCGCGCCACCTGATGGAGCAACGCGCCGCACCCGAGCTCGATGTCATCGGGATGGGCACCGATGAAGAGCAATCTCTTGGCCGAAAACAGCATGCTTTTGCCTCGCGTGCTATTTGGTGGCGATGAAGCCGCCGACCACTTTGGTCATCACGAGCTTGCCTTCGCGCTCGATGTAGGCGCGGGCCTCGCGTTCGATGGCCTGCATGAGCGACTCGAACTCTTCTTTGCTCTGGAAGAGCGGCGTCCAGAGTTTGCGATCTTCGGAGAGCGAGGCGCGGGTATATTCCATGAACGGCTCGACGGTCTCGAAGGTGAGCGGGTTTTCAAAAATGTGCACCTGCACGTCGCGGAAGAGCTGACGCATGGTATCCAGGATCAACGAGCCGTAGCGCGAAGAGCCGGGCATGGGCGGGATCGGCTTGCCGGAAGCGGCGCGGATGATGTCATAGAAGACCTTCTTGTTCTCCGGCATCGGGCCTGTGGTGAACAGGCGGCCACCCGGCTTGAGCACGCGGTGCATTTCGCGCAGGGTGAAGGGGATATCGGCAGCGTAATAGATGGCAAAGCAGCAGGAGAGCAGGTCGAAGTGATCGTCCTCGAAGGGGAAGGTGCGGTTGAAGTCCAGCTCCATAAAGTGGACGGACGTACCGCGGCGGGCATTTTCGCTGCGTGCCCTTTCGAGCAGCTCCTGGGAGACATCGCCACCGATGATCTCGGCGTTGCCGCCTGTCGTATCCCAGAAGAGGAAACACTGCTTCCCGGCTCCACAGCCGACATCCAAGATGCGGCTGCCGGGTTGCGGCTTGAGCAATTCGATCATCCATTGATCGATATCCCGCGCGCCGTATTTCTGGTGGATGTCAATGCGAGTCAACAGGTCGCGGGCGGTTTCTTGGTATTCGATGTTCATCGTGCCTCCGTTTGAAGAATATGTAGCGGAAGCAAAATATACCAGATAAGGCAGGATCAGGCAAATTTTGAGCGGAGTGAGAGGGCAGTGTTCTTTGAAACTTGAACAGGAGCTACAAGATTTACGGGATTCGAACCTACAACAAAAACATGTTTTATCGCAAAATAGGACACGGATGAAAGAAAACGAATGTTATGGATAAACAACATACCCAAACAATCGCCGAACACCCCCCAAACTTGAGGGTAAAATAGAAGAAAAATTGGTGGTGTGACTTCCAGGCCTTCGGTGTACTCAAACCCATATGCAAGGGTGGATGGTAACCACCGTTACACTCTGTTCAGCACCGTCATCTCAATACAAATCAGGAAGAATGTCACCCGATCTTCGTAGTGCACAAATAACGAATCGCATTCTTTTGGCCGTCCAGGCAGGAACCCAACTGGTACTGGTGGTCTCCGAAAAAGTACATGCTCTGGAATCAATAGGTATGGAGTTGGTCCGACAGAGCGGTTGGCCTCTTTTCCATTTGGGAAGAAACATCAGCCAAAAGATGGTGGAGCAGCAGCTCCCATGCACCCCTGAATTAATCCAGGATTCTTTGCTGTCTCTAACAAGAACCAGCTCTGCAGTGGTGGTTACAGAAATCGATCTGTTGTTCGAGCCGATTTTCCATCTCGACCCATTACAGATTTTCTATAAAATTAGCCGTTATGTGCCGTTGGTGGTATTCTGGCCGGGACGTTACCAACACGCCATCTTGACCTATGCGGTACCAGAACATGCCCATTACCGCGAATGGCGTACCTTGCCTAGCGAAATACAAATTACACCCATTGACTGATGGAGGTGCCGATGCGATACCGCGAGCTCGTTCAATTTGAAGCGATTACGGACATCATTCAGCTCCGCTCCGCCGATGATCGGGAAGTGGCGCGCCAGCATGTGCGGACCTATGTCATCTCCGATCATATGGCGCGCAATTTGGTGGATGTTGTTATACCGCAATTGCAGTTTGAGCGACCGGCGAACAACAAGGGGATCTTAATCGTCGGGAATTACGGCACCGGTAAATCGCATTTGATGTCGGTACTCTCGGCTGTGGCCGAATTCCCGGAGCTACAGCAAGAGGTGCGCCATCCAGAAGTGGCTCGTGCCATGGAATCGATCGCCGGCAAATTCAAAGTATGGCGAACGGAACTAGGAGGGGTCACACGCAGTTTACGCGATATTCTACTTGGCGAACTGGAAAAGGCCCTTCAAAAGTGGGGAACGCCCTATCATTTTCCCCCGGCCGAGCATCTTACAAACCATAAAGATGTGTTGGTACAGGCGGTAGCTACCTTACAAGAAAAATACCCCGGCCAGGGATTGTTGTTGGTAGTGGATGAATTGTTGGATTACTTACGCACCCGTGAGGAACGTGCTTTGATCCTGGACCTAGCCTTTTTGCGTGAGCTGGGCGAAGTGACCGCGTTAACTCCCTTCCGCTTCCTGGCCGGCCTGCAAGAGACACTCTTCGATAATCCCCGTTTTAGCTTCGTCAGTGAACAATTGCGAAGGGTGAAGGATCGCTTCGAGCAGGTGCGCATTGCGCGCGAGGATATCGCTTATGTTGTCTCCGAGCGACTTTTGCAAAAAACCGATGCTCAAAAGGCACAGATCCGTGAGCATTTAGCACGTTTCCAGGCATTTTATCCCGGCTTGGCCGAACGGATGGATGAGTTCGTACGCATGTTCCCCGTCCACCCTGCCTATATCGAAGTGCTCGAGAATGTGCGTGTGGTCGAAAAACGTCAGGTGCTCCGCACGCTGAGCGAGACTATACAACGCATGTTGGACGACGAGGTGCCGACGGATGCTCCTGGCACCATTTCTTTCGACCACTACTGGCAGGTCCTCCGTAGCAACCCTAGCCTGCGCAGTATTCCTGAGATCGCCGAGGTGATTGATAAGAGCTCGGTGTTGGAAGACCGCGTGGAACATGCTTTTGGACGGCCCGCGCTCAAGCCCATGGCTCGGCGCATCATCCATGCCCTGAGCGTCCATCGTCTGACAACGGATGACATTTACCGCCCACTAGGAATGACCGCCGAAGAACTGCGGGATAGTCTCTTTCTGTTGATTCCTTTGCCCGAACCCGATGCCGCCTTTTTGCTTGAGCAGGTGGAAGTGAGCTTGCGCGAGATCATCCGCACCGTTAGCGGACAGTACATTTCCAGGAACGAGGCCAACGGTCAGTATTACCTCGATGTCAAGAAAGATATCGATTTTGAAGCGAAGATTCAAGAACGCGGTGAATTCCTGAGCGAAACAGACCTCAATCGCTATTTCTTTGAAGCCTTGCGACAAGTGTTGAACTTTAGCACGACCACCTATGTGACGGGTGCGCGCATTTGGTTCCATGAATTGCCTTGGGAAGGTCATAAAGTTACCCGACCCGGCTATTTCTTTTTCGGCCCTCCCGATGAACGTTCTACCGCCCAACCACCACGAGATTTCTACGTCTATTTCCTGGAACCGTTTGCCCAACGCAAGTTTCATGATGAGCAGCGCGCCGATGAGGTCATCTTTTCCCTGCAAGGGCTGGATGATGAATTTCGCAGCATTCTTCGACGTTACGCAGGTGCCCAAGCCCTGACTGCCGAGTCACCCAGTTACCGCGCCGTATACCAGGAACGGGCGAACCAGATCTTCAATCATCACCTTTTGCCCTGGTTGCAGCAACATCTGCTCACCCATTTATATGTCCGCTATCAGGGAGTCGAAAAGCCCATTCATGCCGTACTGCCGGAACTTTCTAACACGGAAACCCCAGGGTTGGTTGATTTGCTCAACCGCGCCGCTGCCCATTTGCTGGCTCCTGCTTTCGAGGAGCGTTACCCGGAATATCCTCGTTTCGAGAAAGCCCAACAGCCGATCACCGAAAGCTCCCGACCCACTGCCGCCCTCGAAGCCTTGCGTGGCATTTTGAACAGGCGTCCTACCCGTCTCGGCGAGGCCGTTTTGCACGGTTTGGGTCTACTCGATGCAGATGGCCGCCTGCGCCCACAAAATTCCCCCTACGCCCGCCATTTCCTTGACCTTTTGGCCCAACGGGCCGAAAATCAAGTTGTCCACCGTGGGGAGGTGTTGGAGAAGGCAGCGAATTTGGTGGATCGGGTGATCTATAAAGACCTGCGCTTCGGTTTGGAGGCGGAGTGGGTCATTGTGATCCTAGCCGCCCTGGTCTATAATGGGGATATTATCCTGGCCTTGCCGGGCAACAACGTGCTGGAAGCCGATTCCCTTGAGCGCTATCAGCTGAATGGTCTCAATGAATTGCTCGAATTCACCCACTATTCCCGTCCACGTACTTTGCCTTTGAGCCTATGGAAAGAAGTGTTCGACCTTCTAGGATTGCCCCCCGGTTTGATCCAGGACGAAAGCAAGCGCAACCAGGCCGTGGAAGAACTCCAAAAGAGGGTGGAAGAGGAATTAAAGAGCGTCACTCCTTTGGAGACGCGCCTACAGAACCTCACTTTGTGGAACGAGCCCATCCTGGTCGAGCGGCGCATGTTCACGTCTGAAGGTGGCGTGGTGATCGGTTCCACTACTCCGCCCAACGCCATTTCTACCCTAGATTTTAAGCCTGCCTTGCGTGGCTATAAAAAGTTCTTGGATGATTTGGCGAAGATCAACGCAGTGGGCAAATTGCGTCATTTGAATTTGACCCCCGCCGATTTGGAGGAGATAAAAACCTGGCAGGCGACTATTCGACGGCTGAAGGAACTGTTGGAGAGTGTGAACGAACTGCGCCCCTTGACCGATTATCTTTCTACCGCCGAGGCGTATCTGTCCGAGGCTCACTCCTGGCGGGTCGAAGCAGCGGAACTGCGCCGGCGCACCTTAGACACCCTACGCCAGTTGGCACAGGGACATGGAGATGTCGTGGCGGTTCCCAACCTCAAGCGAGAGCTGGAAGCGCTCAAGAAGCGGTATAAAAATGCTTACGCTGCTGAGCACCGTCGCTTGGTGCTTAGTCCTACGGGTGACCGGCGCCGCCAAGAACTCTATCATGACCGGCGGCTACAGGCGCTCAAGACCCTTGAAAAAGTAGACTTGCTGCGCGAAAATCGGTCTCAATTGCAGAGTTGGCAGAGCCGGATCAGCGAACTGCGCTCCTGCCGTGATTTTCACGAAGGTTTGTTGGATGACAGCCCGATCTGTCCGCATTGCAAGCTCAACCCTGCCCTCCTATCTAACGGCATCCCGCCCGAAACCCTGTTGAATGAATTGGATGAGCAGCTGACCAAGTTGCTGATCGGTTGGCGCAGAGCGCTGCAGGATGCCTTGAGCGGCGAACAAGCCCAGGCCAGCTTGGCCGCCATGACCCCCGCCGAGCGCCGACCGGTGGAAGAATTCCTTAGACAAACCAGCGACGATCCGAACATCCCACCCGATTTTGCCGAATCGGCCAATCGGGCGTTGCACGGCATTCGTTCGCTAAGGTTGAACGTAAACGATTTGCTGATGGCTTTGCAGGAAGGTGGCTTGCCTTGTACGGTCGATGAGCTGAAGGCCCGTTTCCACCGCTTTTTGCAAAATGCCCTCCGTGGCTACGATGAAAACAACACCCGCCTGACCTTGGATACGTGAGGATATGAGCGAAAATCAATTGCCCCTGATGCAAGATCAGGAAAATACTTCCCCCGATCCCCAAATGCCGGCCGAAAAGGAAGCCTGGCGTGAACGGTTACGCGCTGCTTTGCGCGATCCGGCCTTGCGCGCTATTCCCGGTTTCCCCAAGGGGAGCGATGAGGCCATTTTGGCCCTCTCCGATCCGCCGTATTACACGGCCTGCCCCAACCCTTTCCTTGAAGAGATCCTTGCCCGTTGGCAACAAGAGCGCGCCGAAATTCGCCGTCGCCTGGGCCTTTCCGACCCTTCCGATCCTTCCTCTGCGGAGGACGAGAACGGCTATCACCGCGAACCTTTCGCCGCCGATGTGAGCGAAGGCAAGAACAATCCGATCTACAATGCCCATTCCTATCACACCAAAGTGCCCCACCCGGCCATCATGCGCTATATCTTGCATTACACCGACCCCGGTGACATCGTTTTCGATGGCTTCTGCGGCACTGGTATGACCGGCGTGGCTGCCCAACTCTGTGGCGATGCCGATGAGGTGCGCGCTTTGGGCTACTGCGTGGACGAAGAGGGTTGGGTGTGGGATGGTCAGCGGCGCATCAGTCGCCTGGGCGCCCGCAAGGCCGTGCTGAACGACCTTTCGCCGGCCGCCACCTTCATTGCCTACAACTACAACACACCGGTGGACGCCCGCGCCTTCGAGCGCGAGGCGCGCCGCATCTTGCGCGAAGTGGAGGAAGAATGCGGCTGGATGTATGAGACCTGGCACATTCCTCCTGCATCCCCTTCTCCGCAAGCAGACCCAGAGGAGCAGGACGGCGAAGAAGAACCCGAACGCTGGTATGTGCCGGAAGCGCTACGGCGCAAGATGGTGGAAATAGCCCGTGAATTCCGTAAGAATCCCACACCCAGTGAAGCCATTCTCTGGCAAGCGCTACGCGGCAAGCAGTTGGATGGCGTCAAATTCCGTCGCCAGCAACCCATCGGCCCCTTCGTGGTGGATTTTTACGCGCCATCCCATCGCCTAATCGTAGAAGTGGATGGTGGCGTGCACGAAACCCAGCGTGAAAAGGACCGTGAGCGCCAGACCCTACTGGAATCCCTGGGATTGCGCTTCGTGCGCATCCCGGCCGAAAAAGTGGAAAAAGACCTGCCGGGCGCGCTGCAGATGATTCGCCAGGCACTGGCAGCCCATCCTCCCCGATCCTTCCGTCATGAAGGGGGAGGAGAGCACCCCCACCCCCAACCCCTCCCCCATGAAGGGGGAGGAGAGAATCTCCCCTCTCCCCTTGTGGGAGAGGGGCCGGGGGTGAGGGAAATTGCGGGAGAGGGGAAAGGGGTGAGGGAAACTAAAGGTGTGAAGGGCAAAATCAACTACACCGTCTGGTCCGACGTCTTCCTCTGCCCCCAATGCGGCGCGGAGATGACCTTCTGGGACGTGGCCGTCGACCACAAGAACGGCAAAGTGCGCGAGGAATGGCCCTGCCCGACCTGCGGCGTCCTGCTGAGCAAAAGCCCGGCGCGCGGCAGCGGCGCCCTGCGCGTCGAGCGCGCCTTCGAGACCAAATTCGACCGCGCCCTCGGCCAGACCGTGCGCCAGGCCAAACAGGTACCCGTGCTCATCAACTACAGCGTGGGCAACCGCCGCTACGAAAAGCGCCCCGATGCCTTCGACCTCGCCCTGATCGAACAAATCGAGAACAGCGACATCCCCTATCCCTTCCCGACGGACGCGCTGCCGAAGGGCGACAAGACCGGCGACCCGTTCAATGTGGGCATCACCCACGTCCACCACTTCTACACCCGCCGCAATCTCTGGGTCCTGGCGGCGTTGTGGGCCAAAGCTAAGAGAACCGGGGTCGTGTTTCGAGAACTTCTCTGGCTCTTGACATCTGTTGTAGAAGGCGCTTCCCTTCTAAACAGAGAACGTACTAATGGATTGCCAAGCAAACTCTCGGGAACTTTGTATATTGCATCCACTATCCGCGAGATTGATACCTTGTCGTTCCTTCAAAGAAAAGCAAAGAAAATACTGACAGCACGTTCTGGCGGTACATCATCTGGGCTTACCCTGATAACGACAAGCTCCGCACATTTTACATCTATTGACTCCGAAAGCATTGACTACATCTTCGTTGACCCGCCCTTCGGCGGCAACCTGATGTACTCCGAACTCAACTTCCTCTGGGAGGCCTGGCTGGGCGTCTTCACCGATAACGTGCCGGAAGCGGTGGAGAACAAAACCCAGGGCAAGGGCCTGTCCGAATACCAGCGCCTGATGGAGGCCTGCTTCCGCGAGTTCTACCGCGTGCTCAAGCCCGGCCGCTGGATGACGGTGGAGTTCCACAACTCACAAAACCGCGTCTGGAACGCCATCCAGGAGGCCATCCTGCGCGCCGGCTTCATAGTCGCCGATGTGCGCAGCATTGACAAACAACAGGGCACCTTCAATCAAGTCACGGCCAGCGGCGCGGTCAGGCAAGACCTAATCATCTCGGCCTACAAGCCCTCGGCGGCCTTCGAGCGCCGCTTCCGCCTGCAGGCCGGCACGGTCGAGGGTGTCTGGACCTTCGTCCGCCAGCACCTGGCGCAGTTACCGGTCGTCGTGCGCAAGGATGGACTGCTCGAACCGATCGCCGAGCGCATGCCCTACCTGCTCTTCGACCGCATGGTCGCCTTCCACATCCAGCGCGGCCTCACCGTCCCCCTCTCCGCCGCCGAATTCTACGCCGGGCTGGATCAGCACTTCATCGAGCGCGATGGCATGTACTTCAACCCCGATCAGGTGCCGGAATACGATCTGGCGCGCCTGGAAGCCGAGGGCCTCGGTCAGCTCTCCTTCATCATCAGCGACGAAAAAACCGCCATCCAGTGGCTGCGCCGCGCGCTGGACCCGAAGCAGGGCGGCGCTCCCCAAACGTATGCCGAACTTTTGCCCAAATTCCTGCGCGAATTGCACCAAGCCAAACACGAGGCCCTACCCGAACTCTCAGAATTGTTGGAAGAGAACTTCATTCAGGAAGCGGATGGCCGTTGGCGCCTTCCCGATCCGCATAAAGCTGCCGATCTCGAAACGCTAAGGCGCAAAACCCTGTTACGCGAGTTCAAAACGTACCTGGAAGGTCAGGGTCGCCTGCGCCGCTTCCGCACCGAGGCCGTCCGCGTCGGCTTTGCCGATGCCTATCATCGCCGCGATTGGCAGAGCATCATCAAAGTAGCCGAACGCCTGCCGGAAGATGTGCTGCAAGAGGACCCGGAACTGCTCATGTACTATGATGCCGCCAGCCTGCACATGTAGACCCTCGCCGAGGCCGAACCCGGCACGTCGAACCGTCGGGGAGTGAGCAAAAAGCGCTATGCACTACGCCCCGATCCTCGACCGCATTCCGCTCGCCGCGCCCCTTGTCCTGGTCAGCGACCCGGATGGGTTGTTGAACGAAGAACACCTGCTGGCCGAGCTACACCACCGCGGCTTCACCGTGATCCGGGAAGATGATCCGGTGCGCCTGCGCTACCGTATCACCCATAGCCCGGCACCGTGGATCGTGATCACCACCGGCCCGCTCAATACCCTGCCCTACGACCTATGGCAAAAAGGAGAGCACGTCGAACTGGCGCTGCACACCTTCTTCCCGCACCTGGCATATCCGCCGTTGCGCGCGCTCACCCCGCTGCAACGTTCTCGGCTCTTCCAAGCTCCGCCACCGCCTCGGCGCCTTGGTGAACAGGCCACCATTGAATATGTCTTCCGCCACGTCTTCGGGCTCGATTGGGGCGCCCTCAACGACCCCTTCACCCTGATCGCTTGGCTCAGCGATTCCCTCCGCCGCGAACCGCTCCCTACGCTCTATCGCCAGAAATTGCTTCAAAGGCTGGCCACCCTTGATCCCTATCGCGATTGGCCGTTAGAAAAACTGCTGAACGACCCCGAAGCGCTGGGCGAATTCATCCAGGACCAATGGCAATCTTACTTGCACGAGCGTGGCCTGTTGCGTCTTGGCGAAGCCAGAACCGCCTATTTGTTCGATTTCGATCAACCGCGTTGGCAGGGGCTGCTCTCCCATTGGTTGCGCACCGGGCTGTTGCATCCCCCAATGCTACAGGTGGATGCCCCCGAACCCTGGATGGCCGCAGCGGTGCTCACCCGTGGCGAAGATGCCCGTCTCAAGCGCCTGCATCTGCTGATGGATGCGCTCGGCGAAGCCTTGGACCCCGCGCCGGATACCTTTGAAGCCTGGGCGCACCTGGCCTGGCAATGGGCCGAACTGCTCGCCTTGTACTACACGTCCGATGAAATCTACAAGGCCGAAAACCCGGCTGTCACGGCCTTGCGAACCCGCTTGGAAAAGGCCATCATCCCCTGGTTGCAAGCACGCTATACGGCCTTAGGCACGCATCCCTTGCCGCAGCCGCGCCATCTCTGGCATGTCTCTCACTACCTGGCCTCCCTACGGCGTCAGGGACAGGCAGAAGCGATTGCGCTCATCGTGCTGGATGGCATGTCCCTGGCCGATTGGTTGGTGCTCTGGGAAATCTGGGGCGCCCGTCACCGCTGGCTGGCCGAAGTGCAACTTTTGCTGGCCCAAATCCCCACCATCACCGCCATCTCTCGCCAAGCGCTCATCGGCGGTCTCCGGCCGGCAGAATTTGCCGAAAGCATCACCCACAATCAACGGGAAGCCCGCCTTTGGCAAACTTTCTGGAGCCGAGAAGGCCTTGGGGCCCATGCTTGCATGTATACTCGCGAGCCAAATGATCTGCACCTTTCCCCCGATCTCCAAGCGCTCTGTGTTGTGATCACGGCGGTGGATGAAATTCATCATCACACCCTGCTGGGGCCGGTGGATGCCCAGGCTTCCTTGCGCCGTTGGGGCGATCGGCATGCCGCATCGCTGGAAAACATGCTGGAACGGCTGCTACAGGCCGGCTTCACCGTCTTCCTCACCAGCGATCACGGCAACACCGTGGCCTATGGCATCGGTCAGCCGCGCGAAGGAGCGATCGTCCAAACCCGTGGTCTGCGTGCTCGCACCTACCGGGATGAAAATCTTGCCCGCCGGGTGCAAAGCGAATTTCCCGAAACCTACCTCTGGCATGGTGATGGTCTCCTCCCTGACGATCTCTGGGTGCTCATCCCCCAGGATCACATGGCCTTTGCCGCCAAGGACGAAATCTATATCACCCATGGCGGTCTAACGCCGGAAGAGATGTGGGTCCCGCTGGTAAAACTTACCCTACGAACAGGATGACGATATGACAGAGAAGGGGATCGGCTTTGCCCGCACCGTAAAACTGGACTGGTTGGATCGGACGGCCACTTTGCGTTTAGAAACGTCTGATGCAGTTGCTCTACGCCTGGCGCTGGATGAGTACCTGAAACCGATCTTAAAGGGTGGTGAATTTCGTCGCAAAACGATCGACGTTTTGCTAGGGATTTGGCATAAAACGGAAACCGTCTCACCGAGCTTGCACGCCGCCGCCCTGCGTTTATACCGTGAAGTCTACACGTCAGAAGAGCGCCTGTGGTTGCATTACGGGCTGGCGCTGATCCGCTATCCGCATTTTCGCCTTGTTACCTCTATCATTGGGCAGCTGGGGCGGTTAAGTAATGCCCTCACGCGCCGGCAAATCAAAGCGCAAGTCGCCGCTCAAGTCGGTCACCTGGGCGATCTCGATCGCTCGGTGGAACGCATTTGCGCCTCGCTCACCGAATGGGGGCTTTTCCCGCAGGCCGAAAAACCCTATACCTATCGCCCGGCCATCGGTCGCCTGCACACGGAGAATAACGCCCTACGCACCTGGCTCCTGGCCTGTGCGCTCCAGGCTCATCCGGCCGATTCCCTCCCGCTGGAAGACTTGATCCGCTTGCCCGAACTCTTTCCCTTCCGCTTGAGCGATCTGCGCGCCGAACACCTGATGGAATCCGGCTGGTTTCAAGTCACTCGCCAGGTCGATTGGGAAATGGTGCAACTTGCCTAACCCGGCAAGGCTTTCTCTGCAAGCGATCTTGAGATAGAGGGGGAAAACAAAGCATTTTTCTGCTCATTTCATTCAAAGCCTATCAGGGCGTTTGGCTCTGCTCCCATTACCGGTTTTCAACAAAAGCAATATTCAGGTACCAAGGTTGTCAACACCTGGTTGCCATAGTTTGATTCTTTGTGCTGTAGGTACTCAATAAGTTTAATATCAACAAAGCTCTTTGTAAAAACAAAATCACTAGAGAAAAAAGAGAAAATTGTATTATAATAGTTATAAAAAGGAGGTACCATGGACAAGACTCGCACCCTGTTCAGCATCATTCTCGCCTGCACCCTACTGCTACTGCTGGCTGCCTGCTCGGACGATGGCACACCAGTGGACTTCTTAGAACAACTCCCGCCCACCGCCACCCCTGTCCCGCCCACGGCAACTCCTGGGATGGAGCCTGCACAGGTAGCGGACCAGAACGGTGAAGCGCGCATCCGCTACATCATGGCAGATATCCAACTATCCGGGCTCGATGAGTACTATCGTGGTTTTCCTGATGATCCTTTCGCAGCAGAAGCAATTGCCCGCTGGGATCGGGGAATTCGTGTTGTAAATATTGACAAGTTTGAACGCAAATTGGTCAACGGCCAATGGACGATCACCTATGCTAGGACGGATACCCCGGTCAACGGGATGGACATCCGCTTGAGCAGCGATGACGACAGCGAAGCGCGCATCCGCTATATCATGGCAGATATCCAACTATCCGGGCTGGATGGGTATTATCGTGGTTTTCCCGATGATCCTCTTGCAGCAGAAGCAATTGCCCGCTGGGATCGGGGGATTCGTGTTGTAAATATCGAGGAATTTGAACGCCGACTTCTCCCTGGATTGGGCTGGGTGATTGTTTACAGAGGTACAGAAAAAGTGGCGAACGGAATGGACATCATTCTCTCCGATATGTCTTCTGGTTGCAACAATCCCTACTGGCCTGTCAAGGTTGGAGCGACCTGGGCCTATGAGATCCTCAACATGATGGGGAACAGCGAAGGTACCGAGACCTGGGAGATCACGTCGGTTTCAAACGAACCCGAGGGGGTGCGATTTACCGTACATAAGACTTCCCCCTTTGGCTCGGGTGATTCTACTTACCTATGCACTCCAGATGGTGCCATTCACCAGGAAGACAGTAATATGCTGGATATCCTCCTGCCGCCAGTAGACGAATTTGTGCCACGCAAAACTTGGCCGGGCAAGTCCGGTTCTTCGCTCTTATTCGTTGGCATGGAACAGCAGAGCGTGCCTGCCGGCACCTTCACGACTGCACGTTTCACTCTTCTGCCAAACGGATATACCAACTACTACTGGGCGGAAGGTGTCGGGCTGGTGGCTGGGATGGGCGATTTAAGCCGTGTCCTGAAATCGTATACGATACCAGCAGGTAGTGAAATTGCTCCCCAAACAACATCTACACCCTCCACGTCATCTGCTGCGCCGACTCCGGGAACTGGGTTCTGCAACAACCCCTATTTCCCCGATCAAGTCGGCATCCAGTGGGTATACAGGGATGAAGTTGGCACCTACACGGTCACAGTGACCTCCATCGAAAACAATCGATATTTTATTTCTAATTCCCGTTATGGTGAGCAGTCCAGCTTCATCTGTGCCTCAGACGGATCTATTTATGGTGAACATGATATGCCGCATACCCTGCAGACCTTCCCGGCCATTCGGGATCTTTATGTCCGGAATACCTGGAGCGGAACAACCTCTCCCGGCCCCTATGAGCATGAAGTTACCTTTACGGTAGATGGTTTTGAAACCGTGCAGGTACCGGCCGGGCGTTTTGAAACAGTGGTCATCCACGTCTACCATGCATCTACGATGGAATTTGAGGAGTATTATTACTACGCACAGGGCATTGGGATTGTAAAGTACGTCATCATAGGTGATGGCGGAGCCCACGAAACCGTGCTGGAACAATTCATCGTTCCGTAGCTGTTTTTCGAAGAGGTTAGCCGCTTAACATTTGAGAGTCAATAGTCCCGATTGCTGAGTAGCAACTGAACCTTTATCAGGGCTTCGGGGTAACAACACCTGCGCTATGCCCTGGCACTGAAGCCGCGCAAAGCGCGTCATCGGGAGCGCATCGAAAGCGCCCTGCGCCGCTATTGTAGGTAGGGCAACTGCTTGCAGTTGCCCCGGGAGCGCATTGAACGCACGTTGCGCCGTTATTGCCCGTCGGGCAGTTGCTTGCCGTTGCCCCTCTTGACAAAGTGTATGGAGAACCTATGGTCAGAAGAGTGATCATCCCCTATACTTCCGCCCGTTTCACCGTCCTCCTGCCCACTGCGCTCTTCCTGGCCGTCTTCCTTTCGATCTGGCTCGGCATTCCTACCTTGCTCAACCTGGGTTGGGGTTGGAGCATTCCGGATTGGTTTCCGATCCTGACCTGCGGGCTCGGCCTGATCATCGGGCTGGGGCTGGCCGTAGTCCTCTACCCCTCGATCCTGCGCCTGACCGAGGGATGGCAAGGGGAGCTGGTGCTGGAAGGCGATCGCTTGCGCTGGCGCGTGCGGCGCAAGTGGGGGGAGTTCGATGCTTCGCAGCCCCATCGGGCGCAGATCGCCGCCGGCAGGAGCGGACTGGGGGAAACAAACGCCAACATCACCCTTTACCCCGGCATCGAAATCATCCACCTGCGCGGCGTTGCGCGGGAAGAAGTGCTCGCCCACTTTCCGGCGGCCTATTTCGTCCGCGAACAGGCCGTCACTCCTGCCGAGGGGCTGTGGGGCTTTGAGCTCCGGGCCGAAGACCCGGCGGCGCGTGAGCTCTTCCTTGCGCTGCTGGATAGCCTATGGCGCAACCGGGAACGGAACGGCCTCTTCCAGCTGTATGCCCGCTACCCCTGGGATCGCCCGCCGCAGCCGGCCTTCCGCCACATCCGCCTGATCGAAACCGAAAGGATGACGCCGGAAGAAAAAGCCCTGATCGAGCAATTGTGCGCCTCGTTCGTTGATGGCCTGAGCGGCTCCTACGTGCGCCTGACGCCGGATTACCTGGTGGGCTGGGTCTATCGCTCCTGGAAGAGCACCTGGACCGGCCAACCGGATTACTACTGCCTGATGCCGCTGGGCTACGTCCATGCCGAAGTCTCCCTGCCGCGGCCGGATTGGAAGCCGTTTATCCTCAGCCAGGTGCTGTTGGAGGCGCTCTCCGCCGCAGGCGGGACCTCGCGCCCTTATGGGCCTTCGCTGCAGCATCGCCACTACCTCTACGTGCGCGGCCGTGGATGGGATGGAAAGCCCCTGGAACTGGCCTTCGATTGGTACGGACCGACCGATGCCGAGTGGGAAGAAGCGGATGCCTTCGTGCACTTTGTCGAGTGGATGAGGCACCGGAGAGCCGAGATGGACAAACGCTAGCGTTTGTTACAAGTGTTCGGCCTACTCGACCGTCACCGATTTGGCCAAGTTGCGCGGTTGATCGACATCCAGGCCGCGCAGGGCGGCGATGTGATAGGCCAGCAGCTGCAGCGGGACGACGGTCAGCACCGGGGCGAGCATCCAGGGAGCTGGCGGCACCCAGAGCACATGGTCAACCATCGAGGCGATCAGTTCATCCCCTTCGGTCGCCACGGCGACGACGATCCCGCCGCGTGCTTTGGCCTGCTGAATCTGGCTGACCATTTTCTCGTGCCAGGGGTCCTGCGGCGCCAGGCAGATCACCGGCAGGTTCTCGTCGATCAGGGCGATCGGCCCGTGCTTCATCTCGCCGGCCGGGTAGCCTTCGGCGTGGATGTAGGAGATTTCCTTGAGCTTGAGCGCGCCCTCGTAGGCGATCGGCATTTGGATGCCGCGCCCTAGGTAGAGGCAATCGCGCATATCTTTGAGCAGGCGCGCCACTTTCTCGATCTCGGCCTCGCGCTCCAGGATTTGCCCGACGCGCTGCGGGATCAGGCGCAGATCGGCAACCAGAGCACGGCGCGTGGCTTCGTCGATCGTGCCGCGCAGATCGGCGAGGAGGATGGCCAGCATGTACTGATCGAGGATCGGCGCCGTGAAGGCCTTGGTGGAGGCCACGCCGATCTCCGGCCCGACCTGCATGGAGATGTAGCCATCGGCAATGCGCATAGCTTGGGAGCCGATGGCATTGACGATCGACCAGAGCGTCGCCCCCTTGCGCCGTCCTTCCTCCATGGCCGCCAGCGTATCGGCCGTTTCGCCGGATTGGCTGATCGCCAGCACGACGGTATCGGAGTCGATGATCGGGTCGCGGTAGCGGAATTCCGAGGCGATTTCCACTTCCACCGGGATGCGGGCGATCTTTTCGATGAGATATTTTCCCACCATGCCGGCATAGGCGGCCGTACCGCAGGCGGTGATGTAGATTTTACGGATGCGCTGCGCCAGCTCAGGGGTCAAGTTCAGTTCGGGCAGGCGGATGCGCCCCCGTTCAAAGTCCACCCGTCCGGCCAGGGTATCGGCCAAGGCGCGCGGTTGCTCGTGGATCTCTTTTTGCATAAAGTGGCGATATTCGCCCTTCTCCGCGGCCACGGCATCCCAGGGGATGGTGTGAATTTTCGGGATGACCCGCTCCCCGTCCAGGGTTTCGATGCGCGCTTCCTGACGGGAGATCACCGCCATTTGGCGCGATTCTAGGAAGGTGACGCGCCGGGTGTATTCCAGGATGGCCGGAATATCGGAAGCGGCGAACATCTCGTCTTCCCCGTAGCCGATCACCACGCCCCCGGCATTTCCCAGGCGGGCGGCGATGAGCTTATCCGGCTCGCGCACGGACATGAGCACGACCACATTCGCCCCCTGCAGGCGCTGAAAGGTGGCTCGGGCGGCTTCCACCAACGATTTGCCGCTCGCCAGGTAGCGCTCCACCAGGTGGACGATGGTCTCGGTATCGGTTTCCGAGCGGAATTCCACCCCTTCGGCGCTCAGCTCTTCGCGCAGTTCGAGAAAGTTTTCGACGATGCCGTTATGCACGACGACCACTTGGCCGGTGTGACCGGTGTGCGGATGGGCATTGCGCGCGTTGGGGGCGCCGTGGGTCGCCCAGCGGGTGTGACCGATGCCGGGGCTGCCGCTCAGGGGCTGGGCTTGCACCAGGTCGAACAGGCGCGAGATTTTGCCGGCATCGCGCCGCACCTCGATGCGGCCATCTTGGATCACCGCGATGCCCGCCGAATCATAGCCGCGATATTCCAGGCGCTTCAGGCCGTTGAGTAGGATCGGCGTCGCATCGCGCGGGCCGATATATCCGACAATACCACACATAGAGGTTCCCTCCGTATAGAGAAGATTTCACCGCGCCTCGTGGAAGAAGCGAGGTGCTGGGAATGCCACTTCGCACGCTTTTGTCGGCATGGTTACCCATACCGCCTTGGGCGCGCGATTCGATTCGGAGGGAAAGGATCGGGTGGTGGCACACCCGGAGGGCTTCCGCTGATCTTTCGATTTTCCCGCCGGCCGGGCGCTTGCCCTTGAGCCTGCGGTTAATCCTGCCTCGCGGCAGGAAACCCTCATCCTCGTCACCCCGCCAAAGGCAGGGCCGTGCGCTGTCTTTCCCTCGCAGGTATGCCCGATTATACCTTGCTTATGCTAAAATTGACCACATGGGAAACGAATTCCGGCAAGCAGAAAGCGAGTTTTGGCGCCAGGTGCACGAGGGGAGAGCCCGTCATCGGCGCCAGGTGACCCTGCACATCTTCCTGCCCTTGACCCTCGGCTTTTTGCTCGTCTTCGGGCTGTTGTTTTTGAGCATTTGGGGGGAGGGTAGTCGCCTTTCGGCCGTTGCGGCGCTGGCAACGATCTGGCTGATCTTACCGATCCTTTGCCTGCAAGCGGTGTTCCTGGCCCTGCTGATCGCCGCGGTCTACGGGCTTGCCCGTTTGCTCAGGGCTTTGCCAGGGATGGCAATCGAAGCACACGTCCGGAACTATCGTTTCCAGAGAAACCTGCGCCGTTTGGCCGATCGAGCCGCAGAACCGATCCTGAAATGGCATGAAGGGTTGGCGAAAATTAAGACAAGCACGGATCTCAGACATGTATGGAAAGCTTGGAACTCTGTCGGAGGTTGGAATGAGCGAGGGAGCACGTACCACTACGATTTCTACGACTACGACGAATAGCTGGAAGGTGAAAACCCTGGCGGCAGGTGCGCTCTTGGGAGCGTTGGCCGGCTTGGGAACGGCCTACCTCTTGACGCGCCGGGCGGAGAAGGAGGGGAAGCCGCTCAGCATTACGGCCGGTCAGGGCGTGCGCCTGGGCGTGCTGGTGCTGGGGTTGATTCGCCAAATCCTGGCGCTGGATGAGAAATAGGGGGAAAGCAGGAACGGTAGCGCCCACGAACGTGAACAGGCTGAGATTTTGTCCGATTCGATGAAGTCGCCTTCTCATCCCATCCTGCCACTTTTGATCGAGAGGCTGGAGCGCCTTTCGGCGGATTCTCCCTGGGCGCACCGTGCCAGTGGCCTGCGCCGCGCGCTGCTCCAGCGAATGGAAAGCGAAGGGGAGGGGAGCGCGATCCCTACCGAGCGCTTGATCGATCTGGCGCTGACGCTGCTGGAACGGGCCGTGAAGGGGGAGAAGCCATGAAAGCCGAGGTGGTGATCTGCGGCGCCGGGATCGCCGGGGTGAGCGCAGCCTTCTTCTTGGCACGCGCCGGAATGCGGGAGATTTTGCTGGTGGATGAGCGCCCGCCCTTGACGCTCACCAGCCAGTATTCCACCGAGTGTTACCGCAATGCCTGGCCGCAGCCGGCCATGCGCGCGCTGATGGATCGTTCGATTGACTGGCTGGAAAAGCTCGCCGAGGAAAGCGGGAACCGTTTCCGCCTGAACCGCAATGGGTATCTCTACGTGGTCACGCAAGAGGCGGCGCGCGCCGCCTTGCTTCGGCGGGCAGAGCAGCTCGAGGTGGCCGGGGTGCGCCCGCTCCGGGTCCAGAAAGATGCGTTTCGCGTAGCCAAAATAACACCCAAGCCAGAAAACGGCAACAAAGCAAAAGGGATCGATCTGCTCCTGGGGCCGGAGGTCATTTCCCAACATTATCCCTACCTCAATTCAGAAACACAGGCCGCTCTTTTCGTTCGCCGCGCCGGCTGGATGAGCGCGCAACAGCTGGGGATGTATTTGCTGGAGCAAGCCCGCGAGAGGGGAGTGCAGGTACGGTTGGCGCGCCTGGAGAGGGTGCAGGTGGAAAAGGGGCGCATTGTCGCGGTGACCCTGAGCGACGGGACGCGCCTGGAGACTCCCTGCTTGGTCAACGCGGCCGGCCCGATGCTGAGCGAAGTGAACGCTTTGGTGGGGGAGTCGTACCCCGTGTTTACCGAGTTACACCAGAAGGTGGCCTTCCACGATACGAAGCGGGTAGTGCCGCGTGAGACGCCGTTGCTAATCCTGGATGAGCCGCAGCGCTTGCCCTGGACGGAAGAGGAAGCCCAGGCCTTGCAGGAGGACCCTGAGACGCGCTATCTGACCGAGACGTTGCCGGGCGGTGCGCATTTGCGGCCGGAAGGGGGCGAGGAGAGCGATGTGGTGCTGATGTTGTGGGAGTATCGGGTGCACAAGATGCCCCCGCGCTGGCCGTTGCCGCTCGACCCGTTGGCGCCGGAGGTTATCCTGCGCGGCCTGATGCGGCTCTTACCGGGTTTGCAGGTTTACCGGGAACATTTGCCGCGTCCGCAGGTGGATGGTGGCTATTACACCCTGACGCCCGATCATCTGGCGCTGATCGGCCCCGGAGAGACGAAGGGATTCTACCTGATCGGCGCGCTGGGAGGCTATGGCATCATGGCCGCCTGTGGAGCCGGGGAGCTGCTCAGCCGGCACGTGTTGGGCGAGCCGTTGCCCGATTACGCCGCCGCGTTTTTGCCGGAACGCTTTGCGAAGGGGGATTGGAAGGCGCCGGAAGAAGATGGAAAACTTTGAACCTGTGGAGGCTTTGTATGGAGCATTTGCTGGCAGAAGCACGAGAACTTTTTGAGTACACGCGTTCTTTGCGGCGCGATTTTCACATGCATCCGGAGCTCGGCTATCGCGAGGTACGCACCTCGTCCATCGTGGCGCGTGAGCTGGAAGCGCTGGGATTGGAGGTACAGCGCGGTGTAGCCAAGACCGGCGTGGTCGCTCTGCTGGAAGGAAGCCGGCCGGGGCCGGTGGTGATGCTGCGCTTCGATATGGATGCCTTGCCGATCCAGGAAGAGAACACGACCGATTACGTTTCGCAGACGCCCGGTGTGATGCACGCCTGCGGTCACGATGGGCATACGGCGATCGGGCTGACGGTGGCGCGCCTACTCCATGCCCATCGTCATGAGCTGGCCGGGACGATCAAGTTCGTCTTCCAGCCGGCAGAGGAGGGCCTATGTGGGGAGGAGATGGGCGGAGCGGAGATGATGATCGCCGAGGGGGTGCTGGAGAATCCGAAACCGGATTTTGCACTGGCATTGCACCTGTGGAACGAGAAGCCGCTCGGTTGGGTAGGGGTGGCCGCCGGGCCGGTGATGGCCGGGGCCGAGTGGTTCCAAATCAAAGTGCACGGAAAGGGCGGGCACGGCGCGGTGCCGCACCTGGCGGTCGATCCGTTGCCGGCGGCGGCGCAGATTGTCTCGGCGCTGCAGAGCATTGTGGCGCGCAACGTGGCGCCGCTGGAGGCGGCGGTGGTCAGCGTGACGATGTTCCACGCCGGCGAGGCCTTCAACGTGATCCCGCAGACGGCACATCTGGAGGGGACAATCCGCACTTTCGATCTCCGAGTGCGCGAGAAGGTGCTCCGGCGCTTTGAGGCGATCGTAAACGGTGTGAGCCAGGCGATGGGCTGCCGGGCCGAGATCGCCATGCGACGGGTGACGCCGGCACTGATCAACGATGAGAGCGTGGCCCGAAAGGTACAGGAAGTGGCCCGTCAGGTGTTGCCCCAGGCCGAACTCGATCCCCGACCCTATCTGACGATGGGCGCCGAGGACATGGGCTTCGTGCTGGAGCGCGTGCCCGGCTGCTACTTTTTCGTTGGCTCGGCGAATGCCGAACGGGAATTGAACTATCCCCATCACCACCCGCGCTTTGACTTTGACGAAGAGGCCCTGCCGCGCGCCGTAGCCTTGATGGCCGCCGCAGCGCTGGGGATCGGTCAAAGAGGGACCTGAGTCATGGAAACGCTCTTCTGGCTTTTCCTGGGCCTGATCTTCGGCTTTCTGGTGGCGGCGCTGCTGGTCTACCTGATCGCAACCCGGCGCTCCCAGGAAGAGATGCAGCGGCTGGTGCAGAACTACGAAGCGCGTTTGCGGCAGACGGTAGAAGCCTACGAGGGGCGCGTGCGTCAAACGATTGAATCGTACGAGGCGCGCATTCGCCGGTTAGACGAGGAGCACCGCAAAGCGATCGAGCAGGCGCGGCGGCAAAGCGTGGAGCAGAGCCGTCACACGCTGAAGGGGCAGATCAGCGAGCAATTGGTGCCCCTTTTGCCGGGGTTCGAGTTTCTGCCTTCCGATGCGCGCTTCATCGGCCACCCGGTGGACTATGTGGTCTTCCACGGCTACACCGATCTGCGCGATGGCAACGGTCGCGCCGAACAGCTCGAAGTAGTGATCCTGGACATCAAACGCGACAGCGCTTCGCTGACCAAAGAACAGAAGGCCATCCTGGAGGCCGTGCGCGCCGGGCGGGTAAGCTTTCAGGTGGTTCGCGTAGACGAACAAGGGAGAGTGCAAAAGCACTCGGTGGGGTATAGGAAGGCGTAGCGCGAACGCTAGCTTTTGCGCAGCAAGATAAAAATAATAATAAAATCAACGCTCCAGAAGGCGTACCAAATGGGGGAGAGGCTCTTCTCCAACCAGGCAAAGAGTGTGGCCATCAGGAAAGTGAGCAGGTGCAACAACCCCAACCGTCGCCAAAAATACGTCTGCGCCGCCTTGTTGGGGGTAGGAGGGGCAGGGCGGTTCTGGGAAAGGTGATAAAACGTGGCGTAGCCGAGCACACCTACCATCATCCAGCCGCCCTGCACGTTATTCAGCACGCCGAATGCGGCGAGCACAAAGCTCAGCGAAAGTGCCAGGCGGGGGAAGCGCCCCCAATGCTCCCGCAAGGCCAGCCACGAGAGCGCACCCAGCCCTATAACGCTCCAACCCAGAACGCCGGCCTTTGCCTGAAAAAAGCCCCATGCCAGGCCGAACGTCCCCCAAAACAGGTAGAACAAGGGAGGGTAGGACATCAGAGCCAAATATCCCCGTAATGGTGCTCGCCGCGCAGGTGGCGACCTTCTAGGAGTCGCCGGGGATGGAAGACGGTGATGTCAACCGTGTGCGGGGTCCCATCCAGCATCCACTCGCTGAGGCACAGTCCAACCGCCGGGGAAATCTTAAACCCGGTGCCGCTGAAGCCGCAGTCCAGCCAGAAACCTTCCGGACCGATCGGGCCGATCAACGGATGTTGATCCGGGGAAAGTCCATCGTAGCCGGCATGGGCCGAATGCAAATGCGCATCCTCCATCGGCGGTATGCGGCGGCAGATGCGATCGATCGCGCGCTCGACGAAGCCGGGGCGCGCATGAGCCGTATCTTGCTCCGGGTCCTCGCCAAGCGGGTTGCCGTCCTCCAAACCGACGAGCGTCAGATTGCCTTCCGGACGGAAATACATCAGATTGGGGAAATCGATCACCGTTGGGTGAGATAGGCGCAGAGCCGGCGGGCGCACCACGTACATCACTTCGTGCCGCCAGGTGCTCAGCGGCAGGTCAACACCGGCCAGTCGGCAGATCTCCACGGCCCAGGCCCCGGCCGCGTTGACCACGATCGGAGCATGGAATTCGCCTTTGGTGCTTTGCACACCATAGACCTTGCCGGAGCGCACCAGAATCTCGGTCACGCGGCAATCTTGGATCAGGGTAGCCCCATGGCGCCGGGCGGCCTCCATCAGCGACGTTGCTGTCAGGACCGGATCGGCATAGCCGGATTCCGGCTCGTAGGCGGCGTAGTCAAAGTCATCGGTGGCGAAAGCAGGCGCCAATCGACCGACATCGTCCGCTGTGATCAGGAAGGTCGGCACCCCGATGCGCTGGAGCATTTGGGTATTAGCCCGAAGGGCATCGACTTTTTCTCGCGGCACCAGTTGTAGGAAGCCGGTGCGGGTGAAGCCGCATTCACCGCCAACGCGCTCTTTCCAATCGCGAAACCACTGGAAGGCCTCCCAGGCCAAGCGCGCCTCGGCTTCCAGATCGTAATGCATGCGCACCAGTCCGCTGGAGCGCCCGGTCGCGCCGGCAGCAATATGACGCTTTTCCAACACAATGACTTTGAGACCTCGCCGGGCCAAATGGAACGCCAAGCTGGCACCGTGTGCGCCGGCACCGATGATCAGAACGTCGCAGGTAGATGGGGGCATGGGAACTCCTTGGAAACCGGGAATGTGTAAAAAGATAGGCCAGTATCACTTCGCTTAGGGAGGCGAAGTAACGTTCCAGAGCGGGAGAGAATCGCGACAGATCAAATGTGTCTGTAGGCAGGTTCTTTTTGCAGTATATCACAATGTTCTAGCACAAAAACGCTATAGAATAGGACACGGATGGACATGAATGCTGCGGATGAACTCAAATTCTCAGACAATAGGATGATATTTTTGACAATATTATTAAAATATTTTTAATTAATTGCACTTTGCGCGCCCAAAAACCGCTTTGCAGAGGAGTTAATCCGTTCCATTGCATCGGGCAAAAGATTCGACAGTGGGGGGTAGGGGCGAGACATTTTCAATTCAGTAGCACGCCACGGATGATTATATGATAAGGGGAGATGTTAGTCGCTTAGCATTAGTCGCTTGGCATTTGACCTGGGAGTTTCTTCCGGCGTAGGGGAGTTATCCGCCTTTTTGGAAGCCCATTTTCCTTGACAAAACAAAATCATTCGATATAATTTACATTATATCGAATGATTACAAAACCCTCTTCGAGCCGCAGAAACCGCTCTCTAAATCCTACCAGGAGCATCCCATGCGTGAGCAAATCGAACATTTCCTGAGCACCTTACAACGCTCCCCACGCACCATCGCAACCTATCGCAACGCCCTGGAACAGTTCATCCAGATCGTCGGTGAACAAGCGGAGTTGAACACCGAGACCTACATCCGCTTCCTCAAGGCCATTCAAGATAAATCGCCGGCCACCCAGCTTGTCTATCGCACGGCTGTCAAGCGCTTCTATACTTTCGCGCGCGCCGGTAATTGGAGCGAACTCAAAGAAGCTACCGAACACTACTCTCGCCGCCAAGGCAAGCGCATTGTCCATTTTGACCGAGAAGCAATTGAGAAAATTATCACAAGTTGCGAACAAATGCGCCCGATTGCAGAAGCCGATCCGCTGACCAACCTGGCTCTCCTGCGCGATCGCGCCTTCGTCCTGACCCTGGCAGATACCGGTTTGCGCATCTCTGAGGCTTGTGCCCTGCGCCGCGGCGATCTTGACTGGAACGAGCGCCGCGCCATCATCATCGGCAAAGGCGATAAACAAGCTGTGGTGCGTTTTTCGCAACGTGCGCTAGAGGCCCTACGCTGGTATCTTCAAGTGCGCGATCAACATTATCCCCCCTCCCGCTCGCCCTTGGCCGCCCAGCCGCTGTTTGCCCGTCATGATATTCGTGCCAGCAAGCGACTCCGCCCGATTACACCCGGCGCGATGTGGAAGGCGATCAAAGGCCGTATGGCTGAGGCCGGTGTTGACCCGCACCTTGTCCGCATTCATGATTTCCGCCATTATTTCGTCACAATTACATATATTGCAAAGGGAAATTTAAAGTTATCGCAAGAGTTAGCGCGTCACGAAAGCATTTCCACCACCAGTCGCTATGCCCATTTCGGCGGTGAACTCGACGCTGCCTATGACGAAATCTTCAACGCCGGCTCTATCCGATCAAAACCCCAACAGGAACGCCCGCAGGATTGACGCCACTTCCTGTGGAAAGAAGGCGTGGACATTGTGTCCGGCTCCGTCCACCAAATGAAGGCGGGCCTGTGGCAATAAGTCAGCCATTCGCCCCAGAATAGAACGATAGGCCGCGTCCTCCCCTCCCCCGATCAGCAGAACCGGCAGCTCCAGCGCCGGCAAACATTCCCAAAGGGATGGCTCGCGTCCTGGGCTGAGTGCCTCGATGATCTGCGCCATTTTTTCGGGTTGATCTCCCCCACCTCGCCGTGCAGCCATGATCAACTGTTGACGCTCTCGCTCATCCAGATTGCCGAAAAGCGCCTGCCGATACCAACGGTCCAGGAAGGTATCAAAGTTACCTATACGCAATTCCCGCCCGCGTTCTCTGTCTAGCCTCCGCCGCGCCCGTCGTTCTGACGGCTTGGAAAGACCAGGGGAAGCACTTTCCAGGGTCAAAGTTCGCACCCGCGAGCGAAAATCCACCGCGAAGCGCAACGCCAGCCGTCCCCCCAGCGAATAGCCGACCAGGTGTACATCGTTCCATCCCCATCGCTCCAGCAACGTTGCAAGCTCGCTCGCCCATCGTCCCAGCGAAGGCCAGCGCCCCAGCCGACACCTGTTTTCCCCATGGCCGGGCAGGTCCGGCAACACGCAGTAAAAATCATCTGCCAGCA
The DNA here is from genome assembly GCA_037478835.1 of Anaerolineales bacterium. Taxonomy (GTDB): domain Bacteria; phylum Chloroflexota; class Anaerolineae; order Anaerolineales; family Villigracilaceae; genus 630D-37. Next base: position 96,399 of record JBBFLV010000006.1, read on the forward strand.
GACGCGCCACCCCTTCCCAGGATTCTTTGGAGCCCAAAAAACCATGGAGAAAAACCAGGACCGGACGGCCAGGTGAACCAAACGTTTGGAACGGCCACTCAGCCATCCAACCCACCCTGCAGTCGCCAGATCAACGCCTCCAGGGCCAGCTCATAGCCTTTCCAACCCAGCCCCATAATTTGCCCCCAACAGGCTCCTGTCAGCAGTGAATGCTGGCGAAAGGTCTCCCGCGCCGCCAGGTTGGAAAGGTGCACCTCGATGGTCGGCACACCCAGCGCCGTCACTGCGTCCCGTAGGGCAATGCTGCTATGACCGTAACCGCCGGGATTGATGATCAGCCCCTGTGCCCAGCCGCGTGCATCGTGCAATGCATCGATCAGCGCGCCCTCATGATTGCTCTGGAAAAAACGCAAGGAAGCGCCGAGCTCTTTTGCCCGTTCCTGTAGATGCCGCTCAATTTCCTCCAGCGTCATCCGCCCGTAGATGTGCGGTTCCCGCGTCCCCAGCAGATTCAAATTCGGTCCGTTCAAGATCAGAATGTTCATCGCAAATGACCTCCAACACTTCCAAAACAGATGAAATCGGCACATCGGAAGCGATCAACGGTTTACCGATCTCTTGGATCAGGATAAACCGAAGTTGACGTCGCTGCCGCTTTTTATCGTAAGACATCGCCCGGAGCAGCTCCTCCACCCGAGCCCCCGGCACGGCGGAACGCAGGCCAAGCCGGAGCAGGGCGCGCTCAACCCGTTGCCTCGTCTCGGCCGAAGCGATCCCCAAGCGCTCGGAAAGCAAGGCCGCCGCCCGCAAGCCGATCGCCACGGCCTGCCCGTGCGGTATGCGGTAATCCGTCACGGCTTCGATGGCATGGCCAAAGGTATGCCCCAGGTTAAGGTAGGCGCGTTCGCCGCGTTCAAACGGGTCCCTGGCCAGGATCGCCGCTTTGACGCCGATGGCCGGCAGCAGGATTTCTTCCACAGGATGGATCAACCCCTGTTCCAAGCGCTCGAAAAGCGCCACATCTCCGATCAACCCGGCCTTTAAAATCTCGGCCAGGCCGTTACGGAACTCAATCGGCGGCAAAGTCTTCAAAGTGCTCAGATCGCTGACGATTGCCAGTGCGTCTTTAAACGCCCCTACCAGATTTTTCCCCTGCGGCAGGTCAACGCCCACCTTACTCCCCAGACTGGCGTCGGCCATGGCCAATAGCGAAGTGGGCACCTGGATCAACGGCAGGCCGCGCAGAAAGGTTGCTGCCACAAATCCGACCAGGTCACCGATCACACCTCCACCGAGTGCCACCAGTGCCGTGTGACGATCGGCGCCGATCTCCAGCAATTGCCCATAAAGCCGCGTGGCTGTTTCCAGGGTCTTATAGCGTTCCCCATCCGGAACCACGAGTAAATGACTGTTGGCCACTCGTTTGTGTATTTCCTCGCCGTAAAGCGGCGCCAGCCTATCGTTCGTGATGATCACAATGCTCGAAAATCCCTTTTGGGTCAGAAAATGCGGCAGAAACTCCCGAAGGAGATCGTAGCCCAAATACAAAGGGATCGCTTGTGTCGCAGTGCCGGGTACGTTCAGTGTAGTGTATTCCATAGACGTAAAATCTCTCCGGCTACTTCTTCCGGGGTACGAGCCGTGGTATCAATTTGTGGGTAACGCTCATAGATCGGTGCTCTTGCCTTCAAGAGGCTTTCCAAAGATTCGCGTTGTGGACGGAAAAGGGGTCTCCCCTCCCCTTCCCCCAAACGGCGCAGGATTTCTTCAATTTGACAGGTCAAAGAAAAAATATAGCCTCGCTCTTCGAGCAAGCGCCGCGTTTCCCCATGGAGCAGTGCCCCTCCCCCCAAGGCGATCACGGTCGGCGCGGCTCGTGCCGAAACTTCGGCGCATACCTGTGCTTCCACCTGACGGAAAGCCGGCTCTCCGTGGTGCGCAAAAATCTCCGAGATGGACATCTGCATGCGCCGGACGATTTCTTCATCGGTGTCTATAAATTCCCATCCCAGTCGAAGGGCAAGCAGTCGCCCAACGGTGGTCTTACCGCTGCCCATGAATCCGGTCAGGATCAGATGGCGCCTCATCATGAACGCAATGCATTCTCATCCCAGGTATACCCGCTACCGCGGACGCTGACGATACATCGCTCCAGACCGGGAAAGACCGCAATTTTATGGCGCAGACGGCTGACCAAGGGTCGCAGAAGTTCCGGCGCTTCGTGTGGGGACACATTGTAGCCTTGCACGAGCAGGATCAGCTCCCGATGGGCAAAGACCTTACCGGGATTTTCCACCAGCAGCTGGAGCAAACGATTCTCGGCCACCGTCAGCAAGACTTTCTGATCGCCTTTCCAAAGTAACCGACGATTAAAATCAGCCTGGACGCCATCTGGGAGCTCAAAGATACTACTGCGCTCCTCCTTTTCGATAATCTTCTCTCTAGCGCTCAGGCGCGCGGCGCGGCGCTCCAACCCTTTCTGGACGCTTTTGATCACATCTTGGGGCAAAGCCGGTTTGATCAGGTAATCATGCACGCGCAATCTCAAAGCCTGAATCGCCGAATCCGTGCTGGCATAGGCAGTGAGAAGGATAATCTCCGTATCCGGTGAAATCTGGTTGACCACCTGAGCCACTTCCAACCCGCTAATGCCCGGCATGCGCAAGTCAACGATCATCAAGTCCACCACATGCGTGCGCACATACTCAATGGCTGCCTGTCCGTTGTGTACCGCCGTCACTTGGTACCCTTCTAGGCGCAGAATATCTGTCAAAGATTGAGCTGTGACCGGCTCGTCATCTACGATCAGCAAATGAGGTTTCATGCTTCACCTCGGATGAATGTACAGAATGTGCAACGGGTAGCGAAATACGGAAACAAGCACCTCCCGGCCGATCGGTGACCAGATCCAACTGTCCACCGTGGGAAGTAATGATATTGTAACTTACTGTCAATCCTAGGCCAATCCCCCCTTCCCGGGTGCTGAAGAACGGTTCAAAGATGTGAGAGCGCACCTCCGGCGGAATACCTGGACCGCTATCTTGTAAGTAGATCTCTATTACCTGATTGCGCAGTGTAGCCCACAACCGAACAACACCCCCCTGTGGCATAGCCTGAATTGAATTTAATAATAAATTCAACAAAACCTGCTGTATTTGCGATTTCGATCCTTTTATAGACGGTAATTCTTGGGGCCATTGGGTTTCAATTAAGATGTGATTCTCATCCAGCGTGCTTTTCATCAATGCTAGAACGTGCTCCCAGATCTCTGGAAGGGAGAGAATCTCATTTTGTGCAGATGGGCGGTAAAAGTTCAGCATTTGTCCAACGATGGTTCGCAGGCGATCCAATTCACCTTTGGCCAACTCAAAATAACGTAGGCGCTCGGAAAAGGGCAGTTCCGGATGCCCGGCCAGGTGTAAACAGTTTTGCAGCGCTTGCAAGGGATTGTTGATTTCATGGGCAATAGAGGCCGTCAGTCGTCCCACCGTGGCCATTTTTTCGGCCTGGATCAGGGCTTGTTGGGACTCTTCCACACGTCGCACATATTCTCTCAATTCCGAATAGAGACGTGCATTTTCCAGCGCCGCAGAGGCCTGACGGGCCAACAGGATAAACATCTCCAGATCCACTTCTCGAAAAGGAGTTTCTTGGCGTCCGGCATAATAAAGATGGTTAACGCCATGGCGACTCAAAGGAACGAGCATAGCGGACAACAGATTGTGTTCCTCAAGAAAGGCACGCCTCTCTGCATCCGGTTCATGGGGGGTGAGCAGGAGCGGTTTCCCGCTGTGTGCGATTTCTGTGAGAAACGGTGAAGGAAGCAGAGATGCATCGCCAGCACAGAGAGACAGTTCTCCGTTTTCTTCTTGGAAAAGAGCCGCGCTCGAGGCCTGAAGGTGAGACCGAATGGCTTGAATGATGAGTGTCCTAAGCCGTTTTGGATCTGTTTCTGAAAAAAGGGTTTCGGTGACCTGGAACAACGACCGCAACATCGGCATGCGAGAAGCATCCCGCTTTTTCTCGTGATCCTCTAACGCCAAATGTACGGCCTGGATGAATTCATTCCCTTCGGTAAAGGGTTTGAGGAGCAATCCGTCCACCCCCTCGCGCAACGCACGAATGGCCGTTTCGATCGTTCCAAAGCCTGTCATGATCAGGATGGCGAGATCAGGTTGGATCTGCTGGGCCAAGCGAATGACACTAAATCCATCCATGTCGGGCATACGGATATCCACAACCAGAAGGTCGACGCGCTTCTGACGCAGATGATCTAAGGCTTCCTTTACCGAGGTGAATCCGGCTACCGAAGCACCGGCGCGTCGCAGCAGGCGCTCGCACAGCAAGGTAATACCGGGTTCATCATCGAGGATCAGGATGTGACGCTCAGAAAGGTTCATATCGGCAACCAGATGCTGAAACAGGAACCCTTTTGGTGTTCGCTTTCCACTTCAATGGTGCCACCGTGATCGGCGATAATGTTGTAGCTAATCGAAAGCCCTAACCCGGTGCCACCCTGTTGTGTTTTGGTGGTAAAAAACGGCTCGAAAAGGTGCTCACGAACTTCCGGCGAAATTCCGCTCCCGGTATCTTTGATGTGACATACGATCCAGGAACGATTTTCGCGCTCGGCGCGTCGCGTGATAATGGTCAGTTCGCCTCCCAGCGGCATGGCCTGAATCGCATTATGAATCAGGTTCAGCAACACTTGCTTGATCTGATTGACACTTACATAGACCCAGGGCAGGTCTTCCTCCAGTTGCAGGCTATGCTGAATGCCGCTGGTGTGAAGCAAGTGGCGCACCAGCGAAAGAACATCCTGCACAATTTGGTTGAAATCATAGCGCGTGCGCGTGATCTCACTTGGACGGGCAAAATCCAGCAAGCGACGCACCACCTCGCGAGCGCGCCGGGCCTCGCGCAGTACCATTTCCAAGTCTGCATATAACGGCGAATCTTTTGGGATCTCTTCCAGCGCCAATTCGCTGAAGCCGACCACCGTTGTCAAAGGATTGTTCAGTTCGTGGGCAACACCGGCAGCCATTTCGCCGACCGCCGCCAGTTTGGCCGCCTGAATCAGCCGCCGCTCGGTCAGTTGCTGAATTTCAATCTGACGCTTGAGTTCCGATTGGGTGGCACGCAGCTCCTGGATGGTACTCTGAAGCGATGCATATTGTCGGACATTACGGACAACTGCGGTCAGGATACCGGCCAGCGACTCCAGCGCCACGCGATCAATTTCGTCAAAAGCATTCGGCTGACTGTTCACCGCCTGTAAAGCCCCGATTACCTGAATTCCATCGCGCAAAGGCACTATAAGCACCGAGGCCGGCTGCCACAAATGAGAGCCTTCGGATGGCTTTTGGGGAAGCGTATTTAACAACAGGCTTCGTCCTTCTTCTTGTGCCTGTTGTATCAGTTCGCGGCCCAAAGTCCATTCTCGGAGCGATGTCAGGACCTCAGGTCGTTTGCCGGCTCGTCCGCTCATGGGAAGTTCTTCAAAGAGCATCACCTCGGCAAATTCATAGGCAAAATACTCCACCAGTAAATCGGCCACGATCTGCAGGATTTCTTGCAAATCAGATAGACCTAGGATTTGTTCCACCACATCATGGATTAGGCCGAGTCGACGTGCACGGGCTTCTGCCTCCTCGCGCAATCGGCTATATTCGATCAAAGAGGCCAGATGGCTTCCCAAAACACCCAACAATTGTTCATCATGACTCGTAAACGCTTTGGGGGAGCGACTTTGGAGCACAATCAGCCCAATGGTTTGCCCTCGATGCCTGAGATGAGAATAGAGCGTGGAACGCATTTCGGCCCCTTCGCCGCCGTCCAGGATGTTACTGCGTCGCCGTGCGGATAAGTATTCTGCAAACGGATGGGAAGCCATTGGTAAAACGCGCACATCGAGTTGTGAATCCCTTGGACGATATTCTCGCAATAAGTCATTATTTTTCAACAGCAAAGCAACCTGATTGGGCTTGAAGGAACGTTCCAATAGGGCAAACGTTCGGCGGATGATCTGTTCCAGGCTTTGTGTCGCCGAAATGGTCAACACAAAATCGTTCAGAAGTGCCAGACGATGGAGATAGCCGGCCATCTCTTCGAACAGCAAGCCGGCTTCCAGCACCGAAGCCAGGTTGCGCGCCAGCGCTTCGATTTTGCTTTTTTCCCCAAGGGTGAAAGCAGTCTCTCGCCAGAGCACCAGAACGGCTATCAGGCGCTTTCCGACGTGGAATGGCACCCCCATCCATCCCTGCGAGCGAATTTCGGACTTGGCAAAGAACGGGATGAATTTCCATTCCGGACGTTGCGGCTCGAGAAGAAGGGCCTGTCGCGCCCGCAGGAGACGGTAAACGATCGGCTCCTCTTCGGGCGAAAGCACCTTGCCCTGAGCATCAGGACAAGTGTGCTGGTAACGGATTTCTAGCCGTTCGGCCCGATGAACGGCCAGCCAGCCGCCAGCTGCCTGAGTAATTTTTATAATCTCTTGGAATAAACTTCCTACTGCTTCCGGCAAATCCCCCAATAATTTTTCTTGAAGGCGGGAGAGCATTTCATCTTGCTTTTCCGAGCCAGCAGCAGAGAATGCTTCGGCCAGCGAGCGCCAAAAACGACGATGCTCGGGTTGAAGCTCTCCTCCCACGAGAAAAGCGAGAAAAGCTCCCGGAACCGGGAAAAGCGTTGCGCGTTGGGCGGTCAGCCCTTTAATGGGGAACGTGTGCGAGCGTAGTGCATGGCTGGAAAAAGCCCCACACATCCAGGCATCCGTTGGGCTTTGCTGCAGATAGGTGCTGAGGTTCTGGAGAACCGTTTTCCGCACCCCGTGGGCGGCGATCACTTGCCAAACCCCGCTTTCGCGATCGGCCCATACTGCCCATGCCGCCCCGGTCACAAGACAGGCGTGTTTCAGCAGATTTTCCAAAGCCTCTTCGCGCATCCTATCGAGAGGAGCCATACGGCTATTCTAGCATAACTCGTCTCTCCTGAAAGGTATGTGAATCCAAAAGTAGACTTCCGGCGCGCAGAATGCGAAAAGCCTCGATCTTTTTGAGGGGAGTCAAAATACAAAGTTGCTCGCTCGTTTCCTGAGGCTGTAGAATGCCAAGCGCGAGGACAAATCCATGGCCATCTTCCAGAGAAATAAGCTGGGAAGGCTGAAGGGGGAATGGAGCAATCACTGCCAGTGACGAAGTGGAACGCTCGAGCGTAAGCAAATGCGCCTGATGAAAGTATTCCCGAAAGCTCCTGGCTCGGTAACTTCGTCGTTCCTCCACCGATCGAGGTTTCACCTGAGAAGAAGGAGAACACCGAATCACACGACAGGGATAAGCCCGGATTGCTTCCAGCAAAGGTTCCAGCTCGTTTTCACGTTGAAGGGCGATTAACATCGAGGGCTGGAGCAGTTCAATCTCGGCCAGTTTTAGAGCCAGACCTCCCTCCCGTGCATCCACCATTCCGCAGGTATCGTAAACAACCACCTGCGCTCCGTTTTCACGGGCTTTTTGCACCAGGCGGTGTATACCTACCAGCATTGGAAGCATATGTCCGCGTGGCGAGGTGGCACCCAGGAAACGCCGCCAGATGCGCCCCTGCGGGGGAAAAGAGCGGTCTCCTTGACGATTGATAGCGAGGGAAAGAGTGGTCGGAGGGCCTAAAATGCTTTGTCCGGGATCGCCGTCCAGATAGGCCACGTGAGAATATTCTCTGCAGAGTTGGCGGTAGATCAGCTGCGCCAGCGTGCTTTTTCCGCTATCTGGCGCGCCGATCACCATGATCAGGAAACCGGGGGCGGAAAGATCGATAGCATTCAGGACCGAAACATCCATAACTCACTGCATTCGCGGCTGCGATCGACCCTTTTGGTAAACATGCACTACCCACAGCGCAAGCAGAACTCCGACCGTATCGATCAGCACGTCGGTGATTCGAGCATGCCGGCCGGGGACAAACGCTTGGTGAATCTCATCGCTGATAGCGTATAACACCGACGAAAGAAACGCCAGAATATATGCCATCGATCGGGATAGTCCCGATCCCTGCCACGAACGGAAGAAGAGCCACGCTAGAACGGCATATCCCAGCATGTGCCCACCTTTTTTCACCAGCAGATCGTAAAGCCCAAAGTTCGGCAGCTCCTCTGCCGGACGAGAAGAAAAGGCAAAGATAATGCCCATCCATAACCAGGTGGGTATCCATCTATACACGTTCTTCATCGTCCAGGCTTTGAAGGAAGCTTTCCAGTGTGCTGAGGGCTCGTTGGGCATAGGCCTGGGCGCGAGCGCGTTTATCCAGGCGTTTCTCACTCTCTAACGGTGGCAAAATGCCGAAATTGGCCTTCATCGGCTGAAAGTCCTGTAACGAGGCGTTGGTCACGTAATGGCAGAGCGCGCCCAGCATGGTAACCGTCGGCAGGGCGACCGGTTCTTTGCCGCGGAGAAGACGGGCGGCATTCCAGCCAGCCAGCAGACCGGTGGCAATATTTCCCATATACCCTTCAACTCCTGTAATTTGGCCGGCGAAGAAGAGATCGGGACGCGAGCGGAATTGCAAAGTCGGCAGCAGTAGGCGCGGCGAAGCAATAAACGTGTTGCGGTGCATTTGTCCATAGCGCACAAATTCGGCGCGTTCCAGACCTGGGATCATACGGAAGACACGTTGTTGCTCGGAGTACTTTAAGTTGGTTTGAAACCCTACGATGTTGTAGAGGTTGCCGAGCAGGTTATCCTGACGGAGCTGGACAACGGCATAGGGACGTTTGCCGGTGCGCGGATCGATCAGCCCCACCGGTCGCATCGGACCAAAAGCCAAGGCGTCCCGTCCACGTTCGGCCAAGATTTCGATCGGTAGACATCCTTCAAAGAAGCGCTCCACACCGGCGCGCACCCCCTGACGAATTGCCTCTTCAAATTCACGCAGCTCGATGCGCTCTGCATGCAGCAAAGCATCTACAAAGGCCTCATATTCCTCCCGCGTCATCGGGCAGTTGATGTAGTCCCCCTCTTCTGCTTCGCCCCGGCCGTAGCGTGAAGCTCGAAAGGCGATTTCCATATTGATGCTCTCGGCGGTGACGATAGGAGAGATGGCATCAAAGAATGAAAGATGCTGCTCACCCGTCAGCCGCACAATAGCCTGGGTCAGGGCCGGCGAAGTCAAAGGTCCGCTGGCGATGATTGCGGGGGAAGATGGGATCTCGGTGATCTCTTCTCGGATGATGCGAATCTTGGGGTGCTGTTCGAGTCGCTCCGTGACTTTACGGGCAAAGAGCTCCCGGTCCACAGCCAGTGCGCTGCCGGCCGGAACGGCACTTTCTTCGGCGCAGGCTAAAAGCAACGAGCCGAGCCGTCGCAGTTCGTTTTGCAATACGCCGGAAGCCCGATCGGGCAGGCGCGAACCGAGAGAATTGGAGCACACCAGCTCGGCCAGATAGTCGGTTTGATGGGCGCCGGTCGTCCGAAGAGGGCGCATTTCGTAAAGATGGACGTGGAGGCCGCGTTCTGCGGCTTGCCACGCGGCCTCACTACCGGCCAAACCACCTCCAACAACGATCAGATCCGCTTTTTCCATTTGCGTCAGGCGTGAGCGGTCAAAGTATTGAGATGGGCAATCTCTTCGGGCGTCAACGAGACGCTCAGAGAGGCCAGGTTATCGCGCAATTGCTCCGGTGTGCGCGGACCGATGATCGGGCTGGTAACCAGCGGTTGGTGGAGCAACCAGGCCAAGGCGATCTGCGAGAGCGAGGCTTCTTTCTCCTCGGCCATCTTGTCCATTTCATCTAAAAGCCTCCAGTTCTCTTCGCTAAAGTATTTTCGCACTCCTTCGGCGCGGGCACTCTCAACCTGAGCATCGGGGCGGTACTTTCCGCTCAAGAAGCCACCGGCCAGAGGGCTATAGGGGATCACTCCCAGGTTATATTCGCGGCACACTTCTACCAAATCGGCCTCGAATTCCCGGCGGTGAACCAGATTGTAGTGGGGTTGTAAACTCTCAAAGCGCGGCAGGTTATGCTTCTTCGCAGTCTCTAGAGCACCCCGAAGGGCATCGGCCTTGTAGTTGGAACAGCCAATGTAGCGCACTTTGCCCTGCTGAATCAGTTCCTCAAAGGCACGGAGTGTTTCTTCGATGGGCACATTTGGATCCGGCCAATGGGTTTGATACAGATCGATGTAATCGGTTTGCAGGCGGCGCAAGGAGGCCTCGGCAGCTTTGATGATATAGGAGCGGGATAGTCCTTGATCGAGGGGGCCCTCTCCCATCTGACCGCGCACTTTGGTAGCCAGAATGATCCGATCCCGCGGGATGCCACTCTGTCGCCACCAGCGCCCGATGATGGTTTCGGCTTCGCCACCGCGATGACCGGGCACCCAACGAGAATAGATATCGGCGGTATCAATAAAGTTGATACCGGCCTCGAAGGCCATGGAGAGAATGCGAAAGGAAGTCGCTTCATCGGCCGTCCAGCCGAATTGCATCGTGCCCAAGCAAAGGCGCGAAACTTGAAGGGATGTCTGTCCTAGTTGACGATATTCCATTTACACATCCTCCCATCGAACGGTGAATTCAATGCCGCGCTTGCGAATTTCCTCCATCACGCGGGTGGCCGATACCGCCTGTTCCATGCGATGAGCGCCGGCAGGGATGATCTTCCGCGCCTGGAAGCCCATCATCAGGGCACAATGCCAACCGGTCAGGCGTTCCATAGCGGTGAAACCGGTTTGCTCGTCATAGCGGTCGATCAAGTCAACGGTTACTTTTCGCTCGCGCCCATCTTTCTTACCGATGCCAATAGCACGCATAATGCAGATATCCTTCATGCCGGGCGGTGCTTTGATTTGCGGCTCCAGAAGCGCATGGTAGACCTGGCGCGGCACGATCTTCTGACCATCCACCTCGATCGGCGTTTCCGAAAACAATCCAAGCCGCTTATAGGCTTCAAAAGTGTGAAAGTGCCCTGGATAACGAAGCACCTTGTTTTCGTACCGTTGCAGGCGGCCTAAGTGCGTATAGGGTGTGGTAGACATGCTACCGGAGATGACGAACGCCTCCAATCTTCCCAGGGGTGGAAAGTCAATGTATTCCAGCTCGGTGAAGGTGGGTACTTTGACGATCTGGCCATCTCGGATAAAGGTCGCTTCTCCGTCGTATTCGTTGGTCAGGCCGTTGATGTGGAACGTGCATTGATAATTCCAAGGTGGGATCGGTTGTTGCGGCAAGCCGGCATCGTAGAGATAGACTTCGCGCGGCTCATCCAGCAGTTCCATCACGTAAACCCCCATGTGGTTGATCAGGCCCGGTCCCATCCCGCAATCCGGAACAATGCTGACGCCGGCCGCCTTTGCTTCGGCATCCATTTCCAACTGTTGCCAGACGACATCGGTATTTCCTCCCATGTCGTTCAGGCTGACTCCGGCTTCAATGCAAGCACGCGTAATGCCCACATTGAAGTAATACGGCACAGCACTCAAAGCCACATCAGCGCCACGAAGTGCATTCACCAGCGCTTGGTGATCGGCGGCATTGACCTGGGCGGCCGAAGCAACTTCCCTGCCGATCAGACGATTGACACGCTCAGCTGCTCTCTGAGCCACTTCTAGGCTCATGTCGGTCATCAAAATGCTTTCGGCCTCGCCGAAGCGCGCCAAATCGTAGGCGGCAGCCGTCCCCTGGCGCCCTGATCCGATGATGACATAGCGGTAACCCATAGCGCATTCTCCTTGGTGAAAAGTGGAATGGTAATTCAAGTGTACAGGTAGCAAGGGGAAGTGTCAAGTATTGAGGACGCAGGACACAACATGTGTTCTGCAGAGCTTCAATGTTAAGCATTTCGTTAGAGTTTTCACAGCCCCCTTGACTTTCAACCTTGGCTTCAGTATAGTATTTTTTGGTCACATAGCACCGCTGCCGATAGGCCGGCGTGTTTTTTGTTTGCAATTCAACGATGAGATGAGGGAGAAGGTATGATTCGCGTCAACGGATTGACAAAAGATTATGGTGCTCGACGCGCTATCGATGGTCTGACCTTTGAGGCAGAGCAAGGTGAGATCATCGGCTTTCTCGGCCCAAATGGCGCTGGTAAAACGACCACCATGCGCATCCTGACCGCTTACATGCCTCCCACAGAGGGACAGGCTATTGTGGCCGGTTATGACGTGGTAGAGGAGTCTCTAGAGGTCCGTCGCAGGGTCGGCTACCTCCCGGAAACGGTGCCGCTCTACCCGGATATGACCGTATTTGAGTATCTCAAATTCATGGCCGATCTGCGTCACCTGCCCAACGCGGAGGATCGGGTCGATGAGGTTGTCGAAATGGTCGGGTTGGAAGAGCGGATCAATAGCTACATCGGCAACCTGTCGAAGGGGATGCGTCAACGAGTTGGGTTAGCACAAGCGCTTCTCCATCGTCCACAGGTATTGATCCTGGACGAACCGACGATCGGTCTGGACCCGGTACAAGTCGTTGAGGTGCGTAACCTGATCCGCGAAATCGGCAAAGAGCGCACGGTACTCCTTTCGACGCACATCCTTTCGGAAGCTCAGCAACTTTGCGATCGAGTGCTGATCATCAATAAAGGCAAGATCGTTGCCGAAGATACTCCGGCCAATCTGCAATTGCGCCTGAGCGGTGGAGAACGCATGTTGGTTCGGGTGCGTGGTGATGCTGGCGAAGCGGCCCAGATTCTGAGCAAGATCAAAGGTGCCCAGGCTATTCAGGCATTTCCAGATGGGCGGATCGAATTCAGCTTCCCGCCGGCGCAAGATATCCGGGGTGAAGTCGCGCGAGCTCTTGTCCATCACGGTTACGATCTCCTGGAAATGAGATCGCTACAGATGAGCTTGGAAGAGATCTTCCTGGAATTAACACGCGCTGAACAGAACGCCTGATGAGGTGAACTATGCGAAACATCTGGACGATAGCCAAGCGAGAATACATCCATTACTTCGCCACCCCGATTGCTTATGTAGTTGCTTTCCTGTTGTTGCTCACAGTCGGGATCATCTTCGTGCTCAACATCCAATACTATTCCCAGAATGCCATGTTCGGCGGTGGAGCCCCTTCCCCGAATATCGTTACGGGCCCATTTGCCTTCCTGCTCATCCTCTCCGTCCCCGCTCTGACCATGCGCCTGATCTCGGATGAAAACCGCATGGGCACGCTGGAGCTTCTTCTAACGGCCCCGGTCACGGACTGGGAGCTGGTGATCGGCAAATGGCTGGGGGCTTTCTTGTTCTTGCTCACCGTTCTGGCGCTCACGCTGATCTACCCTCTCTTGCTGAACTTTCTGGTCGAGCCGGGCATTGATAAGATGCTTGCTCTCTCGGCCTATCTAGGCGTCATTCTGGTAGCAGCGGCTTTGCTCGCATTGGGAACCGGAATTTCGGCCCTCTTCAGCAACCCGATCGCTTCGTTCTTCGTCACACTGGCGGTATTCGTCCTGCTTTGGTGGTTGATCGGTGCCCCAGCCAATGTATTGAGCAACGGCGGCGAACTTTTTTCCTACCTGGACATGAGCGCCCACTTTTATGACTCTCTGAACCAAGGCGTGATCAAACTTACCGACATTATCTATTACCTGAGCCTGACTCTTCTTGGCCTCTTCATCGGTGCCACGGCAATCGAAGTAAGGAGGTGGCAATGAAAGCGCGCAACGTCAAAGTCCTTGCCTGGATAGGTCTGAGCCTGGCCATTCTGGCCTTACTTGGGGCTATCGTCGGCGGAATTTTGAGGGGGCTGATGGCGCTCAATCTCTTTACGCCCTCCTCGCCGGAATGGGTAAACAACGCCCTGATTATCAGCTTGGCTCTGCTTGTGGCCGGATTGGGAATTTATGCTATTGCCGAGCCACAAAAAGTACAGCGTTTGCTCACCGGTCGTCAGGCACGCTATGGGAGCAACACGCTGGTAATGACGTTGGCCTTCCTGGGCATTCTGATTGCCGCCAATGTAATTGCCTATCAGAATCAGCAAACCTGGGATCTCACCGAGGGGAAAGAGCATACGTTGGCGCCGGAAACCCTCCGCGCCCTGGCAATGCTACCAGAGCCGGTAACTGCAACGGCTTTTTATTCTCCGAATATGTCTTTCAGCGCCGAGGACGCGCGAAAGTTGCTTCAGGACTTCGAGAACAACAGCAAAGGAAAATTCTCGTTCACTTTTGTTGATCCGGTTCAGAATCCGGTAGCGGCAAAGGAGGCCGGCATTACCGGTGATGGCAAGATCGTGCTCCGCATGGGAGATCGAAAGGAAATCGTTTCCTATGCTTCCGAAACCGAAATGGTCCGTGCCCTCATCCGCTTGATGACGCCGGAACAACGCACGGTTTATTTCTTGATCGGGCATGGCGAGGTAGATATCGAGGGCAATGGGCAACGCAGTGCCGTGCGGGCCGCACAGGCACTGAAAGACAAAAACTATAACGTCAAGAGCCTTAACTTGGCGGCGGAACGCCAGATTCCGCAAGATGCCCGCGCTCTGATCATCGCCGGACCGCTGAAACCTTTGCTGGATGAAGAGGTCGCGCTGATCCGTTCCTATCTCGAAAACGCTGGATCGTTGATCCTGCTCCAGGACCCCCTCCCCCTCACCAACTTTGGTGAAGCTCGTGACCCGCTGTCTGAATATTTGCAAAACGATTGGGGCATCGCTCTGAACAACGATCTCATCGTTGATCTGTCCAGCAATCAACCGCTGATGGCCATAACCGCGACCTACGATACCACCCATCCGGTCACACGCGGATTAAATATGATTGCGGTTTTGCCCCAGGCCCGCAGCGTAGAGGCTCTTACTCCTCCAGAAAACGTAACCCAGACCTCGCTGGTACAAACGGCCCAGTCATCTTGGGGCGAAACGGATTTTGAAGCCCTGAAAAACAACCAGGCACAGTTCGATCCACAAGCGGACAAACAAGGTCCTCTCTCGCTGGCCATCGCGGCAGAGAATTCGCAGACCCGTGCCAAGGTGGTCGTTATCGGCAATTCGGCCTTCGTCGAGGATAACTTCTTCGATGCTTACGGAAACAGTGATCTATTCCTGAACTCGGTGGACTGGGCGGCGCAGCAGCAAGACCTGATCAACATCACGCCGCGCATGCCACGTCAGCGCACGTTTGTGATTCCCAATCAATGGCAATGGGTCAGCATTTTCCTTTCATCCATTTGTATCCTGCCGGGGCTGATCGTCGTTGCCGGCATTGCAACCTGGTTTGCACGTCGGAAGAGAGGGTAAGCCTATGATTCGTCGCTCTACATGGATCCTTCTCCTCGTTTTTGTTGCCATGGTCGGGCTAGGATGGTACCTCAATGCCCGCAAACAAACTGCCGCGGCACAAGCTACGCCGACTGCCGGGACGGAATACCTGCTGCCATCCGATGCGGGTATCGTGACTGCGTTGAAGATCGAGGGTAAGGACTCCCTGATCGAGATCCAACGCAATGCCGAAAACAAATGGGAAATCAAAGCTCCGAATCCAGCAGAGGCCGATCAAGGACTGGTCGAAGCCGGCATCACGCAGCTTTCCGCCCTACGGGTCCTGGGTCGGGTTGAGATCGACCTTGAGCTCGTCAACCTGAAAACGCCGGATTACAAAGTGAGCGTCACGTATAGTGACGGAAAAACTTACACCTTCGAGGTCGGCGCCGTAACGCCGATCAACACCGGATATTACGTGCGAAAATCAGATGGAACGGTTGTGGTGGTGAGCAAGGTTGGCCTCGATAGTCTGCTCAAGCTGCTGACCAATCCGCCCTATCTGGCCACCCCGACGCCCACCATCACGCCAACGCCCGAAGTGACCGATACCCCGGTGCCTGAAGCGACGCCTACCCCGACAGAGTCATCCACATCGGAGAGCACGCCAACGGTTACTCCATAGAGAACTTTGCGGCGAACTGCCTCTTGAATTTTGTAACGAAAACGTGTATTCTGTATCTAGGTTAATGAATCCCATTTTGTGGTCTGAGAAGCGCTATGGACATCAACCGCATTTTACTCTTTGAAGAAGACGAAGAAGAATACTCTCCTATAGCCCGCCTCATTGAATTGGGGCGGCAAAAATCCTACGTCACGTTGGATGACATCCTGCACTTCTTCCCGGAAGCCGAGCAGGATGTAGAGCAGCTGGAAGAAGCCTTCTCGGCGCTGATGAGCGCCGGCATTCCGTTTGTTGAAGAACTTCCCGGCGAAGAGCCGGCAGAAGAAGAACTGGCTGCCGTTGAAGAAGAGGCCGCAGAAGCCGAGAAAGAGCTGGGTGAAATCGATGACTACCTGGCCAATATCGATACCGATGATACGATCGGCCTCTATCTGAAAGAAGTCAGCCGCATTCCCCTCTTGACGGCGGAAGAAGAGGTGGAGCTGGCTCAGCGCATTGAGCGTGGGCGCATGGCACGCGAGGAACTGGCCAAAGGCAACGTTAGCCCCAAGCGGCGCGCCGAGTTACGCAAGCTGATCGAGGACGGTTGGGCGGCACGGGAACATCTGATCACTGCCAACTCGCGCCTGGTGATCAGCGTGGCCAAGAAGTACATGGGGCGCGGCGTGCCTTTCCTCGATCTGATCCAGGAAGGGAACATCGGCCTGATCCGCGCGACCAAGAAATTCGACTATCGCCGTGGCCACAAGTTCAGCACCTACGCCACCTGGTGGATTCGCCAGGCGGTGACGCGTGCTATCGCCGATCAGGGGCGCACCATCCGTGTGCCGGTGCACATGGGCGATCAGATCAATAAGCTGCTCCGCGTGCAGCATCAATTGACACAAAAGCTAGGGCGCGAACCAACCGTTGACGAACTCGCCGAGGCCCTGGGCGTGCCACCACGGAAAGTTGAAAACATGATCCAGGTCGCGCGTCGGCCGCTTTCTTTGGAAACGCCGACCGATGATGAGGAGGATTCCGTCTTGGGTGACTTTATCGAAGACGAGGAAGCACCGCCTCCGGATGAAAGTGCTACCTACAACTTGCTGCGCGAGCAAATCAACGAGATCCTGAGCACATTGCCACCGCGCGAGGTGCGTATCCTCCAGTTGCGTTACGGCCTGCTCGATGGACAGCCTTACACGCTGGAAGAAGTGGGACGCAAGATGGGCGTCACACGCGAGCGCGTTCGCCAGATCGAAGCGCAGGCGCTGAGCCGATTGCGCCAGGCATCTATCCGACGAAAGTTGCGCGACTACCTGGGAGAATAACGCTTCTCGTTAAAATAAAAAAGAAAGGCCGGCCTTTTACGGTCGGCTTCTCTTTTTTGAATCGGGAGGAAGGACTATTCGCCGGATGTGTTGCTTCCTTTGTCCTCGCTTTTCGGCGCCCGGCTGGTGGCCCCAGAGGGAGAGCGATGATCGGTAGCATAGAACCCCGATCCCTTAAACACAATTCCCACCGGAGCAATCACCTTTTGAAGGCTTTTCTTACCGCATTCCGGGCACCAGGTCAAAGGAGCATCGTTGAAGCTTTGCTGACGTTCAAAGCGCACTCCGCAAGACTCACAACGATACGTATAAACAGGCATAGTCAACCTCCTCCGTACAGAATATTCTGTCTTGATTATAGTGCTTACTGGCCTTTCAGGCAAGGCCTGCGAGAAACATGTTATAATTTTCTAACAAAATCCACTACGGGAGATGCCGATGCTGAACATCGAAATTGTCTACTGTGCTGTCTGACGCTATACCCCCCGGGCCGTGAGCCTGGTTGGAGAATTGTTACGTTTGTTTGAACCCCATATTCAATCCATTACGCTCATCCCATCGGATGGTGGTCGCTTTGAAGTAAGCGTCAATGGACAATTGATCTTTTCCAAGCTTCAAAGCGGTCGCCACGCCGAGGCAGGTGAAATCGCCACTGCAGTGCAAAAATTCCTCGAAAATCTATCTTCACGGTCTTAGCCATGACGAAAAAAGGTCGCGTTTTTTCCGGTGCCCGTCCCACGGGACGGCAACATTTAGGCAACTACCTCGGGGCGATCAAAAACTACGTCGCCCTGCAGGACGAATACGAGTGTATCTATTGCATTGTGGACTTGCACGCGCTGACAACGGTCGAAACGACCGAGAACCTGCGCCAGAATACCTACGAAATGGCGCTGGATTGGCTGGCAGCCGGCATTCGCCCCGAGGAAACGATCGTCTTTGTCCAGTCTCATGTTCCACAGGTCACC
The DNA here is from genome assembly GCA_037478835.1 of Anaerolineales bacterium. Lineage (GTDB taxonomy): Bacteria > Chloroflexota > Anaerolineae > Anaerolineales > Villigracilaceae > 630D-37. The sequence goes on from JBBFLV010000006.1 coordinate 114,554, forward strand.
GAATTACATCTGATTCTTTCGATGGTTACCCCTCTGGGTAAGCTCACCGATCTACCAACCTTCAAGGAGAAAGTGCGGCAGCAGCCGGATAATGTCAACTACGGCCTGGTGGGCTATCCTGTGTTGATGACCGCCGACATTGTGCTCTATAAGGCAGAATTGGTCCCGGTGGGGATCGATCAGGCACCGCATATCGAATTTGCCCGTGAAACGGTACGTTCCTTCAATCATCGTTTCCGCACAAATGTGCTCATCGAACCGCAGATGAAGACGACCGAGGTCCCAAAGGTGATCGGCATCGATGGCAAAGAGAAAATGAGCAAGAGCTTGAACAATCACATCGAGCTGGCCGCCACGCCTGAGGAGACCCGTCAACGTGTCATGATGATGGTCACCGATCCGCAGCGCATCCGCCGCAGCGACCCGGGTAACCCGGACGTATGTAACGTCTTCTCGATGCACAAGATCTTCTCCCCGGCAGAAGAAGTTGAGATGATCAATATCGAATGTCGGCGCGCCGGGATCGGCTGTGTGGATTGCAAAGCTCGTTTTGCGGCCAACCTAAACCGTCATTTAGAACCTTTCCGCGCCCGTCGGGCCGAAATTGCCGGCAATCCGGATTACGTCTGGGACGTGTTGCGTGATGGAGCACGGCGCGCCCGTGCCATTGCCGAAAAGACCATGGAAGAAGTGCGCGCCGCCGTGCAGTTACCCTGAATATGCGCTTAGTCCTGCAGCGCGTCCTTCGTGCCCGCGTCCTGGTAGACGGGGAAACGGTTGCCGAAATCGGTCCCGGTCTGCTGATTTTGCTTGGGATCGCGCCCTCCGATAACGAGGAAGTGGCGCGATTCCTGGCCGAAAAGGTGGCCACTTTGCGCATTTTTGAAGATCAAGAGGGGAAAACAAACCTTTCCATTCAGGACGTGCAAGGGGAAGCGCTGGTGGTCTCCCAGTTTACACTCTATGCCGACACACGCAAAGGACGTCGGCCTTCTTTTACCGATGCCGCCCCTCCCCAAGTGGCTGCCCCCCTGGTTGAACGCTTTGCCCAATTGCTTCAAGAACAGGGAATCCCAACCCAGACCGGACGCTTCGGCGCCCATATGTTGGTCGAAATCCATAACGATGGGCCGTTTACCCTCTGGCTAGAACGTTGACTTCTGGGGGAATCGACGCGCCAGCCTTTCAATCGGCCATCGAAGCCTGCTTTTGCATCTCGCTGCCCTGACGCAAAAGTTCTTGCAGGCGCGGGTGATCGCGATAGACCCCACGATACTTCTCCGGCAAAAGAGCGGCAATGCGGCACATGATTTCGTCGGTATAGGCACGCAGCGCCTGGTCCCGATCGCGTGCCGGCAAAGGTGGAAGGTGAAAAGCCGGCCCGGCACGCACCACGATTTTCGATCGGCGGAAATGCTTCAAATTATCTAAGACTTTGCGATCCTCGGTACCGTAGAGCCCAACAGGAACGATCGGCCGTTCCAGGCGGGCGGCCAGATAAGCTACCCCCGGCCTTCCCTCGGCCATCGTCTCCGTACGACTGCGCGTACCTTCTGGAGCGATCACCAGAATGTTTCCCGCCTCCATCAATTGCAAAATTTTGCGCAAGGCCTTGATATCTGGATTGAAACGGTCAATAAAAACCAGGTTCAACGGTTTGCGCAGCCAGCGAAAAAGAGCTACTTTTTCCCACTTTTCGGCCACCGGAATAAACATATCCGGCCGATCGATGGCATAAAAGAGCAAAAGCACATCTAGGAACCCCAAATGGTTCGATGCAATGACGAAGCTACCTTCGGGCAAATACTCGTAGCCCGAAATTTTGACATCGGCAATTATGTTGATCAGAAAGCGGATAAGAAGTCGAAGGAAGCGACGCATACGGGCTCTCCGTCTCGATTATAATCGTTTCTATGCGTTTGAAAAACCCGTTCACCCCTCTTTTGTTGCTCTTCCTGTGCCTATTTCTCTTTCAATCTGTGCAGGCGCAGGGTCCCGCTCCTACGGCCACCTTGAGCGGTCCTTATATTATCGTGACATACGATGAAGAGATCAACGTCCGTGCAGGACCCGGCACCTTGTACCCCATTGTAGGTAAGTTACCCCCCGGTGCCGTAGCCCCGGCCATCGGACTTTCGCCGGGACGGATCTGGGTGCAGATCGTATACCCCGGTGCCGCGGATGGGAAGGGCTGGGTGCATTCCACGCTGGTGCGGCTCGTGACAACGAGTGACCTACCCATCATTCAACCGCCTCCAACCCCAACGCCGCGCATCACCGCGACCATCGATCCGACCCTAATGGCCGCCTTTCATTTTGAGCCAACCGCCACCCGCCTGCCCACTTTCACCGCGGCACCGCCCCTGGTTATCCCATCCTATCCTGCACCCGGTACCGAGACGTTACCCAATGATGCGGCGGGAATTTATATTCTTGGCTTTGCATTGTTGGGCATTTTAGGTCTGGCATTAAGCATCCGCAGACGAGGAGCATGAAACGCAATCTTCGGACGATTCTCTTCTTTTTCTGGCTTGTCTTCTGTCTGTTGCTATCGAACATTGGTTTTCCCAGGCCGCAGCCGGCCCAGGCGCAGCAACCAACCGGTTCGATCCCAACGGTTACCAGCACGCCCTTGGGGCCGATGGTGACGGTTTACGAGAACCTGGAAATTATCAACGTATATGCCGGCCCGGATATGTATATCTATCCTCCCGTTGGTGTCCTGTTGCGCGGTCAGAGTGCGCCTGCGCTGGGGCGATCAATCGACACGAATTGGATCCAGATCGCTTACCCTGGCGCTCCGGATGGAGTAGCCTGGGTATACGGACCTTGGGTTTCCTTATCGCCGGGACTGTTGCCCACCGTCACGCCGCCGCCGACCCCTACGCCCCGCGCCACGCCGGTGCTCGATCCAACTCTGGTGGCTTCCTATCTGGGGAATCTAACGCCCACCCGTTTACCTACATTCACTCCGGCCCCAGGGCTGGAAATTCCGCAGTTTAATCCTCCCACTGTCAGCGCCCCCTCCTTTCCAATCGGCCTGGCAATCCTGATTTTGGCCGTGGGCGGCACACTAGGGATGATCTCGGTATTCACACGCAGGCGGTAGCTAATTCCCGTTTACCAAATTGGGATATCAAAGCATCTCCTTCAAAAATTCGGCCACCTGCCGACGCGCCACCTGCGTCTGCGTGCCCTTTCGCAAGTCCTTGACCGTCACCATCCCCTGAGCCACTTCATCGGGACCGAGAACAAGGACGGCGTACATGCCCATGCGATCGGCATATCTGAACTGGCGCGGCAGCTTTGCCGTTTCAGGATAGCAGGCCACGTTCAGGCCGGCGCTTCGTAGTTCATCGGCCAATTTGAATGATTCCAGGAGATGGGCCTCATCGAACACGGTGACCAGGATCGGCGCAGGATTAATACGCAAGTTTTGCGGCAGAAGGCCGTATTTTTCCAGGATCAGCGTAATGACCACATCCCCCATCGCAAAACCGACACCCGGCAGCGGTTCGCCGCCGACATCGGCCAGCAGGTTGTCGTAGCGTCCACCGCCAAGGATGGCGCGCTTGATTTCCCCCCCCACTTCCCAGGCCTCGATCACCGTGCCGGTATAGTAAAGCAAGCCTCGCACAATAGAAGGTTCAAAGCGCACGTATGGAGCGATGCCCATCGCTTCCGCCGCGGCAAAGAAACGCACTAACTCATCCGATTCACGCCACAGATCACGATTCTCCAACATCTCGCCGATCTGTGTCAATTGTCGATCAGAAAGGCCGATTTCGCGGCCGTAGGCCAGCCATTCGTTCGGCTCCATCTTCTCGCGACGATCGATCCAAGTCGAAACGGCGGGGCGCATTTCCTGTGGGATTCCAAAAGCGTTGAATTGCGCGTCCATCAAGCGTCGATTGTTGACCATCACCAGCACCTGTTCCGGCTTCAGGCCCACTTGACGGAAGAAGCTCACCAGCACGGCAACGATCTCTGCATCCGCTTCTGGTGAGTTGACTCCGATCATATCCACGTTCCACTGAAAAAATTCCCGCGTCCGTCCCTTCTGAGGTCGCTCATAGCGCCAGAAAGGTCCGAAGGACCACCAACGCAACGGGAAAGCGAGCTCCTTTTGGCGCTGTGCTACCATGCGCGCCAGGCTGGGGGTCAGTTCCGGGCGTAGGGTGATCTGATCTCCGCCCCGATCGGTGAAAACATATGCCTGTTCCTTGACCAGTTCTTCTCCCGATTTCGCCGCATACAAATCCAGGCTTTCCAGGATAGGTGCCTCGTATTCTTGATAACCGAACGATTCCGAGACGCGCCGCATCATGTTATACAGCCAGGTGCGCAGTGCCATCTGTTCCGGGTAAAAATCACGGGTGCCTTTGACGGGCGGGATCACTCGTTTCATTAGGAAAACCTCCGCAGAAGAAGATACCTTGTCGACCTTCAAGCTTTAATTCGGCAATTCGGCATTATAGCCGTTTTCTCGCAAAAACTTTTCTCGATTCGCCGCGCGGGCGATCTTGCCGCTGGACGTCTTAATTAACCATTTCGCATCTACTACGCTCACATAGCGCACGGTGATGGCTGAATTGCGCGTTACGTGGAGCCGAATGGCCTCGGCGATCCGTTCACGTTCTGCCGGGTCGGAAGTGTCCACTTCTGCTACGATGGCCACCTCCTCCGTCCCTAGCGATTCATCGAAGATGCCGAACGCCACAACGCGACCGGGATGAACGCCGGGAACTTCTCCGGCAAGGGCCTCCAGGTCCTGGGGATAGACATTTTTCCCACCGACGATAATAATATCCTTTTTGCGCCCGGAAATGTAGAGTTCTCCATCGGCCAGGTAACCGAGATCACCGGTGAGATACCAGCCATCGCGCAAAGCTTTTTGGGTCAGATCGGGACGATTAAAGTAACCGGTTAACATACAATCAGACTGAATGGCAATTTCACCGATGACGCGTTCCGGCAGGTCGCGCCCATGCTCGTCGACGATGCGCACGCGGGTATTCCGCAGCGGGCGACCGCTGGACATCATCACCAGCGAAGGCCGGCCTTCTACGGCAGGACGAGCCACGCGTTCGCTCATGAAAGCTTCGCGATCGATGCGATCGGTGCGAGGGGGCTCACCCAAGCGGCTTTGGGTAACGCCAAAGACGTTCTCGGCCATCGCATAACTCGTTTGAAGCGCCTCGTAACGCAATCCGTAGGCCTTGAAGCGTTCGTAAAATGCCTGATGACTTTCCCAGCGCACCGGCTCTGAACAATTGATCACCGCGCGCCAGGAACGTAAATCTACACCGTTCAATTGTGTATCGCGCACTTTTTGAGCACAGAAATTATAGGCAAAATTCGGCAACCAGGAGAGCGTGCCGCGATAACGCGAGACCGCTTGAAAGAGCCGATGAGGGGCACGTACCCAATCAAACGGTGACATCAGCACCAGCGGCACACCCCGCAGCACGGGCATAATGAAGCCGGCGATCAAGCCCATATCATGATATAGCGGGAGCCAGGATACGATCACATCTTGCTCGTTCAGCTCAATCGCTTCAGAATAAGCCTCCAGCTGATTGAGCACTGCCCGATGGGAAAGCGCAACCCCTTTCTGCAACCCGGTAGTGCCGGAAGAGTGCTGCAACAACACCACATCCTCTTCTCTCCGCCGCAAACCGGGCAACCATGCCAGATCGTTGAGGGTTTCTGACCGTTCAAAGGCATCTGTGGTGATCAAAGCACGCACCGAGCTTTCGGGAGTGATCGCCTGGTGCACCTCGGCGGCAAATTCCGGGTAGGTCACGATGGCTGTTGGACGAGTGATGTGGATGAGCGCTTGCAGGTCGGCACGATAGCGCTCCGGCGAAAGCTTCTCGGTAAGAAAAGGCATGATCGAGGGGATGGCACCGTAGAGGATCGCGCCGAAGAAAGCGAAGACCAGATCGCTCCCGTGCTGCAAAATCAACACGACCACTTCGCCTTCGCAAATTCCTTCGCGTCGCAAAGTAGCCGCAAAGGCTTCGGCGCCTTTCATCAAATCAGCGTAAGTGAGAGGGCGATCTTCCTGACCGGCATGTTGCAGGATGACGCTGACCCGATCGGGATGGCGCTCGAAGTGTTCCTTCAGAATCTGTGCCAGGGTGCTCATGCTGTCTTGCGTTGTCGGATCAAATCGGCAAGCTGTTCCAGCGTGTCAAAAGTAGCCGCGTTCAGTTCCGTATCTTCCAAATGAACGCCAAACGTATCTTCCACGAAAAGTGCCAGGTCCACCAGATGGAAAGAATCGATCAGACCACTGGAAATGAGCGGCTGATTTGCCTCCAGGGCGCGTGATGGGTTTTTGAGAATCTCACGGGCGATGTATTCGGAAAGGGTTTGGATGATAGTGTCCATGTTCAAAATCCTTGATAGATCCAGGTAGGGGTAAGATCGGAGGTGAAAATAACCAGAGCCGTCAGGATCAACGCCAACGCAAATGCGAGGGCGTTTTCGCGGGTGAAAAGATGCTTTTGCAGAAAGGCCCTCATGGTTTCTCACCTCCGAACTGACGCAGGTATGCGATCATAAACTCATCAATTTCGCCATCCAACACGGCCTGGGTATTGCCGGTTTCATAGTCAGTGCGATGGTCCTTGACCATCTGATAGGGATGGAGTACATAGGAGCGAATCTGATTGCCCCATTCCGCTTTGACGTATTCACCTCGTAGCAGAGCAATCTCTTCTTCCTTTTCGGCACGTTTCAGCTCAAAAAGCCGAGCTCGCAGGATACGCATGGCCGTTTCTTTGTTCTGCACCTGCGAGCGTTCGTTTTCGCAGCTGACCACGATCCCGGTTGGAATATGCGTAATGCGCACCGCGGTAGCATTTTTCTGTACGTTCTGCCCGCCGGCGCTGGAAGCGCGATAGACGTCTATTCTTAGGTCCTTCGGATCGATCACCACTTCCGGATCGTCCATAGCAATTTGCGGCAAGACCTCCACAAGCGCAAAGGACGTATGTCGTCGGTGAGCGGCATCGAACGGCGAAAGGCGCACCAGCCGATGCACTCCCTTTTCCGAACGTAGATAGCCATAGGCATATTTGCCGTTGACGGCGATCGTCACACTTTTGATGCCGGCTTCTTCGCCTTCGGTGAGATCAAGAATTTCTGTTTCGTAGCCCCGGCGCTCGGCCCAGCGCAGATACATGCGCATGAGCATGGAGGCCCAATCTTGCGAATCGGTGCCGCCCGCACCGGCGTGGATGGCCAGCAGAGCATCGCCGGCATCATACGGCCCGGAAAGCATGGCGGCAAAGGAGCGCTTTTCAAATTCTTCTTCCAGCAGTTGGGTTTCCTGCCTCAGCTCGCTCAGCAGGCTATCATCGTCCATGCGTGCCAATTCAAGGGCATCTTGGACACGCCGCTGAAAAGCCTGCCAGCCTTCGACTTCCTCACGCAATTCCGCCAGCCGACGCATCAAACGTTGCGCGGCCGCCGTATCATTCCAAAGATCGGGAGATTCACTGCGTTTCTTTAGCTCTTCCAGCTCTTGCTCTTTGGCATCCAGGTCAAAGACGCCTCCGCAATTGCTCGATGTTTTCCTGAAGTTGTGAAAGGCGTTCGATCAGCTCGTTCATACTCTCCTCAAAATTTTGGTGGGTTTCAAAGATAGACGGTAGACTGTGGACGGTAGACCGTGGACCGTGAACGGATTGGGAAATTCTCTCCACTTTCCCACTCTCACGTTCTCCCGTTCTCCGTCTCTCCCGTTCTCACATTCTCCCGCTCTCTCGTTCTCCATCTCTCCCGCTCTCACCCTCTCCCATCCTCCCGCTCGGTCGCGAAAATGCCATCCACAAAGGCCTGCGGATCGAAGGGTTGTAGATCCTCCATTTTCTCCCCAAGCCCGGCAAAAAGGATCGGAAGGTGCAAAGTATTCCAGATGGCAAAGGCCATTCCCCCACGCGCCGATGTATCCAGCTTGCTCAGAATCACCCCGTTGACCTGCACGGCCTCTTTGAAGGCTCGTGCCTGCGCGAGGGCATTCTGTCCGGTGGTCGCATCCATCACCAACCAAACGGCATGGGGCGCGCCGGGTAATGCTTTTCCGATCACCCGATACACCTTTTTGAGCTCTTCCATCAGATTATAACGGGTGTGTAGACGTCCCGCTGTATCGATCAAGATAATATCGACGCCGCGTGCCAGTCCGGCCTGGACGGCACTATAGGCCACGGCACCGGGATCGCTGTTCGGCGCACCCGTAATCACCGGGACCCCAAGCCGCTCCCCCCAAACCTGAAGCTGATCCACCGCCGCAGCGCGGAAGGTATCCGCCGCGCCGAAAAGCACCTTTTTTCCATCTTGAAGAAATCGCCAGCCGAGCTTGGCAATGGTGGTCGTTTTCCCGGAGCCGTTTACTCCTACAATCAAAATCACAGCAGGATGGGATGTGAGCTTGATTTCCGGCGGCTCCGGCAACCTTCGGAGCAGTTCCTCGCGCAAGGTCCGTTGCAGCGCGTCCGAATGACGCAAACCTTCATCTCGCACCCTGCGACGCAGAACCTGCAGCAAATCCTGGGTCGTCTCCACGCCCACATCGGCCTGGATCAAGAGTGCTTCCAGCTCTTCCCAGGTTTCTTCAGTAATCTCGGTAGCACCCAGCATACTTGCTAGGCGCCCAAAAGTCGCCTGGCTGGTACGTTGCAGTCCTTCGCGCCATTTAGAGAACAGATTTGCCATAGCGCCCAGATTGTACCATGTTCTGGTTTATAATCTCACGCGACCATTTCAGCCTTGACCCTAGGAGGACTCATGGAGTTTGAAGAAATCATCCGTCGGTTGGAGTTCATTGAGGAAGAGCAGCGAAAGAACAAGGCCCAGGTGAGTGTATTGCAAGAGCAAATAAACGGCATCTCTTCCGATTTGCGCATTTTAACCCAGCAGATTCGCGAGATGCAAAAACAACTCTCGCCCTTGCTTTCTCTGCCTGCTCGCCTGGAACAATTAGAAAGCGGGATCCAACGTCAACGCGAGGAACTACAGCGCATGATCACCGATGTGGAGCGGAAAGGAGAGCAAAAACTGCAAGAAGCTCTTCAACATCCGGCACGCTCCCTGGAAGCATTACAACAAGAGCTGGAAGCAATCCGTTCAGCAAAGGTTGATCTTCCGGTTTTCGAGCAAAAGATCAAAGCACGTGCTGACGAAACGGCTCGCTTGCGAGATGTAATTGACGATCTGCGAGAAAAAATTTCGCAGGCGATCCAAGCGCAAGATGAATTACGCACTGCATCTCAGGTCTGGGAAGAAGCCCGTCGGCGAGATTTGGGGCAAATTACCACCTTACAGGGGGAATTGAGCTCCCTACGCAAACGGGTGGACGAACAACAGCAGAAAATGGATCTTCAAAACGACGCTTTTCGCTCTCTCAATCAGCGTGTCAATGAGGTCCTAGCATCCGAAACCGAGCGTCGACGCGAGTTTGATGCAGCGATCCAAAAATTACAAGTCATGGAAGTAGACCTCCAGCGTTACCAAAAGAAGATGGAGGATATCGGTGAACAATTCCGTCAAGGAATAGCCGATCTAGATACAAAACGCGCCCAGGTTGAGGAGGCCTTGCGGGCTGTTCAACGTGCTGAGAATATATTTGCAGAATTGCAGCAACGGTTGGAGCGCCGCCTTGGAGAGATCGGTGAAATTCAACGTCTAAACGAAGAACGCATGCGCCAAGAATGGGTTGCTTTTCGGGCAGAGGAGCAAAAACGCTGGACAGCCTTTACCTTGCTTCAGGAGCAAACGCTAAGTGATTTACGAAAATTGCTTGGCAATCTTGAGCAAAAACAACAGGAACTATCCCAAACAACAGAAACTCTTCAGGAAAACTTTTCCCAGAGCATTGATCTCGTTCAGGAACAAATGCAACGGTTGATGAACCTGGCTCACGATTGGCTGACGGCCTATAAGCGTCTCTTTACTCCTCCTTCGACCAAAAGGTGATCCAGCATGCATGTGATCGGCACTGCCGGCCATGTTGACCACGGCAAATCGGCGCTCATCGCCGCGCTCACCGGAGTCCACCCGGACCGCTTGAAGGAAGAACAAGAGCGCCAGATGACCATTGACCTGGGCTTCGGTTGGTTGCAATTGCCAAACGGCGAAGAAGTAGGAATCGTTGATGTCCCCGGCCATCGTGACTTTATCGAAAACATGCTTGCCGGCGTAGGAGGATTGGATGCCGTCCTGCTGGTCATCGCGGCCGATGAAGGGGTAATGCCCCAAACGCAAGAACACCTGGCAATCATTGACCTGCTCCAGATTCGCCGAGGGCTGATTATCCTGAACAAGATAGACCTGATTCAGGATGAAGAGTGGCTTGCGCTCGTGGAAGAAGAGATCCGCTCTCTGGTGCGCGGGAGTGTGCTGGAAAATGCGCCCATCTTGCGCGTTTCGGCAAAGCGCGGTGATGGGATAGATGTTCTCGTAAACACTCTTGCCCGCCTCCTGGAAGAAACCCCAACCCGCCTCGATCTTGGCCGCCCACGTCTGCCCATTGATCGCGTTTTCACCCTGAGCGGCTTCGGCACGATCGTCACCGGCACGCTGCTCGATGGATCGCTGCGCCTGGGGGATGAAGTGCTGATCCTGCCGAAAGGATTGCGGGCACGCATCCGCAGCCTGCAAACTCACAAGAAGCCCGAAGAAGTAGCCCGTCCGGGTCAGCGCACGGCGGTGAACCTGAGCGGCGTTTCGTTTCAAGAGATCGAACGCGGCGATGTGCTCACCTTTCCGGGAGACTATCAGCCCTCCACGCGTCTGGATGTCATCATTCGCCTGCTGGCGGACCTCAAAAAGCCACTCCGCCATGGAACGGAGATCAAGTTGTTCCACACCACAAGCGAAACTTTGGGCCGGGTACGTTTGCTGGGAAAGGACGAATTGCTACCCGGCGAAGAAGGCCTGGCTCAGCTGGAACTGGAAAAGCCGATTGTAGCCGCGCGGGGCGATCGGTTCATCATGCGTCGTCCCTCCCCTGCGGAAACGTTGGGAGGCGGCCTGATCCTCGATCCCCATCCGCTTCGGCGCTATCGGCGCTTTGAAGCAGAAACCATCCAACGTCTCCAATCGCTCCAAAAGGGCGATCCCGAAACGCTTTTCATCCAGGCCGTTATGGACCTCTTCCTCGCACCGTTGAGCGAAGTCATCCGCCGCGCGGCGTTGGATGAACCCCTTGGCTATCAGGTTGCCCAAGAATTGCTTCGACGAGGCACTTTGCTTGTCTTGGGTGAGTTGTCCGAGGTCCCGGCGCCGAGTGCGCCGGTGATGGCCACCACCCGCTGGCAAGCGCTTACCGAGCAGGCTCGGTCACAGGTCGCCGAATACCATCGAATGTATCCGCTACGTTCCGGCATTCCCCGACAGGAGCTCTTGCAACGGCTGCGATTGCCTGCCTTACACTTCCCTGCCATGGTCGAACGCTGGCTTCGGGAGGGCGTCTTCCGAGAAATCAACTCGCGCCTGGCCTTGCCCGAGCACGAGATCCGCTTTACCCCGGCACAGCAAAATCAGGTGCAGGCATTGCTGCGCCGTTTTGAACAATCCCCTTTCGCGCCGCCCACCGCAGGTGAATGTATCGAGATGGTCGGTCAAGAGGTCTTCCAGGCACTGCTTAGCAGTGGTGTGTTACTGGCCGTTTCGCCTGAAATTGTCTTCCGTCGCACCGATTTTGAAGAGATGGTCGAACGATTGCGCCAAGCACTATGCCGCGAGGGGCGCCTGACCGTCGCACAGGTGCGCGATCTCTTCCAATCCTCGCGCAAATACATTTTGCCCTTCCTCGAATATTTGGATGCCCAGGGATGGACACGACGCGAGGGCGATTTTCGCTATTGGAGTCGATCATGTGCGGACGATTCACCCTAACCGCCGATCTTCAAGCCCTTCAGGAGAGTTTCCCCGGCGTTGCCTTTCCTGATCTCTATGTCCCTCGTTATAACATCGCGCCAGGACAACCGGTTCTGATCATCGAAGCGCAGCAGCCAACCGAAGCCGGGTTTGCCCAATGGGGCTTGGTGCCATCCTGGGCAAAGCCCGGCGCATCCCGGATCGGACCTTACGTGAACGCGCGCACCGAAACTGCGGCCTCCAAACCGGCTTTTCGCGCCGCCTGGCGTCATCGGCGCGCTCTGATCCCCGCAGATGGCTTCTACGAATGGCAAAGTGTAGGACGAAGTAAGATCCCCTGGTATTTTTGTCTGCGCGAACGTAGGCCTTTTGCCTTTGCTGGCTTGTGGGAAGAATGGCAGGGAGTGCGCACCTGTCTGATCCTTACCGTCCCTGCTAACGATCTGGTGCGGCCGATCCACGATCGGATGCCGTTGATTCTCGCCCCACAAGAATACGAAGAATGGCTCCGTCCGAGAGCGAACGAACCACTCGAACGTTGGGTGCGTCCATTTTCGACCGAGGCCATGCTTGCCTATCGGGTCAGCCCGCGTGTTAATCGCTCCGATGTAGACGAACCGGAATTACTAGAGCCCCAGCATCCCTAAACCGCAATGTCCGATCGCTTTCCCGCCTTGCGCGAGCGTAACTTTGTGCTTTTCATCAGCGGGCATTTCCTTTCGCTGATCGGCACGGCCATGCAAAATACGGCCCAGCCGCTGCTGGCCTATCACCTAAGCAATAGCCGCTTCGATCTGGGATTGATTGCATTTGCCCTCACCCTGCCCACCTTTTTCTTGGCCATCCCCGGTGGGGTGCTGGTGGAACACCTGGAAAAGCGCAAAGCCGTGATTGTGGCGCAAACGGTGATGATGTTGCAAGCTTTTCTGCTCGCCTGGCTGACCTTCACCGACCGGGTGCGCATCGGTCATCTGGTTTGGCTCTCGCTGGTCTTGGGGATCGCTTCCACGGTGGAAATCACAGCCCGTCAGGCGATGCTCATCGAGCTGGCAGGTCCTTCTGCCCTGCCGAATGCAATCGCCCTGCAATCTATGGCATTCAACCTTTCACGGGTTTTGGGACCTTCGTTGGCCGCTGTGTTTTTGCTGGGTGTGCCGGGCCGTGGTGAGGCTTGGATCTTTTTGGTGAATGGTTTTAGCTTTCTTTTTGTCGTGGGTGGGTTATTGGCTATACGAAATACACATCGAGATTCAGCCAAGCATCGCAGCGAAATTCACTTTTGGAAAGAAGCGCGCGAGGGGGCCGCTTATTTGCTTAGGCACCCAAAAATACGGCGCGTAGTTTTCCTGGCAGGTTTAATGGGTTTGCTAGCTTTCCCTTTAGTACAACAAATCCCGGCAATCGTCAAAGACATCCTTTCATCCCCCGGTGATCCCCGTTCGTTGGTGGATGCCCGCAGCAGCGCCATTTACACTGCCCAAGGGTTTGGCGCATTGACCGCTTCCCTTTTGCTCAGCATATTCAGCACTACCTTGAAAGATCACGAACGCTGGGCAGGAATTGGTCAACTGGCTTATCTGCTTGGGGCAATGTTCATCGCTTTGGCTCCCCCTTTCCCCATCGCTTTGTTCCTGATTGCGATCATGGGTTGGGGATCGGTGACCCAATTGGCACTTTCAAACACTATTGTCCAGACAAATACGCCGAACGGATTCCGCGGACGCGTCTTCAGTATCTACCTTTGGGCTATTCAAGGGATCACACCTTTTGGCAGTCTGCTGATCGGCTACCTGGCTCAGACGCGCGGGCTCTCATTTACCATTCTGCTGGTCTCTGCCTTCTGTCTGGGAGCAATGATCGCGGCCCGCATTTTCGAGCGATCGGGCAAACGCGTGGAAGGGTGATCGTCCAAGATTCCGGCGCACGAGGCGCTGCGCAGTTAAAAGGCAGGACTCAGCGGGAAGTTTTTTTCCGCGCCTTCCGCTTTGCCGGCTTTCGTTCTTTTTGAGGCGCTGCCGAAGGTTCCGAAGAGGAAGCAATCCGCGGGCGCGGGATCGGCTGGGTGCTGGAGGCGCTGAGTGCCTGATAGCGCTCTTCAAGCGATGGGACGGGACGTTCCCCCAGGGCACGATGTAACGCCTCCCAACGTTCACCGTCCACAAAGCGCCAATCCACAAAGACATGTCGCCGATACGCTGCCAATTCCAGATAGAGCCCTTTCTCCCAAATTTCCCGCGCAGAACGCAAATATTCCAATCCGGAAACCATATCCCGAAAGATGACATATCCTTCCCGTGGTAAATCGAGGGCCTCGGCCAGCGTCTGCTGACGGAGTTCACCCGCTATGCGCCGAGTAACGGCGGTGCGCAGCCAACCGCGCGTTCCGGCATAGCGATTGTGATAGATCACCAGCGCCCGTTCAGAAGCATTGCGATTGGAGAAGGCGAACACATCCTCGTTGACCACTCCTTCCGGAGTGAAAAAATCGAAAAGGGCAAAGTGCTCTATGCCGGAAAACAGCGAGCGCCGGTGGAGCAAGGGGAAAATCCAGCGCTCATGGGCAGCGATTAGGGCGGAATTCGGTTCCTCCTGCCAACGCGGCGCATGGAACTCCATGCCGTATTTTTCACGGTATCCTTCGATCTGGCCATGTCCAAACATCGGCAGGCCCGGCAAGGTGACCATCAGGGTACAGATGCCCAGGTATTTATCCCCATCCCCAAATTGTTCGATGGCCGTCCGCTCATCCGGATTGTTCATGAAATTGACAAAGCGCTTGAGGACTTCCGGCTCGGTCTCCAGCGCATTTTTCATCAATAGGCGATATTTAGCGTTCTGCTCATCGCGCAGCATGTGCATAAAGGCAGAGTTATAGACGCGGTGCATGCCGAGATTCCGTACGAAGTACCCTTCCATCATCCAGAAGGCTTCGGCGAGCAGGAGCGTATCCGGCACTTCCTGAGCGACACGTTCAACGACTTCAACCCAAAATTCACGTGGCATGCGCTTTTCAAACTCTTCCGGGGAGACAGCATGTTCGGCACGCGAGGGGATGGCCCCTCCCTGTCCCGGCAAAGGATGCCAAAGACGTTGCACATGGCGTTTGACCAAGGTCATAGCCGCGTCGAAACGGATGATGGGAAAATGACGCGCCACTTGCAGAATCGTTTCGATCACGGCCTGACGCGCCTCAGGATTGAGATAGTCAATCTGAGCGGTATCGTTCCAGGGGACCGAGGTGCCATCGTTGCCGTGATAGATATACATCACTTCCCCCGTCTGACGATCCAGGCGCTTGAAGACAACTGCCGCGTCCCAGCGGGTATAGTAGCCATCTTCGATATAGATCGAGAAGCGCGCATCGTCGGAGAGATCGGGGCCGTTGAAGGTATAGGAGGAATAAGGAGGATACGGCAGAGAGAGAAAATAGTGCGGCTTTTCAAAAACCCAGGTGGAATCAATCGCCATGTGATTGGGCACCATATCGGCCGCCAGGCGAATACCGGCCTTTTCTGTCCGTTGTTTCAAGATGTGCAGAGCCTCCCAACCGCCGAGATCGGCCGCAATATCATACAAACGGAGAGCATAGGCCGAACCAAGCGCCTGTTCATC
Source organism: Anaerolineales bacterium (assembly GCA_037478835.1). Classification (GTDB taxonomy): domain Bacteria; phylum Chloroflexota; class Anaerolineae; order Anaerolineales; family Villigracilaceae; genus 630D-37. The sequence goes on from JBBFLV010000006.1 coordinate 130,058, forward strand.
CCCCATCAGCTGTTTGATGCGCCGACTGGCCACGCTGCGCTCCCAAAGGCCGATCAACCAGAGCCCATTAATGCCCCAACGTGCCAGGCGATCGAGTTCTTCCTGGGGAATTTCATCCAAGCGACGGATCGGGCGCTGATAAAGCCGCGAAAGTTGCGCCAACCAAACGTAGACGTTTTTCGTAATGAGCACAAGGTTCGGCATCCAGTCCCGGTCCGGCGTGATCCGCTCCGGCACTTCCGCCGAAGGAGCAGAAAAGCTCGGAATGGAGACTTCGCCAGAGCCGGCTGCGAAGCGTGTCTTTTCTTCTTCCAAAAAATCCAGAGCGCGCTGCAAGCGCTGCCGCCACTTTTCATCCAGGAGAAAGTCCCAGGTTTGAAGGATCAGACGAAGTTGTTCTTCCAAAGAAAGAGGCGCCTGCCGCAGAGGCATAAAAAGTGCTTCCAGTGGATTCTCGCCCCGATCGGCGGTGGGAAATGGAAGCATTTGCAGGCCGGTGACCAGGTCCTCGTAAGCCGTTTCGCGGCGCAAAAGAGCGTCATCGAAGAGGAAGCGGAGATCGGCCGCGGCGGGGTTTACGTTTTCGAGATAGAGAAGCAATAGTTCTTTCAGCGCTTCGTGCACTTTGGAGGATGTTTGAGGACGATCCAGATATTGAAGCGGGGTCTCTTTTCCATCAAAAACCGAAGGGGGTGGGAAGAGTTCAACGAAACGGAGTAGCGTTGTCCGCAGATTTTCTCGCCCTAGACGAGATTCAAGGTGAAACAAGTGAGTAGAGATAGGAAGAAGCCCCGTTCGATCGAAATAATCTAGAATGAGGGAAAATGCTTCGTTGATCAGCGAAAGAGCATAAATGCGAGCGGCCGAAGTGTTCAAGCGCGGCGCCAGGCGGCGGGCAACCGAAAAATCGGGGATAAGGCGCCCACTTTCGGTGAATAGCGAAGAGGGGAGATCGAGAGAACGGCGTTGGGATAGGGAGATGTGCATAGGGAGGCGTTGGATCAGGTGGAATGTGGTGAGGGGCTCTTTCTATGTTATTGTACCCCACTCGATCCCAAAAGAGCTTATTTCTTGAAGCGACCGGCGCGCCTTGGACCAAGTCCGGGGCTCAAGCAGAATTTTCGGAAAGATTCTGGTCTCGACTGTTGCTCAAATACCAGTTCACCGCATCACACAAGCTTTCAAACAGGCTGCGCGGACGATAGCCCAATAGGCGCCGTGCTTTGGCATAACTGATACGCGCATTGCTTTGCAATACTTCGAGCGAGTAGGGAGTAAAGCGAGGGCGTGTTTTCCGATAACGATAGTAGATGGAGCTGAATTGGGCAAACAAGCGTGCCAGTGAAAGGGGAACCCGAATCATCGGGAACGTTCGACCGGTGATGATACGTATGCTTTCCAGAATGTACCGCACCGAAATGCGTTGACCGGAGAGAATATAGTGTTCACCGGATTTTCCGCGTTCGGCTGCCTGGATTAACCCTTCCACAACATCGCGCACATCCACAAAGTCATAAGCGCCTTCCACGTACAATTGTGGCCCCCCGCGCAAGGCAGTCTGAATTACCTCGCCCATTTCGGAACGGCGGTAATCATAGGGGCCAATTACCCCGGTTGGACAAACAATCACGGCATCCAGGCCCCTTTTGGTCGCCTGCAAAACTTCTAGGCTGGCCGTTGCTTTGGAACGATCGTAGATTCCATAAGGATTGTTGGGATCAAAAGGTAAGTTCTCATCGATCGTTATACCATGAGCAACCCGCTGAATGGCATGGATGGAACTGGTATAGACCATCCTGCTAACACCATTCCGACGTACCATTTCCAGAACATTGCGCGTCCCTTCGACATTCACCTTCCATACCAGGGGATCACTTCCCGGCAGAATAGAAATCACTCCGGCCAAATGGTAGACCACATCGATCCCCTCAAAAGCCGGTTGGAGGCCCTGGATGTCGCAAACATCCCCGTGCACAATTTCAACATTCAGTCCTTGTAAGGGTGTGATATCTTCCCCTGGAAGCACCAGCGCTCTCACCCAGTCCCGACGCTGAACCAATTCGCGCACCAGTACATTGCCTATATGGCCGGTCGCGCCCGTAACGAGAACCCGTTGTTTAGGCATTTGCTAACCCTTTCAAAAATATCTTCATGCTCTCCTGAGCAACCTTTTCCCAATCACCCCCTTCGGGATCAAGTAAACCCTGCAAAAGCAAACCCAAAGCCAATGAGACGAGAATTTGTCCTGCGATCTGGGGATCCACTTTACCAAACGAGCCATCGGCAATGCCTTGTTGAATGATCTGGGCAAAGTATTGACGATAGCGACGATATGGTTCGATCGTGGCTTGCCAGATTTGTTGATCGCGCATCGCCTGCAGCAGGAATTCCAAAAACATCGGCAAACGGGCATCTGCGCTATCGAGCACAGAAGGGAGCAAATTGCTCATTTCCATGAGCGTTTCCGAAGCACGCTCGCGACGGGAAGCTTCGAGGCCTCCCTGAATCGTCGTCAACCACCCTTCCAGCAAAGCAAGGAATAGAGCTTGTTTGGAAGGAAAATGATGATAGAAAGCCCCTTTGCTCACCCCAGCATCGGCGCAAATTGTCTCTACCGAGGTAGCATTATAGCCATCACGGGCAAAACGCTTTAGCGCTGCATCCAGCAGGCGAGCACGAGTTTCTAGGCTACGCTGTTGCATAGGTTACCCTCACTAAAATCATACCGACCGGTCGGTATGATTTTAGCCGATAACAGCGATGACGTCAAGAAGATTCGGATTTATTCAAGAGCGTTCAACAGATTCACTTAGGTACGATCGCACCAGATGCTCACGGGAAAAATCCCCCATCGTGATCAATTCCACCCACATTGGACCACCAAATAAGTGGCGGGCAATGCGCGCCGGGTTCCAGCCGCGACGATGCAGCTCCAGTACTTTTTCGCCCATCCCTTCTAGATAGTCGATCTTGGCCCGTATCTCATCGGCTGGATTTTGACGAACACGAGCACTCCCTGGAAAGAGAACGATCAATGGAAGATCGGCAATGCGCTTGAGCGAAGCCAAAATGCCCCAGATATCGTATCCCCGCCGCAAGGCGCGTTCACGTCCACCGACGAACAGATCACCGCTGAAAAGCCAACCGCGATCGGGTTCATACAGGCAAAGATGATCCGGACTGTGACCAGGCGTGTAAATCACCTGCAATCGATAGCGTTCGCTCTCGATCACCTCTCCATCGGCTAGTGGCCTTCCATAGGAGGGTTCTGGCCAGCCCCAAAACAAGCGACGGTAAGGGTGCAAAGGTTGCTCCTTGCGAGGGTCGGTCAACACCGGCAGCGCCAACGGATGGGCAAAAATATCTAGGGGTGAGCGTTCGCGTTGCAGTCGGCCGTTTGCCCCGATATGATCCTCGTGGGAATGGGTGTTGACAATACATTTCAGTGGCAATTCGCTCAAAGCTTGCTGTAGCTCGTTTGCCGTATATGCACAACCGCTATCAATCAATACCCCATCCAGCCAGTAGCAAGTCGTCCAATAGCGGCCCCGCCCGGCCAGGGTGCGTGCCAAATCAAAACGAATGACATCACCGTAACGAGTGATACGAAGCATACTTTTGGGAATGCTCTAAATTGTATCACGCAACTTATGCTAGCCCGGCTAAAGTCGTATCGCGCCCTAACAACTGCTAATTCATACAACAACGACTTATTGAACCCATCTTCGACGAAAATCGACCCCTTAGCAAGCTAAAGCGCGACGTATATTTATAGCCATATTGTAACGTTTTCTGCGAAAATAAAGCACTTTATCTTTCACAGTTCCTTTTCCATCAAACTAGAAATGGTAAAACGTGGTAAAATGGACAAAGAAAGTCTTATATTGACAGGAAGACCATTTTGCCCGGTAATATCAAGGACTCACGCAAGCGCTTACATTAAACCGCCACGGCAACACAGTACCAGTCTCTGGTTAGCGCAGATAGAGCCAAACGCCACAAAACCTGCATAAAAGTTTCCCAGCCGCTAAGTAAGCATTGTTGAGCACGAATCGTTGAACATGAAACTGATTTCACTTTCCAGGAGTATCCATGTCAAAAATTGTTTCTATTCACTCATTTCGGGGTGGTACCGGTAAGTCGAACACAACGGCAAATCTGGCAACCCTCCTAGCAATGGAAGGCGCAAGAATTGGAATTGTGGATACGGATATCGCGTCACCCGGTATTCATGTTCTGTTCAATCTGGATCAATCCGAGATGATGCATTCACTAAACGATTATCTCTGGGGGAAATGTTCCATCCAGGAAACAGCCCACGATGTCACCGGCCAGGTAGGTGCCTCGATTAAAGGACAGATCTTTCTCATCCCATCTAGCATTAAAGCAGGAGAGATTGCGCGCATTCTAAGAGAAGGATATGACGTGGGTCTGTTGAACGATGGCTTCCGAGATGTGGTCAAACAATTACGCCTGGACTATCTACTGATTGATACACATCCTGGAATTACCGAGGAAACACTTCTCTCGATAGCCATCTCCGACACCCTGCTGGTCATCATGCGCCCCGATCAGCAAGATTACCAGGGAACAGCGGTGACCATCGATGTGGCTCGGAAGCTGGATGTCCCTGAAATGTTCATCGTAGTTAATAAAACCCCCGAATCCTTTAACAGGGATGAAGTACGCCGCCGCGTGGAACAAATTTATCAATGCAAAGTTGCAGCCATCCTTCCCCATTCGGATGAAATGATGACGCTCGCGAGTTCGGGAATCTTTGTGGCACGCTATCCTGACAATCCCCTGACACAGGAATTGAGAAATGTCGCCTATCTAGTACAGCAATAATCATGGACCAGAGCGCCTTTGAAAAACTGCTTTTGGAATTAGATTCACACCATGGAGAAATTCGCCCGTCTGATATTGGAGAATTCTCCAACGATCTGCGCGCCTGGTTGAACTTCGTGTTGCGCCTGGGCAGTTTTTCGCTGAAAGATCTGTATACACACCTTGGACTGAAAATCGAACAGGCGCAGGCCTTGGCCGATCGTCTGGTCCTGCGCAATTTCATTCGCCTCGACGAAACATCCTCCGCTGAAAATCCGCGCTACGAAACGCGGTTTTCGTCACACACACGTCCACTTGGCAAACCCTCTACAGATCTGTGGAAAAAGATCGAGTAACTGGACCTAACTCGGTCAACACGCATCAAATACAACACATATTGATTGATGCAACGCCACCAGAAATGGTATGGACGCGTGACAAGGTTGCGCTTTCCGAGAAACCCTGGACTTTCTAAATGCAGTCATTCTTCCCTCGCCCTAGTGAAAGAGCACTCGCATTGACATTAGGCTTTATCCTTTTTGTCAACTATCTGGCCATGGGGGTTACCAAAGTTGTAGCGGTAAGCGGTTTTCTCGGTCAGGTCAGAGATCATTACATTCTGTTAGTCTGGATCGTTGACATGATCTTGTTAATCATAGCCAGCGGCGCCCAGTCCTATTTTATTGATCGAATTAATAGAGTTAGACTACTCAAGATCGTCCTTGTGGCCTTTAGCCTTCTATATTTACTGTTGGGATTAACCTTCCTTTGGAAGGCATTTCCCCTGACCTTGAGCTACACTTTGATTTACCTGCTCAACGATCAACAGTGGCGTTTCTTCCCCGTACTATTCTGGATTTTGGCAAACGACGTTTATCCTCCCGCCCAAGGAAAGCGTCTGATCCCTTTCATAGGTAATTTTGCCTTTTTAGGGACCTTGACCGGCCTTGGCATTGCCACATTGGATGCCTATATCCATGTGGGAGCCATGAGGTTGCTACTATTGAATGCATCCTTCTTCTTTCTCGCTTTCCTATTCGCCCGAAAAAGGTTGGACGCCCTCAACATCCCTACCTCGGCATCCAAAACTCCAACCCTTGCAGAGACTTTCAAAGATAGCCTGGAATTCATCCGTACCGTCCCCACGTTCGGTTATCTCACATTAGGCATGTTATTTACGGGCATCATTATGAGCATTTTGCTTTATGAAAGCATTTACAGTGCCCGGAGTACGTTGGGAGGAGATTTTCAAGCCTTTTATGCTCAATACAATCTGGCAATCGTGCTCGCTTCGCTGGGCATGCAATTTTTCTCCGTGCGCCTTGTGGAACGCATGGAGACGCGAAAAGGATTTCTGATCCAACCGGTCACGATGATAGCAGGGGTTGCGCTCTCATTGTTCTTTCCACACTTCCTAGCAATCGCCCTGGGTCATGGAATTGCCCGTGTCACTTACGAGACCGTGGACTTATCCTTTCGCAAAGCAGTTCAATCGATTGTCCCTAACGAAAAGCGCGGTCGCGTGAGCATGTTTATCGATAGCTACCTTCCCTCGTTGGGCACGATCGTAGGTAGTGTGATTGCTTTTGTCATTATCACGATCGGGCTAGAAATCGGCTGGGAGAGACTCCTTGCATCCAGAATTTATCTGGGCTTTGCCATGCTAATAGGCTTTGGAGGACTATGGACAGGACTAAAAGTCTATCGCTCTTATGCTGACAGCTTACTGAACTGGAAATTGAAAAGGCGATCACGAGCCGCCGATCTTTTATCCGACATCGATTTTTCAGAAAGGACTAAAGAATGAGCGCAGAAAGGATTTTACAAGCAGGTCCTGTGTGCATCTATGAGATATTGGACTCCGGGGAAGATCGGCGCATCGACGCTCTGCTCGACCTTTATGCGACTCTGTTCCCAAAGTATATCCATTATGTTCCTCGTTTACGCTCCAGGGCACAATATCCTGTCAATCATCGGCCTGGGCAATTTGTGCACTACTGGCTGGTTGAAGTAGACGGAGTGCCGGCTGGTTTTCGCATTTTCAGGTATCTCGAATCCCGAAGGTGTGGGCTAGCACATGCTTTGGGGATTCTGCCCGTTTTTCGGAACGTTCGCATCCACGAGCAACGCCTTTCCGAATTCGTAATATATCAGTGTCTATTTCAGATACTTCGAGACGCGACAAGCAATCATCTCGAATGCCTGGGAATGGTAAACGAAGTAGAATCCGAAAGGCTGATGACGCATTACGAGCAAATGGGCATCCGACGTTTGCCGATAGCATACTTTGAACCTATTTTCCACCCTACAGGCATTGAGTTTGAATCAAGGATACTCGGATTCTTGCCGGCACCAGGAATCGATCTCAACACCTTGGATGCAGAAATGCTCATCAATTTTGCATTGGCTTTCCTAGTAGACCATTACGGATTATCCATCGATCATCCCATCGTGCAACAAGTCATACATTCTGTTCAAGGACAACACATATGGATCAAATAACATCAAAACGCTACCTGAGCCTGCGAATCAAAATCTGGCTTGCATTCGTGCTCCTATTTACTCCCGTCTTCGTTGTGAGCTATTACTGGTTTTACGAATACACTTCCGCGCGTCTGCTAAACAGCATTTCCACAGAACTGATCAACACGCTCAACGGCGCCATAAAAGGAATGGACGTCGCAAATTTCGTTCAGCTTTACGAAGAGGAGTCCGCCAAAAATCCAAATTGTCCTCCTCCCAAAGATGCACCATCCGAACAGAATGGATACTATCCAGAAGACAACCCACGCTATTTGGCGCATGTAAATTGGTTACGTTCGGTACAACAGTTCCAACCGAACACACGGCTTTATACCTACATCAAGGGAACAGAACCGGGAGAAATTATTGCTATCGGTAGTACAGGGTATTTTCGGACACCGCGCGGGGGATTTCGTTTTTGCCAGCGCTATAAGTCAACATCCACCCGTATCTACGACGGACTTTTTGGGCGAGTTGATGCCTGGAAACCCTACAAAGATAATTTTGGAGAATGGATCACCACATATATGCCCATTGTGGATGCGGATGGAAAAATTGTCGGCGCCATCGGTGCCGATATCGAGGCAGGATATTTACGTCAGGTGCAACGAGGCATTCTTGTCAGCGGAAGCCTTGCCTTCCTGCTCAGCTACGCGCTCATTTTTTACTCGGTCTACTTGCTCTCCGGCGCTCTGACACACCGCATTCTATTGCTAAATCGTTTGGTAGAACAGGTGGGTGAAGGCCAATACGCCATAGACTTTGCCCCCCTGGAGAAAGAAGGCACCTTCAGAGACGAAATTGATAATCTTTCGAGCATCTTCAAAGTTATGGTGGGGAAAGTATACGAACGAGAGCAAAAACTGCGCGAGCGTGTTCAAGAGCTGGAAATTGTGATCGACGAAACAAAACGCCAAAGCGAAGTCCAGGCCATTGTCGAAAGCGATTTCTTCCAGGAGTTACAGAACAAAGCCCAAAGACTCCGCAAGCGGTACACAGAAGGTTAAGTGACATACCGAACCCGTTCTCTAATGGCGATCACCTTTTTGCTCGCGGGAGCCATTCTCCTGCTGAGCGGCGTCTTGACCTGGGCCTCTTATCAAGCCATCTTGCGTCAACAACAAGCAGATGCTCAATTGTTGGCACGCTTGCTGGCACGCACTGTGGCGATTGTGGCTCAATTTCCTCAGGAAATGGAATCTGCCATCGGAGAACAAATGGTAGTCGAAGCAACCCTTGCAGCCCATCTCGTAGCCATCGCCGAACAGGCCGGCTTACCTCCTGAAGAGATTAATCAACACCTGAAGGACATTGTCCTTCACACGACTCTTAGTGAATTTTGGATCACCGATGAAAAAGGGCATAGTTACCTGCGAAACATTGAGGAGATAGACTTTACTTTTAACCCAGATCCGGCCATTCAACCCCAAGCCTCTGCTTTTTGGCCCCTGCTTACCGGAGAGAAAACGGTCGTTATCCAGGAAGCGCGCGTCCGGGAGGTAGATTCAGAGGTCTTCAAATATGTAGGGGTTGCCGGAATTGATAAACCACGCATCGTCCAAGTGGGTTATAACGCCACCATTCTCTCACGTTTGCGCTCTCGTGTCGGGCTCGAACGTTTGATCCGCGAATTGGTGCAAGGTGGAGACATCACCGCCATCCGCTTGTTTGAAAATCAGATACAAACTTTTATCTATAGCGCACTCCCTGAAGCCGACAACACAACTATTAGCCCGCGCGAATTTCAGGCAATTCAGGAGACCTTAGAGGGCAAAACCTCCGTTTTCATCGAAGAGAACAGGTTAAAGACCATCGCTCCTGTGATCGATGAAAATACAGGAACATTTCTCGGTAGCGTCATCGTGTATTTTCCGATAGAAGAGCTAGAACGCGCCGTCCGTCAACAAATTCTGCAAGCCCTCATCCTTTCACTAATTGTCTTGCTAGCAGGGGGAATTACCTCGGTATGGATGTCCTCCCTCGTCATCCACCCCTTGCAGGCGGTAATGAGTGCCGCCCATCAGGTCGAAAAAGGAAATTATTCGAGCCTGACTCTTGAGCAATTTTTCAAGCGTTCCGATGAAGTGGGAGAACTAGCACGGATCTTCAACAAAATGGCCCAACATGTCGCCGCCCGCGAGCAACAATTTCACCTGATGCAGAAAGTAATCCCGATAGGCGTTTCTCTTTCTGCAGAGAAAGACTTCAATCGGCTTTTAGAAACGCTTGTCATCGAAGCACAGGAACTCACTCACGCTGAAGGGGGTACATTGTACCTCCTTAGAAATGAAAGCGCTCTAGAATTTGTGATCATGCGTAACGAAGCATTGGGGATTCATCTTGGAGGCACCAGCGAAAAGAAGATAGAAATTCCGCCCATCCCTCTGTATACCCCATCCGGAATTCCCGATCACAGTCATCTGATTGCATGCGCTATCTTCAAGCGCATTCGGATTAACCTGCCGGATGCTTACCTTGCTTCTGAGTTCGATCTTTCCAGCGTACGACGCTTTGACGAAGAACATGGTTATCGAACCGTCTCTATCCTTACCATCCCTCTACCCGGCAGCGAAAGGGATTTCGTCGGCGTGCTCCAATTGGTCAATGCCCGCGACAGGCAAAGTGGAAAAATCACTTCTTTCACAATTGATGATGCATTGGAAACCTTGATTCTGTTGGCATCCGCGGCAGTGGATGGCTTTCTGCGACAAGAGATGATGCGTCAGGAAATTGCGCGCCTACGAATTGAAATTGACGAAGCAAAACGTACCCGTCAAGTCGCCGAAATCGTGGAAACCGATTATTTTCGCCTCTTGCAACAAAAAGCCAAAGCCCTCCGTGAAAAACACAAGTAGATGATCGATGCGGATAAGCATCTGTGGGAAAGAATTTCTCCAAAAATTATGGCCTCTTTTTATGCCTGTTTTAGACACAGTGGGGGAACCTAGATATAGCATTCGGCTCAGATAAACAAACACACGTTGAGGCCTGGGTTAAGTTACAAGATAGTATCATTCTGTCTGGAAGATGTCCATAAAGCATCCGGCAAGCGACTTTAAGCAAAAAGCTCGCATTTCAATTTACGCATAAAGAGGTACATCATGTTACAAATTCCAAACTGGCTACCAATACTGGGTTTTGTTCTCCTTGTGGCTTGTTCTCCACTCTATCCCTCATTAACCCAGCTTCCCCCTAAAACCGAACTGCCTCAGACAGCAACGTCTTCTCCATCGCCTACCCCCCTGGGAAGTGCCGGGATGCTTCTGGGAGCAGCGGGCGCCAACATTCCCCCGGCCAACGGCAGGATTGCTTTTCTTTCCGGAGAAGACAAAGAAGTCCATCTGAGTATTCTAAACGTAGCTCAAGGGGATACGTTCATCCTGGAAAACCCTCCCTCAGCCATTGTGTCTCCTCGTTGGTCTCCGGATGGAAAATATATAGCCTTCACAGGCCTGACGCAAAACAATACAGATATCTATGTGTTGGATGTGTCTGCTCAGACGCTCTTGCGAGTAACCGATCACCCTGCAAAAGATAGTACACCTTTCTGGTCCCCGGATGGACGCTTCCTTGCGTTCGAATCTTTCCGCAAAGGGAATTGGGATATTTACCTCTATCAGTTGGAAACCCAGGAAACAATCTCTCTGACAGAAGACCCGGCCGGTGATACGGCTCCTGTATGGTCACCAGATGGAGATTGGATTGCCTTCACTTCCAACCGCACGGGAAATGCCGGACTCTACCTGATACGTCCTGATGGAACAGAATTACGCCAGCTTGCCGCCGACATCTCAGTTCCCATCACCGATCCCATATGGTCGCCAGATGGAAGCACCCTTGCTTTTCGTCTTTGGGAAAATAACGCCGTTGTGCAAATCTGTACATTCTTGCTGGCCGGCGAAGAAACACGTTGTTTGACCCAAAGCGATCGCAAAAACGGCATCCCTGCTTGGTCCCCTGATGGCAAAACCCTGGCATTTCGCTTCGAAAAAGGGGAAAAGAACGGTCTGGCCTTCTTGGATGTAGATAAAGGGAAAACGCAAGTTTTTAACATTCCTAAACAAATCATCGGCGATCCGATGTGGTCTCCCGATGGTTGGCGATTGGTCTTTCAGGTAAACGACGGGCAAAATTCAGATTTATGGATGCTACTCCCTACCACAGGGGAAACCCTCCCCCTAACATCCTCACCCGGTTATGAGGGACAGCCGGCCTGGGGACCTTAGTTTAGTAAATGAAAGCAAGAGAGGGGAAGGAATTACATCCTTCCCCTTACAAGACTTTGCTACCTCGCTTGAGCTTGAACCGACCTTACAGAAATCGGGCACCCACAGGACAGCCCATGAAATGCACGGAGAACCGTTTTGCCCGATGCGACGCGAATCTCGACAGTGAGTATCCCGGTAAATTTGGGTATTCTGTTCCGTCACTTGAGTGAAATAACAAGATCTTCAGACGGAACTGCACCCCAGTAATTTGCATTCGGCGCAAGGATAAGGGATTCGGCATTCCATTGCTTTACATAGTAAGGACCTGTTCCGGCTACGTTTCCTTGTTTGCCAAAGTTAGGCCTCTGGAGTGCCGCTGGACTGGCGATCGCAAAGCTCAGATCGGTTAGATTGAAGAGGAATTTATTGTCCGGCGTATTCAGGTGGAATAAGACTGTGTTTTGGTTCACCTTTTCTACACCATCCAGGATAGATAACGGTCTTCCATCAGCGCCTCGTTCTCCTTGAAAGCCTCCAAAGTAGGTCTTCCATGCGACGAATTCACCTCCAGTGTGTAAAGGAGAGTGGGGGTTAAACCACCGATCAAAATTCGCCAGCACAGCATCAGCATTGAAAGCAGTGCCATCGTGAAAGGTGACATCGGAACGCAGATTGAAAGTATAGTGGAGTCCATCCTCTGAAACACTCCAGGATACCGCCAAAGCAGGCACAATCTCGCCATTTTGATATCCTACCAGCGTCTCGTAAAGGAAAGCATTGATCTTTTGAGAATCTGCATCCATGGCCAGCGCCGGGTCAAGGAAAAGGGCACTTGTTACCTGTAAAGCAGCCGCCGGTGTTGCCTGTGGTGAGCTTATCACCTGTGATGGCATAACGGATCGCCCCTGGCAACTAACCAGGAAGAAGGTTAGTACCGGGATGACAAAAAGCAACGCGAATGTTTTTTTCATTTTTTTGTTTCTCCTTTCTTTGAAATAAAATGAATAGGGTCATGTTATAATCTTTACATGGTTTCTTCTCCTCTCCAAGAAGTTGAACCGAGGTTACGCCGATTCCTGCCTGCTCAGCTATATGCTCTTTCATGGTTAGATCCCTCACCAACCATGCTAGAGCAAATATTTTCTCATTTACGAACGCTACAACGCATCTTACACGATTATGTCCCCAAGCACTTAATCGAGAATCCACCGCGACCGGGGGAAATCCGATATAAGTGGCAACAAGGAACGCTAATGTTCACCGATTTAGCCGGCTTTACTCGTCTGCTCGAAGCGAATGCCACCTTGGGAAGCGCCGGAGCCGTATCGCTGCTTAATATCCTCAACGATTATTTTTCCAGGATGTTAGAGATCATCAGCAAATCCGGCGGAGAGCTGATGGAATTTACCGGAGACGCGCTGTTCGTTTTCTTTCCCGAAGATCAACGTGGCAACGACACCAAAAAAGCTATAAGAGCCGGCTTGCGTATGCAACGGGCAATGCAAGAGTTTGCTCACATCGAAACACCTGTGGGAATCCTTAGTCTACAAATGCGCGTCGGCATCCATAAAGGGACCTTCCTTGTGGCCGACATTGGTACTCCTCGCCGAATGGAGCACGTGCTGCTTGGTAAAGCGGTGCAGGATGCGAAGCTGGCAGAGAGCAACGGTTTCAACGGACGGGTATGCCTTTCGGAAGCAGCTTATCGCCATGTAGAAAAGGAATTCGAGTTTGAAAGCGGCCGAACGGGTTATTATCTGGTAGTGGATAATCTCTCAGAGACCGATCTAGGCGAATATGAAATTGTGATGCCTCGTCGTATGGCCAACCCGGTGCTATTTGAGCGCAGTACGATGGGGCTCATGATAGAAATCCAAAACCTTCTTCAAACATTAGAACCGCTGGCCGCTTTTTTGCCTTCCGCGGTCTTGGATCTGCTGGTAGAAAATGCGGCCCAACGTCAACTGGTGCCGGATTTCCCGGAACCGGTCATCCTATTTGTCAACTTCATCGGCCTGCCGGAATTGGTGGATATTGCCTTACCGGGAGAAGAAACCAAGATTATCCATAGTTTTTCGCGAGCCTTCGCCTTGATCAACGCCGCTGTCGAAGCGAACGGGGGCATGCTCAAGAAAATTACCTATCACCTCTCCGGCTCGGACATTGTGATCTACTTCGGCGTCCCCACGGCCCACACCGACGATGCTTTACGAGCGGCACGAGCGGCACTGGAAATTCGCCGCATCATCGGCCAGCTAAAAGCGCCCACTGTGGGTGGCCGAGAGGTTGAAGTGTATTGCCAGATCGGCATCTCGCGAGGCTCTGCCTTCGTCGCCGAGATCGGTGAACCGCGCGGCAGAAGAGAATTCAACGTACTCGGTGACACGGTGAACACTACTGCCCGAATCATGAACCACGCGGGACGCAACCAGATTTTGATCAACGAAAGATTGGCACAGGAGATATCCTCGCAGTTCCACATCCAGGATGCTGGCCTCTTTTCCGCAAAAGGAAAGGAAAGACCTCTCCACATCTACGAACTCACAGGATAAATTTTTAACGTTCTGTCTCGCTATCGTTTGAGTTTCTCATCCAACACATTCCAAATCCCAGCACCGAGGCGACTTCCTGATTTCCGTCTCAGGTTAACCTTGTAAATCGCCTTTGCTTTCGTCCCAATCTGAAGCACCCATCCCTGATCAACCAGTGCTCCGAGCGCCTCCTCCAACGCTTCAGCCGATAGTCGCTCAGATTCCGGAAAGCTCGATACGGCTTGCAACAGCTCGGAATAGCTCATGTGGACCTTGCGCAAGAGCAAACGCATAACTCGCCGCAGAGTGGGGGGAAGCTCGGCAATATCCAGCGCCGTAATCCCGTTTTCCCGCTGCTGTTTCTCTATCTCTTTCTGTAGTCGATCAAATACTCCCATAAGACCCTCTTTTAGTAGAGCTCTGGCATGGGAATGGGTTCGGGTTGTGGCTCACACTCGCCACACCACACCACGTTCGCAACGGCCAATCCTTTGGGAACATTGTTCTCCCCAACATACATAGCGATGAATGTGGACATAGTACGCACATGATCCCTGCAGACAAAACGCCCACAAAAAGCGCAAGCTGCCCGTGCCGCATCTTCACAGTACCAACATTTCATGCTCCAGCCTCCAAGCTTAGAAGTTTGGCAGAGAGGGCACGCACCTTTTGTGACCAAGAATGCTCCGGAAAGCGGAGAGAGAAAACCGTAGCACTTCCGTTGTCTGCCACGTCTTCGCTTAAAGGTAATACTTCGGCCACCGGCGCTTGGAAAAGGTCCTCCATGCGTCTCTTTACCTCCCCAAAATCGTAACGTGGGAGCACTTTATTGACGATCAGGAACAGATGAGGGACATCCAGACTGCGGGCAATATCCACCGTTACAGCCGTACCTTGCACATCCTGTTGATCGGGTCTTAGAACCACGAGCAGGACATCCGAAATGGCAATAGACAACAACGTCTCCTCGTTGAGGCCCGGGTGCGTATCAATGAAAAGATAGTCCAAAGCCAGCTCCTGAAGCAGGGTTTGTAAACCCTCATTAAGTCGGGCTACATCATACCCTTTGCGAAGAACCTGGCCGATCTCGCGCGCATTAATACTGGAGGGGATCAACCACAGCTGCAAGTTCTCAGACAAGGTTGGGTAAGAACCACTCATCAGGTTCTTAACCGGCTGCGCCACCTCGTCAATCGGACAACGCTCATTGAGAAAATCGTTCAGTGTTTTTCCCATTGTATGCTGGGTTATGCCAAACAGCACATGAATACCGGGAGATTGAATATCTGTATCTACCACTGCAACCCTTTTCCCGGCTAAAGCCGCCTGAACGGCCAGATTGGCAGTCAGGTTGGATTTCCCTGTGCCCCCTCTAAAAGAATGGATGGAAACAATGAGGCCCATTTACTCTCCTTTTCTTTTTCCAGAATGGCGATGACGCCTTAACTCCTGAGCTTGTTGACGCAACGTATGATAGAACTCGGTAGCGGTCAATTCTTCCACCGCCTGGCGTCTCCTGACCTCGTCAACTTCGATCTGAAGCGCTTGAATTTGCTGGCGTAATGCCTGCTCACGTTGTTGAACATCACGCACCATTTGGAAGAACGCTCCCAAAAACTGCTGTGCTTTTTCTTCGGCTCCTCGTAGAGGGACGCTTTCCTCAATAAACGCATAATCCCCTTGCGAGACTTTGCGGCTCCACTCTGTTGCTTTTTCAATGTAAGTAGTAGCAAAACGCAGGCGCGATATCAAGGTAAGCAAGAGAAGTAACGCGATTTTTGGCTGTTCATCTAATAATTGCAAAAAGTCTTCCCTTTTTAATTCCAACATTACAGTGGGCTCGAGCGCAATAACCGTAGCCGAGCGAGGGGATTCATCCACCAGAGACATTTCACCGATTGTCTCTCCCACTCCACATTCATTCAAAATCACCTCATCCCCTTGCGCATTCTGCGTCACAATCTGGAGTCTTCCTTCCGCCACAATAAACAACGCATCCCCCTGTTCTCCTTTCCGAAAGAGGATCTCTCCAGAGGACAGAGTGCGAACACGAAATTGTTGACCGATGAGCGCTAACGTCTCCTTAGGCTGATTGCCGAAGAGAAGGGAACGCTCTAGCGAGCGAACAATATCAGTCATGCGGTACCTCCCGAGAAGCAGTCTTGAGCCGAACATCAAGGGTCTGCCAGAGCCCCCCTCCTGCGATTCCTTGTCCTTCCCGCTCCTGAAGAATTTGTTCCAATCGATCCCACAAAGGATTCCCGTCTTCTTTGAATACATGGCGCAAATAAAGCATTTCGTAACTACCTACCTGCCGTCGTAGACGATTGATCTCTTGGCGCAGATCCTCCATTGCAGCTCGGATGGCCTCTTGCAAAGCACTGTCCGAAAGCATCTCTAGGTTCTTGCGCAGAAGTCCCAATCGAGCCTGCAAGCGCAGAAAAGCCTTGACCTGTCGCACCTTTTCGGTGCCTAAGCGAGATGCCAAAAGTTCCAGCATTTCATCCATGTTTTCCATTTCATGCACAATGCGCGCTTCAGATCGAGTAACCTGATCCCGCATGCCCAAGGTCTCAAGAAGC
This sequence comes from Anaerolineales bacterium, assembly GCA_037478835.1. Taxonomy (GTDB): domain Bacteria; phylum Chloroflexota; class Anaerolineae; order Anaerolineales; family Villigracilaceae; genus 630D-37. The sequence continues at coordinate 146,729 of JBBFLV010000006.1, forward strand.
CACCTGCGCTCTTCCTCTAAGCCTCTTCGGATCAACCAAGCAATAAAAACCGCTCCCATAAAGCCAGCTAAGATGGCAAAAATCAACGCAATATTTTGGCTGACCATGTTGTTAAAACCGATATGGATCCCCATCGCCAGCCCCAATCCACCGCCCAACCACAAAAGTCGGGCCCGGAGAGACCTTTCAAACCGAACAAGCCCCAACGTGATACCGATCACAGCACTGCCTGTTGCGTGGATTAAGTTGGTAGAAAGAACTCGACTAGCAGCAATCGCCATACCGAGTTCTGGACGCCCGGTAACATACTCATAATTTTCAAAAATAGCAAAGCCAACCCCGGCAGCAAAACCGTAAATTGCCCCGTCTACAAAGTAGGTGAAATGCACCTGTTGTACCAACAAAAATAAAAGTAGACCTTTCAAGATTTCTTCCAGTACAGGAGCGCTAAAACGTACCATTTCGTTAAAGTCCACCCATCCCCAATGGATCATGGCAGGATTGATCAACGAGGCCAATGCATAGGATAAAACTCCCCATCCCAGACACAGCAAAATATAACTTCCTGAACCGGTCCGATAGAAATCCAACCGATACATCAGGAAAAACGCCAACAAGGGAATGAGCGTTGCCAGAAAAAGTGCTACCCAGAGAACCATAGCATATTGGGAGAGGTAAGGCGAGGAAGACTCCCCGCCTTACCTGAGAACTTTGAAATTTAGAATCCGTGGCTGGCAAGTTCTTTCGCCGGTGACCACTCTGACCACTTATCCGTCGAGGGATCAATTGTCAGCTGCAAGATATCCCCACCGGTCCACGGCACAGAGAAGACATCGGCATTCCCGTTCTGCGTGGACGTAAAGGAGATTTGCGAGCCGTCGCAGTTCCAGGTTGGAGCAATGTCTGCGCCCGAAAAATCTGTTAGACGATACTCCAGGCCACCGACAAGATCGAAGGTGAACACGTCCACGTTATTTTCATACTCCACCTGATATGCCAGGCGATTGCCCTCCGGTGACCAGGAAATGCTACCTGCGTTCCCATCGCCATGGGTAACCTGTCGCAAGTTGCTCCCATCAAGATCGGACACAAACACATCCCACACCCCGTTGATATCGCTCAGGAACGCAAGTTGCCGCCCGTTCGGGGACCACGCCGGCAAGATTGCGTTACCGGCGAATCCGGTCACCTGAAATTCATTCCCGGTTTGGACGTTGAGCAAGTAAATGTTCCAAGAACCGGTCCGATCGCTCTGGAAGACGACCCATTCTCCGTCCGGTGACCAGAAGGGCGCCACATCATCTGCCGGATGGTTAGTCAGTTGACGTTCCACGCCGCTTACACGATCGATGGTAAACAGATCCCAGTTCCCGTTGCGATCGCTTTGGAAGACAATATGCTGATTGTCCGGTCCAAACATGGCGTTAATATTGTTTGCATGAGTCTCGGTAAGACGGGTCTGGTTTTTGCCCTCGCTATCTGCAAGGTACAGCTCCACGTTCCCATTTCGATTGCTCTGAAATACAACCCACTGGCTATCGAAAGAGCGACTTGGGCGCGTATCCGTAAAGGCACTATTGGAAATGTTATACAAGTTCGCTCCGTCCCCGCCTTCCTGGCCATCCAGACGGAAAATCTGTAGATTGCCCTGCCGGAAGGAGTGGAACAAAATCCAATTCGGGCAGCTCAATGGGGGTGCAGATCGCACTTGTTTCGGAGGCGTGCAATCTCCTGTACACCGTACCACCGGCGGCTCTGGCGTAACAGTAGAAGGAGGGGGAGTTTCAGTAGATGGAGGTTCCGGCGTAACGGTTGGCACCGGGCAACCCGTAGCAGGTGCCGGGATAATATCATTCGGGTGATTGATATGGCCGGAATACGCGCCATCGTCATCCACTGTGATAAGCACATACGGATTCTTGTCGCTCCCTGTGGCGTGGCAGATGGTTACCGGCGTATGCCCTCCAGAGCGAGGAGTCTTCGTCGGTTTAGGGGCCGATGGACAACCACCCGGAGGGGCAGGAATGATATCATCATGATGAGGTCGGTGCCCGTTGAGGACCGCATCATCATCAATGGTGATCTCGACATAGGGATTCGTAGCGCTTCCGGTAGCATGGCAGATTGTGATCGGCAAATGCCCTTGACCGCCGCCCTGGCCGCCACCTTGGCCGCCGCCCTGACCGCCACCTTGGCCGCCACCTTGGCCGCCGCCCTGACCGCCACCTTGACCGCCACCTTGACCACCACCTTGACCACCACCTTGACCACCACCTTGACCACCGCCCTGACCGCCACCTTGGCCGCCACCTTGGCCACCGCCCTGACCACCACCTTGACCACCGCCAGCTCCAGCCAGGTCTGTTGCAGGGGCACAAGACGCCAGCAAGATAGAAAGGATGGTAAGTACGGCTATCACGATAAAAATCGTACGTCGACTAAACAGAAAGTTTGTTTTCATAGTCTCATTTCCTTTCGTAGAAAATCATTTAAACACCGATAGCATTACACATGTTTTGTCCGATTACCTCCTTGTAAGAAACAAAGGGAACTACCTCCTCGATCGAGTGTGATGCCACCATGCAAACACCACGATCAGAACCCCAACTACAAATGCCAGCTTGGTAATAGAACTTAGATCCGCCAGGGCCGTAGCTACCGGAAAAATACCGGGAGGGAGTAGCAAAAGGATAACCAACAGCACGAAAGCAACACTTGCGTAAGCCAACAATGCGGAACGAGAAAAAATTCCATGGTGCCTTCGTCGATCTGGTAACAGAGGGAGTAATTTCTGAAAGATTTTACGGGCCCTCTCTTGTATCTCTCGCTCATCTTCTGCTCCAACAGAAAACAGTCGCCTTAGTTGCAAAATGATCCTTTTTTCATCATTATCCACAGAGAGAGCAGAGAGATCTTCTTCAAATGGCGAATCCAAAACACGTTCCGCAAATTCTATGATTTCTTCAGTAGAAGGGCGATGTTTCTTTTTCATAAATGATCCAGTTCCTTACCAAGAGCCTTGATAGCACGCCTAAACAGGGATTTTACGGCATCCAATGTCTGATGGGTTGTGAAAGCTATTTCTTCAAACCGCATTCCCTCTGCGAATCGCAGGAACAGAACTTCTTGATAGCGTCCCGCAAGGCGCGAGAAAGCTTCTTTAAGGTGAAGGAACTCTTCTTCGGTATTGGCCTCCTCTAAATTCATAGAGATTCTGGCCTGCCGTTGAACCTGTTCCAGGATTCTTTTCTGCCGCCCGGTTTTACGATAGTACTCCACAATTTTTCGGTTAGTTAACGTGCGGATCCAGGTACCAAGAGAAGCCTCTCCACGAAAACTCGGCAGCGATAGCCAGACTGCAATAAAGATATCCTGGACTACGTCGTCCACCTCCTCCTCGGGCACAAGACATCTTGCACGACGATAGACTATTGGAAAATATTCTTCGTAAAGAATACCAAAGGCTTCCTTATCGCCATCTTTTGCACGTTGGACGATGTTATCTATGGATGTCATGGCAGAAGGAGGTGAATAAGCAGTCTGCTACCTTAGTAGCACTTGGCAGGAAAAAAGAGTTGTTTTGTTGAGCATATTTATCGTATTTATCCCAAAATAAAATCATTAAAAAGCAACAATGATGTTAAAAAAAATTTTTATCATTGATGTTCGTATGATAACATACATTCAAAAAATGTCAATGGTACTCTAAGTTGCTTCCCTGCAAACCACCCTCTGGCAAATCCGGAAGCAAAGGCTCTAAGATCTCACACTACTTCTTCTGCGCAACAAGACAACTTTTCTCTTCTTAGTGTGTTTTTGTAAATGGACATGTCCATAAAATGAGCGAGGTCTTCACAAACCATTCCCCCTTTGATGGACCTCTAAACTTCAAACCGGGACACCGGATAACTTTCCTTGTTTCCCTAAATCTGGAGGTGTCCCATGAAACGCATAAAATTGGCTATTGCCTTTTTGCTCCTTCTGTCGTTCGGTTGCGGCCTGAGCGCTCCATCGATACCACCAAGCCCGTCGGTCATCCAGACCTTTCCCACCATCAGACCAATTTACTCTCCCACCCCCGTTGCGTCACCAACAGCCTCTCCCACCCTATTCCCCACAGCCACTCCACTCCCGACAATCTCGTTGAGAATCAATGAAGCCACCTATGATTTCGATAAATTAATTCTGAGTGGAGAGGTGTATGGGATTCCAAAAGGAGCCGCCACCCAAAGCAACCTTGTACTCTCCCTGTTTAACTCCTACAACACCCAGCTGCTGGAGCAGTCCTTCCCTTGCACCGATCCTCCTCAAAACCCGGATGCAGTCTGCGCCTTTACCATCCTGGTACCGAATCCACCTCCGGATGTTTTTCGCTACCGGATTCTTGCAGAGGTCACCTCATCCGTTGGCCTACTCAAGGGAGAAGCAAAAGGTCTGTTCTCGCGCCTGGGTTCAGAGTCTGGCTCCGGAACTCTAAGCTCTAACTTTATTATAAGCGTTAGTTTGCCGAGCCCGACCGGTGACATTAACACAAAGTTACCCATAGACGTGAGCGTCTCTATCTCCGAAAACGTGGCCCAGATCGCCTCTACTCCCTATCAGTTATGTGTTTATGTCTCGGAAAACCGCCTGTACGAATCCCTGGAAACAAAAGCCGTAGAGATTGCCAAAGAGTGCAAAGAAGTGATTTTCAGGAGAGTGAGCGAAAATTTGGCAGAAGCCAAAACCACATTTCTTTTCAAGCCTTCCGGGTACGGCTTTGTCTGGAATAATAGCCAGGAAGGAAGGTATAAGATCACCAACATTCACGCATTGGCCGCGTTGAAGAAAGACAACTCTACGCTAAACACATCCTCGGCGGATTACCTCCCTGTGCCGGTACGTGTGCTTGAGGCCAATCTGCTTAGCAGCAATCAGGCTAGAGCGCGGCTCAAGATACTTGCCGGAGAAGGTGAGACGTATAATATCACCTTGAAAGTGTATCAGGTAGAATCGGATCCGGACGAAATCGGCTGGAGCGGCATCCTGTTGTTCCTTCCCTGCCTGTTACCGGGAATTTGTGATGATCGTACGGAGGCAGGGCGTTCGACTCAGCCGATTCTCTTGCAGAAGGGCAAGGAATTCGTGATCACGGCAGATTATGGGCCCGTGCCGGTGTCAGAGGAAGGCAATACGATCCAGGGATATGCTCTTGAATTGTTCTTCGAGCACATCCTCCTGATTTCCAAATAAAACAGCCTGATCACTCCCACATGGGATTACAGGCACCCCCTTAGAGATGCAAAGGTATCAGGAAGATCCTTTGTATCTCTGGGGGGTACTGCGTCCATGCATCGTCATCAATCTCCTTTTGGCTGCGGCAAGTAGGGCAACACCGCTTTGGCCAAGTTTTGTATTGGCATCGTCTGCAACCAGACGCGCCCTGGCCCGCGCAGAACGGCCAGGAACAGCCCTTCACCGCCGAAAAGCACGTTGCTCACGCCCTTGACCATCTCGATCTCAAAGCTGACGCTTGGCTCATACATTCCAACGTGCCCGGTATCCACCTTGAGCACTTCTCCGACCGCCAGCGTATATTCGACGATCTCCCCGTCCAGCGCCACAAAAGCCACGCCGGGACCGGTCAATTTTTGCAAGATAAACCCTTCGCCTCCGAATAGGCCGGCACCCAGCTTACGCCGGAAGTGGATATCCAATGTCACCGTCTTCTCGGCGCAGAGGAAAGCCTGTTTCTGGCAAATGATCTCCTGACCCTGTGCCAGGTGCACCGGCACGATCTTGCCCGGAAAATCAGAAACAAAGGCAACCGTTCCTTTGCTCCCTTGGCTGGTGAATTCAACCAGGAAGAGCGATTCGCCGCTCAAGGCACGCTTGAGCATGCCTCCCAATCCGCCGCGGGTGGTCGTCTGCATGCGGATGTTGCCGCTCATCCAGGCCATCCCGCCGCTTTCCGAGTAAATCGTTTCGCCGGGATCGAGTTCCAAGATCACCGCCTGTAACGTGGTACCAATGATCTTGTATTCCATGCCCGTCACACCGCGCCCACTGGCGCTTACTTGGGGATCGGGCAAGTCTATGTGTTGGACGCTCATCACTACCTCCTTATGGGAACAGGGGGACTGAAAGACCTGATACCATATGTCGATCGATTCTACCATATACGAGAAGCTGCCACATTGGAAAATTTTGGGCTAAAATAAGCACAATCTTGCCATTACGCTTGGCGAGGCTGAGAAAACACAAGGCAGTGCAAACGCACAAGGATAACAGCCCCTCAACATAAACCCTCTGTTCGTCGCACTTCGTGTGCAGATCCTCATCGGAAGAGCGAAAACGATATGGTGACCCCCGGATCTATTGTTGAATTTCGCAAGCGCCATTGGGTCCTTTTGCCAAGCCCAGATCAAAACGTATATACCTTGCGCCCCCTCACCGGCACAGAGGACGAGATACTCCAGCTGCACAAAGAATTAACCGACAAGATCGCTTATACTTTACCAGAAGAGCGCTTGAAGCCGGCAGAATTCCCGCTTCCCGAAGTGGAAGACGTTTCTGATGCAACGGGGGCGCACTTGCTTTGGCAGGCGGCGCGATTGACGTTGCGCGAGGGCGCTTCTCCTTTGCGTTCGCTGGGGCGCATTTCCATCCGCCCACGCACCTATCAGTTTGTGCCACTGCTCATGGCACTCCGCCTCGATCCGGTGCGCCTGCTGATTGCCGATGATGTGGGAGTAGGCAAAACCATCGAAGCCTTGCTGATCGCCCGCGAGCTGTGGGAACGCGGCGAAATCAAACGCCTGGCCGTGCTCTGTCCGCCTTACCTATGCGAACAGTGGCAGCGCGAACTGATAGAAAAATTCAACTTCCATCAGGCCGTCGTCATCCGCTCCGGGACGGTGGGACAACTGGAGCGAAACAAGCCCGCGTCGCGCACCATCTACGAGCATTATCCGGTGCAGGTCATCAGCATAGATTGGGTTAAGAGCGAGCGCAACCGCCACGCCTTCCTGCTGCACGCGCCCGAACTGGTCATCGTGGATGAAGCCCACGGCGCAGCCATGGCGAAAAATCAGAATCAGCAGCAACGTCATGAATTTTTACAGGAAGTGGCCAAGGACAAGAACCGTCATCTTATCCTGCTCACCGCCACCCCGCACAGTGGTATCGAATCGGCCTTTCGCTCGCTGCTGGGGCTGCTCGACCCGCGCTTTGAACATTGGGATGTGAATGAGCTGAGCGAAAGTCATCTGACCGAACTGGCGCACCATTTCGTGCAGCGCACCCGCGCCGACATTGAACACGACTGGGAAGGTGAATCCTGCTTCCCACAGCGCATTGCCGAAGACAGGTCCTACGATCTCTCCCGCGCTTATCGCATGCTGTTCGAGAAAACCTACGAATTTTGCGCCGAAATCGTCCGCACCGGCCAGCATCTGGAAGAGCGCAAACGCCGCGTGCGTTATTGGGGCGCGCTGGCGCTCTTGCGCTGTGTCATGTCCAGTCCGGCTGCGGCCCTGGCGGCGCTCGAGGCGCGCCATGCAAGAGCAGGAGCACGGGAGAAGGGGGGAGCAGAAGAGGGAGAGGATGAGGTGGATTTTCGCGGTTTCATCTTCGAATCGGATAGCGATCGCACCGATGACGAACAGCCCACACCGCCTATCGAAGAGACCGAAATCTCTTTGCCGGATTCCGAACGTCGCAAGCTGCGCGAGCTCGGCAAACTGGCGGCCGATTTACTCCAGGCGCAACAAGATACCAAACTGGAAGGTCTGGTGGATATCGTGAACCAGTTGCTGTCCGAAGGCTATCACCCCATCATCTGGTGCCGCTATGTGGCCACCGCTGAATACGTCGCCGATGTCCTGCAAAAACGGTTGCAAGCGTCGCATCCCAACGCTCAAGTGATCTGCATCACCGGCCGGCAGGCCGACGAAGAACGCCGCCTGCGCATCGCCGAAATCGAGACCGCGCGCCCGCGGGTGTTGGTTTCGACCGATTGTCTCTCTGAAGGGATCAACCTGCAGGAGAAATTCAACGCCGCCATCCACTATGACCTGCCCTGGAACCCCAACCGCTTGGAGCAGCGCGAGGGACGGGTCGACCGCTACGGACAAACCGCCAAGACGGTCAAGGTCGTGCGCTATTTCGGGAAAAACAACCCGGTAGACGGTGTGGTGTTAGAGGTGCTGTTGAACAAAGCCCGCGAGATTCACAAGGCGCTCGGTACGCATGTCCCTGTGCCGGAAGAGAGCGAGAGCGTGACCGAAGCCGTACTGAACGCGCTCTTCTTGCGCGGTGGCTATCAGGCCGGGGCGCAGCAGCTGACGTTCGATTTTATGCAAGATAGCGTGACCCAGTTGCATCGTCGGTGGGAACGCGATGCCGAACGCGAGAAGATCACCCGCACCCGCTTTGCACAGCGCGCCCTCAAGCCGCAGGAAGTGCAGCGCGAACTGGAAGCCGCCGATGCGGTCCTCGGCGACCCGCAAGCGGTGCGCACCTTTGTCCTCGAAGCCGCGCAGCGCCTGGGGCTGACGCTGACGCGCGAGAAAGACGGTGCGGTCTTCCGCCTGGTCACCGCCCCTCTGCCGCGCGACCTGCCCGAAGCGATTCGGTTTGCGCTGCCGGAGCGCAAAGAGGGCTTCTGGCGGATTGCCTTCACCTCGCCCACGCCCGAAGGCGCGGAATATCTGGGGCGCAATCATCCCTTTGTGACGGCTCTGGCGCGCTTTTTGTTGGAAGAAGCTCTCACCAAAGGTGGCGCAGCGCGCGCAGCCCGCGGCGGCGTGATCGCCACCCGCTCCGTGACCCGGCCGACCGTCCTGTTGCTCTTGCGGGTGCGCTACCTCGTCCACATCCCCGACCAGCCACCGCTCTTTTCGGAAGAAGTGCGCGTCCTAGGGTACACCAAAAGCGAACAAGGCACCGTAGCATGGTTGCCGGAAGCTGAGGCCCTGCGCTTGCTCGCCGAAGCCAAGCCTGATGCCAACTTACCCCTTGAATACAAAAAGAAGCTCTTTGAAGCGGCGCGAAAAGCCTACTGCACCCTGGAGAAAGACCTGCGCCCGCAAATCGAAGCCCGCGCCCGCGAGTTGACCGAAGCCCACAAGCGCATTCGCCGCGCCGTTCGGTTGCGCGTTCAGGAATTACGCGTGGAAGCACAGTGGCCGGTGGATTTGCTTGGGATGATAATATTGGAGAGCGTGAGAGGATGAGAGTGTGAGAGAGGAGAACGTGAGAGGAGGAGAGCGTGAGAGGACGAGAATGTGAGAGGATGAGAGCGTGAGAGGAGAAAGAGGTACAAAGATGAGGATTCAAAGTCATCGTGACTTGATTGTTTGGCAGAAGGCGATGGATGCGGCGATGCGCGTGTTCGAGGTGACCAAGTCGTTTCCGGTCGAGGAGCGCTATTCGCTGACCGATCAGATGCGTCGCGCTTCCCGTTCGGTGGCCGCACAAATTGCAGAAGGTTGGCGCCGCCGCAGGTATCGTGCCGCTTTTATCAATAAACTCAGCGAGGCCGAAGGGGAAGCAGCAGAAATGCAAACCCACATTGAAATTGCCTTGCGTTGTCGCTATCTGGACACGGCAACGGCGACCGAACTGGATTCCGTCTATGAAGAAATTATTTCCATGCTCGTTACCATGAGCAAAACTGCGCACAAGTGGACGCCATGACAACTCCCGCTCTCACGTTCTCATACGCTCAATCGCTCACGATCCGCATCGAAGGCGGCCTGTTCTCCCCCGACCTGCTCGAGGCCCTAGCCCGCGCCGAATTGCCCGGCCAAAAGCCGCAGGATTTCGGCCTTTCGCCTCACCGTTCGCTCACCGAGGAGATTGCCTCGATCTATCACGATGCCCGTGCCCAGTGGCAAATTTTCCAACACCGCCTGGAGCGCCTGCCCGAAGACGACCCGGCCACTTCCGAAACCCGTGAGCTATGGGTCATCCCCTTGCTGCGCATGCTCGGCTACGATTTGCAGTACCAGCCCCGCGCCCTGGAAGTAGACGGCACCCCCTTCCCCATCTCTCACGCCCTCCTGCCCTCCACCTCTCCCTCTCTCCCGTTCTCCAGCTCTCACGCTCTCCCTCCCTCATCTCCCGCTCTCCAGCCCTCCTCCCTCACCCCCATCCACATCGTCAGCTACCGCCAGGAATTGGGACGCCTCGCCCCCTCCGGCAGACCGCGCCTTTCGCCCCATGCGCTTGTTCAGGAATATCTCAATCGCTCCGAATCGCTTTGGGGGCTGGTGACCAACGGGCGCACCTTGCGGCTGTTGCGCGATTCCACCTTCATCCGCCGCCAGGCCTATGTCGAGTTTGACCTGCAAAGGCTCTTCGAGGAAGACCGCTTCGCCGATTTCGTCCTGCTTTATCGCCTCCTACATCGCACCCGCCTACCATCCGAAGGTGTTTCGCCTGAAAACTGCCTGCTGGAAACCTACTACCGACTATCCATCGAACAGGGCGGCCGCGTGCGCGAGAAACTGCGCGATGGCGTGGAGCAGGCCATCATCTACCTCGCCAACGGCTTCCTGCATCACCCCGACAACCATCCACTGCGCGCTTCCCTCTCCTCTTCTCCCGCTCTCCCGCTCTCTTCCTCTCCCGCTCTCCCGCTCTCCTCCTCTCCCGCTCTCCCGCTCTCCTCCTCTCCCGCTCTCCCGCTCTCAAGTTCTCAACCTCTCAACTTCTCCCGCTCTCAAGGTCTCACGCTCTACAAACAACTCCTCCGCCTCATCTACCGCTTCCTCTTCTTGCTCGTCGCCGAAGAACGCGGCCTGATGGGTCAGAACCCGCTCTACCTGGAGCATTACGGCATCGGTCGCCTGCGCCGCCTGTGCGAGAAGCGCTCCGCCTACACCGAAGATAGCGACCTATGGCTGGGGCTGCGCGCCCTGTGGGAGATCTTCCGAGATGAAAAACTGGCGACCCTGCTGGGCGTGCCGCCGCTGAACGGCGAACTGTTTGCCCACCAGGACCTGGACGACGCCCTGATCACAAACCGCGACCTGCTGACCGCCTTCTGGCACCTCGCCTTCTACGATTCCCCGCCCCGCCGCGTCAACTACGCCGCGCTCGATACCGAAGAACTCGGCTCGGTGTATGAGAGTTTGCTCGATTATCACCCCGTCATCACCTTTGATGGGCGCGGCATGCCGCACTTTGAACTCGCCCCCGGCTCGGAACGCAAATCCACCGGCTCCTACTACACCCCGCCCCAGCTGGTGAGCGAACTGGTACGTTCAGCGTTGGAACCGGTCATCGAGGAAAAGCTGAGAGCCGCAGAACAGGAGAGCGAGAGAACCGGAGAGCACGAGAACTCTCACACCCTCACGCTCTCACGCTCTCACGCTCTCGAAAAGGCCCTGCTTTCCATCAAAGTCATAGACCCCGCCTGCGGCTCCGGCCACTTCCTGCTGGCGGCGGCGCGGCGGTTGGGTAAGGAACTCGCCCGCATCCGCACCGGCGAAGATGAACCCGCCCCGGAGCAGGTGCGCGCTGCGGTCCGCGATGTGGTGGCGCACTGCATCTACGGCGTGGACAAGAACCCGCTGGCAGTGGAACTGGCGCGCGTCGCCCTGTGGCTGGAAAGCCACGCCGAGGGCAAGCCGCTCACCTTCTTGGAGCACCGCATCCGGCACGGCGATTCGCTCGTGGGCGTCTTTGACCTGAGCGTGCTCAAAGAGGGCATCCCGGATGAAGCCTTCGAGCCGCTAGAAGGCGATGACCGCAAACTCGCCGCCGCCCTCAAACGCCAGAACAAGGCCGAGCGTGAGGGGCAATTGACCCTCTTCGGCTGGAATTTCGACCTCGACCTGAGCGGCCTGGCCGCCATCGGGCAGGAACTGGACGCCATCCCCGACGACTCGCCCGAACTGGTGAACCGCAAACGGCAGCGCTACGAATCGCGCTGGGCCGACCCCGCCCTGCGCCGCCAAAAACAGGCCTGCGACCTCTGGACCGCCGCCTTCTTCCAATCCTTCTCCCCCTCTCACGCTCTCCCGCTCTCAGGCTCTCCGATCACCACCGACACCGTCCACCGCGCCCTGGCCGGCCAGCCCGTATCGTCCCAGACCCTGGCGCAGGCCGAAACCCTGAGCGCCGAAGCCGCCTTCTTCCACTGGCCGCTGGAGTTCCCGGAAGTGTTTGCGCAGGGTGGTTTCGATGTCGTCCTCGGCAACCCGCCCTGGGAGCAAGTTCAGCTAGAAGAACAAGAATTTTTTGCCGGTCGCAATGCTGACATTGTTGCTGCACCTAACGCCGCCGCCCGTAAACGGCTGATCGAGCGCCTGCCGCAGACGAACCCCGCCGTGTGGGAAGAGTACCGCCGCGCCCTGCACACCGCCGAAAGCGCTAGCCGCTTTTTACGCGGGAGCGGCTTCTATCCGCTCACCGGCCGCGGGCGCATCAACACCTACTCGGTCTTTGCCGAGCGCATGCGCGCCCTGCTCGCCCCTGGTGGACGCGCCGGGATCATCCTCCCCACTGGCATCGCCACCGACGCCACCAACCAGTACTTCTTTGCCGATGTGATGGAACAGGGGCATCTGGTAAGCCTTTATGCATTTGATAATTCGGTTTACTTCAGCACCATTGGATTGCATCAGCGCACGTTCTCATTGGTGACCATTTGTCAGAGTCGTCTTTACGGAGACGCCAATTTTGGTTTTTGGCTGTCCGAGACTAAAGATTTGCGAGACTTGAGGCGAGTATTTGCTATTTCTCGTGCCGACATCGCCCGCATCAACCCCAACACGCGCACCCTGCCCGTCTTCCGCACCCGCCAAGATGCCGACCTGACCAAAGCCATCTACGCCCGCGTGCCGGTGTTGGTCAATGAGCAGACGGGAGAGAACCCCTGGGAGGCTACGTTTAAGCAAGGTTTGTTCAATATGTCGTCAGACTCGCACCTCTTCCGCACCCGCGCCGAGTTGGAGCACGAAGGCTGGCGGCTGGAAGGAAATGTGTTTGTGAGAGCACAAGAGCAGGAGTCTCACGCTCTCCCGCTCTCCCGCTCTCAATATCTCCCACTCTACGAAGCCAAAATGATCTGGCACTACGACCACCGCTTCGGTACCTACGCCGGCGTGACCGACCGCACCAGCACGCACCTGCCCACGCCCGATGACGCCCAACACGCCGACCCGCACTTTTTGGCCCTGCCCTGGTACTGGGTCCCCGCCGAAGAAGTCGAAGCCCGCCTGGGCGAGTGGAAACGCGGCTGGCTGCTCGGCTTCCGCGATGTCACCAACGCCACCAACGAGCGCACCGCCATCTTCAGCCTGCTGCCCAGGGTGGGGGCCAATCACAAATTGCCATTAGTGATGCTTGACACAAATGCTGTTTTAGCAACTTGCTGGTATGCAAATGTAAACAGCCTGGCGCTTGATTTTGTTACGCGTCAAAAAATCGGTGGAACATCTCTTGGTTTCTTCATCCTTCGCCAACTCCCCGTCCTCCCGCCCTCCGCCTACAGCGCGCAGGACCTGGCCTTCATCGTCCCGCGCGTCCTCGAACTGACCTACACCGCCTGGGACCTGGCCGCCTTTGCCGCCGACGTATGGAACGAAGCCGATGACGCCCTGCGCGCCGCCCTCCTGAAGCAATATGAAGAGCACGAGAGCGTGAGAGCACGAGAGCACGAGCCTCCCGCTCTCCCGCTCTCCCGTTCTCACCCTCTCCCGCTCTCCCATTCTCACCCTCTCCCGCTCTCCCATTCTCACCCTCTCCCGCTCTCCTCCTCTCCCCTCCCATTCCCCCCCTTCCGTTGGGACCCCGCCCGCCGCGCCCTCCTGCGCGCCGAACTGGATGCCTACTACGCCCGGCTCTACGGCCTCACCCGCAAGCAATTACGCTACATCCTCGACCCGGCCGACCTCACCCCGCGCGAACTGGAAGACATCCTCGACCCCTGGGAAGAAGTCACCGACCCGCTCGACCCCGCCGCTTACGCCGCCCGCGCTGCCGCTTCCGACTTCCCCAGCGAAACCTTCCGCGTGCTGAAAGAGAAGGAACTGCGCGAATACGGCGAATACCGCACCCGCCGCCTGGTGTTGCAGGCCTGGGAGATGATAAGATAGAATCACCCCTTCAAAGGTCATGAGAAACTCTCCCGAAGAAATCAACGAAGGTGCTCAAACGCATCCATCCGCTCGAATTCGGAAAACCCTGATCGGCTATCGAAAACCCCTCCACGGACCGCTCATCGTGGAACGGATTGGGCTAAAGGCCATTCGCTCCCGCTGCCCTCACTTCAACGAATGGCTGGAAAAACTGGAAAAGATGTAATCATCGCCGATCTTCTCCTGAGAAATCCGTAAGAAAAGGCTTTTGAACTTTCCACCCGACCATCCTGAACAGAACCCGGAGCCCCTATGACCGTTTTTGATCTACATGCCATCGTCCTGAACGAATATCGCGACTTCGTGCGATCCTTCCTCCAAATTAGCGACCCGCGCATCCGGGAATTCGTGGATCGCGTCCTCGAGCAAGAAGCCCGTCTCTGGCCCGATTTTCTGCTCCAGCTCAGCCCCTCCTACCGGCGCGGGCTCAGCGTAGATGAACTCGCCCAAAAGGGCATCCTCCACCCCGAAACGGCGCGCATCTTCCGCAACCCACGCGGCGAACCCTACGTTCTTTACCATCATCAACAACAAGCCATCGAACAAGCCCGGCGCGGCGCCGGTTACGTCGTCACCAGCGGCACCGGCTCCGGCAAAAGCCTCACCTACTTCATCCCCATTGTGGATTCCATCTTGCGTCAGCCGCCCGGTGAAAAGACCATCGCCCTCATCATCTACCCCATGAACGCCCTGGTCAACTCACAGCTCCAGGCGCTTGAAACGCTCAAAAAGGGTTATGAAGAGCGCACAGGGCAAAGCTTTCCGGTCACCTTCGCTCGCTACACCGGTGAGACGGACGATGCCGCCCGTCAGGAAATGCGCCGGCATCCGCCGCACATCATCCTGACCAACTACATGATGGCCGAGCTCATGCTCGTCCGCTCAGAAGATCAGCGCTTTCTGGATGCGACGGGGAAAGGACTGCGTTTCCTCGTCTTCGATGAACTGCACACCTATCGTGGACGTCAGGGCGCGGACGTGGCCATGCTCATCCGCCGCCTCAAAGAGCGCGCCGCCGCGCCGGACCTGATTCCCATCGGCACCTCCGCCACCATGCTCTCCGACCGCAACGCCACCCCCTCGCAGCGCCGCCAAATCGTCGCCGATTTTGCCTCCCGCCTCTTCGGTCACCCCTTCGGCGAAGCGGATATCATCGAAGAAACCCTACAGCCCTTCACCCAAGGCGGCCTCCCCACCCCCGAAGAACTCCGCTCCGCCCTCTCCTCTCTCTCCTCTTCCCTCTCCCTTCCCTCCTCTCCCACTCTCCCCCTCTCCAGCTCTCCCTCTCTCCCCCTCTCCAGCTCTCCCTCCTCTTCCCTCTCCCCTCTCTCATCTTCCCTCTCCTCTCCCTCCTCTCATCCTCTCCCGTTCTCCTCATCTCACCCTCTCCCGCTCTCTGCTTTCTCCCAACACCCCCTCTCCCGCTGGATCGAACACACCTTCGGCATCGAACCGGATGGGGAAGGTGGATACCGCCGTCGCGATCCCATCACCCTGCCGCAAGCCGCCGCTCAACTCGCCGAACAAACCGGCCTCGACCCGCAAACCTGCGAACAGACCCTGCGCGCCTGGCTCACCCTCGGCAGTCAACTGCAGCGTGAAGAAGGTGGACGCGCCTTTGCCTTCAAACTGCACCAATTCATCGGCCAGGGACGGGCGCTCTACGCCACCCTGGAACCTGCCGAAAAACGAGCATTTACCATCGAAGGACAGGTACAGGCAGAGAATGAACGGCTTTTTCTCCCCCTGAAATTCTGCCGCCAATGTGGGCAGGAATACTACCACGTCTTAAAATCCGAAGAACGTTTCTTCCCCCATCCACTCGATGCGTTCGAGGAAACGGACGAAGCCTATCAAGCCGGCTACTTAATGCTCGCCCCTGCCGAAAACGATTGGAGCGAGGACTATTTGCCGGAAGAATGGCGTGAGCCGAATGGGCGGCTGAAGCGCGAGGTCCGGGAACGTGTGCCGCGTCCGTTCTGGGTGCGCCCGGATGGAACGTTCTCTGCTTCGCCGCAACCGAACACCGTCAAAATGTGGTATCAGCCCGAACCCTTCGGCTTATGCCTAAACTGCGGTGAGTTCTACACCCGAAAGGAAGAAGAATTTCGCAAACTGGCCTCCCTTTCCAGCGAAGCGCGTTCCAGCGCCACCACAGTCCTGGCGGTTTCGCTGCTCCGAGGAGCGGCGCGCATCGGGACCGTGCGCGACAAGTTGCTCACCTTCACCGATAACCGTCAGGATGCGTCCCTCCAGGTCGGTCACTTCAACGATTTTATCCACCTGGCCGTCCTGCGCTCGGCACTGGTGACGGCGCTCAAGCAACATGGCACGCTCACGCCCGATCGGGTCGCCCAAGAGACCGTTTTCGCACTACAGCGCGGCTTCACCCTGCGTGATATTGCCCGCAATCCCGATCTAGACCCCACGTCACAAGCCGGGCGCGAAGTCTGGGAAACTTTCACCGAGTTAACCGAATACCGCCTCTATGAAGACCTGCGGCGCGGCTGGCGCGTCGTACAACCCAACCTAGAAGAACTCGGCCTGCTGCGCATCGAGTACCGCGGCCTAGAAGAACTATGCAGGCACGAATCGGCTTGGGACTTTCATCCCTCGTTACAAATGCGCACTCCCCAAGAACGACAAGAACTGGTGCGCGTCCTGTTAGATCATTTTCGGCGCAAATTGGCCATTAACGCTCGTCTTTTACAGGAACAAGCCCAAAGTCAACTGCGCCGTCGCTGCGAGCAACACCTGAACGAGTTTTGGGGACTTGACCCGAACAGCGATGAACTACGTCCTGCCGCCTGTTTTGTACTGCGCGGCAATTCCTCGCGCCCGGTAGAAGGCTTCAGCTTGGGGGAGCGCAGCCTCTTCGGGCGCTACCTCATTCGCAAGCTCGGCCTTTCCACGCAGGAATATCCCCATGTCTTGCAATCCCTGCTCGATCGGTTGGTACGCCACGGCTTGCTCATTCGCCTCGACCCTGTAGAGGACCATCAACGCTTTCAACTGGATGCCGCCAGTCTCATCTGGCAAATCGGAGATGGCACGCCCCCTGCACCGGACCCGCTTTACGTTCGCCGTGCCTCCGCCGAAATTTACGGCAATCGTTCTCGGCAGGTCAACGCATTTTTCCAACGCTTCTATCAGCAATCCCCTGCCGAACTGGCCGAACTGGAAGCACGCGAACACACAGCGCAAGTGGTCGCAGCGGGTGAACGCGAAAAGCGCGAACGCCGCTTTCGCTGGGATGAACGTGACGAGGCCAAAGAGCGCGAGCTGGGGCGCCGCCTGCCCTATCTGATCTGCTCGCCCACCATGGAACTGGGGATCGATATTGCCGACCTGGACATGGTACACCTACGCAACGTTCCTCCCACTCCGGCAAATTATGCCCAACGCAGCGGGCGCGCCGGGCGTCAGGGACAGGCCGGACTCATTTTTACCTACTGTGGCGCGCTCAACCCACATGACCAATACTTCTTCCAACATCGCCAGGAGATGGTAGCCGGGAAGGTACGCGCTCCTCAAATTGACCTTGCGAATGAAAGCCTCTTACGCGCCCACCTGCATGCCCTCTGGCTGGGAGAAATTCGTCTCCCTTTGCGTCAATCCATCGAAGAGGTGATCGATACCAACCAGGATAGTCTACCGCTACGCCCGGAAATTCAAGCCCAAATTCAACTCAATCAAACCGTCCGTAATCGGCTACGCGAAAGGATGTATCGCGTCTTGCAGGCCGATCAAGACCTTTTGCGCTCCACCCGCTGGTTCTCCGATGCCTGGCTCGACCGTGTGCTGGAAGAGGCCCCGCAAGCCTTCGACCGCGCCTTTGACCGCTGGCGTGAACTCTATCGCGCCGCTATTCGGCAGCGCCAGGAAGGACGCGCCGAAGAAGATCGAGCACGCAATCGGGAAGATCAGGAAAAAGCAAAACGCAAACAAGATGAAGCACGTCGGCAGATTAATTTGCTTCTTCAAGTAGAAGTGAGTCGCGAGGAAAGCGATTTCTACCCCTACCGTTATCTCGCCAGCGAAGGCTTTTTGCCCGGCTACAACTTCCCTGCCCTGCCGGTGCGCGCCTGGGTGCCGCGCGGCGAAGGAGAATATATCTCCCGCCCGCGCTTCCTCGCCTTGCGTGAATTTGCCCCCGGCAATTTCCTCTACCATGAAGGCGCGCGTTGGGAAATCGTCGGTTTTCAAGCCCCGCCTGGCGGGCTAGAAGAACGTCGCCGTCAGCTGCGACTGTGCTACACCTGTGGTGCATTTTGCGAACGGCATCTTGACCTCTGCCCGGCCTGCGGAACCCGCTTCAACGCCGAAAACAGCCTGATCGCCGACCTGCTCGACATGCCCAATGTCCGCACCCGCCGCCGTGAACGCATCACCTCCAACGAAGAAGAACGTCTTCGCCGCGGCTACCACATTGAAACCTTCTACCAACTCTCCCCCTCTCCCGCTCTCAATCTCTCAAGCTCTCCCGCTCTCAACCTCTCCTCCTCTCCCGCTCTCAACCTCTCCAGTTCTCACCCTCTCCCGTTCTCAAGCTCTCACCCTCTCCCCCTCTCCACCTCCCAACCTCCCCTCCTCGCCGACCTCTTCCCTTCCTCCCCTCTCCCTTCTTCCCCTCTCCCTTCTTCCCTCTCATCCTCTCCCGCTCTCCCGCTCTCCTCTTCCCCTCTCCCCTCTCCCCTCTTCCCTCTCCTCCTCTCCCGCTCTCCCGCTCTCCTCTTCTCCCCTCTTCCACCTCACCTACGCCCCCTCCGCCACCCTGCTGCGCGTCAACCACGGCTCGCGCATTGCCCGCACCCCTGGCTTTCAAGTAGATTTTGAAACCGGCAATGTTGTGAATGAAAGCGAACCGCCCGTTCAAAACCCTCGCTTTCACCCGCAGCGCATCGAAACCGTGCGGCTAAGCGTTCAGGATACCCAAAACCTGCTCCTGCTGCGCCCCGCCGATCCCAACCTATTCCGTGATCGAACCTTCGAGACCACCCTCCGCGTCGCCTTGCAGCGCGGCCTGGAGCAGGCCTTCCAGCTGGAAGAAAGCGAATTGGCTGCCGAAAGCATCGGCCGTGACGAACGGCGCGCCATCCTACTCTACGAGACCTCAGAAGGGGGTAGCGGCGTGTTGCGCCGCCTGGTAGAAGAACCGGGTGCCTTGGCCGAAGTTGCGCTGGCCGCCCTACAGCGTATCCACTACGATGAAAACGGCCAGGATCAAAAACCGGAATGCGTAGCTGCCTGCTATGAGTGCCTGCTCAGTTATAGCAACCAGCTCGAAGCCCTCTACATCGATCGTCGCCGTGTGCGCCAAATATTGCTTGAGATCGCCCACGGCCGTGTCTTGTTGCGTGCGAACGGGCGAACCTATCCTGAACATTTCGCTTGGCTGCGTTCGCTCACCGATGCTCGCTCCGAATTAGAGCGCCGCTTCCTGGACGTTCTGGCCGCCAAGGGCCTTCGGTTGCCTGATGATGCTCAGCGCGCCATCCCCGAACCACGCTGCGTCGCAGACTTTTTTTACGAACCGAACATTTGCGTGTTTTGCGATGGCCGCGTCCACGATGAACCCGAACAGCGTCGCCAAGATGAAGAGATACGCGCCGAACTCCGTCAACGCGGCTACGAAGTTGTCGTCATCCGTTATGATCGCGATTTAGAGGAGCAAATCAAGCAATACCGGCACGTTCTGTAGGTCAAACGCTGGCATTTGACTCACCGAATACTGGCAGATCGGCAGCACCTACATAGGTGCTGCTTCTTTATCAATCACTCGAACACAAAAAGCTCTCAGCTCTCCGGGAAAAGGTTCTTACTCGCAAAAAGCCCGTAAAAGTAAAAAATCCCCTGCGAAATGCAGGGGAAAATTTGCTTTTCTGTGCCCCCAAGGGGATTCGAACCCCTGTTTGAGCCTTGAGAGGGCTCCGTCCTGGGCCACTAGACGATGGGGGCTTAAGCGGGGCTGATTGTATCATACCCCGCGGCAAACGTCAACGCTTTAACTGCACAAAGCGCCGTTTTCCCACCTGCAGCACGCCCTCATGCGGAATGGGCATATCGGCGCGGTCCAGCACCTGGCCATCCAGGCGCACACCCTTTTGCTCGATCAATCGCCGGCCCTCGCTGCGCGAAGCCACCAGCTTCGCCTCCACCAGCACGTCCAGCACCGTTTGTTCCGGACGGAAGGTGAAAACCTCCATCTCCTGCGGCAACTCGCGTTGCTGGAAAATGCGGATGAAAGCCTCCTCTGCCGCTGCCGCCGCTTCCTCCCCGTGGAAAATCGCCGTCACCTCGCGCGCCAGCTTCATCTTGGCATCGCGCGGATGGAGCTTCCCACTGGCCATCGCTTCTTCGATCTCCTGGATCTGCCGCGGCGTCCAGCGCGTCACCAAGCGGAAGTACTTCGGCATGGCAAAATCCGGGATGGACATCAGCTTCCCGTACATATCCTCCGCCGTGGTATGGATCGGGATCACATTCCCCTGCGATTTCGACATCCGCTGCACCCCATCCGTCCCCGGCAGAATGCCCAGGATGATCCCCACCTGCGGACGTTGCCCCAGCGCCTCCTGCAGCTTTCGCCCGGCGACGATGATATTGAACAGCTGATCCGAACCGCCCACCTGCACATCCGTCTCCATCGCCACGGCATCGTAACCCTGCATCAGCGCGTAGAACGTCTCATGCAAAAAGATCGGCTCCCCGCGCTCCAAGCGCTTGGCAAAGTTCTCGCGCGTCAGGAACTGTTGCACCGTAAAATGTTGCCCCAGTCGGATCAAATCCACCAGCGTGAGCTTAGAAAGCCATTCCCCGTTATAGCGAATGCGCGTCTTCTCCCGATCCAGCACCCGAAAAGCCTGCTCGGCATAGGTACGGGCGTTTTCCATCACCTGCTCCTCGGTCAGGATCGGCCGCGCCTTGTTCTTATCCGAAGGATCGCCCACCAGCGCCGTGTAATTCCCGATCAGGAAGGTCACCTCATGCCCCAAATCCTGAAACTGGCGCAGCTTACGCATCGTGATCGTATGTCCCAAATGCAGATCCGTCGAAGTCGGATCGTAGCCACAATACACGCGCAGCGGTCGCCCCTCCAAAAGGCGCTCGCGTAGCTCACGGCGCATCGCCTGCTCCAGCTCTTCATCGCCGTATTCGGTACCCTGCATCAGCCATTCGACTTGTTCGTCAATGTTCATCGCGCACTCCTGGCTAACGTTTATATTCTAAAATTCCACCTTCCTGCACCGCGCG
Organism: Anaerolineales bacterium; assembly: GCA_037478835.1. Taxonomy (GTDB): domain Bacteria; phylum Chloroflexota; class Anaerolineae; order Anaerolineales; family Villigracilaceae; genus 630D-37. The sequence continues at coordinate 168,112 of JBBFLV010000006.1, forward strand.
CAATCCGCTGCGGTGCACGATCTCCTGCAAAATCTCCTCCCCGGCCGCAAAGCCGGTTCGCCCTCTCGTCTCACCCCGGAACTTAAACTCGCCCAGGGTCTTAAACTGGAAATGCGCCTGCTCCCCCTTCACCTGCACCGTGCGCCCCAGGTTGGATGGGAGCACGCTCACCTCCATCACCTCATTCCAACCGAGCCGCACATGGCGCAACCCATTCTCGAACTCGATCCCCTCCGGCGTCAAGCGCAGCACCGTTCGTCGGTCCATCCAGTTACCCAGCGAAATGCTCGCCGCCGCGAAGAGCAGGAATCCCCACAAAATCCATGCCCAACCGGGGATCGCTCCCAGCCTGTGCATCCCCCAAAGCGCCAGGCTGATCACCACCCACAAACCCCACGCCGTCCACTCACCACGGCGCGGCATCATCTCCGGACGAAATTCTCGCTTCTCCATAGCGTTTCGATTATATCAGGAAAGATCGAAGCCGCGTGCCGGCCGAAGCGAAGCTGCCCTCCCGCTCCGCCTGCCGGCCTGTGCCGCGTGCCGGGCGCACTCGGAAAAGGACCTGAGCCGCTCCTGCTTCCCGAAGCGCCGCCTTTACCGAAGCGTCATAAGGCGCGATCGATCATCAGCGCCAAAAAGAGAAAGAACAAGTACATACTCGACCAGCGATACATCTGCCAGGCCACCTTATTCCCCTCCTTGCGCCACACGCGCCACGCCCCGTAGATCAACCAAATTCCCAGCAACACCGCCGCGGCAAAATAGAAATTCCCCGCCATGCCCAAAAAGCGCATCACCCAGCTCAAGGCGACCAATACCAACGTATAGAGCCAGATCTGCCGGCGCGTTTCTTTTTCCCCGTAGATCACTGGCAACATCGGCACCCCGGCGCGGGCATAATCCTTCTGACGCACGATCGCCAGCGCCCAAAAGTGTGGTGGCGTCCATAGGAAAATGATCAGGAACAGGAAAAACGCCGCCCAATCCAGCGTGCCGGTCGCCGCCGCCCAGCCCACCAACGGCGGGATCGCCCCGGCGCCTCCACCGATCACAATGTTCTGCACCGTCCGCCGCTTGAGCAGAACGCTATAGACAAGCACATAGTAGATGATCCCAGCCAGCGAAAGCAGCGCTGCCAGCAAATTGACAAAACCGGCCATCACATAGTAACTGATCAGGCAAAGAGCCAGCCCAAAGGCCAACGCTTCGGCCGGGGTCACCCTACCGGCCGCCAGGGGCCGGCGTGCCGTGCGTTGCATGTGTCGATCGATCTCGCGATCGATATACTGATTGATCACCCCCGATCCCCCTGCCGCCAGCGCCCCACCGAGCAACGTCCAAAAGGCCAATTCCGGCGCAGGCCAAGAGCGCCCACCGGCCACCATCCCTCCTAGCGTCGTGATCAAAAGCAGGCCGACGATCAGCGGCTTGGTCAGCGCCAAAAAATCGCGCCAGTGCGGCCGAGCAGAAACTGCCTTAGGGGAGCGCAAGAGCGAAGCCCAAGTCAGCACCAGCAGAATTAACCAGAGCGAGATCATCGTCAACGCGTGGAGCAGCAGCAGATGTAACGGACTGCCACGCACCACCAGCAACGCCCCGATCAAAACCTGCCCCCCGAACAGCACCCCCAAGAGCGTAGTCAACGGCAAGATCAAGGTATCTTCCCGATAGTCTCTCCATGCCCGGCGCAAAACATCTCCCAAAAGCAGCAGCGCCAGCGCCACCAAGGCCCGATGAAGCAGATCGAGCCAGCCACGGCCACCTTCCGGCCAACAAAGCGGCCAGGTAGTGCAGGCAAATGCCTGATGTACTGTTGCCCACCGCCCCAAAACCGTCACCCCAAAAGTGACGATGGCCAGCATCAATAATCGCCATGTGAATATCGGAATTCGGCGCATATAACTCTTTCTCCGAGTCAAATTGTCTGCAATAGCATACTTGCAGATCCTTCTGCTGTCAATGATGAGACGGTGGACCGTAGACGGTTAACAGCGCTCCTTCCGACCAACCGACTACCCGACTAACCAACCAACCGACCAAACTCCTTCGCCGCGCGGATAAATCCCACAAACAACGGATGGGGGCGCATCGGACGGGAAAGGAACTCCGGATGGAATTGCGAACCGATCATGAAGGGATGATCGGCAATCTCCGCAATTTCTACCAACTTCCCATCCGGCGAAAGCCCGGAAAAGACCATGCCGGCCTTTTCAAACAGGCTACGATAGTGATTGTTGAATTCAAACCGATGGCGGTGGCGCTCCTCAACTTGCGGCGCGTTGTAACAGGCCGCGGCTTTGCTCCCCGGCTTGAGCACGCACGGGTAAAGTCCGAGCCGCATCGTACCGCCCAGATCGGTGATCGCCCGCTGTTCCAGCATCAGATCGATCACCGGATGAGGTGTCGATCGGTCGAACTCGGTCGAATGGGCATCTTCCAGCCCCAGCACATTGCGCGCAAATTCAATGCACATCAGCTGCATCCCCAGGCACAGCCCCAGGTAAGGCACTTTGTGTTCCCGTGCATAGCGCGCCGCCATGATCTTGCCCTCGATGCCGCGCGAGCCAAAACCTCCCGGCACCAGAATCCCGTGTGCCTGCTCGATCTGATCCCACCCTTTGCCCTTTTCCAGATCCACCGAATGGATCCACAGGATTTTAACCTCCACATCGTTCGCCAACGCGGCGTGCTTCAACGCCTCGCGCACCGACATATAGGCATCCTGCAGCTCCACGTATTTGCCCACCAGCGCGATCTTGACCGTCGGCTTGGGGCGCCGCACGCGTTCCACCAGATCGCGCCAGGGTTGCCAGTCCGGCTCTTTGCGTGGCGTTAGGCCTAGGCGTTGGAGTAGGTACTCGCCTACCCCGCGTTCTTCGAGCAAGAGCGGCACCTCGTAGAGCACATCCGTCGTCACCATCGGCACCACGGCGCGCTTTTCCACATCACAGAAAAGGGCGATCTTCTCGCAAATTCCATCTTCGATCGGATAATCCGATCGGGCAATGATCATATTCGGCGAGATACCGATCGAGCGCAGCGCCGCAACCGAATGCTGGGTGGGTTTGGTCTTCAGCTCGCCGGTGGCACCGATATAAGGCAGCCAGGTCACGTGGACAAAGAAGACATTCTCGCGCCCCACCTCATTACGCAGCTGACGCAAGGCCTCCAGGAAAGGTTGTGATTCAATATCCCCCACCGTCCCGCCGACCTCGATCACCACCACTTCGGCCCCGGTTTCGCGCGCCACCAGGCCAATGCGGCGCTTGATCTCATTGGTAATGTGCGGAATCACCTGGATCGTTCCGCCCAGGAAATCCCCGCGCCGCTCCTTTTGGATGATCTCGGCATAAACCTGTCCACTGGTGAAGTTGGAAACGCGCGTCAGTCGGATGTCAATGAAGCGCTCGTAATGCCCCAGGTCGAGATCGGTTTCGGCCCCATCATCGAGCACGAACACTTCCCCGTGCTGATAGGGCGACATGGTGCCCGGGTCGACATTGATATACGGGTCCAGCTTCTGAACAGCCACGCGCAGGCCGCGCTCTTTCAGCAAAAGTCCGGTCGCTGCTGCCGTCACCCCTTTGCCTACAGAAGAAACCACCCCACCGGTGAAAATGATGTATCGAGTCATTGTCACTCTCCTGCTACAAACGGAATAGCGATGGGGAGGGCTAGCCAACCCTCCCCATCCGGAATATACAATTTGTATGTGTAGGTTTTATCCATCATCCCACAATTTTACGCAGATCTTCTGCGGCTCGGCGCATTTCCAGGAAGATCAGGCCGAGCTTGGCCTCCTGACGAGCCAACGCCGTCAAAACGGCTTCTTCGCCGACAGAAGTGAGCACAATAAATCCGTTATCTCCCTTGATATACACCTGCTCCAGCCCGCCGCGTCCCAACTCAGCCGCAATCCGTTCGCCCAGGCTGAGCATAGCCGCCGACATTGCCGAAACGCGATCCTCTTCGACATCTGCCGGCAAAGCGGAAGCCATAATCAGACCATCTACCGAAACAACAGCCGAGGCCTCGATCTCCGGGGCGGCAATTTGCATCGCTCGCAGGCGTTCTACGATTTGATCAGAGCGGGATTTACTCATGGATGACTCCTGGAAGTTGAGGAGATGGAGATGTGAAAAGTTTACCACAACTCATTCTACTTGTGAATTCGCTTTTTTTGCCTGTTAGGGCTTTTCAATGTTTTCATAAAAAGCAATATTCGGTCGCCAAGGTTGTCAAAACTTATGTTGCCACAGGTCACTTCTCGACGCCGTAGTCCCTAATAAGGCTTGCTTTGCATCAAAATCATTAGAACGGCAAAAAGCCCCATTCGCCTGTGAAGCAACCATCGGTAGGATTGTGTAGCCCAAGATGTATTGTGTGGAATTCCATGACCTGCACTTAAGACGCTGAATGCCCAACACAAACGACCAAAAAATCCTTGACCATTTAGCAGGGCAATGATACAATCTGCCCGCATTTCGCCCCCATCGTCTAGAGGACCAGGACGCGGCCCTTTCAAGGCCAAAACCGGGGTTCGAATCCCCGTGGGGGCACTCAAAGCAAAAACGCGCCGTTGGGCGCGTTTTTTGTTTGAAAGTGCCTTCCCTTGTGACTGGTATAATTGCCATCAGATTGGCAATGCTCCTTCTCAACCGGTGTATATCCCCCGTTTCTCGCTCCAGGAGGTATTCATGAACATTGCATCGTTTATCCAAAGTGCTGCTTTCCTTGCTTGGGTTGGATTTTTCGGCATCTTGTTGCTCATGCTGGTACGTTCCAGCCGCCGTGTCTCCGTACGCGGTTGGATACCACCGGCTCTGATCTTGCTCGCCCTCGCCCTCGTGCTCTCGATCGTCGGCGCCGGGGTGGTGTTCATCAATCCCGAAGAACGCGGGGTGGTTATCTCGGCCATCTCGCCAAAGGGCTACCGCGAACAACCCCTTCAGCCCGGTATCAACTGGATCGTGCCCTTCCTCGAACAGGTTAAACGCTACCCCATTTCGCGCCAAACCTACACCATGTCCGCCACTCCTGCAGAGGGGCAAGTCTTCGGAGATGATTCCATCCGCGCCCGCACCAAAGATGGGCAGGAAGTCTACATTGATTCTTCCGTCATCTTCGCCATCGACCCGGAGCACGTGATCGACCTGCACATTACCTGGCAGGATCGCTATGCCAATGAGCTCGTGCGCCCACTGGCACGCGGCATCATCCGCGATATGGCCTCCCAATACGGCGTGGAAGAGATCGTCAGCACCAAGCGTGCCGAGCTGGAGAGAAACATCACGGAAGAGCTGGGGAAAAAACTGCGCGAGAACAACCTGTTGCTGATCGATTTCGTCCTGCGCGATATCCACTTCAGTGAAGAATATGCCAAAGCCGTGGAACAGAAGCAGATCGCCGAGCAAATGGCGCTCCAGGCACGCTTCGTCGTCGAGCAGAAGAAGCAGGAAGCCGAACAGGCACGGCAGATCGCTCAAGGTCAAGCCGATGCCGCCGTGATCAAAGCCAAAGGCGAAGCCGAAGCCCGTCTGATCCAGGCCGAAGCCGAAGCCAAAGCCCTGGCGATGATCGAGGAAGTCCTGCGCAATAACCCCGAACTGCTCCAATACCTGTACATCCTCAAGATTTCCCCCTCCATCCAAACCCTGATCCTGCCGAGCGGCGCTCCGTTTATCCTACCCCTACCGCAAACCACACCTACGCCCGCGCCCTGAAAGGAGTCCATGAGCGAAGTCTTTCCCAGCGGCAAACAAATTCGCCTCACCAGCCTCTCCTCCTGTGCCGGTTGAGCTTCTAAGCTGAATGCGGAAACGCTGGCGCACGTGCTGCGCCCGATTCAAAACATCTTCCGCAAAGAAGACTACCCGGACTTGCTGGTCGGCCTGGAAAGCCCCGATGACGCCGCCATCTGGAGGCTGGATGAGGCGCGCGCCCTGGTCGTGACCACCGATTTCTTCACCCCCGTGGTGGATGATGCCTACGACTACGGCGCCATCGCCGCTGCCAACAGCCTTTCGGATGTTTATGCGATGGGCGGCGAACCGTTCCTGGCCTTGAACATCGCCGCCCTCCCGCCGCAATTGCCACAGGAGATCTTGAGCGAAATCCTGCGCGGCGGTGCGGAAACCGCCCGCCAGGCCGGTGTGGTGATCGCCGGCGGTCATACCATCCAGGATAAAGAACCAAAATACGGCCTGGTAGTGATCGGTTTCGTCCATCCGCAAAAGATGCTCACCAAGGCCGGCCTGCGCCCCGGCGACCTGCTCGCGCTGACCAAGCCGCTCGGCTTCGGCGTCACCACCACGGCGCTCAAGCAGCAGAAAGCCGCACCGGAAGACGTAGCCGAAGTGGTGAGCTGGATGAAGCGCCTGAACCGCGAGGCCTCCCGCCTCGCCGTGGAACACGGACTGCGCGCCGCCACCGATATTACCGGCTTTAGCCTGCTTGGCCATGCTCTGGAAATGGCCAAAGCCTCCGGCCTCGGGCTGGAGATCGAATTCGACCGCATTCCTTTCACCACCGCGGCACGGCACTACGCCGCCCTGTTCACCTTCCCCGGCGGCGCGCACGATAATCGCCTCTATTTCGGCCAATGGGTGACCTTTGACCCGCCGCGCCCGGAAGAAGAGCAAATGCTCCTCTTCGATCCGCAAACCAGCGGCGGCCTGCTCCTGGGCATTCCCCCTGAAAAGCTCACGGCTTTTGAACAGGCCTGCAAAGCCCAAGATGTATTCCTTGCGATTATCGGACGCGCGGTGGAGGGCCAAGGAATTAGAGTAAAATAAAAACGACTTCTCTGCGAAAACGCTCTTGACCGCGAAGTGCACCAAATACACTAAGCAAATGCAAAGTATTTTGTCATTTAGCAAGCAAAAATGTCTTATTTTACAAAATTAACTTTGTGTCCTTCGTGCCCTTCGTGGTAAATATGGTTTTTGCAGTCAATTCAAAAACGAATTCAACCATAAAAAATGATCGAACCCGTTAGAGAACTTTCCATCATCTTCCTCCTCCTGTTCTTCCACAGTCTGCTCTCCATGACCGAAACTGCGTTGCTTTCTCTGCCCAAAGCGCGCCTCCAAGGGAGAGCGGAGACCGATCGCAGGGCACACCAGATCCTGCACCTTCTGGAAAATCCCAATCAGTTCCTCTCCGCAGTTCAGATCGGCATCACCTTGACCGATCTCCTGCTAGGTGCGATCAGCGGTGCTACCCTGGTCATCTATCTGGAACAGATCTTTCAAAACATCCCCTGGATCGCCGCCTACAGTCACACCATCGCCCTGGTGCTGATCGTCCTCGTCATCACTTTCCTCTCTATCGTTCTGGGAGAGCTGGTGCCCAAGCGCCTGGGGTTGACCTACAACGAGCGCATTGCCCGCTGGATCATCGGGCCGATGCGCCTATTTCTTTTCCTTTTTGCCCCACTGGTGCGATTCCTCGGATTTTCAACTGATCTGCTGCTGCGGATGTTGGGAATTCGCGCCGTCGAAGCCCAAGCGGTGAGCGAAGAGGAAATCCGCGTATTGCTCGATCAGGGCACCCAGGCCGGCGTCTTTGAAGAATCCGAGCAGGAGATGGTGAGCGGCGTCTTTCAGCTCCACGATCAGCGCGTCTATTCCCTGATGACGCCGCGCAGCGAAATCGTCTGGTTGGATATTCAGGAACCGATCGAAGAAGCCAAGCGCAAAATCGCCGAAAGCCCCTTCTCGCGCTTTCCCGTCTGCCGCGATGACCTGGATAACGTGCTGGGGATCGTCAAAACCCGCGATTTACTCATCCCGCTGCTCGAAGGCCGCCCCATCCGCCTGGAAGATTGCATTCAGCCTGTTGCCTTCATCCCGGAAACCACCCTCGCCTCGCGCGCCCTGGAAATTTTCCGCGAAAGCAATCGCGAAATGCTCCTGGTGGTCAACGAATTCGGCAGCGTGCAGGGGCTGATCACGCTCAACGATCTGCTCTCCGAAATCGTCGGCGATCTAGGGGGCGAAGAGGCCCAGGCCGTTCAGCGCCAGGATGGTTCGTGGTTGCTGGATGGCATGTTGCCCGTGGACGACTTCAAAGAACTCTTCAACATTCCTCACTTGCCCCAGGAAGAAGAATACGAAACCCTCGGCGGCTTCCTGATGACCATGCTCGGCCGCATCCCGCAGGTCGCCGACCGCCTGGAATGGCACAACCTGCGCTTCGAGGTCATGGATATGGACGGCCGCCGCGTCGACAAAGTGCTGGTCACCACACTCCCCCGCCAGGAGTCCACCTCATGAACCATCCCTATGCCACCCGTTCGCCGGTCTTCGGACGCAACGGCATGGTCGCCACCTCGCAACCGCTGGCCGTTGCCGCCGGCCTGCAAATTCTGGAGCGCGGCGGGAACGCCGCCGATGCCGCCATCGCCACCGCCGCGGCGCTCAACGTCACCGAGCCGACCTCCACCGGGCTGGGCGGCGATTGCTTCGCCCTCTTCTACGAGGCACGCACGCGTCGGGTCTATGCCCTGAACGGGTCCGGCCGCGCCCCGGCCGCGCTCACCCTGGAGCGCTTGCAAAAGGAAGGCTTCGGCGACTCCCTCCCGCCGTTCCACCCCTATACCATCACCGTCCCCGGCGCCTGTGCCGGCTGGTGCGATCTGCTCGAACGCCACGGCACGCTTCCGCTGAGCGAAGTGCTCGCCCCGGCCATCCACCTAGCCGAAGAAGGCTTCCCGGTCGCCCCGGTCACGGCGCACTTCTGGCAGCGCGCCGAAAAGCAACTGCTCCAAGCGCTCAACGGCCGCGAACTGCTGATCGACGGTCAACGCGCCCCGCGTCCCGGCGAGATCTTCCGCAATCCTGGCCTGGCCAAAACCCTGCGACGCATCGCCGAAGGTGGCAAAAAGGCCTTTTACGAAGGCGAAATCGCCGAGGCCATCGTCGCGGCCGTACAGCAGGCCGGCGGCTGCCTGAGCCTGGAAGACCTGGCCGAGCACACCTCCACCTGGGATGAACCGATCTCCATCCGTTACAAAGACTATCGGCTCTGGGAATGTCCGCCCAACGGTCAAGGATTGACGGCGCTCCTGGCGCTGGGCATCCTCGAGGGCTTTGAATTGCCCTCCGATCCGCTTTCACCGGAACGTTTGCATCTGGAGATCGAAGCCTTGCGCCTGGCCTTTGCCGACGCGCGTTATTTCATCGCCGATCCACGGGTAGCGGAAGTGCCGCTCGGATCGTTGCTGGACCCGAGCTACCTCGCCCGTCGTCGAGCTCTGATTGCGCCGAAGCGTGCCAACCCCCACCTTCCCCACGGCATCCCTTATCCGGCGTCCGATACGGTCTACATGACGGTGGTGGATCGTTGGGGCAACGCCTGCTCCTTCATCAACAGCAACTACATGGGCTTCGGCACCGGCATCGTGCCCCGCGGTTGGGGCTTCACGCTGCAGAACCGCGGCCACAATTTCAACCTGCAACCCGACCATCCGAACGCTCTGGCGCCGCGCAAACGTCCCTACCACACCATCATCCCCGCCCTGATCACCCATGCCGATGACGACTGCCTCTTCGCTTCCTTCGGCGTGATGGGCGGCTTCATGCAACCGCAAGGCCACGTTCAGGTCTTCCTGGCGCTGATCGAAAATCGCATGGACCCGCAGGAAGCCCTCGATCTGCCGCGCTTTTGCCTGGAAGAAGGCACCGCCGGCAGCCGTGTGGCACTGGAAAGCGGCATTGACTCCGCCACCCTGCAAACCCTGCGCGAATGGGGGCATGATGTGCGCCCGGTAGAAGGCTGGGAACGCGCCCTCTTCGGACGCGGGCAGGTCATCCTGCGCGATCGTCAAAGCGGCGTCCTGATCGGCGGTTCAGATCGGCGCGCCGATGGGTGCGCCATGGCCATTCTGTAAATTTCTCAAGGAGGTCCCTCATGCCTGCATACGTCGTCGTGGATATCGAAGTGACCGACCCGGAAGGGTATCAGGAATACATCAAGCTCGCCCCGGCAACCGTGGCACAATACGGCGGTCGCTACCTGGCACGCGGCGGACGCACCGAAGTGCTGGAAGGCGAATGGCAGCCCAAGCGTCTGGTGATCCTGGAATTCGAGAGCATCGAGCAGGCCAAAGCCTGGCTACATTCGCCGGAATACGCCCCGGCGCGTGCCCTGCGTCACCGCTACGCACGCACGAACATGGTCGTCATCGAAGGCGTGGCATGAAACGAACGTTCCTCCGTCGTGCCCTGCTCATCCTGGGGCTGTTCGCCCTCTTCTTCTGGCTCACCGACCTGAACTACCGCCTGCAACGCATTCAGGAACTGGAACGCGAAGCGCGCAAGCTGCGCGCCCAGGTCACCACCCTGGCGCAGACCCAAATCGGCCTCCAGGCCCAGCTGACCTACGCCGCCTCGGATCAAGCTGTCGAAGAATGGGCGCGGCGCGAAGCCGGCTACATCCGCGAAGGCGATCACCCCGTCGTCCCCTTGCCGGGCCCCGGCGCCACCCCTGCGCTCTTTCCCACCCCCACCGTTGCCGCCCCGACCCGCAGCAACCTGGAGGCCTGGTGGGAACTGTTCTTCGGCGAATTCCCGGAAACAAAGTAGCACAGGAGTTGTCCTGTGGTCACAGAACACAAAAACTTATCGTTTGTATTTTTTATGTTGCCAAAACGTAGCACAGGATTTATCCTGTGCTTTATAAAAATAACGAAATAACGTTAGATTTAATAAGCACAAGATAAATCTTGTGCTACATAAAAGTGGCACAGGATTTATCCTGTACTACACAAAACCAACAAAATATCGTTAATTTTCGTTGCACAAGATAAATCTTGTGCTACTTATGCTAGTTTATAGCCAGGAGACTGCCATGAACATTCAGGTCACGGGCGATGCGCAACATTCCATCCTCGTCACCGGCTCCCATAACCTGATCGTCCAGGCCGGTCAGGTGTTGATCCAGGCGGCCGAACAAGCTCGCCGCCAAGGGCGCGACCCGACGCGCATGTTGCGCATCCTGGCCGTGCTGGCCGCGCCGGTCTACGATCCCCACCAACCCGAACACCCACCCCCACCCCTTGACCTGAAACAGGAATGGCACAAATTGGCCGAAGATGTGCGCGGCAGCCACGACCGCCAGGCCCCCATCCTGCTGACACGCCTAACCCCACCGACCTTAGAGACCCTGCGCATCGCCCTTTCGCCCGGCGCCGAAACCCGCCAAACCTTCCCGCACATCCTGCACTTCTCCGGCCATGCCTGGAAAGACGGCCTGCTGCTGGAAGACGAATTCGGTCAGGTCCACCGAGTCCCCACCGCCGAACTGCTCCAAGCGCTCAAAAGCATGCCTCATCCCCTCGACCTGGTGGTGCTCAACGCCTGCGAGACCGCCGCCGACGAGGCCCGCTCCCTCGCCCAGGCGCTGATCCGCAACGGATTGGCGCGCGCCGTGATCGGTCACACCGCCCCGGTTTGGGACCCGCAGGCGATCGCCTTCGCCGCCGCGCTCTACGCCGAACTGACCCACGGTTTCCCCCTGACAGAAGCGCTGGAACGGGCCAAGACGAAGATCACCACCCACGAGGTGCTCCTGCTGGGCGATCAAGCCCTGCGCTTTGAGCACTTAGAGCAAGGCGAACCGCTAATCGAAGACCACCGACCTGCCGGGAATCTACCCTCCCGCCTCGGCTCCTTTTTCGGTCGCGGCCTCGACCTGGTGAAGATCGCCCGCGCTCTGGAGCATCCCCCGGCCGTCGTTCTGATCCACGGCGCATCGGGCATCGGCAAGTCTAGCCTGGCGCTGGAGGCCGCCCATCGCAATGCCTGGCGCTTCCCTGGCGGCGTGGCCTATGCCGAAGGGACGGACGCCGAAAGCGGTCAACCCACCACCTGTCGGGACCTGCTGCTGAAGCTCGCCCAGAGCCTGAACTTGCCGACCTCGCCTGAATCGCTCGAGGAAGACCTGAGGCAGTACACCGTTTGGCAGCCCACCCTGCTGGTGCTGGATAACCTGGACGGGCTGGAGGGCCGGGAAGCCCAAGCCCTGGCCAATTTCCTGCGCCACCTCGACGCCGAAAGTGCCGCCATCGTCACCCGGCGCACTTCCTGCACTCCCCTGGAAGCCCTGCCGACCGCCCACCCCCACCCGCTGCAGCACGGCATCGGCGCAGAAGCCGCCCGGCGCTACGCCCTGGAACTGAGCCCACCGCGCTCCATCCCCCTCACACCTCGGCAGGTCGGCACCATCCTAGCCGCTACCGACGATCATCCAAGGCTGATCGAACTGGTGGTCGCCCAGGCCGGGCGACGCGACCTGGACGACCTACTGGAAGAAGTGCGGGAGCGCAAAGGCGATTTCGCCGCCCAATTGCAAGCCGTCTACGCCTGGAGCGCCGCCCGCCTGGATGAAGCCGGCCGGGCCGCCTGGCAGGCGCTCCTGCTCTTCCCGGCCGGCGCCGCCCCGGAACGGGTGCTGCGCGAAGCCGCTTCACCGCAAGGCCTGGAAGCGCTGCGGGAGGCCGCCCTGGCCGATTTCTACCCCGCCGAACAGCTCTGGCGCTGGCACGCCAGCGTGGCCGAATACGCCCGCACCTACCGGCCGCTGCAAGAAAACGAACGGCAGGCGCGCTGGCAAGCGCTGCTCCCGGCCTGGACGGCCTGGCTGGAACGGTTGAAGGAAAAGACGGAAGCCGAACGGCAGGCACGTCTCGACCCGCTGCAGGCCAACCTTTCCCCTCTCCTCCAGGCCGCCGAAGGAGGCCGAACGGAGCAGGTGCTCCCCTTCCTGCGTGCCCTGGGTGCCGCCCTGCCCGCTCCCGACCGCACCCTGAGCCTGCGCGCCTTGCAGGAGAGGCTCTACCGGCTGTGGGCTGAAAAGGCCGAAGAGGCGGCCGAGCGCGCCCGGGCGCTGGGGATGCTGGGCAACGCCCTCTCCGCCTTGGGCCGGCGGGAAGAGGCCCTGCAGGCAGCGCAGGAAGCCGTAGACCTCTACCGCCCACTCGCCCAAGCCAACCCCCAGGCCTTCCTGCCTTACCTGGCTGCCGGCCTCAACAACCTGGGCAACTGGCTCTCCGAACTCGGCTGGCGAGAAGAAGCCCTGCAGGCGACGCAGGAAGCCGTAGACCTCTACCGCCCACTCACCCAAGCCCATCCCCAGGCCTTCCTGCCTTACCTGGCTGCCGGCCTCAACAACCTGGGCAACCGGCTCTCCGAGCTCGGCCGGCGGGAAGAGGCGCTGCAGGCGGCGCAGGAAGCCGCGGCGTTCTACCGCCAACTCGCCCAAGCCCACCCCCAGGCCTTCCTGCCCGACCTGGCCAGGAGCCTCCACAACCTGGGCACTTTGCTCGCCGAGCTCGGCCGGCGGGAAGAGGCCC
>JBBFLV010000007.1:0-139441 GCA_037478835.1 Anaerolineales bacterium
CCGGAGTTGCTCAGATACGTCGGCCTGTTACCGAATTAATTTGTTAATGTGCATATGCCGGGAATTTTTTCTCTGAGAACGAACACAACGAGCATTGTCATCACTTGCTCATGACGAAAATCACCAGCCCTGCGGAACCCATTGCGTTCATTTGTGAAAAAATGTACTATTAGAAAAGAGTGAGAGTCTTTCCGCTTTTCCGAAAGGAGGGAGCATGGCTGAAGCGATGCTCGAACGTACGCGAGCAGGAGTGCGACAGGAAGAGGACCTTTCGCTCCTGCACCGTGTGAGCCTGGCAACCGCCGGCGTTTCGCATCTGGAGATGTGCATCCAGTGCGGGACGTGCGGCGGTTCTTGTCCCTCGGCGGCGGATATGGATCACACGCCGCGCATGATCTTCGCCCTGTTGCGTGCCGGGATGAAGGAAGCCGTCCTGCGCAGCAATACGCCCTGGATTTGCGTTTCCTGCTACCACTGCGTCGTTCGTTGCCCACAGGAAGTGCATATTGTGGATGTCATGTATACCTTGAAGGGCATGGCCATCCGCGAACGGTTATTCCAGGAAGCGACGGCACCCGAATTCTCTGAAACCTTCGTAGACATGGTCGAACAGTACGGGCGCAGCTTTGAGTTCGGCCTGGCAACGCGTCACTACTTGAAGCACTTCCCACTGCGTTTGCCCGGCATGACAAGCATGGGGCTGGGAATGATCTCGCGCAAGCGCATGTCCTTGCGTCCGCGCCGTATTAAGGGCATCGATCAACTCAAGGCGATTCTGGAAAAAGCGAAAACGCTGGAGCTGGCCGTATGAACAAGTATCTGTACTACCCCGGTTGTTCGATGGAGACAAGCGCCAGGGCCTACGGCCTTTCGATCGCCAAAGTAGCCTCTCATTTGGGGATCGATCTAGAAGAAATCGATGACTGGAATTGCTGCGGCGCCACCGAATACTTCAGCATCAACCCGATCCCGGCCTATTCCCTGATCGCCCGTAACCTGGCCCTGGCCACCCATCAGGCCAACGGCACGCGCACCGTGGTTGCGCCCTGTTCGGCTTGTTACCTGAACCTGGCCAAAGCCGATTACTACATGGCGGAGCGCCCGGCTTTGGGAGAAAAGGTCAATGAAGCGCTGGCGGCCGGTGGGCTCTCCTACGCTCCCGGCACCTTGATCATCCGCCATTTGCTGGACGTGATCATCCATGATATTGGCCTGGCACGCATTAAGCAGTTCGTCGTCCGTCCACTGTATGGCCTGCGCGTAGCGCCTTACCTGGGATGCATGGTGCCGCGCCCGGATTACTACCATCGCTGGTCCGATCATGAGCACCCGATCGAGCTGGACGTGCTGCTAAAAGCGCTGGGCGCCGAAGTGATCGATTTTCCGCTCAAGACCGCCTGCTGCGGCGGACACATGCCTCACATCGGTCCGGAAACAGCCTTCGAGCTCCTGCGCCGCCTGATCTCCGGTGCGGTGCAATACCAGGCCGATCTCATGGTCACGGTTTGTCCGATGTGTCAGCTGAACCTTGATGCCTATCAAGGTGAAATGAATCGTTACTTCGGCACAAACTACCGAATGCCGATCGTCTTCTTCACCCAGCTGATGGGTCTGGCGTTCGGCATCGAAGCGAAGGAACTCGGCTTTGGGCTGGAGCTGGTAAGCGCCGCAAAAGCGCTCGAAAAGATCGGCGTCGAAGCGCCGCCTGCCGCACCGCCGGCGCGACCGCGCAAGGCCGAAGGTCTGCCCATGCCGAAACCGCTTCCGAAGAAGCGCGCTCTTGAGGAGGAGGTGGATTCATGAGCGGCAAGAACGGTCATCCTCAGGAACGAATTGGCGTCTACGTCTGCCATTGCGGCAGCAACATTGCCGGCACCGTAGACGTGGAGCAAGTGGCACAGTGGGCCGCCAGCCGCTTGCAACACCGTGGCGTGGTCATCGCACGCGACTACAAATTTATGTGCTCCAGCCTGGGACAGGAGCTGATCGAAAAAGACATCAAAGAACTCGGCCTGACGCGCGTGGTCGTGGCGGCCTGTTCCCCCCACCTGCACGAGAACACCTTCCGCACGGCCTGCGCCCGTGCCGGGCTGAACCCCTACCTGTGTGAACTGGTCTCCATCCGTGAACAAGTCTCTTGGGTGCATACCGACCGAACGGCCGCAACGATGAAAGCACAAGCCATTGTGGCCGGTGGGGTCGAGCGCGTATTACATCATCAGCCACTAGAGCCGCTGCGCGTGCCGATCCACGAAGCGACGCTTGTCGTCGGCGGAGGCATTGCCGGTATCCAGGCCGCGCTGGAGATCGCCGATGCCGGCTACCCCGTCTACCTCGTGGAACGCGAGCCCTCCATCGGCGGGCACATGGCGCAATTCGATAAGACTTTTCCCACCCTGGACTGCGCTGCCTGTATCCTGACCCCCAAGATGGTTCAGGTGGGAGAGCACCCGAATATCACCTTGCTCACTTGGAGCGAAGTGGAAAAGGTGGAAGGGTTCGTCGGCAATTTCACCGTCACCGTGCGCAAAAAGGCACGCAAGGTGAACACCGATCTCTGCACCGGCTGCGGCATCTGCCAGGAAAAGTGCCCGAAGAAGGTCGTTGACGAGGTCTACGAAGCGGGCTTGGGCTATCGCAAGGCCGTTTACACCCCCTTCCCGCAGGCCGTGCCGAAATACCCGGTGATCGATGTGGCCAACTGCATTTACTTCGAGAAAGGCACCTGCAAGGCCTGCGAGAAATTCTGCCCCACCGGCGCCATTGACTTCAACCAGCAAGACGAGATCCTCACGCTGCAGGTGGGCAATATCGTCCTGGCGACCGGCTACGATATTTTCGATGCCCGTCGCGCCAGCAACTACGGGTATGGGCGGCTGGCGAACGTCTTCACCAGTCTAGAGATGGAGCGCATGTGCAATGCGGCCGGCCCGACCGGCGGCAAGATCGTGCTCCGCGATGGGAAAACCGTACCCAAGACGGTGGGCATCATTCACTGCGTCGGCAGTCGCGATCGCAACTTCAACAACTACTGTTCGGTCATCTGCTGTATGCAGAGCCTGAAGTTTGCCCACCTGGTGAAAGAGCGCACCGGAGCCACGGTCTACAACTTCTACATTGACATGCGCACACCGTTCAAGGATTACGATGAGTTCTATCAGCGCGTCCTAGAAGAGGGGACGCTGTTCGTGCGCGGCAAAGTCGCCGAGGTTACCGATGCCGCCCGTCTGCCCGGAGAGGAAGGGAAGCTCATCATCCAGGTGGAGGACACGTTGATCGGCAAGCAACGCCGCATTCCGGTGGATATGGTCATCCTTTCGGTCGGTCTAGAACCGCGGCGCGATGCGAAGGAAGTGGCGCGCAAATTCGGCATCGCCTGCTCAGCCAACGGCTGGTTCACCGAGCGTCACCCCAAGCTCGATCCGGTCGCCACCATGACCGAGGGCATCTTCATCGCCGGTTGTGCTCAAGGTCCTAAGGATATTCCTGCCTCGGTAGCGCAGGGAGCGGCCGCCGCCGCCCGCGTGTTGGGCAAGATCCGCCAGAAAGAGATCACGCTGGAGCCGATCCGCGCCAGCATTGACGAAAGCAAATGTTCCGGCTGCCGCATTTGCAACGGCCTGTGTCCCTTCAATGCCATCCTCTTCCACGAGGATCGCATGGTAAGCGAGATCAACCCGGCCCTTTGCCAGGGTTGCGGCACCTGCGTTGCCGCCTGCCCGGCCGGCGCCATCAGCGGCACGGGCTTCAGCAACGAGCAAATCCTGGCCCAGATCGAAGGCCTGCTCTTGCTCAACCTGGAGCCGCAGCCCGCATAGGGAGGAGGTCTCTATGTCCCATGAAACCTTTGAACCCACAATCATCGGATTCACCTGCAACTGGTGTTCCTACCGCGCCGCCGACCTGGCCGGCACCAGCCGCCTAAAATATCCGCCGAACATCCGCCTGATCCGCCTGATGTGCTCCGGGCGGCTCGATCCAACTTTTGTGATCAAAGCCCTGGCAAGCGGCGCAGATGGGGTGCTGATCACCGGTTGTCATCCGGGAGAATGCCATTACCTGGAACAGAACTATAAAGCCCTCCGACGCTACCTGCTGCTCCGACGCACCTTAGCCGCCCTGGGCATCGAGCCGCAGCGGATCAAACTGGTGTGGGCGAGCGCGGCGGAAGGAGCAAAATTCGCAACCGAAGCAACGGCCTTCGTCGAAGAAATCCGTGCCCTGGGCCCGCTTGGATGGGGCAAGAGCACCAACGGCAAAGGTCTGGAGGGCATCCTTGAGCCCTCGCAAAAGGGAGAGGAGGTGGCCGCATGACCTCCAACGGGAAACCCAAATTTGCCATGTATTGGGCGGCCTCCTGCGGTGGCTGTGAGATCGCCGTCCTGAACATCCACGAAAAAATTCTGGACGTAGACGCGAACTTTGAGGTCGTCTTCTGGCCGGTAGCGATGGATGCCAAATACAAAGACGTGGAGGCCATGCCCGATGGCTCGATCCTGCTGACCCTGTTCAACGGCGGCATCCGCAACAGCGAAAACGAGGAGATGGCGCATTTGCTACGGCGCAAATCGCAGATTCTGGTCGCCTTTGGCTCCTGCGCCTGCGAAGGGTGCATCCCCGGCCTGGCCAATCTGAGCCCGGTCCAAGAGATCATCACCACGGCCTTCCACACCGTCTCCACCGATAATCCCGATGGCCTCTTACCGCAGCCGGAATGGTCGGCGCCGGAAGGCGAGCTGCACATCCCGCGCCTCTTGCCGCGCCTGAAGACGCTGGCCGAGGTCGTCGAAGTGGATTATTACATGCCCGGTTGCCCGCCGGAAAGCCATCAGATCGCCGCCGTGATCGATCTGGTGATCGCCGCATTGCAGGGAAAGGCCGAATTACCCCCCAAAGGATCGGTGATCGGCGCCGGCAATTCCACCGTCTGTGATGAATGCCCGCGGGCGCGCAATGTCAAAACGATCACCGCATTCCGCCGCATCCAGGATGTAGCCCCGCTCGATCCTACGCTCTGCCTATTGGAACAGGGCATCCCTTGCAACGGCCCGGCCACGCGCAGCGGTTGCAATGCCCGTTGTCCGCGCGCCGGAGCGCAATGCATTGGCTGCTACGGCCCTGCCGAAGGAGTGCTGGATTACGGTGCGCGGCTGATCTCGGCCTTCGCTTCGGTGATCGAGGCCCGTGAACCGGAAGAGATCGAACGCATCCTGGATGGCATCCCCGATCCGGCCGGACAGTTTTATCGTTTCAACCTGGCCGGCTCCCTTTTGAAAGCCGCCCGCACCGTCTGGAAGTAGGAGGTCACCATGACCCAACGCATTACGATCGATCCGATTACCCGCCTGGAAGGCCACGGGAAGATCGAGATCTTCCTGGATGAGGAAGGGAACGTCGCCAACGCGTACTTTCAAATTCCCGAATTGCGCGGCTTTGAACGCTTCTGTGTCGGTCGCCCGGTTGAAGAGATGCCATTGCTGACCAACCGCATCTGTGGCGTCTGCCCGGAAGCGCATCACATGGCTGCGGCCAAAGCGGCCGATGCGGTGTACCACGTTGATCCGCCGCCGACGGCGAAGAAACTGCGCGAACTGCTCTATTCGGCCTTCTACGTCACCGATCACACCACCCACTTCTATGCCCTGGGCGGCCCGGATTTCGTCATGGGACCTGATGCGCCGGTAGCCGAGCGGAATATTCTGGGCGTGATCCACAAAGTGGGACTGGAGATCGGCAGCAAGGTCATTCAGGCGCGTAAATACGGCCACACCGTTGTGGAAATGATCGGCGGGCGCAAGGTCCATCCCTGCACCTCCATCCCCGGCGGCCTGACCAAAGGGATCACCGAAGAAGAGCGCCGTCAGATCGAAGAGATGGGGCGCTGGGCCGTGGAATTCGCCCAATTCAGCCTGAAACTCTTCAACGATATCGTCTTGAGCAATCCCGAATATGTGGATTTGATCCTGGGCGATATCTACACCCACCGCACCTACTACATCGGCACGGTAGATGCCAACAATCGCGTCAACTTCTACGATGGCATGGTCAGCGTGGTAGACCCGAACGGCCGACGCATCGGCAAATACGCCCCCCACGAATACACGGAATGGATCGCCGAACACGTCGAACCGTGGACCTACCTCAAGTTCCCCTATCTGAAGAAGATCGGTTGGAAGGGCTTTGTGGATGGCGAGGATTCGGGTGTCTATTGCGCCACGCCACTTTCTCGGCTGAACGCCGCCGATGGCATGGCTACGCCGCGCGCACAAGAAGAGTACGAGCGCTTCTATGCCACACTGGGCGGGAAGCCGGTGCATCAGCGCTTGGCTACCCACTGGGCGCGCCTGATCGAGCTGCTCTATGCCGCTGAGCGCTGGGTGGAGCTGGCCACCGATCCGGAGATCACCTCGCCGCATGTGCACAATCCGCCCACTGCGACCCCCACCGAAGGGGTTGGCATCGTCGAAGCGCCGCGCGGCACGTTGACCCACCATTATTGGACCGATGAGCGCGGCATCCTGACGCGCGTCAACCTGATCGTCGGGACGACGAACAACTACGCGCCGATCAGCATGTCGATCCAGAAGGCCGCCCGGAGCCTGATCCGCAAAGGCACCGTCATCACCGAAGGCTTGCTGAATCGCATCGAAATGGCCTTCCGCGCCTACGATCCCTGCTTCGGTTGCGCCACCCACTCGCTGCCCGGTCAAATGCCGCTGGAAGTGACCATTCGCAACGCCGCAGGCGAAATTGTTGAGGTGCTCAAACGAGGCTAGCCCATGCGCACACTGGTAGTGGGTTTGGGCAATCCCATCCTCGGCGATGATGGCGTCGGTTGGCGCGTCGTTCAGGAATTACAGACGCGACACGCGCTGAACGATGGTGCAGAAATGGATTGCCTTTCCCTGGGCGGGCTGCGCCTCATGGAGCGGATGCTGGGCTATGAGCGCGTTATCCTGGTAGATGCCCTCGCTGATGAAAGCATTCCGCCGGGGGAGGTGCACGTCTTCCCTCTGGAAGCGTTGCCCAATCCCTCGGCGGGTCACACGGCTTCGGCGCATGATGTTAGCCTGCGGACCGCGCTGGAAATGGCGCAACACTTGGGGTGGGCGGTGCCGTCACAGATATGGGTCGTGGGCATCAGCGTCACCCCCCATTTCGATTTTTCGGAACGCCTTTCCCCGAACGTGGAGGCGGCAATTCCGCAGGCCATCAAGGCCGTGCAAGATTTGCTGGAAACTTTTTCGGCCAGAGGAGGTGCCAAATGATTTCCCCCGAGATTTTGCGGCGTTACCCTTTCTTTAGCTTTCTCAACGAAGAGCAACGCAACGCCCTGGCAATGATCGGCGAAGAGGTCACCTACGAGCCAGGTCAGGTGCTTTTTGAGAGTGGTCAGCCGGCCAATGCCCTCTACTTTTCCCTGGAAGGTACTTTTTCGTACTACTTCGTAGTCACCAGCGAGCACGATCCCTACTATCGCAAGGAATACTATATTTGCGACATCAACCCCGGGGAGGTATTCGGCATCTCGGCGCTGATCGAACCATACGTGTACACGGCCACCATGCGCGCTGAAAAAGGCGGCCGGGCATTACGCTTTGATGCTCCTGCCCTGCGCGCGCTCTGTGAAGTAGACCTTCACCTTTCCTGTGCTTTCCTGCGTGCCCTGGCACGTGTGGCACTAGAGCGCCTACAGCTGACGCGCACCCAGTTGATCGCGGCGCGTCAACCCTAGTCAGGATTAAGGTCGTCGCAGGCAAAGCGCGACCCATTCCCCTTTTTGCACCCGTTTTTCCAGGATCAGCCCCTTCTCGGCGGCCTTGCCCCGCAGGGGCTCTTCTTGATCCCGTAGGATGCCACTGAGGATGAGAAACCCGCCGGGGGTGACAATCCGATCCAGGCCCTCATCCAGCAGCCGAGAAAGCACTGGAGCCAGGATATTAGCCAGCACAAGGGGCGCCTCTCGAAGGGAAAAATCCCCGCGCAGGATTTCCGCCACCGATCCTTTCTCCAATCGCAGCGCCTCACCGATCTGATTGAGCATGGCGTTCTGACGGGCGTTTTCCAGCGCCTGGGCATCGATATCCACACCCAGAGCTTGCTGCGCGCCGAGCCGCAACGCGGCGATGGAGAGGATCGCCGAGCCACAACCGACATCGATCACCGTCGCAGGAAACGGTTCGATGGTTTCCATGAGCTCCAGGCAGAGCTGCGTGGTCGGATGAGTGCCGGTGCCGAAGGCCATGCCCGGATCGATGCGGATCGGGATACGTTCGGTATCGTTTGTTTCCATCCAGGCCGGCAAGATCAAAAGGCGGCGGCCGATCTCCAGGGGACGATAATGAACTTTCCAGGCTTCCATCCAGTTTTGATCGGCGATCAGTTGATAGCGCGGCTCCGGCAGCGGACGAATGCGGCCGAGGAAATACAATGCCTCTTCGAGCTTCTGCCGCCGCTCTTCTAACGTGGCATCGGCCTCCAAATAGGCCTTGACGGTTACCGGACCGATGGGCGTGCCTTCATCTTCGGCATCGTTGAAGGTGACCCCCTGTTCCAGCACCACCCCATTCGGCGCGAAACGCGCCAGCACCTCGGCGACGGCTTCGGCCAATTCACCATCTGTGGTTAGGGAAACTTCGAGCCAGGACATGCGATCAGTATAACACGGGAATCATGGAGTCGAGTGGTTGATCAGGGAATATTGCCGTTCGGCTGCGGATAAAAAGTAACACAAGATTTATCTTTTGTTAATAATAATAAACGTATATTGAATTTATAAACACAGGATAAATCCTGTGCTACATAATGCTTGGCCAAACATTTCACAGCGTCAAAGCTTGCCTGCTCAAGTGATGGCCTCTCCCATCCTGCATCCTGAGAGGTCGGTTATAATCAAGAGCACGAGCACGTTCATCTGCAACATGGGTGACATCCTGAGAATCTCGATGGAGGTGACGATGGAAGAACGCAAAATCCGCGTCCTGGTTGCCAAACCGGGGCTGGACGGTCACGATCGAGGGGCAAAAGTCGTGGCGCGGGCGCTACGCGATGCCGGCATGGAGGTGATCTACACCGGGTTGCGCCAGACGCCGGAAATGATCGCTGAAGCGGCTTTGCAAGAAGATGTGGATGTGGTGGGGCTTTCCATCCTTTCCGGAGCGCACATGGAACTGGTGCCGCGCATTCTGGAACTTCTCAGAGCCAACGGACAGGGACACGTCAAGGTGTTCGTCGGGGGGATCATTCCGGACGAAGATGTGCCGCGGTTGCTGGAAATGGGCGTAACGGCCGTGTATGGCCCCGGTGCACTCACCGAGGATATTATCCGCGATATTCGCGCTGCCGTACTCGGCACCACGGCCTGAGAGGGAACCCACCGATGAGCCTTGCTGCCTCTATCCTGGCCGGCGATCGCCTGGCGCTCTCCCGCCTGCTAACCTTGGTGGAAAACAACGATCCGCAAGGGCTGGAAGCCCTGAACGAGCTCTTCCCTCACACCGGTCGCGCCCACCTGATCGGCGTCACCGGCGCGCCGGGCACGGGGAAATCTTCGCTGGTCAACCGCTTGGTGCTTCACTACCGTCGCCAGGTGCAACCGGCGCCTCGGGTGGCGGTGATTGCCGTCGATCCCAGCAGTCCCTTCAGCGGAGGGGCTGTTTTGGGGGATCGGGTACGCATGCGCGATCTGAGCGGGGATAGCGGCGTCTTCATCCGTTCCATGGCCTCACGCGGTTCGTTAGGAGGGTTAGCCCAGACCACCGCCGCCCTGGCTCAGGTCTTCGATGCCGCCGGCTACGAAATCATCTTCATCGAGACGGTCGGCGCCGGGCAGAACGAGGTGGATATTGCCCGTCTGGCACACACCACGCTGGTCGTGGAAGCACCCGGCCTGGGCGATGACATCCAGGCGATCAAGGCCGGAATCCTGGAGATCGCCGATATCCTGGTGATCAACAAAGCCGATCGTCCCGGCGTAGAAAGCACCGAGAAAGCGCTCAAAAACATGCTTGAGTTGGCTCATCCTCTCCGTCGGGTTTTCCGCCACCATGGGCGGATTGAAGTGATCGAGGCACCGTCTACCGCACCAGA
Organism: Anaerolineales bacterium; assembly: GCA_037478835.1. Lineage (GTDB taxonomy): Bacteria > Chloroflexota > Anaerolineae > Anaerolineales > Villigracilaceae > 630D-37. The sequence continues at coordinate 10,090 of JBBFLV010000007.1, forward strand.
ATACAATTCCTGGATTCCGCCCATTCACCGCACCGTAGCGACCGAAGGGAAAGGCATTCCAGAACTTGTTGAATCCATCGCCCGGCACCGACAGCACCTGCTAGAAAGCGGCGATTGGCAGGCACGCGAACGGGCGCGGCTACAGGCCGAGCTGGAAGACCTGTTGCGCGAAACCCTGCTGCGACAATTCCGCTCACGCATTGCGCCACAAACCTATGAGCAAGTCTTGCAACAGGTGCTGGAACGTTCCCTTTCCCCCTGGGAGGCGATCCATCTTCTGACCAATCGGAGGCAAGGATGATCTACGGGGAACGCATCCGTCTGCGCGCCATTGAGCGCCGCGATCTGCCCTTTTTCGTCGCCTGGCTGAACGATCCCGAAGTCCGCCATGGGTTGCAGATATACCTGCCACTTTCCCTGGAAGAAGAGGAAGACTGGTTCACAAAGATGCTCCAGAAATCACCCCCCGAACGTCCCCTGGCGATCGAGGTACGGGATGGAGAATCCTGGAAACTGATCGGGAATTGTGGCCTGTTCAACATTGACTGGAAGAACTCCTCCGCTGAGCTGGGCATCTTTATCGGTGACAAAAGTTGTTGGAATCGAGGATTCGGTAGTGAAGCGGTGCGTCTGCTCGCTCGCCATGCCTTTGAGACCCTGAACCTGCATCGGGTATACCTGCGAGTTTATGAATTCAATGCCCGCGCCATCCGCGCCTACGAGAAAGCCGGCTTTGTTTTGGAAGGCCGGATGCGCCAGGCGCTTTATCGCGAGGGCAAATACCATGATGTCTTGCTCATGTCCATCCTACGCTCAGAATGGCAAAGCGCGAGGTAAACAATGCCCACCCTACACCACGAAATGAAAATCTACGGTAGCATCAAGCTCTTCGGAGGCACAGGCTCGCCGGAACTGGCCAAAAAGATCGCCGATTATCTCGGCCTCGACCTGTGCGAGCGGGAAATCATCGAATTTCCGAACGAGAACCTCTTCGTCAAGCTCAAGCAGAGCGTGCGCGGGCAGGATACGTACGTCATTCAGCATACGGCCTCGCCGGTCCACCGCAACCTGATGGAATTGCTCATCCTAATCCAAACCCTACGCCTGGATTCGGCCGCGCGCATCACGGCGGTTGTCCCATACCTGTGCTATGGTCGCTCGGATAAGAAGGACCAGCCGCGCGTGCCGATCACCGCTCGCCTGATCGCCGACATGATCGAAGTGGCCGGCGCCGATCGGTACATTACCCTCGATCCTCATGCTGGGCAAATCCAGGGGTTCTTCTCCATTCCCGGCGATGTGCTCACCGCCGCCCATTTGATCGTCGCGCACATCCGCGAAAAGCTCCTGCCACAAATGGTCAAGCCGGTCGTTGTGGCGGCGGACCTCGGATTTGCCAAACGCGGTCGGAACTACGCCGCCGCGCTGGATGTGCCGATCGCCTTCGTGGAAAAACGACGCATCGCCAACGAGGCACGCGCCGAAGCACTCACCCTGATCGGCGAAGTGGAAGGGCGCGATGTGATCATTGTAGATGATGAGGTAGATACCGGCGGCTCGATCTCCCAAGCGACCATGGTGGTGAAAGAACACGGCGCCCGCCGCGTGTACCTGGCCTTTGTGCACCCTGTGCTCTCCCTCAATGCCGCCGAACGCCTCGCAGCGTTACCGCTGGATGGGATCATCACCACCGATACCATTCCCATTCCACCGGAAAAGATGCGTCATCTAAAGGACAAGATCACGGTGCTTTCTGTGGCGCCGCTCCTGGCCGAGGTGATCCTGCGCGCCCACGAAGGCCGTAGCGTCGGTGAAATGTTCAACGAATAGCGTATGACGCGCAGACGTTGGTTGCTCTATCTCCTGCTCAATGTGCTGGTCTCGGCGCTGGTCACTTTGAGCATTCTGTATCTCTACGATCGCCGGGTGCGAGAAGAGCAGGCAACGCTGTTTTCTATGAAGGCTACCGTCACCGCCCTGCCGCCGGCCGCCCTTTCTGAAAACGCCCTACAGATCGTGGTGCTGGCGGCAGGCGATTTGCCGAACGAGCGCGTCTTGATCCGCTATACCGGCCCGTTGGGGCTCGATCTGAGTGCCTGGCGGCTGAAAGACGAAGAGGGGCATCTCTATGTTTTTCCCCCTTTCACGTTGGTTTCCGGAGGCGCCGTCCAAATCCACACCATCGCCGGAAAGGACACGCCGGTTGACCTGTATTGGGGGCTTTCACAGCCTGTCTGGCAAAGCGGCGAAACCCTCACGCTGCTGGATAGCGGAGGGACGCCACGCTTGATTTACATTATTCCGTAGCGCAAACGCTGGCGTTTGCGCATCCTACGGCGTCGGCGAGGGGGTGAACCACGGCTCCAAGCAGGCCGGGCGCGAATCGCGCTCCCCTTCAGGAAACTGTGTTTGCCCCTGGGCATCATAGACCTTCACGTACCGAATATACGGAAACTGCCGCAGGTTGAGGGCGATCAGCTCGGCAATGGTGAAATCATACCCCTCGTAGCGACACTCCCCTTTCAGGAACACGTGCGCCCCTCCATCCCGGAGCTCCAAGCGATCATAGCCGGTGAAACCGTTATACAGCGCAACCCAACCGTACGAATAACGCTCCGTAGACCCCGGCCCTTTGAAATATTCGTCCAGCACCGCTTGCGGCAACTTCGAGCTGAGTAGCCAGCGCGTGCCGCTCACCTGATAGGGCGGCAAGTTGTAGCGCAAGCGGTAACTGCTGGCAAAATAGACCGAAACGCGCGTGTAGACCGGCGTCGCCGTCGGACGCGGCGTAAAGGTGGCCGTGCGCGTCGGGGTGGAGGTGCGCGTCGCAGTCGGTGTGCGCGTCGGCGTGGGGGTGCGGGTAGCCGTCGGTGTGCGCGTGACGGTAGGTGTGCGGGTGGCCGTCGGCGTACGCGTCACCGTGGGCGTGGCACTCGGCCAGCGCGTTGCGGTCGGCGTGCGCGTGATCGTCGGTGTGGTGGTGAACGTCGGGGTCGGCGTAATGGTCGGCGAGGGGGTGAACCACGGCTCCAAGCATGCCGGGCGCGAATCGCGCTCCCCTTCGGGGAACTGCGTTTGCCCCTGGGCATCATAGACCTTCACGTAGCGGATATACGGAAACTGCCGCAGGTTGAGGGCGATCAACTCGGCAATGGTGAAATCATACCCCTCGTAGCGGCACTCCCCTTTCAAGTACACGTGCGCCCCTCCATCCCGTAACTCCAAGCGCTCATAGCCGGTGAAACCGTTATACAGCGCAATCCAGCCGTACGAATAACGCTCCGTAGACCCCGGCCCTTTGAAATATTCGTCCAGCACCGCTTGCGGCAACTTCGAGCTGAGTAGCCAGCGCGTGCCGCTCACCTGATAGGGCGGCAAGTTGTAGCGCAAGCGGTAACTGCTGGCAAAATAGATTGAAACGCGCGTGTAGACCGGCGTCGCCGTCGGGCGTGGCGTGAAGGTGGCCGTGCGCGTCGGAGTGGAAGTGCGCGTCGCAGTCGGTGTGCGCGTCGGCGTGGGGGTGTAGGTGGCTGTTGGTGTGCGTGTGACGGTGGGTGTGCGGGTGGCCGTCGGCGTACGCGTCACCGTGGGCGTGCGCGTGATCGTGGGCGTACGTGTAATGGTTGGAGTGCGCGTGATGGTGGGAGAAAGCGTCGCCGTGGGCGTCTGGGGTTGTGGCGGTGTAGGAGTTACATCCCCCATAAAGACGAATTGCACGGCGTCTACACCGACTTCCAGGGTCCCTAGTTTTCCGCGCTCATCCTGGGTTTGATTGCTCAAGCGTACGTATTCATCCCCCTGCCCATCAAAGACATAACGTCCCAAAAAGACCCAACCATCCGGCACACTGCTGTTCGGAAAAGGCGCCTGACTCAGGATCACCCGATCGTTGCGTCCCTGATGGCGAATGATATAGACGGCGCCCTCGGTACTAGCATGGACGGCAGGAACGCGGACGTAGATCGCATAAAGGCCGGCCGGCGAATTCGGCGGCAACTGCCAAGTGGCCGTGCAGGTAACGGTTGCCGAAGCCGGCGCATAGCGCATGGCTCCTCCCTGCGCCTCGGCAGGTTGCGTGAAGGCCCGTTGCCAGCAATTGGCCGGCGTCTCATCGAAGTTCACGCTCCCATCGTCCACGATGCGGCCTCCGCTTGGGGCCGCGGGAAACGGCAACGGGTCCCCGGAAGGCAGAATGCGGGCGCCGTAGTATTCAAGAGCCGGATAGGCCACCCAGAGTGGATTGCTCGGGTTGTAGACCCATGGGTCGCTTCCCTCCTCCCCTCCCCACCCATACGGATCCACAGGTTTGTTTGCCGCGTTAAAGACCGAAAAATGCAAATGAGGGCCGGTGGAATTGCCCGTATTGCCACTGTACCCGATGACCTGGCCACGCGCCACCGTCGGGCATGGCGTGCTCGAACAGGTTTGCACGGCCAGCGCGCTCATGTGTCCGTAAACCGTCGAGTACCCGTTGGGATGTTGGAGCTTAACGTACAGCCCCAGCGCCGTGCGATGATCCTGCGGGTCCCACCAACCGGCGTAGCTTACCTTATCTGCCTCTGCGGCAGCATAGAGCGGACGGTAAGCAATGGCGTAATCCACGCCATCGTGGCCATTGTAGTAAATCCAATCACCGAGCGAGTAGCTCCAGTACCCTCCATAGCCATTATCGCATACCCCACGCGGCGGAGGGGGTCCCGGTGGTGGCGGGTTTGGACAATCTTTATAAGCCACATCACCGCTATAAAGCACGATGCGCCGATCGGTTTGGGTATAGTTTGGATTAGAATGATCGAAGATCGAGGACTGGACGGCGCGGCCTGGGTAGGGTGGATACAGAAACGGAGCCACCGCGCCGGCCTGAGCCACGGCTTCGGCGGCTCGGGCCTGGACCTTGAGCTCCATCCCGCCAAACAAGCCCAGGATCAGGCCGAAGCCGAGGAACACAGGCAAGAGCCAGAGCCTTCGCAGGTGCATTCTGCCCTCACGGTTGTGGAATGCTACGTAACGTACTCAACAGGGTTTCAACCGCCTGAAGGCAGGCCTCGGCTTCCGCACCGGTTTCAACTTGGAAGGCCGTCAGAATATTCCCATCGCCGCCCGTCAGCATCAACGATTGAATGTTCCCTTGCGCATCGCGGATAATGTTCACATCGAAGGGAATATTCCCCAGCGTCTTTTGCAACGTTTCCACCCTCACGCCGGGTGGCAGGCCGCGGGGTGGTGCTGCAACGATAAAACATCCCGGCAACCGACGGTGCACCAGCGCCGGCTGACCGCTATAATCCACGCTCATGCCCCATTCCAGCGTAGCATACTCCAGCTGAAAGAGATAGCCGGGTTTTGAATCTGCGGCGTAGACCGGTTCCCCCTGCCAGAAGGCCTGCAGAGGCGCAAAGGGCTCCAGGGTTGGTGGCACAAGCGGAGGCAACGGCGTATCGGTAGGGGTAACCGTCGGAGAGGGAATCGAGGTGGGAGTAGCCGTAGGCAGTTGGGTAGGAATAGCAGAAGGGGCAAGGGTGGGAGTCTCTTGTGGCAAGAGATTCTGGGAAGGCGTTGCCGTCCAGAAAAAGGCCGGTTGGACGCCACAGGCGCTCGGCAACAATCCGAGCAAAACAAAAATCCACCACATTCGATTCATTTTTACCTCTCCACCGGAAGATTTGCCGTTGAAACAGTATGTATTGAAGTAGAGTATACCAGAGTCAACGAATGATGTACATCATCCGCGTGCGTCCGTGTCCTATTTCCGCTCTAATCAAATCCAAATAGGAAAATCAGATCGTTGACGTTGGTCCAACCGGTTGGAATGTGCAGAGTATCTTGCAAAGCCGTAAAGAAAGTGTAGGAATCCTGGTTTTCGAGGAAAGTTTGAGCATCCAATCCAAGAGCCGCGGCGCGGCGAACCGTTTCCCCGTTGACCACAGCCCCCGCCGCATCCGTTGGACCATCCTGACCGTCACTCGCCAGCGCCAGCAAAGCCACCTGAGGCACCCCATCCAGCTCCAAGGCCGCGGCCAGGGCCAGTTCCTGGTTGCGCCCACCGCGCCCATGCCCTCGCAAGGTGACCGTGGTCTCCCCACCAGCGATCAGGCAGGCTGGTCGCGGCAGAGGTTCACCGCTTTCCGCGATCTGACGTAAGATGGCGGCCAGGAAGCGCCCGGCCTGCGAGGCTTCTCCCTGCAAACGGGTGGTCAATAGGGAAGCGTGGAAACCCTGGCGGCGAGCGGCTCTCAACGCGGCACGCGCCGCTAGGCGGTTATCTCCCACGATCTGATAGACATGTCGTAACCGTCCATCCGGGAGCGGGCGCAAAATGGGATCCTCCGGCTTCAGGGTTTCAGGCGCTTCTTGCAGCGCTTCCAGAATTGCAGAGGGCAGCACAGAACGTAGACGATATCGGTCGATCACCTTCCAGGCATCTGCCAGGGTGGTAGGGTCCGGCACGGTCGGACCGGAAGCGATGGCTTCGGGTGCGTTGCCGATCACATCCGAAAGGGCAAGGGTCAGCGTGGAGGCGCGCGTGACGCGCAACCATCCACCCCCCTTCAACGGATCCAGATGACGACGCAAGATGTTGATCTCGCCGATCTCGGCTCCGCAGGCCAGCAGGGCCTGGTTGAGCGCTTGCAAGTCATCCAAAGCGAGCGGTTTGCCTTTCAGCGAAGGAGGAAAAGTGGCCAGTGCCGAGCCACCGCCGGAGAGAAGCACAATGAGCAAATCATCTTCCTGTAGATGGCGAAGAAACTCCATCAGCCGCCGTCCGGCCTGCAAACTTCGTTCTCCCGGAATCGGATGATCGCCGCTGAGTACCTCGGCATCGGGTAGGCTTTCCCTGGCCTCTTTTGTGATGATCAGACTCTGCCGCAAGACATCCTTCAGCAAACGGGAGGCACTCTTGGCCATGGGCAAGGCCGCTTTTCCCAATGCGATCAGGTACACCCCGCGATAATTCCGCAACGGCCAGATCTGAGGAATTCCCCGCACATAGAGCACATCTTCCCGTCGCCACAGATGACGGCGCAAGGCCTGAGCAGGATCAACTGCCCGCAACGCGGCGCGCACGATCGCCGCCACGGCCGGTTGGACTGCTTCAGGCAAGGCACTTCCCAGGGAAAGAGGGATCGGTTGACGCACGGACATCATCGGGGATTATACTTTGGAGCAGGAGTGGTGGGTGGGAGGGGTAGGGGAGAGCGGAAGAGGGGGAGAACTAGAGAGCGGGAGAGCAGGAGAAGGGGAGAATAGGAAGCGAGAGAGCGAGAGGGTGAGGTCATTGGGTCAAAAAATCATCGCCGCGCCGTGGACCACAGCGACGGGTTTAAAAAATTGGCACTCCACTACAATACAATCATCCAGGCACTCTAAGCGACGGTTACTCGATCTTTCCTGGTAAAATAGAGTTACATTTCCAAATTTTCCCCAAAGGAGGTCTCCTATGGAAAAGAAATCTCTGTGGTCATTTGGAACGCGGGAGGTGGTCTATGCGGCCATCGGTGCGGCACTGTATGCCGTGCTGAGCTACTTGACCAACTTCCTGCAAATCCCCAGCGCCGGGAACGTTTCGTTCCGACCCGGTGTGGTCATCCCGATCTTCTTCGGGGTGGCTTTCGGACCACTGGTCGGTTTCATCAGCGGTTTTCTGGGGAACATCCTGGGTGATCTGCTTTCCGGCTATGGCTTCTGGTTCTGGTGGGACCTGGGCAACGGCCTGATGGGGCTGATCCCCGGTCTGATCGCCGGCAGCCTGGCCAGCTTCAAGGACGGGCGTTCGATCCTGCGCGCCGAGATTTTTGCCGTCCTGGGCATCGTAGTCGGTATGGGGTTGGCCTCGCTCTCCGAAATGTGGGTCTCCGGCGCCGATATGGCGACGGTGATCAGCGCGAACTTCGTCCCGGCGGCAGTCACCAACCTGGTCAACGGGTTGATCCTCCTGCCTATCCTGATGGTCGCCTATGAGGCAGTCGTAGCCCGCTCCGGAAGGTAAAAAAACAACGACACAGAGAGGGGTCGGCGATCGACCGGCCCCTCATGGCAATTTTCAACGGCCTGTGGGCGTAAGCCGCTTATCCACCGTCCACGGTCTACCGTCCACCGTCCACGATCTACGGTCCACGGTCTATCGTCCACGGTCTAGTAGAGGCCTCGCATGATCATCAGCTGGAGTTACCGCCCACGTCAGAGCATGATGGAACGGATCGATCCGCGTGCCCGCTGGATCTTTTCCTTTAGCTACCTTTTCAGCGTCACCCTTTTCTGGGATGCACGCTTCCTGGCCGTCTTTTTCCTTCTCGGCATGTTCTGGTATGCCTTGGGACGGGTCCCGTGGCGAGAAGCGCGCCGTGCCTGGATGCTGGTTTCCTTCCTGCTTTTCACGATGATCCTGATCAATACCATCATCACCGGAGGGGGTGCTGGCGGGGTGGTGCCGCCGGGAGGACATCTGGTCTGGCCGCAAGGATTGCGATTGCCCTGGGATGGTGTATGGCACTTTGGCCTGACGTGGGAGCGGGTATGGTTTGCGCTCTGTCAGCTCTTGCGCATTTTGGGGATTTCGGCCGTCTTCATTGTCATCCCGTTTACGATGGATCCGCGCCTTTACGGTGTCACGTTTCGCGGCCTGGGGCTGCCGGATCGCTTCGCCTATGTGATCGAGCTGGCCTTCCGCTTCGTACCCACCCTGGCGCGCGATTTCAGCATCACCTTCGATGCCCAACGGGCACGCGGCTATGAGATCGAACGCGCCGGGCGCAATCCGATCCGTCAGATCGTGCGCATTGCGCCGCTGTTGGTGCCGGTGACGATGAGCGCCATTTTGGCCGGCGAAGATGTGGCCAATGCCATGGATCTGCGCGGGTTTGGTCAACATCCGCGTACCTGGCTCTATGAGCTGCATTACGGCCTCGGTGACTATCTTTTGATTTTCTTGAGCCTCGCGATCTTCCTGGGAAGCCTCTTCCTGCGCTGGAGGGGCTACGGGGGGTTCTGGATTCCGCCGTGGATCGGTTGAGGGGGCTTCATGGCGAATCAATCCTTTCCGCGCCGCCGAAAACGCTTACCCGAAGTCGCAGCGGCGCGCCTTTGCTATCTGCTCGCTTTTCCCGATCTCGCGTCCGATGAGCGAAGCACAGAAACCATTCGGGCTTTCAAGGACGCGCCTTATTTTCAACCGGTCGATGTGCACCTGCGCACCTTGGGCGAGGAACATCTCGTAGTGGAAGGGACCAATGTGCACATTCTACGCCAACGGTATGAAGGGCAGGTGCAGGTTGCCGAATGCCAGTTCACCCTGACGCTGCCGCTTTCGGCAGAAGGGTTCCGCAAGCGCTTGGAAATCGAACAGGCCTTACAACGTCATCTCCTTGGAAGACAAAGTACCCTATTCGAGGAATATTCCATCTTGCTGCTGGATGGGATCCACGATCCGGATGCATTCGTCGAACAATATGCCCCCCTGCTGGCACGCTTCATCCGTGCCCAGAAGGAACGCCTTGATAAGAGCGATATCGAAGATACGTTGGTCACCCGTGTGCGCTATTCCGAAAACGATCTGAGCATCGTCGATTGGGAAGGCGCAGTGCTGATCGCTCCCGATGGCGATTTCCAGGGGGAGATCGAACTGCTTAAGCTGGCCAATTATCAGCTGCTACGTTATCGGATGCTGGATCAAAGCGTTGAAGAGGTGCTCCGCCACCTGAACGAGGAATTTGCTCGGCAAAGAATCCGCTGGTGGCAACTGGGACGCATTCGCAATGCCATCCGCAGGGTGCTGAACTATCGGCTGGAACTGATGCTGGAATTTGAGCGCACCGAACAAAAACTGCTCCTGATCGGTGACTGGTATACCTCCAAAATCTACCGCGCCATCCGTGAAGAATTCTATCTGGATGACTGGAAAGAAGCTGTGCGCAGCAAACTGGACGATCTGGAGCACATTATCGAGACCATTCAAGCGAATTTCTCGCTTTCTTGGCAAGACCTGTTAGAAACGGTACAGATCAGCGGCTGGTTGCTCCTACTACTCGGCTATTTCATCCTTTTCTTTATCGAGATCGGCCTATGGAAGCACTGAGCAAACCGATTGAGAACGCTTACTGGGTTGTAGAGGGGCATTTCCTGGCCGGCGAATATCCGCTGCGCGGAGATGAGGAAGAATCGCTCCGCCGATTGCAGGCCTTTCTCGATTACGGTTTTGAGGCCTTTTTCGATCTGACCGTGCCGGGTGAATTGCCACCCTATCATTCTCTGCTTTTCGCTCTGGCCGCCGAACGTGCTCGGCACGTAGAATATCACTCCTTCCCCATCCCCGATTTTGGTGTTCCCACCCAAGAGGAGATGAAGCGAATCTTGGACGCGCTGGAAGGGACGCTACACCGCGGTCTGCGCACCTATCTCCACTGCTGGGGTGGTGTTGGACGCACGGGAACGGTCGTCGGCTGCTACCTGGTACGCCGCGGCCTCACAGGAGAAGAAGCTTTGCAGGATTTGCAACGCCGTTGGCAACACGTGCCGAAGAGCCGCTACCATCCGCATTCACCGGAAACGGAGGAGCAACGGCGCTTCGTGTTGGGATTCAGGGCCTGAAGGGCGCTTCGATCGGCACGTGATTCTCGTCCGCGGCATGGCCAAAAAGGGGCAAATTCCAGGCCATGAGGATCGTCTTGAGCAAGGAATAATGGGTATAGGGGGTGGCATCCTGAAATTGGCGCCGCGCCTGAGGGGAGATCAACACCGTAGCGATCCGTCCGCCGGCCTCCGGCGGCAACCCGCAACAGGAATGGGACCCCTGGCCCTCATCCCAGGTAAGCACGATCAGATAGGGCGCGCCAGCAGCCTCGAGCGCCGGCCAGAGCTTGCTCAGCAGGTCCTGCAACCAAGCATCGGCCACTTCTAAGCCACAATCGTGGGCTGAATTGCACAGGTTCGGGGTGATGAAGGCGAAGTTCGGTAGGCTGCCCTGCTCAAGGTCCGTGAAAAGTTCCGTCAGCGGCACAATGCGTTGACAGCGCGCCGGGTCCAGACGGATCGAATCGAAATAGATGAACGGGTTATGTTTCTGAACATACTTCAGCGTGCTGCCGAGGAAACACGGGCGCGGCATGCTCTCCTGGTAGGTCTTCCAACTCCGTCCGCTCGCTTCGATGAAATCGGCCAGATTCGGCGCTTGGATGAAGCAATCCTCGCAATTCCGCTTGATTCCAAAGGTATCGCCCCCGATCATCGCCAGGTAATTCGGCAGGCTGGGGTGGGTGATGGCATAATGCTGGGTGAGCAGGGTATATTCCTGCGCCAGGCGGTTGAAATAGGGCATGCGCCGATTGCCGATCACCGTGCCGAACTCTTTGTTCTCGAAAACGATGATGACGATGTGCTCAAAAGCCGGGATGGGAGGTGGCGGGGTGGGCGTGAAGGTCGGGGGGAGAGTCGGGGAAGGCGTCACCGTCGGGGAAGCAGTAGGCGGCGGGAGAACAGAAGGGGTACTGGTGGGTGTGAGAGGGGGCAAAAGCGGCGTTGGAGCAGGCAATGGTCTTCCACCGCAGGCATTCAAAAGCACAGCAAGGCTTAGGAAAAGGACAAGCAGATGATACATCGTTCCTCCGATTAGGCTCTGGGGATCAGGCGGTCTCGCCACGTCTACGGCCTACGGTCCGTACACGGTCTACGGTCCACGGTCTACGGTCCACGGTCTGCAGAGGTCCCAGGCTGAAGCGCTGGGCTACGGTCCATCGCCTCACCGTATCTCTTGACAACATGCAAAGATATGCTAAAATAGAATTTAGCCATGACTAAATCTTTATCTTTCACTGCCTCAATCCAAGATTACCTCAAGCACATCTACCAGCTGGCGGCGCAGGGTGAAACGGTGACGACGACCGCCCTGGCCCAACGGCTGGGCGTGCGGCCAGCCTCGGTGACCGGGATGCTCCGTCGCCTGGCGCAGACTCAGCCACCTCTGATTGTATATCATAAACACCGCGGCGTCTCGCTCACCCCAGAAGGTCAACGGGCGGCGCTGGAAGTGATCCGCCACCATCGGCTGATCGAAACTTGGCTGGTGCAGAGCCTGGGATATTCCTGGGATGAAGTCCACGAGGAAGCCTGTCGCCTGGAGCACGTCATCTCCGAGCAGTTGGAGGCGCGCCTGGCGAGTCTACTCGGTCACCCGGCCTACGATCCGCACGGAGAACCGATCCCGGATCAGGATTTGAACCTACCGCCGGATACCACCCTGCCTTTGGCCTCTCTGCGCCCGCCACAGCGCGGCAAGGTCTGCCGCGTGCAATCCGAACAGGCCGAGTTGCTGCGCTACTTGGAAGAAAAAGGGCTGCGCCCCGGCGCCGTTTTCCGCATTGTGGACTATTCTCCCTTCGATGGGAATCTAAGCATCGTGCTGGAGACATCTGAAGCCGCGCCGTTCGTCATCGGCCTGGCGGTGAGCATGAAGGTGTTTGTGGAGGTGATCTCATGATCTGGTGGATCATCACAGCAATATTGCTGCTCTTGATTGCCTTTTTCCCGCGCTACGGCGTGCAGGCACAAATCCGACGGCGCGCTGCGGCCCGACGGCGCGAACTGCTCGAAGACGCGCTCAAGCATCTATTGGATCGGGAACAGGAAGGACGGCACGCCTCGATCGAATCCCTGGCAGGGTATCTCGACCTTCCGCTCTCGCGCACCCTGCGGCTGGTAGAAGAAATGCAAACGCAAGGGCTGGTCGAATGGCAAGGGCGCCGTCTGCACCTGACCCCGGACGGAGAGCGCTGGGCACTCCATGTGGTGCGCGCCCATCGCTTGTGGGAACGTTACCTGGCCGATGAAGCGCGCATGCCGCTGGAGAAAGTCCATGCCGAAGCCCATCGCCGGGAACACGGCATCAGCGAACGCGAGCTGGATGCCCTGGAAGCGGCCCTCGGCCACCCGTCCCACGATCCGCACGGCGATCCGATCCCGAATCGCAACGGAGCGATCGCCGAAGATCGGAAGCAGGGAATCGAACTCACGCGCTGGGAAATCGATCGCCCGGCACGCATTGTTCACCTGGAGGACGAGCCGGAGCTGGCCTTTGCCCAAATCCTGGCCGCCGGCCTACGTCTAGGCCAGGTGATCCGCATTCTGGAACGCACCCCCCAGCGCCTGGTGCTTTCGGATGGGGAGAACGAATATCGCTTGGCACCGGCTGTAGCGGCCAACATCTACGTCGTAGAGGCCGCTCCTGCCGAGGAACAACCGTCGCTGCTGACGCTCGATCGCCTGCCACAAGGCCAAGAAGCGGAAGTAGTGCAAATTGACGAAACGGTGCAAGGGTTTACCCGCCGCCGTTTTCTGGACCTTGGGCTAACGCCGGGGGCACGTGTTATGCCCGAATTAACCAACTTCTTTGGCGATCCGCGCGCCTACCGCGTGCGGGGAACCTTGATCGCTTTACGCCGCGATCAGGCCGAGAAGATCTGGGTTCGCGTGAACGATTGAGAGGGAGCTATGAAACTGAAAAACGAGCATTGTGCCACTTGTCCGGCTTATAGTGAATTGGAACAAATGGGATTGCGCCTGGAACGCTTCGACCGCGTGGTGGCCCTGGCCGGCAATCCGAACACCGGCAAATCCACACTTTTCAACCTGCTCACCGGGCTCAAGCAACACACCGGCAATTGGCCCGGCAAAACGGTGACGCGCGCCGAGGGCGGCTACCAGTTCAACGGTGTGCGCTACAAACTGGTGGACTTGCCCGGCACTTACTCCCTGCTCTCGGCTTCGCAGGATGAGGAAGTGGCGCGCGATTTTATCCTTTTCGGCCAACCGGATTGTGTCATCGTGGTCACCGATGCCACGGCGCTTGAACGCAACCTGAATCTGGCCCTCCAGGTAATGGAGATCACCGATAAGGTGGTCATCGCCGTCAACATGATGGACGAAGCGCGCCGCAAGGGACTGGAAGTCGACACGCGCGCCCTGGCACGTGAGCTAGGGGTGCCGTGTATTCCGATCTCGGCGCGTCGCGGCGAGGGAATTCACGCGCTGCTTTCGACGGTCGCCGACGTCATCGAAGGGCGGATTCAGACGCAACCGCGCCGCGTGCAGGGCACGCCGGAATTCCAGCAAGCGGTGAATGAACTGGTCCCGCTCATCGAACAGCTGGCACCGGGCGTTCCCAACGCCCGTTGGCTGGCGATCCGTCTGCTCGATGGCGATGCTCGCGTCCAGGAGGCGTTGCTGAACGGTGACCTACTCCAGCGCGTGGCGCGCCAACGTCAGGCTGATGTTTCTTTCAGCCGCAAAATGGCCGTGGAGGGAAGACAATGAGCGAAACGAACGTTCATCCCCAGGAAGTGCTTCGCCGTGCCGAACATTTGCGCCGCTCTCTCTCCGGAAATTTTCGCGATGAGATGGTGAAATCGCTATATGCCGAAGCGGAGCAGGTGGCGCGCAAGGCCGTGCGCACGGCCGGCCAGCGCAAATATGACTTCGATCGGGCACTGGATCGCCTGGTCACTTCACCCTGGACCGGGCTGCCGATCATGCTCTTGTTGCTGGCGCTGATCATCTGGATCACCGTCATCGGAGCCAACATCCCCTCCGAGCTACTGGCACAACTGTTCTTCGGCATCGAAGCATTCGCTGCCGATCTGTTCACCGCCTGGGGGGTTCCCTGGTGGCTGACCGGCTTCCTATGGCATGGCGTCTGGCGCGGGCTGGCCTGGGTGGTTTCGGTCATGTTGCCACCGATGGCGATCTTCTTCCCCCTTTTCACCTTTCTGGAGGATCTGGGCTACCTGCCCCGCGTGGCCTTTAACCTGGATTGGCTTTTCAAGCGCGCCGGTGCGCACGGCAAACAGGCGCTCACCATGGCGATGGGTTTCGGCTGTAACGCGGCCGGCGTGGTGGCCACACGGGTGATCGATTCGCCGCGCGAGCGCCTGGTAGCCATTCTGACCAACAATTTCGTCCCTTGCAACGGTCGCTTCCCCACGCTGATCCTGCTGGCGACCGTGTTCGTCGCGGCCTCGTTCCCGCCGGCCTTTGCCTCCTTCATTGCGGCCGGAACGGTAGTCCTGGTGGTGTTGATCGGCGTGGCGTTCACCTTCCTCATGTCCTGGCTTCTGACGCGTACCTTGCTACGCGGGGAAGCCTCGGCTTTCACACTGGAATTGCCACCCTATCGCCCACCCAACCTGCTGCGCATCCTGTACACCTCGCTCATCGATCGCACGATCTTTGTGCTCTGGCGCGCCATTCAAACCGCGGCGCCGGCCGGGGCGGTGATCTGGGTGCTGGCGAATATCTACCTTGGGAGCATGAGCCTGGCACAACACATCGCCAATTTCCTCAATCCGTTCGGTCACCTGCTCGGCCTGGATGGTGCGATCCTGCTGGCCTACATCATCGCCATTCCGGCCAATGAGATCGTGGTGCCAACCCTGCTGATGATTTACATGGGCACCGGCATGATGACCGAATTGCCCTCCCTGACTGCGCTCAAAGATCTATTGGTGAACCAACATGGCTGGACGCTGCTCACCGCGGTCAACCTGATGCTCTTCAGCCTGCTTCACAACCCGTGTGCCACGACCATCCTGACGATCTACAAAGAGACCGGTAGCAAAAAATGGGCTGCCTGGAGCGTAGTGATCACGCTGGGCACGGCCTTTCTGGTCACTTTCCTGGTGGCAAGCGTGGTGCGGGCGATCTTCGGTGCAGGGTAGTCTCACCCCTACGGGTCCCCATTCGGACCTTGGGCTACGGCTCGGAAGCCCCAGGCTAACGCGCTAGGTTACGTTCACCGTCTTCGCAAGGTCCCAGGCTGAAGCACTGGGCTACGATCCACGGTCCACCATCCACGGTCGAAATGTCCCAGGCTAAAGCCCTAGGCTACGATCCACAGTCCACCGTCTACGGTCCACAGTCCATCTTAGAAATATCCCAGGCTAAAGCGCTGGCTACGATCCATGGTCCACGGTCCATTAAAAAGCAACCCCCGCTAGAGCCGGCCCCAGGCTCCTGCGGGGTTGTGAAAGGAGAATGCAATTTGTATTATACTTAAAATGATAAAAATAGCGTGAGAAAAGGTTAATACTTTGGTTAGAGTTTCACTCGCCCTGCACCAGGATCTCCAGCAAGCGATCGTGACCGGCGAGATCGGGATAGAGGTGAATTTGGGCGGAAGAAAAAACATCGTAGGCCATTGAAAACACAGTCGGCCCTTGGGAAGCTTCGATCTCCAGCAAGATCAGGCCTCCTGGAGCAATCCATTCCGGCACCCGCTGAAGCAGGCGACGGATCAGGTCCAAGCCGTCCTTGCCACCGTTCAGGGCCAGCAACGGTTCATAGCGCGCAACTGCTAATTCGGGCAGAAGAGGGCTAGGAATGTAAGGCAAGTTGGCGCAGATCAGATCAAAACGGGTGTAGTAAGAAACTCTGGAAGGAGGGGGAGGAAGCAAATCACACTGGAGCCAGCGAATGCGATCCTGTACCCCATGTTTGATCGCATTGCGCCGCGCCACACGTAGGGCAGGCAGGGAAATATCTGTGGCCAACACCTGCAAATCCGGGATCTCCGCCGCCAGCGAAACGGCAATGCATCCGGACCCGGTGCCCACATCCGCCGCCCGACGCCGTCGAGGGTTTCGACGCAACCAGTTCAAAGCCCGCTCGACCAGTAGCTCGGTTTCCGGGCGAGGGATTAGCACCTGGGGGGTGACCTCAAACCGCCGTCCGTAGAACTCCCGATACCCCAAGAGATAGGCCAGGGGTTCCCCGGCTTCCAGGCGTTGGAGCGCGGCGAAGAGGCTTTCTTCCAACTCTTGCGGAACTTCTGCTTCCGGATGTGCCACGATCCAGGTGCGAGTTTTGCCCATGAGATGCGCCAGCAGCACCTGCGCATCCAGTACCGCCGTCTCACTGACGGCACATAGCCGCCGGACCATCTCCTCCAACCAGGTTCCGACCGTGGTCAACGCTTACTCATCCTCATCCACCGGAGTATAGGCCCCTCCGCTCCCCAGGCGTTCGGCCTGTTCCCGCGTGGCCAGCTCTTCGATGAAGGCGTCGATCTCCCCATCCAGCACCGCCGGCAAATTATAGATCGAAAGCCCAATGCGATGATCGGTAACTCGGTTCTGTGGGAAGTTATAAGTGCGGATTTTCTCCGAGCGCTCCCCGGTGCCTACTTGGGCGCGCCGGGCCTCATCTACTTCTGCGCGGCGCTTTTGCTCTTCGATTTCATAAAGCCGAGCCCGCAAGATCGAGAGCGCCCGCATCTTGTTCTGGATCTGCGAGCGTTCGTCCTCACAGGTCACCACAATGCCGGTGGGTTTGTGGATCAAACGCACAGCCGTGGCGTTCTTCTGAACGTTCTGACCGCCTGCACTGGAAGCCCGGTAGACCTCGAACTCAATATCCGATTCGGGAATGTGGATATCCACATCCTCCATCTCCGCCAGCACGGCGACCGTCGCAGTGGAGGTATGAATGCGACCGGAAGCTTCGGTCACCGGCACCCGTTGCACCCGATGAACGCCGGATTCGTATTTCAAGCGTGAATAGGCACCTTTGCCTTTGATCAGGAAGATCACTTCCTTATACCCACCAATGCCGATGCGGTTTTCAGAAAGGAGCTCCACCTTCCAACCCTGGCGCTCGGCATAGCGAGTATACATGCGAAAGAGATCGGCAGCAAAGAGCGCCGCTTCCTCCCCACCGGTTCCGGCGCGAATTTCCATGATCACGTTTTTCTCATCGCGCGGGTCTTTGGGAAGCAGCATCTGCTTCAGTTCGTCTTCCATCGCTTCGATTTGCGGCTCCAGTTCTTCGATCTCCGCCTTGGCCAGTTGGCGCAGATCTTCATCTTCGGCATCCAGTAGGGCACGAGCCTCCTCCAGGCGCTCTTGCAGGCGCCGGTATTGACGCGCTTTTTCGACGACGGGCTCCAGTTCGCTGCGTTCCTTGCCCAGTTGGGCGGCGCGTTGATAGTCGCTGCCGACTTCCATCAGTTGTCGATTCAGTTCCTCGTAGCGTTGCTCGATGAGTTCCAGTTTCTCCAGCATAGATTCGACACTTCCTCTATATGCTAACGATCAGCGAAAGGATCCAGGAAAGGATCACCAGAATGGCAATGATGCTAAACACAATCTGCATGATGCGACGGCGTCGCTGTTCCCGGTCTATTTTCTTACCCATGGTTTTCAACCTCCATTCTCAACGATCTACAATCTGGCGCAAAACGCGTTCCAGTTCTTCGATGAGCACCGGCTTTTTGAGATAGGCATTCGCACCCAGGGAAAGGGCGCGATCGATCATCGGATCGGCGGTTTCGCTGGAGAGCATAATCACCGGCAGGGAGCGCCATTGGGGTCGTGAGCGGATGAACTCCAGCAGGTCCAAACCGCCGACTTCCGGCATATTGATGTCCAGGAACATCACCTGTGGTAAGGTTTTTTCCTGCAACAGCGCTTTTCCCGCCTGGGGTGCGTTTAGAAAGCGCCGGGTCTCATAGCCGAGCAATTTTAGCATTAAACTCACGGCCTTTCCCATCTCATCATCATCGTCTACGATCCATGCCAATTTCATAGACACCTCGTCCTCAATTCTACTCTTCGATCACCAAACGCGTACCGGAGCGATCGACATTGTAGATCAATTCCCGCCCCAGAGGCACCTGGGGAGAAGTCCAGCGATAGAGCCAGCGTGCGGCCACCGGGCTCAGATTGATACATCCATGGCTGCGCGGTCGGCCAAAATCGTTGTGCCAGTAGGTGCCATGGAGCGAAACCCCATTCTCGGTGAAATACATAATCCAAGGCACCCCCGGCAGATCGTAACCGGTAGCCCGATTGCCCCCACGCATATGATGAGAGGGGCGCTTATAGTAAGTGGCAAAAACGCCGCGTGGGGTTTCCCAATCGCCCCAGGCGTTGCTCACGCCGCTGGCAATGCGCGCGGCAAAAACGGCCTGTTTCCCTTCCCAAGCGATCAGGAGCTGCCGTCCCAGTGAAACTTGGATCCACTTCTCGGTGGCCGGCACCTGAGGGGAGAGAGGGGCGAGCTCATCCTCTTCCAGAATGTGCAGATGATCGGCCACTGCATAGTAGGGTGACTTTTCGGTATCGTCCCAAATGCGGTACCAGATTCTCCCATTCTGATCCCGCACCGCTTCGCGCACCCAGTGAACGGTGGCGTAATACAAACGATAGCGGATCGGTCCCTCGGTCGAAGGTTGGGAGCGAGCATCGGTATAAGGAACGGTGACCTCTGCCGGCAGCCCATTGCGTGGCAGATCCATCCGTGGTGCATTCAGGCGCATCCAGATCGGCTGAATAGCTCCTGAATAGACATACCCTCCCTGCTCCAACTGATACCAGACGCGGTTGTAGGCGCTCTCATCTTCTTCGCTGATCGTCGCTCCGCTCAGGGACAATACCTGATCTCGCCAGAACAATCGGAGCGCCGGCGCGTGGGGATGGGGAAACTCACGTGCCCAAAGATACGTTTCGGTCACACGACCGAGAAGGGGTGTTTCTTCCCCCGGCAACCGGTCTTCCAATGCCCTCCACGGTAACAACCAGGCCCCCAACGTCAGACCAAAGAGCCGCAGAAAATCGCGCCGCGAAATGTACTCGCTCATCACTCATGCACTCGCACCACCGTCCCGACCGAGGCCCAGTTATAGAGCCAGGCGGCATCCGGTATGCTCAGGTTCACACACCCGTGACTCATCGGCACCCCGAAATTATTATGCCAGTATGTGCCGTGCAAGCCGTAGCCCTTATAAAAATACATCACATAGGGTACGTCCGGTAAATAATAATCCGGGCCGCTCATGTCTGTATAACGCAATTTGACGTATATCTTAAACGTCCCGGTAACCGTCGGGTATTGCCAAGTACCTGTGGAAACGACAAAGGTATTGACAACGGTATCTCCCTCATATGCATAGAGGCGTTGTTCGGAAAGGTCAACATCGATCCAGCGCTCCCCGTTTCCACCACCCGCCGTCACAGGCGGAACGAAGGCCGGCGTTGGCGTATCGGGCAGGATCGAAAGCCAGATCAACCCCGGCGTAGGAGTGACCGGCTCAAAAGGGGTGGGGGAAGGTTCAGGCAATACGGGAGTAGCCGTGGGAGATTCGGCCGGTGTGGGAACGGAAAGGGTCGGCGTGGCAGAGACCGGCGGGGCAAACTGCAAAGAGAACGCGGGCGAAAACGGACGCGGCTGAAAAGGGGTGGATGTCGGGGTGGGGAGCAAGAGAGAACTTTGTGCGATCGCCGCCCCTCGGGTTGCCCCTTCCATTCCTGCTTGAGGCCAGAGCGCGGCACCGGCCAGAACGGACAAAAGCACTCCGAACACCAACAGCCATACTGCAAACCGCGATTTCCGCAAGTCACCTGGTATAGAATATGCCGATAAAACCTGGTGGGACATTTTTTCTCCTGCGATCATCGGACGGGAAGGCGATGATGATGACCGTAGACCGTGGACGGTGGACCGTAAATTGGACCGTAGACCATGGACGGTGGACCGTAAATTGGACCGTGGACGGCGAACCGTAACCCGTAGCACCGGGCTTCAGTCTGTGACCTTGGATCGTAGACAGGAAGCGACGAGTTCAAGCGCCACCCCATACTCCTTTTTACGGGGCAGCCGGTTCGATACTCTCATTATAAACGAAGCACAGCACACCCTGTGCAATCCCTTCGGCAACCCGATCGGTATTGTTCAAAAGATATTCTCGATCCCGATACATGAAACCGGTTTCAATGATGGCCGCCACCGTGCCGGGGTCTATTTCCGAAAAGGCGTGGTATTCGCGCATATCTCGGGTAATGCTGCCGGCATGGAAACGCAGGCCGGTCAGGCGTCCATAGCGATCGCGCAAGCACTCGGTCAGCCGCATCGCCCGGTTGGGATCATACCCGTTGGAGGCCGCCGCTACTTTGAAGCCGGTCGCTTCTTCGTTGACATATTCGCAGGAATCGTTGTGGATCGAGATCAAAGCTACGGCGCGATAACCGTTCAGGCGTGTATCGAATTCCTGGAGCAGGTCCACCTGAAAACCTTTGTTTTTTAGTTTCTCCTGCACCAGCGAGGCAATGCGGTAATTCATATCGGCCTCGGTCAGCAGGACATTCCCCGCCGCATCGTAACAGACTGCGCCGGAATCATTGCCCATGTGACCGGCCACAATCCCAACGCGCAGCACCTGTGAACCGGCAGTGGGGGCGACCGCCGGAGTAAGCAGAACGGTCAGCGAGGCATTCCAACCACCGAACGTTTCACCCGGCCGCGGCCAGAGGGTGAAAACGGTCGCCAAAAGGAAACCCAATCCGAGAATGCGAAAGAAAATCCGTGAGCCAGAAGTTTTAGCGTTCATTTTCTAAAAACGCACCTTGAAACCGGCTCCGGTCAGGATTAACACGATCGGTTCGGGCAAGGTTTGGACCAACTGGGCAAGCGCCGCCCAAACCAGCGCCGAAGTGGGCTCCACATGGATCCCGCGCTGCGCCAGTGCATCGCGCGCCGGGAGAATCTCTTCTTCTGCAATCGCCAATATCTCGCCGTCGCTTTCCTGGATGGCTTGGAGCACTTTTTCCCCACGCAGGGGGACGCGCACCCGCACCCCTTCCGCCAACGTGGGATTTTCCCGCACCCATTGCACGGCCAACGGGCCAAAACGCCGCACGGCCACCAGCGGAGCGCAGGCCTGTGCCTGGACCCCGATCAGGCGCGGCAAACGAGAAATTTTTCCGCAGGAGTGCAAGGCACGAAAGCCGCGCGCCATTCCTAACATTAGGCCACCCTGCCCCACCGGTACGATCACACTGCCCGGCGCCTCGCCCAATTGCTCCACCAGCTCATAGGCCAGTGTGGCATAACCGGGCAGGTTAAAGGGCAACCAGGCATGGCTGGCATAGGGGATGCCGGCCTCGGCGGCGGCCTGTGCCATTTCCGCGGCACGGCTACGCGCACCGGGCACCGTCACGACTTCGGCGCCCAGCGCCTCGATCTGCATCCGTTTGGGTCCTGCCGCATCCTGCGGCACGAAAATGCGCGCCCGAATCCCGGCGCGGGCCGCATACGCAGCAAAAGAGGCCCCGGCATTCCCTGACGAATCCTCCACCGCCATCGTCACCCCACGGGTCTTAAGAAAGGTGACCAACGTGGTCATGCCGCGATCCTTGAACGAACCGGTCGGCTGGATGAACTCGTTCTTTAGGTAGATCCTCTTCCCAAACGCTTCAAGCGAAAGGAGCGGCGTATTGCCTTCCCCTAACGTGATCGGCTTGGCAGAAGCTGGCAGGCCGAAAAACGCCCGATAGCGCCAAACCCCTCTGTGATCCGGCTCCACTTCCTGAGGGTCAAAGCGAAAAGGCTCGGCATAATCGAAGACCCCGCCGCAACGGCAGCGGTACGGCACTCCTTCTTCAGGGTAAGGACGCCCACAATTGGTACAGAGGACTTTCAAATTCATGTGCTTCCCTGCTCCGAAAAGATGTCCTGCGGCCCCGGATGGTATTCACCTTCCACCCAGAACTCGCCGTTCGGCCCCACTTCTTTTTTCCAAATCGGCACAATCTCCTTCAGCCGATCAATCCCGTAGCGCGCCGCCTCGAAGACGCCGGTATCGCGATGCGCGGCCGTGCAGGCGATCAGAACCGTCGGCGTGCGCGGGTAGAGCTTCCCGATGCGCTGGACAATGGCAATTCCCTGAACGGCCGGCCAGCGTTGATGGATCTCCGCCGCGATCTGGCGCATTTTCTCCTCGGCCATCGGAACATACGCCTCGTATTCCAGATAAACCGTTCGATGGGGCTCTCCTCGTTCGGTGACGCCGCGCACCATGCCGCTGAAAATGGCCGCCGCGCCGGTCGATTCGAGCGTGATGGCATCCAGCAGCTCGTTCAGGTCAAGCTGCTCTTCGGTGACCCGCACAATGAGCGGAAAAGCCTCCTCTCCCCCCGAAACCGGCGGGAAAAAGGCCACTTCGGCTCCCTCGCGTAACGGGGTTTCATCGAAGGCAAACTCCCGATCGATCGAGACCAGGACCGAACGGAGCGCCTCCTGCAGCGCCGGATAACGCTCTGCCAACAAAGCCTTCAGCTCGCCCACCCGCATTCCTTCCGGGACCTCGAGCTCTAGGCTTTTTTGCCCAAGCTTATCCCTTAAAGTGGCAAAAAAAAGCAATCGGATTCGCATAAGGGCCTCACGTCAAAGGTTCGTTGATCACATCTCCGGAGCGACCACCGTGCTTTTCGATCAGGCGGATATTCTGAATGCGCATGGTCTTCTCGGCGGCCTTGGCCATATCGTATACCGTCAGCGCGGCGATGCTCACAGCGGTCAGCGCCTCCATTTCGACCCCGGTCTTGCCGCGGGTCTTCACGGTAGCCGTAATGACCACGCCGGGCAGGCTCTCCTCCAGCTTCAGTTCCACTTCGATGTGGGTCAATGGCAAGGGATGGCAGAGTGGGATCAAATCGGCCGTGCGTTTGGCCCCCAGAATACCGGCCAGCTGCGCCACCGTCAACACATCGCCTTTCTTCATCGCCCCGCGGCGGATCAGCTCAAACGTCTCCGCCTTCATCCAGACTTCGCCACGGGCAATCGCCACGCGCTCGGT
Source organism: Anaerolineales bacterium (assembly GCA_037478835.1). Classification (GTDB taxonomy): domain Bacteria; phylum Chloroflexota; class Anaerolineae; order Anaerolineales; family Villigracilaceae; genus 630D-37. The sequence continues at coordinate 33,701 of JBBFLV010000007.1, forward strand.
ATCGGGTTTTTCGCCCACATCCACCATATGGGCACGCCCCTCAGCATCCAGATGAGAAAGTGTTGCGGACATGCTCAAATTATACCGTTACTCTGCGATTAGGGAATTTGGATTTTAAACACCGAGCACAGGGGGCTTTTGTAGCCTTGCGTTCAAAACGGTGAAAATCCCCAGCCTTCCTCCAAATGCATGGGGACCTTCGGATAGCATTCTGGCCAGCGCACCATCATCACTCAGGTAACATTATGATTTGAAGTGACACGGGATCGCACAAACACGCACATGTGTTCCTAGATTTTCAGCATATCGAAATAGCCAGGCCACATGGCTAACGCGAGGGATAACGTAAACTGTGAAACTCTGTATATTGCCTTCTGCCCCCTTTTCAATATCCAATCAAAACAATCCCTGCCGAAGCATCCTGTGCGAAGCTCCGGCAGGGTATGTGCTACATGTTGTCTCTACGGCTACGGCACATAGCACTCGATGATCAACTGCGGTCGATTTGCGATCACCGTCGCATTGCCGCTGAACAGGTTCAGGAAATTGGCCACTGCATCGTCGTTGTCATCGAGGCTAAAGCGCAAGCGGATTTGTGTCACTTTGCCATTGATACTCAAGAGATTGATTTGGTCTGCCACTGCAGTCAGATCAAAAACGTACCATCCACCATCCAAAACGGGGGTAAACGGCCCCAAAGTAGCACTCGCTGCTGCCTGGAAATCCGTCCTCTCTAATGCAGCAGCACCAAAAGTGCCCTTGCGAATATCCACTAAGACCCCACCAAAGTCATTGACTGGATTGCCACCCCCGATAATTTTTTGCAGTTTCACTTTGAGCGTGACTTTGGTGATGATAGCGTTGTCCGGAATGGAATAGGTGGCAAAGGAGAGGATACTGCGAATTTGCTTTCGGTAGATATTATCTCCTATGCGAAGCGCACCCAAGGTATTGATTGCTCCTCCAAGGTTGGTATTTTCACCGCTTTCGACCACAAATCCATCCTGTGCGGCCAGTGATCGGAAGGTGTACATCCTATTTGCAGTGATGATAGTGTACTCTTCGCCTGTGGCGAAATTGCCGTTGCCAATTCCGCTTCCACCGAGTGGGTTGCCTGCAGTATCCACAATTGAATCGTCGTCAATCAGGTCAAGACGTATTGTGCCACTGCCTGTGCCGGTGTTCACAGTAACGGTGTACACCGCCCCTGAGCCACTCACACCCGTCACACTCGCACCCGTAATGCCAGAGATGGATAGACTAAAGTCACTCACATCCACACCGGTCACGACTTCGCTGAAGGTAACGGTAAAGTCCACATTGGCAGTATTGGTCGGATTGGGGTTAGCGCGGACAATGGACAAAACAACTGGCACATCTTTATCCACCGTATAGGTCTCACCACCGAAATCCCCATTGCCCGTGCCTACCCCACCTAGCGGATTGTTCGCACCATCTACAATTGAATCGTCGTCCGCCAGATTGAGACCAAGTGTGCCACTGCCCGTACCGGTGTTCACGGTGACGGTGTAGGTTGTGCCGGAGCCGCTCACGCCGGTTACGCTGGCGCCTGTCAGGCCGCCGCCCATCGCCAGAGTGAAGTCGCTGGCGTCCACGCCGGTCACCGTTTCGCTGAAGGTGACGGTGAAGTTCACACTCGCGGCAGCGGTGGGATCGGCATCCGCGCGGACGAGGGAGGTGACGGTGGGGGCAGTGGTATCCGGCACAGTCTCATACGCGCCCATATCCACTGTTGCCGTGCCGTCGTTATTCCCGTCCTGAATGCGCGGGGTGCCATCCAGGTCGATGGTGACATCAACAGCGCTGTTGTTCCCGGCGTCAATGGCGGGTGAGCCATATCCCAAGCGCAGGTTGTCGTTGTCCGGGTCCACGAAGAGCGGGTCGGCATCCAGGTTGCCCTGGCCAGGCCAACCGCCTTGCACGATGCTGTAGGTGACATAGACGTTACTACTATCATTGTAGATTTCTGGCCCATTTGGGGCAGAATCACCCCACAAGATGCTGTTGACCAGCGTTAGATTGCTAGAGAGTTTGTTAAACACCCCGCCACCATAAGAGGCATCATTATTGAAAAAGGTAACGTTTTTCAATATCGCTTGACTGTGTTCGTTGAACACCCCGCCGCCATAAGAGGCGGAGTTGTCAAAGAAGACGCCGTTGTTCATGTAGATTTGGCTATATAAGTAGTTGAACATTCCGCCGCCTTGGGTGGCCGAGTTGCCATAGAAAGAAACATTACGCATCACGATAGAATTAAACCAATCATTGAACGTCCCGCCGCCAGATGCATTCGACCGATTACCAACAAAGATGACATTGTCAAGCGTTGGGCTGCTTGAGTTCCAGTTATACATCCCACCACCATTCCCATTGCTGAAGTTGCCAGAGAATATGGTACTCACTATCTTTGGACTGCCCGGATGATTGATCATTCCTCCGCCACTCATGTTGTAATCAAGCCCGTCAGCCTTGCCAGCAGTGACCACAAAACCGTCCAGGATTGCGCTGCTGTTCACCCCGGTGCCAGTGACGACATGATAGGCGTTGTTGCCCTGGATGTCGTTCCACGTCTCGGCGATAAAGTTGCCGTCGGTGTTGATGTCGTTCCGATCAATGTCACCGCTGAGGATGGTGGGGTTGGCCTGCCAGTCGCGTTGGTCACGGGAGGTCTCTGTCCCGGCAAAACCGCCATAGACTGCCACTCCGCTCTTCAGAGTGAAGGTATCGGTGCGGTTGCTGCCGGGGTAATGCACGCCAGCCTGGACCCATATTTCCTCGCCGCTGAGGGCCTGGGCCAGGGCGGTCTGCAGGGTGCAGGCGTTGTCCCACGAAGAGCAATCGCCACTGCCCTGCGCTGAGGAAGCGGCATAAAGGATGTGATGGATGGCGACTTCTTGCGACGAGACCGTGGCTACTGGTTCTGGCTCGGTGTATTTGCGAACTCGAACGTCATCTTCGTAACGGTCCCATAACCAAAACGCCCCCTGCCATGTGTGGTCAATCAGGTAAATCTGCATAGGAAGATCGAGCGGCAGGGCTTGTGTAAAGGTCGCCGACCAACTCTTATGGCCACCCGGCTCGAAGCCAGGCACCGAACTATGGAAGGCGAAACTACCGTCAGGACGCCGGATGACTTGTACGTAGTACTGGGGATTGTATTCTCGTGACCAGAAACTATCCTCTACAGTTTGGGAGTACTGCACCCCGTCTTGAATGACCTCGAAAAGAACCGGTCCCCAGTCCAAGATACGCATATGGGCTCTATTGGGGCCACTTTCATCATCCCCTATGCCAATCCAACGATAGACATATCCTCCCTTGCAAAAGCGTAGTTCAAGCACCATAGGCCCTGTAAAGTACTGTTTGGATATGGCCATGGAGTCGGACTCAGTATACATGGGAGACCAATGCTCCAGACGTTGATTTTGCTCCCGCAGTACGCCTTGTCCTTGCAATACGACTTCCCACCTGGACAGGTCCAGAGAATTGTCGTCGAAATCGTCGCCAAAGACAAAGGTGTCCTGAATGTTGCTCATCGGAGAGGCTGTCGGATTTCCATAGAGCAGATAAATTGTGGTCGTTCCACCACCGGGGATCAGCGGAACTTTTACCCATACTTTCGTGTCAGGCTCACCAATCCCAAACTCGCCTTGAATCCCTTTTTCAATCCAGTAGTCAAGAAAGGTCTGAAAGTCTGCCGTAAAACGGATGTCCGAGCCATCCGGATTCATCTTGCCCTGGGCTACGAGGGTTTGGGTGTCGAATTGTATCAGCACCTGATAGTCGGTTAGGGTTTCTGGATTGGCAGTGTTATCTATGACGATGGAGCGTGCATACCGCCAGGGCCTGGGATAATTGTTGCTCTGTGCCGTGGGAGCGGCGTAGAGGGTCCCCACTGCGCGCACTCGGTAAATAGGTGCCAAAGCCGCCAGGAGTGCAAAGACAAGCGACATGGAAAGCATGGACAGGATGTGTTTTCTTCGCAACATGCGCATTCTCCTTTCATCTCTCGAACACAAATGCTCCCAGGATCACTCTTATCAATCTGAAAACCGGCAATGTATGCTTACACGTACTCATGCCAGTTTGGACTTTGGACAAATCAAAACCGCAAAAATTTTACTAAAATATTTCAAAAGTAAATAAAATATTTTTCCATCTTCTATAACCATAAAATTTACCGTTGTTTACATAAGTCTCTGATCGCAATGGGATGCCAACAAGAAGGGTTCAATTTCCCAAAAGTCCAATTTAATAAAATATCACAAACTTATTATACACATTTTTTCTTATATGTCAAGTGGTTTCTTTTTGAAGACAAATAAAGTAATAAATTAAATAAATCTGCTATTTGCTATGGTTATTATCAGATTAATAAAATGCAGAATATAAAGTTGCTGCAAAATACATCGCTTTACAAAGATAATTACAATATTTTAATAAAATGACCGCCTCGTCAACCGACCACCGGCACCAAGTTCTCGATGGCGATCTTGCACTCCGTTTTGAGCCCGGCAATGTATTCGGATACATCCAGGATCTCAATGCCTACAATCCGTCCATCCGGAGCATAGTTGATGGCCACCTCTTCGCCCAACCGCTGGGTGATCACTTCAACCGGTTCTTCGCTCAGGCGAATGTACAGGGCATCTACTTCAGCATCAATGTCACCTTCATCGTTCTCCTCCGCGCTAAAAATAGAAAATGTAAACAGTCACAACAACCAGAACCTCCGATTCTTCGGCAACCATCACCAAGACCTGTTTCACAGCATAGTAGCGGCCTCCCCACAAGCGTTGGTACTGGAAATTCTTGCGATAACCGATGCGACCACGCCATGTTTTATCGCGAAGAGTTCTCCTACAGTCAAGAGCCATTTGCCAAGTCGGATGAGGGATGATTTGACCAGCCTCCCCCGCATTTTTGTGCTAAACTATACGCATAAGCCACTTCAGGAGAATGCTATGTCCGAACCTCTTGCGCGTATTACGGCTCAGAGCACGTTAAGCGCCGCGTTACCGGCTTGGAAGCTCTATCTGGAAGATCAAGGTCGCTCGCCGAACACGATCAAATCGTTCCTGGCCGATCTAAACCTGCTCGCCCAATATCTGCCTCCCGATCGTGCCCTGGGGGCAATTACCACCGATGATCTCCGCCGCTTTTTGCGCTGGCTGGAGAAAGAACGCGGTGTGCCTTGCAGCCCCAAGAGCCTTTCGCGGCGTATTACGGCGCTCAAATCCTTTTTCCGTTGGCTCCATCGTTACGGCGTGCTGGTGATGGACCCGGCAGAGAAGATCCCATCCATGACCGTCTATAGCCCTCTGCCGCAGGCGCTGACCGAAGAAGAGGAAGCCGCCGTACTGCGAGCCGCCGAGGCCATGCGCCATGGCGATCGCCCCGATACGCGCCCCTATGCTTTGCTCCTGCTCCTGCTCACCACCGGGATCAAGAAAAGCGAATGTCTGGGCATCCATCTCAACCACATCGAATTGCAAGGCCCTCAGGGACCGTATCTCTTCGTGCGTTACGCCAGCCCGGCCAACCGTTATAAGGAGCGCAAGCTACCGCTGACGGAAGAATGGCTCGAGGCTTTCCAGGCCTATATCACTCAATATAATATCTCGGCGCAGCTCTTCCCCTGGTCGGCGCGGGCACTGGAATATGTGCTGGAAGAGATCGGTCAGGCAGCCGGCCTGGAAAAGCATCTTTCGTTCGATATGTGTCGCTGGACCTACGCGCTGCGCCAGTATCAGCAAGGTGTGGAAACCGATCTCATCCGTCAGCGGCTGGGGATCTCGCGCATTCAATGGCGCGAAGTTTTCCTCAAGTTACGCCGCCTGGCCGGGGAAGAAGTGACCACTTCCGAGGCCGCCGCGACCACGGATTGAAACCCGCAAGACGGGGAACTTGCCTATGTTGCTCACCATTGACCTGGGAAACACCAACCTGACCCTCGGCCTTTACCAGGGCAAAACCCTCGGCCCGCACTGGCGCCTGGCCACCGATCATGCCCGTATGCCGGATGAATACGGCCTGCAATTCCTGGGCCTGCTCCAACATGCCGGCTATTCCCCGGCCGATCTGGAGGGCATTTGCTTGGCCTCGGTCGTTCCCCCGTTGACCGGCCGCATCATCCAGGCCTGCCGGCAATATCTACAGCAGGAACCGCTCCTGGTCGAGGCCGGCATTCGCACCGGCATTCGCATCCGCTACGAGGACCCACGTCAGGTCGGGGCGGATCGCGTCGCCGACGCGGTAGCAGTCCATCATCTCTATGGCGGGCCGGCCTGTATCATCGATTTCGGCACGGCCACCACGTTCAACGCGCTGACCCGCGAGGGAGATTACCTGGGCGGTGCGATCACGGCGGGGATCGGCCTGGCGGCGGAGGCCCTCTTTCAGCGCGCGGCCAGGCTCCCGCGCATTGACCTGCAGCGCCCTCCCTCGGTGATCGGCCGCAACACCACCCACGCCATGCAATCCGGCCTGCTTTTCGGCTATGTAGCGATGACCGAAGGCATGGTCGAGCGTTTCCGCGCCGAGCTGGGCGAGGATATGAAAGTAATCGCCACCGGTGGATGGGTTGAACTGATCGCCCGTGAGACCAAGGCCATTGATATCGTAGCCCCCTGGCTCACGCTGGATGGGCTGCGCATTCTCTGGGAACTCAACCAAACCTAACTCAGGAGCCCCCATGTATTTCGATGCTTCCCTTCCTCCCGTTCCGTTGGCGCAGGTGCCTGCGATTGCCCGCGCCGCTGAGGCCCTCGGTTTCCATGCCCTCTGGACGAGCGAAACCCAGCACGATCCGTTCCTCCCCTGCACGCTGATCGCCGAACACACACAGCGCCTGCACACCGGCACGGCGATCGCCGTTTCCTTTGCCCGTTCCCCGGCCAACCTGGCCTACACTGCCTGGGACCTGGCACAATACTCGAACGGTCGCTTCATCTTGGGGCTGGGCACCCAGGTCAAAGCACACATTGAGCGTCGCTTCGGCATGGAATGGCCGGAATCGCCGGTGGGCAAATTGCGGGAGCAAATTCAGGTCATCCGCGCCTTTTGGGATACCTGGCAAAACGGCGCGCGCCTGAACTTCCGCGGCGAATACTATAAAATCAGCCTGATGAGCCCCTTTTTCAATCCGGGGCCGATCGCCCATCCGAATATCCCGATCTATATTGCCGGCGTGAACACCGGGCTGGCGCGCCTGGCAGGTGAGCTGTGTCAGGGGTTCCATGCGCATCCCTTCCACAGCCCGCGCTACCTGCGCGAGGTAATCCTACCGGCGATTGAAGAGGGCCTGCAGCGCGCTGGTCGCCCTCGTTCGGAAATTCAGGTTTCGGTGACGGCTTTTGTGGCGACCAACGAGCAGGAAAAGGCCTTTGCCCGTTCCCAGATCGCCTTCTATGCTTCCACCCCTTCCTACCATTCGGTGATGGCGCTCCATGGCTGGCAGGAGGTTGCCGAGCGCCTTTCGGCGCATGCCGCGCGTGGCGAATGGGGCGAGATGCCCGGCCTGATCAGCGACGAGATGCTCGCCGAATTCTGCCTGGTGACATCGGAAGCCGATCTCCCTGCCGCTTTGCGCGAGCGCTATCAGGGATTGGCCGATCGCCTGGCGCTCTACACCCCCTTCATCCCCGGCGAAAAGGATGCCTTCTGGCAGACATTGACCCGGGAATTTGCCACGTAGCCGATGTGGAGGCCTATGGAACTGAACGAATACCAGCAACGCTCGCGCGCCACGGCACGCTATCCGGCCATCGGCCATGCGGTGATCTATCCCACCCTCGGGTTGGTCAACGAGGCCGGAGAAGTGGCCGGCAAGATCAAGAAAATCTTTCGCGATAAAGGCGGCACGATCGCCGAAAGCGATCGTCAAGCGCTCAAGGCCGAGCTCGGCGATGTGCTCTGGTACCTGGCACAGATGTGCACCGAACTTGGGCTGAGCCTGGAAGAAGTAGCCGCTCACAACCTGGAGAAACTTGCCGATCGTCAGGCGCGCGGCATGATCCAGGGCGAAGGCGATCAGCGCTGAGGTGCCTCATGCTTCCGCTCCGTGCACGCATCCGACATTCTCTAGCCGATCCGATCCTGCAGGCGGCATTGGATGCGAATGCCGAACGTCGCTTGCAAGGACGGGAGCGCGCCTTTGCCTCGCTGCCGGATGCGGAAGAACGCCGTCGACGCGCCCAGGCGATCCGATCCGAGGTCATTGACCATCTGGAAAGCTACCTGGAGCGCTTCCTGGAGCAGGTTACGGCCCACGGAATCCACGTCCATCGGGCGCGTGATGCCGAGGAAGCGTGCCGGATCGTTTTGGACTTGCTGGCCGAATATGCCGCCCGCCGGGGACGGGAAAGCCTGCTGATCGCCAAATCCAAGAGCATGGTGAGCGAAGAGCTGGAGCTGAACCATGCATTGGAGGCGGCCGGGCATCGGGTGGTGGAAACGGACCTCGGCGAGTATATCGTCCAGCTGCGTGGCGAGCGCCCCAGCCACATCATCACACCGGCCGTCCACCTGCGTCGCCAGGAAGTGGGGCAACTTTTCCACGAAAAACTTGGCATTCCCTACACCGAAGAGATCGCCACCCTCACCCAGGTGGCGCGCCAAACGCTGCGCCGCGTGTTCCTGCAGGCCGATGTGGGCATCAGCGGCGTGAATTTCGGCGTGGTTGAAAACGGCAGCCTGTGCCTCGTCACCAACGAGGGGAACGGGCGCATGGTGACCACCCTGCCGCGCCTGCACATCGCCCTGATGGGCATGGAACGCCTAGTGCCGACCCTGGACGATCTGGCGCTGATGCTCTCTCTGCTGCCGCGTTCGGCCACCGGGCAGAAAATCACCGTCTACACCCAGCTCATCCATGCGCCGCTAGAGGGTCAGGAGCGCCACCTGATCGTGCTGGATAACGGCCGCCGGGCGCTCCGGGAGAGTCCCTTGCGCGCTTCGCTTCATTGCATTCGCTGCGGCGCCTGCCTGAATGCCTGCCCGGCCTTCCGCGAAATGGGCGGACATGCCTATGGTAGCGTCTATCCCGGCCCGATCGGCTCGGTCATCTCGCCGGCGCTGTTCGGTGCCGATTTTACCGCCCTGGCCTATGCCTGCTCGCTCTGCGGCGCTTGTGAGGAAGTGTGCCCGGTGAAGATTCCCCTGCCCGATCTGCTGATCGGCGTGCGCAGTGGAGCTTTGCCTGAACCCCGGCCGGAGGGAGAAGCGCTTCCATTTGCGATCCGACTTGGGCTGCGCCTTTATACGTGGCTGGCGACCCGTCCCTGGGCGTTTCAGCTGGCCCAGGCTTGGCTCGCCGCCGCACTCGGAGGGACGGGTGGGCAGAGGCTGCCGCAGTGGACGGGTTGGGGCCAGGGACGCTTTTTGCCGCGCCCGGCCCGCGCCTCTTTCCGCGCTCTCTGGCGCCGTCAGGGGGCGGGGGAAAAAGCCCAAAGAAACACCGCGGCCGGCTCAGCAGCGGCCGCGCCGGGTCCCCGTCCTGAATCCGCACGGCAGACGGCCGCGGCCGGCACCCAGGCTCAGGGAGCGACGATCACGCCTCGGCCGGCAGGCGGCGTCGATCGTTTCATCGAAGAATGGCAATTTTTAGGTGGGGAGATCGTGCGGGTCGAGGGGGAGCTCACTGCGGCACTGGTGGAGTGGCTGCGCGCCGAGGGGATTCAGACGCTTTACATGGTAGAGCCGGTGGAGGGGGTGGATACAGACGCTTTGCGCCATGCCGGGGTGCAGGTGGGCCAAGAGACGGATTCGCCGGCCGGGTTGAGCGGTGTGCTCGCCGCGGTGGCCGAGACGGGTTCGCTGGTGATCGCCGCGCAAAGGCGAGCGGAAGCCGGCGCTTCGCTGCTGCCGGGCATCCATTTGGCAGTGGTGCGGAAGGAACAGGTGCTCCCCACGCTGGAAGAGGCATTGCGGCTGACCAGGGCGCACCGCAGCGCGACGACGGTGCTGATTAGCGGCCCCAGCCGCACGGCCGATATCGAGATGACCCTGACGATCGGCGTGCATGGGCCGGGTCGGACGGTGGTATTTTTGTGTTAGCGAGGAGAAGATGTTTCGGATTTATTCCCCTGAAGAGGCACAAGCGACGATTTTGAAGCGCCGGCCGTTGGATGAATGGCCGGTTGGCGAACGGGTGCTGGATTCGATCGCCCGTTTGTTCGGTGAGCGGCTGACGCCGGAGCAGGCGGTGAGCCGTATTTTGCAGGACGTGCGCCGACGGGGCGATGCGGCGCTGCGCGAGTGGAGCGGAAGGCTGGATGATTATGCGCCGGACTCTTTCCGTGTGCCGCCTTCGCAGCTGCGACAGGCGCTGGATGAACTGGATGGCGAGACGCGCCGCGCCCTGGAGAAGGCCGCCGAGCGCATCGAGGCGTTCTATCGCCGCCAGCCGCTGATTTCTTGGATGACCCAGGATTTGGGCGGGGTGCTCGGTCAGCTGGTGCGGCCGATCCGCCGGGTGGGGCTGTATGTGCCGGGCGGGACGGCCCCGTTGCCTTCTACGGTGCTGATGTCGGCCATTCCGGCGCGCGTGGCCGGGGTGCAGGAGATCGCCATCACCGTGCCGCCTCAGCGCGGGACGGGGAAGATCTCGCCGGTGACCCTGGCCGCGGCCGCGCTGACGGGTGTGGAGGAGGTCTATGCCCTGGGCGGCGCCCAGGCGATTGCGGCGCTGGCCTTCGGGACGGAATCCATCCCGGCGGTGGATAAGATCTTCGGGCCGGGCAACCTTTTCGTGACGCTGGCGAAGCGCCAAGTTTTCGGTGTGGTGGGCATTGACGGCCTGGCCGGCCCGACCGAGACGATGGTGATCGCCGATGATTCGGCGCGCCCGGAGTGGGTAGCGGCCGATCTGCTCGCACAGGCGGAACATGATGTGTTGGCCTCGGCCATTTTGCTCACGCCCTCTACGAAGCTGGCACAGGCCGTTCAGATGGAGGTAGCCCGTCAGATGGAGAGCTTGCCGCGCGCCGAGATCGTGGCACAGGCTCTGGAAAATCAGAGCGGAATTGTGGTGACGCGCCATCTGGAGCAGGCGATCGAACTGGCGAACGCCTATGGCGCCGAACACCTGTGTCTGGCCGTGCGCGAGCCGTGGGCCTGGGTGGGCAAAGTCACGGCGGCCGGGGGACTGTTCTTGGGCGAGTATTCGTTTGAGGTGCTCGGCGATTACATTGCCGGCCCAAGCCACGTCATGCCGACCGGGGGCACGGCACGCTTCGCTTCTCCTCTGAACGCGATGGATTTCGTTCGCCTGATCAGCGTGGTGGCACTGGATGAGGCGAGTGGGCGCGAACTTTCACCCCTAGCAGCCCAATTGGCGCGCGCCGAAAGCCTAGAAGCCCATGCGCGGGCGGCAGATCGGAGATTGGGTTAGTCGCATGGTCGCGTAGTCGGGTGGTTGCGTGGTGCGCTGTCATTGTGACGGAGCGACCATCGGAGAATTGTAGTAGAATTACCTGAACCGCTGTTCCGGCCAAGGCTCATCTAGAGGAGCAAGAGTATCTCGATTCAAGTACCAGAAAGGAGGAGGTTTATGAAACGCTGGTTTCCTGCGCTACTTATCTTGGTGCTGCTGGTAGCCTGCGCCCCCAGACCAACAGCTACTCCCTCGCCGGCTCCGGCCGTGACCGAGGCCCCTACACAGCCGGCAGCACCGACACAGGCGGCAACTGAGGCCCCAACCGCGGCGCCGGCCTTGACAAAGGTGCGGATCGGCACTCAACCGTGGATCGGTTACGGTCCATGGTGGATCGCCCAGGAGAAGGGCTTTTTCGCCAAGTATGGTCTGGAAGCGGAGCTGGTGAATTTTGTGGAGGATAAGGAGGTCAATGCCGCTTTCGCTTCGGGTGAAATGGATGCGGCGAACCTGGCTACCCACACCGCCCTCAAGCTCTATGCGGCCGGCCTGGACCTCCGCATTGTGCTGGTGGAGGATGCCTCGTACCAGGCCGATGCGATCCTGGCACCGAAATCCATCACCTCGATTGCCGACCTGAAGGGTAAGAAGATCGCCTATGAGGAAGGCACAACCAGCGATCTGCTGCTGAACTATACCCTGCAGCAAAACGGCATGACGCTGAGCGATATCGAGCCGGTCTTCATGCCGGCCGCCGATGCGGGAGCGGCGCTGATCGCCGGCAAGGTGGACGTGGCCGTCACGTATGAGCCTTATATCTCGGAAGCGCTGGCGCAAAATCCCGATCTGCACCTACTGTATACGGCGGCCGAACGTCCGGGGCTGATTTCCGACGTGCTGGCCGTGCGCGCCAATTTAGACCCGAAGATCGTGACAGCGCTGCTTCAGGTCTGGCAGGAAGCGCTAAATTATTACAACAGCAATCCTCAAGAGGGTCAGGCGATCATCGCCCGCAACGTCGGTAGCACGCCGGAAGAGCTGAAGACGGCTTTCGACGGCGTGCGCTTCTACGATTTGGCCGAGAACCGGGCCGAATTGCGGAGTGGCTTCCTGGTGGTGATCGGCGATGTGGCAAAAGTCGCTCAGTCGATCGGGCTTTTGGAGAGCATTCCCGACATCCAGAAGATCATCGATACCTCGGCTTATCCGCAACCCTGATCCTATGGCGGCCGAACGGCATACTCCACGAAAGAAGCGATCCTCTTGGCTGGAACTGCGCGGCGAGATTTCACCTTCGCTCTACGTGGCGGCCGGCGGCAGCCTGATCGGCATATTGTTTCTGCTCTGGTGGGTGGTGACCGGCCTAGGGCTGGTCTCACCCATCTTTTTACCCTCGCCGAGTGCGGTGGGGCAAGAGTTCGTCCGTCAGGTGCGGGAGGGAATCCTTTGGCAGGATGTATCGGCCAGTGTGTATCGCATTACCGTAGGATGGTTGATCTCCACGCTCTTTGCCGTGCCGATCGGCATCCTGATGGGCAACTTTCGCTTTTTCGAGGGCCTTTTCGAGCCGCTCATCGATCTGGTGCGCTATATGCCGGCGGTTGCCTTCGTGCCCTTGACCATTCTCTGGGCCGGGGTGGGCGATACGCAAAAATTCATTATCCTGTTCATCGGCACGTTTTTCCAGGAAGTGCTGATGATCATGGATAACGTAAAGACCGTGCCCTACGAGATGATCCAGGTGAGCTACACCTTTGGCCTGAACAAGTGGGAGGCCCTGCGGAAAGTGGTGCTGCCGGCGGCCATGCCCGGCATTTGGGATACCTTCCGCATCACCTTGGGCTGGGCCTGGACTTATCTGGTAGTTGCCGAGTTGGTGGCAGCGAACGTCGGGTTGGGCTACCGCATCATGCGTGCGCAGCGCTTCCTGCAAACGGAAAGCATCATCTTGGGCATTTTGGTGATCGGAGCGCTGGGATTGCTCACCGATTATGCCTTCAAATTGGGCTATCGGCGCATGTTCTATTGGGTGGAGCGAAAATAACGATGGCTCTCTTGCGTGCCGAAGGGGTCTGGAAAGTCTTTCCTGCCCGGCGGGGAGAAGTGGTGGTAGCCCTGCGGGATTTCAGCCTGCAGGTAGCCGAAAACGAGTTTGTCTCTATCATCGGACCTTCTGGTTGTGGCAAGTCCACTTTTCTTCATCTGGTCGCCGGGCTGGATACAAGCACGCGCGGCGAGATATGGTTTGACGGTCGGCCGATCGAAGGGCCGGGCGCCGATCGCGGCATGGTATTCCAGAGCTACACCCTCTACCCGTGGTTGACCGTTCGTGAGAATGTGCGCTTTGCCCTGCAAAAGTCCAATCTTGCGCGCCCGGAGCAGGAAGTGCTGGTGGACGAATATCTCTCGCTGGTCGGATTGCGGGATTTTGAAAATGCGCATCCCTATCAGCTTTCCGGTGGGATGCGTCAGCGGGTGGCCATTGCGCGCGCCTTGGTCTACCGGCCGCGGTTGTTGTTGATGGACGAACCCTTCGGTGCCCTAGATGCCCAAACCCGTCGCTTGATGCAGGAGCTGCTGTTGAACATCTGGGAGACACATCGCACGACGGTGCTTTTCGTCACCCATGATGTAGAAGAAGCCTTGCTGCTTTCCGATCGCATTTACGTGATGACCGCCCGTCCGGGTACGATCAAGGGGGAGATCAAAGTGCCGTTTGAGCGGCCGCGTCACACAGAGTTAGAAACGACCCCCGACTTCGTCGAGCTCAGGCGCCAATTGTTGGAATGGATCCGTAGCGAAGTGCAGTGGTGAAAAGAGCAATCCCCTAAATTTTGCCCACCAACGTACTTTTGATGACATCAGGGAACGACCTGGGTGGCATCAGAGTACACTTCCATCCCAAGTGATTGAGCCAGCTTACGATCGGCGTCTAGTACCATCGGCGAAATCAACAGCATACGATTCACCTTGCGGCCGAAACGCTTCTCGTAAGAGCGCACCTTGCGCTCGAACGTGTAGACATCCGATCGGCTGACCGAAGATTTGATTTCGCAGATCAACACTTCCCCATTGTGGATCAGGACATCCAGCTCCACCATATCGGGATGCCCGAACACTTCTCCACTTTCGTCTTTGTATTCCACGCGTTCGACCTTAACGCCGAAGGATTTTTCCAGGATACCTGCCAGCGCATTGCGGAAGGCGGCCTCGCTCGATGCACCCCAACGAGCACCGATCGCTCCAAGGGTGGTATCAATGCGATGATCCACCTTTTTGATTTCCTCGATCAGCGCATTCAACTGACGCTGGTTCTCTTCCCAGCGTTTCTGCTGTTCCTCCCAACGCTGCTGCTGCTCATCCCAACGGCGCCGCTCTTCCTCTATCAGCGCATCCAAACGACGCTCGTTCTCTTCCAAGCGACGTTGGTTCTCTTCCCAACGCTTCTGCTGCTCATCCCAGCGCTTCTGCTGCTCATCCCAGCGACGTTGCTGTTCTTCCCAGCGGCGTTCTTGTTCTTCGCGCATCTGCTTCAGCTCCGCCAGCATTTGGTCGAAGCGGCTTTCGGTTTCGGCACGGCTGGGAGCGTAATCGTGAATAAGATGCCACACCCAGTCCCGAATCTGCGGGTCCTGGGTAACCAGCTTAGGTAGTTCCCTCATGATGATTTCACGCAGTTCTTCCGCTGTCATACGTGCTCCTGAATGTATTTTACCACGCTTGAAAAAATCAGCCGCTGACTTGCTACTTCAACGTTCCCTCGTCATCAAAGCGCAATCACCCGAACGGACGCACGTTCATCTGCACCTTTACGGTATAATTTTCCGCATGCCGTCTCGCAGATCGGTCGAAGAACTCAGCCTGGAAGAGCTACGTCGCCTGCTGGTGCAAAAGCAGCGACAAGTTCACCAAGCGCGGTTGGAGCACTTCCGTCGCACGGGGCGTCTGGCGCGTGCGGATTGGGTTCCGCCGATCGAACAGGCACCGATGGCAGTATCACGGGAGGAAGAGTCACCTTCCTCTCTGCGCCGTTTGTTGGACCGAGCTCTGCTGGCCATCGAAATCCTGGCCGTGTTGGGGCTGATCGGCGTGCTGCTGAACGGATTAGGCTTGCTGCGCATGCTCAATCAAGAGGTGGCCGCGGCACTGCGCGTTGAAACACCGACGCCTACCCCACTGATCATGGCGGTTGTCCTGCCCTCAGGGCATACCCCGCCGGATGCCTTCGGCAACACCCGCCCCAACGAGGCCGAAATCCCCGAACACTTACGGCCGATCCATCAATCCCTGGCCAGCCTCCCCATCCCTACCCCAGGACCGCAACAGGCTATCCGCATTCAGATACCGGCCATCGGTGTGGATGCGCCCGTTGTGCAGGGGGATGGCTGGGAGCAGCTGAGAAAAGGCGTCGGTCAGCACATTCCTTCTGCCAATCCCGGCGAAAACGGCAATGTGGTGCTCTCGGCACATAATGACGTATACGGAGAGATTTTCCGCGATCTCGATCGCCTGCAGCCCGGTGACCAGGTGATCCTCTACACCCAGCAGCGTTCGTATGTTTACATCGTGGAACGCACCCTGATCGTCGAACCGACGGCGGTTGAAGTGATGGCATCCACCGGTGCTCCTACGGTTACGCTTATCTCTTGCTATCCCTACCTAGTGGATACCCACCGCATTGTCGTTTTTGCCCGATTGCAACCCTGATCTCTATCCCGATTCTATAAGGAGTAGCCATGTCCAAGAAAAGTAAACGTCAAGTTCGTAAAACATCCGTTGCCACCGTCTCTTCCCTTCCTTCTCGCTCGGAAAGTGAAATGCCGACGGATTATTCTCATGTAATCAGCGATCTGAAGCGCATTGGCCTGCTGGCCGGTTCGTTCTTTGTGA
The DNA here is from genome assembly GCA_037478835.1 of Anaerolineales bacterium. Lineage (GTDB taxonomy): Bacteria > Chloroflexota > Anaerolineae > Anaerolineales > Villigracilaceae > 630D-37. Next base: position 49,986 of record JBBFLV010000007.1, read on the forward strand.
TCCTGATCGTGCTTTCTTTCATCCTGCGTTAAAGGGTTTGCCTATGATGCGCATGTTCGTTCCGGGTCCGGTGGATGTGCCGCCGGATGTGCTCCAGGCACAAGCGCAACCGATGTTGCCGCATCGGAGCAAGGAGTACGAGGAAATTCACCGTCGAGCGGCAGAGAAGGCCCAGCAGGTTTTCTATACCCGTCATCGCGTCTTCCTTTTTGCAGCCACCGGCACCGGCATCCAGGAAGCCGCCGTACGCAATTTTGCCAACCGTCATGTGCTTTCCTGCGTCAACGGCGCATTTGCCGAGCGTTGGTACGAAGTCGCAGTGACCAACGGCAAGGAGGCCGACAAACTCGAATTCCCCTGGGATCAGCCGATCGATCCGCAGCGCGTGGCCGATGCTCTGCGCCAAAAACACTACGAAGTGGTGACTATCGTCCACAACGAGACCTCCACCGGCATGCAGAACCCGGTGCGCGAGGTGGCCGAAGTGGTGCGTCAGCTCAGCCCGGAGACGATCCTGTGCGTGGATGCCGTCTCTTCTCTGGGCGGTGCCAAGATCGAGATGGATGCTTGGGGAATTGACCTGCTCTTCACCTCTTCACAAAAGTGCTTGGCGCTGCCGCCGGGCTTGGCGCTGGCGGCCGTTTCCGATCGGGCGCTGGAAAAGGCAAAGCAGGTAGAGCATCGCGGTTGGTACTTCGATTTCCTGCGCATGGAAAAGCATCGTCTCAAGGATTCCACCCCGGCCACGCCGGCCATGTCGCTGATCTTTGCGCTAGATTACCAGCTCGATCGCATCCTCAATCACGAAGGCCTGGAAAATCGCTTTGCCCGTCACAGCCGTATGGCGCAGCGGGTGCAAGAATGGGCCGAGACTCAGGGATTGCAAATTTTTGCCCCGCCCGGCTACCGTTCCCAGACGGTAACCACGATCCGCAACCTTCAAAGATGGGATGTTTCGGCGCTCAACGCGTTTCTCAAGGCGCGTGGCATGCGCATTGCAAACGGCTACGGCGCGTTGAAAAACATCACCTTCCGCATTGCCCATATGGCCGAAACCCAACCATCCGATATTGAGGACCTGCTTCAGGCGCTGGAAGAGTTTCGGCGAACGCTCTGATGCCTGCCGAATACGAAATCACCCTAACCACGCATACCTACGGCGGCGCGGCGATGGGACGCCTTCCCGATGGTCGCGCCGTCTTTGTCCCGTTTGCCCTGCCAAGCGAACGCGTGCGCGTGCGCTTGGTGGAGGAAAAGCGTCACTACGCACGGGCGCGCCTGCTCGAGGTCCTAGAAGCGGCGAGCGAACGCATCCCGCCACGTTGCCGCCATTTTGGCGTGTGTGGGGGGTGTCACTATCAGCATCTGCCCTACGAAGCGCAGCTAAAAGTCAAAGAATCCATCGTTCGCGAGCAATTTCAGCGCATTGCCGGCCTGCCCGAACCGCCGATCCGCTCGATTGTCCCCTCGCCACATCCATGGAATTATCGCAATCATGTGCAGTTCCATCTGGATTCTCAGGGAAGGTTATGCTATGTCATGGCAGAAGAAGAGGGGAGAGGACAGGCGTTGCTGCCGCTAGAGGAATGTCACCTGCCCGAAGCGCCGATCAACGCCTTTTGGCCTCTGTTGCAGTTCGAGCCCATGCCGGACCTTGAGCGGATCGCGCTGCGCCTGGGCGAGGACGAGGCCCTAATGCTGATCCTCGAATCGCGTTCGCCGCAACCGCCCGCTCTGGAGCTGGAGAGCTCGGCTTCGGTGGTGCATCTATACGATGAAGAGGCGCTGGTCTTGGCCGGCGAGGGGCATCTTTTCCTGCGCGTGCGCGGACACTTGTTCCGTGTCTCGGCGGGATCGTTTTTTCAAGTGAATACGGCGATGGCCGAGCGACTGGTCGAACATGTGCTTTCGCTGTTACCCGAGTCATTGGGCGAAGTGTGGGACCTGTATTGCGGCGTGGGGCTTTTCAGCGCCTTCCTGGCCGAACGGGCGCAAACGCTCAAGGGGATTGAGCTCTCGGCTTCGGCATGCGAGGATTTCGTTTTCAACCTGGATGCATTTGACAACGTCTCCCTCTACGAAGGGGCTGCAGAGGAAATCTTGCCATGGTTAGATGGCTCCCCACAAGTTGTCGTGCTCGATCCTCCACGCGCCGGCTTGGCACCGCAAGTCCTGGATGCACTGGTGGAGCACAAGCCGCCCCAGATCGTGTATATCTCCTGCGATCCGGCGACCCTTTCCCGTGACACTGCACGTCTGATGCGCAAAGGGTATGAATTGCAACAGGTGACTCCGTTTGATATGTTTCCCCAAACCTATCACATTGAGAGCGTAGCCATCTTCGAGTACAAGGGGGCGTGAGCCACACAGCACCTCGTCTCTTTTGTCCGATCTCACCCGGAGAATTTACCGAAAAAAGAGGCTCACTGTGACAAACATCACATTTGCTGAAGTCAACCTGCACTTGACGAAGGGGCTAAAAGATATAGAATTAGTAATGCATGAATAACCAGTCAATTTAGACACATGTTCTCTGTGAAGGAGGTGCTCTGGAAAAAGATTTGCACATCTTTATCACCCAAAAATTTCTGGAAAGGAGAATGCATATGAGAAAACTACTCTTCGTACTCGGATTGTTCCTGTTGGTGTTGGCCGCTTGCGGCCCGAAACAAACGGCAACACCCGAACCTACCCAGGCTCCAACAACCGAACCTGTCGCTCCGCCAACGCAGGAAGCGACTCCTGTTGTCCAGGTGCCTTTCCTGGATCTATGGCAGGGCTCCGGCCATGCCGATCTTGAAGCCGAGGCCTTCGTCCACTGGAGCAACGATGCCAGCAAGTTTGAGGTCCCGGCAGCTTGTGCCAAGTGCCACACCGGCGCCGGTTATCTCGATTTCCTGGGCGCCGATGGGAGTGAGGCCGGCAAAGTGGATGCTGCCGTCTCGGTGAAGGATGGCAACCCCGGCATTCAGTGCACCACCTGCCATAATGCGGCCACGATGACGCTTTCGGAGGTCACCTTCCCCTCTGGCGTCACCCTGAGCGGACTGGGCCCCGAAGCGCGGTGCATGGTCTGTCACCAGGGACGCGAATCCAAAGTCAGCGTGGATAAGCAAATTGCCGACTTCAACGCCACCGATCCCGATGCTGTTCCCGCGCCCATTAAGGATGCGCAGGGTAATGACGTGCGCTTTGGGTTCCGCAACATCCACTACTATGCCGCGGCTGCAACTCTGTTTGGTAATCAGGTACACGGCGGATACGAATACGACGGCAAGGCCTACGATGCCAAACATGAGCATGTCACCGGCATAGATACTTGTATCTCCTGCCACGATCCTCACTCGCTAGAGGTAAAGGTCACCACCTGCCAGATGTGCCATCAGGAGGTTAAGAGCGTCGAGGATCTAAAGAACGTGCGCGAGCCCTCCTCGATGATGGACTATGATGGCGATGGCAATGTGACCGAGGGCATGTACTACGAGATCGAGGGTCTGCAGGAAGCGCTCTATCAGGCCATTCAGACCTACGCGCGCGAAGTGGCCGGCCTGGGAATCACATACAACCCTGCCGCCTATCCATACTTCTTTGCCGATGCGGATGGCGATGGCAAGCCGGATGAAAAAGATGGCAGACCCGTCAGCTACACCAATTGGACACCGCGCCTGCTGAAGGCGGCCTATAACTATCAGGTATCGGTGAAAGATCCGGGCGCCTTTGCCCACGGCAACAAGTACATCGTGCAGCTGCTCTACGACTCGATCGCCGACATCAACGCCTACTACACGGCAGCCGGCAAGCCACCGGTCGTGGATATGAGCAAGATGCATCGCGATGATGCCGGTCACTTTGCCGGCAACACCGAACCTTTCCGCCACTGGGACGAGGAAGGCGTGGTGCCGGGTACCTGCGCTCGCTGCCACACTGCCGGTGGTTTACCGCAGTTCATCAAGGAAGGTACCACCATTTCGGCGAAACCGAATAACGGTTTCCAGTGCACCACCTGCCATGACGAGGCCAACTGGCCGAATCGCTACGCCGTGGCCAAGGTCACCTTCCCCAGCGGCGCCGCGTTGACCTTCGGCGAGAATGAAGATTCTAACTTGTGCCTGGTCTGCCATCAGGGTCGTGAATCCAAGAAGTCGGTGGATGCCGCTCTGAAAGACCTTGATCCGAAACAACCCAGCGACAAGATCCGCTTCCGCAACATCCACTATTTCGCGGCCGGTGCAACCCTCTTCGGCACCGAAGCGAAAGGAGCCTACGAATACGATGGCAAGACCTACGTTGGGATGAACCAGCATCCGCTGAACAAGTGCAAGGACTGCCACGATGTGCACAAGCTAGAGCCCAAGTTCGAGACCTGCGTAGCTTGCCATAAGGATGTAACGGAACCGGAGGCCATTCGCGCGGCCAACGATACCACCGACTATGATGGCGACGGGAACGTCACCGAAGGCATTGCTGGCGAGATCGAGACCTTGCGTGAGGCCCTCTATGCCCAGCTCCAGGCTGTCGCCAAAGCAAATGGCACGCCGATTGTCTACAACGCAGCTGCCTATCCGTACTTCTTCGTAGATAAGAACGAAGATGGGAAGCCAGATGTGGGAGAGAAGGGGCCGATCGCCTACAACGCCTTCTCGCCGCAATTGCTCAAGGCCGCATACAACTACCAGTACGCGATGAAGGATCCGGGCGGGTACGTCCACAACCCGAAATACATCATCCAGATTCTGATCGACTCGATCGCCGATCTGGGTGGGGATGTGACCAAGTACGTGCGCCCGTAGCTCGACATCGAGAGTGAGAAGATGGCGGGTGGGATGACCATCCGCCATCTTTTTCTGTAAGAAACATGATTTTTGTTACTGGTCAAATCTACACTTTTTGTCTAAAATTCTGTGTGAATGCTCTTCTACAAGGAGAGAATAAAACATGCTGAGGAAATTTGGTCTGCCTTTCCTGTTCGGCGTAGGTTTGCTTCTCCTCGCCGCCCTGGGTGGCTTTCGGCATCCAACGGTCGCTGCCCCACTCCTGCAAAGCGTATCCAATGATACCTGTCTTGCCTGCCACAGCATGGATGGGATGCAGAAGAACTTCGCAGACGGTAGCCTGTTGGTACTAACCATCGACAGGAACCTCTTCGCTCAAAGCGTGCACGCCGCCGAAGGTCTGACCTGCGTGAGCTGCCATACCGGTATCACCAGCTTTCCGCATCCTGAGGTCAAAGCCCAAACAGCACGCGAGTACACCCTCCAACAGGTATCGTTGTGCAAACAATGCCATGCAGAACAATTTGAGAAAAGCATGGACGGTGTGCATCAAAAAGCCTTGGATGCCGGCAATACAAACGCTGCTGTCTGCACCGATTGTCACAATCCGCATCAGCAATTGCGGATGAAAGACCCACAAAGTGGCCAAATTCGTGTCGAGATGCGGAGACTCATCCCTCAAACCTGTGCGCGTTGTCATAGTACCATCTACAACACGTACCAAAACAGCGTGCATGGCGCCGCTCTGACCGAGGAAAACAACCCTGATGTGCCTACCTGCGTAGATTGTCACGGCATCCATAACATCACCGACCCCACCACCGCCCAATTCCACAATGATATTCCCCTCCTGTGCGCTCGCTGTCATACCGATCCACAACTCATGGCAAAATACGGGCTTTCAACCGAAGTCTTGAACACCTATGTGGCCGACTTCCATGGCACAACAGTCACGCTCTTTGAAAAGGTTTCTGCCAGCCAACCCAGCAACAAAGCCGTATGCACAGATTGTCATGGAATCCACGATATTACTCGTGTAGACGATCCCCAAACCGGCATTGCGCTCAAGCAAAATCTACTTCTTAAATGCCAGCGATGCCACCCCGATGCTAACACGGAAACATTCACCGATGCCTGGCTAGGACATTACATTCCCGACCCACAAAAATATCCTCTGGTCTATTACGTCAACTTGTTCTATAAAATCTTCATTCCCGCCGTACTAGGCGGAATGGCGATCTTCGTCGCTTCGGACATTTACCGAACGCTACGAGAACGCGTAAAAGGAGCGAAGCACCTATGAGCAAACAGGCCTCCTCTACCCGACTCTATTTGCGCTTCAACCTTTCCCAGCGCATTCAACATCTCATCTTGGTCATCTCGTTCACCCTCCTGGCGCTGACCGGGCTGCCACAAAAGTATCCTCTCAGCCCAATCTCAATCGCGATTGCCCGCGCCTTTGGGGGTGTGGAAACGCTACGCCTGATTCACCATGCCTCAGCAACAGCGCTCATGCTGGTGACCGTTTACCACTTATTGGAGGCCGGTTATAAATTATTCGTACTACGTAGCGGATTTGAGATCTTTCCCTCTTTCCAGGATATCAAAGACGCACTCGGTGCACTGCTCTATAACCTGGGACTGCGTAAAGAACATCCCCAGATGGGACGCTACACGTTTGCCGAGAAAGCAGAATATTGGGCGCTGGTCTGGGGATTGTTGGTCATGGGTCTGACCGGTTTCCTAATGTGGAATCCAATCCTGGTGACACGTTATCTGCCCGGTGAATTCATCCCTGCGGCCAAAGCAGCACATGGCGGAGAAGCGTTATTGGCCGTGCTGGCGATCATCCTCTGGCACATGTATCATGTGCACATCAAGCGATTCAACAAAGCCATGTGGACCGGCTATCTGAGCGAGGAAGAGATGCTCGAAGAACATCCGCTGGAATTGGCCGATCTCAAAGCCGGCATTGCCGGACCACGAGTAGATGAAGCCACCCGCCGACGCCGCGAACGCATCTACTACCCTGTTGCGGCTGTGGTGGGCGTACTCCTGCTCCTAGGCGTCTACGGCTTTGTCAACGCCGAACAGACGGCGATCACCACTATCGTACCACCGCGCTCTACCGAACCGGTATACGTGCCACAAACCCCGACTCCGCTCCCCACCCTTACGCCAACTCCTACACCATCCGGTGCTTTGCCTCTAACATGGAACGGAGCGATCGGAGCGTTGCTCCAGCAAAAATGTGGCCAATGTCACGGCTCAACAACACTCGGTGGTTTTAACCTCTCCACCTATGCATCGCTGCTAAAAGGAGGGAACAGCGGAGCAGCGATCGTCATTGGAGATCCAAGTGCTAGTCTGCTCATCCAAAAGCAGGAGGCCGGGGATCACCCCGGTAAGCTCTCGGCGGATGAGCTGGAACTCCTCCGCCAATGGATCGCCAACGGCGCGCCGGAAAACTGAGTAGAGAGCATTCAACAAAACAAGCGGCAGAGAATATCTCTGCCGCTTTTGCTTTCATAAGCCGTTCGGGGCCGATGGATGGCCGGTATGCTCATTGATCTGCCGCGCAGCGGAAACCTACCTTCGGGTCCACCGTCCCGTAGAATTCTGCGCTGTTCGGGTTGGCCGTGGGATTGGGACCAACCAGCCAGGCACGGTTGGCAACCCGTAGTTCAGTAGCTGCATCCTGGAAAGAGCCACCACGGATTACACGACCGTAAAAATTCGCCCGCGCCGTAGGTCCAGTGGGATTGACGGTCACACCCTTGCTATAGTATTTGGCATCGTAGAAATCTGCGACCCATTCCCATACATTTCCGGCCATATCCAGAATGCCAAAGGGGCTGGCACCGGCCGGATAGGAGCCCACACGGCTGGTATCGCCTACGATGTTGTTAAAATTGGCACGCGAGGAATCCGGGAACTCATCACCCCATGGATAGGTGCGGAAATCATTCCCGCGCGCCGCGCGCTCCCATTCCGCTTCGGTCGGCAGGCGTCGTCCGGCCCAACGACAATATGCCTCTGCATCCGACCAACTTACGTAGACCACCGGGTAGTCACGAAACTCCGGATTCAAGAAGTACTGATCGCGCGTTCTCGACTTGAATTGCTTAGGCGGCTTACAGGCTCCGGCATCCATGCAGAGCTTGTACATAGCGTTGGTCACTTCGGTCTTATCCAGCCAGAAAGCACGGAGTGTAACATCGTGGGGTGGTAATTCATCGGGATCAGCCTTGGTATCATATCCGCCACGATGGAAAGTGCCCTCCGGGATATAAACTTGGACCATGCCATCTGCTTGAGAGACGCGCTCCGTGCCGGCCTGTGGCGCCTGTGCAGCAGCCGTAGCAGTAGGGACAAGAGTCACCGGTGTCGGTGAAGCCATGGCCGTCGGCAACTGGATTGGGGTCGGTGTAGGAGCCACCGCTCTATTTCCCTGACAGGCAGCCAACAGCAGCGCCAGGGCGAATGTAAGGAAAAAGATGCGTTTCATGAGAGAACCTCCTTCAGGCTAGAGATGGTATCTGCTTTGTAGTATAAAGACAACCATCGTCAATAAAGTAACAAGTTCGTAACAAAATATTACCTTTTGTTACTTGAAAAGGGGCACTTATAATATCATCCTAGGGACTGAAGCCGATCCCAAGTGTAGATCGGTGCTATTTGAACATTGCACCACACCCGATATTTGTCATGCGCAAAATTCTCAAACCGCCATCGGAGAATTCCAAGGAGTCATAGGATGCTAGCAAATCTTCCCCCGCTCCGAGTGTTTGTCGTCTGTGACCAGGATGCTACCGCACCAATCTGGGGATATATTATCCGCGAGAAAGGTTTGACGGCGATCCTGGAAACATCTGCGACCCGTGCCATGCAGCGCTACCAAGAAGAAATTCCCGATCTAATCGTCATCGATGTCAATGCTTCCCATGCGCAGCGCATGGAACTATGTCGTTTTTTCCGTTCTCAAAGCCAAAGCCCCATTCTTCTTTTTTTGCCCACCAATAATGAGAGCGAAATTCTGGAGGCTTATCAGGCGGGTGTGGATGAATGCGTGATCAAACCGATCAGCCCGGCCATTTTCCTGGCAAAGATCACCGCTTGGGCTCGTCGCAGCTGGACAGTGCCAATAGCCGCCTTGCAAAGTGAACGCTTGCGTCTCGATCCGTCACGACGTTGTGTTGTGCTACCTGATGGGCGGGAAATTCGCCTCACCAACCTGGAGTTCCGTTTACTCCATCTATTAATGAGCCGTCCGGGTCAGGTTCTCTCCAATGAAGAAATCATCCAAACGATTTGGGGGCAACCGGAAACGGATGTCGCTGTGCTAAAAAATGCCATCTACCGCTTGCGCCGCAAACTGGAGGCCGAAGGCTTGCCAGCCGATACGTTAATCCGCACCTGGCCCAAAGGATATAGTTTCCAGGAATAAAAAAGAGGGCCCTGACCACATCAGGACCCTCTGGACGTCTTTCAGCAATCCTAGCGCAGGTTCTGGCGCAAGCCTTCGAGCTTTCCGGCCAGCGAGCCATCCAGGACCTTATCACCCACTTTGATGATCAGGCCACCCAGGATAGAGGGATCCACACGGAAAGTCACGGCTTGAGCGCCGACGCGCGCCAACACCTCTTGTTTAACCACGTTCTGTTCCTCATCGGTGAGCGGCAGAGCGCTGATCACCTCGGCAGAGGCGCCTTTGAAATCGGCTTCTTCGAGCACGACGACCTTACCGGCCTTAATGCCGGAGAAGAACTCGTCCACCAAGGCACGTTGACGCTTTTCATCCAGCGCTTCACCGAGTAACTTCTGGGTAGCAGCGATTGCCAGCGCGGCAACCTGTCCGCGCAGATCGCCCAGGATGCGATTGCGCTCGGCCTCGGCATCCACTTTGGCGTTTTCCAACAGGCGGGCCGCTTCGGCTTCGGCTGCAGCACGCACATCTTTCGCCGCCACCTGGGCGCGCTCTGTCGCCTCGCGCACAATGCGGTTGGCTTCTGCCTGAGCCTCGGCCAAGATTTTAGCCGCCTCTTTCTCGGCATTCGCCCGTGCCTCGGCGGCCACGCGAGCATTCTCGATCCCCTCGGCGATCATCTTTCGCCGTTTATCCAGAAGGCCAAGGATCGGTTTATAGACCCAGGCTCGAAGGACGACGAAGATGATCAGGAAGTTGAATATCTGGACAAGGATATAACCTAAGTTCAGGCCCAGCTTTTCCAAGGCGCCCTCCTTTTTCTTAGAAGACGAACAAAATGAGAAGCGCTACCACCAGACAGTAAATGGCAATCGCTTCGGCAAAGGCGATGCCCAGGATCATGTTGGTCTGGATGGTACCGGTTGCATCTGGGTTGCGCGCCATGGCCTGAACTGCACCACCGGTCAAAACGCCAATGCCTGCACCGGCACCAATGGCACCGATCATAGCCAGGCCTGCACCGATCAGTTTACCGAGAATAGTAGCAGCAGCTACATCCATTTTTGAAGAACCTCCGTTTCTGAGAAGTTTCGGGCGGGAGAACCGCCACTCAAGAAATCTGGTGTTGACCCGGGCGATACCGCCCGAAAACTACGCATGTGCTTCTTCGTGATGTTCGCCGTGACCCTGGGTGGCTTGGGTCATGAAAATCATGGTCAATAGACCAAAGACCACAGCCTGGATCAAACCGACGAAAAACTCCAGCATCAGGAAGATGGATTGGGCGAACACCGGCACCAAGGTACCAATGACGAACAGCAGCACCGAGCCGGCAAAGATATTACCGAATAGACGGAAGGAGAAGGAGAGGATCTTGGAGAATTCCGAAACCAGCTCCAGCAAGCCGACCAGGAAATCGATCACACCGAAAATGGGGCGACTAAAGATGGTTTTGGTGTTGAAAAACTTGGTGAAATAGGCCGCTCCTTGCGCCTTCACACCGATCACCTGCACCATGAATACGGCGATCAGCGCCAATGCAACGGTGAAGTTCAAATCGGTGGAGACAACGCGTACAAAAGGCACCAAAGCATAGGTCTCACCGGCTTCGTGCCCATGTTCGGCAGCGGTTTTGACGATGGTAGCCGCCCATCCCAGATCCTTGACCGCATAGCCATGTTCGGAATGTTCCAGAATGCCAATGCTATCCACCCCTGGGATCAGCTCCATCCAGTTAGAAACCAGAACCAGCAAGGTGATGGTCGCAAACCAGGGGAAGATCCAGCGAGCCCATTTGCCGGCCGTGCTTTCGGTGAGGTTGTAGATCACCTCCAAAAGCGCCTCTACCGCGCCCGGCAGACCACGTGTGATCAATGAACCATCCCGTTCGGCCTTTTTCACCGCCCGCGAGACCCCGAAGGCGATCAACAACAGGATCACATCGGCGATCAATAAGGCGGTCAGCGTGTTGGTCAGGTAGAAATCCCCGATCACCGGCAAGGTGAAGAGGGGCTCATGGGAAAGGCGTTCGGCCGGTAGTTGCACGTGCGGTTGGATGGGTGGATAGGCACGCGCGGCAATGGCACCGCCGATAATGAACAACAGGACGAACCAGCGATTAACGCCCCAACGCCAGCCTTTCTTCTTTGATTCGCTCACGGTCATTTACCTCCCGAAGAACTTGGATCTTCAAGATTGTCTTTTTCAGGTAACACAGGTCTGATGCGTTCTGTCGCGGCTCGGACGACCCGAAACATCAGAAAGATGGTCACCGGCACACTTCCGGCCAGGGCCAGAATGGTGAAAAGCGGCCGCGTGCCCATCCATTTATCTAACCAGAGGCCACCAAAAAGGGCAATGAAAATAACCACCAACGTCAAACAGCCCACCTGTCCGGCCACGCTGGCCAGGGTAAGGTTGAAGGCATATTGCAGACGAGGGTCTCGCGAAGGCGATGCGGTCACGTTTGCGGATTATATCACAAAATCGTTCGTGGATTCGCTGCAATTTCTAGCACTATCGTATCGAATTGCACCCATGGCAATGTAACAGCAGACTCAATCCATGCCGGTAAACCGCCCTCTTTCGGAATAAAATCGGAGGAGGATGTTCGGTACATAGGGCATTTCAAGGCATCCTACATTACGGTGTGCTCTGCAGGGGTTCACGAGAAAGTGGCGGACGATCGAGTCGGCAACGGACGATTTGTTTTTCCACTTCACAATAGTACACAAACCGTTCCGGGAACGCTGCCTTGACCTTTTGATCGGCGCTGCCCCGCGCCACGGAAAAGATCCAGGGCGAGGTCAGCCAGGGATCCTCCAGGTCCAAAAAGGTGCCGTATTCTGTCCAAGTCTCATGGATGGGGATGAAGATGAGGGCCGGTGTTTGCAAGGGTGGAGAAATGCCCGGATCGGAAAGCGCATCTATATAAGCGCGGCGAATGCCATAAAGCCCTTTCATCCCTTCCAATCGCGAAGGCAGGGCGAAAGAGAGGTTATACGCTATCAAGCCCAGGAGTAAAAAGACGGTTGCCAAGCGATGGAATATCCGCCCATTTTGCAGAGGCATCTCGAAGAGCCAGAAGATGCCGGCCGCCGTGCACAGGACGGCACTTACCAGACCTTCGTAATAGTAACGCGGTCCGAAGAGCTCTGCGCCGATCCAATAGGCAAGATAGACAAGGATCAGGGATGGTGCAATGGAAAAGATCAAAAAACGCGGCGTTTTGTGCGGGCGCTGCAGCCAGTAGGCCAGGCCAAAAGGCAGGAAGAGCCAGGAAATCTCACCCCAGCCGAAGAGGTCTCGGGCCCCGGCCGCAAGGCTCACTTTGAGATTGATCCAGGCCCAAAATAAGGAATGCCCTCCCTCCTGACGTCCGTATCCTTCTCCAAAACCCACCTTATCATAGGGCCACCACAGGGTGTAAGGATTCAGCCAGGGATCCCCCGTCACGGCATATTGCCAGAGCGGCAATAATAGCGCTGGAAGCAAGGTCAACAGGCCAATGCTCAAGACCTGCACTCTGCGACGCGGGGCAAAAAGCAAAAGGGAAAGTCCATGCCCAAAGAAGGGCAGCGCCACGCCCACGGCGGTCAACGGGCGCGTGATCACCAGGGCACCCAGGCTTAGGCCGGCAACCAGCACACGGAGGGCGGCTTCGCTACGGGGGAGTTCGTCTCCAAAAAACAAATCCAGCCAGGCACTTAAGAAAGCCAACGTGAGCACCAAGGACCAGGGATGAGAGAGCAAGGAAGCCGAATTCAGCAGGAAGAACGGAGAGCTCAGGGTTAGCGTTGCTGCAAGCAGACCGACACCGGAGGAAAAATGACGTTTTCCGAGGCGATAGATCCACCAAATCGCCAGGCCGGCCAGAAAAGGGTTGACCCAATCCCGCATTCCTAAACGGACACCCCACGCCAGCAACGCAGGCCAACCCGGCGGATATTTGGCAAAGCGTTGTCCATTGTGATCCACGACGAACGGGACCATGAAGCTCTTCTCATCCACCGGTGAAGGGACGGTCAGGGCCCCGCGCGCATAGACCTTGGCTTGCCAGGTGTAGGCGATCTCATCTTCCAGGTGGGGCAAGAATTCAAAAATCTGCCCGGCTAGGTGATGGGTGAGCCAAATGGCCGCCAGAGCAAGAAGCAGGGCTAGGAAAGTAGGTAGGTTGCGCCAAACAGGAACTGCGCAAGCTGAAAGAACCGGGGGTTTTCGCATCCGGGAAAGTATACCAGGAGTGCAGAAGGTAGGCTTGTGTGGAATGGCAAGGATGTTTTCCAAAGCGGCAAAGACGCCGATGGAAAATGCCGCATCTGGGCATTGTATTACGACGTCAACCACCTGAGGAGTTGCCTTGGGACCCCAGCGGTAAAATGATCGTCGCCGATAAAGCCTTAAAAAAGCCCCGAAGATTGTCAATTTCCTTGACAAACATATACAACATGCGTATACTGGTAAACAAAGTAGCTTGAGAAAATCGCTTTTACGCAACTTTTTTGCTTTTTTCCTGCCACTTTCTGGCTTATGTTTCCTTCTCTTGATTTTCCCTCCACAGCGATAGTTAAGAGTGTTAACAAACATGCGGTCTTGGATTTGATCCGCTTCCACGGTGGAGGGGTTTCGCGCGTCGATGCGGCACAACAGCTGGGGATCACACGCGCCGCCATCAGTGCCATCGTCAACGATTTGATCGCCTTAGGCATTGTTCGAGAAGCGCCGCCACGCCCATTGCGCAACGGAGGGCGCCCGGCGCGCCTTTTGGAGATCGAACCTCGCTATGGAAACGTGATCGGGATCGACCTTGGCGCCTCTCACATGAGCCTGCTCATCGCTAATGTCGCGGCAGAAGTGCTCTACGAGCGGGAAATTCCCAGCGATATTACCGCAGGACCTCAACCAATTCTGGATCAAATGCATCATCTCGTCCAGGAAAGCTTGGCGCAAAGTGGTATTTCCTGGGAGAGCATCCTAGCAATCGGGGTGGGCGTGCCGGGACCGATCGATACAGCCTCCGGCGCAGTGATCTCCCCACCCATTATGCCCGGTTGGGATCGCTACCCGATCCGGGAAACCCTCAAAACCCGCTGGGGGCGGCCAGTTTCTCTAAACAACGATGCGGAATTGGGGGCGATTGGGGAATGGGCCTTCGGTGCCGGGCGCGGGGAACGCTTCCTGGCCTATATCAAGGCCGGAACCGGGATCGGCGCCGGCCTGCTCCTGGATGGGAAGATTTATCGTGGAGCAACCGGTTCTGCCGGTGAAATCGGCCATATCACCATTGACGAAAACGGTCCGCAATGTAGCTGCGGCAATTACGGGTGTGTTGAAGCCTATGCGGGAGGAAAAGCCATCGCACGTGCAGCGCGCGAAGCGATTCGGAAGGGAATACGCACCCAACTTTCCTCTATACCCTTGGAAAAGATCACCGCTCAAGATGTAGCAGAGGCCGCCCGTCGCGGCGATCTGCTTGCCCAACAGATCATTGCCCAAGCCGGTGAACATCTTGGAATCGCCATCGCCGGCATTGTCAATCTCTTCAACCCAACCACCATTGTCATTGGGGGCGGGGTAGCACAAATCGGGGACCTGTACCTGGAACCTGTCCGTCGTACGGTACAGAAACGGAGTCTGCCGGCTTCGGCACGCATGGTGCGGATCACCACCGCTTTGCTTGGCCGACGCTCCTCGGCAATGGGTGCTGTCGTCCAAGCCATTTCACTCGCCTTGCACCAGGCCATTGAGCACGAAAGACCGGCAAGCCATGTTCAAATTGTTTGAAGGAGGTTAGGATGGCAAGTGTCACTTTTGATCATGTCACCAAACGTTTTGGCTCGGTCACCGCAGTGGATGACCTGAACTTAAAGGTGGAGGACCGGGAGTTCCTGGTGCTCGTCGGGCCATCCGGCTGTGGGAAGACGACAGCGCTCCGCCTTTTGGCCGGATTGGAAGAGGTTACCGAAGGGCGCATCCTGATCGGGGATCGCGTGGTCAACGATGTGCCGCCCAAGGATCGGGATATTGCCATGGTCTTCCAATCGTATGCGCTCTATCCGCATATGACCGTTTTTGAGAACATGGCCTTCGGTCTGAAGTTGCGCAAGGTGCCAAAAGATGAGATCAAGCGTCGGGTGGAAGCGGCAGCGGAGATCCTCGGCATTACCAATCTGCTGGACCGCAAGCCGCGTCAGCTTTCGGGTGGGCAACGTCAGCGTGTAGCGGTGGGACGTGCCATCGTGCGCGAGCCGAAGGTCTTCCTCTTCGACGAACCGCTTTCTAACCTGGATGCCAAATTGCGCGTGCAGACGCGTGCCGAGATCACCAAGCTGCATCAGCGCCTGCAGACCACTTTCATCTACGTCACCCACGATCAGGTTGAGGCCATGACCATGGCGACGCGCATCGCGGTGATGAATAATGGGAAACTTCAGCAGGTAGACACGCCACAGAACCTATACGATCGTCCCGACAATCTCTTCGTCGCCGGCTTTATCGGTTCTCCGGCCATGAACTTTTTCCCGGCGCGCCTGCGCAAGGATGGCGGACGCATCTACGTCGATGCCGGTAGCTTCGCCGTGCCGTTGCCGGAAGATCGCGCTGCCGTCTATGCCGACCATCTGGATAAATCGATCATCTTTGGCATTCGTCCGGAACACATCCATGATGCGAATTATGCTCCGCCTTTGAGCCATCCGCAGAGAGTGGAAGCGCGCGTGGATGTCACGGAGCTGATGGGAAGTGAGACCTATGTCTACCTGGTCAGCGGGTCGCACACGTTTATTGCCCGCGTCGACCCTCGCGCCTCCATGCGTGTGGGCAACACGGTAGAAGTGCTCTTCGACATGGATAAATTCCACATTTTCGATGCCCAAACCCAACAGGCCATCCGTTGAAAGGAGGTGATGCCAATCGCAGAAAACGCCTAACAAACTCCATTGAAAAAAAGGGTAGCCTATTGCCCACATCATGTTCCAAAAATTTTCAACTTCGGAGAAAGAAGACATGAAAAAAACAATCTGGACCCTCTTGAGCACACTGATTGTGCTCGCCTTTGCGCTCAGCGCATGCCGTCCGGCGACGCCGACCGCTGCTCCGGACACTCAGGTTCCGGCTACCGAAGCTCCAACCCAGCCCCCGGCTACGGAGGCGCCTACCAAACCGGCCATCCCGGAAATGTGCATGGGCGCGCAGCCAGGTGATGAGTTGACTGTGATGTACGTCTGGTCTGGCGCAGAGGAAGAAAAACTCAACGCCATTTTCAAGCCGCTGGTGGATACATGCGGGATCAAGATTGTGGCCGAGTCTACCCGCGACGCTGCCGTAGTGGATGCCCGCGTACAGAGCGCGCCGCCTGATATCCTCTTCTGGCCCAGCACCGCGCCCTTAGATCTGTACACGGACAAGCTCGTCCCGCTCGACACGGTGGGCGGCGTAGCGGAAAACTATGCTTCTTACTGGCTAGACCTGGGCACCAGAGATGGCAAGTGGCTGGCCGTGCCGGTCAAGGCCGATATCAAATCTATCGTCTGGTATAGCCCGGCGCAGTTCGAGGCCTTTGGGTATACAGTCCCCACCACTTTCGAAGAATTGGACGCCCTGGTTGAAAAGATGGTCGCAGACGGCAATGTGCCATGGAGCATGGGGCTAGAAAGCGGCCCAGCTACCGGCTGGACTGGCTCGGACTTCATCCAGGACATTTTGCTAGCCCTGCAAGGCCCCGAATATGTCTCTAAGATCATCTCCGGCGAAATCCCTTACAACGATGCAGGTGTGCTGCAGGCCTATCAGATCTACTATAAGTGGGCATCTGATCCCAAGTACACCGTCGGCGGCGCAGAAGGCACATTGAACACATCCTTCCTGGATGCCATCTACAAACCATTTGCCTCCCCGGCAGAAGCCATGATGGTCAAACAATCTGGTTTTGCAGGCGGCGAGATCGTCAAGCAATTCCCCAGCCTGGTCTATGGCACCGACTTTGACTTCTTCCCCTTCCCGGGTGCCAAGGGCATGCAGGGTGGCGCCGACTTCATGATGGTCTTTGGAACCTCCAATGCCACCAAGGCGATGGTTGCCTACCTGACCGGGGCGGACGGCGCGGCAACTTGGGCGCAGGTCGGCTTTGACCTCTCGCCCAACAAGCTAGCAGCCGGCAAGTACACCGACCCCCAATTGGCCAAGAAGGCTGAAATTCTGGCAAACGCTGCCGGTTTCACGCCGGATATCGGCGATACCATCCCAGCGCCGTTTGGTGAGGCCGAGTGGAAGGCCATCATCGAGGTCTTGCAGGGCGGTGACATTCAAGCCGCACTGGATAAGGTCGCTCAGGCTCAGGCCGAGGCCCTTAAAAAATAAGAGCATTCTCTATTCTTCGGAATGGCAGGACGCAATCCAGGCGTTCCTGCCATTCCCCTTGCCCACAGCTTTTTCCTGTAAGAGGATGGCATATGCTCCCGACGATTACAAGGCAGGGACGGCTGGTACCCTGGTTATATTTGGCGCCTGCATTGGTCATCATGCTTATATTCATTGTTTTTCCCGTTTTCAACACCATCAGTCTCAGTCTGAAAGATAAAACCGGCACACGCTCTGCAGAGGTAAGTTGCGTGGCAGGCGAACCCTGCTGGGGAAAATTTGAAAATTACCGCTATGCCCTGACCCACCCGGAGATGACGCAGGCCCTGCGCAACAATGCTCTCTGGCTCCTCCTGATGGTGCCTGGAACGGTTATTGTAGGCCTGCTGTTTGCCCTGCTAGCAGACCGGGTTCCCTACGAAAGCCTGGCGAAATCCATCATCTTCATGCCCATGGCCATTTCATTTGTCGGAGCAGGCGTCATCTGGCGTTTCGTCTATCACATCGAAAGCGGCGGCGGGAAACAAATCGGCCTGCTCAATGCCCTGCTGTTAAAGCTGGGAGCCAATCCGGTTGCCTTCTTGAGCAATCCGGCCATCAATAACTATGCGCTCATGGTCGTGGGTGTCTGGTTGTGGGCGGGTTTCTGCATGACGGTGCTATCGGCTGCCATCAAGGGTCTGCCTAGCGATGTGTTGGAGGCAGCACGCGTGGACGGCACAAATGAGTGGCAACTTTTCTGGCGCATCATACTACCGATGATTGCCCCTACGCTTCTAGTCGTCACCACCACCATGGTCATCAATGTACTCAAAATCTTCGATATCGTCTTCGTCATGACCGGCGGAAACTTTGGCACGGAAGTGATCGCTAACCGCATGTTCAAACTTATTGTCACCGACACCGGCCGTTCCATGGCGATTACCGTCCTGCTCATCGTCCTCACCATTCCTATGATGCTCTTCAATGTGTACCGCTTCCGCTTGCAGGAGAGAGAAAGATGAAACCCTTCAGCGGCCTCAATCACATCTTGCGCAATTTGCCGATTCACCTGGCTTTGATCATCATGTGCCTGTTGTGGATTCTGCCAACCCTGGGCCTATTCGTCACTTCTTTTCGCTCGCGCGAAGCAGTACGCACTTCGGGATGGTGGACCATCTTTCAACGGGAGCAGCAGCCAGGTCGGGCCGAATATGAAACCTATTGCGCTTCCTGCCACGGTCCGCAGGGGGACGCGTTGGCCGAGGCCGATCTGTCTGACCCGGCTCTGATTGCAAAGTACCCGCGCGCCAATCGTCTGCTGCCTGTCCTGAAACAGGAAGTCAACGGCATGCCACATCTATCCAACCCCGCCCTGCCCGAAAATCCCAAAGACGCCCTGGATACGCTCACGTCGATCGTAACGTATTTGCAAACCCTTTCTGGAGAAAGCGAGCAAACCGCCCGCCTGACCCTGCGCAACTATGCCGATGCGCTAGTAGGATACAAAGGCACGCAGGACTACATCACCGATTGCGAACAAGGCACGGCCAGCGCCCTGACTAAGTTCCACTGCAATGCAAGCGATCTGCTCAACCCGGAGGGTATGGGGCGTGCTTTTGTCAACACCTTGATTGTAGCTATCCCATCAACGATTCTGCCGATCTTTTTTGCCGCGCTGGCGGCCTATGCCTTTGCCTGGATGGATTTCAAAGGCCGTCAATGGCTGTTTGCCGTCCTGGTGGGGCTTCAAATCGTACCTCTGCAAGCGGCGCTGGTGCCAATTGCCCGCTTGTATGTTTCGCTGGACATGGCCGATACGTTTTTGGGCATCTGGCTCTTTCACACCGGTTTCGGCCTGCCTTACGCCATTTACCTGATGCGCAACTTCATCGGCAGCCTGCCGCGCGAAATGTTCGAAGCGGCCTACATAGACGGCGCCAACCACTGGCTGGTCTTCCTGCGCGTGGTCCTGCCGCTCTCACTACCGGCCATTGCCTCGCTTGGCATTTTCCAGTTCTTATGGGTCTGGAACGATTTCCTGGTGGCGAAGGTCTTCCTACCCACACATCCTGTCCTGACCGTTCAGGTGACCAACCTGATCGACCCGCGCGGCGGCAACTGGCATATACTGACCAGCGCGGCTTTCCTTTCATTTATCATCCCCATGATCGTCTTCTTTGCATTCCAACGCTACTTCGTGCGCGGCCTGCTGGCCGGTTCGGTGAAAGGATAATATGCCCCGCGTAAAAATGCACTCTATAACCCAAAATGGTTGCGCTATACCTGACCGGCCAAACGAAGAGAGCTTTATACGATAGGGATCGCATTGCTTTCTTGCGTGAACACATTCGTGAAGCGTACACTGCAATAAGAACGGGAGTCAATTTGCGTGGGTACTTCGTATGGAGTATCTTTGACAACTTTGAATGGGAAAGAGGCTATACCCAACGATTTGGTCTTGTACGGGTAGATTATGAAACACAGAAGCGCATACCCAAACAGAGTGCTTACTGGTTTCAGGAACTAGTTCGCACCAACACACTTGAACTCTGCAACTCGGCGAGGTGACATGCATCCCTGGTATAAGAACGCTATCTTTTATGAGCTCTATATCCGTGCATTCCGCGATACCAACGGCGACGGTCATGGCGATCTACGTGGAGTGATCGAAAAACTAGACTATCTTCAACATCTGGGCGTGGATTGCATCTGGTTATTACCGATGTATCCCTCACCTCTAAAAGATGATGGGTACGACATTACCGATTTCTATAACATCCATCCGGATTATGGCACATTAGATGACTTCAAAGAGCTGGTGCAAGCCGCCCACAACCGAGGGCTGCGCGTGATTGCCGACCTGGTACTAAATCACACATCGGATCAACATCCCTGGTTTCAGGCTGCTCGCGCAGATCGTAACTCACCTTATCGTCACTACTATGTCTGGAGTGATACCGATCAGAAGTACAAAGATGCTCGTATCATTTTCCTAGATGTAGAAACTTCCAACTGGACGTGGGATGAGCAAGCCGGCCAATATTACTGGCATCGGTTCTATAGTTCTCAACCTGACTTGAATTACGATAATCCGGCTGTACAGGATGAGATGTTAAACATTGCACGTTTCTGGTTAGAATTGGGGATCGATGGATTCCGCGTAGACGCACCTCCCTACCTTTTTGAGCGTGAAGGCACCAATTGCGAAAATTTGCCGGAAACCCATGCTTTTCTCAAACGATTTCGCCTTTATGTTGAGCAGATTAACCCTCAGGCCGTACTACTCAGCGAAGCCAATCAGTGGCCAGAAGATGTACGTCCCTATTTCGGGGATGGAGATGAAATGCATATGAATTTCCATTTCCCCCTTATGCCGCGAATGTTCCAGGCATTGGCACAGCACGAACGTACACCCATTGTCGAAATATTGCAACGTACACCCCCCTTACCGGAAAATTGTCAATGGGCTACCTTTTTGCGTTGCCATGATGAACTGACACTTGAGATGGTTACTCCAGAAGTGCGCCAATTTATGTGGAACTTTTACGCCCCTCATCCACGCATGCGCCTAAATCTCGGCATTCGTCGTCGATTGGCTCCACTCGTAGAAAACGATCGTCGCCGTATTGAATTGCTCTACTCTTTGCTATTCACTCTCCCGGGCGCTCCCACGCTCTACTATGGTGATGAGATTGGAATGGGAGATAATATCTGGTTAGAAGATCGTAATGGTTTGCGTACACCGATGCAATGGGATAGTAGCCCAAATGCCGGCTTTACAGAGCCCGGCGTGAGACCTTATGCCCCCGTAATCGATGATCCGATCTTCGGGTACAAACAAGTTAACGTGGCTGCTCAAATGGAAGATCCTAATAGCTTGCTCAACACAATTCGAAAAATGATCGCCATTCGCAAGGCGCATCCGGTACTGGGAGATGCGAATTTGGAGTGGCTAGATGCACCTATACAAGTGGCAGCCTTTCTGCGTCGCAATTCGCATGAAATATTCATAAGTCTAAATAATCTAAGCGACTCCTCGCAAACGGTGACTCTTCCTGCCGGCATCTTCCGAGGTCTCTTCGATCAGCGTATACTCCGTGATCAGATTACCCTCTCACCCTACCAGTACTGGTGGGGAGTGCAAACACAAGGATAACTGTTCAACTTGTAGTCGAGAGGATACTCCGCAGAATGGTTAAGGCACACATGGAACGTTACATAACGATGGGTAGTAAGACGTATATTTACCTGGTTAGCAATCGTATACGTTTATCACCCACATCGACCCACGCGCTTCCATGCACATGGGCAACATGGTGGAAAGACCCTTTGACATGGGTAAAATTCCACACTCGGTGCCCAAGCCCAATAGGCCATCCCTTGAAAGGAGGTGATGCAAATCCAAAAAAACGGACACTAGGACGCTTGACAAACTATATCGAACAGGGTAGCCTATTACCCATATCATCTGTTCCAAAAATTTTCAATCTTCGGAGGAAGAAGACATGAAAAAAACCATCTGGACCCTTTTGAGCACGCTGATTGTGCTCGCCTTTGCGCTCAGCGCATGCCGTCCGGCGACGCCGACCGCCGCTCCGGCTACGGAGGCGCCTGCTGAACCCGTCACCATTTCCTTCTGGGAACAGGAAGGGGAAGAAGTAGACGTCTTCCTGGATCAGCTGATCGCCGAGTTCGAGGCAGCCAATCCGAATATCAACGTGGAGCGCACGCACTACGACAACGAGGCGCTGCGCGACCAATTCCAGACCGCCGCGCTGGCCGAGGCCGCTCCGGAAGTGGTGCGCGTCCCGAACGACTTTGCCGG
Source organism: Anaerolineales bacterium (assembly GCA_037478835.1). Taxonomy (GTDB): domain Bacteria; phylum Chloroflexota; class Anaerolineae; order Anaerolineales; family Villigracilaceae; genus 630D-37. The sequence continues at coordinate 72,349 of JBBFLV010000007.1, forward strand.
CCCCTTCAGCAAGCTGGACATCATCGCCCCGATCGATCAGCTCTTCGATCAGGCTTTCCTGGGCCAATTCTTCGAAGGTGCCCTCCAGCCGGCGATGGTCGGTGGTGTCCTTTGGGGTGTGCCGGATAACTACGGCAATCACCTGATGCTGCTCTACAACAAGGACCTGATCCCCGAGGCCCCGAAGACCTTCGAGGAACTCATCCAGAAGGCGAAGGAATTGACCCAGGGCGATATTCAGGGCTTTGCCTACAACCTGAACGAGCCGTTCTGGGGCGCCGGTTTCTACGGTGCCTTCGGTGGCTGGCCGCTGGATGAGAACGACAAGCCTCAATTCAATAACGAAGCCTTCATCAACTACCTGAAGTTCGTCAAGCAGCTCAAGGATGACGGCGTCGTCCCGCAGGAATGCGACTACAACTGCGCCGATACGCTCTTCAAAGAAGGCAAGGCGGCGATGATCATCAACGGCGACTGGTCACTGGGCGGTTACGTGGAGGCACTGGGTGACAAACTGGGCGTCGCTCCGGTGCCGCCGATCAACGGCAACCCCTACACCGAAATGACCGCCGGCAAGTACTTCATGGTCTACAAGGGCGTTTTGAACGACCCGGCCAAGAAGGATGCAGTGGTCAAATTCATCACCTTCATGACCTCCAAAGACGTCCAGAAGCGCTGGCTGGATCAGTTCAAGCGTCTGCCCTCGAACAAAGAGGTAGCCCAGGATCCGGCGATCACCAGCGATCCGATCCTGGCCGGTTCGATGGCCGCGTTGGCCAATGGCCGTGGTATGCCGGCTGCGCCCGAAATGCGCTGCGCTTGGGATGCTTGGCGGCCCAACTTGGAAGGTGTGATGGCCGGAACGATCACACCGGAAGATGCGGCAGCTGCTGCCCAGCAAGCGGCTGACGAGTGCGTCGCCACCCTGAAATAACACCACCTTTTGAGGGGGGAGCTTCGGCTCCCCCCTTTGCTATCTCTGGAGGATGTCATGTTTCGTAAATACCTCCCCTCTTTACTCTGGATCGCGGCCCTGTTCGGACTCTTCTTCTTGCTCCGTGCGCTGATCCAACCATATGCGGCCGGTATTTCACTGAATAGCAAGATCGTCGTTGACCGTCTGCGAGAGATTGCTACGTTTGTCTTAGCGATTCTGGGTGGAATGGCTGCAGTGGAAGTTTATCTCTATCAGATCTTCTTCCGTGTCCCACGCAATCGGGTGAGCACTTTGGCCGTTCGCCTGATCCAGGGGATATTTGCGCTACTTGCCCTCCAGATAATTGTTTTCTTCTTCGATCTCACCGATCTGATCCGCTTGCCTGAAGGAGTCATCAAGGCCTTCTTTTCCTTCCCGGTAACACTAGTTGCCTCCCTGCAAGACGGACTGTTAAGGGCAAATATCCTTTCCCAGAAAAATGCCTCGTTCGGAAGTGGGCTGTTACTTTTCGGCATCATCTTCGCTCTTTTTGGGCTGATCCAGGGACTCACCCAGCCGCGCACCAGCCGATTGGGTTTTGCCTATCTCCTGGTGGCGCCGGCCTTTATCGGCGTTCTCTTTCTGATCGTTTACCCCTTCCTGTTTGAAATCAAGCTTGCCTTTTCCAACGCTTCCCTCGGAACCCAGGCCACCCGTAACGCTTCCTATGGCCTGATTTACGGCTGGGAGAACCTGAAAACGCTCTTCACCGGCAACGTGGCCAAAGATGCCAAATTTTTTGAGGTGCTCTGGCGCACCGTGCTGTGGACGGTGATCAACGTCACCTTCCACGTGACCGGAGGTATGATCCTGGCTTTGCTCTTAAACCGCCCAATGAAATTACAGGGCTTTTATCGCACCTTACTGGTCTTCCCGTGGGCTATTCCTACGACCATCGCCGCCATGGCGCTGCGTAATGAGTTCGATCTGCGCTATGGCTTTTTCAACATCATGCTCACCAACATCCATAACTTTTTCGAGAGCCTGGCGCTGAAGGCCTCTCTTCTGGCGCCGCTTTTCAGCTGGTTGGCCGAACATATCGGCCCGGTATCCTGGAAGCAGGACCCCTTCTGGGCCTTCCTTTCGGTGCTGATCAGCAACATCTGGCTGGGCATTCCGTTCATGGCCGTGATCATCCTGGGAGGCCTGCAGAGCATTTCGCATGAGTATTACGAAGCGGCGGAGATGGACGGCGCCTCCAAATGGCAAATGTTCCGCCATATTACCCTACCGCTCCTGCGGCCGGTCCTCACCCCGGCCGTAATCCTGGGCGTGATCTGGACCTTCAACAAGTTCGACGTGATTTACCTGATCACCCAGGGAGGCCCTCAAGAGAAGACCGATATCCTGGTCTCTTCGATGTATAAGGCGGCATTCCAGTTTTATCGCTATGGTTTTACCGCCATGTTCGCCCTGGTGATCTTCCTCATCCTGCTCCTGTTCACGCTTTTCTATCTGCGCGTGACCGGTGGGCTGAAAGCCGCTACCGAATAAACCTAGGAGGCAGAAATGTCCACAAAAAATCCGCTCTATCGTTTTTACCGTTGGTTCTTCTTCCGTGCCCGTGGGGATAGCCCGTTCAAGCGTTTGCTCATCCATCTGGCGCTCATCTTTGCCAGCCTGATCGCCGTCTATCCGGTCTTACGCGTCGTAACGATCTCGCTACGTCCTAACGACACCCTGCTCACCACCAGCCTGCGCATCATTCCGGAAAATGCAACGCTAGAAAACTATAAAGTGGTGCTTTTTGGGGAACCGGAGAAACATCGGCAATCAGATTTCTTCCTGTGGCTGTGGAACTCGTTCTCGGTCGTGATGGTGACTTCCATCATCAGCGTGGCACTGGCCGCGCTTAGCGCTTACGCTTTTTCGCGCTTCCGCTTCCCAGGGCGGAACCCCGCCTTGGTGTTTCTTTTCACCACCCAGATGATCCCGGCGGGTATGTTGCTTCTACCGCTTTTTGTCATGCTCGTAAAGCTGAAAATGATCAATACCTCGCTGGGGTTGATCATTGCCTATTCGGTCTCCTCGGTGCCGCTCACGATTTGGACCCTTAAGGGTTACTACGATACGATCCCGGTGGACTTGGAAGAGGCGGCGCTGATCGATGGCGCTTCACGTATGCAAGTTCTGACGCGCATCATCCTGCCCCTCTCCAGCCCTGCCCTGGCCATTGCGTTCCTGTTCAGTTTCATGGGCGGTTGGAGCGAATACCTGGTGGCACGGGTGGTATTACAGAAGAACGAACTCTTCACTTGGCCACTGGGCATCTTCACCTATGCGCAGCAGTTCACCATTTCCTGGGGCAAGTTTGCTGCCGCTTCGGTGCTGATTGCCATCCCGGTGATGGCACTTTTCCTCTATTCCTCCAAATGGCTGATTTCCGGCCTAACCCTTGGCTCTGTAAAAGGTTGATATGCGTACATTGCAAACCGTTTTCGCCCTTCTGTTGATCTTCGCTTTCCTGGCGGCCTGTGCCGCTCCATCCACCCCCTCGATGCCTTCTGAGACGGAGCCTCCCGCCACTGCGGTTGCCTCGCCGGCGGCCGATGTGCTCTATCTCAACCTGATGTGGCATCAGCATCAGCCGCTCTACTACAAAGATGAGCAGGGGATCTATACCCGTCCTTGGGTGCGCGTGCATGCCACGAAGGATTACTACGATATGGCCGCAACAGTCGCTCAGTATCCTTCCGTGCACGTGACCTTCAACTTGACCCCTGTGCTCATCCGTCAGCTGGATGACTTCGTCAACGGTGCCAAAGATCGCTATTGGGTGCTTTCTGAAAAGCCGGCCGCCGAGCTGACGATGGAAGAAAAGGAATTCATCCTGCGGCGCTTCTTCGATGCCAACTGGGATAAGGTCATCCGGCGCTTCCCTGGCTACCGTGCCTTGCTCGATAAACGCGGCGGGACCGATGACGAAGCCATCGCTCGCGCCCTGACGACCTTCACCGAACAGGATTTTCGCGATCTGCAGATCTGGTTTAACCTGGCCTGGATCGATCCGGATGAATTGGCCAAAGAACCCTTGAAATCGCTGGTAGCGAAGGATCACGGGTTTTCCGAAGAAGATAAAAAGGTGCTTTTTGACGAAGTGCGCCGTATCATCGCGCAAGTGATCGCCATCCATAAGGAGCTACAGGATCGCGGGCAGATCGAGATCACCACCACCCCTTACGCTCACCCGATCCTGCCGCTGATCTATGATACCAACCTAGCGTTGGTCGGCAATCCCGATGCCGAAATGCCACAGCGCTTCTCGTACCCGAACGATGCCATTGCCCACCTGAAGCGCAGTGTGGAAATCTACGAGCAACATTTTGGTCGCAAACCGCGCGGCCTGTGGCCGGCCGAGGGCGCCGTGGCACAAGAGATCGTTCCGCTGGTGGCACGCGCCGGCTATCAATGGATGGCTACCGGTGAGCCGGTGCTGGCACAATCGCTTGGCCTCGGCAGTTTCACCCGCGACAACCGCGAAACAATCCAGGAAGCCGATGCCCTCTATCGTCCCTATTACGTTGTGGATCCGAAAAGCGGCGCCAAGGTTGCCGTCTTCTTCCGCGATTGGACGCTCTCCGATAAGGTCGGTTTCACCTATTCCGGCATGCCCGGCGATAAAGCGGCACAAGACCTGATCAACCGCCTGGAGAACATTCGTGCCCGGCTCAAGGAGGAAGGCGCTCAGGGTCCTCACATCGTTAGCATCATCCTAGACGGGGAAAACGCCTGGGAGTATTACGACAACGACGGAAAGCTCTTCCTGAATACGCTCTACCGCCTGCTTTCCGAAAGCCAGACGATTAAGACCGTCACTCCTTCCGAGTATCTGGCGATGTTCCCGGAGCAGCGCACGCTGGAAAAACTCTTCCCCGGTGCCTGGTTCAGCCCGAATTACGATACCTGGATCGGCGAGCCGGAAGAGAAACAGGCGTGGAACTACCTCGCCCAGACGCGCTACGATCTGTCTAAGTACGATATCAGCAAGACGCGCCAGGCCAGCCCGGAGGCCATCGCTCAGGCTCTGGATTACATGTATCTGGCCGAAGGTTCGGATTGGTTCTGGTGGTATGGCAGCGATCAGGATTCGGGTCAGGACGAATACTTCGATCAGGGCTTCCGCGCCCTGCTGGCGAAAGTGTATGAGTCCCTGGGTGAACCGGTGCCGGCCTATGTCAACGTACCGATCATTCCGAAAAAACCGGCCAAGGCAGAACAGGAAGTCAAAGGACTCTCCACGCCGAATATCGACGGGATCGATGAGCCCGGTGAATGGGCAAATGCCGCCTTGTTCACCAGCGGCGCCCAGGCGGCCGGCCTAAACCTGGCCTATGCTTTCGATGCTTCAGCGCTTTATGTTCGTTTGAATTACTCTCAATCTCTGCCGCCGGCGGCGCGCATCGGCATCTATGTCGCCTCGCCGCGCGGGGAGCAAGTGTTGGCCGTTTCGCGCGATCCGCAAAATCCGCTTCTGCTCGGACTGGCCGCAACCCATCTCTTCGAGTGGGATGGTCAGCAGCTGCTGGCCTACCGTCCGGGCAAGGACGGCTGGAGGGAGGATAAACCGCTGGGAAAGGCCGCTCAGGGTTCTCAGACCTTTGAGGCCGCCATCCCTTGGGAAGCCTTAGGCGAGCTGGAAGCCGGCGATGACCTGCGCATGGTGGTGACCCTGGAACCGGCCGGCAACATCCTGCCCTTGCAAGGCCCGGCGCAAATCGTCCTACCTGATCTCGGCACTTCGACCGTAATCCTTGAAGTCAACGATCCGGAGAACGACGATCACGGCCCCGGTAGCTACACCTATCCGACCGATTCCGTCTTCAAACCACAGGTCTTCGATCTCAAGACCTTCAGCGTAGCCTACGATGACAAAAACCTGATCTTCAAGTTCACCTTCTACGGGCCGATTCCGAATCCTTGGGGCTCGCCGAATAATTTGGCCCTACAAACGTTGGACGTATACATAGATAAAGACCCCGGCACAGGGAGCGGTGCGCGCCTGCTCCTGCCCGGCCGCAACGCGGCGTTGAGCAGCGGTAACGGCTGGGACTATGCCGTTTGGGCCGAAGGCTGGACGCCCCAGGTCCTGGCCCCCGATCCGCAAAGCGGAGCGCCGAAGCAGGTGACGGGCGTTTCGTTCAAGATCATCGTCGACCCGGCAGCGCGCACGGTCACGCTGCGGGTGCCACGTCAGGCTTTCGGCGAAGGGGATCCGGCGCAGTGGGGTTACCTGGCGGTGGTCTTGAGCCAAGAGGGTTTCCCATCCACCGGTGTCTGGCGCGTGCGCGATGTCAATCCTTCGGCAGGGCAATGGCGCTTTGGTGGCGGCCCGGCGGATACGAATCACACGCGCATCATTGACTTGGCTTGGGATGGCACCCCCTCCCAGGAGGAGTTGCTCTCAAAGTATCCATCCACCACGGCGGATATTGCCTCCCTGGGCCCCGATGATTTCGCCCAATTGCCGCTTTTGCGGGTAAAATAGGTTCGCTTCTCATCCCACTTTCCTGATGACAGTCACTGAAAAGTGACTGTCATCTTTTCGAGGCACTATGACCGAAATCCACACACCTGAATGGGTCAAAGACGCGATCTTCTACCAGATTTTCCCCGATCGTTTCGCCCGCAGCGAGCGCCTGGATCGCCGCGGCCTGCATTTTGAGCCCTGGGATAGCCCCCCCACCGTCTACGGCTTCAAGGGCGGTGACCTTTACGGCATTGCCGAACACCTGGATTACCTGCAGGACCTCGGCATCACCGCACTCTATTTGAACCCAATCTTCGCTTCGGCCTCTAACCACCGCTACCATACCTACGACTACTATAACGTAGACCCGCTCCTCGGCGGCAATGAGGCACTCCGTCACTTGCTGGATGAAGCCCATCGGCGGGGTATCCGTGTGGTGCTGGATGGAGTGTTCAATCACGCCTCGCGCGGCTTCTGGCAGTTTCATCATGTGCTCGAAAACGGAGATGGTTCGCCTTACGTCGATTGGTTTTTCTTCGATCCACAGCGTTTGCAGCGCAAAAAGCCCTGGGGTGCCTATCCGCATGCCGAGGAAGAAAAGGCCTTGCGTCGAGGCGAAGATAGCCTAACGGCAATCGGCTATCGCGCTTGGTGGAATCTGCCGGCTCTGCCCAAGTTCAACACCAATACGCCGGCCGTGCGCGAGTTCCTTTTCGGCGTCGCCGAGCATTGGCTGCGCTTTGGGATTGATGGCTGGCGGCTGGATGTGCCGGCCGAGATTGACGATGATTCCTTCTGGCAGGAATTCCGTCGGCGGGTCAAGGCGATCAACCCGGAGGCTTATATCGTCGGCGAGATTTGGGAACGCGCCGATCGCTGGCTGCGGGGCGATCAGTTCGACGCGGTGATGAACTACCCGATCGGCGAAGCCTGTATCTCGTTCTTTGGCCGGGATAGCCTGAATCTGCCCGAAATCCGCAAGGCCGGCTACGGGCCGCGCATTCACCCCATCGACGGGCGCGAATTCGCCCGACGCTGGCAGGAGATCGCCGCATGGTATCACCCCCAGATCGTCCAAGCGCAGCTTAATCTCTTCGATAGCCACGATACCCCGCGCTTTTTGACCGCCGTCGGAGGCGATCGTCAGGCGCTCAAACTGGCCTGGCTCACCCTTTTCACTTATCCCGGTGCGCCCTGCGTCTATTACGGCGATGAGATCGGCCTGGATGGAGGCCACGATCCGGATTGTCGCAAGTCCTTTCCTTGGCATGCACCGGAACGCTGGGATCGCGACCTGATGGCCTATCTGAAGACCTGCATTGCCCTACGCAAAATGCACCCTGCCCTGCGACACGGCACGGCGCAGGTGGTCTATGCCGATGCCGATGTGGTCGTGCTGGCTCGTCAATTGCCACAGGAACGTTTGCTGATCGCCTTAAACGCCGCAAAAGAAGCCCGTCATCTCCGCTTCTCTCTGGAGGGGATCCATTTTTCCGGCCATCGGTGGAGCACCTTGTTCGGCGAGGGGCGCGCCGAAGCCTTGCCCGATCACACCTGCGATCTCTATCTCCCTGCACAGCATGGAATGGTGTTCGGGGAAACGCACTAGCGGCAGTGACCATCTATCCCGCAACCCGATCAAGCGTTCGGCACTTGCGAGGAATGATGATGCAAGATCGGCGCAGGCCGTGAAAGATCGACCACGTAGCTGAAGCGTGCTTTGAGGCGCTGTTCTTTTCCCTCAACCAGGAAACGCCACTCATACACGCCGCTCAAGATGAAAACGCTTGCGTGGATCGGCTGAATGATGAGCGTTTGCGGCTCGAAAACAATACGCAATCCCTCGCGTTGAGCCAGCGACTCAAAGTATCTTTTCAATTCAGCGGGCGTGCTCAAGGGTCGTTCCGAAAACGTGGGGATCAACACGGCCTGCGAATCGTATAGCCCTAACAAAGTCTGCAGGTCGCCTTGATTAACAGCCTGTAGCCATTGCTCAAAAATTGCGTATACCTGTTCCATATTTTAACCGTTTTAAAAGGATTGGAGCAGAACTTAGACATGTCCATTCGGATAAAAATTATAACAGAGCTGCCCGCTCGCGTTCGGGTAAAATATGAAAGAGACATCGGATCGTCAAATGATAAGGTTACCGGGAGGTTCTATGCGTTCAGAGAAACCGTTGAATTTCACAGAACGCAGAAAATACCTGCGCATCATGTATCACCGTTACCAAACAGCCGGCCTAAAAGAGCGCTCGGCATTGCTCAACGAAATGCAAACCGTCACCGGTCTTCACCGCAAGTCACTCATCCGCTTGATGAGCCTTCCTTTTCCACCCGACGAAAAACGCAAGCCTAGAAAGAAATCGGATAACTAGGTTGCCGGCATCTCCGGTGCAAATTCGCCTGCGGTTATGGCTGAAATCACTTTTTGGAGGTCATCATGATGGACAACCTCGCACGCTTTCTCTTCTTGGCCGGATTGTTTCTCATCCTGCTTGCCGGCGGCATTTACCTTTTCGGGCGGCTGAACATCCCCTTGGGGCGCTTGCCCGGCGACATCCGCATTCAGGGAGAGAATTTCACCTTTTACTTCCCGCTGGCCACCTCGATTTTGCTTTCCATTCTCCTAACCCTCGTCCTCAACTTGCTGGCGCGCTGGAAACGCTAGGATGCCGACCCTGCTCTTTTACAAGCCCTATGGCATGCTCTCCAGTTTCACCGATGAAGGCACCGGCCATCCTACTCTTAAGGATTGCATCCCCATTCCGGGCGTCTATGCCGCCGGGCGATTGGATCGTGATTCAGAGGGCCTGCTCCTGCTCACCGACGATGGCGATCTGATCCATCGTCTCACCCATCCGCGCTATCACCTGCCGAAAACCTACTACGTCCAGGTAGAAGGAATTCCTACCGAAGAAGCGCTGGAGAGCCTGCGTCGTGGCGTGCTCATCCGTGGCTACCGCACCCTTCCGGCCGAGGTGCGCCTCATCCCAGAACCCGATCTTCCTCCCCGTTCCAAACCGGTCACGCCCCACGGGCCGACAACCTGGCTGGAAATCCGCCTACGCGAAGGAAAGAAGCGCCAGATCCGCCACATGACCGCCGCCGTCGGATTCCCCACCCTTCGCCTGGTGCGCGTGGCCATCGGCCCGCTTACGCTGGAGGGCCTGCAACCCGGTGAGTGGCGCTTCTTGACCGCCACCGAATTGCAAACCCTGCGCCGGGCCTTGCAAGCTACTAGGGAGCAACGCCGGTCCGAATCGTCCCCTCCTGGAGCTGCAGGCGCAAAAGCTCCATCTCGGCGCGCAGGGAAAGGGGCAAGGATTCGCCGTACCCGCGGAACGGTGCCCAAATGAGCCGCCCCTCCGCCACCGATGGCCACGGAAGGTGCCTCGTTGTGGCAAAGAGCGTTTCGAGCGTTGTTTGGACCTCGGGCAACGGTGCGCCCACCCAGCGTTTCCGCAGCGTGGGCAGGGTATCGTAAAGGTCCTCCCCGCCGCCGAGGATCAGCGCCTGATCTGCAGCAGCCTGCTCCAGTGCCGCCCGTGCCGTGCCACCGCCGATGGCAAAGATCACATCGGCCCCATCACGGATGAATCGATCGGCCGTCTCTCGCCCCCATTTTTCATCTTGAAAAAACAGATCGCGCGACCCCTGGCGATGTTGCCGGTAAACGAACACCTTGCGGTCCGTGAACAAGACACCCTGCACAAATCCATCACAAGCTTGGCGCATAGCCGGGATAAACTCTGCTTCGCAGATCGCGGCCACACGTCGCGTCTGGGTCAGGCGCGCCGAGAGAGCACCGGCCAAAAATCCCATCTGGTCATAGGGAATGCGGATCACGGTCACGTTGGGCAAGTTAGCCTGTTCCAGGGGAGTTTGATCGATGGCGATGAAACGTTGTCGGGAGAAGATAGAGGCTACCGCTTGGGTCGCCTCACTCCAGCTCGCGCTGGGAGTGATCAGAATATCCACCCCTTGTTCGGCCATCCAGCGTAGCTCACGCTCGCGATCGCGGCCATCCTGCACAGAAATGCGCCAGATGCCTTGCAGGGTTCCGGCGCGCTGCGCCGTTTCCAGCGCCTGCCAAACCTGCTCACCGATCGGCTCTGCCTCCCACGGGTGAAATAGGAACACCGCACAAACGACTCTTTCCTGCGCGCAATCCTGAAAAGAAGGCGCACAAGCCGCAAGCAACAGGGAAAACAGGAGCAACCAGCGCAGCAGGCTCACTCGTCCAGCACCTGAATCGCATCGCCGACGCGGATCACCCCGCTTTCCAGAATTTGTGCTCGCAGGCCCCCGCGATGGATCAACCCCAGGCGAACCGGCTTGCCTGTTTTCTGCTCCAGGTAACCGCAGGGTTCACACAGCTCAACCCCCAGCAAAAGCGCCTCTCCGACGCGAAAGCGCCTTCCGACCAGATGGTTAAGCGCCACCCCTCGCGTGGCGATGTTGCGACGGCTCTCACGTGGCGCCAGCGAGAGGTGATAATCCCGCTTTAGGGCTTCCAGCGCTTCGACCTCGATCAGGGTAACTTGACGCGCCTCGTCCTTTTTACCGGAATACGTCCCCTCCTGCGAATAGTAGCGATCCCCTTTCAATCCCCGGCCGGCCACCGCTTCCACCGAGGCGACCTCTTGCATTTCACCGCCGGCCTGTGGGGTGATATGGATCGAGACTACTTCAGCGCGCATAGGCCACCTCCGTCTCCACCGCTTCGCCGCGGCGTACTCCCCACATCAGCCCTAAGGCCGTCAGCATGAAGAACGGAGCGAGTAACATGATTGCGTTGTAGTCATGGTTCATCAGCTGAATCGCCATCCCGTTCACGTTAGGTCCGGCAATCGCCGAAAGCGTGGAAAACAGATAGTACAGGCCGGTATACGTGCCGATGCGTGAGGCATTCGTCATGTCCACCACCATCGGCAGCGAGTTAATGTTGATCAGCGCCCAGCCGATCCCGCCGCCCATCAGCAAAAGGCTCAGGACGGGGATGGTGCCCAGGACGGGCAGCTTCCCCACCACCGTCGTCAGCGCAGCGGGGGGCAGGAGATAAATCGTGAAAAGCACGCCCGTTAGCAGCAACAAGCCCAGGCTGATCGTGCGCCGACGTCCGATCTTGCCCCCAATAAATCCCGAAACAAGTGCAAAGAGCACAAAGGACAGCGAAAGATGCCCCAGCAGGCGGCTGCCATCGGCCTCGTTCAGCCCCAGGTGATTTTTCGCATAGAGAGTAAAGAAGGCCTCGATGGCGGTAAAGCCGAGAAACCAGAAAAAGATCGCCTGGAAGAGACGCAAAGCGCTCTTATCGCGATCGTTCAGGACCTCCTGCAGGCTCTCCAGCATCCCCGGCTGTTTCTCCGCCGGGGCTTTGATCTCTTTGGGCTCCCGGATGAAGAGCAAAACCAGCACCAGCGCTACGATCACCAACCCAGAGCCCATCCAGAAGGGGTAACTTGGATTCAAACGATACAGCGCACCCCCGGCCAAGAAGGAAAGGATGGCGCCTACACCGCCCATAAAGTTCACGATCCCATTCGCCTGCGAACGATAGCGGGAAGGAGTAATATCGGGCATCAGCGCCACAACCGGTGTGCGCCAGAAGGCCATGCTCAAGAGCAGGGTCGAAGTGCAGGCGACGAAAAACGGCAGGCTGGCCGCAAGCGGAATGAGCCCAAAAGCCACCGCCGAGATCGGCGCACCCAGGACCATGAACGGCAATCTTCTGCCCAAGGGCGTGCGCAGCCGATCTGACCAGGCGCCAACCGGTGGCTGGATGAAGAGCGCAGCGATGTTATCCAGCGTCATAAAGAAGCCGATCGCCGCCGGTGCTAAGTGAAAACGTTCGGCCAGGAAAATCGGCACAAAGGCGTTATAGATTCCCCACACTACACTCACACCAAAAAAGCCAAGGCCAAGCAGGAAAATTTTGAAAAAGGAGAAACGAGGGGACATCAGAATGACCTCCAGGAGAGAATGTACGCCGCATCGGCGCGTCGCATCGTCATGGGCTCCAGGTTGTGGATCGGTCACAGAAGTATGGGTGCCAATAGGAACTCATGGCACATCACCTTCAGACGCCTTTTCGGCCAGTTCCTTTTGCAATTCTAGAAGGATGCGTCGATCTTCTTCGCTCAACGGCGCCGAAGCCAACAGATCGGGGCGACGCAACAAGGTGCGCCGCAGCGCCTCCCTTCGTCGCCAACGGGCAATTTCGGCATGATTCCCGGAAAGCAGGACCTGTGGTACGCGCCAGCCGCGAAACTCCGGCGGGCGGGTATAGTGAGGATATTCCAGCAAACCGCTGGCATGGGAATCATCCCAGGCGCCATCTGGATCGCCTAGAACGCCCGGCAGCAGGCGGGTAACGGCATCGATGATCACCAGCGCGGCCAATTCTCCGCCGGTGAGCACAAAATCACCGATCGAAATTTCATCGGTAGCCAGATATTCGCGCACGCGCTCATCCACCCCCTCATAGCGTCCACAAATCAGCGCCAAGCGCGGGTAAGAGGCCAATTCGATCGCCACTTTCTGATTGAAGAGGCGTCCCTGGGGCGTTAGCAAGATGATCGGACACGGCGCCGGCCGCGAAGCACCCAGCACGCTCTCCACGGCCTCAAAGATCGGCTCCGGTTTCATCACCATTCCCCCTCCGCCGCCATAGGGCAAATCATCCGTCGTGCGGTGACGATCATGCGTGTAATCTCGAATGTTGTGCAGGTGCACTTCCAAAATCCCCCGTTCCTGCGCCCGTTGCAGCATACTGCTTCCCAGATACGCCGGGAAAACTTCCGGCAAAAGGGTGAAGATGTCAAAACGCATGGGAAAATTGTAATCGATCGCCGGGAAACAGCAAAGGGCAAGGAGCTGGGGGCTAGGGCTTTTCATTGTTCTAATTGCACCAAGAAAGCAGACAGGGTTAACAAGATTTACATGAAATAAAAATGAAGGATTTCGGCAAAAGCAGGAGGGCGTACATTTTTCCCGATCATCCCGGCTATCTAGACGGTCGTTTGCGGCACAGCATCCAGGTCGCCTATTGTAGGGAACGTTTCCAGACGCCTCTTGTATGACGGCAATCCCCAATATCCGACAAAAACGTAGCGCAGGATTCATCCTGCGATAAAAATCATAGCATAAATTTTGCATTTTTCTAGATAGTTCTGGCCGTACAGCCCCGGTGTTTTGTGGCGCAGCATCGTTGTTCGTCCGCACGGGGCAAGAGAGGAATCGAATGGGTCGAATTCGCAACGGCAAAGCCGGACACCGAATGCAGGCTAATCGGCAGACTTGCGCTTAAAAAGGTGAAAAGCCCTAAGAAAGCTCTCGGCTCTCCGGGAAATTCGTATCCTCTTCTGCGCAAGCAAAAAGGGGGATAAACGGAGCGATAAACCTGCCCGGCGCGTCCACTCCCTCTAGAACAGCCTCTCGGCAGATATTACCCCAAAGCGATCACCAGGATGTGTTGATTCAACGCCCGTGGAAACGAGGAGTCCGTAGAAGGGACAACCTGCCCCAGGGTATAAGCACCGGCAATCGGAACCTCTGACCCGAAAACCTCTTGCAGCACCTGTACTTCAAAGCCGGGGGAGGCACGCAGGAGCATATGCCAAGCCTGATCGACCAAGAGCAGGATCAGGCCGGGTTTGGCATCTCCTAGTCCCTGTTGGGCCTGATGCGCCGCGTCCAGGATCGCTTGGCGGCAAGCCGCTTGATTACCGATCAACAGGAGCGCGTCGCTGCCATCTTCCACCGATAGGTTCAAACGGAAACTGCCATCCGCTTCCACACGGATGGGAGAGCGAACCAACGTCTCATTCCCGCGCACAACTCCGATCGGATACATGCGCACGAGAGTGTTTAAGGGAGGAAAAGACCACTCACGCGCCGGATGGCCAAAGAGCTGGGCATAGGCCTCGGAGGCCGGTCGACCGTCGAGCATTCGCAGCCAGAAACCACGCGAACGGGTGATCCGAAACTGTTTCCCTACCGCTTGCCAGCCATGGGCATAGCCGATCCCGATTTGAACTTCCCCGCGCAGAATCATGGCGGCCAACGCACCACTTCCCTGAAAGAGGTTCGCCAGCACAAAGGTGGAGAGCGTATTTGCATTGCCGGATGAAAGCCCACCAACGATCGGCAGATCGGGGATTTCCAGGGAGGCGCAAAGCTGCTCGATGTTTCCGGTAAAACCATCGGCGAAGAACAGCAAAGCCTGCGGATTGGACGTCCGCTGAACAAAAGCCTTCAAACGTTGAGCAGTTTCAGGTGCAGATTGAGCATAACCCGGTAGCCAGACGGATTCGGCACGAAAAGACCCAGAAGCCACCAAGACAACGATGACAGAATAGGAATGGAGGCCCTCTGAGCTGAAAAGTGCCGGCGAGCTCATGCCGATGAACGGTATTTCGCCCAGTAAGCTTCCGACACCATTCACTACCTCGCGAGCGAGGTACTCTTGCGAGGCAAAGACGAATCCCAGGCTAGGAGAAAGGTTTCCAAGCTTACGCAAGGCCTGATGGGTTGCCTGAAGCCCGCTTTCGCGTCCATCCAGGCCTGTAGCCATGCCTACCGCTGCTACCAATGTCATAGATCACCTTTCTGCGACCGGAATGGTAAAGTGGAAAGTAGTTCCCTTGCGATATTCGCTTTGGAACCAGATGCGCCCACCCTGGAGTTCCACCAAACTCTTGGTGATATTCAACCCCAGGCCGGTACCGGGTGCTTCGCGTGCTTTGGGGTCTTCCGAGCGGAAGAATTTCTGAAAGAGCTTTTTCTGATCCTCGATGCTGATACCGATGCCGTTATCCTGCACCCAGATATGGACAACCCGTGCGGCTCCACCTGGGTCCCATTGGTTATCGGCCGCTTCGGCACCGAGAATGATATGACCACCCTCCGGGGTGTACTTGTTGGCATTGCTCACCAGATTGACCAGAATTTGCACCAGGCGTGTACGATCCGCCCAGACCGGCGGCAGATCGGACGGGAGACGTAACTCAATCGTTTGTTTCTTTTCCTCGATCTGGCGCTGAGTGGAACGCAAAACCTCGTTTACCGCCTCTGCCACATCCACCGCGCGGAATTCCAGTCGCAGACGTCCGGCCTCGATCTTGGACTGATCGTTGAGGTCCGAGACCAGCGTCGCCATACGTTCCACATTGGCCCGAATGGTATTCAAGAAGTTCGCCTGCATCTCGGTGATCGGCCCGACGGCGCCGCTGGCCAACAGTTCCGTGTACCCTTTGATCGAGGTCATCGGGTTTTTCAATTCATGGGCAACCAGCGAAACGAACTCGCTCTTGGCCAGATTGGCGGCCTGCACCTCAGCATAGAGCTGGGCATTGGCGATGGCAATTGCGGCGTGATCGGCCAGACGGGAAAGGAAGGTCAACTCTTCCTGACGTCGGCTATCCTGACGATGCTCCAGGATCAGCATACCGATCACTTTCGCTTCTCGACGGATGGGGACAATGATCTGAGTCCGGGCGGTGGGTAGAAAACCACCACCGACCTCCGGATCAAGGCTGAAGCGCATCGCCTGACCGCTCTCAATCACCTCGCGCAGACGCGGCAAATCCGGAGGAATGGGCGCCTGCTCATAGGCACTCAGGCGGTCGCCATAACCATCCTGCGCCATAATGTGAAGCCCATCGTCTCGGAGCATACCGATCAACCCGGCTTCGGCACCGCTTTGTCGCATGGCCCATTCCAACGTGATGCGCATGGCGCGCTGAATGTCCAGGCTGGCATTGAGCTCCCGGTCAATACGCTGTAGCACGGAGAGCTCTTCCACACGGGCATTGAGCTCCTGATCGGTGAGGGTATAAAGGCGAGCGTTTTCGATTGCAACGGCCGCTTGGGCGGCGAAGGCTGTGAGCAGCGTGGCATCCTCTTCACGGAACGGCAAGCCATCGCGACGGTTGATCACTTCCAATACGCCGATCACGCGCTCTTTTAATTCCAACGGCACGGCCAGTACGCTACGGGTGCGAAAACCGGTGCGCTGATCGGTGGAGGCATCCCAGGCGACATCCTGTTCGACATTATTTTCGATCAACGCTTTGCGTTCCAGAGCCGCCCTACCGGCAATTCCACTACCACGCGGCAGGCGCGTTCCCACTAAAGTCTCTGCAGCCGGTCCAATAACCACACGGAACACCAGCTCATCGGTGGCCTCATCCAACAAGAAAAGCGTGCCGGCCTCACAGTTCAAAATATTGACCGCGCTCTCCAAGATTTTGTGTAGCAGAGGTTCTAGCTCAAGAGTGGATGTAAGCTGACGGGTGAGTTCGTTGAGGATGCTCAGCTGTTGGGCACGGCGTTGCGTTTCTTCGAGCAGTTGCGCCTTGACAATGGCGCCGGCCGTCTGATCGGCGATTGCCTGAAGCAACTCCATCTGTTGGCGGGTGTAGACAATCCCCGGCTCGCGATGCGCCAAGCTCAAGGCACCGATGGTGCGTGGGCCGGCATTGAGTGGCACTCCCATCCAGGCCCGGAAGGCACGGCTGGATGGAGTTACATTCCGGGTTTGGCATTCGCTGACGTAGTCCTGAGTTTGCAGCGGACGGCCTCTTTGAATGACTACCGGGCTCAGGCCGATACCCGTGGTCAAAGGCACGTTTTCGCGATGGCGCAGACGTTCCTGGTTCTCCACATAAAAAGCATAGTAGTAATATTGCCCCCCAGGATGATAGAGCATGATATGCATATCGGTGGCCGGAATGATCTGGGTGGTCTGTGCATAGATCAGTTCCAGCACATCATCGAAGGCCAACGTCACATTCACCCCTTGAGAAACGCGGGTAAGCGCATTCATTTCCTGCATGCGGCGCTGGAGATCGGCCACCGTTTGCACGCGCTCAATCGCCATCGCAGCCAGGTCGGATAATCGCTCCAAAAACGCCAGATCTCGAGGCAAATAAGGTCGCTCATCCTTGCGAGGACCCAGCGCCAGCCATCCCAGGAGCCGTTCTCTGACCTTCAGGCCGACGAAGAGCGAGGCCCCCAGCAGAAGGAAACGGCTGCGATCGGGAAGTAGGTGCGGGGGAAGATTCTCCTGCTCCAAATAGAGGGGTAATTGTTCCCGTTGGAAATATTCTCTAAGAGGACTGTTCAACGGGAAACGAACTTCGGTGGTCGGACGGCCACTTTGATCGGGAAGAGCGGCAAATTGTTCCGCCAGCGGATCATAGAGGAAAAGGTGAATGCGCGTGGGATCGAGTACCTCCTGGATATGCTTGTACAAGACGTTGTACACATCCTGGATATTCGAGGTCTGAGCGAGCTCATGTCCGAAATTTTCGAGCGCTTTTTCGGCGGCAGCCTGACCACGGAAGAAGAGCCTATCCACCAGCTCCTGCGCTTGGGTACGCATTGGCTCCAAAGCAACGGCCAGCAAAAAGACGATCAGGCCCACGAGCAGGGGATGGTTGGCACGCACAAAATCGGTGAAGATCAGGCTGGCACCGCTTACCAGCAGGGCATATCCGATAATAATAACGGCACTGAGCAGCAAATAGACCGTCCCCTGACGCAACCACCGATCCACCGTTTGAACGCGAAAACGCAGAATCGCATAACCCAAGCTGAGGGGAAAGAGGAGTGTAGGAAGGAAAAGGTAGGGAGAAAAAGGCAAATCGAACGGTGCGGTCAGCAAAGCCCAGATAGATACAGGCCCTAACCCGATCATTGCGCCCCAGAAAACCATACGTACCTGGGTTTTGATCACCGGTGATCGGGTGCTTAGCAAATGGTAGATGTTTAGCCCCAGGAAGGCGAAAAGCATCAGGCCAGAAAAAAGATAGACATAGCGCCACGCTGGCGCATAATCATAAGGATGTACATAATCATAGCTCTTCATCCAGGCATTCAGTGTCAGGAAAAGGCCCAAAATATAGCCAAGCCAGCGTAGGTAAGGATGTGAGCGCACAAAGCGCGCTTCGCGCGGGAAAGAGAACGAAAGATCCACAAACGCTCCGCCAGCCATGGCGGTAGCTAGGATCCAAAGATACACCAGGCGATGGGTAGTATAGACATCAAAAAGCAAACCGCTGGTAAGCGCCAGCGAGGTAGAAAACAGCGCAAAGGCACGTCCTGCCGACTCCGTACGCCGTATACCAAAAACCCACAACCCTGCGGCCAGGAAGACCAATGCCATCACAAAGGGCAGGAGAATGTACTTGATCCGATCGGCATTTGGAAAAACTTGTAGGGTAATGGAATACGTGAGTTTTGTCCCATCCTGCCGGGCAATTTTGACCTCAACGGTCTCTCCAGGAAAATACCGAGCGAGCACCTGCTCCAGCTGGCGCGTGTTCCGTACTTCCTGCCCCTGAATGGCTACCAGACGGTCTCCACGCTCGAAATCCAATTTACTGTGCAGAGGCCATTGTTCGGCGCTTGAAAGGGACGGACCAACCTCGTCAAAAACCAGCGTCGGGTCAAAAAACGCACCCAGAAAAGGCAAATTCAGCCAGTAGTTGACCAGGAACAAGGCGATAACTAACGCGATCACCGCCACTGCCTGATAGGTGACCACTCCTATCTGTAGCAGACGTTCAAGCGTTAGGGGGGTGCTGAGAAATTTTGCATTCATAGGATTTGCCGCTGTTTTCATTTTACAGCATCCTCCACCACAGAAATCCGTCCTTTCAAGCTTGTTACGTTCTTAATATGAGAGTTGCGGCAAGGACCTCGGTTAGAGAACGGCCTACTATAAACATGGCCGTCCATTTTGCTAAATATCCAGATTGCGCACCGCCTTGGCATGGGTCTGGATAAAACGGCGGCGCGGATCCACCGCATCGCCCATCAGCATATCGAAGGTGCGATCGGCTTCGGCGGCATCCTCAATCGTGACCAGAAGCAGGGTGCGCGTTTCGGGATTCATCGTCGTTTCCCAAAGCTGCTGCGGATTCATCTCGCCCAACCCCTTATAGCGTTGCACGCTGACCTTTTCACCGTCCAAGGATTTCAGAATCTCATCTTTTTCGGCATCACTATAGGCATAGCGCACCTGATTCTTCCAGGCCAGGCGATAGAGAGGAGGTTGAGCAATGTAGAGATGTCCTTCTTCGATCAGGGGTTGCATATAGCGGAAGAAGAAGGTCAGCAGCAGCGTGCGAATGTGACTACCATCCACATCGGCATCGCACATCAGGATGATGCGTCCATAGCGCAGATTGCTCAGATCGAAATTATCACCGATCCCGGTGCCGAGGGCGGAGATGATCGCCTTGACCTCGTTGTTGCTCAGGATTTTATCCAAGCGCGAGCGTTCGGTGTTCAGGATTTTGCCGCGCAGAGGCAGGATGGCCTGGAAATGACGATCGCGCCCTTGTTTGGCTGAACCACCGGCCGAATCGCCCTCGACAATGAAGAGCTCGGTTTTGCTCGGATCGCGTTCGGAACAATCGGCCAGTTTACCGGGCAAGGTCAGGCTCTCCAGTGCCGATTTGCGGATCACCAGATCGCGGGCCTTGCGGGCCGCATCGCGAGCGCGAGCGGAGGTCAGACATTTTTGCACAATGGCTCGTGCGGCGGATGGATTCTCTTCGAGAAAGGTCGCAAAGGCCTCGCCCACCACCTGCTGCACGTAGGTTTGCACCTCGGCGTTCATCAGTTTGACTTTGGTTTGCGATTCAAACTGCGGATCGGGATGTTTGATACTGACGATCGCCGTCAACCCTTCGCGCGTATCATCGCCGGTGAAGTTCGGATCGTTTTCCTTCAACAGGCCGTTTTTCCGGGCATAATCGTTGATCACGCGCGTGATTGCCGTCCGCAGGCCGGTCAGGTGCGTGCCGCCATCCACGGTGTTGATGGTATTGGCAAACGAGTAGACCGATTCCGTATATGCATCGGTGTACTGAATCGCCGCCTCGATCCCGATCCCCTCCACCTGCTTCTCAATGTACACCACCGGGTGCAACACCTGACGGTTGCGGTTCAGGTAGCGCACAAACGAGGTGATTCCGCCCTCGAAGTAGAACGTCAATTCCCGATTCGAGCGCTCATCGACAAAGTGGATGGTCACGCCACGGGTCACGAAGGCCATTTCACGGAAACGCTGGGCCAACGTCTCAAAGCGATATTCCACGTCCTTGAAAATTTCCGCATCGAATTTGAAGGTCGTCTTCGTGCCCGTTTCGTGCTCTTTGACTTTGCCGATCACCTGCACCGGGGTGACGGGATAGCCGCGCTCATAGCGCTGGAAATAGCGCTGTCCGTTGCGCTTGACTTCTACCTCACACCATTCGGAAAGCGCGTTCACCGCGCTGACGCCCACTCCATGCAGACCACCAGACACCTTGTACCCGCCGCCGCCGAATTTGCCGCCGGCGTGTAGCGTCGTCATGACCACTTCCAGCGCCGATTTTTTCATCTGCGGGTGAATATCCACCGGGATGCCGCGACCGTTGTCCTCCACGGTCACGCTCTGATCGGGATGGATGATCACTTCGATGCGGGTGCAGGCACCGGCCAGTGCCTCGTCGATTGAATTGTCTACGACTTCATAGACCAGATGATGAAGTGCTTTAACATCCGTACCACCGACGTACATTCCCGGCCGTCGGCGCACGGCTTCCAATCCTTCCAATACCTGGATGCTACTGGCATCGTATCGCAGTTCTTCTGTTGTCACACATGCCTCCACAGACGTGCTTTTACAGGAAGTTGGCCTTCCAAGCCGTCTTCTCCGAACGTTTCGATTTAGGGAATTGCCCTTCCGGGTTACGATTCCGGCACCGACTCAAGCGCAACAAGGAAAGAACGATGCCTTGTTCTCGTTGCAACCGCCAAAACCCGGTTGGCCTCTTCATTTTATCACATCCAGCACTTCCCAAACTTCCACAGGCTGTGTTTTCCCCTTCAAGGCAAGCGGTGTGAACGGTACGGCCTTGACCCGATCGCACACTTGTTCATAAACTGCACGCGTGATCAGAATCTGATCCATCCCCGCATTCTCCTGAATGCGTTTGGCCGTATTCACACTATCCCCCAGGGCTGTATACTCTAGGCGCTTCTCATGTCCGA
Organism: Anaerolineales bacterium; assembly: GCA_037478835.1. Lineage (GTDB taxonomy): Bacteria > Chloroflexota > Anaerolineae > Anaerolineales > Villigracilaceae > 630D-37. The sequence continues at coordinate 93,842 of JBBFLV010000007.1, forward strand.
TCCACCCCAAGACGGCCGGACCGCAGTGAATTCCCACGCCAAAGGAAAGATGCGCCTCCGCCGGCAAACGCTGATGCAGCTCATGGATCGCCTGGCGAATGCGCAACGCCGCACGAATGGCACGCAAATGGTGATCGGGTTGAGGCAGCGGAGCATTGAACCAGGCCATCACCGCATCTCCCAAGAACTTATCCACCGTGCCTTCTTCGGCCAGGACGGCATCGGCTGCCGCGGCCAGGTACTGATTGAGCACCCGAACCAGCTCTTCCGGTGTATGTCGTTCGCTATAGGAAGTAAAGCCGCGAATATCGGCAAAGAGGATCGTCAGTTCGACCTCTTTCCCCCCAATGCGCAAGCTGTTCAGGTCCATCTGCTCCAACACGGCCGGCGAAACCATCCGCTCCAGCAAGCGTCGCTGGGCTTCGAGTTTTTTACGTTCCGTTAGATCATCGAGAACGATGGCTACGCCTTGCACCCGATCGCTATCATCCTTCAAAGGTGCCAGGTTCAAACGCCAATCCATCGCACCGCGCCCCGGCACCTGCGGTGAAAGCTCAAGGTCCAACACCGCCTGCTCTTTTCGACGTACGATCTCTATGTGAGGATGAATGATGGGAAAGATCGGCGCAAGGGCCTCTCGCAGCGGACGTCCCAGCAGCTCCGCCGAGGTCCGCCCCAGAATGCGCTCCGCCGCCCGATTGCAAAGCGTAATCTGCTCCTCGACGTTGGTGGTGATCACCCCGCTGGTGATAGAAGAAAAGACGTTGTCCAACAAGTTCTTCAATTCGGTCACTTCGGCCAGCGTTTGTCGCAGAGAGCTGAAGAGCCTAGCATTTTCAATGGCAATTGCCGCCTGATTGGCAAAACTGGCGAGCAAATCACGTTCTGCTTCGGTAAAAATGCCCGTGCGGACGCGGTTATCGGTGTAGATGACACCGATCAGGTTCTCCTTGATCTTCAGCGGTACACAAAGGATGGAACGGAGATTAAAAGCGATAATGCTAGCTTGGCTATCGAAGCGCGGGTCTTCCTGGGCATTGGTGGTCAAAACGGCCTCACCGCTCTCCACCACCCGACGAATCACCGTACGACTGATGGCAAATTCGGAAGGATGTAACGAAGCTTGTTCCCAGTTCCGGGCGATCCGAATGCTCATTTCGCCGTCTGCTTCGCGCAACATCAGAAAACCGCGCTCTGCGCCGGTAATGCGGATAATGGTATCCATTACCGATTCCAGCACCGTCTGAATATCCAGCGAAGAGTTAACCACCTGCCCAATGCGCGCCAACTCCTGCAGATCGCGATACTTGTCCTCAAATTGCTCGATCTGCGCCGCCAGCGCGTTCAAGTTTTCCGCCAATTGCTGACAGGTGTTCGCCAGCGTTTCGGCCCTACTTTTTGCCAGACCTGCGGCCCGTTGTGCCAAAATTTTCAACTGTTTGCCAAAAGTAATCGGTGTTGTATTTTCACTGCCCATGAGACTCTCACATAAAATGGAAATATCTCCTCTTCCAAGCGGCATAGCGAATGTGTTGTGCCGCCCGTTGCGCCCGGCGCACATGACCGGTCACTTTGCCATAAACGGCGGCCTGATATTCGGCGAGCAGTTCCTCGATCGCTTCTCTGGCCTCCGGCAATGCCTCTATAAGGCGCTGTGCGCGCTCGGCCGGTGTAGCCGAGGCCGGCACATGCACACCCAACCGCTGCAGAGAACGGTTAATCTCCTCAAAGGAGCGCTCTAGCGAGGAAAGGCCACTCCAACGCGCCCAATCCCTCAGCCATTTTGGGGATTTAAGACCATAACGTTCGAGATTCTTCTGTAAGTATAACGGAAAATTGCCTTTTGGGATATAGCGTCTTATGATTATAAAGAAAAGGACGAGGACGAACACCACCCCGAACAAAAGCCACCCAACGGACTTTTGCCCCACCGGAGCCGTTTCCTCTTCCGGTTCCGCTCGCGGCGTGTGCGGGACCTCGGGCACTGGCGTCGCCGAAATCGGCTTTTGCGTTGCCGTAGCTACCGGACGGGAAGGACGCACCAGCGCCGCCTGGCTCACCGTCGGCTCGAACTCCACCCATCCCCATCCCGGAAAATAGACTTCCGGCCAGGCATGGGCATGGCGAGCGCGGATGATATACCTACCCTCCCCTACGAATTCCCCCTGGGCGTATCCCGTGGCCAGCCGTGCCGGCACCCCCACGGCACGCAATAGGAGCACTTCGGCCGAAGCGTAGTAATTACAAAACCCCTGTCGGTGCTCAAAGAGAAACCATTCCATCACATCCCGATCAGTTGGTGGAGGGGGGATGCGCTCAGCGTATGCAATATTCTCTCGCAGGTAACGTGTGATCGCCTCGGCTTTGTCGTAGCGCGTCAGCGCCGTGGCCGTGATCGCCTGTGCCAGCTCTCGCAGCCGCGGCGAAAAATTCTCCGGCAGCTGCAGATAACGATCCAGCACCCAGCGCGGTATATCTCCTTCTGCTTCCCGTAGTTCCTCGATAGAAGGGGTAATATAACGTGCTTGTAGTACATAGCGTGCCCCTCTTTCGATGCCGTCCATCGCTTGAAGCGTCAACACATCCAGCGAAGCAACGCCGATGCGGAAACCGCTCAAGCGAACGGGCACATTCACGCTCCGCGGCGTAGCAAACAGATAGAGCCAAGGCGAATACCGCTGAAGCTCAAACGAGGCACGCAATTCCCGGCCGCGCGCTGGCAAGAAGGTCGGCAAATCCTGCAAAGGCGGAACCGACACCTCTTCCGTCGGGCTGGCGCTCCAGAAATCCCCTTCAAACCGATCGAAGACTTGCTCCCGCCAGTAATAGCGCGTCACCTGGGCCTCGGCGGGTACCTGAACGGTAAACACGACATCTTCCCCCCGCGCGCTTTCGAGCCCCAGTGACAATCTCCGCGGCATCGGGCTACCTCCTCCCCGGCGCTGGAGAGGCTCAACAATATTGGACAGGCGCTCGCGAGTCGGTTCCCAGGCTTTGCGGAGCTGCTCCCAAGCTCTTTGCACCGGTGAAGCAGGGCTAAGCGCCCATGGGATCAACCAGGCCAAGAGCAAAACGAGCAAGCTCACCCGGAAAGCGCTGACGCCTAGATCGTGCACTGCCTCCGAATGGAGCACTGTACCCTGCTGCTGCCACGAGGCTTGGCTTTGCCGAGCGTGATGGCGGGCGATGAGCAGAGCTACCAACAAAAGATAAAACCATAAGGTCGCTGCCGCCGGTTGGACGGGATCGTAGCTATAGAGCGCCGTCAACACCAGAGAGGGCGGGGTAAGCACAGCCCAAAGGTGGTGATGCCGCGTCCAGACAAAACCGCACCACAAACCGAGCAGCCAGAAGAGGGTATAGCCCAAAATCGTAAACAGGAGAGGGTCGGTCAGCGGTTCGCCGCGGAAGAAAAGTTGCAAACTCCAATTCAGGTGCCACCCCAGCAGGTTCAAACGGGCGAACAGCGGAAGCGATGCATCCATCTCGATCGGATACAGATAAAAGTGCGGCAATGCAATCGCACTGTAACCTGCCACCAACAGCGCGATTCCCTTGCGCCGAAAGCGGCTCATACCCAAAAGATATCCGAGCAACGTACTCCAGAAAACAATGACCGGCAAATAGACAAGCGCCTCCGTCCATCCGGTAAGGTTGGCACGTACCGTCACCGTGAGTAGAATCCCCAATAAGAGGAAGGCAGAAAAAAGGTCCCAGGTTGACGAAAAAAGGCTCATGATCTAGCGCACCGATCTTGGTTTTTAGATTATACTGCTAGTATTGCAGTCCACCATCCACGGTCTACGGTCTACCGTCCACCACGATCCATCGTCCACCACGGTCCATGGTCTACCGTCCACCGTCTATAAACAACAAGGAGGAAATCTCTCATGAGCGAACTGCTGCAGCTGGTCATTTTCGTTCAGGGATGGGGCCCTTCCTGGGAAGGGATCATGCGCTTCTTTAGCTTCCTGGGCACGGAGGAGTTCTTTCTGTTGGTCCTGCCGCTGATCTACTGGAGCGTGGATTTTGCTTTGGGGCTGCGCGTGGGCGTAATCTTGCTCACCAGTGGTGCATTGAACACCTTATTCAAGATGCTCTTCCATGCCCCGCGGCCGTATTGGGTCAGCGAGCAGGTAGTTCCTCTCTCAGCCGAAACCTCTTTCGGCATTCCTTCCGGGCATGCGCAAATCAGCGTAGGTGTCTGGGGAATGATCGCCGCAGGGCTACGGCGCACCTGGTCAACCGTTCTGGCCGTCTTGCTCATCTTTTTCATCGGTCTGTCGCGTCTCTATCTTGGTGTTCACTTCCCTCAAGATGTGTTAGTCGGATGGATCATCGGCGGATTGCTTTTGTGGGGATTCTTGCGTCTGGAAGAACCTTTCCTGCGCCGTTTTCGCCGTCTCTCTTTCGGGTGGCAGCTTGCCTCGGTGTGGTTGTTTTCGCTGGCTTTGATCTTCTGCGGCATTGCCTTGCGTGCATGGAATACGACGGAACTTCCCTCGGAATGGATTCGCCTGGCAACGCGCGGTGGGTTAGAAGTTCCTGAACCATGGAATATCGGCGCCATCGTTTCCCCGGCGGCCGCTCTGTTTGGAATGGTGGCCGGTGCACTCTGGCTCACTTCCTTGGGTGGATTTACACCGGCCGGCAAGTGGTGGCAACATCTGTTGCGCTATGGGCTCGGTCTGCTTGGAGTGCTGATTTTGTGGATGGGATTAGGAGCCATCTTTCCCCGCGGCGAAACTTGGCTTGCGCTCTCCCTACGCTATGTGCGCTATGCCCTGATCGGCTTCTGGATCGGTGGCCTGGCGCCTTACATTTTTCACGGGTGGCTTTCACCTCGTCATCGCCTCGCTTCCTGATATAATTGATAACGATATTTCCACGGAGATAGAACAACAATGACCCTTGCGCGAGGCACCCTTTTGCACGGCCGTTATCGAATTATGGAAATCCTGGGCCAAGGGGGCATGGGAGCAATTTACCGTGCCGTAGATGAGCGCCTGGGTGTAGATGTTGCAGTCAAAGAAAATTTCTTCACCACCGAGGAATATGCCCGTCAGTTCCGTCTCGAGGCGGTGATCCTGGCCAGCTTGCGCCATCCGAACCTGCCACGGGTGAGCGATCATTTCGTGGAGGATGAAGGGCAATACTTGGTGATGGATTACATCGAAGGCGAGGATCTGCGCCAGCGTATGGAACGCCTGGGCACGATCACCGAAGAAGAGGCCGTATTGATCGGTGCTGCAGTCTGCGATGCGCTGACCTACCTCCACACCCGCAAACCTCCCATCCTGCATCGCGACATCAAGCCCGGCAACATCAAGATCACACCCGATGGTCATATCTTCCTGGTCGATTTTGGCCTGGCAAAGGTTGTTGAAGGCAGTCAGGCCACCTCGACCGGCGCCCGGGCCATGACCCCCGGCTATTCTCCGCCGGAGCAGTATGGCACCGCCCGTACCGATCCGCGCACGGATATCTATTCCCTCGGTGCAACGCTTTACGCCGCGCTGACCGGCGTGATCCCCGAAGATGGCCTAGCGCGTGCGATGGGTACGGCGGAACTGACCCCTCTGCGCAAGCGCAATCCGAAAATTTCGCGGCGCCTGGCGGCAGTGATCGAAAAGGCAATGGCCATCGATCCGGCTGAGCGTTTTCAGAGCGCCGAAGAGTTCAAGCGCGCTTTGCTTGCTTCCAAAGGCATCAGCGAACGCGAGACCGGTACGTATACCGTTCCGCCTCCTTCTCAGCCTTTCACACCTTCAGCCCAGGCCGAAGAACAGGAGAAACCCTCCACACCCGTTCCGGCAACCAGTGGTGGAAAATCCCCGATTCCGGTGCCGGTGATGGAGGAAGAGAAACCCTTCCGTCCGCCGAAGCGCAAAAAGCGCCGTGGGGCCGGCTGTTTGTTCTGGACTTTGCTAGTCCTAGCCGTTTTAATCGGTGGCGGACTTTGGGGCATCTACGCATATCCGGAGAATATCCGGCAGGTTGCCTCCTCGCTGCCGTTTTCCCTCCCCTTCATCCCATTGCCTGCCACGCCAACGTTCAACGCACCTCCTGAAAATACTCCGCTCCCTCCCACCCCTTCCAACACAATTGTGGCATCACCTTCTCTCACCTTGATGCCCCCTACATCCACGCCAACTGCTACCTTGGTCCCAACCAGCACGCCGACTCCCACTCCCACCATTACGCCCACGCCAACGCAAACACCCCTGGGGGGTGGATACGGAGAAATTGCCTTTGCTTCGGTTCGGGAAGGAGGAGTCCCCCAAATCTTCATTATGAGTTTCGATGGGAGCAATGTCCGTCAGATTACCAATCTGCCGGAAGGAGCTTGTCAGCCGTCTTTTGCTCCAGATGGTACGCGGCTGGTCTTTATCTCGCCCTGCAAAGGCGTACAGGAAAAATATCCCGGCGCAGCCTTGCACATGATCAATGCAGATGGCTCTGGACTGATCGTACTGACCAACGTGCCCGGTGGTGATTTTGACCCCGCCTGGTCACCAAACGGAAGGCAGATTGCTTTCGCTTCCCTGCGAGACAACAAGCTAGACCTCTACCTTCTCGATCTGGCCGATAATTCGGTCACCCCTCTCAACATTTTGGAACGAGGGGACAACGAGGCTTTCCAACCCGTCTGGTCGCCCGATGGCAAATGGTTGGCATTCACACGCCAACGCTATGGGAATTATCAGATTTGGGCAATCAACCTGGAGACGGGTGAGAAAATCCAGCTCACCCGTAGCGGCTCGGAGAACAAGGATTACAGCCCTGCCTGGTCGGTGGATGGATCGTATCTACTCTTTAGCCAACGCGTTGTTGGCCAGTCAATTGTGCGTGCCCGTCGAGTGGTCGCCGATGGCAGCTCCAGCGCACTTGTGAATTTCGGCATTTTCTCCCCTGTCGAATCCCTACGCTTTTCAGCGGATGGATATTGGGTACTGTTTGAAAGTACAGATGAAAAAGGCAACCGGGATATTTACCGCGCCCTGGCCAGCGGTGGAGGGCTCGTACGCCTGACAGACACCCCCGGAAGCGATTTTGACCCCGTCTGGCGACCGCTTACATTGCCGTAAACAAGCTCAGCCGATTTGGCTGAAACCAAATAAGCAGGGAGTCCTTCTCTCCCTGCTTATTCTTTAACTACCGGCCAACAACAAGATTCAGGAAGTCACACCCGGGTCACATACTCACCGGTGCGCGTATCTACGCGAATGACATCTCCTTCATTGACGAATTGCGGCACCACCACTTCCAGGCCGGTCTCGGTGCGCACCTTTTTCGTGACGCCGGTCGCCGTATCGCCGCGAATCGCTGTTTCGGCATATACCACTTTAAGGTCTACCGAGGTGGGAAGTTCAATGTCGATCGGCTGACCTTTATAGAAGGTCAACTTAACCTCCATCCCCTCCTTCAGGTAGAGCGCATTATCACCCAGCACCTCGGCACGAATGGCAGGTTGCTCGAAAGTCTCGTTATCCATGAAATGATAGAACTCGCCATCGAAGTACAGGAATTGCACATTATGAAAATCCAGGCGCACATCCTGAACCTGGTCACCGGAGGTGAAGGTTTTTTCAATGTTGGCACCGGTGAGCAAATTGCGTGCCTTAATGCGGATGATCGCATTGCCGCGTCCTGGTTTGTGATGGTGATATTCCAGCACGCGATAAAGCTGTCCATCGAGCTCAAACGTTACACCTTTGCGCAGATCGTTGACATCAATCATACAAATACCTCTTTCCAGAAGATTTCAGGCGGCACGATTATACCATTACCTACGGAGACATGACCGGCTTTCCAAATCAGAGCGATTCAATGCCTCGGTCCATGAAACACGGCCTGTTGCGAAAATAGCGTGGACGCCGGCAACACAACACACCGTGCGCTGCGCTCAATAAGGCAGATTTCCAACCTTGAAAAGCTTTGCCACAGAGCACACCAAACAGAGTAGCGAGATATGATATAATGTGCCTCGAGGGCGCATAGCTCAGTTGGTTAGAGCGTCTCTCTTACACAGAGAAGGTCAGGGGTTCGAGTCCCTTTGCGCCCACAAAGATGGAATCCAAATTTCCTAGCCCCTCTGAGATTGTGGGGCGATTTTTCATTAAGGGCGTGGGGTCTCCGCGGCTTGGATACTGGTTCCCATGGCGAATGTGATCCTTGTCACCGGCGGGAGTGGATTTATCGGTCGGGTCGTCGTGCGACACTTGAACGAGGCCGGCCACGAGGTGCGTTTGCTCCTTCATCCGCGCCGTCAGACACCGCGCTTGCCGCGAGGGGTGCCGGTAGAAGTGGCCCTCACCAGTCTCAACGATCGCCGAGGCTTGCGCGCAGCGTTGCAGCACGTACGTACGATCATCCATCTGGCAGGCAGTGAATGGGAGGGTCTCAATGCCAATCTAGTGCGGACGGATATCGAAGGCACTCGTACCCTGGTCGAAGTGGCAAAGGAGGCCGGGATTGAACATTTCATTTATCTTAGTCACTTGGGCGCGGCCAGCAACTCCGCTTTTCCGGTGATGCGCGCCAAAGGTCTAGCCGAAGAATCCATCCGCAGCAGTGGCGTACCCTTCACTATAGTGCGTTCAGCGATTGTCTTCGGCCCCGGTGATCATTTCACCGTTCCCTTAGCGCGCCTGATCCAGCGCCTACCCTTCTTCTTTCCCGTCCCGGCTATGCGCACCGTCATCCAGCCACTTTGGGTTGAGGACCTGGCAGCCTGCCTAAGCTGGACTCCCCTGATGCCACAATTGAAAGGACAAACGATCGAGATCGGGGGCAGTGAATACTTTTCCTTTTCCGAAGCACTGGAAACAATCTTCCAGGCAATGCGGGTCCGGCGCCGCTTGGTGCCTCTTTCTCTCCCTGCATTGCGAGCATTACTGATCCTTGCCGGCTATTTGTTTCCGCATTTTCCTTTCTCTACTTTCTGGCTGGACTATATTTCGGTGAACCGTACCTGCTCGGTAGAAAACATCACCCGCATTTACGGCCTCATGCCGGCACGCTTTGCCTACCGATTGGAACACTTAGTACGTCCTCCTTGGCACCAACGCCTGCGTTCCATTTTGTCCTCTATACCAAAAAGAGGGTGAGGATGTCCCTGAAAAATGAGGTTCTCAAAGCGTTAAACGAGGAACTTATTCTCTGTCATGCCTGTCCTCGCCTGGTTGCCTGGCGAGAAGAGGTGGCAGAGCGGAAGCGGCGAGCCTACCGCGAATGGAACTATTGGGGACGACCGGTACCCGGCTTTGGGGATAGCAACGCCCGTCTGGTCATTGTGGGATTAGCACCAGGAGCCCATGGTTCAAATCGCACCGGGCGGATGTTCACCGGAGATGCATCGGGAGATTTTCTCTATCCTGCCCTCCATCGGGCCGGTTTCGCCACTCAACCGCTCGCCGTTCACCGCGAGGATGGGTTGGAGCTACGAGATGCATACATCACCGCAGTGTGCCGTTGCGTTCCCCCGCACAACAAACCACTACCACAAGAGATAGCCAATTGCCTGCCTTATTTGCGACGTGAGCTGGAAATCCTACAACCCCAGGTCATCGTCGCCCTGGGTCGGATCGCTTTTGAACAGGTGGTGCGGCTGGCCGGCTATACGGTGAGCAAATTCCCTTTTGCGCATGGGGCGCGCTATCGTCTGGATGGATTTCTCTCTTCTCCGTGGTTGATCGCCTCCTTTCATCCCAGCCAGCAAAACACGAATACCGGCCGCCTGACCCCGGCCATGTTCGATGCGATTTGGGAATGCGCGCGTCGTTTGCTAGAAGAGGGAGGCTGCTAACGTAGTAAAGTTCTCTACTCAAAGGGCACAAGACATTTTTGTGCCCTCGCGGTTTGGTAATAACCTTTTGCGGTAAATTCAAAGAGATTTATGCTTCGACGTTACCCCGAATCCTACCGAGCAGTTTTCCTGCATCTTTTTCTGGATATTGCCTGGTTCGGAGTGCTCAACGGCACCACGTTGACATTCCTGAACGTCTACGCCGCGCGGCTAGGTGCCAGTGGCTTTCAGATCGGCTTGCTGGCCTCTCTTCCGGCATTCATCAATCTCATCTTGACCCTTCCCGCCGGCCATTGGCTGGAACGCCGGGATATTCGCATGGCCGTCTTCTGGAGCTCGGTCGCTTACCGCCTTGGATACTTTGTGTTTATCTTCCTGCCCTGGCTATTTTCGCCGGCAGGTCAAATCCAAGCGTTGATCTGGCTCTCGCTATGGATGGCGATCCCCCTTACTCCCCTGGCAGTAGGCTTCAACGCTCTTTTCGCCGCCGCCGTCCCAGAAGACTGGCGCGCGCATGTAGTAGGGATGCGCAATGCCCTTTTCTCCCTAACTTTCATCTTTAGCACCCTCCTAGGCGGCTACCTGCTGGAGCACTTCCCTTTTCCATTGGGATATCAGATCGTTTTTGGGATCGGAGCCTTCGGTGCAGCGATGAGCAGCCTGCATCTTTTCTTCGTACGCCCTACCCCGGTCATGCAGAAAACGCCGCCGCCCCCTTCCATAAAACGTAGCTGGCAAGATCGATTACGCCTGGATATTTGGCGCACTCCTTTTGCCAAAGTGCTCCTTTCGCTGAGTTTCTTCCACCTAGTCCAGTATTTGGCGATTCCGCTTTTCCCGCTCTACTTCGTGAACATTTTGCACCTCGGAGATGATCAAATCGGGCTCGGTACTGCGCTTTTTTACCTGACCGTTATGCTGAACTCCACCCTACTAAGCCGCTGGGTGCGCCGCATGGGACATAAAAAGGTAACCGGTCTGGGAATGCTGGGGATGGGGTTATATCCTTTCCTCCTTTCATTTTCCGCCCATCCCTGGCAATATTACGCAATTTCGGTGCTGGGAGGATGTTTTTGGGCCCTAGCCGGTGGCGCATATGCAAACTACATGCTGGAAAACATCCCGCCGGACGATCGCCCGGCACATCTCGCCTGGTACAACCTAAACTTGAATGCCTCTATTCTGCTGGGTTCCCTGCTGGGGCCGGCCCTAGCCGATCTGAGCGGACTTTCGATGGCACTTCTTACGATCGGGCTTTTGCGTATGTTCGTCGGGTACATGATCTGGAGGCAATAACCGCGATCCTTCGGCACCATGCGCCTCGGAAAACAACTCTGCCCTCAAGGCGTCGCCTCTTCCCCATCCAATTAGAGAGAGTCAAACCGGCTCTACGCTTCATCTTCAACTTTGTAACATAGGCTCTCCGAAGTTGCTCCCAGGCAACATCTCACAGCCCGGTGAGGGGTAGATCACACGGATCGGGAAAATTTCCTTCCCATCCCCGATCACGATGCAAGAGCAGATTAAGTCATGCAATTTGACGCGCAACACCAAACAAAATGGGGAGCATCTTGGCGCGGAAATTTCTTAAGGTATATATACGAAAAAAGGGCGATAAAACGGGTTATACACCCATATATGGCGATCTTGCGGAAGGCAAAATAGATAGAAAGTGAAACAAATGTTCCGCGTTTGGATAGGTTCGTCAGCCATCCTGTCAATCGACGATCATCTTAAGAAAAAGATTTTTTTTAGAGAGTTGCAGGTTGGAAAACATGCATCAGCGCCTGCCGAGCGAGTAAAATCGGTATGCACTATTCGCCCCCTCAAGCAATTTTTGCTTTCGGCAAAAGGAGCAGCTATGAACATCGAACAGGCATGGAAGTCGGTCCTGGGACAATTACAAATGGACATGCCGCGCGCTTCTTTTGAAACATGGGTGCGCGATACCTATCCCCTTTCCTACCAGAATGGAGTGTTGACCGTCGGCACGCCGAACGCCTATGCGCGTGACTGGCTAGAGGCGCGCCTAACCAGCACGGTCAACCGCATGTTGATCGGCATCCTAAATGCCTATGTTCAGGTACGCTTCGTAGTCGCTCCACCCCCTGGTGCAGAAACAGAAGCCTTACCTGCCGAAGAGATTACTGCCAGAGAAGAAGAGAAGACGCCTCGTCCGTCTCATCCCCGCCTGAACGCTCGTTATACGTTTGAGACGTTTGTCGTCGGTTCCGGCAATCGCTTGGCGCACGCCGCTAGCATCGCCGTTGCAGAACGCCCAGCACGAGCTTACAATCCCCTTTTCCTCTATGGCGGTGTGGGGTTGGGAAAAACTCATCTGCTTCACGCCATCGGCAATTTCTGCCATGCCAGGGGCTTGAAAGTGCTGTATGTCTCCTCGGAGGAGTTCACCAACGACCTGATCAATGCCATTCGCAACCAGACAACACAGGCTTTTCGCGAAAAATATCGATCGATAGACATCCTCCTGGTCGATGATATTCAATTCATTGCCGGCAAGGAATCCACACAAGAGGAATTTTTCCATACTTTCAATGCCTTACACAGCCAGGAAAAGCAGATCATCATTTCCAGCGATCGCTCTCCAAAAGCATTGGTAACGCTCGAAGAGCGCCTGCGCTCGCGGTTTGAATGGGGTTTGATCGCCGATATTCAACCGCCCGATTTTGAAACCCGCCTGGCAATCCTGCGCCATAAAGCCGAACGTCTGGGACGCTCGGTTCCTATGGAAATCCTAGAATTGATTGCCCGGCGCATCCAATCGAACATTCGCGAACTGGAAGGGGCATTGAACCGCGTGCTGGCCTTTGCCGATCTCAGTGGAATCCCCTTGACGACCGATCTAGTAGACGTTGCGTTGGCAGATATACTCCCTTCGCGCAACGGAGTTGACTCCAGGCGCATTATCGAGGCCGTGGCACAGACCTTCAACATCAGTGCCGAGAAACTCCTCAGCCGCGATCGTTCGCGCGAAGTGGCTCTGCCGCGCCAGGTTGCCATGTACCTATTGCGGGAAGAGGCGAATGCTTCGCTCCCCCAGATCGGCGAAGCCCTGGGTGGGCGCGATCACACGACGGTAATGTATGCCATCGAAAAGGTGCGCGAGATGATCGAACGGGATGATCTGTTGCGCCGTCAAGTGATCCAGATCCGCCAACAGATCTACGGTCAATCCGCCGTGGTGTAAGACAGGTAGATACTATTCCCGCTTAACCTATAAAAGAAAACCTTCCGAGGGATGGCCTCGGAAGGTTTTTGTTCTTAGGGTGTGGTCGGGACGCGTTCTTTCCAGCGATTGTAGATGGTAAGTTGGGCTTGGTCGCGTTGATTCTGAAGCCATTCATCGAAAAATTGTTGCCGCTTCGTCTGCAGCTCTTGGTCGCTTAGGGGACGAACCTGCCGCGCCAACACCTGAATAATGTGATAGCCATAAGTGGTCTTAATCGGCTGACTGATCTCGCCAATTGGCAACGAAAAGGCGGCATCCTCGAACTCCTGGACCATCACACCGCGGCCAAACCAATCCAAAATCCCCCCTTGATCTTTCGTGCCGGGATCGGTGGAAACCTCTGCTGCCACCTTACCGAAATCCTCCCCTTTCAGCAATCGTTCGCGGACCGTCTGCGCAGTCGCCTCATCGGCAACAAGGATATGTCGCGCCCAGACCTGTTCCTCTTCCGGCTTGAGCTCCGCGGTCAAGGCCAGGATCAGCTTTTCACGGTAGAGCCCGGCCTCGATGAAGGCACGGTAATCCTCCTCGCGGATACCCATCGCTTGGAAGCGTTCAAGAGTGGTCTTGTAATCTGCCTGATAGGCTTCCAGCGTATACGGTGTTGGGGTGGGAGTAGGAGGTTCGGGGGTAGGTGAAGCTTCAGCAGTAGCCGTGAGCTCACCTCCCTGCCCTGCTACAGTAGGAGTTGTGGGGATTTCAGTTGTCGGAACAGGGGTAGAGACAGCAGATCCGCTCTCACTCGTGGCTGTGGCATCAGGCGATGGCGTGACTTCCGGCGAAGAAGTGACCGACAAAGTGGGCGTAGCGGTCGGTGCCAGGGTGGGAGTCGGGGTGAGAGTAATCAGAGCCAGCGTCTCAGGTGAAAGGGTGGGCGTGAAAAAGGGAGTCGGAGTCGGTGTGGGAGTCGGGGTGCCGTTGGGGAAAAAATTGAATTGCCGCCGAATCTCTTCTTCGATCTCCTCGGCAGAGACGGTAATCCCACGGCGCTGCGCTTCTTGGCGGATAAGCACGTCTTCGATCAACTGATCCAGAACCTGCTGTCCGAGGGTTTCTGGGGAATTGAGCAAATTCTGCCAGGGTTGGATCTGCGAGCTCACATCAATGCCAAACAATTGACCCAGCTGCTGATATTGCTGGATATTATTTTGGAGGATCAGGCGTTGTAAGCGCACCCGTCCTTGAAACTGGCGGGTCGTGATCGCCTCGCCGTTGACCACAGCAACCGGTTGATTGTACTGCAGGTAGGTCTGTTCCAAGATGCCATAGCCGACCAGCACCGCCACCAAGGCGATAATGCCCAGGGCAAGACCGGTCAACAGGCGAATATAGCGCCGCTCACGTTCCAGACGAGCGACATGTTTGCGTGTTACAAGAGGAGTTTTCGGACGTCTTGCGGCCATTTAAAATCTCCTGAAAGGCTGAATAAACACACACAAAGGGGCATGGTCACCGAATGTACCATGCCCCTCGGAGGGTGGCAAAACGATCAATAGGTGCCTTCTTCCCAATATTCCCCGGTGAAAGGAAGCAAGGCCAAATGGCGAGCGCGCTTGATGGCATTCGCCAGGGCGCGTTGATGTTTGGCACAGGTGCCCGTCTGACGGCGTGGACGAATCTTGCCCTCATCCGTAATGTAGGATTTCAGTACGTCCACGTTTTTGTAATCAATGCGCAGTTCTTTATCGGCGCAGAACTGGCAATTTTTAGGACGTGCATAGTACCTTCTCTCAGAGATAACCTCGGTACCTTCGGGAACCAGAATTTCTTCGCTCATAACGTACTCCGCTTAGAATGGGAATTCATCTTCTTCGGCATGGATCTCTTCTTCGGCAATCGCGGTTTCCTGGAAGTGATTGTTTTCCGAGCGTCGCTCACCGAGCATCATCATCTCGTTGGCGATGATCTCCACGCTCACCCGTGGCAAACCCTCTTTATCTTCCCAACGACGGGTTTTCAACCGACCTTCGATGTACACCTGTTGCCCTTTGCTCAGGTATTGTTTGCACACTTCGGCCAAGGTGCCCCAGGCAACGACGTTAAACCACTCGGTTTCGGTATGACGCTCACCATCTGCCGTATTCCAGGAACGACTCACGGCGACCGGAAAGGTTGTCACCGGGCGTCCAGAAGGCGTATAGCGCATTTCCGGATCGCGTCCCAAGTTGCCGATGATCTGGATCTTGTTCAAACCACGACTCATAGCCTTTCTCCAAGCCTATTCACAAACGATGTTGGATGACGCTCATAACGTCAGATCAGGGTAAGTAAATGGCGCATGACCGCTTCCTGATAGCGCAGGTTGCGTTCCAGTTCGGCGGTCGCCGTGGGCGGGAGCGTGATGTTGAAGAGGACGTATTGGCCTTCCATCTTCTTACGGATGGGATAAGCCAGCTTACGTCGGCCCCATACATCCACCTTTTGCACACTGCCGCCGCTCTCGGTCACCCAACCCTGAATCTTTTCGAGCATGCCACTCAGGGCTTTCTCGTCCAGATCGGGTTGGAAGACACACATCAATTCATACTGGCGCATAAAAGGACCTCCTTTCCATGGGATTGCTTCCGGCTCAGGCCATAGGCATGTCCAGAAGCGGAAAGTACACGGCTGTTAAGTGTACCACAATCGCATTGAAAATGGGGAAAATCATAAGTTAACAAGCTCAAAGGAATGCATGATCATCCTTCACACAAATCCGCTCCACAGCCACATTCCATCCCGGTGGCCTTCTCGAAAGCCTCCCGCCCTTCTCGATAGGAAAAATAAACCAGCCCTGCCGCGCCGAGACTATCGATAAATCCCAGGCCGGTCAGATGATACATCAGACTGGCGATCGGCAATACAAGTGACATGGAAACGCAGGTCATGGTGCAATTGGCATCCGCCAGGATAGGCGCCGAGTTGAGTGCGCGGCCGATTTTACGTTTGGCCGTAACCAGCCACAGCATCACCACAATCGAAATGATCGAGATAATTGTGCCCGGCACAGTGGTCTCCGGTTTGTGAGCGGTGATCAAGTTCACCACAATGGTGATCGTGAGCCCCAAAGCCAGGAGATAGAAGGCCGTTCCGGTGATACGCAAGGCCGTTTGCTCAAATTTAGAACGAAGCGCATCGGGATTGCGACGAATGCGCAGGATCATAGCGACAATGCCAATTCCTGACATCACTTCGATGAAAGAATCCACGCCAAAGCCGAACAAAGCGATCGTTTCATCAGAAGCGCCAAAGTACATTGAAACCAGGCCTTCCACCAGGTTGTAAAAAACGGTAAAAAGTCCTAGTAGCAGGGCCATGGTCCGGTACTTATCGGAGAGGGTAGAGGAGCGAAAGAGGGACATTTTCACCTTCTTTCACCTTCACATAAAACAGATAAGCAAGTCATAAACAACAAGCTTTTCACATTATGTCAAAAAAGAACAGGTTGCTATCGCTTTACAGCCCATAGCAACCTGCTATCATCCAAACTCGTTACCAAGCCGGCCGTCACGCCGTATGCACCCCGGCCATCCACAACCCCAATTGTTGACGGGTGGCCTTATCCGCATCCACCGTGGCGACGATTTGACCGCGGTACATCACGGCAATGCGATCGGAAAGCGCCATGATCTCATCCAGCTCTGCCGAGACCAGCAGCACGGCAATGCCTCGATCGCGCATTTCGACAATTTGCCGATGAATGTACTCGATCGAACCGACATCCAGACCACGGGTAGGCTGATTGGCGATCACCAATTTGACATTCGGGTGGCTCAGCTCACGTGCTACGATCACTTTCTGCTGGTTGCCGCCCGAAAGGGTCGAAACGGCAACGAACGGCGAAGGCGCGCGCACGTCAAATTGCGCCATCAGATGACGCGCAAACGCTTCGATGGTCGCGTGCTGTAGCACCCACCCACGGGCGAACGGCGCACGATAATAGGAGTTCAGGATCAGATTATCCGCGACCGTATAGGGGAGCACCAGGCCATGACGTTGGCGATCTTCAGGGATATGGGCCGCGCCTTGCTCGGTAATCACCCGCACCGGCTTGTGGGTCACTTCGGCACCGTTCAACCAGATGCGTCCTTGCGTATAGGAACGCAGACCGGTAAGAGCTTCCACCAGCTCCGTCTGCCCATTGCCCTGTACGCCGGCAATGCCCAGGATTTCACCCGCACGCACCGAGAAGGAGACGCCGCGCACCACATCCAACCCGCGCCAATCGCGCACGTGCAAATCCTCCACCCGGAGCACTTCCTCTTTCGGCTGCGCCGGCGCC
Organism: Anaerolineales bacterium; assembly: GCA_037478835.1. GTDB lineage: Bacteria > Chloroflexota > Anaerolineae > Anaerolineales > Villigracilaceae > 630D-37. The sequence continues at coordinate 111,161 of JBBFLV010000007.1, forward strand.
TTCTCGACCTTGAGGATCACCTCGCGCCCGACCATCATCGCCGCCAATTTGGCTTCGTCCGTCTCGGCAGGAGTGGTTGTTCCTACCACGCGCCCGTTGCGCATGACGGTGATCCGATCGGCCACCGCCAGCACTTCTTTCAGCTTATGGGTGATGAAGATGATCGAAACGCCGCGCTCCTTCAGCTCACGCATAATACGGAACAGCTCTTCCGTTTCCTGAGGAGTCAGCACAGCAGTCGGCTCATCCAAAATCAGGATTTGGGCATTTCGGTAAAGCGTCTTGACGATCTCGATGCGCTGCTGCACCCCCACCGGCAGATCACCGACGATCGCCTGCGGATCGACATCCAGGCCATAGCGGTGCGAAAGATCGCGCACCTGTTGGGCCACAAAGCCCCGATCCAGGCGGGTGAAACGCGTCGTTTCCATACCCAGCATCACGTTCTCGGCCACGGTAAAGACCGGGATGAGCATAAAATGCTGGTGGACCATGCCGATGCCCAACGCAATCGAATCCTTGGGCGAATGGATGTGCGCCGGCTTCCCGTTCACAAAGATTTGGCCGCTATCCGGTAGGTAGAGGCCGTAGAGGATGTTCATCAACGTCGTCTTGCCGGCCCCATTTTCGCCCAAGAGCGCATGGATTTCGCCTTTGCGCAAGGTAAAGTCCACGTGATCGTTGGCCAGCACGCCGGGGAATTGCTTGGTGATGCCGCGCGCCTCGAGCACCCATTCGGAAGATCCGCCTTCTGCCGCCGCTGCGGGTTCGGCCGTCTCTACCGGCGCCTTGACTTTGGGCGGTTTCTCATAGGGCACCCCATCGGCAGCCGGCGGGATCGTGCGCCCGACAATGCCGGTCAGAATGAGCATGGTCAAGATATAGGGAATCAGCCCTACCACATATGAAATTTGCAAAAAGGCCCATTGCTCCGGGATCAGCGAACGGAAAAACTGCAGGTTGATCTGCAACGCCTGGGAAGCGCCGAAAACCAGCGCCGAGGACCAGGCACCGAACGGCGTCCAGTTACCGAAGATCATCGCTGCCAGGGAAACGAACCCGCGCCCGTTGGTCATCAAAGGCTCAAAGGAAGGCACCGACTCCAGGGTGAAATAGGCACCACCCAGACCGGCCATCAGCCCACCGATAATGACATTGACATAGCGCATGAAGTAGACGTTGATCCCCACCGTATCTGCCGCCCGTGGGTGTTCGCCAACGGCGCGGGTGCGCAAGCCCCAGCGCGTGTAAAAGAGCACGTAATGCGTGACCAACACCAGCAAAACGGCCGTAATGGCGATCGGCTTTTGCTCAAAGATGCGCCCGACGATCGGCAAATCGGCCAGCAAAGGAATGTGGATGATCGGCAACGTACCCGGTGCATGGGGCACATTTCCGCCAAAAATGCTCCCCTTCTCGAAGAAAAGTTGTCGGTTCAGGAAGCCGGTGATGCCGATAGCCAGGATATTGACCACCGTCCCACCGATGATCTGATCCACTTTATACGTGATCGAAAGCACCGCGTGGAGCAACGCAAACAGACCGCCGGTCAAGACCGAAACGATCACGCCCACGATCAGACTCGGCATGGGAGGATAGCCGAAGATCGTATTCATATAGATCGAAGCCAGCCAGCCAAAAAAGGCCGATGCCAGCATCATCCCCTCAATGCCGATATTGACTACGCCGGCGCGTTCGCAATAGATTCCGGAGAGCGAGCCCAAGGTCAAGGGCGTGGCGACGGCGATCGTCGTAGCGAACATGCTGGTGATGATCACGATCGGCGGCACCTGAGATTTGCCGATCAGCACCACCACACCAAACAGGACAACAACGATGAGAACGATAAAACCGAATCGCTTCCAGTCCATAGTGCGCTCCTACTTCCCCCAACCGCTGGTGAGCACCAGGCGTTCTTCACGCGCCCGAATGCGGTAAATGTAGCGAATGATCGCATCGGCGGCTACGAAGAGCAAGATCAGCGCCTGGATGACCGAGATCACATCCACCGGTATCTGGGTGAGGAATTGCATGCGTGTGCCTCCGTTGCGCATCGCGCCGAAAAGGATCGAAGCCAGCACCACCCCCAGCGGATGTGTCTTGCCAAGCAGTGCAATGGCAATAGCATCAAAACCATAACCGATCGAAAAGCCCAACTCATGCCGATAGTTTAACCCCGTCACCTCGATTGCTCCGGCCATTCCGGCCAGGAACCCAGAAAGGGTCATCGTCAACACAATAATCCGTTGAACATGGATACCGGCATAACGCGCAGCGTGGGGGTTGGTGCCCACCGTGCGAATTTCATAGCCAAGCGTTGTCTTCCACAAAAGCCACCAGACCGCGAATGCCATGAAGAGGGCGATGAAGATGCCCCAATGAATACGATAGCCTTCAAAGAGAACCGGCAGGCGAGCGCTTTCGGCGATCAGGGGCGTACGAGCCACCACATTGAGCGGGTTCGGGTCTTTCATCGGACCGTTGAGCAGGAAGCTCACCAGGTTGAGCGCAATGTAGTTCATCATGATGGTGTTGATCACTTCATGTCCGCCGGTATAGGCCTTGAGCGCTCCCGGAATGGCCGCCCAAAGGGCGCCGAGCAGGGACCCAATAAGGATCGCCAATGGCAGATGAATCCACCCCGGCAAATCGAAACCGAGCAACGAGGGCAAAGCATAGCCAATCCAAGCAGAAGCCACAGCGCCAAAAGCCAGCTGTCCCTCCGCGCCGATATTGAAAAGCCCGCCTTTAAACGCCAGCGCTACTGCCAGGCCGGCAAAGATGTAGGGCGTTGCCCAGACGAACGTCTCACTCCAAGCGCGTGGCGTCCCAAAGGCGCCCTGGAACAGTCCCATGTAAGCGTAAAGTGGATCCCCACCGGCCAATGCAATTACCACTGCGCCTATGATCATCGCCGTAAGCACTGCCAGCAACGGCACCAGCATCGCGTTCAGTGCCCGCCGAACCCATTCTCGGAACAAGGATATCTTCTCAGAATTCGCCATAAGTTCCCATCAAGAAATTACGTGTTTGAGAATATCATTCCTTCGCCCAAGGCATTATGTGGCACAAAGTAGCTTTTGTGTCGTCAAACCTCGAAAACGCACGACTACAGGTGACGAAAAGGGGGAAAGAGAGAACCTCTTTCCCCCCGCCTTTACCGCTTCAAACTACGGATTGCAGAAGGAAGGACCACCTGCGTCCTTCGCCGGCGTGACGTTGGTCTTGAGCTCGCCGCTCAGGAGCATCTTGTTGATCTCCTCCATGCGAGCCTTCACTTCCGCCGGCACTTCCTTCTCTACATCGTGGAAGGGAGCATAGCCACCCTTGCCGAGATAGTTACCGGCCGGGAACGTGCCCAAACCCGCCTGCGCATCCTTCGCCAGCTTGATCAGCTCGAAGGTGCCGGGGGTGAGCAGTTTGAGCGCGCTGCTGAGCAGGCGCGGGGCGGCTTCCGGCAGGGTGTAGTATTGATCGGTGTCCACACCGATGGCATACATACCGCGCTGCGCCGTGGCGATCACCGCACCGTTACCGGTCTTGCCACCACCGCCGAAGATCACGTCAGCGCCCTTGTCGATCAGCGAGTTGGCCGTCGTGGCACCCCATTCGGGATCGGTGAAGGTCTTATCGAAGCCGACATCGTTGTGGTAGACAACGAAGATCTCGATGTTGGGATTGATGTACTTCGCGCCGGCGCAATAGCCCTCACCAAAGCGCCAAACGGGCGGCACGGCATCGGTACCGAACACACCACCGATCTTGCCGGTTTTGGTCATCATCGCCGCCAGCGCACCGACCAGGAAGCCCGCCTGATCCTCAGGGAACACCAGGCCGGCCAGGTTGGGCAGATCGTTGCTCTTATCATCGTCAACTGCCCAGGCCTGGAATTGATCCACACCGATGAAGTAGGTGTTCGGATATTTCTTGGCCGCTTCCGCAGTGGCCTCACCCAGGGCAAAGCCGACGGTGACGATAACATCATAGCCGGCATCGGCAAAGGTCGCAATGTTCTTGGCGTAGTCCTTGGAGTCGGTCGTCTCGATGTACTGGACGTAGGCACCGAGCTCCTTCTCCGCCTGCTTCACGCCTTCCCAGGTGGACTGGTTGAAGGACTTGTCATCGATCTTACCGACATCGGTCACCAAACCCACGCAGAAGACATCGGGCTTGGTGCAATCAACCGTCTTCGGGCTACCGCAAGCCGTCAGCAGTAGCGAAAAAACGGTCAACAGAGCAAACAGAAGGTACAACTTTTTCATAGCAACTTCTCCTCTCAAAAAGTAGATTGAATGGGCGGAAACGGTTTAGAAATTGGGATGACCGATAGGCTCAGGGCATCACCTCCTTTAGATAAGGGAGAGAGATACGAATAGTATAAAACCTCTACTACAAACCTGCAAGGCTCAACCCATTTGTGCATCACCGCACCTGTGGTAGGCTACGCCGCAGGAAAGGATACATCGCCCAGGCGCGTACCGTCCCCTGGACAACGCAGGTTAAAGGATTATCGACCAAATAGGAGGGGACGCCAAGGGATTTGGTAAGCAATCGATCAATGCCGCGCAGGAGAGCGCCGCCACCACAAAGTGCGATGCCGCGATCGATCACATCAGCAACCAGCTCCGGTGGGGTTTTCTCCAACACGCGCCGACACAATTCCACAATTTCCTTCAAAGGTTCTTCGAGAGCCTCAGCAATTTCACCGGTGGTCAGCGTCACCGGACGCGGCAACCCGGTCACCTGGTCACGTCCCTGGACCTCCATGCTCGATTCCAGGTCCAAAGGTAAGGCGGCGCCGATGCGCAGTTTCAAGGTCTCTGCAGTGGAAGGGCCGAGGATCACGCCGTACTTGCGCCGAGCATAGGTGATGATTGCCTGATCCAAGTCAAGGCCGCCTTTGCGCAGCGTTTCGGCAGCGGCGATGCCATACATGGCTAGCACAGCCGCTTCGGTCACGCCACCACCTAGGCAGAGCACCATGTTGCCAGCCGGCGAATTCAAGGGCAGATCGATGCCCAGCGCGGCAGCTAAGGGCTGATAGATCAGAAAAACCTCGCGTGCCCCGGCCTCCATCGCCGCCGAATAGACGGCGCGCTGTTCGACGCTGGTCACGCCATAGGGCACGGTAACCATCAACCGCGGGCCAAAGAAGCGGTGCAACCCGCTGGCCTTGTCCAAGAGAAAATGGAGTAAGGCCTCGGTCACCTCATAATCGGCGATCACACCGCTTTGGAGCGGGCGCACCACTTCCATCCCTTCGGGGGTGCGGCCGAGCATGCCCTGGGCTTCGGCACCGTAGCTCACGATTTTCTGGCGATCGTCCTCGTAGGCAATCGCCACCAGCGTCTGCTCCTCAAGGAGCAGGTTCTGGCCTTCGGCAATGCGAATATGCGTCGTGCCCAGGTCAACGCCCAGCTCACGGGTAAAAAGGGCCACAGGTACTACTCCTCGAGCGTCCCTTTCAGTTGCTGTGCACGGCGATAGCGACGTACCGCTTCCAGTCGCAGCTTCGAGCGCCGCAGGGCGGCCTCGATGGCGAGGTAAGCATCCGTATCCTTCGGCACGCCTTTGGCCATGGCCTCTTCGGCGCGACGGCGGGCGGCCTCGGCACGTTCCACGTCGATCTCTTCCACGTTTTCTGCTGCATCGGCCAACACGGTGACGATATCCGGCTGGACCTCCGCAACGCCACCGGCCACCGTGAACACCTGCTCCTGCCCCTGGCGCCGAACACGGATCACCCCATAGTTCAAGGTGGTGATCAGCGGCGCATGGTTCGGCAGGATGCCCATCTCACCGGCGCTGCCGGGAAGGATGACGATATCGACATCGCCCTCGAACACCGTCCGATCTTGTGAAACAATTTCACAGCGGATAGGCATAGTTATCCTTTCGCCAGACGTTCTGCCTTCTCGCGAGCCTCGTCAATCGTACCGACCATCATGAAAGCCTGTTCGGGCAGGTCATCGCATTTGCCATCCAGGATTTCGCGGAAGCCGCGCACGGTCTCATGGAGCGGCACATAGCGCCCCGGAATGCCGGTGAAGCGCTCGGCGACGAAGAAGGGCTGAGAGAAGAAGCGCTCGATCTTGCGGGCGCGAGAGACGATCAACTTGTCATCTTCGCTCAGTTCATCCACGCCCAGGATGGCGATAATATCCTGCAGGTCCTTATAGCGTTGCAGCACGCGCTGCACCTCGCGCGCCGTGGTGTAGTGTTCCTCGCCGACAATGTTCGGGTCGAGGATACGGCTGGTCGAAGCCAGTGGATCTACGGCCGGGTAGATACCCTTTTCGGCGATCGAGCGTTCCAAGGCGATGGTCGCATCCAGGTGGGTAAAGGTCGCCACCGGCGCCGGATCGGAATAGTCATCGGCCGGCACGTAGACTGCCTGCATCGAGGTAATCGAACCTTTACGGGTAGAAGTAATGCGCTCCTGGAGCTCGCCCATTTCGGTCGCCAGCGTGGGCTGATAACCAACGGCGGAGGGCATACGTCCGAGAAGCGCCGAGACTTCGGAACCGGACATGGAGAAACGGAAAATATTGTCAATGAAGAGGAGCACATCGCGCCCTTGATCGCGGAAATATTCCGCCATCGAAAGCGCGGTCAACGCGACGCGCAGACGGACGCCCGGCGGCTCGTTCATCTGGCCGTAGACCATCACCGTGTCCTTCATCACGCCCGATTCGAGCATTTCGCGGTATAGCTGCGTCCCTTCGCGGGTGCGTTCTCCTACGCCGGCGAAGACCGAGTTCCCCTTATGCACCGTGGCGATCGAGCGGATGAGCTCCATGATGATCACGGTCTTCCCTACGCCGGCACCACCGAAGATGCCCGTCTTTCCACCGCGGGTGAAGGGGGCGATCAAGTCGATGACTTTGATGCCCGTCTCAAACACTTCGACGCGCGTGGACTGTTCGGAGAAAGGCGGCGCCGGACGGTGAATGGGGTAGCGCTGTTTTGCCTCCACGGGACCGCGTTCGTCAATGGGGCGCCCCAGCACGTTAAAGACGCGCCCCAGCGTTTCGGGTCCCACCGGCACCATGATCGGCGCTCCGGTCGCATAGGCCGGCACACCCCGCTGCAGGCCATCGGTGGAATCCATCGCAACGGTGCGCACCCAGTTATTTCCCAGGTGTTTCTGTACCTCCAAAACCAGCGGCGGCTGTCCGGGCCGCTCGATTTCGACTGCTTCATAGATTTCCGGGATTTCCCCTTCCGGGAACTCCACATCCACTACGTTACCAAGAATTTGTACAACCCGGCCGGTTGCTTTCGCCATATTCTGCCTCCAGAAATCTTGAGAATCCTTTTTTGCAAATCAGGATGCACTGCGAGCGAGTGCTTCCGCACCGCCCACAATATCCAGCATATCACTGGTGATGCCCTGCTGACGCGCCTTGTTATATTCGAGCTGCAATTCGGCGGCCAGTTCGAGGGCATTATCCGTCGCATTGCGCATGGCCACCATGCGGGCAGCGTGTTCGCTTGCCAGCCCTTCGAGGATGGCCTGGTAAATCTGCAAGGCCGTAAAGCGCGGCACAATCTCGTTCAAGATCTCGCCTTCTTCCGGCTCGTAAATATAGGCCGCCGGCACTTTACGGGTCGTCTCGAAAGTTTCTACCCGTTCCTCGGGTCGCGAGATTTCCAACGGGAGCAACTTTTTCACCCGCACTTCCTGCTTCATCATGTTGACAAAATCGGTATACACCAGCCAGACCTCATCGGCGTTGCCCTTGAGGAACTCATCCACCACCAGCCGTCCGATGGCCGAAACATCGGCAAAGGTGGGCGCCGCCGGCAGGTTGCTGAAATCGGCAACGATCTTGCGCCGTCGGCGCAGGAGCATATCCCGCCCTTTGCGACCGACGACCACGTAATCCACCGGCAACGGATACTCGGCAAATTGACGCATCACGAAACGCACGATATTCGTGTTGTAAGCGCCTGCCAGGCCGCGATCCCCGCTGATCACCACCACCAGCGCCCGTTTGGGGTTGGGACGAGAGGTCAACAAGGGATGGAGACTTTCGCGTCCGGGCTGTCCGGCCAGATGGGTGAGCACCTGCCAGGCCTTGGTAGCATAGGGACGGGTGGCCAACAGCGCGGCCATCGCCTTGCGCACCTTGCTGGCGCTGACCGCCTCCAGCGCACGCGTCACTTGGGCGATATTTTTTACGCTCCGGATGCGGAGCCGCATTTCACGTGCAGATGCCATAGGATGCCTCCATCGGCAACGATATTTAGGCCTGCCAGGTCTTCTTGAAAGTCTCCAGAGCCTGGATCAGTCGCTGGCGCGTCTCATCGGTGATCAGTTTCTTTTCGGCAATATCCTTCCCGATCTCCGGATAAGAAGTGTGCAGGAACTCCAGCAGGTCGCTTTCCCAACGGCGCATTTTTTCCACGGGCACGTGATCGGCGTAACCGTTCGTACCGGCGAAGATCACCATCACCTGATCTTCCAGCGCCATCGGTTGATATTGCGGCTGCTTGAGGATCTCTTGCATTCGCTGACCGCGCTGGAGTTGCGCCTGGGTCGCCTTGTCCAAGTCCGAACCGAACTGAGCAAAGGCGGCCAGTTCGCGATAGGCGGCCATATCCAAGCGCAGGCGCGCTGCCACCTGCTTCATTGCCTTGGTCTGCGCATCACCACCCACGCGCGAGACCGAAATACCTACGTTGATCGCCGGGCGAATACCGGCATTGAACAGGTTGCTCTCCAGGTAAATCTGACCATCGGTAATGGAGATCACGTTCGTCGGAATGTAAGCAGAGACGTCGCCCAAGAGCGTTTCGATGATCGGCAAAGCAGTCAGCGAGCCCCCGCTCCCCTTGACTTTGACGATCTTGTAGTCATCGGCATTCGGCATGGCCTTGCGCGCCGCTTCCGCATCGTGTTTGGAAAGCGGACCGCCGTAGACTTTCCCATCTACACCGTCCTTTTCTTCGGCCAGCGGATGGGGGTAATCTTTGGGGACGATCACGTATTTATCGGCCAGGCGCGCGGCGCGCTCCAGCAAGCGCGAGTGCAGGTAGAAGACATCACCGGGATAAGCCTCGCGCCCCGGTGGGCGGCGCAGCAGCAACGAGACCTGACGATAGGCCCAGGCATGCTTGGAAAGATCGTCGTAAACGACCAGCGCATCCCGTCCGGTTTCCATAAATTCTTCGCCGATGGCGCAACCGGCATAGGGAGCGATATACTGCAACGCGGCTGGATCGTCCGCCGAAGCGACGACCACGATGGTATGCTCCATCGCTCCGTAGCGTTCTAGCAAGGCAACGGTACGGGCAATCGCCGCCTTCTTTTGACCGATCGCCACGTAGATGCAGATCAGGTCTTTCCCTTTCTGGTTGATGATCGTATCGATGGCAATCGCCGTCTTTCCCGTTTGGCGGTCGCCGATGATCAACTCACGCTGACCGCGCCCGATCGGGATCATGGCATCGATGGCCTTGATGCCCGTCTGCACCGGCGTATCTACGTCCTGACGATAGACAACACCCGGCGCAATGCGTTCGATCGGACGGTAACCGGAGAAGCGGATCGGCCCTTTGCCATCCAGTGGTTCACCCAGCGGGTTGATCACCCGCCCGATCAGCCCATCCCCGACCGGCACCGAAGCAATGCGTCCGGTGGTGTAGACGGCCATGCCTTCGGTGATGCCGGCATATTCGCCCATCACAATCACACCCACCGTATCTTTTTCCAGGTTGAACGCAATGCCCATCACGCCGTTGGCGAATTGCACCAGCTCTTGCGAACGGACATTCGCCAGTCCACGCACGCGTGCGATGCCATCGCCGGCCTCGATCACCGTTCCCACGTCGCGCAAACCAATTTCCGGTTGATAGGCCTCAATCTGTTGCTGCAGTTCTTGAGTGATCTGTTTTACAAGGTCTGTCATGTTGCCTCCAGGCCAGAAGATACAATCGTTACCAAGAATGTTACAGAATGCACTAATGATACCCGAAAGAAAAGAGATTGTCTACCGTGTTCGTTTTTCGATTTCTTTTGCCTGTTGCCAGAGGTCATCCATCTCCTGCAGGGAAAGATCGGCAAGAGAGACCCCGCGGCGGCGGGCCTCCTGCTCGATATAAGCAAAGCGCTGACGGAAGCGGACGTTTGCTTTCCGAAGCGCCGATTCGGCATCAATGCCCTTCCAACGTGCCAGGTTAACCAGCGCAAAAAGCAAATCGCCGAACTCTTCGCCCAGGCGCGGCCCATCCTCGGCATGGCGCAGTTCTTGGATCTCTTCCCAAATTTTCTCCACCACCCCATCGATCTGCGGCCAATCGAAGCCCACACGTGCGGCACGCGCCTGGTATTCCTGTGCCTGGGTCAAGGCCGGCAGCGCCTGCGGCACCCCATCCAATAGGCCACGTTCTGCTTCTCCGTTGATGGCCCGTTCTTCGGCCTTGAACTTTTCCCAGTTTGCCAGCACTTCCTGTTCGTTGGCCACCTTGAGATCGCCGAAAACATGGGGATGGCGCCGGATGATCTTGCGATAAATGCCCTGGATGACCTGGTTGATGTTAAATTCGCCCTCTTCCATGGCAATTTGCGCCTGTAACACGATCTGCAGGAGCAGATCGCCCAGTTCCTCCCGCAGGGCCTCCATGTTTTCGGCATCAATCGCCTCGAGCACCTCATAGGCTTCTTGCAAAAGATGGGTGCGAAGGGATTGGTGCGTCTGCTGGCGGTCCCATGGGCAGCCTTCCGGCGCACGCAGATGAGCGACGATCTCCTGGAAGGCCTCGAACGAGGTGCCTTCTTCAAGGGGTGGAACATAGAGCGAGGTCAGTAGCCCAATGGAAGGCCGGCGATCGATCTCATAGAGCGGCAACGCCTCCACCTTTTCCGCAGAGGTGCCGGCAGCATGGACGAGGTAAACCAGGTGCTCATCGGGGTAAATGGTATTGAGGGTGGTTTTGACCTCGGCGGCCACGCGTCGTGAGTAGATTTGAGCCACCAAAATGGGCACATCGGGGGGGAGTGGTGGAATATGCGCATCGCTCAGCAGGAGCGCATCCACCAGATACAAGCGCGGATAAGGATCGAGTTGCAGGGCGGCGAAGGTCGGCTCCAGGAAAGACATGCCGCTCACAATACGGAGCGGCATGCCCGATTCTTTTGCACGTTTCGCCAACAAAGGGCAGGTGGCCTCGGCAACAAACGGATGACCGGGCACGGCATAAATCACCCCTTCCGGGCGTTGGGCCAGCTCCCACACCTTTTCGACGATGCGCTGATAGACTTCCTCAAAACGCTCCGCTTCCTCGTAGTAAGCATCAAAGGAATGGATGGTGAGCGAGGGAGGGAGCGCCTCCAACACAGGATGTTGGCGGGTGCGCACCCAAAGCTCAGAAGCCTGCGCAAGCACATCGCGTGCCTCGCAGGTCAGCTGATGCGGATGGCCTGGGCCCAATCCCAGCAGGGTAAGCCCCGACATCTTCTAGCGCTTGGTATAGGTAGGTGCCTTGCGAGCGCGCTTGAGGCCGGGTTTCTTGCGTTCTTTGACGCGCGGATCGCGGGTAAGCAGGCCGTGTTTGCGCAGGATAGGGCGCCATTCAGGGTTCATTTTCACCAGCGCCCGCGCCAGCCCCAGCTTCACAGCCCCGGTTTGACCGCTCACACCACCGCCCTTCACCTGGACGGTGACATCCAGGCGCGCTAGGTCCTGTCCGACGACAGCCAACGGCGTGAGCACTTCCTGCAAATCGCCAAAACGAGTGAAGTAGGCCGGCGCCTCTTTATCGTTGACGATGAAGCGACCACTGCCGCTCATGATGCGCACGCGCGCCGTGCTTTCTTTCCTACGACCGACACCTTCGTAATATTGAACGGACATCGTCTCTCTTTCCTCTTGTTATGATTCCAGGGGTTCAGGATTTTGAGCCTGGTGCGGGTGCTCGCTACCGCTATAAATCTTGAGGCGCTTCAAAAGCTTGCGCCCCATGCGATTGTGCGGCAGCATCCCCCACACCGCAGCACGCAACACCCGATCGGGATGCTTCTGCAGCTGATCGCGCAGGGAAATTGCCTTCAAACCGCCGGGATAATTCGAGTGGTGATAATAGATCTTGGTGTCTAGCTTAGAACGCGTGCGGGTGCCGGTGACGGTCACCTTTCCCGCGTTGAGCACGATGACATAATCACCCATATCCACACCCGGCGTGAAGGTGGGTTTATGTTTTCCCAGCAACACCGCCGCGATCTTACTCGCCAGGCGGCCCAGGTTCTGGCCGGTGGCATCCACCACATACCACTTGGACTGGATTTCGCTTTCTTTCGGATAGTATGTCTTTTGCACGGTCATCTCTCCAATTCCTGCGGAGTCTCGATTGAATATTTTACTTCCATAAGCATTAACCCTTGCGGCGGCGCCAATCCTGCCGGCAACGCCAAGCCTCTCTCCAGCGCTTCTTTTACTTGCGCCGATGAAAAACGTCCCTGGGCCACAGCCACCTGCACATAAACCAGCCGGCGCACCATGCGATAGAGAAAAGCATCGGCTTCTATTTGAAAATGCCACTCATCGCCCAGATTTTGCCAGGTGGCCGAAAACACGGTCCGCACGGTGTGACCTTCGGCACGGGGCGGGGAACCGAAGGCACGAAAATCATGGCGACCAGGCCAGAGCCGAGCAAGAGCCTGTAATTGCTCTCCATCCACTTCCGGCCAAACCCTCCAGGCATAGCGTTCACGGAACGGATCGCGCAACGGCTGGAGGAAAAGACGATAACGATAGCAACGCGCCACGGCATCATAGCGCGGGTGAAAGTCCGCAGGGACCATTTCCACCCGGCGCACCACCATATCCGAGGGCAGGTTGGCATTCAACGCTTGCTGCAAGGCCTGCAAGGAGTGCGACCATTCCCAATCGAAAGCCGCAACCTGTCCCCAGGCATGGACGCCACTATCGGTGCGGCCGGCCAGAAGGATGGAACGCCCATTCCAACCCAGGCGCCGTAAGGCCTGTTCCAGCTCGCCTTGCACCGTGCGACGTCCTTGCTGGCGCTGACTGCCGGCGAAGTGCGTGCCGTCGTAAGCAAGGGTCAATTTGTAACGTGCCACAGAGTTGTGCGCTTACTCTTCGACCAACTCCAGGATTACCATTTCGGCAGAATCACCCTGGCGCGGTCCGAGCTTGATCATACGCGTATATCCACCGGTACGGCCGGCAAAACGTGGAGCGATTTCGTTGAAAAGGCGCGAGAGGATATGATTATCGCCCAGGCGTGCCGCGGCCAGACGACGCGCGGCGACTTGCTTTGCCGGTTCGGCCTGAGCACTCTTTGTCGCCAACGTAATCAGGCGCTCCACCTCACCACGGATAGCCATTGCCTTCGCCCGTGTGGTGCGAATGCGTTCGTGGGTTAAAAGTTGTTTGATCAGATTGCGGCGCAACGCAATGCGCGCCCCTTTGCTACGACCTAATTTATATCCAGCTACTCGATGACGCATGTTTCCTACTCCGAAATCGAATCATCTTTGAGAAAGCCTTTTTCGCGCATCTTCTGGCGCAATTCCTCCATGCTCTTCTCGCCGAAATTGCGAATGGAGGAGACTGCCTGTTCGCCCTTTTGCAGCAGCTCAAGCACATCGCCCACGGTCGAAATGCCGGTGCGCTTGAGCGAGTTATAGACGCGCACCGAAAGATCGAGCGCTTCGATCGGCGTATCTGCCACCTCACTGCTGAGACGCACCACAGGGGCCTCATGCAGGGTGGGAACAAACGATAAGGATTCCTCGGATATGCCGGCGATCAGGCGCAAATGCTCGATCAAGATCACGGCTGCCGAGCTGAGGGCACGCTCCGGAGAGATCGTCCCATCCGTCCAGATCTCCATGATCAACTTATCGTAGTTCGTGCTCTGACCGACGCGCGCCGAAGTGACTTCCCAATTCACCTTTTTGACCGGGCTGAAGATCGCATCCACGGGCAACTCACCGATCGGCAGGGTGCCGCTGCGCTCCTCCGCCGGTGAATAGCCGCGCCCGCGCTCCACCACAAAATCGATGGTCAAAAAAGATTTCGGGTCGTCCACGGTAAAGAGATAAAGTTCTGGATTGACGATCTCCACTTCCGGAGGAGCGATAATATCCGCCGCCGTCACCGTTCCTTCGCCGCGCACCTCCAAAAACATGCGTGCGCTATCGGCGCCGTTCAGTTTTAGGCGCAGCTGCTTGATTTGCAGGATCACTTGCATCACATCTTCGCGCACGCCGGGAATATCGGTAAACTCGTGCAAGATATCCGAGATGCGGATAGATGTGACCGCCGCTCCCTCTAACGAAGAGAGCAAGACGCGTCGCAGGGAATTGCCCAGCGTAACGCCATAACCGCGCTCCAACGGGCTGATGACAAACTTTCCATAATTGCGGGTCTCGGCCTCGCGTTCAATTTTCGGCATGACCATGTTTGCAACCGTCACGGCTCACCTCTCTTTTCCAAAATGCCTCGGGAAAAACCGAGACCGACTATCATTACCGTGAGTAGTACTCGACGATGAGCTGCTCATTCAGATTCCCGTCGATTTCGGCGCGTTCAGGCATGCGCAACACGGTAGCACTCAGGGTCTTCAGGTCACGCTGTAACCATCCCGGAACCGAACGCTTCTCGGCCTGTTCGGGCAATTCTTTGAAGTAAGTAAGTTTGCGAGAGCCCTCGCGCACCGTGATCACATCCCCTTCCTTGAGCAACATCGAGGGGACATCCGTGCGGCGGCCGTTGACCAGGAAATGACCATGAGTCACCAACAGGCGAGCCTGGGCGCGACTGCTGGCAAAACCGAGACGGTAGACCACGTTATCCAATCGCGATTCAAGGATCTGCAGCAGGTTCAAGCCGGTCAAGCCGCGTCGCTTCAACGCCTCTTCATAGTAGCGGCGGAATTGACGTTCCATAATGCCATAGACTCGGCGCGCCTTCTGCTTGGCACGCAACTGACGCAGGTAGTCCGATTCGCGACCGGTGGCAGAACGCGCTGCAGAGCGGCCATGAACACCAGGAGCATAGCTTCGGCGTTCAAAGGCGCATTTGGGGGTGAAACAGCGCTCACCCTTCAGATAAAGCTTTTCGCCTTCCCGCCGACAAAGTCTACAAACTGGTCCAAGATATTTTGCCATAGAAAATCAACCTCTCCAACTGAATTACACCCGGCGCTTTTTGGGTGGACGGCAACCGTTATGAGGGATCGGTGTGACATCGGAGATCGAACGCACCTTAACACCCAACGCCTGAACGGCACGAATGGCATTTTCGCGCCCAGGACCCGGACCTTTGATAAAGACATCCGCTTCCTGCAGGCCCAAGGCCTGTGCCGCTTTGATCGCCTGCTCGGCAGCCAGGCGCGCCGCAAAAGGCGTGCTCTTGCGCGAGCCCTTGAAACCGGCCGAACCGGCGCTGGCCCACACAACGGTGTTGCCTTCCAGATCGGTCACGGTGACAATGGTATTGTTGAAAGATGCAAAGATATGCACCTGTCCCACGGACAATGTGCGCTTGCTTTTCCGGGCGCCGCCGGAGCGGCGTGCTGAACGAACGCTCTGTGCCATAGTTTCTCGTTCCCTCGCAAATCAAAATTATTTCTTGGTAGCGCCACGACGGCGACCACGTCCGGCCACGGTCTTGCGCGGCCCTTTGCGGGTGCGGGCATTCGTACGCGTACGCTGTCCGCGCACCGGAAGGTTGCGGCGATGCCGCAGGCCACGATAGCAACCGATCTCGATCAGGCGCTTGATGTTCATCTGCACCTCGCGCCGCAGATCGCCTTCTACCTTATAGTTCTTTGCGATGTAGTCACGCAAAGCGGAGACTTCCGCCTCCGTCAGGTCCTTGACGCGCGTATCCGGATTGATCTTGGTCGCGGCCAGAATTTCGCGCGCCCGGCTCGGCCCGATCCCGTAGATATAGGTCAGGCCTACTTCAACCCGCTTGTTGCGGGGCAAGTCAACGCCTTCGATTCTCGCCATATCGCACTACCCCTGTCGTTGTTTGTGTTTCGGATTTTCGCAGATGATATACACTCTGCCTCTGCGGCGCACAATTTTGCACTTGGCGCAGCGCTTACGAATGGAAGGGGATACTTTCATAGGTCATCTCCTCTTGAATAGCCAAAGAGTAAATTATACTACAAATCCTCAATTGCCGTCAGGATCAGCGGTCCATTCTCCGTCACGGCAACCGTATGCTCGAAATGTGCAGTTAAGGAGCCATCGGCAGAAACCACCGTCCAGCCATCTTTCAAGACACGCGTCTTGTCGGTACCGACCAGCACCATCGGCTCCAGCGCAATCGTCATGCCGGGGCGCAGCAACAGACCCTGCCCCGGAGTGCCGTAATTCGGCACCTGCGGCCCTTCGTGCATCTGCCGCCCAACCCCGTGACCGGTATACTCGCGGGTGACGAAAAATCCATGGCTCTCCACGTATTGCTGAATAGCCGCCGAAACGTCACCCGTTCGATTGCCGGGGCGCATCTTTTCGATGCCGGCATAGAGCGCACCCTCCGTGACCTCTAGCAATCGCTTGGCCAGGGGAGAAATCTCGCCCACCCCAACGGTGATCGCCGAATCGGCCACGAACCCACGGTATACCGTCCCACAATCAATCGAGACGATGTCGCCGGCGCGCACTTTACGCTTCGGGCTAGGAATGCCGTGCACCAGTTCCTCGTTGATGCTCACGGTGATGGAAGCCGGAAAAGGGGGATGCCCATAGCCCTTGAAGGGGGAATAGCACCCATGCTTCCGAAGCACTTCCTCGGCGGCGGCGTTCAGGTCCGCTGTTGTGATACCCGGTTGTAAAAGAGCTTTCAGCGTCTTCAAGACCTCGGCGTTGATCCGCCCGGCCTGGCGCATGATCTCGATCTCGGCCGGCCCTTTGATATAAATGCGTTGTGCCCAATTCATAGACCGGCTATAACGATAGCTTCGATCGCCTTTCGCAAGGTTGCCGTCACGGTTTCGATGGGTTGAGTACCATCCACTTCCAGCAGCAGGCCGCGTTGACGGTAGTACTCGATCAACGGTGCCGTTTGCTCCAGATAGACCTGGATGCGGCGCTGAACGGTCTCGGAGCGATCATCCTCTCGCTGGTAGAGCTCCGAGCCATCAACATCGCATCGGCCGGGCACCTGGGGAGGGTTGTACTTTTCGTGGTAAATATGTCCCTGGGCACGGCAAGTCCATCGTCCACTCAGGCGTTCCACCAGAACTTCCGCCGGCGCTGTGATCAACGGCACCAAATTCACCTGCGAATTTCGCTCCCGAAGGAGCGCATCCAGCGCCTCCGCCTGGGCAGGTGTGCGAGGAAACCCATCCAGAATGGCTCCTGCCTGGCAATCCGGGCGCGCCAGCCGTTCGCGGATCATTTGAATCGTCACCTCATCGGGCACCAGCTCCCCGCGGTCCATATAGGATTTGGCCAACTTACCCAATTCGGTCTGCCGGCTCAAATTCTCACGGAAGAGATCACCCGATGAAATATGCACCAGACCTGTTTCTTGAGCCAGGATTCTGGCTTGCGTTCCTTTGCCGACTCCCGGCGGGCCTAAGAGGACAATGTAGGTGGCCATATCCATCTCCTTTAGCGCACAAGGAGAGATTCCTGATAACCGTGCACTTTCAACTCGGCGTCAATCGTCATGAAGGTATCGCGCACCACGCCGACCACGATGAGCAGACCCGCCGAAGAGACCAGGAACAACCCGGCTCCTTGGCTGGCCGGTGGAAAGATCAAGCGGATCAAGAACGGAAGGATGGCAACGATGCCCAGGAAAAGCGCACCGACCAGCGTAATTCTTCGCTGCACACGCAGCAAGTATCTTTGCGTCGCTTCCCCGCGCGCCACACCCTGCACCTGGGCGCCAATGCGCTTGAGGTTTTCGCCGTAGTTCTGCTGCGTGAAAAGCACATCCGTGTAAAAGAACGTAAAGGCCACCACCATGACAAAGTAGAGGATCCAATAGGTGGCACTATTTCCACTGAAGATTTCCTGCACACGGCTGGCGAAATCGCCCGGCGTTCGGACGAAATACGAGGCAATAATGGCCGGGAATTGCAAAATCGCGCTGGCAAAGATGAGCGGGATCATGCCGGCCATATTGACCATGAGGGGCAGCGTGCCACGAACCGGCATCGTCATGCGATTGCCTACCCGTCGCCCCGGATAGGTGACCGGAATATTGCGCCGCCCTTGTTGAATATAGACGATAGCATAGATGGTGATGATGATCACCACGATCGTCAACGCCAGCAAAATCCAGCGATATTGCACATCCCCGCGGAAAATGCGCACCAGATTGCCGGGCACCTGAGAGACGATACCGGCAAAGATCACCAGCGAGAGCCCTTGGCCGCGGATACCGTATTCCGAGATCATCTCTCCCAGCCAGATGGCGAACATCGTCCCGGCCGTCATCGCCAAAAGCACGGTGAGCGAAGAAAGCCAGGTTTCGGCACCAAAGCCGAAGACGATGATCTGCTTGTTAATGTACTGCTGTCCAAGCGAGTTGAAGATATTGATCTGGCCGATCGCCGAGAGCGCCGCCATCGGCACCGCCAGGTAGTAGGTCCAGCGTTCCATCCAGCGGCGACCCTCGGTCGGGTTATCCTTGATCCGTCGCTCCAGGGCCGGAATGATCGGCACCAGCAGCTGCAGAATAATCTGCGCCGTAATGTATGGGTAAACACCCATCGAAAGGAGCGAGAAATTGAGCACGGTGCCACCGGAAAGCAGGTTCAGGAAATCCAAGAACGAACCGGAACCGGTTGCCACGCCCAAAAACTCGCGCAGTGCCTGAAAATCAACACCCGGCACCGGGATATTGGCCGCCAGGCGATAGAGGATCAAAATGCCCAGCGTGATGAGCAATTTGCGCCGGATATCGGGCGATTTCCACAGGTAGCGCCAGCCAGAAAAAGCGGACTTCATGGAGGTCTCCTCAAATCAGGCGATCAATTCGACACTGCCACCGGCGGCTTCGATCTTGGCACGGGCGCTGCGGCTGATCCGATGGACACGCACCCGATAGGGCACAGTCACCTCACCGCGGCCCAAGATCACCACCGGGTTTCTTTCATCACGTAGTAAGTGGGCCTGCGCCAACGTCTCCGGCGTAATTTCGGCATTCGCCGGGAAGGCCTCGGCCAGCTGGTCGAGGTTGACCTCATTGTATTCCACGCGGTTGATCGGCGTGAAGCCGATACCACGCATGAACGGCAGACGGCGGAAGAAAGGCAGGTTACCGCCCTGGCGATAGAGATGTCCCTGTTCGCCGCTGCGGGCGCCCTGACCCTTCGTACCACGCCCGGCCGTCTTACCCTGGCCGGCAGCAATGCCGCGCCCAACGCGTTTGCGTTCCTTTTTCGCACCCGGATTCGGTTTCAAATCATGCAGTCTCATGGTTCTCCTATTCTTCCACACGAACCAGATGGATTACCTTGCGGATCATTCCACGTACCGCAGGCGTATCGAGATGTTCAACCGTCTGATGCATGCGTCGCAATCCCAAAGCGCGCACCGTGGCTTTTTGATCCTTCGAATACCCGATCGGACTGCGCACCAGGGTGACGCGCAACGTCTTCGCTTTGGTCTCAGGCATGTTTCTTCCTCCTATCCCAGAAGGGCAGAACATCCTCTACTTTCTTGCCGCGGCGAGCGGCTTCCTCCTGGGGTGATTTGAGTTGATCAAGCGCCTGAAGCGTGGCCTGGACGACGTTCAAGACGTTCGAGCTGCCCAGCGACTTGGTGAGAATATCCCGCACACCGGCCACTTCGAGCACGGCGCGCACGCCACCGGCGGCGATCACGCCCGTGCCGGGGGAGGCAGGCTTGAGCAACACCTTGGAACCGGCCACCTTGCCCATCACCTCATGAGGAATGGTTGTCCCATACAGGTTAACCGGACGCATATTCTTGCGCGCCCGCTCGGAGGCCTTGCGCATGGCATCCGGTACGGCATTGGCCTTGCCAACACCCAATCCGACCGAACCTTTGCCATCGCCGGCGACGACGGTGACACGGAACTGGAAGCGCCGACCGCCTTTGACAACTTTCGCCACGCGAGCGATTTCGAGGACGCGTTCCTCGTATTGTTCGAATTGCGTTTGCTCCAAAAGAATATCCGTCATATCCTTCTCCAGGCCTAGAACTTTAAGCCACCTTCACGAGCGCCTTCGGCCAAAGCTTGCACACGGCCGATGTAGCGGAAGCCACCGCGATCGAAAACGACTTCTCGAATGCCACGGCTGAGAGCGCGCTCCGCAAGCACCTTACCGACAATGCGCGCCTGTTCGCTCTTCTTCAGGCCCTTGACTTTTTCGCGCAATTCGCGATCGATGGTCGAAGCAGAGACCAGCGTATGCCCTTCGACATCGTCAATAATTTGAGCGTAGATTTCCGAAAGACTGCGGAAAACGCTCAAGCGCGGACGTTCGGGGGTACCAAAAATGCGCTTGCGAATGCGCAGGTGGCGACGTTGACGGGCCTCTGCACGTGTTTTCTGCGCCATAACTACTTGCCTCCTTTACCGGACTTGCCGGCCTTGCGGCGGATCTTTTCACCGGCATAGCGAATCCCTTTGCCATGATACGGCTCCGGAGGACGCACACTGCGAATATCTGCCGCCACCTGGCCGACGAGCTCTTTATCAATACCACGCACGCTAATTTCGTTTTTCTCAACGGCAAACGTGATCCCCGCCGGCGGCTCGATGCGAACCGGATGGGAATAACCTACGTACAACACCAGGGTTTTCCCTTCCAATTCGGCACGATAGCCTACGCCCTCAATTTGCAATTTCTTTTCAAACCCGGCACTCACCCCTTGCACCATGTTGGCCAAAACGGCACGGGTGGTACCGTGTAGGGCCTTGTCCTCCGGTGCATCGGTATGACGGGTGACGACCAGCCGCCCATCTTCCAGGGCAATGTTGACACGCGGGGAGAAGGTACGCTGCAACTCGCCCTTCGGGCCCTTCACGCGCACGAAGGAACCCTGGACGTTAACCTCCACACCGTTCGGAATGATCACCGGTAAGCGACCAATACGAGACACCTTTCACCTCCTGCTTACCAGATTTTGCACAGCAACTCGCCACCCACACCCAATTGACGGGCACGAGTACCGGTCATCACGCCTTTCGGCGTGGAAAGGATGGCGATCCCCAGGCCGGAAAGCACCCAGGGAATTTCGCTCTTTTTGACGTAGATTCGCCGTCCGGGCTTGCTCACGCGCACCAGACCGCTAATCACCGGTCGACGGGCACGGCGCTCACCCACGTACTTGATCTTCAAGCGCAGGATTTTCTTGCCCGGCGCATCTCCATCCACTACTTCGTAATGGTCTAGATAGCCCTCTTCTTTCATAATGCGGGCGATCTCCACCTTGAGCTTGGAGCTGGGCAAGGCGACAATGTTCTGCCCGGCGATCACGGCATTACGAATGCGGGTTAACATATCACCGATCGGATCGTTTACACTCATCGTTCCCTCCTCCGGCTACCAGGACGCTTTAACTACGCCGGGGATTTTGCCTTCCAGGGCCAGCTCACGGAAGCAGATGCGGCATAATCCGAAACGGCGCATATAGCCGCGCGGCCGCCCACATCGCTGGCAGCGATTGCGCACCATCGTCGGATGGCGACGTCGCAGTTCACGGAATTGCATGCATTTCTGTGCCATGAGTTACGACTCCTTCCTGAAAGGCATTCCTAAAAGTTTCAGCAACGTGCGCGCTTCCTCATCGGTTTTGGCCGTGGTGACAATGGTCACTTCCAGACCGCGCACTTTATCGATCTTATCGTATTCGATTTCCGGGAAGATCAGCTGTTCTCGAATGCCGAGGGTATAGTTTCCGCGCCCATCAAAAGCATGGGGGGAAACACCCCGGAAATCGCGAACACGTGGCAGGGCGATATTCATTAGGCGATCGAGGAAACTCCACATGCGCTCCCCGCGTAGCGTCACCTTGGCGCCGATCAGACGCCCTTCGCGTAACTTGAAGGCGGCGATGCTACGGCGGGCCTTGGTGAGCACCGGCTTCTGGCCGGTGATGGCCATGAGGTCGGCCGAAGCCGCCTCCAGCGCTTTTGGATTATCCAATGCCTCGCCCAGGCCGATATTGACCACCACTTTTTGAATGCGCGGCACTTGCATCACATTCCGATACTGGAATGTGCGCATCATCGCCGGCACTACTTCTTGACGATAACGTTCTTGCAATCGGTTCATGTTTCTGACTCCAACGGTTAGTCAATCATTGCCTGGCATTTTTTGCAAACACGGTGTGGCCCGCTCTCATCCCGTTCAATGCGAACGCGCGTCGCTTTGCCACATTTTGGGCACACCAGCATCACATTCGAGATGTGAATGGGGGCCTCGAATTGAATGCGCCCAGGGTTGATCTGACGGCCGCTTTGGGTTTGCACGGCACGCTGGTGCTTAATGCGCAGGTTGACACCCTGCACCACGACGCGCGCCTCATCGGTCAAGACGCGGATCACTTCCCCGCGTTTGCCCTTATCTTCCTGACGACCGCTGATCACTTCTACGGTATCACCTTTACGAATTTTGAACTTCATGGCGCACTCCAACTACCTTAGAGTACTTCCGGGGCCAGGGAAACGATCTTGGTGAAGCCCTTCTCGCGCAATTCGCGCGCCACCGGGCCGAAGATACGCGTTCCCTTCGGGTTGACCCCATCGTTATCCAGAATGACAGCGGCATTATCGTCGAAGCGGATGTAAGAGCCATCCTCACGGCGCCATTCTTTGGCGCAACGCACGATCACGGCGCGCACGATTTCGCTCTTCTTGACGGCACCTTGAGGCGAGGCGGACTTCACGGTAGCGACAACTACATCGCCCACGTAACCATATTTGCGCTTCGAGCCGCCCATGATATGGATCACCAACAACTCGCGGGCGCCGGTGTTATCGGCAACTTTGAGGCGAGATTCCTGCTGGATCATATTACCGCTCCTTCCCCGGTCGCTTCGTCCGCCACCTCCACCGTGCGCTCCTCGCGCTTGAGGATCGCTTCCACCACCCAACGCTTGTGGCGGGAAAGGGGGCGCGATTCGACGATCCGCACCTGATCTCCCACCTGACAACCAAGCTCATCGTGAGCCATCACACGCTTGGTGCGATGGATCACCTTCTTGTACAAGGGATGGCGGAGGGTACGCGTGATCTCCACGACCACGGTTTTCATCATCTTGTTACTGGCAACAACTCCTACCAAACGACGACGATTGTTCATAACGACACCTTACCTTCGGCACGCAGTTTCTCGCGCAAAATGGTTTCCAGGCGGGCAATATCCCGGCGCAGGAGGCGCAAACGGCTGGTATCGGTCAGCTGCCCCAGCGTATGCTGGAAGCGCAACTTCATCAGCTCTTCGCGCGTATCGGCCAGTTTTGCCCGAATCTCTTCAACACTCAACTTACGAATCTCTTCCGGTTTCATGCCTGTTCTCCCATTTCATGACGAGTCACAATGCGTGTCTTAATAGAGAACTTGTATTGCGCCAGCTGTAAGGCGCGCATCGCAACATCTTCCGGCAAACCGGCGATCTCGAACATGATCCGGCCAGGCTTCACCACAGCAACGTAGTATTCGACATTGCCTTTGCCGTTCCCCATGCGGGTTTCGGGTGGTTTGCGCGTGTAGGGCTTATCGGGGAAAATGCGCACCCAAATTTTGCCGCGTCGCTTCATTTCACGGACGATCGCCCGACGAGCGGCCTCGATCTGTCGCGCGGTAATCCACCCCGGCTCCAAAGCCTGTAGCCCGTATTCGCCAAAAGAGATCTCTGCCCCGCGTAAGGCCTTGCCTTTCATCCGACCACGCATTTGCTTGCGCCATTTGACACGTTTTGGCATTAACATAGCACACCTCGCTCACTCGGTAACATATACGCCATCGGTCGCTTCGGTCTTTTCCTCTGCTTCCGGGAGCACTTCGCCTTTATAAATCCAGACCTTGATGCCGATCTGGCCATAGGTGGTGTTCGCCTCGGCACGGGCATAATCGATCTTGGAGCGCAGGGTCTGCAACGGAACTCGGCCCTCGCGCAGCCAGACGGTGCGCGCCATTTCGGCACCGGCCAAGCGACCGGCCACTTCGATCTTGATCCCTTGGGCCCCTTCGCGCATCGCCTGCTGAATCGCCCGCTTCATCGCACGGCGATAGGCAATACGGCGCTCCAGCTGGTCGGCAATGTTCTGCGCCACCAGGATCGCTTCCAAATCGGGCTTCTGCACTTCTTTGACCTCCAGGTCCACCTTCTTGCCGACGAGGGATTCCAGTGCCTGGCGGATCTTCTTGATGCCTTCCCCTTTGCGCCCGATGAGCACGCCGGGTTTTGCCGTGTGCAGGATCACATGCACCTTGCCGGGATACCGTTCGACTTCTACGCGCGCGATGCCCGCCTTACCATCACGCACCGCCTCCGGAAGTTCCTGACGATACTTGAGCGTCTTCAGGTCGGCCGCCGTGCCTCCCTTGGAGACGGGGCCGAAGAACAGGTTGCGGATGGCAAAATCCTGTTGCAATTGTTCGCGATACTGAGCGCCTTCTGCAAACCAACGGCCTTGCCAGGTCTCGTGAATGCCCAGGCGCATACCAATCGGGTGAACTTTACGTCCCATAACTTCTCCTTCGTCCTTTCGGCTAGGCTTCGCGTTCGCGCAGAATGACGGTAACGTGGGAGGTACGGCGCAGAATGGGCTTAAATCGCCCACGCGCCCCAAAACGACGCCACTTGCGGGTAGGACCCTCATCGGCAAAGATGCTGGCGACATAGAGATCATCACGGCTCAAACCGAAGTTCTCTTCGGCGTTCGCCACCGCCGAGGCCAGCAGTTTGTACAATGGGCGCGCTGCCCGCTTGTTGGTCAGGCGCAGGATTTCTAGCGCCTCATTGGCATTTTTCCCACGCACCAGGTCTACCACCAGACGTACTTTCTGCGCCGAGATCGGCAGGTAACTTAATCGAGCACGGACATCCATAAGGCACTCTCCTACGCCTTCTTCTCGGCCACATGCCCGCGGAACGTGCGGGTGGGGGCAAATTCGCCCAGGCGATGCCCGACCATGTTCTCGGTGATGTAAATCGGAACATGGCGACGGCCATCATGCACGGCAATCGTGTGGCCGATCATTTCGGGATAAATCACGCTGGCCCGGCTCCAGGTGCGAATGACTTTCTTTTCGCCCCTCAAATTCATCTCGCGGATGCGTTTGAGGAGCTTCGGATCGACAAATGGGCCTTTTTTCAATGAACGAGACATATCTGCCTGCTTCCTCCGTTATCAGCCGGTTTTGCTACGCCGACGTACAATGTACTTGCTCGTTTTCTTGTTACGGCGGGTTTTGTATCCCAACGCGGGCTTGCCCCACGGGGTGCGCGGACCGGGTTTACCGATCGGCTGACGACCCTCACCACCACCATGCGGGTGATCGCGCGGGGTCATGGCCGAACCACGCACCGTCGGGCGAATGCCCAGATGTCGTTTGCGACCGGCTTTGCCGAGCTTGATGTTGCTGTGATCCAGATTGCCGACAACGCCGATCGTGGCATAGCAGGATTGGTGAATCAGGCGCACCTCGCCCGAAGGCAGACGCACCTGAGCGTAATCGCCTTCTTTGGCCAGCAATTGCGCGGCGCCGCCGGCGGCACGCACCAGCTGCCCACCACGTCCGGGATAGAGTTCGATGTTGTGAACCATCGTACCCACCGGAATATTGGCAATCGGCATGGCATTGCCGGGGCGGATCTCCGCATTCGGCCCGGAAACGACGGTGTCACCGACCTTCAGTTCCAGCGGAGCGATGATATAACGCTTTTCACCATCCGCGTAATGCAGCAAGGCCAAGCGAGCCGTGCGATTGGGATCGTATTCGATAGCCGCCACACGCGCCGGAATGCCGTGTTTATCGCGCTTGAAATCCACAATGCGCAGATGGCGACGATGACCACCGCCACGATGACGTACGGTCACACGTCCGTACACGTTGCGCCCACCGCTCTTGCGCAAGGGCACAATCAAGGAACGCTCCGGCTCCGTCTTGGTGATCTCTTCAAACAGGTAGCCGGTCATACCGCGTTGACCGGGAGTAACAGGTTTATATTTCTTAACAGCCATTCCTACACCCCTTCCATAAACTCCAGGGTTTGACCTTCCGCCAGCGTGACGATGGCCTTCTTATAACCCGGACGACGGACAAGAACGCGGCGGCTACGGGCACGGCGGCTGCGTTTGGCAGGCACGTTGATAATGTTTACCTTCACCACATCCACATCGAACAGCGTTTCGACCGCGTCCTTCACCAGCGTACGGGTGGCATCCTCGCTGACTTCAAAGACGTATTGGTTCAGTCTGCCTTTTTGATAATTGGTCTTCTCCGTCACCAGCGGGCGGCGCAAGACTTCATAAATCGTCGTCATACTTCACCTCTCATCCCAGATGAGCCGCCAGAACATCCAGCGTCTGCAGCGGCATGAGCACTTTCTCAAAACCAAGCAGGTCGCGGATGTTGAGATAGGAGGCCAGCAGCACTTTGGTATCCGGCAGGTTATTGGCCGCGCGCATGACCATCTCATACGTCGCATCTTTTTGTGGCATGAGAATCAAAGCGCTGGCATCGCCGACCAGGTTACGCAGCGCCTCGGCCATCAGGCGCGTCTTGGGCTGGCTCAGGTTCAAATCCTCGACAACCACGATTCCCGATTCAGCCGCTTTGGCCGAAAGTGCGGAACGCAGGGCGGCGCGACGCATCTTCTTGGGCATGCGCTGCTCGTAGCTGCGTGGATGCGGGGTGTGCACTTTGCCACCACCCACCCATTGCGGAGCACGGATCGAACCCTGGCGGGCGCGCCCCGTCCCTTTCTGACGCCACGGCTTCCGACCACCGCCGGAGACCTCGGCCCGCGTTTTGGTATCATGCGTCCCCAGGCGAGCATTCGCCATTTGGCGCACATAAGCCTGATGCATCAGGTCCACACGGATCGGCGCTTCAAAGATCGCCGCCGGCAATTCCACCTGACGCACAACGTTTCCTTGTAGGTTAAGAACATCCACAATCATCGCTCGTGCACTCCTGGCGCTACTGCTTGCGCGCCTCTTTGATCAGGATCAGGCCACCTTTGGGCCCCGGCACTGCACCGCGCACACCGATCAGATTGCGCTCCGGGTCCACCAGCACCACCTTCAGGTTCTGGACGGTCACGCGTTCCGCACCCATATGGCCGGGACGGCGCGAGCCTTTGTAGACGCGTCCGGGATCGGTGTTGGAGGAGTTCGAACCGGGTGCGCGCCAGCGATCCGATTGGCCATGCGTTTTCGGACCGCCTGCGAAATGATGTCGCTTCACGCCACCTTGAAAGCCCTTCCCCTTGCTGGTGCCCACGACATCCACACGCTCACCAACGGAGAAGACATCCACGGTGACCTTATCGCCGACCGAAACTTGCGGCTCCTTGACGCGGAATTCGCGCAGGTAACGCAAGGGAGGCAGGTTGGCGGCCTTCAAGTGCCCCAATTCGCCGGAAGTAAGGCGTTTGGGGTTAACCTCAGCAAACCCAAGCTGCACGGCGGAGTAACCATCTTTCTCCGGCCGGCGCACTTGGGTTACATAGCATGGCCCAGCCTCGATGAGCGTGACGGGCACAGCCACACCACGTTCATCGAAGATCTGGGTCATGCCGATCTTCTTGCCAATCAGCCCTTTGATCATTCCGTTTTCTCCTTCTACAAAAGATTAATATTTTGTGGAGACTGTCAACCGGGGCTTCGGTTGCATCATCTCCGCACAGGGCAGTCAAGCAGCCGGCTGAGACGCTCTCTCGGTCACAGACACAGGCCGTTCTTGCCCTGTGTTGAAAAGACAAAGTTTAGAGTTTGATCTCGATATCCACACCCGCCGGCAGGTTCAGACGCATGAGCATATCAATCGTCTTGGAATCTGGATCGAGGACGTCGATCAGCCGGTTGTGGGTGCGAATTTCAAAGTGCTCGTGCGAATCCTTATCGATAAAAGTCGAGCGCCGAATTGTAAACCGTTCTACGTTTGTTGGCAAGGGTACAGGCCCTACCACACGCGCTCCAGAGCGTTCTGCCGTCTCGACAATGCGTCGAGCGGACTGATCGAGAATACGATGATCATACGCCTTAAGGCGGATGCGAATGCGTTGCTTGGTCATAGGTCGCCTACTCTAGAATCTTGGTGATCACGCCGGCGCCGACGGTCAGACCGCCTTCGCGAA
>JBBFLV010000008.1:0-69092 GCA_037478835.1 Anaerolineales bacterium
GTTAAAACAGCAACCTCAACCAAAAGTTACCGAACTAAATTGTTAATGTTCATTAAAATCGACAAACCGCTGCGCCAGTTCTGGTGCTAACTGAGGGGTAATGCTCTTATTCACATTCGACATTCTGCCTACTCCAGACAAACAGTTAGTCAATAGTGCAATCCAGACACGTTACCTGCCTTCTCTCTTGCGGGCTAACGGCTCGCGTTTCAGCCGCAGCGCGGAGCGCTGTCGGCTGCAAACGCTTGTTAGCCGCCGTTTTACCGAACCGAAACTAACTCAAACATCAAAGCCATGTCTGTTCCATGCTCCGACTCGGCTAAAACTTCGCCATCTGGACTCACTATCATTGCTCCGCCAAATGACGACTCTGGCAAAGAAGGTTCTTCCAAAGCATTTACAATCAAACCAGTGATGCCAACTTTCTTGATTTCATTGACATAGGCTTGACGTTCTTCTTTTACCCACCTTTCCAAGTCGGGTGACTTCCCATCAAAACTGCGTGCTAGTGGCAATATCAAAATGTCGGTATCTGAACTTATTTCGGCTTTTACACCATCATCAAACAAATCGCCGCATAAAAGTATAGAAGCTTTACCCAACTCGGTGTCTATTGTCTTTACTTCCTTGCCTGTAGCAAAGGGAGGCTGTTCAATAATTTTTCGATGAATATGGATGATCCTGCCAAACTTATCCACCAAAACAGCAGAACTATAAACACCTTCCTTTGATTTCTCTAACATCCCAAAGCAAATATAACACCGATGCTCTTGGGCTAACTTTGTAATGATGGCTGTCGTTTCGCCAGGGATTGGCTCGGCGAACTCTTCAAAATCCTGCGTCTCATACAAATACCCTGTAAAAGCGCATTCGGGCAGACAAACCAAGTCAGGTTGATAGGATGCTATTTCTTTCAACCTGGCTTGAAAACGCTGTAAGTTCTCTACAGGATTTTTTGCTTCAATTTTCAGCGGGATAAGGCAAACTTTCATAGTGACCTACTGAACTGGCGGCTAACTATTGTTTAGATGGCCATCCTCTCCATAACAGCCTATATCTTGCAACCGTCATAAACGCCTCGTCATTATGACATCGGCCACCTAAACGGCAAAAATGCTCTCGCATTTTCTTCTGCGCTTTGTATTGTATAACAATCTAGATCAAAAGTCAATATTTAAGGGCTTTAATGTTTCTAAACCCTTAACTAAGCGTGATTCACTGACAAAAACCGCACCGGGTGATGGAGCAGGACACCCGCAAGCGTTTGCTCACAAGTCTTGTCCGTTCCCATCAAAGCAATCAGAAGTCATCTCGTCATACCGCTGAGCTCTGTCACGGGTATAATTTGCCCCATGTTTGAATTCACCCTGGAAGCAACCTGTGGGCGCGCACGCGCCGGCCGATTTTCCACTCCCCACGGCGAGCTGCTGACGCCGGTCTTCGCGCCGGTCGGTACGCAGGCTACGGTGAAGATGCTTACCCCGGCTCAGGTCGAGGAGGCCGGTGCGACGTTGATCCTGGCGAATACGTACCACCTTTACCTGCGACCCGGCGATGAGCGCATTCGCCGCTTGGGGGGATTGCACCGCTTTATGCAATGGCCCCATCCCATCCTCACCGATTCCGGCGGGTTTCAGGTCTTTTCGCTGGCGGCCAACCGTCAGGTGGATGAGGATGGCGTCACCTTCAAAAGCCACATCGATGGCTCTCTTCACCGTTTTACTCCCGAAAAGGCCATTGCCATCCAGGAGAATCTGGGGGCGGATATCATCATGGCCTTCGATGAGTGCTCCGATCCATACGATCGGGCCTACACGCGCGCTGCGATGGAGCGCACCCATCGCTGGGCGGAACGCTGTTTGCGGGCCAAGACGCGAGACGATCAGGCGCTCTTCGGCATTGTGCAGGGAGGAGTTGACCCGCTTCTGCGCGCCGAATCGGCGCGTTTCATCGCTTCCCTGGATACGCCGGGCATTGCCATCGGCGGGCTCTCGGTGGGCGAGACCAAAGAAGAAATGCACGCTATGCTCGATATTGTCACCGAAATTCTGCCGGCCCACAAGCCGCGCTATCTGATGGGCGTCGGCACACCGGAAGATATTATCCAAGGTGTGGCACGCGGCGTGGATATCTTCGATTGCGTGCTGCCGACGCGCCTGGCGCGTCACCACGCGGCCTTTTCACCGCAGGGGCGGCTCAACCTGCGCGGCGCGATCTATAGCGACGATGAGCGCCCGATTGACGAAACCTGCGATTGCTATACCTGCCGCCACTTCAGTCGCGCCTACCTGCGACACCTGATCATCGCCGGAGAGTGGCTGGCCGGGACCTTGATCTCGATCCACAACATCCGCACGTTGACGCGTCTGATGGAGGAGATGCGTCAGGCGATCTTGGATGGCACGTTCGAGCGCCGCCTGCCGGAGTGGTTGCAGCGCTGGCATGGGAATGCCCGTCGCACGACGCAACCTGTTATGGAATTTTAATTCTATTGGGGTATATACCAACCTTTCGCCTGCGAATCCAAGTTGAGGAGTTTCTTGATGACCTTTTTTCAAGCCCTGTTCTTCGGCCTGCTCCAGGGATTGACTGAATTCCTGCCGATCTCTTCTACGGCACATTTACTGCTGGCGCAGAACCTTTTCCGCCTGCCGGCCGATGAGGTCATGTTCGCCTTTTTGGTTTTGGTGCAGTGGGGCACGGTGCTGGCGCTGCTGGTCTATTTTTGGCGGGATTGGTGGGATCTGCTGCGAGCCTTTTTTGCCCGCCCCTTTTCCACTCCCCAAAACCGCATGGTCTGGTATATCTTGATCGGCACGCTGCCGGCTTTGCTGGCCGGAGCGCTGTTGCACGATGCCGTGAAAATGCTCTTTTCCCAACCTTTGCTGGAGGCCGGCATTCGGCTCTGGATGACGGCCATTTTGCTCACCTTGGCCGAGGTGCTGGGGAAGCGCCAAAGGCAACTCGAATCACTACGGGCGGGCGATGCCCTATGGATCGGCGCGTTTCAGGTGCTGGCAGTCTTTCCCGGAGCTTCGCGTAGCGGTTCGACCCTGAGCGGGGGCCTATTGCGCGGCTTCGATCGCCCTTCGGCAACGCGCTTCGCCTTCCTGTTGGCTTTCCCGGTGATGGTAGCCGCCGGGGTCTTTGAGTTGCTGGGGATGATCGGGCAACCGTTGCCCTCCACCTTCCTGCCGACCCTGTTGACCGGCATGCTGACCGCCGCCCTCAGCGGATGGCTGGCGATTCATTGGCTGCTCCGTTACGTGCAAAAGCATTCGCTCTGGACCTTTGTCTTCTACTGCGCCGTGATCGGTAGCCTGGCTTTTGGCTTGTATTTCCGTTCGTAGAGCAAACGTCGGCGTTTGCTCCGGACACACGCAAGGGTTATTGGACAAATGCAGGCGTTGTTCGACAAACGCAAGCGTTTGTCCTACGAAGATGACAAACGCAAGGGTTTGTCCTACAAGAAGATGAGTCGCCGCGGTTTCTTTCTATTGCTACTTCTTTTGAGCGTGGCCTGTACTCCGCCATCGGCCGCCGAAGTGACGGTCTGGCGCGTGGCGATCCCGCCGATGCTGCGACTGTGGATGGCGGACCTGGAATCCTGTTTGCCGCTGCAAACCGTGCTTGCACTGGACGGGCCAGAAGCGGCTGTGAGCCTGCGGTGGGGAGAGCCTATCCCCCTGACTTCCCCGGCTTTCGCCATTGGGCAGGAAGCTCCGCTGGTGATCGTAAATCCCCAGAGTGGCGTGAGTCACCTTTCGGAAGCCCAAGCGCGGGCGATCTTCCAGGGTCAGGTGCAGCATTGGCGAGAAGTCGGGGGGAGTGACCTGCCGATAGAGGTGTGGATATATCCTCCGGAAGCGGAAGGAATGCCGGCGTTCACGAGCTGGTTAGGGGGAGAAGTTTCTTCGATGGCGCGCCTGGCGATGACGCCGCAGGAGATGCTCACGGCAGTACAGAGCACGCCCGGCGCCATCGGCTGGGTGGGGGAGCGCTGGAAGATGCCGGGCACGATCACGGTAGCGCAGTTGCCGGCCCAGCCGATCTTGTTGATCTTTAGCCACCCGCCTTCCCCGGCGGAGGCGCGCTGGGTGAGTTGCTTGCAAGCGCAGGCCAGACCTCCATCGCTTCAGCCGTAACGAACATCGAGCCGGCCACCAACACGGCATTGCCATCCTGGGATGCTAATTCCAAGGCACGGGCGAAGGCTTGGGCTACCTCAGGATGCGTTTCGAAGGCGATGCCTTGGGCACGGGCTATCTCCTCCAGTTCCGTCAGGGCGGCGGCGCGCGGGTGACGCGCACGGGTGAGGATCAGCTTCTTGAGTCGCGGTCGGATTTCGCCGAGCATGGCCGGAATATCCTTATCTTCGGAAGAGCCGAAGACCAAGTAGACCGCGTGCTGCGGGAAGGTTTCTGCCAGGGTTTGGCTCAGGGCGCGGAAGGAGGCTTGGTTGTGGGCGGAGTCGAAGATCACGGGGGGCTCGGTGCGCACGATCTCAAAACGCGCCGGCCAACGGGCGGCGGCAAAGCCCTCGCGGATGGCCTGATCGCTGATGGGAATGCCCTGTTCCTGCAATTTCCATAGGGCGGCGGCGGCCACGCCGGCGTTCTCCACCTGGTGGGAGCCGAGGAGGGGCAGATGCGTCTCAAGCCGGCGCCCGTCACGGGTCCAGATGCGCACCGCTTGCCCCTTGAGGCTGAATTCGCTTCGTTCGGCAAACACGTCACGGGTCAGCAGCGTCAACGGGGCGCGTTTTTCTTTCGCTACTTTTTCTATCACTTCTAGTGCTTCCGGCGCCTGAGAAGCCGAGACGACCGGGCGCCCTTCCTTGATGATGCCGGCTTTTTCGCCGGCGATTTGGGCGAGGGTGTTGCCGAGGACGGCCATGTGATCGTAGGAGATGGATGTGATGACGCTCACCTGCGGCCAGACGATGTTGGTCGCATCCAATCTCCCACCCAGGCCGACCTCGATCACGGCAATGTCCACTTTTTGCTGCGCAAAGTAGAGGAAGGCCAGGCCGGTGGTGATTTCAAAGGTAGTTAGATAGGGGACCTGGGCGATGAAGGGCTTGAGTGTTTCGACAAGCTCCGCCAGATGGGCATGGGGGATGGGGGTGGCGTTGATCTGGATGCGCTCGGCGTAGTCCAGCAAATGGGGGGAAGTATAGAGGCCGACGCGCAGGCCGGCGGCTTGGAGCGCCGCGGCGCTCAGGGCACAGACCGATCCTTTGCCTTTCGTGCCGGCGACGTGTAACACGGGGTAGGCGCGGTGGGGGTCTCCGAGCAGATGCATGAGTTGTTCCATGCGGTCGAGGTTGAAATCGGCGCGCGCCAGCTCGGAGGCGTGTTTCAGGCTATAATCCACGAAGCTATAGAGATAGTCCAGTGCCTGTTGGTAAGCGGTTTCGGGGTCGCTCATGGAGTCTCCTTTTGGGAAACAGAAATTTGCGTATGAAATTGCAGGCGAATTGTACTTCAAGAGGTGGATATGCTGATTCCAACGGCTGAGCCTTTTTTGCGTCTGGGGAATGCCCCATTGGGGGTGGTGTTGATCCACGGTTTTACCGGCGCGCCGAAGGAGATGCGCGGCCTAGGAGAGGCCCTGGCCGCACGGGGTTTTTCGGTGCTGGGGGTGCGGCTGGCCGGCCATGCCACGCGGATGGAAGATATGGTGCGCATGCGTTACACGGATTGGATGGCCGGTGTGGAGGACGGCTATCATCTGCTGCGCGGTGTGGTGCCGAACGTGGCCCTGGTGGGGCTTTCAATGGGCGGCGCGTTGGCGCTTTTGATGGCCACACGGTTGGAAGTGGTGGCCGTTGCGGCGCTGGCCACTCCTTTTGACCTGCCACGACAGGCCCCGGATGGGATGTTGCGCTTGCTTGCTGTGCTCCATCCCTATCTTCCGAAGAGCAAGGACGGTCCGGCGAGTGGATGGTTTGACACAGAAGCGTGGAAGGAGCATGTGGCCTATTCGCATAACCCGGCGCGGGCGATCCTGGAACTGAAGCGTTTGCTGGCGGAGATGCGGGCGGCGCTGCCGCAGGTGCGTGTGCCGACTTTGCTGATGCACTCGCGGCAGGATACGTATGTGCCTCCGGAGCATATGGAGCGGATTTACGCCGCATTAGGGACGGTGAACAAGGAGAAGATCTGGCTGGAGAACGCCGGGCACGTGATCACCGAGGACCGCACCCGCACCGAAGTCTATGCGGCGGTAGGTGGCTTTTTGCAGCGTGTCCTAGCCACGGTTTAGACCCTGAGCCGGCCGCGGAATCCCCTTGAGCTATAGTACGAAGGGGCGCTATTGTGATAGACGAAGACGCGACCGTAGCGGCGATCGCCGAAGAGTGCGCCGCCTAGGGCACGGATTTCGGCGGGCGTCTTCAGCCAGCTGGAGGTGCGGGTATCGAATTCGCCGAGCTGCTGGAGCGCGTGGTATTCCTCTTCGGTGAGCAGTTCAATCCCCATGGCCGCCGCCATATCCACTGCATTGCCGGCCGGTGGATGCTCTTTGCGAGATTCCTGCGCGGCGCGATCGTAGCACAGGTTTCGGCGGCCAACCGGACTTTCCGGTGCGCAATCGCAAAAGATGTATTCGCCGCTCTGCGCGTCATAGCCGATGACATCCGGCTCCCCGCCAGTCCTTTCCATCTCGTGAAGAGAAGCGAGCTTTTCCGGATGGGCTTCGAGACGAGCCTGAATTTCATCCCATCGCAGGCCGGGGTGACGGTGAGGGTGCTTCTCAAAGCGTGCTTTCAAAATTTCAAGCAGTTCACGTTGTTGTTCGGGTGAAAGTTCGGGCATGGTTTTCTCCTGAGGACGGTGGACCGTAGACCGTGGAGGGTAGGAAATTCTCTAATGAATGAATTCTACCGCAGACTCTCGGCAAAACAGGTATAATCCATTTTAGGAGAGCCCTATGATCCGCGAATATCATCGCCCTCAGACGTTGGAAGAAGCCTTGCAATGGCTGCAGCATCCAAATGCCTTTCCCCTGGGTGGTGGAACGGCGCTTTCACAGCAGAAGGAGGGGGAGATCATTGCGGTTGATCTGCAGGCCCTGGGCTTGGATCGGATAGAACCGCGCGGCAATTTCCTTGAAATTGGGGCACGAGTGACCCTGCAACAGCTGCTGGAGTGGGGAGAACTTCCGCCGGATTTGCAGGTGGCTCTTTCGCTGGAGGCGCCGCTGAATGTGCGCAACATGGCAACCGTAGCCGGGACGATCGTCTCCTGCGATGGGGTTTCTCCGTTCGTAACGGCTTTGTTGGCCCTGGATGCGCGTCTGATCCGCTATGAAGGGATGGAGGCGCAAGAAACCCTGCTCGGCGATTTTTTGCCCTTCCGTCCGCGTGGGTTGATCACCGCCGTTCGCCTTCCGCTGGGGAGTGTGCGGTTTGCGTTTGAATACGTGGCACGTACGCCTCTCGATGTGCCGATCGTCTGTGCCGCTCTGACGCGCTGGCCTTCCGGCCGCACGCGCTTGGCGCTGGGCGGTTGGGGAGATCACCCGCGCCTGGCGATGGATGGACCGGAAGCGGTTGGAGTCGAGATCGCAGCCCGGAATGCTTTCTATGACGCCGCCGATGCACGGGCTTCGGCAGAATATCGGCGTGAGATGGCGGCGGTGCTGGCGCGCCGCGCGTTGGCAAAACTGGAGTGAGCATGTCGATTCCACCCACCCTGGCCTATCTGGTTCTGATGGGGAGCATCTTCTTCTCCCTGCTGGCGATCCTTTCCCCCGGAACAGGGGTGATCGAGGCTTCGGCCCTTTTGGGATGGTTTTTTACCGCTTATGCGGTTTACCAATTGGGGCTGGCCGGCTGGGCGCTTTTGCTGATCCTGCTCAGCGTTGTGCCCTTTGTCTATTCCTTGCGGCTGGCCGGAGCGAGACGTCACCTATTGCTGGGCATGGCCTTGCTGGGAATGGTGGCCGGTTCGCTCTTCTTATTCCCGAATCCCCAGGGAACGCTTTGGCCGCCGGCCGTGGATGCCTGGATCGCGATACCGGTTTCGCTGGGTTTTGTCCTGGTGAGCTGGGTTGCCGTGCAGAAGATCCGTCAGGCGATGGTGCAGCGCCCGGTTCACGATCTGGATGCCCTGATCGGCCAGATCGGCGAGGCTCGCACGCGTATTCATCATGAAGGCACGGTCTATCTGCGCAGTGAACTGTGGAGCGCCCGCAGTCAAAAGCCGATCCCGGCCGGCCGCGCCGTTCGGGTGATCGCACGGGAAGGGTTTGTGTTGTTAGTGGAGGAGGTCGAACCCTCTTCCCAGTCCACCTGATCGTTTTTTCTACCTGCCAAGGAGGTTCTATGGATTCTGCTCTTCCTCTCGTTTCTTGCTTATTCTTCGTGCTCTTGATCGGGTTGCTGATCTTCCTGGTCAATGCCATTCGCGTGGTGCAGGAATATCAGCGCCTGGTGGTCTTTCGCTTGGGGCGCTGTATCGGCGCCCGCGGCCCCGGCCTGGTGCTGCTGATTCCGGTGATCGATCGGGCGATCAAGGTGGATTTGCGTGAGCGGGTGCGCGAAATTCCGCATCAGACCTCGATCACCAAGGATAACGCCCCCATCTCGATTGATTTCGTCTGGTACTACAAAGTGCTCGATCCGGTGCAATCGGTGATCCAGGTGGAGAATTTTGAGGCCTCGGCCCAGAATATGGCGGTGACGACCTTGCGCGCCGTGATCGGTGGGATTCTGCTGGATGATGTGCTCTCGCAGCGCGAACATATCAACCAGACCCTGCGCGCCAAGCTGGACGAAGTGACCGAGCGCTGGGGCGTGAAGGTGACTAACGTCGAGATCCGCGAGATCATTCCGCCGCGCGAGGTGCAAGAGGCGATGAACAAGCAGATGTCGGCGGAGCGCATTCGCCGCGCCGTGGTGACCGAATCGCTGGGTCAGCGTGAGGCGGCGATCAACGTGGCCGATGGCGAAAAGCAGGCGGCCATTCTGCGCGCCGAAGGTCAGAAGCAATCGGCCATCCTGCAGGCAGAAGGTGAGCGCCAGGCGCAAATCCTGCGTGCCGAGGGCTTCGCACAGGCGCTGGAGCGCATTTTCGCCGTGGCCCAAACCGTGGATCAGAAGACGATGACCCTGCAGTACTTCGAGACCCTCAAGGCTCTGGGCGCCAGCCCGGCGACGAAGTACATCTTCCCGATGGAGTTCACCTCGTTGCTTGCGAATTTCACCAAAGGTGGAAGTGAATAACGACGCACGCCAGAGCGCTCTCAATTCCTTTGTTATCCGGCCGGCCTGGATCTGGGATTTGGGAGCGCTCTATTTTTTAGAGCATCTCTGCTTTGGAGAAGATGCCTGGTCGATTTACGATCTGGTGGCCGTGCTCACTCTGCCGGGGGTGGTGCGATTGAAAGCCGTCCGAAGGTATCGGATGATCGGCTTCATCGCCGGCGATCCGCACCCGGCTGAAGGGTTTGCTTGGATCGCCACCATCGGGGTGCACCCGGCCTACCGGCGCCAGGGAGTCGGACGGGCGCTGTTACGATCTTGTGAAGCGCGTTTGCAGGTGCCGCGCGTGCGCCTGACGGTGCGCCGATCGAATCAAGCGGCGATCCGTCTCTACGAACAGGAAGGGTATCGCATTGTGGATTCGATCCCGGCTTACTATCGGGATGGTGAAACGGCCTGGCTGATGGAAAAGGAGATTTAGCATGACGGGTGCTTTATGGTTGGTGTTGGCTTTGGCCGTGTGGGGATTCCTACATTCGTGGTTGGCCTCCCATGGCGTGAAGAAGGCCCTGGAACGCCGCCTGGGAACGTTTTTCCGCTTTTATCGTCTTTTCTACAACCTATTTGCCGTGATGAGCTTCTTCCCCGTTTTGGCACTGATGGCGCTTTTGCCCGATCGAATGCTCTACGCCTGGCCTGCCCCTTGGGCCTATCTGGCGCTGATCGGCCAGGGAGTGGCGCTGATCCTGCTCGCAGTGGCGCTGTTTCAAACGGATCTCTGGGATTTTTTGGGATTGCGCTTCTCCAATACGCCACCCAGGTTGGTAGAAAGCGGTTTTTACCGCTATATGCGCCATCCGCTTTATACCTTTGGACTGCTTTTCATTTGGCTTACGCCACGGATGAGTTTGAATCAGCTCATCCTTTTCCTCGGGCTGACGGTTTACATCCTGATCGGTGCCTGGTTTGAAGAACGCAAGCTCCTGCGGGAATTCGGCCAGGCCTATGCCGAGTATCGTGCCCGTACGCCAATGTTCTTGCCCTTTAGACGAGTTAGACGATGAACACGCTAAGCTATCCTTCCCCTCGTGTTTCCCTTTGGACCCAGGCTTTGGTGAGCCTGCTGGTCGGAAGTTTCCTGTTCGTCTTCCTGCTGTTTGCGTGGGTGCTGGGGTATCAAATCACCTATGCCGGACGGATTTTCCCCGGCGTTTCGGTGGCCGGGGTGGACCTTTCCGGGCTTTCGCCGGTGCAGGCCGCGGCGCGCTTGCAGCAAACCCTGACTTTTCCCCTGAACGGGCGGATTTTGCTGCGCGATGGGGCGCAGGTTTGGCTGGCTTCACCGGTGGAATTGGGGCTGGTGCTGGATACCCAGGCCAGCGCCCAGGCGGCCTATCGCATCGGTCGAGAAGGTGGGCTGTTGCGACGGCTGGAGGCGCAATGGCGGGCGCGGCGAGGGGGAGTCCTGTTGCCGCCGGTGCTCATTTTCGATCAGCGGTTGGCCTATGCCGCCTTGCAGCGCTTGGCGCAGGAGATCGATCGCCCGGCGGTTGAGGCCCATTTGGAGATCCACGGTACCGAGGTGATCGCCCAACCGGGTCAAATCGGGCGCAGGCTGGACCTCGAGGCTTCGCTACAGGCCATTACGTTGCAGTTGCAGCGTTTTCAGGATGGGGAAGTGAACCTGGTGGTGCGCGAGGAATTTCCCCAGATTCTGGATGTTTCGGCACAGGCGGAAGCGGCCCGGCGCTTGCTTTCGGCGCCTTTGCAATTGACCCTGCCGAACGCTGTCGAGGGAGAACGCGCCGTCTGGACCTTTGAGCCGCAGGTGATCGCCAAAATGCTCACCGTGCGCCGGGTGGATGAGGGCGGGCAGAGCCGTTTGGAGCTGGTGTTCGATCCCTCCCTGCTACGCCCCGGCCTGGAAGCGATTGCAAGCCAGGTGAACCGCCAGCCGCAAAATGCCCGCTTTTATTTCGATGATGAGACGCGCCAGTTGGTGTTGATCCAATCGGCTACCATCGGGCGGACCCTGGATGTGGAGGCCAGCATTCAAGCCATTAATCAGGCGCTGCTGCGCGGGGAGCATACCGTTGCCCTGGTGGTGCAGGAAACGCCGCCGGCCGTGAAGGATGATGCCACGGCGGAATCGTTGGGCATTCGCGAGCTGGTGGGGACCGCAGTGACGTATTTTTACGGTTCGAGCGCGGCGCGCATTCAAAACATCGAAACGGCGGCGGCGCGTTTCCATGGGGTGCTGATCGCACCCGGCGAGACGTTTTCGATGGGCAAGGTGCTGGGCGATGTGAGCTTGGATAATGGCTATGCCGAGGCGTTGATCATCTACGGTGGTCGCACGATCAAAGGAGTGGGCGGCGGGGTGTGCCAGGTAAGCACCACCCTCTTCCGTGCCGTGTTCTTCGCCGGTTATCCGATTGTCGAGCGTCACTCCCATGCCTATCGCGTGACGTATTACGAGCAGACGGCTTCCGGGGATGTCGATCCCAGGTTGGCCGGGCTGGATGCGACGGTTTACTTTCCGCTGGTGGATTTCAAGTTCACCAACGATCGACCCTATTGGTTGCTGATGGAAACGTATGTCAATGTGGCGGCGCGGCGGATTACCTGGAAGCTTTATTCGACGAACGATGGTCGCCAGGTGGAATGGAGTACCAGCGGTTTGCTGAACGTGGTGCCGGCACCCAAGCCGCGCTTTGAAGCCAACCCGGAGCTGGCGGCGGGTGAGATCAAGCAGGTGGATTGGGCGGCGGATGGCGCCGATGTGATCGTGACGCGCATTGTGCGCCGGGATGGCCAGGTGCTGTTCCAGGACGAATTCCGTACGCATTACGAGCCCTGGCAGGCGGTATGTCAGTTCGGACCCGGTACGAAGAACCCGGAGAAACGGGCAAAGGACCTTGGGCTGTGTCAGAATCCCTCTGACTGAGCCGTGCCCGTTGGGCGCGCGAGGCGATTGGCTTCGGGGAGGAGGAGCTCCTTCCGCGGGATGCGGCGAAGGGTCGTTTGGTTTGCGCCCGGCAGCGACGCTCAGGTGGCGGAGGAGAATCGGTGCGCACGCGGCCTCGGCCGACACCGCCGCCTGTCTTTTCCCACATAAAAGAGATGCGATACCGTGGTAAAATACGCCCCTGAATGGAGTGAACCTATGGTGAATCCCGATTTGCTTGAGATTTTACGTTGTCCGGCTTGCGTGCGCGAGCGAAACGGTCTTTTGACGCTTTACAAGGAGACCTGGCTGATCTGCGAAGATTGCGGACGTAAGTATCCGATCGTGGACGATATTCCGATTATGCTGATCGATGAAGGGGAGAAATGGAGAGAGACGGCGGCGGAGGCATTGCCGGTGCCGCCCCCGGAACCATGAGCATGGACGATCGTTGGGAAGCCTTGCTGGATGCGCTGCAGGGCGATGAGGATCGGCAGGTAGAAGTGCTGGCTTTGGAACTGGCGGCAGAAGGCAGCCAGGTTTTGCCGTGGCTGTGGGGCGTTTTGCAACAGGGCTCGGAGGATGAGCGCTGGGCGGCGCTTCGTGTGTTGGCGGCGATGGAAGCCCCGCCGATCGAGTGGTTTGTGTGGATGCTGGCGGATGTTTCGCCGTTGGTGCGCGGGGCGGCGGCACGGGCGCTGGTAGAGCATCCACAGGAACGCGCCTTGCCGGCGCTGATCGAGGCGCTGGCCGATCCCGATGCGTTGGTAGGCGATTTGGCGATGCAGGCGCTGATCGCACAGGGCGAGCGGGCGGTGCCGGTGTTGTTGCAGGTGGTGAGGGATTTGCCCCCTGCGGCGCGCACGCGTGCTGTGCGGGCGCTGGCTTCTCTGAAGGATGTGCGTGCCATTCCGTACTTTATGGAAACGATCGAAAACGGTTCCATGCTGGCCTCGTATTGGGCGGTGCGTGGGTTGGAGAATCTCGGTCAAAATCTGGTGTATTTCTTGCCTGGAAGGTGAAACTTTCCTATGAATCAAGTGCGTTTTCTTTCCCTTTTGAAGCGTGCCATCTGGCCGCTGATCTGGATTGCGATCTCGGCGGCCCTGGCGGTGGCCGCTTTTACGCTGGTGCGGAATTTTGTGGTGTGTTGGAACCTGACTTCTTTGCCGGGAGTGCCGTTGCCGGAGTGT
Organism: Anaerolineales bacterium; assembly: GCA_037478835.1. Lineage (GTDB taxonomy): Bacteria > Chloroflexota > Anaerolineae > Anaerolineales > Villigracilaceae > 630D-37. The sequence continues at coordinate 13,349 of JBBFLV010000008.1, forward strand.
GGTCTGAACACGAATCCGCTGAGCGGGCCGCAGTTTACGGGTACGGGCACACCGGCGGCGCCTGGGGTGGAGCCCACCAGCACTCCGGCGGTCAATCTGCAGGAGCTGCAATTGCCCCCGGCTTGGGATGGTGCCAGCCGCATCAATATTCTTTTCATCGGGCTGGATTATCGCGATTGGGAGGCCGGTTCCGGCGCGCCGCGTTCGGATACGATGATCGTGTTTACCCTGGATCCGATCAGCCGTACGGCGGGGATGGTCTCGATCCCGCGCGATATGTGGGTGAACATCCCCGGTTATGGCTATGGACGCATCAATATGGCCTATTCGATCGGGGAGGGGAACCGTTTGCCCGGCGGTGGGCCGGGGCTGGCGATGAAGACGGTGGAGCAGTTTTTGGGCGTTCCGATCCACTACTACGGGCAAATTGATTTCCGCGCCTTTGAAGAGGCAATCGATGCGCTGGGTGGGCTGTATATTTGCATTCCGGAGCGCATTCGCGTCGACCCGATCGGGCCGAAGCCGAAGCAGGTGATCAAGCCCGGATGCCAGACTTTGCCCGGTTACCTGGTGCTGGCCTATGCGCGCGATCGGAAGAGCACACAGGGTGGCGATGTGGATCGAGCGAAGCGTCAGCAACTGGTGATTATGGCGCTGCGCGATCAGTTACTTTCACCGCAGAATTTCAGCAAGACGTTGGCTGCGGCGCCGGAGGTCTATCGGGAGGCTTCGGCCGGATTGCGCACGAACCTGACCTTTGACGATATGCTCCGCCTGGGGATGCTGCTAAAGGATATTCCGGTGCAGAACATTAAGCAGGCGGTGATCGATTATTCGATGGTGACGATGCACAATGTGACGCTGGGCGGCGAGCCGGCCTCGGTCTTCAAGCCAATTCCGGATAAGATTCGCCTTTTGCGCGATGAGATTTTCGGGAGCGGGGCACTGGCGCCGATTTCGCAGGGAACGCCTCAGGCGCTGGTGCAGGCGGAGGCACCGCGCGTGCGCATTCTGAACGCCAGCTACACTCCCGACCTGGCGCAACGCACCGGTAACTATCTACTTTCTCAAGGGGTGCCGGTAACGGAATTGGGAAATGCCGGTCAGGCCTACGATCGCACCATTGTGGTGCTCCATTCGCCGAAACTTTATACGCTGCGAACCCTGGTGACGTTAATGGGGCTCGGACCGGCTCAGATCCGCGTGCAGCCGGATGCCGGTGCCGGGGTGGATGTGGAGATCTTCTTGGGGAACGATTGGGCCAATCGTCTGCCGGCAGGGTTTTGAGTAGACCGTAGACGGTGGACGGTGGACCGTGAATGGTGGACGGTAGACCGTCAGGGAGACGATAGACCGTGGACCGTAGACCGTAGACCTTGGATGGTGGTGGGGGCTATTTCCTGCTGAAGCTCAGGATGATGCTGCCGTAGCGCAGACCGCTTTCCGCCGGACAAGGGGGTGGGCTGAGGTTGCCGATCGGCTCGCCCCCTGCGACCTGCAAACGGTAGAGTAGATCGGGCTGTAGGAGGACATCGGCGTAGCCGTTGCCGATTTCCGGCTTCAGGCCGGTGTAGAAGGTCTCTTGCCCACCATCCCAGACGAGTAGGATGGGTACTCCTGCCAGCGGCCGGTTGCGCTCATCGTTCACCCAGACCTGTAACAGTCCTTGGGGAAGGTTCGGATCGCAGCGCGTTTCGTAATTGTTCAAGGTAAAGATACCACCCACGGTGGGGATGGGCGTGAACGCCGCGCTGACGGGTGGAACGGGAAGGGTGGGGATGGCAAGGGTGGTTTCCGGGGTGGGGGGCGGGAGATCGTTTTCCGTTGGAATCGGTTCAACGGTGGGCGAAGGGGAGACGGGCGGACGGGTCAGTGGAGTGATGGCCGAGAGAGGAGTGGCGACGATCGGGGAGGAGGGTGTGGGTCGGCCTAAATCGGCGGCCAGGCGCACGAGTGGCTGGATTTGCGAAAACGGACGGCCGGCGGCCAGCATGCGCTGAGCCTGGGCGGCCAGGGCGGTGGCAGGCTCCTCGCCAAAGAGTGCCAAACGTGCCCGTGCTCGTTCCAGGTCGCCGTTGGCCGCATAGGCAGCAGCAATGGCTTCGTAATAGGCTTCTTTATCGGATGGGCGCAAAAGGTCGGGCGTGAACGTGACCTGCGGCGGGGCGATCAACCAGGCGTAGAGCAGGCCGAGGCCAACGCCCAGGATCAGAGCCAACCATAGGTCGAGGGCTTGGTGCTTCATGGACTCCCTCCTCCTTCTGCTCCGATGGTGCTTAGGGCCTGGACAAGGGACTGCAGAAAGGCAATTTCCCTTTCATCGAAACCATGAGCTTGGGCGTAGAGTAGGGCTTCCTGGACGGGCGTTAGTGGAGAGGTGGGGTTTAGCCATTTCAGTCGGCTAATGGCGAGGTTCAGGTCCTGCTCGCTTTGGTAGGCTTCGGCGATTGCCAGGACGTAATCGGTGCGATAGTCGGCGCGCAGGGCAGAAAGGGGCACGTCAGTATAACGGATGGGAGCGATTTTCCAGGCATAGAAGATGCCTGCCGCCAGGCCGATGAGAAAGAGGAGCAGACGAAGCAGGTGGCGCGACATGGGATTATTTTGCCACAGGAAGAGAAACACGTCCAGGCAGGAGACCGGCGGCACCCAGAAGCGCCTGCTTACCGTTGCTTCCTCTCGGACCTGGCGGGGTTCACAGGGTTCTGCCGCGCCGGGCCTGCCCGGACGCAGGGCTAAGGATAATCGAGGAGGGGGAGGATGTCAAGCGAGAGAGCAAGAGAAGGGGAGAGCGAGAGAAGAAGAGAGCGGGAGAGGGGAGAGTGGAGGATGAGAACAGGAGAAAGGTGCTAAAATAGGTGCATTCTTTCCGAAGGGATACCTTTTCCTCAGGTTATTCATGCATCGCGCCTTCTTGTCTTCTTATACCGTCACTTTGCCTGTTTACGAAGGGCCACTGGATTTGCTCCTCGATCTGATCGAGCGTGCGGAGCTGGATATTACCACGCTCTCACTGGCGCTGGTCACCGAGCAATATTTGGCCTACCTGCGCACGTTGGAGCAGGTTCATCCGCAAGAGCTCTCGGCCTTTTTGGTGATCGCAGCGCGTCTGCTGCAGATCAAATCCGAGGCATTGCTGCCGCGTCCCCCGCAGCGGGAAGCCGGCGAAGAGGACGTGGGACAGGCGTTGGTCGAGCAGCTCAAGACCTACAAGCGATTCAAAGAGATCGGGCTTTGGTTGGAGGAACGGCAACGGCGCGGTCTGCGCAGTTATTTGCGTTTGGCGCCTCCGCCTAAGATCGCGCCGGTCACCCCCGATCTTTCCAACCTTACGCTGGAGGATCTGCACCAGGCGGCGTTGCGTGTTCTGCAGAAGGATCAGGCGGCGCAAGCGCTGGGAACGGTGATCACGCCTCCCCGCATCACCATCCGTGAAAAGATTGCCCACATTCGCCAGGTGCTTTCCCGCTTTGTGCGGACCACCTTTCGCGAGTTGCTGCAGAATGTTTCCGATCGACTGGAAGTGGTGGTTACGTTCCTGGCGCTTCTGGAGTTGGTCAAGCGTTATCGTGTTCAGGCGCGCCAGGAACAGCTCTTCGGCACGATCGAGATCGAACGCGCCGAAGAGTGGACGACCGACGAGGAAATGGAAATCGAGTTCGAGTGATTTACCCGATGGCTACGGCTAACACGTCGTAGTAGCTGCCGGCGCCGAAGCCGTCGATCAGAATGTGCTCGCCGGGTTTGATCTGGGGCAACTGTCGCAGCAAAGCGATCATGGCCGAAGCCGCGCTGACGTTCCCGAACTCGCTCAACAGCCAGGGCATGGGGAATTGGATGCCTTCTTTGTTGAGGTATTTCTCTTTCAGCTTATTGATTTTGTAATTTGCGTGGTGCACTACGGCAACCGCCAGGGAGCGTCCGGATTCGCCGAGGGATTCCATCATCTGGCAATAGGCGCGGTATACATCGGTGACTACCTGCACCCCATTGCGCACGAAGAGTTTGACCATTCCCATCATGCCGGCCATGGCGATCGGAGCACCGTTTTCCGGCTCGTGCATCAGCCCGGCCACGCGGATATGAGAGGGCGAGACCTGACAGACATCCACCAGGCCGCGTCGGGAGTGGGGATAGTACATTTTCACCGCCAGCAGCCCTTCCTCGTCATAGACCTCCGCCGATTTGCCGACCAGGAAGCGCATATTCTCACCGGGGATCAGGCCGAGCACGGCCGCACCGTTGCCAAAAAGCTGAAGCGCATTCGCATCGCGCGCCTCGCGGGTAAATCGGCTCAGGCCTTCGATCCCGCCGACGAGCACCTTTTTGCCGCGTAACGATTCGGCGATGTTGATCGGGTAGTCGCGGCTCAGCTCCGGGTTCAGGGCCAGGTGTAGCGCGCCGACGGCACCATCACAGGCTTTGTGCACCGTTACCTTGAGGGCTTCATCGGGAATTCCGGCGCGTTTGCAGATCTGCTCGACGTAATCCTCTCCGACCGGGCCGCTCACTCCCAGCAAAACGCCGGCAATTTCTTGCGGTTGCCAGCCACAGGCGTTCATGGCCGCCTCTAAAAAGCGTTTGCCCACTTCTAGTTCCAGTTCGATATGTTCCTCATCGCTCAGATCGGGAAGATGATGACGGTAAACAAATCCCAGGCTGGCCAATTCCATGGCGTCTTCTTCGCTCAAGGGAGATCCGATGCGATGCTCTACATAGGCGCGTAAACGCTGGTTATCATACACATCGCCCCAGGCACCGTAAGCACCGCCCAGCCCGATCTGCGAATGGTATACCTGGGCGATTCCTAATGGAATACCCGGCCCGATGGGCAGGATTTCCGTCTCGACCCCTGGCTGGGAATAGAAAGGCTGTTGGGCCAAAGGCAATTCATTTTCACTCATAAGCAACTCCTTTTCGTGCGTTTTCACCAGAGCGGATGCCCTGGCATAGAATATAACCCCCCTATGGGAAAAAAGAAGCGGTCATGCCATGATGACCGCAGGTTCTATGCCCTTTCCGTGGAACGCTGATCAGCGTTCGGGAATGGGCAGGAAGGGATTGATCTTGCGGATTTTTTCGATGATCTTTTGACGTTCTTCTTTGCTCCGTGCTGCAGCGAGCTTGGCGCGTAGTTTGCGCAGCTTGGCGCGGCGATGCCGTCGACGGCGAATTTCTTTTTCGCGTTCCGTAGCCATGCTACCTCCTGAAGGGTGTAAAGTGGCTAAGCGCTCCTTATTTTACCACGTCTGCTATAGGATTTGTTTCGGTTGAGGATGGGGAAGGTCGGTTGCTACTGCCCGAAGACCCAGGGGAGTGAAAACGCACCGGCGTAAGCGAAAAGGCTCATCTTGATCAATTGTCCAAACCAACAGAAGAGCAAAAAGTTTTGGATGGGCATACGTAGAATACCGGCGGCAATCCCAACGACATCGAAGAAAGGATTGGGGATGGCGGCGAGGACCAGGATCGCCCAGCCACCATAACGTTGCACCCAGGGCTGGATGCGGCGATAGAGAGCGACATTTTCGATCACAGCCTGGCCGCTGAATCCGGCCAGATAACCGGATAGTTCGCCAAGTGTTCCACCGCTTGCCGCCGCCAACGCAACTGCCCAGGGATGAAAAATGCTTCCCATGGTGAAAACCACTGCCAGGCCTGGCGCCGGCAAGAGCACGGTGGCGTTGGACATCAAGGCGATCAGAAAAATGCCAGGATAACCATAAGCCGCGTATTCCTCAGCCCGATCGCGTATCCGATAAATGAAATAACTGAGCCCGATCACGAGCAGTAAAGCCGCTAAGCGTATCCCCCAGCTTTTCCAGTTTTGCTGCTTCATGGACGTAACAATGCCTCCAAGTGAGCCACCACCATATCCAGGGCTGGGGTATTGTAGCCTCCTTCCGGAATGATCACATCAGCGTAACGTTTGGATGGCTCTACGAATTCCAGGTGCATGGGGCGCACCGTTGAAAGGTATTGCTGAACGACCGATTCCATTGTCCGACCGCGTTCACTGATGTCGCGTTGCAAGCGCCGAATGAAGCGAATATCCGCATCGGTATCTACGAAAATTTTGAGGTCAAAGAGGTCGCGTAGGGCCTTCTCGACAAAGACCAGGATGCCTTCCACCAGGATCAGGCCGCGTGGCTCCACAGTGATCGTTTCGGGGCGGCGGGTGTGCGTGGTGAAATCGTAGACCGGTACTTGAACTGCTTGTCCCTGTTTGAGAAGTTGGATATGTCGCACCAGGAGATCCGTTTCTAGCGAATCGGGGTGATCGAAATTAACCTGGGCGCGTTGTGCGGGTGGAAGGTGGCTCAGGTCCTTGTAGTAAGAATCGTGCTGCAAGAAGGCAATGCGCTCCTCTCCTACGCGTTGTAAAATCTGCTGGGCAACTGTGGTCTTTCCCGAGCCGGAACCACCGGCAATACCGATGACAAGAGGGGTGTTTGGCGTCATAGATGCAATTATATCAACCCATGCTTGTGGATGAGGTATTTTAGCAGAACTTGAGCCGTCGCGCACCGAAAAATAACATGCGCAGGAGCAACCATCCATGCCGCCAGCGCGAGATGTTACTCCGTCCGTAGGCACGTTCGCGATAACGGATCGGAAGGTCAACGATCTTCAAATGGCGACGTGCGGCGCCGAAGAGCAGATCGAAATCCCCGAAAGGATCGAAGTCCCCAAAATAAGCGCGCGCTGCGGCGATCTTTTCGTAATCCTTGCGCCACAGCACTTTGGTGCCACAAAGGGTATCTTTCACCGGTTGACCGAGCAACCAGCTGAAGGCCAGGCTGAAAAACTTGTTTCCTAAGTAGTTCAAGGGGCGCATGGCGCGCTCTTCCATCGGATAGACCAATCGCACTCCGTTGATGAATTCACCCTTTCCGGAGACCAATGCCTGATAAAAACGCGGCAAATCCTCGGGAGGCACGGTCAGGTCGGCATCCAGGATCATCAAGACATCGCCGCGTGCTTGTGAAAATCCCAAGCGCACGGCATCGGCTTTCCCAATGCCTTGCTGTTTGAACAGGCGACAGGGAATCTGCGGGTGGGCGGCGATCTCTCGTTCGATCACCTGATAGGTATCATCTCGCGAATGTCCTTCGACGAAGATCACTTCAGTCTCTTTGCCCATTTTGGGCAGCCGTTCGAGCAGCGGACGGATGTTTCCGGCCTCGTTGCGCGCCGGAACGACTACCGTTACACTGGGCGAATCGTCAAGAGGCGCCGGGGCAGGACGGGCGATCATAAAGTGGGCCAGAGCCAGGTAATGAAAGGGCCAGAAACGCACCAGGAAGCGATTCAAGAAACCGCCTAACGGCAGCGGCCATAGGATCTCTTGCCACTTGCGAATGACCTCGAAATCGGCTAAGTGCAATAGGTTTTCCACATCCTGGGGCGTGAGCCAGTTTTGTGGCAGGAGCGGATTGGCCAGCCCCAGAGCCTGTACGATTTTGAGTGGAATTTGCCAGAGAGTGTTGTAAAAGTTCAGGATCAAACGCGTGTGCGGCGCGCATAATGGACGCACCTGCTCGAAAGCTTGCTGCACGTCCCATAGGTCGTTGATCGTATCGGAGAAGATGATCACGTCGAAAGGGCCTTTTAGATCAGGGAGTGCGTGGGCATCGGCCTGGATGAATTCCAAGGTTGGATGACGGGCACGTGCGCGACAGAGCATTTCGGATGAAAAATCTACCCCCACCCCGTATGCCGGTTGCAGAGCGGCCAGTAAATCCCCCATACCACAACCGATTTCCAATATCCGTTGTCCTGGATCGACCAGGAAACGATAGATCTCCTCTAGCCGTTGGTGATACCATCTCCCCGCTCCTTGCCAGTGATCCCGTCGCCGAGCGATGGCGTCCCAATGCTCCATGCGTGCTTTTTGGTAGGCGCGGGCGCTTTCGGTAACGGGGATTGGCAACTGCATACAACAATTTTAACCGAGGGAAAGGAAGCGCAAACGTTTTCGGAAAAAAAAGAAAAGGTGACAACGTTGCTGTTGCCACCTTTCCATCTGGAATCTTTTGCTTATTTCAATGCTTGGGCGACAACCGCAGCAAACGCCTGCGGATCGCGCACGGCCAGGTCGGCGAGCATCTTGCGATTGATCAGGATGCCGGCTTTGCGCATCGCGCCGATTAAGCGGCTATAGGTCGTGCCGTTCAAGCGGGCAGCGGCGTTGATGCGTGCGATCCACAGTTTGCGCAGATCGCGCTTGCGGGTGCGGCGATCGCGATGCGCGTACCACAGGCTCTTCAGCAGGGCCTCGTTGGCGCGGCGGAAGAGAATGTGGCGCGTCATGCGCTGACCTTTGGTCAGCTTCAGCACCTTCTTGTGTCGCCGATGGCGATAGGGACCAGTCTTAACGCGAGTCATTCATACCTCCTGCGACCGGCGGGCGTCGGTGAAGGAAGGGACCCACCTTCCTATACACCCGTTGCATACACCCGTTAGCCGCAAATGAAAAAATCAGGATTCGAGATTGGGGGCCAGGCGCTTGATGCGCTTAATAATGCCCCGTCCCTGCACCGGGATCATTTCGGTGAACAGGGCCTTCGTACGCTTCGAGGTGCGTCGCCGCAGGTGGCTTTTGCCGCCTTTGGTGCGCACCAGCTTCCCCGAACCGGTCAGGCGGAAGCGCTTGGCAGTAGCCTTGTGGGTCTTGAGTTTAATTTTGCCAGCTTTTTGTTTGCGCGGCACAGCACATCACTCCTTTCTAGCAAAAATGAACGCGGGTTTCCCCGCGTTTTCTCAGGAGCCCTCGGGAGAGGTCTCCGATTTTTTCTCAGCGGGTTTCTTTTTCGCGCCCGGTTTTAAGGGTGCCAGGACAACGACCATTGTCTTGCCTTCGATTTGAGGCGGTTGTTCGACAGTACTGACATCAGCCAGGTCGAGAGCCACCTCTTTCAGATCTTCCAGAGCCAGTTCTGGATATTCGATCTCGCGCCCGCGGAAGCGGATTTTGACCCGTACCTTGTGACCCTGCTGCAACCATCGGCGAGCATCTTCGACCTTGAACTTGCGGTGGTGTTCATTGGTCTTTGGTCGCAGTTGGATCTCTTTGATCTCAATCTTGGTCTGAGCCCGGCGAGCCTCCCGTTCTTTTTTGGTACGCTCATAAATGAACTTACCGAAGTCCATTACCCGGCAAACGGGTGGTTGAGCGGTCGGGGAGACTTCGACCAGGTCTAGTTCGGCCTCGCGGGCGATCTGCAGCGCTTTGCGCAGCGGCACGATCCCCAGGTTTTCACCGTTGGGGCCGATCAGCCGCACCTCCGGTGCACTGATCCCTTCATTGACGCGAAAATCGTTGACGCTAATACGCTTCTCCTATCGGAATGGAGTATGAATTGCGGGGCTGATGATACCATAAAATCGGGCGAATCGTCAACTTCCCGCGTTCACTTCAAATGTTGGGTGTCTCTTGTCCGCTTTGAAGACCAAACCTGTTCGGTCACCGCATCTTGATCCGAGAAACGCGAAATTTCGTTTCTTTGTTGCTCGAATGTTTTTGCTGATTAAAGCTTGAAAAGCCATGCTTTTTCGGTAATCAACGATGCTGTAATACACTTTTTCCTGTATAATGTTATCATAAACACGAGAGTGCATCACTTGTTGAAAGGAGATCCCATTCATGCGCCGTGGACGTATTTTCCTGTTCCTGATCCTGATCCTTCTCATCGGTGGATGCCTGATCCTTTACACCATGAGAAATGTATTGATGCCTTCTCCGGCAGCCACCCCAACATCGGCATACGTGAAGGTGTTCATTGCTCAGCAAAGCATTCCGTACGGTGCGCAAATCACAGAGGAGTTGCTGGGTACGATCGAGTTGCCCCCCGATCGAGTGTTGGCGGCCTATTTTACCGAAGCCGAAAAGGCTGACCTGGTGGGAAAGGTCGCTCGCTACCCGTTGGAACAGGGTGTGATCCTTACCGAAGGAATGGTCGCAGTAGAAGGCCCGGCGCCCACCGGCCCAACCTTTACGGCCAGCATTCCGCCGGGGATGAATGCCATTTCGATCCCGATCACTCGTCTGGCTGCAGTCTCTTATGGCGTGACCGATAACGCTCATGTCAACGTGATCGGCTGTGTGCTCATCAAAGATGTAGATCAGCGTTTCCAGAGCGAATTGCCAAACAAATTGGCCACCGTCCAGGGGTCCGGTCGGGTCACTCAACAAGGGGAAATGCTCCCCACACTTTCTCTTTCCGGGCCTGAAATTAGGGGACGGATTGAGCCCGAGGAGGCTTTTCAATTCCGCGAGTTCTGGTTTGTTGTCCCTCAGGAACCACAACGACCACGAGCTACTTGCCAAATGCTGTTGCAGGATATCGTAGTGTTGAAGATCGGCAATTTCGACTTAGCTGCTGCGCAAGCCCAACCTGCGGCGGAACAGCAGCCGACACCTGTACCACAACAACAGCAATTGCCGCCGCCGGATGTGATCACATTGATTGTTACCCCACAGGATGCCGTTTCATTAACCTGGATGTTGTATAACAATTTCAAATTTACTCTTGCTTTGCGCAATTCGATGGACAATTCTCGCGTGGCGGTGGAATCGGCAACCCTACAGTACATTATGAGCCAATATAATTTCGCGATACCGGCACCGTGGATATATGCCATCGAACCGCGCGTGGATGATCTAACTGTCCCTTCATTACCAAATGACACCTTTGTCGTTCCACCACAACAGTAGGTTGTGAGGGCATATGGCCGAAGGGAAGATCCGAGTTTTAATAGTGGATGACATTGCCGAGACGCGCGAGAATGTGCGAAAAATTTTACAGTTTGAGCCAACGATCGAGGTCGTCGGCGCGGCTCGCTCTGGACAAGAGGGCATTGAACTCACGCAGCGCCTGGATCCGGACGTGGTGATCATGGATATCAATATGCCGGATATGGACGGGATCACGGCGACGAAGACCATTCGAGAGCGTCAACCTCATGTCCAGGTGGTGATCCTTTCTGTTCAGGGCGATACGAATTACATGCGCCGGGCGATGTTGGCTGGGGCACGCGACTATCTGGTGAAGCCGCCTCTAATGGATGAGTTACTAAATGCTGTGCGGCAGGCCGGGATGCTGGCCCACCAGGAGCGTTTGAAGACCGCTCAGGCGCGCCAGCCACTTCCGACGGCAGGCATCACACCAAGGGCAGGCATTCTCTCGGCTGCCTTGGGAAAAGTGATCGCTGTTTGCAGCCCCAAAGGTGGCGTGGGGCGCACAACGGTTGCCGTCAACCTGGCGGTAGCACTGCACAACGAGGATACGCGCGTGATCATTGTGGATGGCAGTTTGCAGTTTGGCGATGTGGCCATGTTCTTCAACGAACAGGGGAAGAACAGCGTGGTGGATCTAGCCCCCAGAGTTGAGACACTGGAGCCGGAGATCGTCGAAAGTGTGGTTATCAAACATGCCGCATCCGGCGTGCACATTCTTTCTGCCCCCACGCGCCCAGAAGATGCCGATCGCGTTGACCCCAATCAATTCAAGGAATTACTAAAGTATCTGCGACAAATGTATGCATATGTGGTCGTGGATACTACCTCGTATATTAACGATGTGACCCTCTCGACCCTGGATGAGAGTGATGTCATCGTCCTGATCACCACTCAGGACATTCCGGCGCTGAAAAATGCCCGTCTTTTCCTGGACCTTTTGCGGACGCTCAATGTCGATTTACGCAAAGTAGTCTTTACTCTTAATCGCTACGATCGGCGTATTGCCATTACTCCGGAGCGCATTTCCGAGAACTTGAAGCAACCGGTTAAAGCGGTGATCCCCTTGGATGAGCGTACGGTCCTGCCGGCTGTGAATCGCGGTGTGCCGTTTGTGTTGGAAGCGCGCTCTCAGCCGGCCACGCGTGGGATTCTGGAACTCGGTGAGGCCGTGCGTGCTTGTATTGGTGAATTAGAACAAGCCTGATGATACGTTTTGGAGGCGAGTATGTCACTATTAAAGCGTCTTGAAAGTGGAGGAACCACCTCTCAACCGCAGCAACCGACACCGGCCGGAGAAGGTACCGGTGGTGCCGCTTCGCTGCCCCCGCGCAGGGTGAGTGCACCGCCGCCAACACCGCCAAGCGGTTCCTATCTGGACCTGAAGACCCGCGTCCAGAATCGCTTGCTGGCGAATCTCGATCCCTCAATGGATGTGCGTAAGACGGAAGAAGTACGTCGAACCATTCAGGAGCTCTTTGAGCAGATTTTGGCCGAGGAGAATATCGTCCTCTCCCGCCCCGAACGCGCCCGCCTATTCGAACAGATTGCCGCGGAGATCCTCGGCTTCGGCCCGTTGCAACCGCTCTTGGAAGACGATACCATCACCGAGATCATGGTCAACGGTCCGAAGAACGTCTACGTGGAGCGCAAGGGCAAAATTTATCGTGTGCCGATTACCTTCGAAAATAACGATCACGTCATGCGCATCATTGACCGCATCGTTGCCCCTTTGGGACGGCGCATTGACGAATCCAGCCCGTATGTGGATGCCCGTCTGCCGGATGGTTCGCGCGTCAATGCCGTCATCCCGCCTATCTCACTGATCGGGCCGGTGCTCACCATCCGTAAGTTTTCCCGCACTCCGATCACGGTGGAGCAATTGATCGAGTTTGGCTCGATCACACCGGAGGCGGTGCAGTTTCTCAAGGCGTGTGTAGAAGCGCGCCTGAACATTATCATCTCCGGCGGTACCGGTTCCGGTAAGACCACCCTGCTCAATGTTCTCTCCGGCTTCATTCCCGCTGACGAACGCATTATCACCATTGAAAACGCGGCGGAATTGCAGCTGCGCCAGGAACACGTGGTCACACTGGAGTCCCGCCCACCCAACATCGAAGGTCGCGGGGAAGTGACCATCCGTCAGCTGGTGATCAACTCCTTGCGTATGCGCCCCGATCGCATTGTCGTCGGCGAGTGCCGTGGTGAAGAGGCCTTGGATATGCTCCAGGCGATGAACACCGGTCACGATGGCTCGATGACCACCCTGCACTCCAACAGCCCGCGCGATACCCTGGCCCGTCTGGAGACAATGGTGATGATGGCCGGCATGGATTTGCCCTCGCGGGCGATCCGTGAGCAAATCGCCTCGGCGGTTGACCTGATTGTGCACCAGGAACGTCTGCGGGATGGCTCGCGCAAGGTGGTGCAGATCAGCGAGGTCAACGGCATGGAGGGCGACATCATTACCATGACCGATATCTTTGTATTCGAGCAGATGGGCTACGAAAACGGGAAAGTGATCGGGCGTTTGCGTCCAACCGGCTTGCGTCCGAAGTTTATGGATAAGATCGAAGCCGCGGGCATTCACCTGCCTCCCTCGATCTTTGGCGTGGGTGAGCGCAGACGCTATTGATTTTCATTTAGGAGGCGCGATGCAGCTGATCCTCATTGTAGGTGGCGTTGTCCTTTTGATCCTATTGATCGTTGGGCTGGTCATTTCCCTGCGTACTGAGACGCAGGTGGAAGAGCGCCTGGCGCGCTACCTGGAAGAGGAAAAACAGGTCGAGAAAAAGGCCGAGCGCTCGGTACTGAGCGAGTGGCTGAACAAGCGCATGGAGAAAACCCCGCGCGGCAGTCGCATTGCCCGCGAACTGGCCCGCGCCGATATTAAGCTGAAGGTCTCAGAATATTTTGCCCTGCTCTTCATCCTGATGGTCGGTCTGGCGCTCATTTCCTATCTACTCGCACCGAGTCCGATTTCAATTTTGATCGGTATAGTAGCAGGGTATATTTTTCCGCAGATTTATATCAAGAGGAAACAGTCTGAGCGTCTCCATCGCTTTGAGCAGCAGCTCGTAGATATGCTCAACCTAATGGTGAGCGGTCTGCGCGCCGGGTATTCGACCATTCAGGCGCTGGAGGCGGTCAGCAGTGAACTCTCCCCCCCTATCTCGGAAGAGTTCCGTCGCGTGGTTCAGGAGATCCAGATCGGCATTCCAATGGAAAAGGCGTTGGATAATCTCTTGCGGCGCGTACCCAGTGTTGACTTGGATTTTATTGTTACTGCGATGAACGTTCAGCGTGAAGTGGGTGGTAATCTGGCGGAAATTCTGGATAGCATTTCGTTCACCATTCGTGAGCGGGTGCGCATCAAAGGTGAAATTCGCACTAAAACTGCCCAGGCGCGCGCCTCGGCTACCATTGTTTCCCTTCTGCCGATCGGACTTAGTGTCTACCTCTGGTTTGTCAATCGTGCCTATTTCATGACCTTTTTCGACAACGGATTGTTGTGTGGTTTGCTCGCTCTGGGTTCGGCGGCGCTGTTGATTGTGATCGGATACACGGTGATGATGCGCATTGCCAATATCGAGGTGTAAGATGCTCATCGGCATTACGATTGGCCTGCTTGTTTTGCTTCTCATCGTTGGAGTGGTGATCGTTGGGGTGCGCATGGCCTCACAGGAGGAAAGCGAGACCGATCCGGTCTTGGCACGCCTGGCCGAGTTGAGTCAAACAGGAGCGGTTTCCTCGCTGGAAGAGGTGGAACTGCAACAGCCTTTCCGTGAGCGTATTATTATCCCGCTCCTGAAGCGCATCGGTGAGTTCTCTCTGCGCTTCACGCCACAGAAGGCGCTGCAAGAGACCGAGCTAAAGCTGGAAATGGCCGGGCGTCCCTATCGGATGGATGCCACCACGTTTCTTGCCTTGCGCTTTGTGATTCCGGCTGTGTTTATTGGATTTTTCCTGTTTATCTTTGCAGCAGCTCCGGCTCCTCCACCCCTTTCGCGTCGATTGTTGTTCATTGCGCTTTCCGGTTTGGTGGGTTTTTACTTCCCGCAGCTCTGGCTACAGAGTCAGATCAATCGCCGTCAAAAGGAGATTCTCAAATCGATGCCGGACGCCTTGGATTTGCTCACCATCTGCGTAGAGGCCGGTCTGGGATTTGAAGCGGCGATGTCGAAAGTGGCTGAAAAATGGCAAACTGCCCTGGGATATGAGTTTATGCGTGTGATCCGTGAAGTGCAGCTGGGAGTGCCGCGCCGACAGGCTCTAAGAAGCATGGCACAGCGCGTGGGCTTACCGGAAATGAACAGTTTCGTTAGCGCGATTATTCAGAGCGAAACACTAGGCGCTAGCTTGTCAAAGGTCTTGCGAATCCAGGCGGAGCAAATGCGCATTCAGCGTCGACAACGCGCAGAAGAAGAAGCCAACAAAGCACCCATTAAGATGACGATCCCGATGGTGTTCTTGATCTTCCCATCTATTTTTATAATTTTGTTGACTCCTGCAGCAATTCAGATCATTCGTGTCTTCAGAAATATTAGTTTTTAGTAATGAACGGGCGCGCCCTTCTTTATCACTGGCTCTGGGAAGCCATGGATATGTTTTTCCCGCCGCGCTGTGGTGGATGTGGCAAGGAGGGTGCGCGATGGTGCGCGCAATGTCAGGAACGGGTAAAAATGCCTCATCCGCCGTTTTGTATGCGATGTGGCACATTTTCTCACGAGGAGATTTGCTTTTCTTGTCGCGAACATCCTCCGGCTTTTAACGTTTTGCGCTCCTGGAGTTTGTTTACCGAACCGGTGCGCCCGGCTTTACATCGCCTTAAGTATCACCGGGATATGGGATTAGGGGAGGCATTGGCTGTGCCTTTTGCCAAGTTTGTCCGTTCCTTGCAATGGCCTGTAGACGTTGTGATCCCGATTCCCCTGAGTGCGAAGCGCTATCAGGAACGCGGTTATAATCAAGTTGCACTTTTTGCCTATCCCCTCGCTTTGCATTTGCGTCTGCCCTATTTGGCTCGTGCTTTGAAGCGCACCCGCGAAACGCGCTCTCAAGTGGGACTTTCCGCGCAGGAACGACGCGAGAATGTACAGGGTGCTTTCATGGCAGAAGGGAAGTGGTTGAAAGAGAAGACTGTTTTGCTGGTGGATGATGTGGCGACAACCGGTTCTACGCTCTCATCGGCTGCACAGGCTTTGCTAACTGCCGGTGCCAATGCAGTTTATGCAGTGACATTGGCCCGTGCCATTCACCCATCGTTTGGAGGTATCTATGACACCCAAATATGAAGTGATCGGTCGGAACATGGAGCTCAATCAGCGGCTCCAGGAATATGCGGAGAAAAAACTTCAGAAGATCGAACGTCACCTTAATGAAGTGGATGAAACGCGCGTCGAATTTGCATACAACCGTTCGGCGCGAAGCAATACCGATCGGTACACGGCGCAAATTACCACGCGGGTCAAAGGCGTGCTCTTGCGCACAGAAGAACGTTCCGACGATCTCTTTGCTGCTTTTGATGCGGCCCTGGATAAGATGATGCGCCAGATTGAGCGCTACAAGGGACGACACTACCGCGGACGCGGCGATGGTCGTTCGGCGGCAGAGGTTGTTTCCGTTCCGGAGGGCGAGGTGGAGGAGGAAGTTCCTTCCCCGATCGTGCGCCGCAAGAAATTTGTCCTCTTGCCGATGACCGAAGAAGAAGCGATTGAACAGATGAATTTGCTCGGACACGATTTCTTCCTCTTCTATAATGCGGAATCCGGGCAGGTCAATGTGCTCTATCGTCGTCGAGATGACACCTACGGCCTGATTGAACCGGAGCTGGGGTAGGCACGAAGATTACGGGGGACCCGGTGAAGTGCCGGGTCCTCTTTACGTTTGCGTTTTCAAGGAGTGATCATGGAAGAACTGGATTACGATGATGGTCTGACTCCAGAGCAGATCGCACGTATGGGGTTCGATCATCAGATGATCGAATCCGCCGTGGCACAAATCCTGCGCGGGATCGGCGAGGATCCGGAACGGGAAGGCTTGAAAAATACGCCTCGACGCGTGGCGCGCATGTATGCTGAGCTGCTTTCCGGCTATTCGGTGGATGTCGAAGCGATGATCAACGGCGCCATTTTCAATATCGCTTACGATGAAATGGTGATCGTGCGCGATATTGAGTTTTATAGCCTGTGTGAACATCATATGCTTCCCTTCATCGGCCGTGCGCATGTTGCCTATTTGCCAAAAGGCAAAGTGATCGGCCTCTCCAAGATTCCGCGCATTGTGGATATGTATGCACATCGTTTGCAGGTTCAGGAACGTATGACGCGCCAGATCGCCGATTTTTTGCGCGATTTGCTCCAACCGCAGGGGGTTGCCGTGGTGGTGGAGGCGGTGCACCTGTGTGCCATGATCCGTGGTGTAAAGAAGCACGATGCGCGCATGGTGACTTCGGCGATGCATGGCGCTTTTCGTGCCAATTTGGCCACGCGTCAGGAGTTCCTGGATAACATTTCTCGCGGCTCGGTGCCGTTACAGATCTGATGCTTTCCATGCTTCCTGATTTCCGCGTCCGCCAACGAGATTATCTCCTGGAAGTTGCCCGCCTGCTCACGCAGGAACTGGACCTGGAGAAACTGCTGGCGCGCATTCTGCGCATCTCGACCGAAATCCTCGCCGGCCAGGCCGGGCTGATTGCTCTCCGAGAAGCGGATGGCTGGCGCGTGGTAGCCGCGCAGGGGATTCACCCGGCCTTTTTGCGCTATTTGGAACCGCTCTTGGCCGAGGAAAAGGTCGCCGACCTGGATGTGCGGGAATTGAATCGCTTGCTTAAGGAGCTGACCTATACCGCAAGCATGGGATTGTTAAACGGCACCGGCCTGCCGCTCATCGCCCATGGCGAAGTGATCGGGGTGATCTTCATCTTTCGCGCCTATCCCGATCTCTTTACGGCGAATGATCGTCAACTGCTCCAGGCCTTTGCCGATCAGGCGGCGATCGCCGTTTTCAATGCTCGCCTATACCGCGCCGTGCGCTACGAGAAGGAGCGCCTGGATGCCATTTTGGACGCTGCGGCCGATGGCCTGCTGATCCTAGAGCCCGATCACACCATTGAACGCTGCAACCGGGCGTTTGAAAGGTTCTACGGTCGCCCGCGTCAGGAAATCATTGGGAAGAAACATCATGAAATCATCGTCTGGGCGCGCGAGCCGAACGGGCGCACGCTGGAAGAAGCCGAAGCCGGTGGCTGGCCGCTGACGCCGCATGCCCACCTCTACGTGGAGGGCGATCTGCAGCGACCCGATCCACCTCCGCTGCCTGTGGGGATCACCTATGCGCCTTTGCTCTACGACGGTCGCCTACGGAATATCATCGTCTCCGTGCGCGATATCACCCATTTTCGCCAGGCGGAAGAGCTCAAGAGCACCTTTATTTCCATCATTAGCCATGAGCTACGCACTCCGGTGGCGCTGATCAAAGGCTATGCTTCGACGTTGCGCCGAGAGGATATGTCCCTGGACCCGGTGCTGGTTCAGGAGAGCCTGACGATCATCGAAGAGGAAGCCGATCGCCTGTCGCGGATGATCGACGATCTCCTGGATGCTTCGCGGCTGCAAGCCGGGGGACTGCAACTCCAGCGCAGTGAAGTTTCTTTGCCGTTGCTGGCCGAACGCCTGGCTGAGCGATTTCGCACCCAAACCACTAAACACACGCTGATTGTAGATTTCCCTTCCCACTTTCCAATTCTTTTGCTGGATGAGGGACGCATGGAGCAGGTGCTTTCCAACCTGATCTCGAATGCCATTAAATACGCCCCATCCGGCGAAATTCGCATTCAAGGCCAGGTGCGCCCAGAACAGGTGATCGTTTGCGTCAGCGATCAGGGCCCCGGCATCGATCCGCGCGATCTGCCGCATATCTTTGATCGCTTTTATCGCTCGGAAACGGCGATCCGTAAAACCAAAGGCGCCGGGCTGGGGCTGTATTTAGCGCGGGCGATCATTGAAGCGCACGGCGGACGGATCTGGGCTGATTCCTCGCCTCAGGGAGGCGCCAGGATTTGTTTTTCCCTGCCTGTTAAGGGTTGATGCACCTATCCATCTCGGTCGAATGGGGTACAATTAGCAAGTCTCTCATTTCTTTTCTACGGAAGATTCTATGGCCAAGACTCAAATTGCCTGTCCACGTTGCCGCCAGCCGATCCTGGCGGAAGTCGAACAACTTTTCGATGTCACAGCCGATCCATCGGCCAAGCAACGTCTCCTGAGCGGTCAGGTGAACGTTGCCCAATGTCCGCATTGTGGTTTTTCCGGCCGCTTGGCCACCCCCATTGTCTACCATGATGCGGATAAGGAGCTCCTACTCACTTACTTTCCACCCGAATTGAACCTTTCTGTCAACGACCAGGAGCGCCTGATCGGCCCGCTGATCAACCAGATCGTCAACCGCCTGCCGCCGGAGAAGCGCAAGGCGTATCTTCTGCGACCTCAAACCCATTTCACTTACGAAAGTCTGATCGAGACCATCTTGGCAAAAGATGGGATCACGCGCGAGATGCTCCAGGCGCAACAGGAGCGCATTCATCTCCTGGAACGCCTGTTGCAGGCCTCGTCAGATGATGTGCGGCGGGAAATCGTGCGCCAGGAAAAGCATTTGATAGACGAGAACTTCTTTGCCATCTTTAGCCGCCTGCTCCAAAGTGCAGCCGCGGCCGGTCAGGAAAATCTGGTGCGCGCGCTGGCCGAGCTGGAAGCGATCCTACTCTCCGAAACCGAATTCGGACAAAAGTTGCAGCGTACCGTGAGCGAGCTGGAAGCGGCTACCAAAGCCTTGCAACAGGCCGGCCCGAAGCTGACGCGTGAAAAACTGCTTGAACTTTTCATCCAGGCGCCGAACGAAGAGCGCGTCCAAGCGCTGGTGAGCCTCACGCGCCCTGGCCTGGACTATATCTTCTTCCAGTTGCTCACCAACCGCATTGAAGGCACCAAGAACCCGGAAGAGAAAAAACGCCTGGAGGCTTTGCGCGATAAGATTCTCGAATATGTCAATGAGATCGATCGCCAGATGGAAGAGCGCTTCAAAGAAGCGCAGCAGTTGATCGAAGAATTGCTTGCCCAGGAAGATGTTGCCGAGGCCACCCGTCGCAACCTGAATCGCTTTACGCAAGAGGCGATCGAGGTTCTGAATACCTTCTTGCGACAGGCCTCGGAGAAAAACGACTATACACGCTTGGGCAAGTTGCAGAAAATTGTCGAAGTGCTGCAAGAAGCCAGCGCACCGCCGCCGGAAGTGGCATTGATTGAACGCTTGCTGGATACGCCGGATGCCGCTCTGGAATCCATGCTGGAACAGAATCAGGCACTGATCACCGATGAATTTCTCCAAACCCTGAGCGGTTTAATGCTCCAGATCGAAGAGCAGGCTGCCGGGAATCCGGAAGCCAAGGCCTTGGGTGAGAAACTGGCGCGTATTCACAGCCTGGCGCTGAGGATCTCCATGCGCCGCCAGCTGCAAAGTCATTGAAGTTTCAGGCACGAGGAGCGAGTGGGAGGGCGATGGTGAACCGACTGCCTTTGCCCTCCCCTTCACTTTCTGCCCAGATACGTCCCCCGTGTGCTTCTACCAAGTGACGGGTGATCGTCAGCCCGATGCCGCTGCCGCCGGTGCCGCGGGCGCGAGAGCGATCCACGCGATAGAAGCGATCGAAAATGCGGGGCAAGTGCTCCGGCGGTATGCCGATGCCGGTATCCTCCACCACGATGTGCATTTCGTTCCCCTTCTTTTCTGCCCGAATGGTGATCGTGCCGCCGCTAGGGGTGAATTTGATCGCATTTCCGACCAGATTCGTCAGCACCTGGATCAGGCGATCTTCATCGGCCAGGACGGGCGGTAAGGGTTCCGCAAGATGGATGTTCAGGGTGAGACCTTGGGCTTCGATCTGCGGTCCGAGCCGCTTCTTCACCGTGGCGATAACCTGGGAAACGGCCACGGGACGGAAGCGGAGCTCAATCGCTCCGGCTTCGACGCGGCTCAATTCTTGCAGGTCATCTACCAGTCGGCTTAGCCGATCGGCTTCCTGGTAGACCTGATGGAAGGTTTCGATGGTGGGCGGCAGGATGCCGTCCATCAGACCTTCCATGTAGCCTTTGATGGCGGTGAGTGGGGTGCGTAGCTCATGGCTCACATCGGCGATCAGCTGTCGGCGACGGGCCTCAACCTGTTCCAGCTGCTCGGCCATGCTGTTGAAGTGATGTCCCAGCTCGGCGATCTCGTCCTCGCCCTGAATTTCGACTCGTTCTTCGTAATGTCCCTCGGCGATGCGTTGGGTGGCGCGCGTCAGGGCTTGCAAAGGGGAGACAATGCGCAGGCTCAACCAGCCACTGACGATCACCGAGAGCGCTACGGCTACCAGCAGCGCCAGGAAAAGTGCCTCGTTGAAACTATTTCGATATTCGCGGTAAAACTCGACCATCATTCCCATGCGGGGAGGCATCATCCCCGGCCCCATGTTGCGCATATGGCGGTTGAAGGCATTGGGCAAAGAGGCCTGAGAAGCCAGGATCAGCACGAGCGCGGCCAAGCCGAGCACCAGCAAATGGGAGAGAAAAATGCGCGTTTCCAATCGTTTCATAAGCGTTCATCCTCAAAGCGATAACCGACCCCCCGCACGGTGGCGATCAGTTCTGGTCGCCCTAGTTTCTGGCGAATATGGCCGATATGGACATCCACCACCCGCAGGTCACCGTAATAATCGGTTTCCCAAACCTTTTCGAGCAAGCGCTCTCGTGACATGACCCGACCGGCATTTTGTGCCAGTGCCTTGAGCAGCTCAAACTCGGTGGTGGTCAGGTCCACTTCTTGCCCTTCCACGAACACACGCCGCGCGTCCAGATCGATTTGCACATGGCGGAAGTTTAGCTTCCCCTCGCCCTCCTCTTGGGAGAGCAGTTGCATGCGCCGCAACGCGGCTTTGATGCGCGCCACCAACTCCCGCGGGCTGAAGGGTTTGGTCACGTAGTCGTCTGCACCCACCGAGAGGCCGACGATCTTATCGGTCTCTTCGGCGCGTGCTGTCAGTAGGATAACGTAGACGGCCGATTCCCGACGCAGACGATTGAGTATCTCTAGCCCATCCATGCCGGGGAGCATAATGTCTAATACGATCAAGTCCGGCTTGTAGGCACGTGCCGCCTTTAATCCCGAAGGTCCATCTGTGGCCGTGTAGACCTCGAAACCTTCCGGTCGCAGATAGGCCGAGACCAAGTTCAGAATGCTGGGCTCATCGTCGATGATCAGGATTTTCGGAGGCATGGCGGATCCTCAGAGGAGGGGGTGGAAAGTAGACCGTGGACCATAGACCGTAGACCGTGGACGGTAGACGGTGGACCTTAGACTGTGAATGGGCGGTGGACCGTAGATGTAGATGAGATGGGCTTAGGCGCGAACGATTGGCCGCGCCAGAAGCGGAGGGGAGGAAGGTGGCATCCCCCCTCCCCTTATGTGATCACTTTTCCCATTCTTCAATGAAAGTCCCATGCCAGACATGCGGCAGGACCTGGGAAGTATAGCCGTTTACGCTGAGCATGCCGACGATCTGGCCATCTTTGGCGTAATCAACGGTGTAATAGCCGTAGAAGCGGGTTACTTTTTCCACTTGGGCGCCCGGTAGGTAGCCATCCAGGAATTTTTGGGCGGTTTCTTTGGCCTGTTCTTCGCTCACCGGCATTTCTGCCGAAACATCGGGAACGGTGGGCGTGCCCCATCTCCAGGCGCCGCGTCGACCCATCATGCCGTGGTGACTTAGTATGCCGTATTTCTGGTTCCACATCATGTTCGCGCCGTGTTCCGGATAGGCGATTTTGCTGATGGGATCGATCAGAAGCTCAAAGGCGCCGAGGCCGGTCTGCGTTTCGCTGACGATGGCGTAGCCGCCATTATCGAAGATCATCACCTCGGTCACTTCCAGGCCGTTAAGCCCCAGGTTTTGAATGTAGTTTTCCGCCGCCTGTTTCGCTTCCTCCACGCTCAATATAGGAAGGTTGGCAGCGCTTCCCCAGCGCGGGCTGCGGTACGGCATGGCGCGTGGGGCAGGGGCGCCTTTCCAGCCGCGTCCAAAGCCGGGGCGGCGGTCTCGCATCCATGGCCAGTACTGGTTCTGGGGTATCGTACCGGAAGATGTCGCCGTAACCTGACGGCGGGCATACCAGGTACCGGCGGCAAAAGCAACCGCGGCGATCCAAAATGCGATCAACACGCCAATGATGCTTAAGGCAATTTTCCAACCTTTGCTCATAGGACCTCCTGATAGTGAGAAGTTTGCCACGTGGCAGTGGCATCTATAAGGCTATCAGAGGTCTATCAAGGGGGCGTAAATCGAATGTGAAGATCTTGTAAAGGTGCTTGAATACCGAGCAAATGCCTGGCTTTTCTAGTTGCCGCGTTTGGCATTTCGACGGGGAGGTGTTTTTGTGAGGGTGCTCTTTTGCAGCAGGGTAATTTCTTCAGCTGTGAGATAGCGCCATTCGCCCGGTTTCAACGAACCCAGGCGGAGTGGCCCAATGCCGATACGGATTAGGCGCACCACCGGTAATCCCAATAGGGTACACATTTCGCGAATCTGACGTTTTCGCCCTTCGCGTAGCTGAATGCGCAGCCAAGCACCCTTGCCGAAGAAACTCTCCACGCGGACCTCGGCCGGCAGAGTGCGATGCCCATCGCTCAGCACCACGCCGTGACGGAGCGCTTCCAGTTGCTCTTCATCCGGCCGGCGCGCCACCAGCACTCGGTAGATTTTGGGATGCCCATAAGAGGGGTGGGTTAGGCGTTGGGCTAGGTCCCCATCATTCGTCATCAGCACCAGCCCTTCGCTTTCGTAGTCCAACCTGCCGACCGGGTAGACGCGCTCGGGGATCGGCAGCAGATCGCTCAAGGTCCGGCGGCGATCGCCGGGTTCTGCTTCGAGCGTCGAGAGCACTTTGCGCGGCTTGTAAAGGGCAATGTAGATGCGCGGTTCCAAGCGCACCGGCTGCCCGTCCACCGTGATCCGATCCCGCTCCGGATCGGCTTTCTGGCCTAAGGTGGCAATTTGCCCGTTGACGCGCACGCGTCCGGCACGGATCATTTCTTCCGCCGCGCGGCGCGAGGCGATGCCGGCTTGAGAGAGAATTTTTTGCAATCGTTCTTCCATCTTTATCCTTTGAGTAGTTCGTTATGCCCGTTCGTTTCGGGTGAAAATTCCAGCGGTGGTAGTTCTTCCAGGGAACGCAGGCCAAAATGCTGGAGAAAGGCCGGCGTCGTGACGTAGAGGATCGGACGACCGGGACCTTCTGCCCGGCCGGCCTCTTGGATCAAGCCTTTGGCGAGCAGGCTTTTGATCACGCCGTCGCTGTTCACGCCGCGCACGGCCTCAACCTGCGGACGGGTGATCGGCTGACGGTAGGCGATCAGCGCCAGGGTCTCCAACGCGGCACGGCTGAGGGAGGCCGTTGCTTCCAGGCCGAGGAAGCGTTCTACGTCTGCTGCCGCTTCGGGTGCGGTGGTCATCTGGATGCGTCCACCGTGATAGAGCAAACGTAGCCCGCGTGTGCTGAGATGCTGCTCCAGTTCCTGCAGTGCCTGTTGTACTTCTTCGGTTTTAACCTGGAGTGCTTCGGCCAGCTGGGATATGGTGACGGCCTCCGCGGCGACAAAGAGCAGGGCTTCCAGGCGGGCGATCAAAGAAAGAGACGTTTCACTCATGCTATAATCCTACTGATGAGGTGAAAAAATGACTCGTCTACGATGGATCGTAGGAATCGTTTTGTTGTTACTCCTGACACTGGCGTGCACCATTTTCCTTGGAGGGCCGGCCTATCCAACTCAAACCGTGCCGGTCTCTACTGCTGCGGTGCAGACGTTGCGGGCCCAGGTGGCAACGGCCACACTTGAAGCCGCCCAGGGAGGCAGATTGACGCTCCAGCTGACGCAAGAGCAGCTGACATCGTTGTTGAATGCTCGGCTTCAAGGCAAAACCGATACACCTGTGAAGGAACCGTTGGTTCTGTTGCACCCGGACGTAATAGAGTTCTATGGAAAGGTGCAGCAGGGGAATTTCGTTTCAAATGTTAAGCTCGTGCTCGCTGTGACGGTGAGTGCTGATGGGAAGCCCCAGTTCCAGATTACGGAAGCTTACCTGGGTCCATTGCCGCTCCCTCAAACGTTCCGTGAAACCGTCGCTACGATGCTCAACGAGGCCTATCTTGGCGCCATCGGCCCTGCGGCAACCGGCTTTCGCCTGGAGAACATTGTCATCGGCGAAGGCGTGATGACCATTACCGGGCGCATTCGGTGATTATAACATGGGGATGGGCGCGATCCTTTCAACCCTCGGGCGCAAGTTTTCGCTTTGGCGCAGTGTATTCTGGGTTATCACGCTGGTGTTTCTGAGTGCTTGTGAATTCGCTGCGCCGACAGACAATGTAGAAGTAACGCTGGAAGTGGATGGTCGAACACAACAGATCCGTGTGCCGGTTGGCAGCACGGTGCGCGATGTCTTGCAACAGGCGGGGATCACGCCGCAGCCGCTGGATCGCAGTGAACCTCCCTTCTATCAAACAGTCGGTCAGGGGGAGGTGATTCGCCTCAAGCGGGTGCGCGAGGAGTTCAAAACCGAACAAGTAACCCTCCCGTTTGAACAGCAGATCGTGCGCAGCGAAAGCCTGCCGTTGGGCACTACGCGTTTGGTACAAGAGGGGCAGAACGGGCAACAGGAAATTACTTACCGCATCTTGTACGAGGACGGAGTCGAAGTCAGTCGTAGCGTCGTCAAGAGCGTCACGTTGGTGGAGCCGCAGCCGCAGGTTTTGCTGGTGGGTGCACAATCTTCCTTCCCACCGATCGCCATCCCCGGCACGTTGGTCTATCTCAGCGGAGGCAATGCCTGGGTGATGGAGGGGTCAACCGCTCTGCGTCGCCCTCTGGTGACCACCGGCGATCTGGACGGGCGCATTTTCGTCCTTTCGCCGAACGGTGACTACCTGCTCTTCACCCGAAAATCATCCCGTCCGCCTGCGGAGGAGATCAACACGCTCTGGGTGGTCAGTACCGATCCACAAAAAGCCAGGCCGTTCCCGATCAAGGCCTCGAATGTGGTCCATTTTGCCGATTGGTTGAACAATACCACCGTATTGTATTCCACGGTTGAGCCGCGGGCGGCGGCGCCGGGCTGGCAGGCGAATAACGACCTTTATCGCGTCACCGTCTACAGCGATCGTGCCGGCACGCCAAAGCGGGTTCTGGATGCAAATAGCGGTGGCATCTATGGCTGGTGGGGAAGCACCTATGCTATTTCTTTGCTTGGACAAGTCGCCTATGCCCGTCCCGGCGAGATCGGGTTGGTGGATATTGATAAAGGTCGCCTGACCCCGTTGCTTTCGATTCTCCCTTATCAAACCTACAGCGAATGGGCCTGGGTGCCGCCCATTGTCTGGGGGGCGGATGGGAAGACACTTTTTGCCGTGGTCCATGTGCCTTTTGGCGCACCGGTGCCGGACGAGGCTTCCCCCCTCTTCGATTTGCGCGCGCTAGGATTGACGAATGGAGCAAACGTAAATCTGGTAGAATCAAGCGGCATGTTTGCGAATCCGGTGGCTTCTCCCCTGTATGTTCAGGGGCGAGAGAAGGGCTATCGGCTGGCCTATTTGCAGGCCATCTTTCCTATGCAGAGCCAGCAGAGCCGCTATCGCTTGTACGTGATGGATCAGGATGGTTCCGATCGGCGCCCCCTCTTCCCCCCCGCCGATCAACCCGGTTTGGAGCCGCAAACGGTGGTCTGGTCACCGGGGCCGCTTTCCGATTCGGCTGGTCCCGCAATTGCTGTGCTCTATGCAGGGAATCTGTGGTTCGTCGAGAGCGAAAGCGGCAAGGCCTATCAGATCACCGGAGATGGTCTGATCACTCGAATCGATTG
The DNA here is from genome assembly GCA_037478835.1 of Anaerolineales bacterium. Taxonomy (GTDB): domain Bacteria; phylum Chloroflexota; class Anaerolineae; order Anaerolineales; family Villigracilaceae; genus 630D-37. Next base: position 40,033 of record JBBFLV010000008.1, read on the forward strand.
GAGGTAGTCCATGCGTATTCTGGTCACCGGCGCGGCCGGTTTCCTTGGGTCTCACTTGTGCGATCGCCTCTTGGCCGAAGGCCATGAAGTGATCGGGATGGATAATTTCATCACCGGCAAACCGGCCAATCTGGCCCATCTGGCCGGACACGAGCGCTTTTCTTTTTACCGGCATGATGTCTCAAATTACATTTTCGTGCCCGGAAAAGTGGATGCCGTGCTCCATTTTGCTTCACCGGCCAGCCCGAACCCGCAATCGCCCTATGGCTATTTCAATTTGCCCATTCAAACGATGAAAGCCGGCGCTCTGGGCACCCATAACACGCTAGGCGTGGCGAAAGCGCATGGTGCGCGCTATCTGCTCGCCTCGACCAGCGAGATCTACGGCGATCCGACGGTTTGCCCTCAGCCGGAAGACTACCCCGGTAACGTAGACCCGATCGGACCTCGGGCGGTCTACGATGAGGCCAAACGCTTCGCCGAGGCCCTGACGATGGCCTATTATCGCTATCACGGTGTGGACACGCGCATCGCCCGCATCTTCAACACCTATGGTCCGCGCATGGACCCGGAAGACGGGCGCGCCTTGCCCAACTTCCTCAAGCAAGCTTTGCTCGGTCAACCGCTCACCGTCTACGGAGATGGTTCTCAGACGCGCAGCTTCTGCTACGTGGACGATCTCATTGAAGGCATTGTGCGCTTGCTCTATTCGGATGAGCATTTGCCGGTCAACCTAGGGAGCCCACACGAGATCACCTTGCTGGAATTTGCCGAGACGGTGAACCGCATCACCGGTAATAAGGCCGGCATTGTCTTCGTCCCGGAAGGTCGCAGCCCACGTGACCCGCAGCGCCGTCAGCCGGATATTACGCGTGCGCGCACCATCCTGGGCTGGGAGCCGCGCGTGAGCCTTGAAGAAGGCATTGCCCGTACCATTCCCTATTTCAAGAAGGTGTTAGGTCTGGAATGATCTTGAACGTCCTGGTGAACCCGGAAGAGCGCCTGCGCTTTCTCAAGTTTTCGGTAGTCGGCGCGATTGGGGCAGCGGTTGATTTCGGTGTCATGAATGCCCTGAGCTACTGGCTGCATTTTCCCCTCGTCCTGGCCGGCACGCTTTCATTCTTCTGCGCGGTGACCAGCAACTTCATCTGGAATCGCTACTGGACATACCCGGATTCGCGCTCGCGCCCGATCTGGCAGCAATGGATGATGTTCTTTCTGGTCAATCTGGTGGGGGTGGGCATTCGCATTCCCCTGTTGCATTTTTTAGAGTCGCCGCTAGAGCACCTGATGACGCGTCTATCCACCGCTTCCTTTTCTCCCTCCTTGATAGCGAAAAACCTTACCCTAGCGATTGCCATCGGCGTGGTCATGCTCTGGAATTTTTTCGTCAATCGTTACTGGACGTATAACGACGTATAAAAGGAGAAAACCTGTTTTCCAGGCTAAATCTCTGGTTCAATTGTTTTCTAACTGCTACATAATAATAATGCTAGTACAGGAGATTGTGGCTGTTCGGATATGAACCAGACCCGCATTATCCCTATCTACACCTCCAAAGGCGACCCCGAAGCCTTCTTGGTCTATCCCTATCTGTATAACCGCCTCGGCGAATGGATTGGCTGGGTGACGCCGGAACGCAAGGTTTATTCCGTGCTTGGCCACTACGTGGGTTACCTGATCGATGGGCCGCGCATCGTCCGTCGCCGGGCAACGGCGAACTTGGAGCCTTCCCTTCCGCCCCCTCCGCCACCTGAGCGCATCCTCCCCCCGGCCACCGTTCCGCTGGCCCCGCTGATGAGCGAGCTCCCCTACCATCTGATGGATGTGCTTTTGGAAGAGCCGGAGCGCCTGCACACCCTGGATAGCGGTGAATTGCGCCAGGACATGGATTGAAACAACATGGAACTTTTCCGTACCCTTTTCACCCCTCCTCGCCATTGGCTCCTCGTCCTGGCGGCCATCTGGATCGGCCTTAGTCTCAGCGAAAAGCGCCTCAAAGCGCCGATCACCGCCGCTGCCCTCAACGATCTGGTGTCGTACGGCGTGATCGGCTATGTGCTCGGTGGGCGGCTTTTCTACGCTTTGGAGCATTGGTCCCAGGTCCTGGCCGCTCCGCTGAGCCTGTTTTCGCTTAACGATATGTTCTCCCCGGCAGGTGCTTGGCTGACCTTGTTCCTGGTTTCTGCTATCTATCTCCAGCGCCGTCAAATTCCTCTCTGGCCGATGCTCGATTCCCTCACGCCGCTTTTGGCGAGCCTGCTCGTCGGCCTCAGCCTTGCTAACTTGGCCTCAGGAAATGGATTCGGGAAGGAAACGAACCTGCCATGGGCTTGGGAGCTATGGGGAGCGCGTCGCCATCCTTCGCAGGTATACGAACTCATCGCCTCGTTAGGGACCTTGGGCCTGATCCTGCGCCTTCGGCTTTCTGCCCCCGGAGCGCTTTTTCGGCGCTTCCTCGTCCTGACCTCCGGCTGGGTGCTGTTCCTTCAAGCGTTCCGTGGGGATAGTCACCTGTTGCCAGGTGGTTTTCGCTTGGAGCAGGTGCTGGCCTGGGGCTTGCTGGCGCTAGGCCTGTGGTCAATCGATCGCTACGAGCGCGGAGGCCCTCCATGACGCTGGAAGGCAAAACCGTCCTGATCACCGGTGCGGCGCGTCGCCTGGGGCGCCTGATGTCCCTAGCCTGTGCCCGTGCCGGTGCTGATGTCATCATCCATCACGGTCATTCGCCTCAAGAAGCGCATGATCTCGCCCAGGAAATTCGCTCCCTTGGAAGGCAAGCCTGGATCGTCCAGGCCGACCTGGCCGATGCGCAGCAAACCCTGGCGCTAGGCGAAGCGATGGGGCAGCATCCAGCGCTCTACGCGCTCGTCAACAGTGCCTCGATCTTCGAGCCGCTTACCTTTGCCGAAACTACCCTTGAAGCCTGGCAGCGCCATCTGCAGATCAACCTAACTGCGCCCTTTTTGCTTTCCCAGGCCTTTGCCCGTCATGTAGGGGAGCGCCCAGGGCGGATCGTCAACATCCTGGATTGGCGCGCCCTGCGCCCCGGTGCCGATCATTTTCCCTACACCATTGCCAAAGCCGCGTTGGCGGCGATGACCCGCTCCCTAGCGCAGGCTCTGGCTCCGCAGATCCAAGTAAACGGCATTGCCTTCGGTGCCATCCTGCCGCCGAGCGATGGCGCACCGGTCAAAGGAGTGATCGCCCAAACTCCCATGCGTCGCCTGGCCGATCTGCAGGAAGTGGCGGAAACCCTGCTCTTCCTGCTCACCGGCCCGACCTACATCACCGGTGAGATCATCCACCTGGATGGCGGCCGTCATCTGGTGTGACCAACCGACTTCTTTTGGAGGCTGAATGGATAAAGTTTTCATCAAGGACTTGCTGGTTCGTGGCATCATCGGGATCAACGATTGGGAACGGCGCGAACCGCAGGATATTTTGATCAATATTGTGCTCTTTACCGATACCCGTCGAGCCGCGGTGAGCGATCGCATCGAGGATTGTGTGAATTACCGCACGGTGGCGAAGAAGGTGCAGGCCCATGCCGAACGTGCCGAACGCTGGACGGTGGAAGCGCTGGCCAACGATCTAGCGCGTTTGTGCTTGGAAGAGCCGGGCGTGCAGCGGGTGATCGTGCGGGTGGAAAAACCCGGCGCCGTGCGTTTTGCCGCCTCGGTGGGCGTGGAGATCGAACGTGAGCGAGGAACTGCATTCGGTTTATCTGAGCCTGGGCTCGAACGTTGATCCGGAACAAAACTTGCCGCGCGCCGTTCGCCTTCTGCGCCAGAAAACCCGGTTGCTGGCTGTTTCCCATGCTTGGCAATCTCATGCTGTGGGCAGCAATGGCCCGGATTTTCTAAATGCTTGTGCCCTCGCCCGGACCCCACTGGATGTGCAGGGGTTCAAAAAACAGGTGATCCGACCGATCGAAGAGGCGCTTGGCAGAGTGCGCACGGCGGATAAATTTGCTCCCCGCACGATCGACATTGACATTCTGTTCTTCGACGAAGAGCCGTTCGGCGATTTTTTGAGTCATGCCTTTGTCATCGTGCCACTGGCCGAAATCGCTCCGCAGTTTCGTCACCCTCTTCTTTACAATCTCAGCATGGCGCAGCTCGCCGAACAGCTCCGCTCTCAAACCTGGATCATCCCCCGTCCAGACATAAAATTGTAGGGCAAACGCTTGCGTTTGCCCTACCTCTTTGCACATTTGCGACCCTCAGAAATAAGGCCGAGTTGCCGAACGGCAATCCATCCGCGTTCGTCCTCGGCCTATTTCTGCATTTCAGCTTTTCGTTGCCTTCTCTTCTACCCAGCGACGTGCGCTTTCCAGTGCTTCGGGCAGTTTTTGCGTCTCACTACCGCCACCGAGCGCCAGGTGTGGAGCACCGCCGCCGCCACCACCGAGCTGGCGCGCCAGGTAGTTCACCATCTCACCGGCTTTCCACCCGCTCTTGACCAGATCGGCGGTTAGTGCGACCATCAATCGCACCTGTGTGTTGCGCGTAGCCACAACACAAACACCGCGCTCGCGCACTTCCTGGCGGAAGAGATCGGCCAACGCGCGCAACGTCTCATCGTCCAGTCCAGGGAGTTCGGCAATCAACAGGTTCACATTCCCAATCGTTTCCAACGTTTGCAGGTGACGGCGGAAGAGCAGGGTGGCGTGTTCCTTTTGCAAGGCACTGAGCGCTTTGCGGGTCGTTTGTAATTCTTCCTGGAGTGCTTCCACCTTCTGGGCTACTTCTTCAGGGGTGGTCTTGAGCAGGTTGGCCGTTTCCTGAAGCACGGCGAAGCGCCGGGCAACCAGCTGGTAGGCCCCGCGTCCGGTCACCGCTTCGATGCGGCGCACGTTTGTCCCGACCGAGCTTTCGCTGACGATCAGGAACATGCCCACGTCAGAAGTGCGGCTCAAGTGCGTGCCGCCGCAAAGTTCATACGAAATCAGGTGATTTTCATCTCCAATGCGCAATGTGCGCACGATCTCGCCGTATTTTTCTCCAAAGAGCGCCATCGCTCCCTCGGCGATCGCTTCTTCCCGTGTTTTATAGGTCGGTTGTACCGGCCAATCGGCGGCTACCATCTCGTTGACACGGCGCTCGATCTCGGCCAATTGGGCGGCCGTCAGGGCTTGCGGATAGTTGAAGTCAAAGCGCAGGCGATCCGGAGCCACCAGCGAGCCGGCCTGCAGTGCGCCGGGGCCGAGGACCTGATGTAGCGCAGCGTGCAGGAGATGGGTGGCCGTGTGATTGCGCATAATGTCGTGACGGCGATCCATGTCCACCTCGGCACGGGCCAGGTCGCCGCGGCGCGGCTTGCCGAAGATCACCTCGCCCACGTGCGTGATCACCCCCGCCGCCGGTTTGCGCATATCCTGGACCTCGATCTCCCAGCTGCCGTCCACGGCGCGGATCGTACCCGTATCGCTCACCTGTCCGCCGGCTTCGATGTAGAAGCCGGTTTCCGGCAGAATGACCTCCACCCGATCCCCGGTTTCGGCCTCTTCGATCTCCTGCCCCTCGCGCACCAGCGCCAACACTTTGCCGGTCACTTGGGTTTTCGTATAGGGATCATATAGCACGCCTTCCGCGCCGATCTCGCCGCGTTGCTGCAAGGCCTGCAGAATACCGCTGAAGAACTCGGCATCCTCGCCGCCCAGCGGACCCATCGCTTTGCCGGCGCCGGAAGCCAGGCGATGTTCTTCCATAGCCTCCTGGAACCCCCGTTCTTCTACGTCCATCCCCTGTTCACGGGCAATATCACGGGCGATCTCGAAGGGCATTCCGCTGGTGGCATAGAGATCGAAAGCCAGACGTCCGCTGAGGATCCGTTCCCCTTTTTGGCGCAGTTCGTCCAGCATCCCCAGCAGGCGATTGGTGCTTAGGTCCAGGGCGCGGGCGAAGCGCTTTTCCTCGCGGGTGATCGTATCCAGGATCACGGCGCGGTTGCGTTGGAGCTCTGGGTAGAAGTGACCGTAGTTTTCAATCACGGCTTCCGCCACCTCGGCGAGGAAGGGTTGATTCAGGCCGATCTTGGTGCCGAAGCGGGCGGCGCGGCGGATGACCATGCGGCAGACGTAATTGCGACCGGTATTGCCCGGCACGACGCCATCGGCGATCAGAAAAGCGGCGGCGCGGCTGTGATCGGCGATCACACGGTAGGGCGTGAAATCGGCGTAGACTTGATCCAGGCTATGACCGGTCAGGGCACGTACGCGCTCGATGAGCGGGGTGAAGAGATCGGTCTTATAGTTCGAGTTCACGTTTTGTAGCACCGCTACGATCCGCTCTAGCCCCATGCCGGTATCCACGTGTTTTGCCGGCAGCGGTTCGAGGGTATCCGGGTCGAGGCGGTTGTATTGCATAAAGACCAGGTTCCATAGCTCCAGGAAGCGCTTGCAATCCCCGTTGACGCGGCAGACGTGTCCCGGCTCTCCCTTTTTATCGCAGTATTCTTCGCCGCGGTCAATGTGAATTTCCGAGCAGGGGCCGCAGGGGCCGGTTTCGGCCATTTCCCAAAAGTTTTCTTTGCGCCCGAAGAACAGCACATGATCCGGCAAAAAGCCGGGTTGAGCGCGCCAGTAATCGGCCGCTTCGTCATCGGTCGGGATGCGTCCCTTCTCATCCTTGAAGCAGGTCGCCCAGAGCCGTTCTTTGGGCAGGCCCCAGACCTCGGTCAGCAATTCCCAGGCCCAGGCGATGGCTTCTTTCTTGTAATAATCGCCGAAAGACCAGTTGCCGAGCATCTCAAAAAAGGTGTGATGTGTATCATCCCGCCCAACGTCTTCTAGGTCGTTATGTTTCCCGGCCACGCGCATGCACTTTTGCGAATTGGCGGCACGGGTATACGGCCGCTTATCCGTGCCGAGGAAGACATCTTTGAATTGCACCATGCCGGAATTGGTGAAAAGCAGAGTAGCATCCCCGCCCGGTACGAGGGAGGAAGAGGGCACAAACGTGTGGCCGCGTTGGACGAAGAAGTCAATGAAAGTCTGTCGAATTTCCGCACCGCTGAAACGTTTCTGAGACATGCCAGAACTCCATGAGGGGACTAAGAGAGTGTAGCGTATTATACCTGAAGGTATTGTACGTGGATGTTTTTCTGGAAGTTTCGCGATCGTTTTCCCGGGCCGCGCAGAGCCAAATTTCGGGAGCGCATGCGGCCAGACTACCCTACCGATTCTGGCGTTTGAACTTCATCCCATCACAAGCGCTTGATGCCATCCACATCTTTGTGCTCAGCCGGGAGAGCATAAAACCCGGTCTCCGGCTGCCAATCTCTCATTCCAGCTCAAATCCCTGTTGTTGCAACACCCGGCGCAGATGGGTGCGCTGGGCTTGAGCCACGCGCCGAGCGGAGTGTTCCATCCAGCCGTAAATTTTTACGTTTTTCGGCTCCCCGATGGCGACCTGACGATTGGCATAGATGCCGCTTTCGGCCATTTCTCGGTCGTATGCGAGGAGGGCTTCATCCTGTTTCCGCTGATAAGTCTCCCAGTGGAGCACGGCCTCGAGCGGCAAGCGCGGCTTTTGACGGGGCGTTCGCGCCGGCCAGCCGACGGTCATGCCGACGATGGGGAAGGTCAGGCGGGGCAGTGCCAAGAGCTCGATCACTTCCTCCGGCCGATTGCGGATGGCGCCGATGTAACAGATCCCCAATCCCAGCGATTCGGCCGCCAAGGCCGCGTTCTGTGCCGCAATCCCTGCGTCCAGAGCGGCGACCAGGAAATTTTCAACGTAGTTGGTGACCTGCTTGTAGCCGCGCAGCTCGCAAACCCGATCCAACCGTGCCAGATCGGCGCACCAGGCGAGGAAAAGCGGTGCTTCGGCGATGTGCTGCTGATCGCCGCAGAGCGCAGCCAGCCGTTGACGACGTTCTGCTTCGGTGACGGCGATCACGCTCCAGGCCTGTAGGTTGGACGAGGTCGAAGCACGTTGTGCCGCTCGGATGATCGTTTCGATCAGCTCTTTCGGGAGCGGGTCGGGTTTGTAGTGACGTACCGAAGCGTGACGATGGATGACTTCCAGGACGGGATTTTCAATCATAGGATGGTAGTTGAAGGTATGGAAGTTTAGATGAATGAAAAATGAAAGGCTTGTGGAGTGATGCTTGTCATGCCTTTCACGGTCGCAAGATCGGGGTAGGGCGGATTTCCAGCGAATCCAGGATGCGTTGATGATGATTGCCCAGGAGCTTCATGTGAGCGATCGTTTCCAGATCGAAAAAGCCGATCTCGGTCGTTTCCGGACTCAGGCTCAGCGTTCCACCCAGCGCTTCGACTTCAAAATGAACAACCACCATTTGGACGCGGTTGCCGTCCGGATACTCGATCAGGGTATCACGATTCGAGTAAATGCCCACCAAGCGCACCGGGCGGACCTGCAGGCCGGTTTCCTCGTAGAATTCGCGTATGCAGGCTTCTTCCAGGCTTTCGCCGGCTTCCATGGCGCCGCCCGGAAGGCACCACTCGCCGTTATCGGCGCGGCGGGTGAGTAGCACACGCTTGCGCTCAGCATCGAACAGGATCGCCGAGCACCCGACGCGCAGTTGTCCTTGCTTGCCCATTCGTTCACCATGGTGTAACCGGGTCATAGGTTGCGGCGAATTATAACCGCAATTCAGGGTGGACGATGGACGGTAGACCGTAGACCGTAGTAGCATCAGGATTCATCCTGTGCGCATCGTAGGATTAGGATTTATCCTGTGCCGTACAGACCGTCGACCGTGGACCGTAGACCGTAGCACGCACCGGCAGTGCCCTCCCTCCTGAAAACAAGAGTATAATTCAACCACCCATCCCCTCAATTTCCCAGAAAGGAGTTGCCCGATGTCTCGCTTCTTTCTGCTCCTCGCCCTGCTCACCCTCCTCACCGCCTGCGCCGCGCCGAACGTAGGCGGTGGACCGTTGACCGTAGACCGTGGAACGCCGACTCTCCCGCCAACTTCCACCCCCACCCCCAGACCAACTCACACGCCCACACCCACCCTCGAACCCACCCCCACCGAAGCCCCGTTGACTTTGGATGAGCTTGGCATCAAGGCCGAAGAACAAAGCTACTTCCGGGGCGTAGAAAAAGCCCTCCAGCGCCGGGTCAACGAAAACGGCGAAGTCCTCTACACCACCACCGCCACCTTTTGGGACGGCGAGCAAAAAATCACCGCCGACTACATCATCGAACAAAGGACTTTTGACGCCCACCCTGAGATTTCCGATGACCTCACTCGACCAAGAAGTGTCAGAGCTTATCGTCTTCCAAGAAACTATAGGAATATGAAGCCAGATCGCTTAGAATTAGAATTAGTCGAAGTCACTCTCCTCTGGCAGGGACCTGAGCGTGGCTTCCGTGAAGCCTTTGACCTAACAAACGCCTTCGACCCCGAACTCAAGCAGGTGGAGAAGCACCCCTACCTGCACATCGTCCACGGCAACCGCCCTATCCAATCCATCAAAGATTTACCCAAAGATGACGAGCGCCTGACTGCTCTTCAATCCGTCAGGCTTGAGCAGGCCAAAGCCATCAGAGCCCTGCAAGATATCCGTCAAAAACTCCAAAGCGGCGAAAGTATCACCCCCGAAGACTTCCAAGGCTCAGTCTTCCTCAGCAGGCTTCAGGAAAAACTCCAAGCAGGCGAGCCGATCACCGAAGATGACCTCTATGTCCTTTTCTCTGCCAAAGCCGTTGAAAAATGGGACGCCGGCGGCGGCCTGTCGCTGTATTTTGAATTGCAAAAGGACGGAAGCAAGTGGGTTCATCTGAAAGCCAAGGGTGACGATCAGCCAAATCAAACCTATGACAGTCTAAACATGAAACTAACTCCTCTCTGGTTTTACACTCAAGACGAAGAAGGCAATCGCTATGAAAAAGCGGTTGTTGTTATCCTTGATATCGACGATATAGAAAGATACAAGTCCACTCGAGACCCGCTGACTTTACAAGGAAAATTCATCATCGGTGAAAATAGATACGACGTTGAAATTTCTCCTGATAACACATATTGGCAAGAACTCTACAAACAAAACAAACCCTCTTCCCCTGTTCCTATCCTTTACGCCGAAGGCGGTGACTACTTTACCAAGACTGACGAAGAACTCATCCAAGAGATGACCAAAAAAGGCATAGACCGGGAAACCCAAGCCAAAATCCTTTCCGAGCGTGCCCGCCTCACCCACCTCCTCTCCCTGCCAGATAATGACCCTGGTAAATTACCGTATTTAGCTCTTCCTGATAAAAACGGACAATATCCTTATAAACTTCAAGATCTTTATCCTGAAGGGTTTGGACTTGCTCAAAATCATCCTCAGCACATAGGAGAAAGATATGTCGGACAAGCCATCTTTGAAAATGGAGAATTTACAGGATTATATGACTGGGCTCCTCTTCCCTCCACCTTCCAACTCCTTGAACTGATGTTTGATGTCAGAATATCCAATTGATTTTCTTCTCTCTTTTTCCTATGATTTTTTTATGGCGAACCAGTGGTAAACCAGAAAATTACATTTACGGTTCACCATAACAACCAATGAAAACCAAAATCCGCTATCTTTTATTAGTCTTATTTGTCTTATATGTCTTATTCGTCTTAACACCCCAAAAATCCCCAACCTACGCTATTGGTGAATGCGCTTCCTGCAGATGGTCTAATTGTTGTGGTGTTGCCTGTAGCGCCAATCAAAGCTGTGTTGGTGATACTCTTTATGGCTGTGACTGCGTCCAAAACACCCCCGCCCCACGACCAACAAATCCTCTTCCCTCTCCAACCACGCCCCCAGAGCGAGCCACCCCCACCCCCGGCGGAGCAAGATGTGACCAAATCACGCCCCGTTCTGCCTGCGATACTCCAACCAATTACTGCATGATCACCTATTGCAAGTGCACCTGCAATAACGGCGTCCTTAAAAACTGCATTCCCGGATGTAGCGCTATCTGCGGATACAACGGCTACTGCTACGTCACCAACCCTACAACCACTCCCAACCCCAGCTGGACCGACATCGCCTGCGATCAAAACGGCTGGGGGGGCGTGGTCGGCTTGTACCTGCGATCAAAGTGCATATGCTGGCTGCTCCCAAACCAACTACTGCGGTAAGGTAAGATTTTGTATAAATCCACCAAATTCCAACCAATACCAGATCAGCTGCTGCACCCCCGGAAGCGGAGGAGAGATGAATCATCTCTCCGTCATTCACTCGGTGGAGGACAATCCGCGGCCGAAGGTGTGCTCGTTTTTTAGCCCTCTCCCCAGAATGGAAACGGGATTGTGCAAATCTCAAAGTACGATCGGGATTCGTTCGCGCTTGTCTGCGTTTCCCTGTATCCTGTGTTGCAACTCATGGTAAAACTATAGCCATGCTGGAAGTGCATGAGATTTACAAGTCTTACGAAGGGAAACCCTTACTGCAGGGCATCTCTTTCTCTGTAGCCCAGGGGGAAACGGTTTGCCTGCTCGGGCCTTCCGGGAGTGGCAAATCAACCCTGTTGCGCATTATTGCCGGCTTGGAAGAGGCGGAGAAGGGAGAGATTCGCTGGAACGGACAAGCGATCACCCACTTGCCCCCTCATCGCCGTCGAATGGGGCTGGTCTTTCAGGATTATGTGCTGTTTCCCCATCTAACCGTGGCCGAGAACGTGGCCTTTGGCTTGAAAATGCAGGGGTTTTCGTCGAGCGAACAAGCGCAAAGGGTGCAGGAGGTGTTGGAACAGGTGCGCTTGCGCGGGTTCGAGTCACGCCGCGTGACCGAGCTTTCGGGAGGGGAGCAGCAACGGGTGGCACTGGCGCGCGCTTTGGCACCCCGGCCACAGGTACTGATGTTCGATGAGCCGTTAGGGGCTCTGGATCGCACGCTGCGCGAGGAACTTTTGCTGGAGCTGCGCTCCTTGTTGCGTTCGCAACCGATCGCGGCGATCTACGTGACCCATGATCAGGAAGAAGCCGCTACGGTTGCCGATCGCCTTTTGCTTCTCCATCAGGGACGCATTGTGCGCCAGGGTCGCCCGGCGGAGATTTGGGAGGATCCGCGGAGTGTGTGGGTGGCACGTTTTTTGGGGGTGGGGAATTTGATCCCCGGACGCTGGGAGGAGGGGTGTATCGTCAGTGCCTGGGGGCGTTTTCCCCTGGCTTGTCCGCAGGAACATCGTCATCGGCAGGGAGAGCGCATTTGGGGCCTGCTTCGACCTCACGAGGTCGAACCGACGCAGGATACAGACGGTTGGCAAGCCCAGGTGACGGATGTGATCTTTCAACAGGAACACTTTCGCGTGCAGCTGGATGGCGACCTCTATGTCTTCCTCTCGGAGGCGCCGCCGGTTGGCGCTTCGATCCGATTGCGCCTGAAACGGGAACGACTGGAATGCCTGGGGGGTGAAGATGAAAGTGGGTGATACGATCCGTGTGCTCAAACGCGATCTCTCCGGCACTGTGACCTGGGAATATCCCGGCCGCGTGCTCTTCTTGCGCAACGGTATCTTGCGCTTGGAGGCCTTCTTTGACCGCGAGGATATGCCCTTTCAAGGCACCTGGCTCAAGCGAGGCGATCGCTTTCTGGAAACCTATTACACGCGGCGCTGGTACAATGTCTTTGAAATCTACGACCGCGAGGATGGAAGCCTGAAGGGATGGTATTGCAATATTTGTCGCCCGGCCGTCCTGGAGTCCGATAGCGTTTCCTTCGTCGATCTGGCGCTCGATCTGTGGGTCACACCGCAGGGGGAGCAAAGGGTGCTTGATGAGGATGAATTTGCCAAGCTGGAACTGGATGCCGAAACGCGTCGGAAGGCACTACGCGCGCTGGAAGAACTCCGTGCTTGTTTTCGCCGGCGATGGCCTCAACGGGCGGCGACAGGCGCAGAATAGTCTTAGAATGCTGAATTGCGGCCCGGCATTCAGTTCTTTAAGGTTTTGTGCGTGTGCTTCTAATTCAGGATTGAGTTGACTGCAAAGACCATATTTACCACGAAGGGCACAAAGAACACAAAGTTTTTTTGTAAAAAATACAGTATTTTTACTCAATTTTCGCTTTTTAATGGGTCAAAATCCTTTGCTTATCCTTAGTGTACTTGGTGTACTTAGTGGTCAAGAACCTTGTTGCGGTGAAATCAGGGCATTCCATCTCCCTCAATTTTCACCGGCCGGTGCATTCTAAGAGCGTCAAAGTGCCGGCCTCAGGCTAACCGGCCAGGGCGCGGGTCAGAGACCGATCCGAACCCGGCGGACAGTTCTCTTTTGGGGTGTATTCCTGCATTACCCTTTGCAATTTTTTATCAGTGCCCCCTTTTCCTGCGTAAAAATAGTTGATCCTTTAAGCGTTGTTCTGCGAGCGCCCCAGCAATTCCGCGGTGGCGCGAGTGTTGGCTTCGAGATCGATCAGCAGGGTGAAGATTTCGCCGGCGGCATAGAGGAAGAGGGCGCCAAAGCCGCCATAAAGCAAGATCAATAGTCCGCTGACGAGCCCGCCGAAGAAACCCATGCCGCGCATTTCACCGAGCCCCGCTGACCTAATAACCGAGTTGCCGATGAAGGGCATGCTACAGGCGCCGATCACCGTCAGGATGGCGAGGATGACACCGATCACTTTGTAGATGACAGCGACCACGCGCAGGACGGGGTAACGATTGGTTTTCATTTTTCACCTCCGTTGAGCCAGGGAGTACCTTCGCCGATAGCGATACAGCCACCAGAGAAGGATGGCACACAGGAACAGGAACAACACGATCGGGATCAGCCAGGCCAGTAGGGTAGTGATGGTGGCGATCACGTCTTCCGCAATGCTGACCGGCGTGTTACCCAGGCCACCGGTCGTGGCCGTGACGGCCGGACGCACCACCAGCGATTTGATGCCATGCACGGCGCCGGCGGCCAGCAAGCCGCAGATCATGGCCAGGACGGGGTTGATTTCGGTGATCACGCGCGCCGAAGCGGCGAAGAGGATCGCTCCGGCGGTGGGACGAACAAAGGTCTGGATGGCATCGTTGATGTGATTGACGGCCGGGATTTTATCGGCCAGCATTTCGACGATCACCAGCAGCCCCAAGACGATCAGCACCCAGGGGTTGGCCAGCGTATTCCAGGGCGAGGCCAGGGTGATCCAATCGGTGTAGTGGGCGACTAGGCCGGTGATCAGGAGGGGGATATAGGCGTTTAATCCGGCGCTGGCAGCCAGACCAAAAGCGGAGAAAATGCCGAGCCATTCCATAAGATTCTAGGTGAATTATACCCTATTGGGGCGATAGCCTCGATGGAACGGCGGATGAAAAACGTGAAATCCGCTCAATCTATCCTGCCAAAGCATTCAAACGTGTTGCCCTGTGGGGAAGTGACGAGGATCGGCCAATCGCTGTCATCGACTCGATAGGCACGTAGCTCCGGTTCCACGGATCGAAGCAATGCCTGCGCACGCGCTTCGGAGAGGTTCCAGGCACGCCAGGAGGGATCGGACGGTCGGGACTGCGCTTCGTAGAGGATGCAGCTCAGGGTTGCCGCCATCCGCTCACGGGTAGCCTGATCCGCTGTTGGGGAACGGTATTCCGCTACGAGGGCCGGAATGGCATCGGTTGAGAGCGAAGTCAGGTAGGGGAGGTCCAATTCTTCCCCCTTTTGAAATCGTTCTACGTTCTGCCGCACGATGAAGGCATCCACGTTGAGAAGGGAAAGTGAAATCCCGAAGCCCAGCAGCGTGAATAGGCAGATCACGGCAAAGGCGCGTTGGCGGTGCAGCAGGTCTAAAACGGCCGCGGCCAGGAGCAGGATCGCCAGCCAGATCATGAAGACATGGGTGTAGGTGCGCAGGCGGGTGAAGCCATAGGCCATCTCGTAGAGCGAGAGGCGCTGATAGGCCGAAAGCAGGATGACCCCTACCAGCGCTACCAGAACAACGCCGAGCACGGAAAAGCCGCGCCGCTCCTGCGGACGCTCGCGACGGGTGATCGTGCTGAGCACTTGGAAGAGGAGCAGGCTGAAGAAGGCGACGATCACCAGTTCGCCGAACCCGCGTCGAGCGTATTCGGCATACGTATAGCCCTCTAGGTGGATGTTGCGCTCGCCGCCGAAGAAGTATTGAAACTGTACCACTACGAAGGTGGCGAAGAGCAAACCGACGCTCCCTAACACAATGGCGGCCTCGGTGAAGCCCAAAAAGGGCGGGATGAGCGGTTTTTCGCGTCCCAGCAGGGGTTCTTCTGCCGAACGCTCGAAGGCGTACAAGTAGATGCCGCTCAGAACATAGGCGATGATCAGGATGTAGAACAAGCGGAAAAGGTATTCGGGCAGGTTCTGCAAACGGAGAAGGGCCACGAATGCATCTAGCCGCCGGGCGAAGAGCGGATCGGCGGATGCGAGCAAAGCGGCAAAGATGACCACGATCGGCAAGGCCAGCAGAAGGCCACGGGCGATCGGCCAGAAGGTGGACGGTTTTCTCTCTGTTTGCTGGGCGGCGCGGCGGGCGGCGGAAAAGGCGGTGACCGGGCGAATCAGGATGCCGATCATCAGGTTGAAGGCCTGGCGGAAGAAATCGGCGAAGCTATATTCCAACCACTTTCCCCCGCGGTAGGTGACGGCCAGGATGGCCATGAGCAGGAGGGTCAGCACATGGGCTAGGAACACGGTCAGCGGTTCGCGGCGCAGGATGGTGATGGCGAGGAAGAACAGGAGAAAGGGGAACAACAGCCAGGTCTGTTTGGCGGGGTGCGCTCCTTCGCGGCGTAACAGAATGACCCCGGCACTCAACGTGGCCAGGGCGTAGAGGGCGAATGAAACGCCCGGCTCGTGATCCCAGAAAAGAAAATCAAACAGCCAGCCGAGGAAGAGGACGGCATACCAGAAGGGGGAGGGAAATTTTTTCATGGTGACTCCGGGAAATCGATCGCGAATTTTCCGATTCAAATGGCTTTGGTGAGAGCAAAATAGCCCGATGGTGCTCTCAAATGCTCTCAGGTTTTCCATCCCGCTTTATGTGGGGGCTTGCTCCCATTCTTCCAACAGTTTTTGCCATTCTTCCAGGGTCAACGTTTCGGCGCGGCGATCGGGAGCGATGCCGGCGCGCAGCAGCAGGTTTTCCGCTTGGGAAGAGCGAAGCCCCAGGCCATGGGATAGCGCGTTGCGTAGGGTTTTGCGCTTCTGTGAGAAACCGGCGCGGATCAGCCGAAAGAACGTATCTAGCCGTTCGTAGGGAAGGAGCGGCTGCGGGTAGAGATCGATGCGCACCACCGCCGAATCTACCTTCGGTGGCGGGTAGAAGGCTCCGGCCGGGATGCGCAGCGCGATCGAAGGCCGACCGTAGACCTGGACGCTGAGTGCCAGTAGGTTCATCTCCCCGGCCGAAGCGCAAATGCGCTCGGCGACCTCTTTCTGGACCGTCAGCACGATGCGACGTGGACGCCGCGGCGCTTCCAGCAGGTGACGGATAAGTGCCGAGGTGATGTAATAAGGAATGTTCGCTACCACCAGATAACCTTCTTGGGGGATGAGATCGGCAGGGGAAAGGCGCAGTATATCCCCGCGCACCAGGTGTACGTTTTCCCACGGTGCAAGCACTTGCTCCAGGATGGGGAAGAGTGTCTCATCGATCTCGACGGCAACGACCTGTTGCGCGGCATTCGCCAGGTAACGCGTCAGGCTGCCGAGGCCGGGGCCGATCTCCAGCACCCAGTCCGTGGGTTGAATTTCGGCGACCTGGATGATGGCCTCCAGCAAGTGTGGGTCCTGTAGGAAGTTTTGCCCCAAATGCTTTTTCGGCCGCAGGCCGGCCTGACGGAGCAATTGGGCGGTTTGCAAGGGCGGGATGGGGGGACGAAAACGCCGACTCACAGGTTATTCCAGAAGATAAGGGATGTTGGCCGGGACGGGCGTCAGGAAGTAGAGGGTGACCCAGTGGTGCCAGGGCTCGTAATCCTCATCGCTGAATCCCAGGTCGATCCAGGGACGGCCGGGAATGCCACCGCCGACATCTTCGATGGTGGCGCGGCCGTAGCCGGGGATATAGACCGGCTGACCCTGTAACATGCGATACCAGCTCAGGGTCACGGCGATCACGCCGCGGGTCACTTTTTTGCCGCTGGCGGTATAGGGGTAGCAGCGATCCGCCGCGGAGCGACAAGGGGAATAGGAGGTGGCGTAGACGCGGATGGCGCGCCAGTATTCAATGGTGACTCCGTCTACCACCGCCGTGCGCACAACCACTTTCGTCCCGTAGCCGATCAGGCGATTTTGCGGTAGGCGGATCAGGGTCTCGCTTTCAACCTGGCGGGCGATTTCTTCCCCATCCCGGTAGCGAATGCGCACGCGTTCCATGCTGAGTCCCTCTTCGCCGGGGCGAAGGATTTGCTGCTGATCCAGCTCCAGGTCGGCGGAAGCGACGAATTCCGTGCGGAAGGGGATGCTTTTTTGGTTGATCTGCACGCTCTCCCAGATGTGGTGAAGGCGAATGCGGCCATCGGACGGAAGCGCCGCCTGGGGGGGCGGATCGCTGCTATCGAGGCCGACCAGCGGTAAACCGGCTTCGGCCAGGGCTTCGCCTACGGTGGCGGCGGCGGTGCGCCGGGTCCAGACCTGAGCCGCTTTTTCGATGGTGATCGGGCGCGAGAAGCGGCAGGTTACCGTTCGATCGCCATCCAATGGCGTGGTCAGCGGCGGAAAGCAGCGATCGGCGGCATAGAGGGCATAGCCTTGTTCACGCAGGGCTTCGCCGAGGGTTTCTGCGGCGCTGCGGAAGGTACGGGTCTCGTTTTCTGTTTGCAACGTAACGAGATGGGCGCGGCGAATTTGGAGGATGATCTCGCCTTGCGCGGGGATGGGTTGGGTTGGATCGATCGGGAAGCCGTGAAGGAGTAGACGGTCTCCTGCCTCGAGACGGAGGCCGGCTTCCTGCAACCAGTCTCTCGGCAGGGCGGCCTCCGTCCGGATGGAGAAGACCTGCTCCCCGTCCAGGATGTGGACTCGTATGCCTTGACGGGGCGCACAGGCGAGGAGGAAGAGAAACAGTAGTAGCAGACGACGCATCAACTTCTCAGCAATTCGCGCATGGCGGCCAGTAGCAGGGTGATGTTCTCTTTGCGGCTGGAATAGCCCATCAGGCCGATGCGCCAGACTTTATCGCGCAGCGCGCCGAAGCCGGCGGCGATCTCGATGTTGTATTCTTCGAGCAGGCGCAAGCGCAGGCGATGCGGATCGACTCCTTCTGGGACGCGCGCCGTGGTCAACGGCGGCAGGCGATATTCTACGGGGACAAACGGCGGTGCTCCCAGCTCTTCCAGACCCTGCCAGAGCAGTTCGGCGTTGGCGCGGGTGCGGGCAATGGCCTGTTCCAGGCCCTCTTCGGCGATCAGGCGGAGGGCCTCGCGCAGGGCGTAGTGCAGGCTGGCCGAGGCAGTATGGTGGTAGGCGTGCGTTTCGCCCCAATAGGCGGCGTAGAGTTTCAGGTCGAGGTAGAAGCTGGCTACCGGCGTTTTGCGCGCTTCGATGACGCGGCGTGCCCGTTCGCCGATGGTGATCGGCGCCAGGCCGGAAGGCGCGCCCAGGTTTTTCTGGCTGGCCGAATAGGCGACATCTACTCCCCATTCATCCACTTTGACCGGGATGCCGCCTAGCGAAGTCACCGTATCCAGCACCAGGAGCGTGTCGTTGCGATGCGCCGCATTGGCGATCTCGGCAATGTGTAGCTGCTCGGCGCCGGTGGAAGTTTCGGCGTGCACGAGCGCCAGGAGCTTATAGTGACGGCGGGAGAGGGCAGAGGCGATCTCCTGTGGGTCGAAGATTTCGCCGGGGGCGCGCTGCAGGCGATCGACTTCGGCGTCCAGGCGGGTGGCAATTTCGGCCATACGTTCGCCGAAGTAGCCGTGGATCGCCACCAGCACGGCATCGCCGGGTTCGATCAGGTTGGCCAGCGCCGCTTCCATGCCGGAAGTGCCGGTGCCGCTCAAGGCGAACGTCCACTCATTCTGCGTCTGGAAGACGTAGCGCAGCAGCGCCTGCTCTTCCTGATACAGGTGCAACAGTTGCGGATCGAGGTGCCCCAACGGTGGCGCCACCATCGCCCGTAGCACGCGCGGGTGCACCATCGAGGGCCCTGGTCCCAGTAGCAAACGAGCAGGAGGGTTGAGATCGGGGAATTGAAGGGTGCTCATGAGGGACCTCCACGTGGGATGATGAGGTAAGTTTACCTCTTTTTTGGACGCGCGGTAAGAGTGGACCAGGATGAGCGGTTTTTTGCTTGATCTCGCAGAAGAGTTTGACCGTCGTAGATGCCGGGAATGGCAGAGGCTTGTCTTTTCCCAATAGGGCTTTTTCTTGTTCTAATTACATCAAAGATAATAAAGGGTTTAGTAAGATTTACATGAAGTACCCCCCAAAAAAAACCGTGTTTTAGCGCAAATCCTTTACCGCAATAGAACACGGATGAACGCGGATGACACGGATAAACACATATTTTTAAAAAAGTTGAGCGATTCGCATACACCGGATATATCGAATCGGACGCCCTCTTTTATGACGAGCTTATTTCTGGATTTCCTCGATCGCCTCGCGCGCGGCCAAGAAGAGGGTGCGGTTGGTGCGATCGGTGGCTAGGGCCTGGAGGGCGGGAAGGGCGCGGCGGTCTTTGATGCGGGCGAGGGCTTGAATGGCCCGTAGGCGTACCGCTTCGTCGCTATCTTGTAGACGCTCGATCAACAGTGGGGTGAATTGCGGATGAGGCAGACTGCCCATAGCGTGCACGACGCGTTCGCGCACGGTGGCTTCGGGATGCTGAAGGGCCTGGATCAGGACCTCGATCCCTTCACGTCCGAACCCGATCAACGCCTGGGCGGCAGTTTCCCCCACCTCAAAGTGCAAATCATAGAGGGCGATCTCCAAGGCAGGCAGGGCACGGCGATCTTTGATCTTTCCCAGCAGGAGAGCCGAGAGTCGCCGTACCACGCTTTCACGGTGCTCGATCGTTTCAAGCAAGTACGGCACGGCCTGTTCGCCAAAGGCCAAAATGGCCTGGAGCAAATCCTCCACTTCGCGCTCGCGCTCATACCACCAGCGGCCATCCTGCAGCGCTTCGATGAGTGCCGGCAGGGTGGATGGATCGCGTAGGCGTGTCAGGGCGCGTGCGGCCGCTTGACGCACCTCGATCTTTGCATCTTCGAGCAAAACATCTTTCAGGGTGGAGGTACTTTGGGGGAAATAGCTCATTGCCAACACCGCGGCGACGCGCACTCCCGGATCTGCATCTTTCGTCAGCCGAATCAGCGAGGGCAGAACCGAAGCGTCGCCGATCCCCCCGATCGTCTTCGCCGCTTGTATGCGCACTTCCTGGGAGGGGCTGCGCAAGGCGCCGAGCAGGGCAGGAAGCGCTTCGCGCGGCCGCGTTTGGGCGAAGATCTGGCAAATTTGGAGTTGAACGGGGGGCGAGGCCGTGTTCAGTTGCGCGATGAGCTGCGGGGTGGCCAGGGGACCCAGCCGGATGAGCACTTCTGCGGCGCGGGCGCGTAGCGCCGGCTGGGGCAATTGGAGCGCCTCCAGCAGCGCCGGCACGGCATCTTTCCCCAGTTGGAGCAATTCCGTCTCGGCCTGGGCTGATTTTTGGGGGTCCCCCAATTGGGCGACAAGCCGCCTGGCACGTGAAGTGGAGTCTCCGAAAAGCCACGCCATCGTCTACCATCCGTCTACGGTCCACCGTCTACGGTCCATCGTCCTTTTCCCTCACCATTGACAGATCGCCTATCTCAAAGGTATAAACAACTCAGCGCCCCCGGCGAGGCTCGAACTCGCAACCTCTGGATTCGAAGTCCATTACTCTATCCGATTGAGCTACGGGGGCGGGCGCGTTGATTATACCATGACCATGAGGCTCCATGGACGAGACCCTATCGTTGGAAGAACGGATCGGTATTCTGTTGCGTCAGAGGCGTTGGAAATTGGCGCTGGCGGAATCCTGCACCGGTGGTTTGCTCGGGCATCGCATTACGAATGTCCCCGGCTCTTCGGAGTATTTTCTCGGCGGGATTGTCGCCTATGCCTATGAGGCCAAAGTGAATCTTTTAGGAGTGCGTTGGGAGACGCTAGAGCGCTACGGCGCGGTGAGCCGCGAGACGGTTTTGGAAATGGCGCGTGGCGCGCGCGAGCGCCTGGGGGCTGAAATCGCGCTTTCGATCAGCGGCATTGCCGGCCCCGGCGGCGGGACGCCTGAAAAGCCGGTCGGCACGACCTGGATCGGATTGGTCGCTCCGGATGGGGAACAAGCCTATCGCTTTCAGTTTCACGGCGATCGTGAAGCAAACAAACAACAGGCTACCGATCAGGCCTTGCGTCTGTTGTTGGATTATCTCATTTCCAGCTCACCGGCACCTTGAGCCGGCTGCCCATGCGCGAGTAGTAATAGAGAAAGCCGTTCTCGCGACCGAATTCGTACAAGCGACGGGTGATCTCCACGTCCTGCTTGCAGTATTCGGCCACCTTTTCCAGCTCACCGTTGCGGAACCAGCGTACGCTTTCTTTGCCATCGGCGCTTTTGCCCACCTGCAACGTGGCCGAAGCCAGGGCGTCTAACCCCAGGCGAAAGCCGAGTTGACGGGTGATCTCTTCGAGCATGTCTAAGGTCGGCAGGCGCTGCAGGTTTTCGCCCGGTGCGTAAGGTTGTAGGACGCGGTAATCGAACTGCCGGATGTTGAAGCCGATCACCCGATCGGCGGCCTTAAGCTCCTGGATCAGCGCAGCGACATCGCTTTCCCAGTAAACGGCAAAATCCTGACGTTCGGTAGACCAAGTGACGGCGCAGGCGAGGCGCAGCTTTTCGAGGTTGCCGCGCCCGCCTACGTCTTCAAAAAGGTTTTGTGTTTCCAGATCGAAGAAGACAAGGTTCATTTGATGGACCGTAGACCGTGGACCGTGGAGGGACTATTCCTCAATTTTCATCTTGTTTTCTAGCCAGCGCACCAGGAGGGAGAGCAAAAGGGTCATGGAGAGGTACAGGAAGGCAACTACGTTGAAGGTCTCCATCGCCCGGAAGGTGGCGGCGCGGCGCAGGCGACCCATCTGGGTCAACTCGTTGACTGCCAGGACGGTTACCAGCGAGGAATCTTTGAGGCAGGCGATGAAATCATTCCCCAAGGGCGGTAGCACGCGGCGAATGGCTTGTGGCAGGATGACAAAGCGCATGGCCTGGAAGTAGTTCATCCCCAGCGATTTGGCCGCTTCCATCTGCCCTTTGCTGATCGATTGAATGCCGGCGCGGAAGACCTCGGCCTCAAAAGCGCCATACCCCAGTGCCAGTGCCACAATGGCGCGCCATTCCATTGAAACGGCACGGATATCGAATTCGGTGTAGCCCATATTGTGGATGATATCGACCAGAAACGGCACCAGGGCGAAAGCAATGTAGAGGATGAGCACCATCATCGGAACGCCGCGGATGGTCTCTACATAGAGGGTGGAGAGGTGGTAAAGGATGGGATTTTTGGAAGTGCGCGCCAGTCCGACGATCAGGCCGATCACTGTGGCAATGGCGTAGGAGAGAAACGTAATGCGCAGCGTGGTTTGTAGACCTTGTGTCAGGTAGAGAAATGTCTCACGATAGTTCGTATCGGCCAGGATGAGATAGAGCAACGCCAACCCGCCGCTGAACAGGATGATGATCCACCACGGCCATTTGCTAATGGAAAGGATTTTTGCCGAAGAGCGGCCGATCTCTGCCTGCATCATTTCCTCCGAGGTATTGAAGTAAAGGGGATGGAGTATAGGCTCCATCCCCTCTTTGGTGCATTAGAAAGCTTTTACTTGCTGACCAGGCCCCATTTTTCGTTGAGCGCCTGCAGCGTGCCGTCCAGCGTCATGGAGGCCAGTGCCAGATTGACCGGCTCGATCAGATCGCTGTCGGGCGGGAAGACGAAGGCCAGCGGCTCATCGGACGTGATCTGCCCACCGATCTTGATCTTGCCCTCGTTTTCTTTCATGTAACCCAACGCAGTGACGTTGTCAATGACCACAACGTCTACGTCGCCCGAAATCAGCGCCAGGATGGCGGCGCCGAAGTCCTCAAAAGACTGGACGCGCTCTTCGCCGAAGACTTCTTTGGCGACGATCTCGTTGGTCGTCTGGATTTGGGTCGCGATCTTGGCGTTGGCATCGGCTTTGAAGTCTTCCAGCGTGCGGGTCTCATCGGCGCGGACCAGGATCACCTGACCGACGTACACGTAGGGGATCGAGAAGTCCACGGTCTGGTCGCGTTCTTCGGTGTAGGTGACACCATCGGCGAGCATGTCATATTCGCCGGCGGCCATGGCGGGGAAGATGCCATCCCAGGCGGCCTGTTTGAATTCGGGCACGCAGTTCAGGCGCTTGCAGATCTCGGTGACGGTCTCGTAATCCCAACCGCCGGGTTGCTGGGTGGCTTCGTCAATGAAGTTGAACGGCGGATAGGCGTTCTCCACCGCTACCGTGATCGTGCGTCCGCCCAGATCGGGCAGCGAGACCAGACCCCATTTCAGGTTGAGCACGTAGAGCGTGCCATCGCGCTTCATGGATTCCAGCGCCTTGTTGACCGGCTCGATCAGATCGCTGCCGGGCGGGAAGACGAAGGCCAGCGGCTCGTTGGAGCTGATCTGCCCCCCGATCTTGATCTTGCTCTCGTTTTCTTTCATGTAACCCAATGCCGTGACGTTATCAATGACCACAACGTCCACGTCGCCCGAGATCAGCGCCAGGATGGCGGCGCCGAAGTCCTCGAAGGATTGGACGCGCTCTTCGCCGAAGACTTCTTTGGCAACGATTTCGTTGGTCGTCTGGATTTGGGTCGCGATCTTGGCATTGGCATCGGCTTTGAAGTCTTCCAGCGTGCGGGTCTCATCGGCGCGGACCAGGATCACCTGACCGACGTACACGTAGGGGATCGAGAAGTCCACGGTCTGGTCGCGTTCTTCGGTGTAGGTGACACCATCGGCGAGCATGTCATATTCGCCGGCGGCCATGGCGGGGAAGATGCCATCCCAGGCGGCCTGTTTGAATTCGGGCACGCAGTTCAGGCGCTTGCAGATCTCGGTGACGGTCTCGTAATCCCAACCGCCGGGTTGCTGGGTGGCTTCGTCAATGAAGTTGAACGGCGGATAGGCGTTCTCCACCGCTACCGTAATCTTGCGACCACCCAGATCGGGCAAACCGCCGGTCGGCGCCGGGGTAGGCGCTTCGGTGGGTGCTTCAGTAGCCGGCGGTTGAGTCGCCGGTGCTTGGGTGGCCGGGGCCGGCGGCTGCGTTGCCGGCGCCTGAGTGGCCGGGGCCGGCGTCTTTGGCGCGCAGGCGGCCAGCAGCATACCGGCTAGAACCAGGATGCTCAGAAAGATAAAAACCTTCTTTTGCATGTCTCTTCTCCTTTCTTGTGGATTTTGCTCTCACGGACTCGTGATGGGCTAAAGAATAGCGCAAAAGCGGAAAATTGGCAAGGTTGAACTTGCTGCCAAGGGTGCGGGGCGGATGGGACGGATGTTCTGGAAGGGACCGTGGACGATGGACGGTTGGCCGCGGAAGAGCTGCAGAGAGTGTTTGACGATTGTGGGAATACGGTTATCTCGCGGCGTATTGGACCGGCGCCTCGCTCAGCCCGCGCTGGACGAAACGGCTGAGGGCTTCTCCGGCGGCGATTTCGGCGGCGCCGCTTTCGGCAGGTAGCGGCCAGCGGAAGGCTTCATACAGCCGCCAGCGGTGCACCTCGAAGGCCGATTGCACCAGGTCGGCAAAGGGCAGGGCGGCCTGTAGGATCAGCTGCCAGGCGATCCACATCCAGGCCAGGGCAATGACCCAGGCCCACGGCCAGACAAACGTCCAGAGCAGGAAGAGTGCGCCCCAGCCGAAGGCCTGCACCAGGCGGTCGAGTCGGGATCGGGCGGCGGAAAGGTCGCTGCGGACGTTTTCGGGCAGGAGCAGCCACAGGCGCGGCCAGAGCAGCACCGCGTCCAGCCCGAAGCGTTGACGCGGGCGCGTCTCGGCGGCGCGCAGGATGTCGCCCAGGCGGGTGGGCAGGATGTCTTCGGCATCGCGTGGCGTGTAGAGCCGCCAGGCTTCCAGCCGCGCCAGTTGACGGGCCTCGGCCCAGGTCAGGCTACTTTCCCGCTTTTTGAGCAGCAGCGCACTCAGACGGTTGCGCTGCTCATCGAAGCGTTTGCGCCGCCAGGTTGCCAGCCATGCGGCTACCTGCGCCAGCGGCCCCGGCCAGTAGCCCTCCAGCCAGCGCAGCAGATGCGGGCTGAGCGTTTCCATCAGGCGATCGGAAGCGCCCAGCACGAGCAGCGCACCGAGCAGCAGCCCCGTTTGGGTGACCAGCGGCAGGGCACTGAGTTCATCCCACAGGGCAGGCAGGCGCTCAGGGGTGATCCAGAATAGCAGCCCGCCGCCCCAGAACAGGAAGGCCGGACCGAAGAGCCGTTCCTGCCACTTCTCCGAAAGTCCCTGCCCGACGCTTTCCAGAAAGGAGGTCAACATGGCTCAGCCCTCCGCTTCTTCTGCCGGGACCAGCGGGAGTTTGTGCCGCGGACAATCCGGCGGCCTCTCGCCCGCTTCGGCGGAGATGTAGCGATGGTCGCAGCCTTCGAACGGGCAGACGAAAATCTGGCCGGGGGTGCTGCTGATTTCCCCTCCCAGCCCGCTGTAGCCGCCTGCCAGTGTGCTTTCACTCCTTTCTTCGCCGGCCAGCAGGGCGCGCAGGGCAATGCGGTTGGCCTCTTCGCGGGTGATCAGATCGAGCATCTGCAGGTGGGTGTCTTGGCCGCTTTTGGCCTGCTCCAGCAGGGTTTCGACTTGCTTGCGGGTGGCTTTATCGAGCATAGGGAGCAGGGTACGGGCGGCGGTGTAAATTTGTTCGGGGGTGTATTTGGGCATTGGATCCTCCTGCGCAAATGCTGGCATTTGCGCTACAAAATGCTCGCGTTTCTCTGAGCAAATGCAAGCATTTGCTCTACTGATTCTAGGCAAACGCTTGCGTTTGTCCACATTTGTGTTACAAATCTTGGTTAATGTACAAATAAGGCCAGGCTTGCCAATCTTCCACCAGGCCGGCCTGGACAGGGTTGTTGACAATGTACTCTAAAATGCGTTGGAATTCCCGTGCGTTGCGCACTACATGGTCGTAACTTTCATGCTGCCAGAAAGCGCCGCGTTGTCCCAGCAGACGGTTGCAAAGCATGCCGCTTTTGGATTTGAGCAGGCGAATGGCCAGGTTGAGTGCGGTGTAAGCCTTACCGTCGCGCCGTGGCGGAGGGTCCGGAATGCCTTGCTGATCCAATAACAGGTGAACGTGATTGGGCATAATGCAAAAGGCGTGGAGATGGTAGTGAGCCGGTTCCAGTTCGCGAATGCAATCCATTACCAGGCGGGCATATTGTGGCTGATTTAGCCAACGTGGGCCATAGATGGTTTTATCTAGGAGCGCATCCAGGCGGGCAAAATAGGTTTCCTGTGCCTGACGCAGGGCTTCCTGAAGGGTTTGACCCCGCAAGCTGCGCTTGAGATGGAGCCGTTCGCTTTCGTATTCTTCCTGTGCCCGCTGTAAGACTTCCATCGGCAGACTGCCGGCCAACCGAAAGGTGACGAAGTAGGTGGCGTTCGGTACGTGGTAGTGGGGTAAGTTGCGGCGGAAGAACATGCTCTAATTGTAGGACAAACGCTTGCGTTTGTCCATAAGCCGAGCATTTGCGCTACAAGATGCTCGTGTTTGTCTATGAGCAAATGCAAGCATTTGCTCTACAAGGTTACAGTCCGGTAAACGTAAACGCGGCCCAGTAGAAGGGATGAGAGAACTTTTCAACGCGCAAGCGTTGCTGGGCGCGGCGCAGGGCCTGCGGCGGGGTGAGGCCGTTGGTGCGCCACTCCTCGAAGAAGATGCTCATCAGGATGGCGGTGCTGGATTCGGCGACGCTCCAAAGCGAGCCGATCACGCCCGGCACCCCGGCCTGCATCAGTCCCGAGGGCAGGGAGACGACTTCGTCCATCGTTTTCAGGTCGGATGGGACGCCGGTCTCGCAGGCAGCAAGCACGGCCAGGCGGGTGTTTTGGCTGCGCAGGTCGAAGATCTCGGCCAGGGTGAGCCGGGCTTCTTCGGGAGCATCGCCAGGGGCAACCGCCATCTCCAGTCCGGAGGCCGGCGGGTTTGCAAAGTCCGCTACGCCGTGGGTGAAAAAGAAGAGCACGTTGTACTCGCCGAAAGCCTGGCGGACGGCGGCTTTGCGCGCCTCGTTCATGAGCAGGGCTTTGCGCTTTTCAGGCGGGAAGGTCTCCAGCGCGGCGCGCACGGCTTGATCGGCGAGTTGGAAGCGTTTATCGGGGTAACGCACTGCCAGTAGCGAATTGGACGGGCGTTGAGCGGCCGCACGGGCGTGATAGAGCGCCTGGGCGCTGGGGGCGTAGGTGAAGGTGTAGTGGTCGAGGGCGTAGGTGGACGATGGACGGTGGACGGCAGGCGGGCGGCGTGGAGGGGGAGCAGGCCGAGGCGGCCAGCGGGGATCAGGCGCACCGGCGCGTCCTTGGGGTGGCCGCTGGCCTGAAGTTTCTCGACCAGCGGGGCCATCACCGTCTCGCCGAGCCAGACCAGCATGCTTTCCAGTGCATCGAACCAGGCAGCGCGGGTGGATTTGTTGTAGGAATCAGCGCGCCAGTCGAAGTAGGCATCGAGATAGTTGTTTGCCTGTTCGCGCAGGGCTTGCTCGGTCAGGGCGGGCAGTTCGACCATCTGCACATCCTTTGCACTCACGATCAAGGCAAAACCGCCGAAGTCGGTGGCGGCCAGGTAGACCAGAGGAGCATCGGCAGCGACCTGTTGCACCTGATTGAAATCCGTTTCGGGCATAAAGTCCAGAGCGTACTGCCGAACCTGTACGATGGCTTCCTGGAGCCGCTGCCGGGCCGTGCGGATGAGGTCGCTGAGTGTGACAAAATCCCGCTTGCCGGGTGTGCTTTCCGGTAAATGAGCCTCGGCTAGCAGATCGCGGAGCCTGGCCCTTTGGGTGTCAAAATCATCCCAGACCTGCTGCGGGACGGTGGGAGGCTTCTCTGTTTCTAAGGCCAGCGCCTCGGCCAGCCAGCGGGCGCGGTAACGTTCCAGCGCAATCACGGCCTCCTGTGAGGCGTCATTTTGAAGCAGGGCATAGGCCAGGCGGGAGGGGATGACCTGAACCTCGGCCAACTCGGCGCGGCGGGAGTCGGGGGTGGCAGCGATCTGATAGAGCAATTCCCCGGCTTCCAGGCTGCTTTGGTAGGCCTGGATCGCCTCTTTCCAGCGACGTAATTCAAGATAAATATGTCCCAAAGCCTGCTGAACCCGGCGGTGGTCAGCGGGGAAGGTTCCCAGCCGGAACACCTCCAGCGCCTGCTGACAGGCGGCGATGGCCTGCTCGAGGTTCTCGGCCCGCTCGCCGCGGATGCGTTTGCGGTAGGCGTTCGCCAGGTTGTTCATGGTTTCGGCCCACTCGACCGGCATGGCCTGGCGGGTGAACACCTCCAGCGCCTGCTGATAGGCGGCGATGGCCTGCTCGAGGTTCTCGGCCCGCTCGCCGCGGATGCGGTTGCGGTAGGCGTTCGCCAGGTTGTGCATGGTTTGGGCCCACTCGAGCGGCATGGCCTGACGGGTGAACACCTCCAGCGCCTGCTGATAGGCGGCGATGGCCTGCTCGAGGTTCTCGGCCCGCTCGCCGCGGATGCGGGAGTAGTAGGCGGTCGCCAGGTTGTTCATGGTTTGGGCCCACTCGACCGGCATGGCCTGGCGGGTCCTCACCTCCAGCGCCTGCTGATAGGCGGCGATGGCCTGCTCGAGGTTCTCGGCCCGCTCGCCGCGGATGCGGTCTGAGTAGGCGTTCGCCAGGTTGTGCATGGTTTGGGCCCACTCGACCGGCATGGCCTGGCGGGTCCTCACCTCCAGCGCCTGCTGATAGGCGGCGATGGCCTGCTCGAGGTTCTCGGCCCGCTCGCCGCGGATGCGGGAGTAGTAGGCGGTCGCCAGGTTGTTCATGGTTTGGGCCCACTCGACCGGCATGGCCTGGCGGGTCCTCACCTCCAGCGCCTGCTGATAGGCGGCGATGGCCTGCTCGAGGTTCTCGGCCCGC
>JBBFLV010000008.1:69192-138266 GCA_037478835.1 Anaerolineales bacterium
CCAGCGCCTGCTGATAGGCGGCGATGGCCTGCTCGAGGTTCTCGGCCCGCTCGCCTTGAGGATTCTGAAGCAGGCTGTTGCCTAGCTCTACTTGCAAAGCAGCCCAAAGAGCGGGGTTCTGCTCCCGTTTTACCTGACGCAACGCTTGCAGGCACAGGTTGACACGGTAGGGCATCTCCAGAATGCCCATCGGGCGGCTCAATTCCGTTAGAATGCGGCGTAGGTCGGCCTGGAATTCGGGCGGTACGGAGGGGCCGCCTCCAATCTCTTGGAAGGCCGCTTCGATCCCCACTTCGCGGCAGCGACGGAGCAGATTACGGTGTTGCTCAAAGAGCTGCCGGGCATTTTCATCTTGTTGGGCTTTGGCAGCCTGGATGAGTTGCTCCAGCAGGGCATCGGCTTCGTCGGTGAGCAGTTCGGGGTGCTGTTCCAGGATGCGGCGGGATTCATCCCAGGTTTTGGCCTGGATGAATGCAAAAAGAGTTTCCGTCAACCGTTCTTGCCATCTTTCGCCTTGTGATTGCTCCTGAAATGCCTGCTCGATCCCCACTTCGCGACAGCGACGGAGCAGATTACGGTGTTGCTCAAAGAGCTGCCGGGCATTTTCATCTTGTTGGGCTTTGGCAGCCTGGATGAGTTGTTCCAGCAGGGCATCGGCTTCGTCGGTGAGCAGTTCAGGGGTGTTTTCAAGGATGGTGCGTTTCTGGTTCAGGTCTGGAACTTGCACAAAAGCAGAGAGCATGAGATGGAGAAATTGGGATGGGTCTTCGCGGCGCAGGCGTTCGAGTTCGCGTTGTTGTCGCTCGGCCAGTTCGCGCAGGGCGGCCTGCGGATCGGGGCTGAGCAGGGCGGGGAGCATTTCCCGCGGGACGCCCGGTATCCCCTGGGCTACCCATTCGTCCTGCCAGGCGTCGCCCAGGATTTGACGCAGGTGAGCGAGCAGTGCTTGGGCGTGCTGCTGGTTTTGTTGGGGAGTAGCGCGCCGGGCGAGGGAGAAGAGGATCTTCACTTCTGGCCCCCTTGCCCCCGTCTGGGGGTCTACCAGGCGGAGCGGCTCTTTAGGGAAGAAGAGCAGGAGAGGAACATCGGCTTCGGCGGTGTGACCGCAATGTGGGCAGGTGAGGGTGTGCAGCTCGCCGCGGCGCAGGCGGTCGAGCAGGTCGGGGCGTTCGGCGGCGTCGAGGATCAGCCAGAGTTCGGCGTGGAAGGTGTGTCCACATTGCGGGCAGGGGAGGTCGGTGGGCCGGGCGTAGGAGTGAGGCATGGGGGCTCCTGGGAGCGCGGGTTTTATTTTAGGTTAATTATAGCAGGTAGTAGCGCAAATGGTGCAAATGCAGAGCATTTGCGTTACAGGCGCAAACGCAAGCGTTTGCTTTACGGGGGCAAATGCAAGCGTTTGCTTTACAGGGGCAAATGCAAGCATTTGCGCTACAGGCGCTACAGGGCGCGCAGGAGGCGCAGGGTGAGGAGGTAGATCAAGGCTCCGGCTGCGGCGCCGCCCAGGGCGGGCACCCCTGCCCAGGTCCCTTGCGGTAGCGTGCGAAGCGCTACGGTCAGCACCAGGCTCATGAGCAGGGTGGCGGCCAAGGCCTGCAGGAAGCTGAGGGCCAGTTTTTTCCCTTCGATCCCCTTGAGCCTTTGACGCATGAGCCAGAGCAGGGCCGTGACTTCCAGGGCGGTGGCGAGGGAGTTGGCGAGTGCCAGGCCGCCATGCGGCATCCAGCCCCAACGGGCGAAGAGATGGGCGAAGAGCAGGCTGAAGAGGATGTTCAGGCTCATGGCGGCGGCGCCGACCCGCACCGGGGTGCGCGTATCCTGCATGGCGTAGAAGGCGCGCGCCAGGACCTCGAGCAGGGAATGCGCCGGCAGCCCCAGGGCATACCAGAGCAAGGCCCAGGCGACCAGCTCGGTGGAGCGGGCGGTGAATTCGCCACGCTGATAGAGGAATTGGATGATGGGGAAGCGCAGCAGGATCAGCCCGGCAGCCGCCGGCAGGGCGAGAAAGATCACGGCGCGCAGGGCCTGAACGAGGGCAGAACGCAGGGCCTCGAGCCGTTCTAGGGCGTAGTGCGCCGAGAGGGCCGGCATGATCACGGTGGCGACGGATTGGGCAATGGCGATCTCGGCCATGAGCATGAGGGCGAAGGCATATTCCACCCCGGTGACGCTGCCTTCGACCATGCGCGAGGCCAGCCAGATGTTGACCCAGAAGTTGATCTGCACAATGGCGACGCCAAAGAGGCGCGGGGCCATCAGCCGGGCGACCTGGAGCACGGCCGGATGATGGCGCCCGAGGGTCAGGCGATATTTGCCGCCGGGCGGCGCAGGCAGGCGGAGCAGGCCGGGCAATTGCACCAGCAGGTGACCGGCGGCGCCGAGCACCACGCCCCAGGCCAGGCCGCGGATGCCGAGCGAGGGGCTGAGGAGCAACAGGCCGCCGATCATGCCGAGTTGGTAGAGCGCCGGGGTGATGGCCGGGATGAAGAAGACCTGATGGGCGTTGAGAATGCCCATCACCAGGCCGCTCAGGCCGAAGATCACCGCCGAGAGCAGTTGAATGCGCAGCAGGGAGATCGTCAGGCGGAATTGCGCCGGGTCATCATAGAAGCCGGGAGCGAGCGCATAGCGCACTAACCAGGGGGCGAAGAGGGCGGCCAGGAGCGCCAGCAGGCTGAGCACGATCAACACCCAGTTGGCTACTGCGGAGGCCAGCCGCCAGGCCTCTTCGCGCTGTTCCTTCGTCAGCAGGGCGGTGAAGGTGGGGATGAAGGCCGAGCCGAGCGCGCCGCCGGCCACCAGGTTGAAGAGCGTTTCCGAGACGCGGTTGGCGGCGATGAAGGCATCCAGCTCGGCGGAAGCGCCGAAGGCGCGCGCCACCAGAATGCGCCGCACCAGGCCGATGAGCTGGGCGATGAGGAAGGCCAGCATCACACCGCCGGCCGAGCGGGCGAGCCGGCCTTTGAGGATGGACTGCATGCGCCGCGCTCAGGCCTCCTTTTTTAGCCAGGTATCGAACCACTGCCGGATCTGTTCCAGACGCACGACGCGGCGATCGGTGCGACCGGTGCGCGAGAGGCCGTGGAATTCTTCCGGGAAGCGCACGAAACGCGTCGGGACCCCGAGCCGCTTCAGCGCCACGAACACCTGCTCCCCCTGTTCGATCGGGCAGCGCAGGTCGTTTTCGTAATGGATCACCAGGGTGGGCGTGCGGGCATTGCCGATGTATTTGATCGGAGAGAGGTCCCACCACTTTTGGAAATCCTGGAACGGCGGCCCGGCTTGGACCTCGTACTCAAAGGTCCAGTTGAAGTCGCTGGAGCCCCATTCGCTGATGAAGTTGCTCACGCAGCGCTCGACGACGGCGGCGGCGAAGCGCGTGGTGTGACCGATGATCCAGAGGGTCATATAGCCGCCGTAGGAGCCGCCGGCCACGCCCATGCGTTGGGGGTCAATATAGGGTTGTTTTTCCATGTAATCGGCCCAGGCCATCAGGTCGGCGTAATCGGCCGTGCCCCAGGCGCCCCAAATGGCACGGGCATGGGCTTCGCCATAGCCACGGCCGCCGCGCGGGTTGGAAAAGTAGACCACGTAACCGTGGGCGGCCAGGTAGTAGAACTCGTGCATGAAGAACTTGCCGTACTGGGTGAGTGGCCCGCCGTGGATATAGAGGATCGAGGGATATTTGCGACGGGGATCGAAATCGGGTGGTTTCATGATCCAGCCCTGGAGATCGTTGCCATCCGGCCCTTTGAACCAGACCTCTTCAACCGGGCTGAGTGTAACGGCATCCAGGACCTCGCGGTTCAGGCGCGTGCGGTGACGGATGACCTGGGCATCGAGATCGCGCACGTAGATTTGGGCGGGATCGTCCATGCGGCCGTAGAAGTAGGCCAGGCGGCGCTGCTCGCGATCGAAGGTGTAGGCGCCGACGACGCCCCCTTCGCCGATCACCTCGCGCAGGTCATCGCCGCGCGTGGAGATCGAGCAAAGCAGGGTGCTGCCATGGCGCACCACCTGGAAATACAGGCGCTTGCCGTCTTTCGACCAGGTGGGCGGCATGGTTTCCGGTTGACCGATATCGTTGATCGTCCAAGCCGAAACGTGCAGGTCGTAGGCCGCGGTCAGGTTTTGCGCCGGGGCCGAGCCATCGAAGGGTACGATCCACAGCGAATCGTTCTTCCAGCCGTCGCCTTCGCCCTCGCGGCCGATATAGGCGATCCAGCGACCATCGGGGGAGAAGGAGGGCAGGGCTTTGGGGCCGGGCGGGGTGGGGATGCGGCGCATCTCGCCACCTTCGGCCGGGATGACGAAGAGATCATCGGCTTCCGGGCGCAGATCGGGGTCTTCGGAGCGGTTGGAGATGAAAGCGATCCAGCGGCCATCCGGCGAGAAGGCCGGGTCGCGTTCATCGTGGATCGGCCCATCGGTCAGGGCGCGGCCGCGGCCGGTGCGGGCATCGATCAGCCAAATGTGGGTGCGCTCGTGCGGCAGGTAGCCGTAGCCATCGAGTTTATAGAAGACGCGATCATAAATGCGCACGACGACGCCGAGTTTTTTCTTCTGCTCATCTTTTTCGCGCTCTAGCTCTTCGGGATCGGTGCGGCGGAAGGTGCAGAGCAGGGAGCGTCCATCCGGTGACCAGGAGACCAGGCCGATCTCGCCTTTGAGCGAGGTCAGCGGTTGGGCTTCGCCGCCATCCAGCGAGATCAGGTAGATCTGAGGTGGTTTTTCCGGGTCGCCACGGTTGGAGAGGAAGGCGATCTGCCGACCATCGGGCGACCAGCGCGGGCTTCCATCGCGGTGTTTGCCGTGGGTGAAGCGGCGCGGGGCGCCTTTTTCGGCATCCACCAACCACAGGTTGGAATATTTCTTTTCGGTTTTGCGATCGACCCATTCCAAGCTATACACGATGAAGCGGCCATCCGGGGAAAGGCGCACATCGCGCAGAATTTGGAAGGCGTAGAGGTCTTCGGCGGTGATGAAACGGGTTTTGGCAGGCATGGGAAGCTCCTTTCAATTGTGGGAGGGTTGGAGGGACGGGGAGTGGAGATCGATGTACATGTTGCGGATCGTGTTTTCGAGCAGGTTTTTCAGGCGCATGCGCTCGACCTGTATCGGGTTGAGGGGATTAAACGCCACCGGCTCGCCGACGCGCACGATGCGGCGGATTCCGCTCACGGCAAGGGGATAAAAGCGGAGGATCTGCTGCCGGCGCTGATAGAACATCTCGCCCAGGCGCGTGAACCCTTTGTAGAAGCCGGTCATTTGGGTGGTTGGATCGCGCGGCAGGTTGGGGTCTTCCGGAAAGATGAGGAGGAAATGTCCCTGTTCCAGGTGATACAGGCTCTCCTCGAAAACCCAATGCAGGCGCTCCGGCTCGTGGTAGGTGGGAATGCAGCCAAAAGATCGGAGCAGCGGGACGGTGATGCGCGAGAGCAGACGAGAGAGATACATGCTGAAAGGTGGCGGAATGTGCAGCTGACGCTCGGTGAAATCCTGATTGAGGTAGGCGGCCGCCTTTTGCTCATCCACCATATCGGCGATGATCCAGGGATAGACACGCACCGGCAGGGAAGCGACGATGGCGATCGGGCCGAGGGCATCCAGGTGATTGGCGATGAAGACGGCCGGTCCGCGTTTGGGCAGGTTCTCTGCGCCTTCCAGCTCGCCACCCCAGAAGAGGATATCGAGCAGGCGCGCCAGGATGCGGTAGAGGCGATCGGAGATCAACCGTCGCTGGGTGATGGCCAGGCTGAGGAGGCCGGCTAGGGACCAGGAGGAGGGGGAGAGGGAGTCGAGGGAGAGGGTGAACATGGCTTATGGAGAAGGAGAGGGAGAGATGAGAGGGGAGAAGGGAGATGGGAGAGCGGGAGAGCGGGAGAAGAGGAGAGGGGAGATGGGAGAGGGGGAGAGGAGAAAGGAGAGCGGGAGAGGGGAGAAGGGAGAGCACGAGAGTGGGAGATGGAGAGCGGGAGAGGGGAGAAGGGAGAGGGTGAGAGTGAGAGCGGAAGAGGGTAGGGGTAGGAGGTTAGGAGGTCGGTTTGTTTTTCGTGTAGCCAATAAAGGGAGATGGGTGAAAGGATGAGGATAGGAGGAAAGATGCGGAGGGAGCGTGAGGAAGTCAAGAATTTTGGGCGACGGGTACATGTCATATCGGCTACGGTCTACTTGCGGTCGATGGTCTACGGTCTATCGTCTGTTTGCGGGTTCCAGGCTGAAGCCCGATGCTACGATTACTGTCTACCGTCCACGGTCTACGGTCTTGAGAGGGCACAGGCTAAAGCCCGGCATTACGGCACGAGTTGAAACCCGGTGTTACGGTCCCTGGAGCGCCTGCCGGAGTTCCTCGAAGGAGGTCATCCAGGCGATGCGGTTGAGGAATTCGGCCAGGGAGGCGGAGCGTTCGCGCAGGGCACGCACGGCCGGGCCGACCGGGTCTTCGCCGGCAGGGCCGCCGGGAACATCGGCATAGGCGCCGTAGAAGGCGAAGTAGGCCTGATTGAGCTTGCGGATCGGGTAGCCGTGATCCCAGAAGAAGCGTCGCCGTTCTTCCATGTAGGCCTCTGCCTCTTCTATTTTACCCTCGGCCAGCAATTGATCTACGGTGACGCGCGTGCGGTGCATTTCGGCGCGAAAGTCGAACGTTTGGCTCCCCTGTTGCGACAGGGCGGCGGGAAAACCCATCCCGAAGGAGGTTGCTCCGAGCGCGGGATGGGGCCAAAGGTCCCGCGCCGAGGCGAGGGGCACGGCACCCTCAAGGGGCAGGCGGCTTTGGAGAACGGAAGCCAGCTGCGGGTAGTATTCGGCCAGGGTCTTTTGCCCGATCTCATTTCCTACGATAGAAGCGGCAGTTTCGTTCATCGTGCGCAGTTCGGGGGATTTGTCGTAGAGCAGTCCTAAAGGGCGGAGTTGCAGGTAGTTGTGCGTCCATTCGTGGGCGATGACGTTGAGCAGCCAGGGCAGGTTGGTGGTGCGCATGATCATGGTGGGATAGACGCCAACCCCGCCGATAGGGACGACGAGGGTGGAGACGTTGAGCTTTTGGGCTACTGCATCTTCCAGGGCGATTTGCTGTTCTAGGGAGAGTTCAGGAACGAGGGAGATGTTCGCCAGCTGGACGATGCGATCGCGCGGGGAGATCACCAGCCCGACGGGGACGCTGGCGGTGTGATAGAGGACGGGTGGGATCGGCTGACCGAGGGTGCTCAGGCCTTCTCGGCGGAGGATTTCGCCGACCTGCTCTTGTAGGATAGATTCGACGAAGGGCAGGATGAGCGTGTAGCGCGCTTTGAGGCGCCGGTTTTCTTCCCGCAGGAGGCGGGTGGCGGTTTCTTTATCGGCGATCTCAGGGTTGGCATAGAGCCGGCTCAGAGCGGCTTCGTTGCGCTCCAGGCGGCCGACGAGATCGAAATATTCGGCTACCAGCTCGTAGCGTGCCGTGCGGGGGAGGGCTTGTGGCATGGCGAGGCCGGCTTGGGTGAGCTTGACGAGTAGCGCTTGATTCGTCCACGACAGGTAATCGAACTCGAAGGGGCGGGTGAAGTTGCGTGCGCGCCCGATGAGGGAGTCATCGAAGGGGGTGCTCCCTCCTAGGATGAGGGAGAATTCCACAAAAAATAAAAGGATGGCGCTCAGAATGAGGAGATAACGGTTAATGCGGAAAATTCTTTCTTTCATTTTCTCAACTCTTCCAGTAAGAGGAGCAATTCATCGGGTAAGGGAGCCTCGAAGAGGCGGGGCGAATGTTCGCCGGGCAGGGTGATCTTCAGGCGAAAAGCGTGCAGGAAGTGACGCGAGATGGGCAAAGTGGGCTTTTTGCGCCCGTAGACGGTATCGCCGACGATCGGACAGCCCAGGAAGGCCATGTGCAGGCGGATCTGATGGGTGCGTCCGGTGAGGGGATGCACTTGGAGCAGGGTGTGGGAGGGGAAGGTTTCCAGGGTGTGATATTCGCTGATGGCCTCGCGGCCTTTGCCGGGCGGCAGGATGGCCATGCGTTTGCGCTGGATCGGATCGCGCCCGATAGGGGCTTCGACGCGCCCGCTGGGGGTCGGTGGGCGACCATCCACCAGGGCTAGGTAGGTCTTTTCGACGCGACGTAGGCGGAATTGATCTTGAAGGTAGCGATGGGCGCGCTCGTTGCGGGCGACGATCATCAGGCCAGACGTTTCCTTATCCAACCGATGGACGATGCCGGGGCGTTCTTCGCCACCGATGCCTTCGAGATCGGGCAGGTGACCGAGCAGGGCGTGAACCAGCGTGCCGCGATCGTGGCCGGCGGCCGGGTGGACGACCATGCCGGCGGGTTTGTTGATCACGACGACATCCGAATTTTCAAAGAGCACATCGAGGGGGATGTTTTCAGGGATCAGGGTGGTAGGAGCAGGCGGCGGAATGCGCACCTCGATGCGATCGCCGGGAAGGAGTTTATGACCGTTTTTGGTCACCACCAGCCCGTTGACGCGCACAAAACCGTCTTCGATCAAACCTTGCAGGCGGGTGCGTGAAAATTCGGTCAGCTGGGCGCTCAGGAAACGATCCAGGCGTTCAGGAGTCTCGTTGTTGTAGTGGAGCGTCACCAGGCGTTCCATAGGCTTCGCTTGCGGAAAGGGATTTTTGCCGACGCTCATAGAGCCAGGAACCGAGGAGCAAGAGGGCGGTGCCGATGGTGATGCTGGAATCGGCGATGTTGAAGACGGGGAAGCGCCCGACGGAAATAAAATCGGTGACCATACCCATCTGCAGACGGTCGATCAAGTTGCCGATCGCGCCGCCGAGCTGCAAAGCCAGGGCCAGGCGCAAAAGCCAATCGTCTCCCGTTAGCCGAGGGTAGTAGTAAACGATCAACACGGCGACGAGAATGGCCACAACGGTGAAGAACAAGCCACCATTCTGAAAGAGACCAAAAGCGGCACCGCTATTGTACCAGTGGACGATGCGGAAGAAAGACAGAGCAGGGAAGGGAACCCAATCGCCGCCGACGGGAAGGAAGTTACGCACCAGCGATTTGGTCCACTGATCGAGGGCGATGATGATCGCGCTGATAAGGAAAAGGGGCAAATACCGTTTCATGGGGTTTGGAGATACCTTTGGAGATGTTGAAGGGTGATATGGTGGAGTGATGGAAGGGAATCATCGGGAGGAACGGGGAACGGCAGGCGTGCCGTCACCGGATTGGGAACGGCGATGACCCGCAAACCGGCGGCGCGGGCGGCGCGCACTCCGTTGGGCGAATCTTCCAGCGCCAGGCCTTGCGCGGGATCAACGGCCGCGTGCGCCAGCGCTTTCAGGTAGAGATCCGGGTGCGGTTTGGTGCGGCCGGGCGGCACGTCATCGGCGCAGATCGTCGCTTCAAAATAGCCTGCCAATCCCAAGCGTTGCAAGTGTCCATCTACCCAAAGATGGGAGGAGCTGGAGACAACGAAACAGCGCACCGCGGCCTGTTGGGCTTCGCGGAGTAGGCGCTCGATGCCGGCTCTGGGCTGTTCTTTTTGTAGCCAGGCATGGCTCAGTGCCTGATGCATTTCGAGCACTTTGGCGGGTGAAAGGCCGTTAGGATGAGGCAGGTGCTGGAGCAAATATTCGGCGGCATCGAATGCCGATTCACCCCACCCGCCGATAACCTTGCTCCATGCCTCGAACGGGAAAGTCAAGCCGTAGCGCCGGTAGATTTCTTCCCAGGCGCGCATGGCCGGGGTTTCGGTATCCAGGATTAGGCCGTCGAAATCGAAAAAGAGGGCTTGGATCATTTACCGAACCTGGAAGCGAGGATGGCCGGCCCTCCCAGTTGGAGGGCATCTTGCAAGAAGCCGAGACGGCCGGCAAGGAATTTGGGATAAGAAGAACGGGGCGGCGCTTTCAACGCCGGACGGAAATCCACCAAGCGATCATCGAGGAGAAAGCGGTAAGGCTCCAAGGCTTGGACCTTTGGCCGCTGCTCCCAGAACGTGCGCAAGGCCTTCCGTTCGGCCGGAGTCAGCCACCAGGGGAGATCGGAAGTGGCGCGATAATCGCAAATCCAGGCCAGATCGCGTTGCAAGGATTTCTGTGCTTCGCTCAAGTACAGGGCGCGGTGACGGAAATAGGCCACATCCGGGTCGGGATGTACAAGGGGTTTTAGCCACAGCCGATGCAGGCTGGTGTGAATGGCGTTTTTTACGCCCCGTGCACACCAACCTTCTATTTGCTGATAAGGGCGATTGAGCCAATAAGCTGCCACATCCGGGCTGATGCGGATGGCATCGCACAGGCCGAGCGAAGGCAAGATCGGTGCGCCACAGGTCAGCAGAAAAGCATCGCCCAGGTTTTGCCGTAGAATTTCCAACCCCATCCGATATGCTGCTTCGCGCGACATTTCCCGGTGACGAACAGCAGGTAAGGCGGCGGCGTAGAGGAAATCGAGCTTGACATAATCATATCCCCATGCACGCACCTGGCGCATCAGGGCGCCGAGCCAATCCTGAACGGCCGGGTGGGTAACATCGAGGGCATAGACCTTCCCACCCCAGTGCTTTGTTGCCAGAACAAGCCGACCTCGTTCATCTCGTAAGAGCCAATCGGGATGTTGGCGGAACAAGGGGGCACGTTCGTGAACAAGGAAAGGGGCCAGCCAAAGTCCGGCCAGGCGTCCGCTCTGACGAATTTG
Source organism: Anaerolineales bacterium (assembly GCA_037478835.1). Classification (GTDB taxonomy): domain Bacteria; phylum Chloroflexota; class Anaerolineae; order Anaerolineales; family Villigracilaceae; genus 630D-37. The sequence continues at coordinate 79,838 of JBBFLV010000008.1, forward strand.
CCGTGCCATCTCGGCCATGCCATGGGGAAATTTGCGGTTGGGTTGCCAGTCGCCGACGGCTTGCTGCCAGCCGTCATCAATTTGAAGGACGTCAAACGGCAAATCGTTCAACTCGCGGAGCACCTTCAAAAGGAGCGTTTCACTAATAAAATAGTAAAGAGAATACCATGAACACCAAATGCGTGGCGCTTGGGCATGTCGAAAACGCCCGTAACGTTCTGCCAAAGCTTGCGCATAGGCGCCAAAAATTGCCTCGGCTTTGCCGGTGGCGAGGAACCAATCCCCGTGGCCTTGCTCATAGCGTGCCAAAAGGTGATCCTCTTCGATGAGAACCCGTCCTTCAAGATCGAGGGCGCCGATCAGGAGTAATTTTCCCTCGTTGTCCTCTAGAACGGTAAAGCCGGCACTTGTTCTGACCAGACGGTTGGCATACGGTTGGTCCTCGTTCATCAGGATGGCAACCGGATCGCCGGGCGGGTGCAAGGGAGTATCCATTTCGAGCCAACCGCTGAAGCTCCAAGATTGCCAACCGTGGCGGTAGAAGCGCCGTGCGCGCAACGAAATGCGAACCTGTGGCATTTGCTCGATACACCACCCTGTGGCGAGCGGTTTCAGGGGGTGAGGAAGAATCTGGTTTAGATTGATCTTGTAATCTTTGTCATTCATCAGATGAAGTATAATTTGAACAGGTTTTAGAAAATAACCACTGGAGGTGGTAGTAGTGGTAGAAATGTACTTTTGGATAGGCCTTGTGGGCCTGCTTTTTGGGGTTGCAGTTAACTATCTTTGCGATCGTCTCCCCTGGCAGCGATCGATCGGCCAACCGCTTTGTCATGCTTGTGGTCGACCGCGGACGTGGCAAGATTTTCTCCTACTGCGTGCATGTCTTGATTGTAATCGAAAACCCTCTATCCGAAATTATCTCGTCCTGATCTTTTCACTTTTGATCGCTCTTTTCGTCCTTCCCACCCATGGATTCTGGTTCTTTTTGTTGATGGAATATTTCCTTCTGGTGGCGGTGATGGATATTGAGCATCATGTGATCCTACACCCGATCAGCCTTTTCGGCCTGGTCTTAGGTACTATCGTAGGGGTTCAAATGCACGGCTGGTGGCTCACCCTGACGGGAGGATTGCTGGCCGGTGGGTTGATGGGTCTTGTTTACTTGTTTGGTGTCTACTACGGTCGCTGGATCGCCCGTCGCCGCAATTTGGAACAGGCGGAGGAAGCTTTGGGATTTGGTGATGTTACCTTGAGTGCTATTCTCGGCCTGACGCTTGGTTTCTGGGATATTTTTCGCGGCCTTGCATTGGGCATCTTCCTAGGAGGCTTGTTTGGTTTACTCTGGCTTTTGTGGACGCGCCGATCGGCATCCCAAGCGACAATTCCTTATGCCCCTTTTTTGCTCTTGGGAGCTGTGGTTGTGCTTTTTTCCTAGCGGGAGGATGGGATGAGGAGAAGTTTTGCTGCTAAATCTCAAGGACTTGTTGAATTTGCTCTCGTTTTGCCGATCGTTGTTTTGATCATCTTTGGGTTAATCGAGACCGGGCGCTTGCTTTTCATTTACTCATCTGCCATTACTTCTTCCCGCGGGGCGGTGCGTTATGCCAGTGCTACCGGGGTGAACGATGCCGGAGTGCCGCGCTACCGAGATTGCGATGGGATTCGCAATGAGGCGCGACGCACGGCGTTTGTCAATGTCATTCGAGATGATCAAATCATTATCCAGCATGACAGTGGCCCCGGCACAACGGCTGTAACCTACTGTCCTCCAGGGACAAGCGTGGATAACAGTTTCACACCGCAGCGTGCTGATCGCGTGCTGGTGACGGTCAGCACCGATTTCGTCCCAATGGTTCCCGGTTTGCTTCCGTTTCCGTCTTTTACCATCACAGCTTCCAGCGCGCGCACCATTCTGGGGAGCGTTCCTGTTCAATCGCCGCCAGGGAGCGGTGGTGGTGGCGGTGGAGGAGGGGGCGGTAGCAGCAATTTGAGTCTGGCCAAAAGTGCCAATCCCACGCAGTATTCCTACGTGGGACAAGTGATTAATTACACCTATACGCTGACCAATACCAGTAGTACCAGCCTAACCTCGCCATATACGGTCAGCGATAATAAGATCCCAAGCGTCAATTGTTCGGGTGCTATTTCACCGCTTGCTCCAGGCGCATCTACTACCTGCACTGCGACCTACACCATCACTCAGGCCGATCTGGATGCCGGTTTTGTGACCAATCAAGCTACCGCCACTGCGCGGGCTGGCAGTAATACCGTCACTTCTAATCAGGCCACCACAACGATCACAGCGGCCCAGAATCCAAGACTTTCTCTGACCAAGCAGGCTAACCCAACTTTTGGTGGCGAGGGGAGCACGATTACCTATACCTACACGCTTACAAATAACGGGAATGTGACGTTGACCGCTCCATATGTGGTGAGCGATAATAAAATCAGTAACGTGAGTTGTCCAAACACCCCCAACTCTCTTGCCCCTGGGGCCAGCATTATCTGTACTGCTACCTATACCATCACCGCGGCAGATGTGGCTGTGGGCCAGGTAATAAATGTGGCTACAGCGACAGCGAAGTTTGGGGCAAACACGATTACTTCCAATCAGGCCAGCGCGAGAGTCTTGGCTCGCCCGTTAGATTTGCAGGTTGCGGCTAATCCATCTTCTGTTTCGCAAGCTGGTCAGATCATCACATACACCTATACGGTTACTAATGTGGGAGGTTCAACGGTAACCGGCCTGACGATCACCGATACTCTAGTTACCAATATCACCTGCGGTACAACGACCCTGTCGTCAGGTCAGAGTACCACCTGTACCGGTACTTACACGGTAACTCAGGCGAATCTGGATAGCGGGAATGCGATTACCAATCAATCTACTGCCAGCGCCACTGCCTCATCGGGTACGGTGAGCTCGCCGACGGTCACGACAACGGTCCTTGTCCAGCGCATGCCGGCACTGATCCTGCAGAAAAGCGCTTCGCCGAATCCTGCGACCACACTTGGACAGACCGTCACGTATACGTATACCCTACAAAATGCAGGCAACGTCACTTTAACTGCACCTTACACGATTACCGACGATAAAATCTCTTCGGTTGACTGTTCGGGAGCGGTATCCCCTCTACTGCCTGGTCAATCAACAACCTGTACGGCTACTTATCAAGTGACTCAGGTAGACCTGGACAACGGCTCTGTCATTAATACGGCTCAAGCGATGGCACGTGATGCTAAGGATGGTACCACGATCGTTTCTTCTGCTTCTGTTTCCCACACTCTGATCACCTATAATGCTCCTCGCTTGAATTTAAGCATCACTGCCAGTCCAAATCCTGCTACTGCCGTGGGGCAAAGTATCCAGATCACGTTTACCCTCAAGAATACTGGGAATACGCCACTTCAGGCACCGTTTACCATTTCCTACACGATTCAATCTACAAATTACATCCTCAATTGTTCCAGTGGTGTTCTTGGATTGGGTTCGAGTGTTAACTGTTATGCTAATTACACCATCACGTCCAGTGATGCTTCGGCAGGACAATTCTCGATTAATGCTACTGCAACTGCCTCTAGCCCTCTGGTGACGTCCAATCCTGCTTCTTACACAGTAGAGGTTACCATTTGTGATGTTCGTCATAGCACGATCAGCACCAGTTGGAATCCTGGTCGCGTTTGGATGACCATTTATAACTACGGCAACTTCACCATTCGGGTGAGTAACATTACAATTTACTGGAACACACAAGGTAACAATACCATTACCAATATTTTCCTGGGCGGTTTGCAGATCTGGCCTGCCGGTGGTGGTAGTGGGAGTGTTAGCTATTCTCCCACGTCTTTTTCGATCACCAATAACAATTTGTTGGGCCCGGGTAGCTCTCCAACCCTGGAATTCTGGTTCTCTAAGAACTACCATGCATCTGGTAATGAACGGATTGTAGTGCAGTTCCTGGAACCGGCCTGCCCAATTTTGGATTCCAACGATCCCAGTCAATTACCATGAAACCGCGATTTTCTTTGACCTCTCGTGCCCAAAGCCTGGTCGAACTCGCCATCTCCCTTATGGTGATCGTCCTCCTTCTTTCGGGAGTGATCGAGTTCGGCATTGCTTTTTTCCAGTTTGTCCAGATGCAGGATGCGGCTCAGGAGGGTGCCGTGTACGGTTCGATTAACCCGACCGATGAAGCCGGCATCCGTACCCGCATCCTGGCTGTGGTGAATGAGCCGTTTGATCTAGGATTGACGGCCGGTAACATTACCATCACCGATAATGGCGGACGGTGTGAGGGGTATGCGCTCACGATTACGATCACCTATGATCATATTGTGACCATGCCTTTGATCTCGACGATCACCGGTCCAACGATTCCCCTTCGAGCGACGGTGACGGATACCATTTTGCAACCGACCTGTCCGTAAACATTGGAGGAGGTGTACCATGAAAAAAACTTTTGAGAAGGCCCAGGCGCTCATCCTAATTGCGATCGGGATGTTTGCGTTGCTAGCGATCACCGCCGTTGCGGTGGATGGGGGCAACGTTTTGCGCGATCGGCGGCAGGCACAAAATGCGGCCGATACAGCCGCTCTCGCCGCCGCGCTGGCGATCACGAAAAACAATCCGAATTGGTCTCAGGATGCTCTGGACCGGGCGGCGAGCAATGGTTATTTAAACGATGGCACACGCAGTCTGGTAGAAGTGCATCGTCCACCGGTCAATGGACCCTATGCCGGGAATAACGAGTACGTGCAGGTGATTATCACCTCCCATGTACCAACTTATTTTGCCAACATCGTCGGTTTTTCCCAAATAACGAACCGGGTCCAGGCGGTGGCACGAGCCCGCCCTCCGCAAGCACTTTTCAACGGTAATGCCGTCGTTGGTTTGGCTCCCACAGAGTGCAAGGCAGTGGAGTTCCAGGGCAACGCGAACATGACGATTAATGGCAACGGCATTTTCGTTAACTCGAGCTGTTCCTGCGATCAAACGGCGGCGTTTTTCAATAACAGTGGATCCGGAACGCTTGTCACACCCTATATTCAATCTGTGGGGTGTGTAAAATATAAAGAAGGTGCTGTGCAGGCGGGATCTATTCAATGGGGTTCCTCGGTTCCACCTTTTTCCTATCCTCCTGCCTGGTTGCCGCCGATTCCAGCCTGTGATTATACCTGGGGCAATTTGAGCGGCAGCCATACACTCCAGCCGGGCGTTCATTGTGTCAACGGAAACTTTACCATCAATGCGAACGATTCGTTGAGCGGAAATGGGGTCACTTTCGTGGTTTATGGAGAGGTGCGCTGGAATGGTGGCACGGTGAACCTATCCGCTCCCACTTCTGGTCCTACCGCTGGATTACTCCTGTATTTGCCGATCACGAATAACAATCCGATTACTTTCAACGGAAATGCTTCCTGGAATATTCGCGGTACGATCCTTGCCCCGGCATCGGATATTACTGTCAATGGTACGGAAGATGGCTTTTCGATGCGGAGTCAGCTCATCGGTTATACCGTCAAGCTAACCGGCGGTGGCAATACGAGCATTACGTACAATGATAGTGAAAACATCGACCAACCACCGATGATCGAGCTCTCTAGGTAAGCGCTCTTCTATCGGATGTTCCTATCAACGGCAATGCTAGTTGTGTTGCTCCCTGCTTAAAATTGTAAGTTATGGAACCAGCGATAACATCGTTTTATATAAAATAACGTCTGCTGGTGATCGAATTGGTCCTTAGGAAAGAGTGCACTCAAGGGAGATAGAAACAAAACAGAGCGACCCAGCGTCGCTCTGTTTCTTTTTCGGTTGCACTTAGCGATCGACTCCTATATCGATCTGCCCCTGGAGCAGCGCCTTCAAAATTTCCTGTGCCAGGGCTTGCTTGCCGGGAGAAAAAAGGTCCGGATTAGTGTCCTGAATGCCGATCTGAGCCGGGATAGCCTGTCCACCTTGACCGGCCAGGAGCTGTGGCCAGGCCGTGCGAATCGCCTCGATTGGATTCGTACGTAGCGTGGCAACCAATCCCGGATAGCTCTGGGAAAGCGAAGTGGCGGTGATGAATTCCAGGCCGTTCGTACCGATTGCCTCCAGCATTTCCGGAACGGCAAGGGTGGGATACACGTAAATGAATTCGACCTGATAGCGCATCAGGTACGAGACATAGGCCGGATATTGTTCAGGTGGCGTATCGGAAGGCACTTCGACTGCAATGGGGTAATTGTAAAAAGGCCCGGCAAAGGGGGAACATAGCCCACAGTAGAACGTTTTGCCGTTTTCGTAGGCCTTGAGTGCCCGCTGAGCTTGTGGATCGTCCTTTGGCAGGACCATGCCGATGTGGTAATCCTGAATGAGCATGGCGCCGATATAGCCGGCCAGGAAGGATGCCTGCTCGATCGAAATATCTGTGCGCATCACGCTGATATTGTTTCCCGGCTGCACTCCGGGCATGTTGATGGCCAGAAATTGCGCCTGGGGAGCGGCCGCGGCCAGTGCCGGCAGGTCAATATCTGCCGCAATGGCGATCACCACCTTCAAGGCTGGTTCCAGAGCCAGGTCCTCTATAGAGAGCCGGTTGCGCAGCTGGTAGCGAATGCCTGCTTCCTGGGCCAGTTCATACACAGTGGATTGGTATAGATTCGATGTGTTTTCATCCATATCCGGTGGCAGGATCAGAATGGCCAGCGGCAGTGCCGGTGTAGCCGTCGGCGCCGGTGTGGCCGAAGGTGCCGGAGTCACAGTCGGCACAGAGGGAGTAGCGGTGCGCGCACTACAACCGAACAAGAAAAATGCGAGAAGGACGAAGAGAATGAGACGACGTAACACGGTTTCTCCTGAGGGTGGAATCGAAGGGTGATTAGACGGTCAACGGCAAACCGCAGTTCGTGGATGATAGACCGCGGGAGCCGATAGAGCCGTTCGCTGCTTTGGACCTTTTAGGGGATGGCCTCTAAGGGCTCGTTTCGACAAACGTTGCTATTATAATATGCCAGGCACAGGCATGTGCTCTGGCGATTCTGTTCGATATTCTCATCTGAGGAGATATTCCCATGTCACGATTGGATTGGATCGAACAAGAGCTCCAAGCCCTCCACGAACAAGGGCTCTATAATCGCATTCGCACCATTCAGTCGCCTCAGGGGGCTTGGCTGAAGGTGGATGGAAAAGAAGTGCTCAATTTCTGTTCCAACAACTATCTAGGTTTGGCCAATCATCCCCGGCTGGTGGAAGCCGCTCAGCGGGCCGTCGAAAAATACGGCGTTGGGCCGGCCGCCGTGCGAAGCATTGCCGGCACGATGGACCTGCACGTGGAGCTCGAACGCCGTCTGGCGGCCTTCAAAGGCGTGGAAGCGGCGATCACCTTCCAGAGCGGGTTCAATGCCAATTTGGGCACGATTCCGGCGCTGGTAGGGAAAGAAGATGTCATCTTCTCCGATGAGCTCAATCATGCCAGCATCATTGACGGTTGTCGCCTTTCCGGTGCGACCATTGTGCGCTATGCGCACAATAACGTGGCCGATCTCGAACGCGCCATTCAGGAATGGCAGGGAAAGTATCGGCGCGCCTTGATCGTCACCGATGGCGTCTTCAGCATGGATGGCGATATCGCACCCTTGCCCGAAATCTATGAGATCGCCCGCCGTTACGATATTTTGCTGATGGTGGATGATGCCCATGGTGAGGGAGTTCTTGGCCGGGGCGGACGCGGCATCGTGGATCATTTTGACCTTCATGGAAAGGTGGACATCGAAGTAGGCACTCTCTCCAAAGCCTTCGGCGTGGTGGGAGGCGTCGTTGCCGGCAACGCGCGCATTGTCGAGTGGCTCCGTCAGCGCGGGCGACCGTTCCTATTCTCCTCGGCGATGACGGTACCGGATGTCGCCGCCTGTTTGGCCGCCTTGGATTTGCTGGAGGAATCTACCTATCTGGTTGAAAAGCTTTGGGAGAATGCCCGCTATTTCAAGGCGGAAATGAAGCGGCTGGGCTTCGATACCGGTCAGAGCCAAACCCCGATCACCCCGATCATGCTCGGCGAAGCGCCGCTGGCGCAGGAATTCAGTCGCCGCTTGTTTGAGGAAGGAGTCTTCGCCATGGCCATCGGCTATCCGACCGTGCCAAAAGGCAAAGCGCGCATTCGGGTCATGATCTCAGCGGCGCACGAACGGGAAGACCTGGATAAGGGCCTGGAAGCCTTTGCCCGTGTGGGTCGAGCCCTAGGAGTGATTGCCGGATGATCCGCCCGCGTCGTTCCTTGCTCTACGTCCCAGGCGATGACTGGCGCAAGATCACCAAAGCGGCCACGTTGGGGGTGGATTGCGTCTGTCTGGATATGGAGGATGGTGTTGCCTTAAATCGAAAGGACGCGGCGCGCACCACCATCCCAAAGGCCTTGGCGGAGCTGGATTTTGGCCGCGCCGAGCGCTTGGTGCGCATAAACGCCATCGGCAGTGGGCTGGAAGAAGAAGACCTGCAAGCGGCATTGCAGGTGATCCCGGATGGGATCGTTATCCCAAAAGTGGAATCTCCGGAACAATTGGATTGGGCGGAGAAACGCTTGGCCGAGGAAGAACGCCGGCGCGGCCTACCGCATGGTACCTTGCGGCTCTGGATCGGCATTGAAACGCCGCGCGCGATCTTGAACCTGAGCCAGTTGGCAGCCCATCCGCGGCTGGAAGTCTTGATCTTCGGCTCGGAAGACCTGGCGGCCGCGCTCGGCGCAACCCGTACCCCCCAAGCTTGGGAAGTTTTCTACGCTCGGAGTGCCGTTGTGCTGGCTGCGGCCGCTTTCGGCCTGCAGGCCATTGACATGGTCAGCATCGAGCTTCAGGATATGGAACGGGTGCGTGCGGAGGCGATCTTCGGCGCTCAGATGGGCTATAGTGGCAAGCAGATCATCCATCCGAATCAAGTTGCCCCGGTTCACGAGGCCTTTACGCCCTCTGCCGAGGCTGTTGCCCAAGCGCAACGGGTGATCGAGGCCTACGAGGCCCATCTACGGGAAGGCAAAGGGGCGTTTGCTTTGGATGGGAAGATGATCGATCTGCCCCTGGTCAAAGCCGCCCGCAACGTGCTGGCGCGTGCCGGAATCGGACTTGACCCGAGCTTTTCCGCGTAGAATGAGCCCATGCGTATCCGAAGCGTTGTATTTTTGCTGCTCTTCCTCCTCGCCTGTGCGCCGACTTCCCCTGCGGTGCTTCCAACGCAAACCGCTACGGCCTTGCCGGTGATTCCGAGCCCTGCCGGCTTTACACCCCGGCCTACCTGTCGTCGCATCGAACTCTGGCCGACGCCAAGGCCGGAGGACCCTTCCCATTACCCTCCGCCGAATGCTACGGATTTTATCCTTGGCCCGGCAGAGGCGCCTGTCACCTTGCTGTATTATGCCGATTTTCAATGCGCTCCCTGCGCGCAGCTGGCACTGGTGCTACGGCGCATTCAGGCCTCGTATCCGCAACAGGTGCGCCTGGTTTTCCGCCTCTATCCCTTGCCGGAAAAGTATGACAAGACGCAGCTGGCTTCTATAGCTGCGCTGGCGGCGGCCCGGCAAGGGCGATTTTGGGAAATGCACGATTGGCTCTATTCCCATCAATCGGATTGGCTTTCGCTTTCGCTGCAAGGATTCGCCGGGCGGTTAGAAGAAGTAGCCCCGACGCTAGGGTTGGAAGTAGAAGCCTTTCGGCAAGCGCTTCGTGATCCGCAGCTGGTCGCCGAAGTTCAGGCTCGCGTCCCGAGTGCCGAAAGCTCGGTGCTTGTCCCTTATCTGCCCTTCTTATTTCTCAATGGGCAAATCTACACCGGCCCGCTTTCAGAGCAAGCACTCCGGGATGCAATCGCCCTGATCCTCTTGGGGCAGCGCCAATTTTCCTGCCCTCCGCAGGTGATCGTGCCCGGGCGCCGCTACGATGCCGTTCTGCAAACCGAAAAGGGGAACATCCGCATTCACTTGCTCCCGGAGAAAGCGCCGATCGCCGTGAACTCTTTTGTCTTCCTGGCGCGACAGGGCTGGTATGATAACATCACCTTCCACCGCGTCATCCCCGGCTTTGTAGCCCAAACCGGCGATCCCAGTGGCACCGGTCAGGGAATACCCGGCTATCTGTTTGTCAACGAAATCGCGGCGGATTTACGCTTCGATCGGCCTGGGATGGTCGGCATGGCAAATAGCGGCCCGGATACCAACGGCAGCCAGTTTTTTATCACCTATGCCCCTGCCCCCCATCTGGATGGGCATTATACGATCTTCGGCTATGTGGTTGCCGGAATGGATGTGCTGTTACAATTGACCCCTCGCGATCCCCAGAGCAATCCTTTTGCCCCGCCGGGGGATCGATTGATTCGTGTCACGATCGAGGAGTACTGATGTTTACGTATCAACCTGTGGCCCGCGCCGGTGACCTGGCGCAGCTGGTGGGCCTGCGCCATAAACACTTTCTGATCACCCTCACCCCAGGGGCTGAATTGCACACCCATCGGGGCATCGTTCGTCATGATGACCTGATCGGACGCCCCTGGGGAAGCCACGTTACGACCCATTTGGGAGCGACCTTTTATCTCCTACAGCCCTCGCTCGCCGATCTATTGATCGATCTTCCGCGCAATACGCAAATCCTTTACCCGAAAGACATCGGTTTCATTCTTGTCACCATGGGCATCGGGCCGGGAAAGCGGGTGATCGAGGCCGGAAGCGGCTCCGGCTCGATGACCATTGCTTTGGCCTACGCAGTAGGCCCTCAAGGGAAGGTTTATTCGTATGAAGTGCGTCCAGAAATGCAGGCTTTGGCGCGGAAAAATGTAACTCGGCTTGGCTTGGCGGAGCGCGTGGAATTCAAATTGCGCGACTTAGCCGAAGGTTGTGATGAAACCGATGCCGAGGCCTTTTTCTTGGATGTGCCAAATCCGTGGGATTACATCCGGCAGGTGCGGGCGGCTCTCCAGCCGGGTGGCTTTTTCGGCTCCCTGGTGCCGACCACGAATCAGGTGGTGCAATTGCTGGATGCCTTGCGCCGCGAGGGATTTGCCTTCCTCGAAGTTTGCGAAATCCTATTGCGCTATTACAAAGCGGAGCCCCAGCGCCTGCGCCCCACCGATCGCATGGTGGCGCACACCGGTTATCTGGTCTTCGCTCGGAAGGTGATGGCTGAGGGGAGTAAGCCTATCAACGAAGACGAAACGGATGCAGATGAACTTGGCCCGGAGGAGTGAAGATCGATCCCTTGCCTCGGTTACGTCTACGGTCCACGCCCGATCACCTTCCACGATTACCGGCCTCCTATGCCAATTTGCGCACCCGAGCTTATTCCGCAGAAGTTGATAGTTCCTGATAGTCTCCTTTCGTAGAATAAGCCACAGAAATCTGGTCTACGAAAGGAGTGAATTGACTTATGGAGATTCCGCGTCATTGGAGATTGAAGAAACAGCGCTATGGCCTGGTCGGCGAAGTTTGCCCCCATTGTGAGGCGAAGATTTTCCCGCCGCGCGATGTTTGCCCGAGCTGCGGCGGCGAGGCCCGTGAACTCTACACCTTTAGCGGTCGTGGGGAGGTCTATTCGTATACCACCATTTACGAGGCACCCTCCGGCTTTGAGCAGCAGGTGCCCTATACGGTGGCCTTGATCAAACTGGAAGAAGGCCCTTTGGTCACCGCGCAGTTGACCGACGTTTCTCCGCAAGAGGTGCAGATCGGCATGCCGGTCGAGATGGTGACGCGCAAATTGCGCAACGATGGGGACGAACGCGGGCTGATCCTCTACGGTTACAAGTTCCGCCCGCGCTTGCAGGAAGTGCAATAGCCGACCGAAGGCAACTTGCTCGAAAACAAAAAACGGATGAACGGAGATTGCAAGCCCGCTCATCCGTTTTGCCTTTTATGGGCACCGGGTTTATGGAATCGTGTTGGCCGATGCCGTTTTTGCGGCGAATTGGCCGATCAAATGGTGGATGACGGCGCCCAGGTACACACCGGAAGGCAGGAAGAGCAGGATACTGACTACTTGACCGATGCAGGGGATGAAATTCAACACCGTAAAAACGATTGAAAACACAATCGAAATGGCGAAACTGATTCCTATGATGCCGAGCCATAGCATGAAGTAGTCACCTGCATTCTGAGAAATCACACGTCGCAGTTCGCCGAAGCGAAAGCAAGCACCAATGGTGTTGTGCTGTGCATATTGAATGAGGAGGGCCGGCAAGATGAAAGATAGAAAGAGGGAATAGAGTATCAGGAGAAGAACCCCACAAACCAGAAGCAACAAGCCAACACCGGAGAGGGTGTTAAGGATGTCCTGGTCGACAGAATCGGATAACAATTGGGGCAGAAGAGGGACGGCGAACAGACAAAGCAGAAGAAGCATGGGCAATCCATAGATCAGTTGGACAATCCACAACATCAGCCCATCCATGAAGTTTTTGCCGATATTATCCCATTCCGGCAGTATCTCACTTTCTCGGCGCATCAAACGGCGGACAATTTCCACGAAATAACCGGGAAGCGAGAAGTTCAGGATCGGGACGAAGGTGATCACGGTGCCTATGAGCAGCTTGGTGAGCCAGCGACGATCCTCAAAGACGTAGGTGATGGCTTTGCCGAAGTCCATTTTGTCCTCCTTGGATTAGAAAAAAGTTCTCCCTGACAACTCCGTTGTTGTGTTGTCAGGCGAAAAGTGCTGAAGGATATTACGAAGAGGGTGAAAGGCCTCGAAACCTTTCACCCTCCTTGTGTTATGCCCAGCCCTGATTCTTAATGAAGTTACTCAGCCAGGGGATCTGGACGTACTCTCCCTGGTAGGCCTTATATGCCCAGTAAAGGAAGACCAGCCAGACGAGAGGGAAGCAGAGACCACCGAAACCGAATGTTATCGTTGTGATGACGATACCCAAGATGAAGACCACCACGCTGGCGACGATGGACTGGACCGCATGGTACTTGATGAACGGACGCGTCTTTTTGTCCTCCAGGAGCAGTACGATGATCCCCACAATGGGGGCAAAGACGTAGGAGAGGGCCGACCAGAGCTTATCATCACTGGTGATCGAAGGATATTCCGACATACTACTACCTCCTTGGCGAATAGGATTTGAATCAGTATATCACGAAATTGGCTCAAGTATATCCCCCGATCTTCCTATTCAATGCTTCTGCTACTTAAAGCCAGAGTTATAAATTCCGGCGGCAGAGGCCTTCGGTAGACCGTGGACCGTAGACAATGGACGGCAATGGAATTTGGAGAGCAACTTCTTGATTCTCATTTACGCCGAGCAAGGCGTTGAGCATAGCGCCGTTCGCGCTCCATGCGCCAGGAATACCAGGCCAGGCCCAATCCGCTTAGCAGGAGCAGCCCGCCCACTACACCCAGCCATGGAGTGGTGTTTGTTTGTGGTGCAGGGGTTTCGGCAGGTTCAAGGGGCGTGGTGCGTTTTTGACCACCAAATGCGATCGAGACGCTTTCCCCAGGGGCTATGGTCAAGCGATAGGTCGTTTGCGTCGTCGGATTGTAGCCATCCGGCAAGCCAATGTTGATGGTGTATTCACTGGCCGGCACATCGGAGAAACAAACGGGCTCGCTGCCGGCCGGCATTTGACGATTTTCGGAGAACATGCCGTTCAGATCGGTCACGCTGATCGCGCTACCGGCCACGGCCACTTCGGTTTCCTGGCGCAAGGCATCCCCGTTGACGTCCTCATAGACCAGCACGCAGATCTCGGTTGTGCCGGAGATCGGGGTTGGGGTAACCGTAGGAGGTTCAGGCGTTGGGGATGGGCCGCTTGTTGGTGTGGTAAGCGCCGGCCCGCCGATGCCGATAAAGAGCACCTGCCCCGGTTGTAATACACATGCCTCGTCGAGGTTGTTCAGCGCGCGCAATTGGGTGAGCGTCAGGCCATGCCGCTCGGCAACTGAGAGGCAGACATCGCCTGGCTGCACAATGTAAAGGATTCGACCATCGGGACCGGGGGTAGGCGTGGAATAGGGTTGCTGGGATGAAGGGGCCGCAATGACGTTATGAACCAGCAGGACAAAACCGAGCAATCCGGTGAAGACAAATAGAGGAATGGCAAAGCGTTTCATATCGAAAATTATAACCTGTCGCCGCCTTTTCGGCTACTTTATGTAGTTACGTGGCACGGGATTCGTTTCGGAGAATTCGGATTCAAAGCCGAGAATCGGCGTGCTTTCGTAGAGTTGCACCTTAAAACGTTGAAAATCTTTAATGATAGTGAGCGCGGTTTCCTTGAAACAAATCGAATGGCATGATATAATCCAGCCCCGCTTCAGGCATTGAAAATTCCAAGCCATCATGATTTTGAAAGAGAGGACGTAAACGATGAGCGATTTGTTGAAAGCCGTGGAAATGCCCGTCAATCCAAATATCCCGGATCTGCGCCCTGGGGATACGGTGAACGTTTTTCTGCGCATTATGGAAGGTGGACGAGAGCGCGTCCAGGAATTTCGTGGTATGGTCATTCGTCTGCGCAAGGGAGGCAATGAGGCGTCTTTCACCGTGCGGCGGATCGCCAGCAACGGCATCGGTGTAGAGCGCACTTTCCTTCTTCGTTCACCGCGCATCGAAAAGGTCGTGATCGAGCGTCGGGCCAAAGTACGCCGCGCCCAGCTCTACTTTATGCGCGAACGCACCGGCAAGGCCGCCCGATTGAAGGAAAAGTTCGATTAGTGGCTCTAGGCATGGTGCGGCTCTTCTAGCGCAATGTCTCAGCCTTTGATCGGAATTACGACCCGACAGGCACAAACTCCCGAAGGACTCCAGGCATTCTCCCTGCTCCGCGCGTATGTTGAAGCGGTTTTGGAAGCCGGGGGAATGCCTCTTCTTATCCCTGTCGCTTTGCCTGCCTCGCAGGCGGCTCCGATCCTAGATCGCGTGGATGCCTTAATCCTTTCGGGTGGTGGGGATATCCACCCACAGTTCTTCCCCGGCATGCCCCATCCCCTGGTGGATGGATTGGATATCGAACGAGATGCTCTGGAACTGACCCTGGCACGCCGCGCAGTGGAAAAGGGAAAGCCCTTGCTGGGCATTTGTCGCGGCTGTCAGGTTTTGAATGTTGCGCTGGGAGGGACCTTATACACGCATCTGCCCGATCAGCTGGAAAACTCACTGGAGCATTCTCTGCCCGGCACGCAGCGCCGCACCCTGGCACACACCGTTCGCATTCGGCGCGATAGCCGCCTGGGGAAAATTCTAGGGGAACAGGTGTTGCAGGTCAACAGTCTGCATCATCAGGGCGTAGCAAAGTTGGGGGAGGGTTTGCAGGCCAGCGCCTGGGCCGAGGATGGACTGATAGAAGGCATCGAACTGGAAGATCGTCCTTTTGTCATTGGGGTACAATGGCATCCGGAATGGCTCACCGATCAGGAGCCGATGCGCCGTCTGTTTCGTCAACTGGTTCTAGAGGCCTCGTCACAATGAACCCATCTACCGAAGCCCCGATCGGCGTTTTTGATTCGGGTGTAGGGGGGCTTTCCGTCCTGCGTGCCATTCGCCGTGAATTGCCACAGGAACACATCCTGTATGTAGCCGATCAGGCCCATGTGCCATATGGCCCTCGTCCGTTGACAGAAGTACGCGGCTTTGCCGAGGAAATTACGCGCTTTCTGTTGGCTCAGGGTGCCAAACTGATCGTGGTCGCCTGCAACACGGCCTCGGCTGCGGCCTTGCATGGGCTGCGTCAGCTCTTTCCCCAGGTGCCCTTTGTGGGCATGGAGCCGGCGGTCAAGCCGGCTGCAGAGCAAACCCAAAGCGGCGTGGTGGGCGTATTGGCAACGCCGGCCACCTTCCAAGGTGCTTTGTATGCTTCTGTGGTCGAACGTTTCGCAGAGGGTGTAAAATTGCTACCACACACCTGTCCTGGGTTGGTAGCCGAGATCGAAGCCGGCAACCTGGATGGAGAGCAGACCCGCACCATCCTGGAAACAGCGCTGCGGCCGATGCTCGCAGAAGGTGCCGATACGATCGTGCTGGGATGTACGCATTATCCCTTTGTCATGCCCCTGATCCAGGAGATCGTCGGAGAATCGGTGCGGGTGATCGACCCCTCGCCGGCGGTGGCGCGACAGGTGCGTCGGCTGCTGGAAAGCCACGGTCTGCGGCGCCAGGCCACGGATCCCGCCCGAATGCG
Organism: Anaerolineales bacterium; assembly: GCA_037478835.1. Lineage (GTDB taxonomy): Bacteria > Chloroflexota > Anaerolineae > Anaerolineales > Villigracilaceae > 630D-37. The sequence goes on from JBBFLV010000008.1 coordinate 95,977, forward strand.
CTTCTTCACCAGCGGCCCGCTTGAGCCGTTTGCCGCGCTATTGCCCCGCCTGTTAGGTGAAGAAGGGGTTGTCCTCCCGGTCAGATGGGTGAACGGCAGGCTGATCGAACCGCAGACCGAAAATTTGTCAAAAAACGAAACTTCTCTCTAAGGAAATCGCTATGCCTCGTGAAGTGAAACTCGGTAATCGTTGGGTTGGAGATGGTCATCCTACCTACATCATAGCGGAACTCGGGATCAATCATAATGGTGACCTGGAAATCGCCAAAGCGATGATCGATGCCGCCGTCCATGCCGGTGTGGATGCGGTCAAGTTCCAAAAACGCACGCCGGAAGTCTGCACTCCACCGGAACAGCAGAAGCAGATGCGCGAAACGCCGTGGGGCTATATCACCTATCTGGAATACCGCTACAAGGTCGAATTCGGGTTGGAAGAATATCGCGAAATCGATCGGTACTGCAAAGAGAAGGGCATTCCTTGGTTCGCTTCGGTGTGGGATGAGCCTTCGGTGGATTTCATGGAACAATTCGATACGCCGGCCTATAAAATTCCTTCCGCCGCGCTGACCGATCACAACCTTTTGCGTTATGTGCGTCGCACTGGGCGCCCGATCATCCTTTCGACCGGCATGTCTACGATGGAGCAGATCCGTCGGGCGGTGGATGTGCTCGGCACGGAGAACCTGATCATCACTCACTGCACCAGCACCTATCCCTGCGAACCTGAAGAGCTGAACTTGCGCATGATCCAAACTCTGCGCAATGAATTCCCGAACGTGCCGATCGGATATTCCGGTCATGAGGTGGGGCTGGTGCCTTCGGCGGTGGCTGTGGCTTTGGGTGCTTGCCTGGTGGAGCGCCACCTGACGCTTGACCGTGCCATGTGGGGCAGCGATCAGGCCGCTTCGGTGGAGCCGGGTGGTTTTGAGCGCCTGGTGAAGTACATTCGGGTGACCGAGGCGGCGTTGGGGGATGGGATCAAGCGGGTTTACGAATCGGAAAAGCCTTCGCTGCGCAAACTGCGTCGGGTGAACGATGAGTGAATGGTATCGAGCCGTGCGGCGCTCCTTGCGCCCGTTGGGCAAGTCGCTGTTGGCGACGATTCGCTGGAAGCGCATCCGTTTTGACGAGGCACCGCCGATCTTCGGCAACGCCAAACCCAAAAGCGGCTCTCACCTGCTTTGGCAAGTGCTGGACGGCTTTACGCGCATCATGCCCTATCGCTATGTGGAGGCCGAGCCGGTGCGCACGATCACAGCAGAGGGGCGCCGTCGCACTGCCGAAGAGATCTTGAACGATCTGAAGCGACTCCCACCGGGCGTCATCGGCTGGGGCTACCTGGAAGCCTCGTCGGAGAACATTTCCTTCCTGGTACGACCCGGAAGGGTGAATTATTTTATCTATCGCGATCCGCGTGATATGCTGGTCTCACACGTCTTTTTTGCGACCGATATGCATCCCGGCCATGGAATGCATGCCTTCTATCAATCTCTGCCCGATTTCGGCGCGCGGCTGAAGGTTGCCATTACCGGCATTGACCGCGATGGGCTCAAGCTGGCCAGCGTGCGCAAGCGTTATGAGGATGTCTTCCGCTGGCTGGAGACACCGGGGGTGATGTGCATCCGCTTCGAGGACCTGATCGAGCATCGGGAAGCCACATTGAATGCCATGTTGGACGAAGTGGAAAAGAGCGGTTATCGTATCCCCACGCCGCGTCCGGAAGCCATCCGCATTCTGATGGCATCCATTCAACCGCGCCGAAGTGCTACTTTTCGTTCCGGCAAGACCGGCACCTGGCGGCAGTATTTCACCGAAGAGCACAAGCGGCTATTCAAGGAAGTAGCCGGTGACCTTTTAATCCGCCTTGGATATGAGCAGAACAATGATTGGTGAGCACCGTTTGATTGCCCTCTGCGATTTACATTCTTGCGGGGTCGCACCGCGTGCCCGATTGGATCAGGGGAGCAGAAGATGAAATTCGTTGAACGATTCAAAGCAGCGTTGCGCGTTTTGCTTCAGGGAGAAGAGTCTTCCCGCTTGCCGCGCCCAATTCCGGCGATCACGCCGCAAGAGGTCGAAGAGGTGCGGCGCTTTTTCCGGCGCCCGAAGTTTTTCATTTTCGGCCATGCCCGTTCGGGAACGACGCTCCTTGCCCGGCTGGTGCGCCTGCATCCGGAAGTCCATTGCAATTGGCAGGCGCATTTTTTCACCCGTCCGCCTTTCCTGAAGTCACTGGTAGATTCTGCAGAAATTCAGGAGTGGCTGACGCGGCGCTCCAACCGCTGGAATCAGGGGCGCGACCTTTCCCCTCTCGTCCTGCGGGCGGCTGCGGATATGATCCTGGAACGGGAAGCCGAACAATTAGGCAAGCGCATCGTGGGCGATAAAAGCCCCTCCAGCCTGATCCACGGTCAGGCCGTGCGCGATCTCCATGCAGTGTATCCCGATGCCTTTTTGATCTACATTGTGCGCGATGGGCGCGATGTGGCTATTTCCGAACGTTTTCGTAACTTTGTCGAAGATTCTCGGTACCTGACACGTGAGGACTTGCAAATTCTCGAAGCGCTCAAGCGGGACCCGCAGCCCTTCGCCCGCCAAGAACGCTCGATCTTCACCGAAGCTTCTCTGCGCCGGCTGGCTACGAGCTGGGCCGAAAACGTGCGCGAGACGGAAGCAGAAGGTCAAAGGCTCTTTGCCGAACGCTTTTTCACCTTGCGTTACGAAGATCTTTTGGCAGACCCCTTCCAAGAGATGACGCGCCTGTGGCAATTTTTGGGCGTAGAAGTCTCTCCCGAACTGGCGCAAGCTATCCAACAGGAGATCGCCTCGAACCCCGATGAGGAATGGCAATCCCAAAGGAAGGGAGAGATCGCCTCGTTCCTGCCCAAAGGTCAGGCCGGAAACTGGCAACGGATTTTCACGCCGCGCGATCGCGCCCTGTTCGAGTCGATTGCCGGCGAGATGCTACGCCGATGGGGATACGGTTAGTAGACCGTGGACGGTCGACCGTGGACCGTGGATCGTAGACGATGGACGGTGAAATCTAGAGGGCGCGGGTGATGGGTTTTTCTTTTACAGAGTAAGGAGAGCATATGAAAAAATGGTGGATTGGATTTCTCCTGGTGATCGTGGGGTTGAGCGGTTGCGCGCCCTCGGCCGATCGGCAAGCGGCTATTGCCACGTTCGTGGCGCAAACGGTGGAGGCCGAGCGACTGCTCACCTCTCCAATAGTCTCCCCCACTCCTGAACTCCAACCAACCGTGGCCGTTACCATGACACCCCTTCCCACCCAAACCTTTACTCCGGCTACCGGTGGGCCGTGGCTGGGTTGTCTACAGGCTGAACTGATCGGCGAAGACCCGGTGGATAAGGCCTTGTTCACACCTGCGGGGCCGCTCAAAAGCGGCGCTCCTTTCCTCAAACACTGGTACATTCGCAATACCGGCAGCTGCACCTGGGATACTTCTTACAAAGTGCGCTTCGTAGATGGCGATCTGCTCGGTGGGGCCTATGTCTACAACCTGCCGATGGTCATACCCCCACAAGGCGTTTTGGATTTGGCACTTTTGTTGCAGGCGCCCATCTCGCCGGGCACCTACAAAGGGCGCTGGGTGTTGGAAGCGCCGAACGGCATTCAATTCGGCGTCGGCCCGCAACGGATTCCATTTTGGGTGGAGATTGTAGTAAGTGATACGACGAAGCCGCAATTTGCGGTCACATCCATCCGTTTCCGCGTTGAAAAGGACACATCTCGCTGTCCGGCGAATGTGCTCAATACCGTCTATGCCGAAATCATGGTCAACGGGCCTGTAACGGTGGTCTATCAGTGGTTCCAAAGCGATGACAATGAGAGCGGAAGGCTCACCCTGGAATTCAAGAGCGCGGGGAGCAAGACCATCTCCCGGCAATGGTTAAGTCACCCGATCGCGAATCCTGCAAACCCGCGCTGGATGCAACTGGTGATCCATGAGCCGAACAATCAGAGTTGGGACAAGGTCTATTTGGATTTTACCTGTCCGTAGACAGACGCCGAGTTGTCCTTGTCCGATCGGCATGGAAGGCGTTAAAATGAGAACATCCCACTAGAGGAGAGAGACATGTTCCATACGCTTATTCTTGTTGGCAACCTCGGACGTGACCCGGAAATGCGCTACACCCCCTCCGGTCAGCCGGTGACCAGTTTTTCGGTGGCGACGAATCGGCAATATACGAACGCCAACGGAGAGCTGGTTAAAGAGACGCTGTGGTTTCGCGTCACGACTTGGGGAAAACTTGCCGAAACGTGCAATCAGTACCTCCGCAAGGGTTCAAAGGTGCTGATCGAGGGTCGACTGACGGCCGATCCCCGCACCGGCGGACCGCGCATTTGGAACGGGCAGGACGGGCAACCGCGTGCCTCGTTCGAGGTCACAGCGCAAACGGTACGCTTCCTGAGCGCTCGAGGTGAAGAAGAGAGTGGCGTAGAAGCGCCCGGCATGGAAATGGTGAGCGACGAGGACATTCCCTTCTGATGAGGCCTTATGAGCCAGCGCTCTCCGGAAATGCAGCCGGCTGCCAATATGGTCACAGCCTATAGCAATTTGGCGCGGATCGCTCACTCGCCGGCCGATTTCGTCATTGATTTTGCCCATTGGCTGCCTGGCGATACCCAGGCGTGGATTCAGGCACGGATTTTGCTTTCGCCGCTTTCGGCAAAGCTCCTGCTCCGTGCGCTGGCCGAAAACCTGGCACGTTACGAGGCAACCTTCGGTGAAATTCCCATCCCCGGCAGCGGGCCTTCTTTGGCCGATTTGCTTTTCCAGTCCCCTTCTGATGGGAACCCTTGAGAGGTCTCGGTGCATAAGCTAGAATCGATTGCCGAGCGTATTCGCCATGCTTTTGATGAACGCATTCTCGCGCGCGACCGCGCCCTTGCCCATGCCCGCGAGTTGACCCGTGCGTGTGCCCTGGCCATCCGTGCGGCGCATCGTCAAGAACACGAAACGATGCATGCCCACCTTGAACGTGCGCGACACCTGGCGCAATCCTTGAATGACGAACTGCAACCGTTTCCGGAACTTTTCTATGCCGGCTATACCCAGGATGCCCTGAAGGAATTTGCTGAAGCCAGCATTGCGTGTGCCTTGATCTATGACCATCCGCTGCCGACTCCCGAAGAGCTGAACATTCCAGAATCTGCCTATATCAACGGACTGGCCGAAAGTGTGGGCGAGCTGAGGCGGCGGATCATGGATATTCTTCGTCACGGGTACTCAGAGGAGGCCGAGCGTCTGTTGGGTTATATGGACGAGATCTATGCCGTGCTGGTTACGATGGATTATCCCGACGGGCTAACCAACAACTTACGCCGCCAAACCGACCTGGTGCGGGGGATTGTTGAAAAAACGCGCGGGGATGTTACCTTCGCGTTGCGCAGCCAACACTTGGAACAGGCGATCCGTCGCCTGGATCAACGCTTGGAGGAGCGAGCGTGAAAAGTACAGGACATCGTTACCCTTTGCTGCTCTATATTCGCATGTTGGATCGCTGGTGGCCGGCCACTTTCACCTTGGCTTTGGCACTACTTATTCTCGGCTGGGGTGTTTCCAAGAACCCTGTCTTTCAAAAAGAACCGTGGGGCTGGATGGCACTGTTGCTGGCTGGCGGGCTTGCCTTGTTGGTGACCCTGCTCCTGTTGCTCCTGCGCCGCATGGCCTACGTGCAGCCGCGCGCTGAAAGTATACGCATCGTCACCCCTTTCCTGCGATTCGATATTTCCTACAAGCGTCTGCGACGGGTGACCAGTGGAGAAATGTATGCCCTCTTTCCGGCAAAGCGTCTTTCCGGCTGGAACCGCGAAATTCTGGAGCCTCTCATGCACAAAACGGCGCTGGTCCTGGAACTGAACAGCTGGCCTTTGCCTCCCTGGATCCTGCGCATGTTCCTTTCCCCTTTTTTCTTCCGTGACCGCACACCGCATCTGATCATCCTGGTGGATAACTGGATGCGATTAAATACGGAATTGGATAGCTTTCGCTCGCTCCAGTTTTCAGTCGCCACTCGCTCCCAAACCTATACCCCTCCCTTTCCAGGGCGAAAGTAGGTTGTTCGGATGATGCCGGCTGGGCATGTATGACCGAAGGCGTTCGCGCCTACGGTTTCTTCTGCTTCCACGATTTCCCCAAACGAATCCATATCTGCTGTCTAAAGGCTGTGCCTTACTCTCCAAGCCAAGGTCTACGGTACGGTTTATCGTCTGCTGTCCATCCTCAAACATCCGAAAGGACTTTTTCCATGCGCGATCTTTTTCTGCTCGAACCAGGTGTTATTTTTCTGAATCACGGATCCTTTGGCGCCACACCGCGTCCGGTCTTCGAGATCTATCAGGAGTGGCAAAGGCGATTGGAAGCCCAGCCGGTGCGCTTTTTGGGGCGCGAGCTGAATGCACTCCTGGCTCAGGCTCGCGCAGAATTGGGAAAATATGTAGGCGCGCATCCGGATGATCTGGTATTTATCCCAAACGCGACCTACGGCGCTAACGTGGTAGCGCGTTCCCTGCGACTATCCGAAGGGGATGAAATTCTGGCCAGCGATCAGGAATACGGCGCTTGCGAATATGCTTGGGAATATGTGTGCAAGCGTAGCGGAGCGATCTACCGTCGCCAGGCGATCCCTCTGCAGGCTTCCGAGGAGGAGCGGGTGGAGGCTTTCTGGCAGGGGATTACGCCTCGCACCAAGGTCATTTTCCTGAGCTACATTACCTCTCCAACCGCGCTTCGCCTGCCGATCGAGCGCATTGTCGAGCGAGCACGACAAAATGGCATCATCACGGTGATCGATGCCGCCCATGCACCGGGTCAGATTCCGCTTGATCTGCAAAACCTGGGAGCAGACTTCCTTTTTGGTAACTGCCATAAATGGATGATGGCGCCAAAGGGCTCGGCGTTCCTCTACGTGCGACGTGAACTACAGGAACAGATCGAACCGCCGATCGTCAGTTGGGGCTACCATGCCCCGCCGGAGATGAGCAGCGGGTCGCGTTTTCTGGATTTGCTTCAATGGACGGGCACTCATGATCCGGCCGCGTGGCTGAGCGTTCCGGCGGCCATTCACTTCATGGAAACCTACAATTGGGATGCCTTACGTCGGTCGATGCATGCGCTGCTTTGTCAGACACTGGATGCTTTTGCTTCTGTTACCCATTTGCCGCCGGCCTATGCTCAGGATTCGGATTATGTGCAAATGGCGATTGTGCCTTTGCCCCCTGTGCCGGCGAAGGTGCTCAAGGAGCGATTATACGAGGAATATCACATTGAGATCCCGGTCATTGAATGGGCCGGACAGGTGTTCCTACGCATCTCCATCCAGGGCTACAATACTCCCGATGAACTAGAGGTACTGTTGCGGGCAACAGAACAATTGCTCAAGGAACTGGTTTGACTTCCGCCCGTTCGCGCCGCAAAGTGACCAGGCACGGCGCAGTCGTCGTGATGACCACCCGTTGCCCCTGTGGAAAGACGACCTCGGTCTGATGCTCCTCGCGCCAGATTTCCAACCCGCGGTATTTCAACCGCACCGGCCAGGGGAAAGGATTGTACCCTTCTAGACGAACGAGCGTGGGAGAATAAATCTCGACTCCTAGCGTTTTCAGGAATAACGCAAGTGGGAAAAGGCCGAGCAGGTGGGAACGTTCGCCCATCCCCTCGCCGCTTTGGCCATGGTAATACTGGTAGAAGGCGCGTTGTTTGCGCAAAGTTTGAATCGCAGCGCCCATCAGCCGTTCAACCAGCTGAGCGGCTTCGCGACGCATTCCATAGCGCAGCAACCCTTCACCGATCAACCAGTTCCAGCACATTTCAATCCGTTGTGCTAGGTGTTCGGCCTCTTTCGCGGGAGGTTGTGCAAAGGTCGCTATGCCGAATGGGCGCTGAAAACGTTGCGGATTTTGTAATGCCTGTTTGATGAGAGACTCGGCCTGTTGGGGAGTCGGTTGGCCGGCCCAGAGGGGGAGAAGAGTGGAAATATCCTCCACATCGAGATCGGGAATGCGAACGATTACCCGATCTCCGGCGCCAATCCCTTCAATGTGAATTTCATCCAGCGAGCGATAAAGCCGTGTTGATGTGACCGTCAACCCGCCACTGCGCCAGCGCATAGAAGAGACATCGAATCGCTCCATAACCTGGCCGTCTTCCCATAAGGTGAGACGCGGGTGGCATCGTGCCGGTTCACAGAGGACCTCGATCACCAAGCGCACAGGGGATTTGAAGCGCTTTCCTACGCGTACCTGCCCATTTCCCCGGTGGCGAAGCAAAACTTTCCCGTTAAAGGGAGTTGGGCTCTCCCGGTCGAGGTAACGATAACCGGCGCGACGCGGATTCCAGGCGCGTGCTAATAGGGCATGCAATTTCGCCGCTTGGGCCTCAAGCAAGATATACTGTTCTTTGCGATTTTCCTCCCCAAGCAGCATCTCGAGCAATTCTATCTCTTTGAGTAACATCGCCGACAGTGCAGGAGTATGGACGGCACTGAAATCGATCCCTTGCGACCAAGGATTCCATAGGTCAAAGAGCAGGTGATCCTCCAAACCGGGTTGCATCTCGTGGGTCCATTGGGGAATCCCATCGCGGTCGATATCTTGGGAGGGGGAAAACCAGTGCCAGAAAAAGGAGAGCAACTCTTCGATCTCCTGGCTCGAAAGGGAAGTGTAGATCTGTTGGGCCAGCGAGGTCAAAAGCGGCGTGGCGGTAACGCGCCGAAGGGTTGGCGCAAGAGGGCGAAGGGGAATATGGCCGTTCTCGTCTTGTGTTTGCAGGAAGGACTGTAATAACGAGCGGGCAGTTCCCGGCAAAATGGAGGCCAGGTAGAGGGCCTCAAGCGGGCTCAATCCTTGCCAGCTAAGTGGAAGATCGCTGCCGTTGTTCTGTGATGCATAGCCATTATCGCTAGATCTTCGCGCTACGAACGGTGGCGTAGCTTCTCCGAGGATCAATCGTGCCGCCTCTTTCTGGGTCATGGCCAAAACCGCATCCCAGGTTTGTTCACCGGTATGGATTTCGATCGTTTGGGATGCATTTAACATCTCAATGCGTGCTTTCTCGGCTTCCCAGGGGCGTGCCGCCAGACGGCGTGCTTGCTCAAAGGATTGCTGTGCATCCTCTAAGGCCGCCTGCACCCAGACGATCTGACGTGAACTGCCGGGGAGGAGTGAGAAATCTACTCTTAAGGAGGGGAAGGGGCCTTCGCCGGGTTCCACTTCTCCGGTCATGAAGATCACCGGTGAAAGATCGTTGGTCCGTCCTACCAACACATTTACCAGATTGGTGCGCCGCACGAGCAAAGGAGTGCCCTGGAGGGGGATCAGCAACCCGCACGTTTCGACGCGCAGAGGACGTACTCCTTGGCTGCGGTTGAGAAGTGTCAGCCGACCGGCCAGGGCATACGATTCGGGTACCCAGTATTCGGCCTGGACCTCGATGCCCTCAAAGGGAGAAAACGTCAAGTGCAAAAAATTGGGATAAAAGGCGCATATGATGGGGGGACGCGCCATCTCATGCGGGGCAGTGACTACGCGGGTCCCTTCGCGGAAGCGATGGAAGATGCGCATCGATCGCGCCCGCAGCCCGTAGGTGGTAAAAAAACTCAGAGCCGCCGGTTCGCCTGTCCCCCATTCCATCTCCCAGGTGTGATCGTTGCGCGGATCGATTTTGCTTAAGCGGCCGTCGGCCGAAAAGGTGAGGGCCAAGGGGTCATTGCTTGTAAGCGACCATTCGGGCATAGGGTCATTTTACGGGAGGCAGGTGATCTTGACAAGGTTATTGTTGGTCGCGTGGTCAATTTGTCGCCTAGTCGTGTGGTCGCGTAGTTGCGTGGTTGATGGGTCGGTTGGTGAACACTCGGCTTCACGGTCTACGGTCTACCGTCCACCGTCCACGGTCTATCGTCCACCATCCATGGTCTACCGTCCACCGTCCATCGCCCACCATCCACGGTCTACCGTCCACCGTCCATCGTCCTTAAACAAACCAGCCTCCCTTGTACAGGAGGCTGTCTGTCGGGGCGCGCGGATTTGAACCGCGGACCTCACGGACCCGAACCGTGCGCTCTAGCCGGGCTGAGCCACGCCCCGTAAGGTAGCGCCATTATAACGCTTCCTTTGCGTTTTGGCAAGGAATCCTTTGGTGACTAAATTGTGATCGAGCTAGGTCTTTTCAACGTGCTCTACGTGTCCACAAAAGTATAGTTGTTTGATTCCTTGTTGTTCTTTCCTTGACAGATTTCCACTTCCGGCATAGAATTTTATCATGCTCACCCTACGCTTTGCCAATTGCAATAATAATGATCGTAATAACGATCGCCTGGCACAGGCGTTGGGCGGAGCGTTGCCTGAGTGAGTCATACTTCTGCACCTCCTATTTGACCGCCCGACGCCACAAACGCCGGGCGGTCTTCCTTTTTCCTACATCTATCCACTCTACGATCCAATGTCCACTGGCTACCGTCTATCGTTCACCATCTACCGTCCACGGTCCACCGTCTATCGTCCACTCCTGGAGGTCCTATGTACAAAACACATACCTGTGGCGAAATCGATGAGCGATTGCTCGGCCAAAAAGTGACCCTGGCCGGCTGGGTCGATCGCATTCGGCATCACGGCGGCATGATCTTCCTGGATTTGCGCGATCGCTTTGGCCGTGTGCAGGTGGTTGCCGATGCCGAGCGCACACCGCAATCGTTTGCCTTGCTGAACGAGGTCCGGCCGGAATGGGTGCTCCAGATCGAAGGGCGCATCGAGCGCCGACCGGCCGGGACGGAAAACCCGGCGCTCCTCAGCGGTCAGGTGGAGCTCCTGGCCGAAACCGTGCGCGTGCTCAATTCTGCGCTCCCTTTGCCCTTCCCCCTCGAAGAGCGCAACGGCAAGACGGTGGATGAGAATTTTCGCCTGAAGTATCGCTACCTCGACCTGCGACGGGCGCGCCTGCAGCGCAACCTGGAACTCCGGCATCGCGTGGTGCTCTTCATCCGCAATTACCTTTCCGAGCGCGGCTTTCTGGAAATCGAAACCCCCATTCTCTTCAAAGCCACACCGGAAGGCGCGCGGGATTACCTCGTCCCCTCGCGTCTCTATCCCGGCCAGTTTTATGCCTTGCCCCAGTCGCCACAGCAGCTGAAGCAATTGCTCATGGTGGCCGGCATCGAGCGCTATTTTCAGATTGCCCGCTGCTTTCGCGATGAGGATCAACGTGGCGATCGCCAGCCGGAATTCACCCAGCTCGATCTAGAGATGGCATTCGTAGAACGAGATGATATACTCGAAACCGTGGAGAACCTGTTCACCGCGCTGATCGCCGCCCTCGCGCCCCATAAGCGCCTGCTCCGCTCCCCCTGGCCGCGTCTTTCCTATTACGAGGCGCTCTTGCGCTACGGCAGCGATAAGCCCGATCTGCGCTTTGGCCTGGAGATCGGCGAAGCCACCGATTGTTTCCATGAGGACCTTTCGATCTTTCGTGTAGCCACTAAAAATAGCAAGAATAGTGGATCTGTTCGTTACCTCGTCATTCCGCAGGCCGCCGAATGGCCGCGCTCCCGCAAGCAAGCGCTCGAAGCGCTGATCGCCGAGCAAGGACAACCGGCGCTGACGCTCCTCCGCGCCGCCGAGGGGTGGGAAGGAAGCCCCGAACCGCTCCCGCAGGCGCTCTCCGAGTGCCTGATCGAACGCACCGCCGCCCAACCGGGTGACCTGTGCCTGCTCATGGCCGGCGAAGCGCTTGCCATCAGCAAAGCCCTGGGCAACGTGCGGCTCTGGCTGCGGGATACGTTGAACCTGGCGCCACCAGATCTGCTGGCCTTCGCCTGGATCGTCGATTTTCCCATGTTTGAATGGAACGAAGAGGAAAAGCGCTGGGAAGCGGCGCATCACCCCTTCACCCGGCCGCGCCTGGAAGAACCCGATCAGCTCGAGCGCGATCCGGCAAGCGTGCTTTCGGAGGCCTATGATATGGTCTGCAATGGCTATGAGCTGGCCTCCGGCTCGATCCGCATTCACGAAAGCGATCTGCAGCATCGCGTCTTCCGCGTGCTCGGCCTGAGCGAAGAGGAAATCCGACGCAAATTCGGCCACATGCTGGAGGCCTTCCAATTCGGAGCGCCACCGCATGGTGGCATCGCCCCCGGCATCGATCGCTTGGTGATGCTCCTGGCCGATGAACCGAACATTCGCGAAGTGATCGCCTTCCCCAAAAATCAGGCCGCCCGCGACCTGATGGCCGATGCCCCCTCTCCGGTCGAGGCGCGCCAGCTGCGCGAATTGCACTTGAAGATCGAATTGGAGGAATGAGCATAGGAGGCAGAGATGTCCGAAAAAGGTCCGCTTTTGACCCCCGAACTGGTGCAGCACATCGCTTCGTTGGTGCAGATTGGGCTGAGCGAAGCCGAGGCCGAGGCCTTCGTCCCCCAGTTGAACGCCATCCTGGAATACTTCAACTTGCTCCAGGAAGTGGATACCGCCCAGGTCCCGCCGGCTTTTTTGCTTTCCGGCCTGCGCAATGTCTTCCGTCCTGATCGGCCCGAACCCGGCCTCACGACCCAGGCCTTTTTGAGCAACGTCCCTCATCCGCAGGGGGCATACGTCTGTGTGCCGATCGTATTGGAGGAATAGATGGACCTGCCCTACCTGAGCATTTCCCAGGCCCAAGCGCTGCTGCGCCGTCGGCAGATCAGCAGCCTCGAGCTCACGCAAGCGGTTCTGGACCGGATTCATCGCCTGGATCCCGTGCTTCGTGCCTGGCTGACGGTGGATGAGGAGGCCGCCCTGGAGCAGGCGCGCCGCGCCGATGAGCGGCTCGCACGTGGCGAAAACATCACCCCGCTTACCGGCATCCCCTTCGGTGTCAAGGATTCGATCGTCACCCAGGGAATGCGCACCACCTGTGCTTCGCGCATCCTGGAAAATTACATCCCGCCCTATCAGGCTACGGCTGTTGAGCGTTTGCTGGAGGCCGGCGCAGTCCTGATCGGCAAACACAACCTGGACGAATTCAGCATGGGCTCCTCCACTGAGAACTCTGCCTTCTTCCCCACCCGCAACCCATGGGACCTGCAGCGGGTGCCCGGCGGGTCGAGCGGTGGTTCGGCCGCGGCCGTGGCGGCCGGGCAGTGCTTCTTTGCTCTGGGGGGCGATACCGGCGGCTCCATCCGTCTCCCGGCGGCGTTTTGCAACGTCGTCGGCCTCAAACCCACCTATGGACGTGTCTCACGCTACGGTCTGATCGCCCTAGCTTCCTCCTTCGATACGATCGGCCCGCTAACGCGCACCGTGGAGGATGCCGCGCTCGTCCTGCAGATCATCGCCGGCCCCGATGACCGCGATAGCACTGCCCTCCCCGATCCGGTGCCGGATTATCGCGCCGATTTAGAACGGCCGGTCAAAGGCCTACGCTTGGGGTTGCCGCGGGAGTACTTCGTCTCCGGCATGGATGCGGGCGTGCAGGCCGCGCTACAGGAGGCCATCCGCCGCTTCGAGGAACTAGGCCTGGAAGTGTGCGAAGTTTCCTTGCCGCATACGCCCTATGCGCTGGCCGTGTATTACCTGATCCTGTTCGCCGAGGCCAGCGCTAACCTGGCGCGTTTCGATGGCGTCCGCTTTGGCGCCGCCGCGGAAGGAGCGCAAACTATCGCAGACCTTTATCTTCAGACGCGTCAAAAAGGCTTCGGCGCGGAAGTCAAGCGGCGCATCCTGCTCGGCGCCTTCACGCTTTCGGCCGGCTATTACGATGCCTATTACCTGAAAGCGCAGCGCGTGCGCACACTGTTACGGCAGGATTTCGAGCGCGCCTTTGAGCAATGCGATCTGCTCCTCACCCCGGTCAGCCCCAGCGTCGCCTTTCGCCTGGGTGAAAAGATCGCCGATCCCCTGGCGATGTACCTTTCGGATATCTACCTGGTCGCCGTCAACCCGGCCGGTGTCCCGGCGCTGGCCTTGCCCTGTGGTTTTTCGGATGGTCTGCCGGTGGGCATGCAGCTCATCGCCCGTCATGGCGCAGAGAGCTTGCTCTTCCAGGTAGGGCATGCCTATCAGCAAGTCACCGATTGGCATCGCAGGCATCCGCTGCAATGAGGAGGGGAGGGATGAAATACGAAGCCGTGATTGGCCTGGAAATTCACGCCGAATTGCAGACGCAATCCAAGATGTTCTGCCGCTGTTCGGCCGATTATGCCCATGCCGAAGCGCCGAACACCCTGATCTGCCCGATCTGTACCGCTCAGCCGGGTACGCTTCCGCTGGTCAACCGCCGCGCCGTCGAGCAAGGAATTCAGGTTGCTCTGGCGCTGAATTGCACCATCCCGCCGCTCAACGTCTTTGCCCGCAAGAATTATTACTATCCCGATCTGCCTAAGGGCTACCAGATTTCACAATACGAAATACCGCTGGCGGTGAACGGTTGGGTGGAAGTGACGGTTGGGAAGGAGGCCCGGCCGAAACGCATTCGCGTGCGCCGGGTGCACCTGGAAGAGGATACGGCCAAATCGTTCCACCAGGGCACGCTCACCCTGATCGATTTCAACCGAGCCGGCGTGCCGTTGCTGGAGATCGTCTCCGAACCGGATATGCACACGGTGGACGAGGTGTTGGCCTATGCCATGCACGTGCGCAACGTCCTGCGCTACTTGGGCGTGAATTCCGGCGATATGCAAAAGGGTGTGCTCCGCTTCGAGGCGAATATCTCCGTCCGTCCGGAAGGGAGCACCGAGCTGCGCACCCGCACCGAGATCAAGAACTTGAATAGCTTCCGGGCCCTGGCGCGCGCCACTGCCTATGAGATCCGCCGTCAAATCGCTCTCTACGAGGCCGGCGGACAGGTGGTGCAGGAAACGCTCGGCTGGGATGAGGCCCGCGAGGTGACCGTCTCCCAGCGCAGCAAAGAACATGCTCACGATTATCGCTATTTTCCGGAACCCGACCTGCCGCCGTTGGAGATCGCCCCGGCCTGGGTGGAGACGATCCGCGCCGCCTTGCCCGAGCTCCCCGAAGCGCGCTTACAACGTTTTGTGGAATCCTATGACCTGCCCTTGACCGATGCGCGCACGCTGGTCGCGGAAAAATCCCTGGCGGATTACTTCGAGGCCGTCTTGGAGCACACCCAAGCTTCGGCGCGCGAGGTGGCGAACTGGATGGTGGGCGAGTTCCTGCGTCACCTGAATGAGCGTCAGCTCGAGGTCGAGGCAGTGCCGTTTGCCCCGCAGGCGCTGGCGCAGCTGCTGGAGATGGTCGCTCGGCGCACGATCACCGCCACCACGGCGAAAGAAGTGCTGCGTGAGATGTTTGAAAGCGGCGGCATGCCCCAGGAAATTGTCCAAGCGCGCGGCCTGGCGCTGATCGCCGATGAAGCGACCTTGCAGGCGGTGATCGATCAGGTGCTGGATGAAAATCGGGAAGTGGTAGATTCCTACCTGAAGGGCAAAGAGAGCGTCTTCCAGTGGCTCATGGGGCAGGTTGCCCGTGCCACGCGCGGCAAAGCCGATCCGCAGCTGGCGCGTCGGTTGCTTCAGGCGCGATTGGATGCGCTTCGCCATGAGAGATTGTGATAAAATCCCCTTCCGATGCCTCAGCCATACGATCTGAGCCTGCAAGAGTGGATTGACCTTTTTCAATCCTGGGGCGAGCCGGCCTATCGCGCCCGCCAGGTTTGGCATGGCCTGTATCGGCGCTTCTGTCAGTCAGCGGATGAATTCACCGATTTGCCCCGCCCCCTTCGCCAGCGTCTGGCAGAGCACTTTCGTTTTCCGCCGCTCGTTCCCCAGGTCTCCCTGACTTCCCAGGATGGCGAAACGATCAAAACTCTGTTTCGCCTGGAAGATGGACAGGCCATCGAGGCGGTGCTCATGCGCTATGAGCGTCGGCGCACGCTTTGCATTTCCACCCAGGTGGGGTGCGCCATGGGGTGCGTCTTCTGTGCCACCGGTCAGATGGGATTCCGTCGCCATCTGACGGCCGGCGAGATCGTTGCCCAGGTGATGTACTATGCCCGTCAGCTGGCGGAGCAGGGGGAAAGGGTCACCAACATCGTCATCATGGGAATGGGAGAGCCATTCCATAATTACGAAAACACCATGCGGGCGATTGATCGGCTGAACGATGCGGAAGGCTACAATTTCGGCGAACGGCGGATCACGATCTCGACCGTGGGTCTGGTGCCGATGATCCGACGCTTCGCCGCCGAACGGCGCCAGGTGAATTTGGCGATCTCCCTCCACGCCGCCGATGATGCGCTCCGTTCCAGCCTGTTGCCGGTTAACCGAAAATATTCGCTTGAGGAAGTGCTCCAGGCCTGCCGTGACTATGTACGGGAAACGCACCGGCGCGTGACCTTTGAGTGGGCGCTGATTCGCGATGTGAACGATACCCCGGAGCAGGCACGACGGTTGGCGCATCTGCTCAAAGGGTTGCTTTGCCATGTGAATGTCATCCCGCTCAACCCGACTCAGGGATACGAAGGTCAAGCTACCACCCAGGAGCGGGCACGTGCCTTTCAGGCCATCTTGCAACAGGCCGGCATTCCCTGCACCATCCGCCTGCGGCGCGGGATCGAAATCCAGGCCGGTTGTGGTCAACTGGCAGTGCGCGAAGGGACGGCGTGATGCGATCACTTTTGCAAATTCGTTGCTTTAGGAAGGAACAGAATGCATCCTCTGGATAAACCCATTCACCCTTCCCTCCCGTGGTTGAACCGGGAGCGATTTCTCTTTGCCCTGATCCTCCTGATAGCCGCTGTGACGCGCTTTTACGATTTAGAGACGCGCGTCATGAGCCATGATGAGAGCTTACACACGTACTTCTCTTGGCTTCTCTATCGCGGTCAGGGGTACCAGCACAACCCGATGATGCATGGCCCCTTACAGTTTCACCTGATCGCCCTTTCGTATTTCATCTTCGGCGTGAGCGATGCCACAGCGCGCATTCCGGCCGTGCTTTTCAACTTGGCGACCATCGGCCTGGTCTGGTCTTGGCGGCGCTATTTGGGGCGAATCGGTGCCTTGCTGGCCGGGCTGATGTTCGTGATCTCCCCTTATTTCCTGTATTATGGTCGCTACGTGCGCAATGAGAGCTACGCCGGCTTTTCCGGTGTGCTCATGCTCTATCTCATCCTGCGCTATCTGGAAAAAGGGAAGCGGGAATATCTCTACTGGCTCTCGGCGGCGCTGCTCATCCATTTTGCTGCCAAAGAAACGGCGTTTATCTATGCCGCCCAAGCGCTGATCCTGTTGGCGATCGCCTTCATCGCACGCATCACAGCCGTACGTTGGCTTGCGGAGCGCCATTTCACCGGCTTTGTGATCGCTCTTTCTCTAGCCCTGCTACTGCTCGGCATTGGAATCAGCGCTTTCTTTTCCGGGCGCGGCGGCACCCTGTCCGCCACCGAGACGATGATGCCGGCCAATCCCTTGGCTACCCCCGAATTTGCACAGAGGCTGTCTATCCCTCCCCTTGTGGCACTGCCCTTGCTGGCCGGCCTGATCGCGCTGATTGTGGCGATCTACTTCCTGGTGCGCGGCTATACCTGGCAGGCATTGCGTCGTGAACGCACTTTCTCCCTGGCGCTACTGATCGGCACCCTGGTGCTTCCGATGCTGGTGCCTTTCATCATCAAACCCTTGGAGCCGCTGGGGTTGAAAATGCCGGTGGATGCCGGCTCGGTGCAGGCTATGAGCTGGCCGCAGATCGTCACGCTGTTAGGGCTGGTGCTCATCGCCTATGCCGTGAGCTTGCTCCTCGGCTGGCTATGGGATTGGGAAACCTGGTGGCGGGCGGCGGCGATTTTCTGGCTGCCCTTCATCGTCCTCTTCACCACCATCTTCACCAACCCAGATGGTTTTTTCACCGGTGTGCTTGGCTCGCTCGGCTATTGGTTGGAACAACAGGGAGTGCAGCGCGGCAGTCAGCCCTGGTATTACTACATCTTGGTACAAATTCCGATCTATGAATTCCTACCGTTCCTGGGGATGATCCTCTCTGTGTTCCTCGGCGGTGCGTTGCTACGGCGTATCCAAAAATCTTCGCAGGTGATTGCCGCCGAACAAGAAGTAGAACCGGCACTCCTGTCGGCTGAGCAGGATACGGTAGCGGTTTTGAATGCTCCGAACCGGCCGCCGGAAGAGGCTCAGGAAGAGATCGTCGCTCCGCAGAGCTTTTTCCCCACCGTTTTCTATTGGCTGCTTGGCTGGTCGGTGCTGAGCATTATCTCTTTCAGCATTGCCGGGGAACGGATGCCCTGGTTGACCTATCACCTGACCTGGCCGATGATCCTGCTCAGTGGCTGGGGCTTGGGGTATCTGCTCGAAACCACCGATTGGACCCGGCTGGGACGTGCCCGCCCGTGGCTCCTGCTTAGCCTGAGCTTCGTTTTCGTCACTTCGGCCAGCATGGCGCTGGCACGTGCCATGGGGCCTAACCCACCGTTCCAGGGGAAGGAACTGGCACAGCTCCAAGCGACGAACGCTTTCTTACTCCCGCTGTTAGTAGCCATCGGAAGCGGCATCGCCATCTGGCGCGTGGCGCAATCCTGGCGCTTTGAGCAGGTATGGCGGTTGGCGGTGTTCAGCTTCTATGCTTTGCTGGCCGTGCTCACGGCTCGTGCGGCCTTCCGCGCCGCCTACATCAATTACGACAATGCCACCGAGTTCCTGGTCTATGCCCATTCGGCGACCGGGGTCAAAGAAGTGATGCGCCAAATCGAAGAAATTTCGCGGCGCACGACCGGTGGCCTGAACATTGCCCTGGCCTACGATGCCAGCGCGCCGGATACCGGCGTTTCCTGGCCGTTCGTCTGGTACTTACGGGATTACACCAATCAGCAATCCTTCGACGTCCCCACGCGTGCCCTCCGCGATCGGGTCGCGGTGATCGTCGATCAGAAAAACTTCGATAAAATCGAAGCCGCCCTGGGCGATAATTACTACCGCTTCGACTACATCCGCATGTGGTGGCCGATGCAGGATTATTTCGGCCTGATCGGACGGCGCGATCCCTCCATTCCTTTTGACGAAAACTACGCCTGCCGTGGGTTCCTTTCCCCGTTGCGTTGGCTCAAACGCTACGACTTCGCCCGCCTGTGTAACGCCATCTTAGACCCGAACATTCGGGCCGGCATCTTTCAGATTTGGCTCAACCGCGATTATCGCCTCTATGCCCAGGCCACGGGTCATTCCGATCTCACCCTGACCACCTGGGAACCCTCGGATCGCATGCGCTTGTACCTGCGCAAAGACGTGGTGGCGCAAATTTGGAACTACGGTGTGCCCTCTACGGCTGCTACTTCGGCAGGCGATCCGTACGAGAAAGCGTTTGTTAGCCTCTCCGCCGAGGCGATCTTGAGCGCGGCCCTCAACCCAAACCTGAACCTGGTCGCGCCGCGCGCCCTCGCCTTTGCACCGGATGGGACGTTCTACGTCACCGATACCGGCACGCATATGGTTTATCACCTGGATCAGAACGGCGCGATTCTGCACCAATGGGGCGGCTATAGCGCCGCCGTGGCCGGCACGCCTGCGCCGGGGCTCTTCAACGAACCGTGGGGCATCGCCGTCGGGCCGGATGGCTCGGTCTACGTGAGCGATACCTGGAACGGGCGCATTCAAAAGTTCACCGCCGATGGCAAATTCCTCACTACCTGGGGCACGTTCGGCATGGGAGCCACCCCGTTGGAGCTCTATGGACCGCGCGGGCTGGCGGTGGATGCGGCCGGGCGCGTCTTCGTTGCCGATACCGGCAATAAGCGCATCTTGATCTTCGATGGCAACGGGAATTACCTGAGCCAGTTCGGCAGCTGGGGGGCAGGCCCCGGCCAATTCGATGAGCCGGTGGGGATCGCCATCGATGCCCAAGGTCTGGTCTATGTTAGCGATACCTGGAACCAGCGCGTGCAGGTTTTCGCGCCGGCCGAGGATGGTTTGACCTTCTTCCCGCTGCGCGAATGGGATGTTCGGGGCTGGGAAAGCCAATCGCTGGAGAATAAGCCGTTTATCGCCGTGAATGCCCAAGGTCACGTTTTCGTCTCGGTTCCGGAACTGTTCCGCATTCTGGAATTCGACGCGGAAGGGAACATCCTGCGCGTTTGGGGCGAATACGGCATTCAGCCGAATCAATTCGCTTTGCCTTCCGGCCTGGCCGTTGATCTGCAGGGCAACCTTTGGGTGGCCGATGCCGGAAATCATCGTCTGATGAAATTCCGCTTGCCGTAGGAGAAAACACTTCAAATCCTTCTTTTCGAGGTGTGTATGAAACTTCATGAGTATCAATCCAAACAGATTTTTGCCCGTTACGGCATTCCCATTCCGCGGGGTCGGGTGACCGAGACGGCCGCGGGAGCACGCCAGATTGCCGAAGAGCTGGGGGGACGCGTCGTGATCAAGGCACAGGTGCTGGTGGGAGGGCGCGGCAAGGCCGGCGGTGTGCGCTTGGCCAAAGACCCGCAGGAAGCCGAGCAGATCGCTACCCAAATTCTGGGCATGGAAATTAAAGGTTTGCCGGTGCGCAAGGTGTTGGTGGACGAGGCGGCGAGCATCGAGCAGGAAATTTACCTGGGGATCACCAACGATCGCGCCGCACGCAAACCGGTGATCATGGCCTCGGCAGCCGGTGGCGTTGAGATCGAAGAAGTGGCCCGCCAGACGCCGGAAAAGATCATCAAGGTGCATGTGGACCCGTTGTTGGGATTGCGCGAATACCAGGCGCGCGATATCGCCGTTTTCCTTGACCTGCCACGAGAGCACTGGAAGGCATTCATTGCGATTACCACTGCCCTCTGGCGCGCCTATGTAGAAAATGACGCTACACTGGCAGAGATCAATCCTCTGGTGATCACCCGCGACAATCGTCTCCTGGCTTTGGATGGCAAGATGTTGATCGATGACAATGCCTTGTTCCGCCATCCCGATCTGGTGGAGATGCGCGATGTAGACGAGGAGGCGCCGGCGGAAGTGGAAGCGCGCAAATATGGCCTTTCATATATCAAATTGGACGGTTCGATCGGCTGCATGGTGAACGGTGCCGGCCTGGCCATGGCGACGATGGACATCATCAAGTATTTCGGCGGTGAGCCGGCCAACTTCCTGGACGTGGGAGGCGGAGCCAGCGCAGAAAAGGTCGCGGCCGCACTGCGAATCATCCTGAGCGATCCGAACGTTAAGGCCGTGCTTTTGAACATCTTTGGCGGGATCACGCGCGGTGACGTGGTCGCCCGTGGCATCCTGACGGCGCTCGAAGAGGTCAAGCCGCGTGTGCCGATGGTGATCCGTCTGGTGGGCACGAATGCCGAAGAAGGCCGCCAATTGCTGGCCGAAGCAAACATGATCACCGCTGAAACCCTGGCCGAGGCCGCCCAGAAGGCCGTGGCCGCGGCCAAATCTCAGGCATAAGGGAGGATTCTCATGAGCATTCTCGTTGACAAGAACACCCGCTTGCTGGTGCAGGGCATCACCGGCAATGAAGGTCTGTTTCACACGACTCAGATGGTCGCCTACGGTACGCAGGTGGTGGCCGGTGTGACGCCGGGCAAAGGCGGCGAATGGGTGCTGGATGGCAAGATTCCGGTCTTCGATTCGGTCAAAATGGCCGTGGAAGCTACCGGTGCGAACACCAGCATCATCTTCGTGCCGGCGCGCTTCGCTCCGGATGCGATCTTTGAAGCGGCCGATGCCGGCATTCCGCTGATCGTCTGCATCACGGAGGGCATCCCGGTGCAGGATATGATGCGCGTGCGCAATTACCTGGATCAGAAGAAGGTGCGGCTGATCGGGCCGAACTGTCCCGGCCTGCTCACGCCCGGCGAGGCCAAAGTGGGGATCATTCCGGGGAACATTGCCATCCCCGGCAATGTGGGCATCGTCTCCCGCTCCGGCACGCTGACCTACGAAGTGCTCTATGCCCTCAAGCTACGCGGCATCGGCGCCTCGACCTGTGTCGGGATCGGTGGTGACCCGATCAACGGTACCAGCTTCATTGACGTGCTGGAAATGTTCGAGCGCGATCCGCAGACGGAGAAGGTGGTGCTGATCGGTGAAATCGGCGGAACGGATGAGGAAAAAGCGGCCGAATTCATCGCCGCACGCATGACCAAACCGGTTGTTTCGTTCATCGCCGGTCAGACTGCGCCGCCCGGCAAACGCATGGGGCATGCCGGCGCGATCATCGAAGGCGGTTCCGGCACGGCGGCGGATAAAATCCGGGCGCTGGAAGCGGTGGGGGTGCGCGTGGCGCATCACCCAGAAGAGATCGCCGATCTCATCGCGGCGCTTTGATCGGTTCGGCGAGGAAACAGCAAACAGGGTAGCCAGCATGGCTACCCTGCCTTTTTTTAAGGGCAAATGCAAGCATTTGCCCTACTACAAGCATTTGCCCTATTTGGCCTGCTCCCAGATGGCGGTGGTGAAAGCGGCGTTCACATCCAGATCGGCCGGTAGGGCCTGATACTGGATGAGCATGTTTGCCAATTTTTGCCACTGCTCTGCCGATTGCCAGCCGAAACCGTGCTCACTCTGGGCGTCGTTGAGCTCGGTTTCGAGCATGTAGCGCATATGTTCGGGATCGGTTTCCGGGCCGGCATATTTCATGACGATTTGCACGGCCTCTTCGGGGTTTTCCTGCGCCCAACGGATGCCTTTTAGGGCGGCGCGCAGGAAGCGAACGAGTTCACCGGCGTGATCGCGCAGGTACGCTTCGCTGGTGACGTAGGTCAACCCCAGGGTCGGTACGCCGTAATCGGCCGCGTCCCAGAGCACGATCTCGTATCCCCATTTGCGCAACAGATAGGGTTCGTTGGACTTGAAGAGGGGGTAGACATCTACTTTCCCTTCGGTCAATACGCGTGGATCGAAGCCGACGTTGACCAGGTTCACTTTGCCCACGTCTGCGCCGGCAGCCGCCAGCAGGGCATACAGATCGGGGGGCGGTGTGCCTTTATACCCTACCGTTTTTCCCTCCCAGTCTTTGGGGGTTTGGAGTCCGGACTGTTTGAGCGCGGCAAACGCCTGTTGACCGCGCTGCCCGATCAGGGCAATGGAAACCACCGGCAAGCCGGGATCGGCACGGCGCTGCAGGACGGTGGCCGCGTCCATCGTCGTGACCTGAACGTTACCGGCCACGAGCAGTTGGACATGCTCCCCTCGGCCGGCAGAGTGTTCGATGGCGACATCCAGACCCTCTTCGGTGAAGAATCCTTTTTCTTTGGCCACGTAGACACCGACAAACGGCAGGTTGGCCTGGGGTTTATAGCCGGCCATGAAGGTCATCTGGATGGGTGTGGTGGCCACTTCGGTGGCCGTTGGCTCCGGGATGCTCGTCGGAGGGGCAGCAACGGCTTCCGACGTGGGGGCGGTGGCGGGCGAGCGACCGCCGGTGCATGAGGCAAGGAGAAGGGTTGAAAGTAGCAGTGCGAAAAGTAATTTTCTCATCGGGGCTCCTTGAGATGGGAAGTTTGGCATCAGCGCCAGCGAATGACGCGCTGTTCGACGAATCCGATCAGCAGATAAGAGGCCATGCCACAGATCGAAAGGATGAAGATGGCCGCGAACATGGGAGGCAGGTTCAGGTTGGCATAGGCCAACCACATGATCCGTCCTAAGCCACCGGATGCGCCGGCCCATTCGGCGATCACCGCGCCGACGATCGAGAGAGGAGCTACCACGCGCAGGGCGGCGAATAGGTAGGGGAGGGATAGGTAGAAGTTGAGGTGGCGCAAAACCTGCCAGCGGCTTGCCCGGTAGACGCGCATCAGGTCGAGCATTTCGCGTTCGGCGCTTCCCAGGCCGACCAGGACGTTGACCAGGGTGGGGAAGAAGGTCAAGAGGGCAGTGATGATGATCTTGGGCAAGATGCCGAAGCCGAACCAGATGGTCAAAAGAGGGGCAATCGCCGCCAGGGGGGTGGATTTGATCAGGATGGCCAGGCTCATCACGCCGCGTTCCAGGCGCGGGACGAGGTTGAGCAGGATGGCCAGAGACATTCCAAAAGCCGCTCCTAGCGTGAGCCCGCCGAACGCCTCCAGCAGGGTGATCCCCAAGGCGTCGAGGTAGTAGCGCGGCTGGTTTAGCAGCGTCCAAAGCACGCGGCTAGGGGCCGGTAGGATGTAGCTCGGGGTCCGGGTGAGGCGCACGCCGGCCTCCCACAGCAGCAATGCCGAAACGAGGAGCGCCGCGGCGATCAGGTTGGCGGCGCGGCCCTTTTGGTGGGTTTCTTCGATCATAGCCCTTGCCAGCCTTGTATGGTTTGCGGCACGATGCGGAAAGGACGTGCTTCTTTGCCGGGCAAAAGTCCGCCTGGGCCTACGTAGCGTCGGCGTAACCGTTCCAGTAACCCGTTCAATCCGCCGTGGATCTCTTCGGGCGAGACGCTTTGCGCATAGCCACGAACGAGAACGCGCCGTAGGGGGGGCCAGGGTTCGTCAATGCTCAGGGAGAGGCGCGGATTTTGGAGAAGATACTCGGCCCATAGAGAGCCTTGCCAGGCAACGACGTAGAAGTGCTGCCCATCCCATTCGTGCCAGACCGGTACGACGTGAGGGGTGCCATCCGGACGTAAGCAGGCCAAGCGGGCTACCCAGGGAGCCTGGAGGAAGTCACCGATTTCCTCCGACGTGAGGGGACGCTCCTTGAGCGGGGTGGGAGGCCTGACCTGCCACGGAGTGTAGGAGGTGGCTCCCAGACGATAGGAGAGACGTGCTGCAGCTTCGCGCAGGCGCGGTAGGATTTGGGAGAGTTCCGCTTCGTTCCAACGAAAGGCCGGGGCACTGAAGATCAGGGCGGCGTAGGGGGTTTTTCCATCCGGACAGATGGGGAACGCAATCTCCAGCAGGCCTTCTGTTTGATGGACGGTATATCCTTTTTCCTGTGTGACTTCCGAAGGGGTGAGGGAGAGGGCCTGGGCGGCGGCACTTTCCGGTGGGAAGCGAAAGTGGGGCGGAAAAACGCTGTGGAGACGAGTTTGGGGTTCAACTTGAGCGACGAGCACGGCGCCTTGTTCTAGAGGTAGTGCCAGAGCCAGCGTTTCCTCAATCCCCAGCGAGGCCGCTTCCTGATAGAACGCGGCTTGCAGATCGGAGCCCAGGTGGCTGCGTCCGCGCCAGGCCAATAGGCGGGGCCCGGCCAGATAGCGACCGCGTTCCGGTTGGGTGACATAGCCTCGGTTCTTCAGGGCGCGCAGGAGGGCAAAAAGCGTGCTACGTGAGATGCCCGTTTCAAGCATCTCATTCAGGGTGACTCCATGCGGTTGCTCGAGCAATTTTTCCAGGAGCACCAGCAGGCGTTCGACGGCGGGGAGGTCAACAGGGGAGGGCATAGAAGTCCATTATTCTGCACTTAAGTTTAGTATTTTGGATTTTATTCTGGGTGGGGTGGATGTGTCAAGAGGGGAGAGCGTGATCTTTTTCAATTCACGGCTGGTGGAGGTGATAGAGGAAAGGGGCAAAGACGAACGATTGTCACATCCAAATTGTGAAAAGTGACACGTTTTCAAGCGAAAAATTCCCAGGCTGTGTTATACTTTAGCGGTGCTTATCTCCCTGCGGAGGAATCCCGATGCTCCTTGAGTACCTCGCCATTGCCATTCTCGTCGTTCTGGCTACCGTGATTGCCCTGCTGGCCGTTGTGATGGGGGAGCTCTTTGGGCCGAAGCGCAAAACGGCGGTGAAAGCCGAACCTTACGAATCCGGTATGCGCCCGATCGGGCCCGGCACGCGCCGTATGCCGGTGCGCTTTTACCTAATCGCCATGCTCTTTATTCTGTTCGATATTGAAGTGGTCTTTCTATTACCCTGGGCGGTCGTTTTCCGCCAACTAGGGGTGTTCGGATTGGTGGAGATGCTGATCTTCATTGCCATCTTATTGGTAGGCTACTTTTATGCTTGGAAGAAAGGAGCGCTAGAATGGGAGTAGAACAGAAGCTTGGCAATATGGGCGTGATCACCACGACCCTGGAGCAGGCGGTGAACTGGGCGCGCACGAATGCCATGTGGCCGATGCTCTTTGGTCTTGCCTGCTGTGCGATCGAGATGATGGCCGCGCAGGCCTCGAGCTACGATATGAGCCGTTTCGGTATGGAGCTGATGCGCCCTTCGCCGCGACAATCGGACCTGATGATCGTGGCCGGGCGCGTTTCGCGCAAGATGGCGCCGGTGCTGCGCCGCCTCTATGATCAGATGCCTGAACCCAAATGGGTGATCGCCATGGGCGATTGCGCTTCCTGTGGTGGTGTTTTCAATAACTACGCGATTGTGCAGGGAGTGGATGAGGTCGTGCCGGTGGATGTGTATGTAGCCGGCTGCCCGCCGCGCCCGGAAGCGCTCATCCACGGCATCATTACGCTGCATGAGAAGGTGCGCGGCGAAAAATTCATTTCCGGCCGTTGAGGAACCCTATGGAAACGGTACTTCAATCCGTCGTTCAAGCTTTGCAGGCTCGTTTCCCGGTACAGGTCGAAGAATTTCGTGGCGAAGTGCATGTGCTGGTGAGCCCCGACCACCTGGTGGCGCTGCTGAACTACCTGAAGACCGAAGAGTCCTTCGAGATGCTCTCCACGCTCACGGCGGTGGACTATTGGCCACAACAGCAGCCGCGTTTCCACGTCATCTACCAGCTCACTTCGCTGAAACGTAACCTTTCGCTGCAGGTGCGTGTGCCGGTGGGGGCGATCGAGCCGACCCTGCCCACGGTGACCGGCATTTATGCCAATGCCAATTGGCGCGAGCGCGAGGTCTGGGATATGTTCGGCATTCGCTTTGAGGGCCATCCCGATCTGCGGCGCATTCTCATGCCGGCCGATTGGCAGGGGCATCCTTTGCGCAAGGATTACCCGTTGGGCTATGAAGAGCCGCAGTTCACGTTTAACTTTGACGAGATCAACCGGCGCAAGCCGTATGCCAAAGAGTGATACGGAGTCACTATGACGCAAATTCAAGAAATGACTCTGGATGAAATTCGCCATCTGGTAAGCGAGCGCGCCGTGCAGGGCGAGACGGTGGTGCTGAATATGGGTCCCCAGCACCCTTCGACGCACGGCGTGTTGCGTTTGATCCTGGAACTAGATGGCGAGGTGATCGTGAACGTCATCCCCGATATCGGTTTCCTGCATACCGGTATCGAGAAGAACATGGAGGCCAAGACCTACCAGAAAGCGGAGGTGATGACCGACCGCCTGGATTATCTCAATACGGTGGGGAACAACTTGGCTTACGTGATGGCGGTGGAGAAGTTGCTCGATCTGGACGTTCCGCCGCGTGCCCAAGCGATCCGCGTCATCCTGACCGAGCTGCAGCGCATCGCCTCGCACCTGGTGTGGATCGGCACTTCGGCGCTCGACCTGGCGGCGATGTCGGTCTTCCTCTACGCCTTCCGCGAGCGCGAGATGATCCTGGATATTTTCGAGATGTGCTCCGGTCAGCGCATGATGACCACGTATTTCCGTCCGGGTGGCCTGTGGCGCGATGTGCCGGTCGAATTCGAGGATGCGGTGCGCAATTTCGTGCGCATTTTCCCGCGCCGTGTGGATGAATACGAAGCGCTGCTGACCAAAAACCCGCTCTTCCTCGACCGCACGTTGGGGATCGGCAAACTGACGACGGAGCAGGCGCTGCAATACGGCGTTACCGGTCCGATGTTGCGCGCCACCGGTCTGGCCTGGGACCTGCGCAAGGTGCGCCCGTACATGGGCTATGAACAATACGATTTCAATGTGCCGACGCACACGGCCGGCGATGTCTACGCGCGCTACTTGGTGCGTGTGCAGGAGATGCGCGAATCGCTCAAGATCGTCCAACAAGCATTGGATAAGCTACCTTACGGGCCGGTGCGCAGCAACAACCGCAAGTACGTGCCGCCGCCGCGCTCGGAGATCGGCGTGAGCATGGAATCGCTCATCCATCACTTCAAGCTTTGGACGGAAGGCTTCACGCCACCCAAGGGCGCGGTCTATTCGGCGGTGGAATCGCCGCGCGGTGAACTCGGCGTTTACCTGGAAAGCGATGGGAGCCCCAAACCCTATCGCGTTCACTGGCGTACGCCTTCGTTTGATAACCTGCAGGTGCTACCGGTGCTGGCGAAAGGTCACCTGATTGCCGACCTGATCGCCATCATCGGCTCTATCGATATTGTCCTGGGAGATATTGACCGATGACCCTGGCAGAGAAATATTCCCAAGAAATTCAGGCTATCTTTGCGAAATACCCGCCGGAACACAAGCGTTCGGCGATCATGCCTTTGCTCTACCTGGCGCAGCGCGAAGAAGGCTATATCAGCCGGCAGGCCATGGAAGAGATTGCCGAATTGTTGGAGATCAGCGTTACCGAAGTGGCCGGCGTGGTGGGATTCTATACCCTCTATCACGATCGCAAAGAGGGAAAGTATCGCGTGCAGGTTTGCACCGATCTGCCCTGTGCGTTGCGCGGCGCCGACGAATTCTTGAAGGAGCTTTCGCAGGCCCTGGGCATTCAACCCGGCGAGACCGATGCCGAAGGTCGCTTTACGCTGGAAGAAGTGATGTGCATCGGCGCCTGTCATCGCGCGCCGGTCTTCCAGGTGCAGAGCGCCGAAGGGGTGACGTACTACGAAAACATGACGGTTGAAGGGGCGCTCGAGGCCCTGAAGAAGCTGGAATGACAGGGGTGCAGTTATGACTCAATATCTCTTACTGCGTCATCGTGAGATCCCTGAAATCAGCCGTCTGGAGGTCTACCGTCAACACGGTGGTTTCGAGGCCTTCCGCAAAGCGGTCACAGGGATGACGCCGGATCAGGTGACCGAGGTGGTAAAGGCCTCCGGGTTGCGTGGCCGCGGCGGCGCAGGCTTCCCTACCGGCCTGAAGTGGTCCTTCATGGATCGCAAGAATTGGCCGCATTACGTGGTGGCGAACGCCGATGAATCGGAGCCGGGCACCTTCAAGGATCGCGAGATCATGGAGGGCAACCCTTTCCAGTTCCTGGAAGGTGTGGCGATCGCTTCCTATGCGGTGGGGGCAAACCGTGCCTATATTTACCTGCGTGGCGAATACCAACACATTGCCCGCTGGCTGGATGAGAAGATCGCCGAGATGGAAGCGGCCGGCTTGCTGGGGGAACGTCTCTTCGGCACGGATTACTCGTTGCGCATGTATACGCATCTCGGCGCCGGCGCGTATATCTGTGGCGAGGAGACGGCGCTGCTCGAATCGCTGGAAGGGAAACGCGGCCAGCCGCGCGTTCGCCCGCCTTTCCCGCCCTCTTTTGGCCTCTATGGCAAGCCGACGGTGGTCAATAACGTGGAAACGCTGGCCAACGTGCCGTTGATCGTGCAAAACGGTGCCGAATGGTATCGTTCCATGGGTACCGCCGATGCGCCGGGGGTGAAGATCTTCTCGCTCTCCGGCCGGGTGAAGCGCCCGGGCAATTATGAACTGCCCTTTGGCGTGACCTTCCGCCAGCTCATCTACGAGTATGGCGGCGGCATTCTCGATGATCGCCCGATCAAGGCGATCATGCCGGCCGGTGCCTCTTCTTCTTTGCTTCGCGCCGATGATCGCCTTTTGGATACGCCGCTGGATTATGCCTCGCTGCGCCCGTTTGGCGGCGATCTCGGCTCGGCTTCGGTCATCGTGATCGACGATACGGTCTCGATCGATTGGGTGATCCAGAAGACGATCCGCTTCTTTAAGCACGAATCCTGCGGTAAGTGCACCCCCTGCCGCGAAGGGACTTACTGGATGAAGCACCTGATCGATCGCATCCGAACGAACGGCAAGGAAGAGAAGCAGGTGCAGTTGCTGCTCGATGTGGCGCGCCAGATGCAGGGCAAGTGTCTGTGCGCATTGGGCGAGTTTTCCACGATGGCCGTTGTCAGCGGGATCGAACGTTTTGGCGAGGATTTTCGATGATCTTAACCGGTGGAGTGCCGCGATGAGCAAAATGGTGACCCTGAGCATTGATGGGATACAGGTTACCGTCCCGGAAGGGACGTTGATAGTGGATGCCGCCCGCCAGGCCGGCATTGACATCCCCGTTTTTTGCTATCACCCCAAGATGGAGCCGGTGGGGATGTGTCGCATGTGCCTGGTGGAGATCGGGCGCCCGATGATCGATCGCAATACCGGTCAACCGATCCTGGATGAGAACGGCCAGCCGAAATTACAGTTTTTGGGCAAGCTGGAAACGGCCTGCACCAACACCGTTTCGGATGGCATGGTCGTTCTAACGCAGAGTGAGAAAGCGCGCGCCGGGCAAAAAGCGACGGTGGAGTTTCTGCTCACCTCGCACCCGTTGGATTGCCCGATTTGCGATAAGGGCGGTGAATGCCCGCTCCAGGACCTGACGATGGCCTACGGTCCGACCCAGAGCCGTTTTCTCTACGAAGATAAGATTCACCTGGCCAAACACGTTCCACTGGGTGAGCTGATTTACCTCGATCGCGAGCGTTGTATCCTCTGTGCTCGCTGCATTCGCTTCCAGAGCGAGATTGCCGGCGATGCGGTGCTGACCTTCGATGAGCGGGGGCGCTCCAGTCAGATCATCACCTCGTCGGAGCCGCCTTTCGATTCGGTCTTCTCCGGCAATACGACCGATATTTGCCCGGTCGGCGCGCTGACCACGGCCGATTTCCGCTTCGGGGCGCGTCCTTGGGAGTTGAAAGCCGCCGCTTCGATCTGCTCGCAATGCCCGGTCGGGTGCAATATCGTCTATAACACCCGTCGCGAGGCGCGCAGCGATGGGCGCATTGTCATCAAGCGTGTGCTCCCGCGCCAGAACGAAGAAGTCAACGAACTCTGGATCTGCGATAAAGGGCGCTTTGCCTATCATTACACCGAAAGCCCCTCCAGACTCGCGGCACCGCGCCTGGCGGGTGGACCTGCTTCTTGGGATCAGGCGCTGGAAAAGGCGGCTCAGGCGCTACGCACCTGGCAGAAGAAGGCTATTCTGGCCTCCGGCAGACTCTCCAATGAGGACCTCTACGCGCTGAAACGGTTTGCCGAGGCGCTGAATGTGCCGGCCTATCTTTATACTTCGATGGGCGGTGGTGAGTGGGTGCGTCGCTACGGCCTGCGCGCCGGCAGTGACCTGGGTCACCTGGGTGCCGGAGACACCATCCTGGTCATCGGGTCGGACCTTTACGAGGAAGCGCCGATCTGGTATCTGCGCGTCAAACAGGCCGCCGAACGAGGCGCGACCCTGATCCTGTCCAACCCGCGCTTCACCCGCCTGGAACGCTTTGCCCATTACGCCGTGCGCTACGCTTACGGGGATGAAAGCGAAGTGATCGGGCGACTGAACGCGGATGCGAAGATCGCACAGGCCTTGCGCGAGGCGCGCAATCTGGTGATTTTCTTCGGAAGCGAAGGAATGGGCCTGGAGCAGACCGAGGCGCTGGCCGCCGCTTGTGCGCAGCTGCTGACCGAGACCGGTCATGCCGAGCGCGTCGATAACGGACTGGTGGGGGTCTGGCCGCGCGCCAACGATCAAGGTGCCTGGGAGATGGGTTTTGAACCGGTCTCCGATCTGCAGGCACTTTTTGAAGAACTAGATGTGCTCTACCTCGTGGCGGCCGATCCGTTGGGAGATGGCGTGGTGCGTCTGAACGGACGCAAGCCCTTCCTCATCGTCCAAGATATTCTGGAAACCGAGACGGTGCGCCAGGCGGATGTGGTGCTGGCGGCCTGTGCCTATACCGAGCGCGAGGGGACGTTTACTTCCGGTGAACGTCGGGTGCAACGCTACTTCCCGGCCGTGCCGCATTGGGGAGAATGCAAGCCGGATTTCGCCATCACGGCGATGTTGGCTGAGGCGTTTGGCCTCCGGCTAGAAGCACACAGCGCAGCGCGTGCATTCCAAGAGCTGGCGGCGAGCGTGGAGACGTTCAAGGGCTTGGATTATGCCGCGCTGAGCGAGGTGCGCGCTCAATGGCCTCCGACCGGTCGAGAGGACTATCCCTTCTCCGGCACAGCCCAGCCGAACACGCAGGGGATGGGCAAAACGCTTGCGGCTGTGACCGAAGCTCCTTCGGCGCGGCCCCAGCCCAAGGTCCCGCGAGAAGCGGAGCGCCTGCGGCCGGAAGAGGGCACACTGCTCCTGGTGCCGATCACCCGCTTGTTCGATGCCGGTAGCTTGGTTTCCCCGTCTGCGCTCCTTCATAAGCGCATCGGAGCACGCCGCGTGATCTTGAATCCGGCATCCGGACTTGAACAGGGCGCGCAGGTGTTGCTCGAATGGGAAGGTCACCAGGTGGAGGTGACGGTAGAACTGGATGAGAACGTGCCGGCCGGTGTGGGGCTGGTGCCGCGCAGCATGGGCATTCCATTGCAACAACCCGCACGTGGCCACCTTCATACCCCGGAACGGGTGAGGTAGTATGGACTACGCATTGCTCATCGAATGGACGCTGAAAGGGTTGATCCTGATCCTCGTCTTGCTGGGCGGTTTTGCCTACTTGACGCTCTACGAACGCAAGGCGCTGGCGCGCATTCAGGTGCGCATTGGGCCAAACCGCGCCGGCCCGTGGGGAATTTTGCAGCCGGTGGCCGATGGGATCAAACTGATCTTCAAAGAGGAGTTCACCCCGGCAAACGTGGATAAGGTGCTCTTCTTCCTGGCGCCGATCGTGACGGTGGTGCCGGCGCTGGTCATCCCGGCGGTGATCCCCTGGGGTCCCCCACTGCAGATTTTCGGGCGCACGATCACGTTGCAGATCGCCGATCTCAACGTGGGTGTGCTCTATATCATGTCGGTGGCCTCGATTGCCGTTTACGGCATTGTGCTGGCCGGCTGGGCGAGCAATAACAAGTATGCCATGCTCGGCGGCATCCGCTCTTCGGCGCAGATGATTTCCTATGAGCTGGCGCTCGGCCTGGCTTTTGTGACGGCGATCCTGCTGGCCGATTCGATGCGGCTTTCGGAGATCGTCGAGGCGCAACGTGGGGTGTGGTTTGTGGTCTTGCAGCCGGTCGGCGCGGCGATCTTCCTGATAGCCACCCTGGCGGAGGTCAACCGGGCGCCGTTTGATATGCCGGAGGCCGAGCAGGAGCTGACCGCCGGGTATCACACCGAATATTCCGGCATGAAGTTTGCGCTCTTCTTCATGGCCGAATATGACAAGATGATCGCCATCAGCGCGATTGCCGCTTCGCTGTTCTTTGGCGGCTATTGGGGGCCGGGCGTGGAGCGCTTCCCCTGGTTGGGGCCGATCTACATGTTCCTGAAGATCGTCATTCTGCTATTCGGCATGATCTGGGTGCGGGCGACCCTGCCGCGCATTCGCTACGATCGCCTGATGGCTTTCGGTTGGAAGGTGCTCTTGCCGCTGGCACTGGTGGTGGTGTTTATCACTGCCCTGGGCATTTTGCTGGAGCAGATCTGGCTGGTGCCGTTCCTTTCGGTGCTGGCTGGGATGGTTACGTCCTTACTGGTAATGCGTTCCTTGTGGAGGAAGGCCTATGCTTAAGGAGTTAGGTCGTGGTTTGATGACCACTTTGAAAATGATGCTGGAACGTCCGGTGACGATCCAGTATCCGGAGCAGAAGCGTCCGGTGCGCACGCGCTTCCGCGGGCGGCACATTTTGCGACGCTATGAGAATGGCCTGGAGCGATGCATCGGTTGTGCGCTGTGCGCCGCGGCTTGTCCGGCGGATGCGATTTTCGTCGAGGCGGCAGAAAACACGGACGAAGAGCGCTATTCGCCCGGTGAACGCTATGCGAGCACCTATGAGATCAATATGCTCCGCTGCATTTACTGTGGGTTCTGTGAGGATGCCTGCCCTACCGAAGCGATCGTTTTGGGTGATAACTACGAGCTGAGCTTCACCGATCGCGGCCAGGCGATCTATACCAAAGAGATGTTGCTGGAGCCGGTGCCGGCAGGTGGTCAGCCGACGCCGCAGAAGACTCCGCCGGGCGTTTATACGCGTTCGGTGCCGGAAATGGAGGACCCAAAGGATTAGCCATGAGCCTGGAACTGCTCCTTTTCCTGATCTTGGCCGTTGTGGCCGTTGCCACTGCGCTGGGGATGCTTTTCAGCCGTCATGCCGTTTATGCGGCGCTTTTCTTGGTGCTGAATTTCGCTACGGTAGCCGTGTTCTACCTGCTGTTGAACGCGCCGTTCATCGCCATGGTGCAGGTGACGGTCTATGCCGGGGCGATCATGGTGCTCTTCCTGTTCGTCATCATGTTGCTGGGCACAGAGGTCTTGCCGCCCTCTTCGGTGCTTCCCTGGCAGCGCCCGCTGGCGATGATCCTGGCTTTGATCTTGCTGGCGGAGAGCACCTATTTGCTGTTTTTCCGTCAGCGCTTGAATGCCGCCGTTCCGTTGGCCATCGACCCTTCTTCCGGCCCGAAGGCGATCGGGCAGGCGCTGTTCAATGCCTATTTGCTGCCGTTTGAGATCACTTCGATTTTGCTGCTGGTCGCCATGGTCGGCGCCATTGTGCTGACGCGAAAGGAGCGCTGAGATGATCCCGGTCACCTATTACATTGCGCTTTCGGCAGTGCTCTTTACCATCGGTGCGTTGGGTGTGCTGGTGCGCCGCAACCCGTTGGTGATCTTTATGTCCATCGAGTTGATGTTGAATGCGGCCAACCTGGCGTTTGTCGCTTTTAGCCGCGCCTTTGGCGTGTTGAGCGGTCAGATCTTCGTCTTCTTCGTCATGACCGTGGCGGCGGCAGAAGTGGCGGTTGGCTTGGCGCTGATCGTCGCCATTTTCCGCACCAAGCACACGATCAACGTGGACGAGATGAATACTTTGAAAGGCTAGGAGCGGTCCATGCTTTTCGCAGAAGAAAACTTCCACCTGGCACCGTGGGTAGTCTTTTTCCCGCTGCTGGGACTGCTGATCAACCTGATCTTCGGCAAACGCTTGCCGGAGCGTGCCATCGGTTGGGTTGCCAGCCTGGCTTCCGGGGCGGCTTTCGTCGTTTCGGTGCTGCTGGCGCTTGCCCTGCGGGCACATCCGGAAGGCATGCGCGTGCTCGTGGCCGAGTGGATTCACATCGGCGAACTGCAATTGGATTGGGCCTTCCGCGTGGACACGCTTTCGGTGACGATGATGCTGGTCGTCTCCGGCGTCGGCACGCTGATCCACATCTACGCCATCGGCTATATGCACGAGGATGTGCGCTTCAAGGGCGACCCCGGCCGCTATCGCCGCTTCTTTGTCTTCTTCAACCTGTTCATCATCGCCATGATGATCCTGGTGGGCGGCGATTCGTACCTGATGCTCTTTGTCGGCTGGGAGGGAGTGGGGCTGTGCTCCTTCCTGCTGATCGGCTTCTGGTACGACATGGATACGCTGGGGCGGCCTTCGTGGGCGAACTCCAACGCGGCGAAGAAGGCCTTTATCACCAACCGTGTGGGCGATTTTGGCTTTTTGGTGGCGGCTTTTCTGATGTTTTGGGCCTTCGGCAGCCTGAACTTTGAAGAGGTCTTTGCCCAGGCGCCGCACCTTGCGGAAGCCATGCCCGGCGTGGTTGTGGCGATCACCCTCTTCATGCTCTTGGGCGTGAGCGGCAAATCGGCGCAGATCCCGCTCTATATCTGGTTGCCGGATGCGATGGCCGGCCCGACGCCGGTTTCGGCGCTCATCCATGCCGCCACGATGGTGACGGCCGGTGTCTATTTGATCGCCCGTTCGGCGCCACTTTATGTGACCGTGCCGGCCGCGCAATATGTGGTGGCGATGGTCGGTGCCGTTACGGCGCTCTTCGCCGCAACGATTGCCGTAGGGCAGTATGACATCAAGAAGGTGCTGGCCTATTCGACGATTTCGCAGCTCGGTTTCATGGTGGCGGCGGTGGGCATGGGTGCTTTCGTCGCCGGCATGTTCCACCTGGTGACCCATGCCTTCTTCAAGGCGCTGCTCTTCCTTTCGGCCGGCTCGGTGATCTTGGGGCTGGAACGCGGGCATCATCACCTGGCACACCATGGTCACGGGCACGGCGGACATCATGAAGAAGTGTTCGATCCCGGCGATATGCGCAATATGGGTGGGCTGCGCAAGCGCATGCCGGTGACCTTCTGGCTCTATCTGATCGGTACGCTGGCACTGGCCGGCATTTTCCCCTTTGCCGGTTTCTGGTCAAAAGATGAAATCCTGGCCGATGCCTTCCGCGAGGGTTATCAGGCCGTTTACTGGTTGCTGACGGTAGCCGCCTTCTTCACCGCTTTCTATATGGGGCGGCAGATTTGGCTGGTTTTCTTCGGCGAGGCCCGTCACGAGGCCGCGGCGCATGCCCAGGAAAGCCCGTGGATCATGACTGCACCGCTGATGGTCCTGGCCGCGCTTTCGGTGTTGGGTGGGGCATTGAATCTGCCCGGTATTCACTCATTGACTTCCTGGCTGGAGCATACGCTGGAGATGGTACACCATGGAGAGTTCGTGTTCTCCGTAGCGGCGATCTCCACCGTGCTTGCCCTGCTGGCACTGGCGCTTTCCTGGTGGGTCTATGGCCGTCGGCCGCTGACCGCCGGACAGGTCGATCCGCTCAAGCGGGCCTTCGGACCGCTCTTTGTGGCGCTGGAAAACAAATGGTATGTGGATGAAGGCTACTGGGCGGTTTTCGTCAATCGCTATGTTGACCTGGCGCGCTGGCTGGCAGAGAAGGTCGAATGGGCCTTCTGGCACGAGTGGTTCCACGATAGTGTGCTGGTGCGCGGCTTCAACTTCCTGAGCAAGACGTTGCTCCACCTGCGCATCGATCGTCAGGTCGTGGATGCTTTCTTCGATGGGCTGGCGAATCTCACGGCGCGGGTGGCGCGCCGCCTCAGCCCGTTGCAGAACGGATTCGCGCGTAGCTACGCGCTGACGGTGCTCTTGGGCGTCGTCTTCATCGTCGGCTATCTGCTTTTCAAAGGCTAATTCCGGCAATCTCAACCTCGCAGAGGTAACCTATGGACTTCCTGCTTCATCCTTTGACGCTTGTCACGTTCTTCCCGCTGGTCGGTGTGCTGGTCTTGCTCTTCATTCCGCAAGAGCAGAAGAACACCTTGCGCTGGGTGGCGCTGATCACGTCGCTGATCACCTTTGGCATTTCGCTCTGGGTGCTGACGCTCTTCGACGCGAAAAACCCAGATCTGCAGCTGATCATTCGCCTGGATTGGATTCAGGTGGCCGGCTGGAATATCCAATATCACCTGGCAGTGGACGGCCTGAGCATTCTGCTCCTGCTGCTCACCACCTTCCTGACCCCCATCTCGATCCTTTCCACCTGGTCGGCCATCGAGGAGCGGGTGAAAGATTTCATGATCTTCTTCCTGTTGCTCGAAGTGG
Organism: Anaerolineales bacterium; assembly: GCA_037478835.1. Taxonomy (GTDB): domain Bacteria; phylum Chloroflexota; class Anaerolineae; order Anaerolineales; family Villigracilaceae; genus 630D-37. Next base: position 133,220 of record JBBFLV010000008.1, read on the forward strand.
GCATGGTGGGTGTGTTCCTGGCGCAGGACCTGTTCCTGTTCTATATCTTCTGGGAATTCACCCTGGTGCCGATGTACTTCCTGATCGGCATTTGGGGCGGCCCGCGGCGCATTTACGCGGCGATCAAGTTCTTCCTCTATACGATGGCCGGCTCGATCCTGATGCTCTTGGCCATCCTATGGCTGGGAATCTACCAGGGAACCTTTTCGGTGCCGGACTTGGTGGCCAAAGGTGGCATTCCGTTTGAGGTGCAGAAGTGGCTGTTCCTGGCCTTTGCCGCTGCCTTCGCCATCAAAGTGCCGATGTGGCCGTTGCACTCCTGGTTGCCGGATGCCCACGTGGAAGCGCCGACGGCCGGTTCGGTTATCCTGGCCGGCGTCTTGCTGAAGATGGGTACCTACGGTTTCCTGCGCTTCAACCTGCCGCTCTTCCCGCAGGCTAGCGTTTGGGCCGCGCCTGCCATTGCCCTGCTGGCGGTAATCGGCATTCTCTACGGCGCAGCGGTCTCGTATGCGCAGCAGGATGTGAAGAAACTGGTCGCCTTCTCCTCGGTGAGCCACCTGGGCTTTGTCATGCTGGGGCTCTTTGCCCTCAACCCGCAGGGCATTCAGGGAAGCATCCTGCAGATGATCAACCACGGTTTGAGCACCGGCGCGTTGTTCTTGATCGTCGGCATGATCTACGAGCGCCGTCACACGCGTGACCTGACCGCCTTCGGCGGCCTGTGGAAGGTGATGCCGATCTACGGCGCGCTGACGCTCATCGTAGCGCTTTCCTCGATGGGTCTGCCGGGATTGAATGGCTTTGTCGGCGAATTCACCATCCTGTTGGGTGCCTGGGGCGCCGGCGCGAAGGGCGTCTACGGTTCGGTGCTCTATGCCGGTTTTGCCGCCCTGGGTGTGATCTTGGCCGCCATCTACATGCTCTACATGTTCCAGAAGATGTTCCTCGGCCCGCTGGATAAAGAAGAAAACCGCTCCCTTAAGGACCTGAACTGGCGCGAGGTGATCACGCTCGTCCCGTTGCTGATCTTCATCTTCTGGATCGGCCTCTATCCTCGACCGTTCTTTGCCCTCATGGCGCCGAGCGTCGAGAAGCTGGTTTCCATCTTCCAATCCGCGCTGACCGTCATGCATTGAAAGATGGCGTGATCATGTTCCGATACATTGATTCGACCCTCAGGGAGTGCTCATGACCGCGGCAGACCTACTCCTTCTCCTTCCCCTTGTCGTGCTCCTGGTGTGGGCAACGGCGCTGTTGATCGTCGATCTCTTCATCCCCAAGGAGCGCAAAGGATGGACGGCTTCCCTGGCCGCGTTGGGATTGCTGGTGACGTTGTTTCTCAGCCTGCGTCAATGGGGTGAGAGCGCAAGCGCCTTCAGAGAGATGGTGCGGCTCGACCCGTTTGCCACCTTTATCAACACGCTGCTCCTGCTCAGCGGCTTGTTGGGCATCTTTCTGGCATATGGTTCGGCGCGTCATCACGCAAGCGCTCTCGCGCGCAGTGAATACTACTCGCTCCTGCTCTTCAGCGTGGGCGGGATGATGCTCATGGCCCAGGCCAGCGATCTGATCGTGCTCTTCCTCGGCCTGGAATTGCTCTCCATTCCCCTCTACGTTCTGGCCGCCTTTGCCCTGCCGCTCCTGGATTCTGAAGAGGCCGGCCTGAAATATTTCCTGTTGGGCGCGTTCGCCAGTGGTTTCCTGCTCTATGGCATTGCCCTGATCTACGGAGCGGCCGGCACCACCGCACTGGGCGGGATCGCCCAGGCACTCGCGCAAAGTGGCGGCAACCTGCTCTTCCTGATCGGCGCGGCCTTGATCCTGGTCGGTTTGGCGTTCAAAGTGGCCGTCGTGCCCTTCCACATGTGGACCCCCGATGTTTACCAGGGCGCGCCCACCGCCGTGACCGGCTTCATGGCTGCCGGCGCCAAGATCGCCGGCTTTGCCGCCCTCTGGCGCATCTTCTCGCAGGCGCTCCCCGGCCTGGCGGCGGATTTCACCCCCATCCTATGGGCGCTTTCGGCGCTCACCATGTTGGTCGGCAACCTGCTGGCGATCGCCCAAAAGAACATCAAACGCATGCTGGCCTATTCCAGCATCGCCCATGCCGGCTATATCCTGATGGCCTTTGTCCCGTTTGGAAATTCGCAGGTGCGGGAGGTCGCCCTGGCGGCCGGCCTTTTCTACCTGATCACCTACGTGATCACCAACTTCGGCGCCTGGGCCGTGGTGAGCGCAGTGGAACGCATCGAGGGTCAAGGGCTGGACCTGGAAGACTATGCCGGCCTGGGGAGCAAATTCCCTGCCTTAGCCCTGGCCATGACGGTCTTCATGCTCTCCCTCACCGGCGTACCGCCCACGTTGGGCTTGGTAGGCAAATTCTACCTCTTCCGCTCGGTGATCGCCGCCGGCTTCTACGGCCTGGCCGTGATCGGTGTGCTCACTTCGCTCATCTCAGCGTACTACTACTTGCGCTTGGTAGTCATCATGTACATGCGTCCGGGTGAACCGCAGACGGTCTCCAGCCCCTGGCTGAACCTAACCTGGGGCGCCATGGCCGTGCTCACCGTAGTCCTCAGCCTGGTCCCGGCACCGCTCTTCTGGTGGGCGACGCAATCCGTCTTACGCTGATTACTGTCGCTTTTCCCACTCGGCAACCGCTTGTCGCACGAGGCGCTGGATCTCCTCCGGCGCCTCTTCAATGCTTTTATAGAGCTTCAGGTCCACGATCACCTGCACACTGCCATCCGGCGCCTCGCTCAGATGAACAGCATGTTGGGAATGGCCGCGTGCCAAAATTTCTTGCAAAACCGCATCGATCTGGGCGACGATCCCCGAAGGAGCGGCGACCTGTTCTTCGGCTTCGACAGCTTGAGTAGGCTGGGGTGCCGGCCTTGGCGCAGGCGTCGCCGCAGGCGGAGCCGGACGGGGAGCAACCGCTGCCGGTCCCGGAGCAGGGGGAGGCGCCGAAGCTTGTTTAACGGCTTCTTCCAGCCAGGGGCGTATCAGGTTCAGGAGCGCGATCAACCGCTTGCGCTGATCGACCGTTAACGGACGGGGCAACGGCGCGCCGTCCATCTCCAGCGTAGGTTCTCCTTTCGCATCGAGGGAGAGGCGCAAAAGCGAAGGAGGCGGGGGCGGCGGTTCGGAGGGACGCTTCTCCATTCGTCCGATGAAATACCCCAAGATCAGGGCCAGGAAGAGAACGACGATGAAAACCAGCGGAAGAAAGGCGGGGAAATTGCTCATTTCTGACATCCTGCGCAAAAATAACTGCTACGCTGGGCAATGCGCAGCCGTTGGATCGGCTGACCACAGCGGTAACACGCCTCACCCTGCCGAGCGTAGACCTGGAAGTAATTCTGGAATTCACCCCCGCGATAGACCCAATCAATGCTGGCGCCATTGCGTCGGATGCCCTCTTCCAGCACATCGCGGATCGCTTGCCAGAGATGGGTAGCCTCCCTCTCGCTCAGGTCAGAAGCGAATCGCAAAGGATGGATGCCGGCGCGATGGAGCGCCTCATCGCTGTAGATATTGCCCAGCCCGGCCAGGAAGCGCTGATCGAGCAACAGCGCTTTGATCTGCCGATGGGAAGCCTGCAAACGCTCGAAAAGCATCTGGGCGGTAAAGGCCTCCTCTAGCGGTTCTGGCCCCAAATCGCCGAGCACCCGATCCGCCTGCTCCACCAGCCAAACCCTGCCGAACTTGCGCGGATCGTGAAAGGCCAGCACCCGTTCTTCCCCGTCGGCATACAGGGACAGCCACAGGCGATCGTGCTTCTGCGGTGGCTCGCCGGGCGCCCGCCATTGCAGATCGCCGCTCATCCGCAGGTGGATCAGCAAGGTATCCCGGCTCAGCGAAAAGATCAGATATTTTGCCCGGCGCGAAACCCCCAGAATGCTCTGGCCGGTCAGACGAGGCACGAACGCTTCGGGAGAAGGCTCGGCGATCGTCCGCGGCCAGAGCACACTGACTGCCCGAACCTGCCTGCCGCACACATCCGCTCGCAGGTTGCGCGCGATCGTTTCCACTTCGGGCAGTTCCGGCATGGTCTTACTCAGGCTTTCTCGAAAATCCAGCGATCCGTATCTCGCTTCCAGGAGACCAGCTCTTCATCCTTGAACCAGAGCGCGATCTCCGCCTGGGCTGTTTCGGCGCCATCGGAAGCATGGGTCAGGTTGCGCCCGATCTCCAGTGCAAAATCGTGACGCAGGGTACCCGGCGCGGCTTCGGTCGGCCGCGTGCTTCCCATCGTCTGGCGCACTGCGGCGATGGCGTTCGGCCCTTCCCAGACCATCGCCATCACCGGCGCAGAAGTGATGTATTCGATCAGACCTTCGTAGAAAGGTTTCCCTTTGTGTACAGCGTAATGCGCTTCGGCCAGTTCGCGGCTCACCTGCAAGAACTTAGCGGCCACCAACCGCAGGCCGCGCCGCTCCAGCCGGCTGATCACCTCGCCGATCAGCCCGCGCTGCACGCCATCGGGTTTAACCAGGACCAATGTACGTTCCACAGAGTGCCTCCTTGTGCAAAGTTGTGATGATGGCCTGATTTTACCAGAAGGTTTCCTGCCCGATCCTCGCGACCATTCGCTATTCGTTACAACCAACCGACCACCCGACCACGCGACTATGCGACCACCCGACCAACCGACCACGCGACTACAAAATCCCTTGCCCTCCATCCTGAGTAATGTTATCATCAGCGCCGTGACCTATAACCTGCGTCGCGCTCGTCTTCGCCTCACGTTGATCCTCATCATCCTGGGGACGCTGCCTTGCTACTGCCTGGGGCTGATCGCCGTGCAATTCGCACCGGGTCCGGTCACCGTGACTCCTACCTTCACCTTCACGCCGCGTCCCTCGCTCACACCCACACTACTGCCGCCCACCCAAAGCCCCACGCCGATCCTGCTCACCGCTTCTCCGACCTTCACGCCTACGCTTACGCCCTCGGCAACGCCGACTTTCACGCCGTTCCTGCCCCCGACCTTTACGCCCACTTTTCCCCCAACCCTCACGTTTACCCCCACTTTCACCCC
>JBBFLV010000009.1:0-122606 GCA_037478835.1 Anaerolineales bacterium
AGAGGCGTTGCAGGCGGCGCAGGAAGCCGCGGCGCTCTACCGCCAACTCGCCCAGATCAACCCCCAGGCCTTCCTGCCCGACCTGGCCATGAGCCTCAACAACCTGGGCGTGCTGTTCTCCGAGTTGGGTCGGCGGGAAGAGGCCCTGCAGGCGGCGCAGGAAGCGGTGGAAATCCGCCGTCAGCTCGCCCAGGTCAACCCTCAGGCCTTCCTGCCCGACTTGGCCAGGAGCCTGGGAAGCTATGGAAGCATCCTGCTCGCCCTGGAGCGCCCGGCCGAGGCCGCCGAGGCCTTTGCCGAAGGAGCACGCCTGCTCCTGCCCTTCGCCCGCACCCTGCCCCAGGTGTTCTCCGGATTGCTTCAAGCCCTGCTCGGATATTACCTGCGCGCCTGTCAGGCGGCCGGGCAAGCGCCGCAGCCGGCCCTCCTGCAGGAAGCCGCCGAGATCTTGGGCGGGGAGGTAGCGCTGCTCCACCCGGCCGTTCTGCAATTAGCCCTCCTGCTGCTCGGCGTGGTCGCCGTGGTGCGTGGGGATGCCGGGGATGAGGTCAAAGCCCAGGTGCAGGGGGCGTTGGGGGCAATGAAGGTCCACGAGGATTGGCGTGCATTGGCAACGGCGCTGGAGCGGTTGCTCGCCGGCGAACGCGACCCGCAGGCGTTGACCGCAGGGCTGGAAATGGACGAAGTGGATCAACAGGCGCTGGCGCTTACCCTGGCGGTGGTGGAGAGCGATGAAGGATTGCAAGCGCTGGTTGCGCTGGCGCAGGCGGCGGTGGGCAAACGCTAGCGTTTGCCCTACAAGTTTTCATCCGTCAGTACATCCAATGCTGCGGTGAGCACGGCAACGCCGCGGCGATATTCTTCGAGGGCGATGTGCTCGTGCGGGGTGTGATCGAGCGCCGAGTCGCCGGGACCGTAGACGAGGGCCGGGCAGCGCCAGTGCGGGGCGACGATGTTCAGGTCAGAGGTGCCGCTTTTTTGGACGAAGGCGGCTTCTCCGCCCACTTGACGGATGGCGCGCAAAAAGGCACGGACGAGGGGCGTGTTCTTTTCACATTGCCAGGCCGGGACTGGATAGCCAAGCGGTTGTACCTCAAAAGGTGCCGCGAGCTTATCCAGCTCGGCATACCAGGCTTGTGGGGGGAGATCGGGCGGCAGGCGCGCGCCTAGTTTCAATTGCACCGAGAGACGGAATGCTTCTTCCTGCGTGTTAACGGTGCGCAGGGTGAGCAGAAGCTGATCGAAGAGCCGCACCCGCCCCGCGTTGAAGGCTTCGGCATAGGCGCGCAGGCGCGACCAGAGCTCGAAGGCCTGTTCGGCCGGGGTGGATTGGTTGTGGGCGGTGTGACGGTTTTCCGTGCTCAGGCTGAGCTCGGCCCAGGCGCTGCCCTTGTACGCCAGCGCAATGCGGTTCCAACGATTCGGCTCGCCGACGATCAGATAGTCAGGGCGGTAGCGATCGAGCAGGGCGCGTGCGCCGCGCGAATCACCCTCCTCGTCCACCGCTCCGATGACCACAAATTGCCAGCCGGCGCGGGGCCCCAGGCGCGCCACGCCATCCACGAAGCACGCCAGCGGGGCTTTTGCGTCGGCGGCGCCGCGGCCAAAGAGCAGGGGACCCTGCTGCGGGTCGTCCACGATCCGCACGGCGATTTCGCCGGGGACGGTGTCAATATGTCCAAGGAGCAGGACCTGCCGCGGGCCGGCACCCAACGTTCCGATCGCATTCCCTGCTTCATCTTTTTCCACTTCAAAGCCCAGCGCCTGCATGCGATCCAGCAGCCAGTCCACGGCGCGTGCTTCCTGACCGGTGGGGCTGTAGTGTTCGAGCAGGCCGAGCAGGGTGCCCAGGTCATCCTGCATCGTTTTCCTCCAGTTCGTATTGCAGGACTTCGCCTAGGGCTTCGAGCAGTTGATCGAGCTGCTCGTAGGTGATGACCAGCGGCGGGAGCAGGCGCAGGACGTTCAGGCCGGCGTTCAGCGCCAGGATGCGCCGCGCTTGCAGGGCGCGCAGATAGGGCGCAACCTTGCGTTTGAGCTCGATGCCGATCATCAGCCCCAGGCCGCGCACTTCGCGGATGAGCGGAGAGGGCAACCGCCGCAGCCGTTCGAGGAGATAGGCGCCTTTTTCAGCCGCCTGACGGGGCAAGTCTTCTTCCTCGATGGCCTGAATGGCGGCCAGCGCCGCGGCACACGCCAACGGATTGCCGCCGAAGGTGGAGGCATGGGCACCGGGCGTCAGGTTTTGGACGCGTGGGCCGATGAGCACTGCGCCCATCGGCAACCCGCCGGCCAGCGATTTGGCGCAGGTGACCATATCCGGCTGCACGCCGTAGTGCTGGTAGGCGAACATCTTGCCGGTGCGCCCGAAGCCGCTCTGGATTTCATCGAAGATGAGCAGCGCGCCGTGCCGATCGCAGAGTTCACGGGCGGCCTGCAGGTATTCGGGATCGGCCGGGTAGATGCCGCCTTCGCCTTGCACGACCTCCAAGATGACCGCTGCTACCTCATCGTTGATGGCTTCTTCCAGCGCTTGCGGGTTATTGTACGAAACGTGCGCGAATTCCGGTACGAGCGGCTCAAAGCCCTGGCGATAGCGCGCCGCGAAGGTGGCCGAGAGGGCGCCGTAGGTGCGCCCGTGGAAGGCGCGTTTGGCCGCCAGGATGCGCTTGCGCCCGCTGGAGAGACGGGCAAACTTTAGCGCTGCTTCAACCGCTTCGGCGCCGGAGTTGCAGAAGAAGACGCGGTCCAGGCCGGGGGTCAGCGACGTAAGCTTGACCATCAGCGCCGCCCGTTGATCGTTCGGATAGGTCTCGAAGAGGGTGATCAGGCGCGCGGCTTGTTCGGCGATCGCCGCGGCGACCTTTGGGTGACCATGCCCCAGGTTGGCCACGCCGTGGCCGGAAGTGCAATCGAGATAGGCGTTCCCTTCGGGATCGAAGAGCAACGCGCCCTGACCGCGGACGATGGGGATCGGTTGTTTGGCATAGACTCCGGCGCCATGGCGCGTTTCGATGCTGTATGCGTCTATCATGAGATGCTCCTGAAAGAGGTGTTAGAGGTGTAGGATGGTGCCCTGGCCGTCCAGTGCGGCGCGCAAGGGTGCGGTCACCCGTCCATCGCCGATGACCACGCAGGGCACGCCGCCGCTCAGGGCTTCTTCGGCAGCCAGCACTTTCTTCTTCATTCGTCCCTGGGCGGCCTGCTGCGCGCGAGCGATCTGCGAGAAGGGCAGGGCGCGGATCAACGTGCTTTCATCCGGGAAGCGTTCGAGCAGGCCGGGCGCGGCAGTGAGCAGGATGAGCTGCTTGGCACCCAGCGCAACGGCGATCTGCGCCGCCACCCGATCGGCATCCACGTTCAGCGCTTCGCCTTGCCGACCGACCGCCAGCGGTGCGATGACCGGCAGGTAGCCGTTTTCCAGCAGCCAGCGCAAGAGTGGCGCGTTCACCTGCTCGATCTTGCCGCTGTAGTCATCACGGATGATCTTGCGCTTGCCGTTTTCGACGCTTTGGATGGCTTCCTTGCGCGTGCCTTGCAGCAGCCCGCCGTCCAGCCCGCTCAGGCCGAAGGCGTTCACCCCGCGCCGTCGCAGGCCCTCCACCAGCAAGGTGTTGATTTTGCCGTTGACCGCCATGATGAAGACCTCCAGCGTGGCGCGGTCGGTGTAGCGCGAGGTGTGGCCGGAAGGAGACGTGATAAAACGCGGCGGATTGCCCAACCGCTCGCCCAGGGCACTGGCTTCGGCAGAGCCGCCATGCACCAGGATCAGGTTCGGTGTTTGTTCCCAGTATGTGACGACATCATCGAGGATGGACTCGAAATCCACCCCTTCCGTGCCGCCGATTTTGAGAACGATGATTGACAAGGTTCACCTCCTAAGTAGACGGTAGACGGTGGACGGTAGACCGTGGATGTAGACGGTGGATGGTAGACCGTGGATCGTAGCATCAGGCTTTAGCCTGTGTGGACGGTAGACCGTGGATCGTAGCATCAGGCTTTAGCCTGTGTGGACGGTGGACGTAGACCGTGGATGGTGCTCATGGATGTAGCCCCGGAAATTCCAGGCCGAGCGTTTCTTCCCAGCCCATCATCAGGTTCAGGCATTGGACGGCCGAACCGGCCGCGCCTTTCATCAGGTTGTCAATGGCGCAGAAGGCGATCAGGTGGCCGCCGGCTTCATCGTACTCGAAGCCGAGATCGGCATAGTTCGAGCCGGCCAGGATTTTCGGATCGGGCACGCGGTAAATGCCGCGCGCTTCTTTCACCAGGCGCAGGAAGGGATGTTCGTTGACCACGGCGCGATAGGCCTGCCAGAGCTGGCGCGTGCTCGTGCCGGGTGGCAGGTCGAGGTGTACCGTCGCCAGTGCGCCGCGCACCAGGTCGACCGAGGTCAGCGTGAGCACCACGTCGCTCAGGCCGCATTCCTGCATAATCTCGGCCGTATGCCGATGACCGAACGCCGAGTAGGTGCGGATGACGTTGGCGCGTTCGGCATGATGCGAACCGATATTGCCCTCCGCCCCGGCCTCCGAAGAACCGACCTTGACCTCGGCGATCACCCGCTGCTGTGGATTCAACAACCCGGCGTGCAGTAGCGGCAGCAGTGCCAGGTTGACCGCTGTCGCATTACACCCCACCCCGCTGACGTAACGCGCCCCCCGCAGCTCATCGCGGTGAAATTCCGGCAGGCCGTAAACGAAGCGTCCCAACCACTGCGGAGCGGCATGCGGAGCGCCGTACCAGCGTTCGTAGGTGGCAGCATCGCGCAGGCGAAAATCCGCCGAAAGGTCAATCACGTACGAAGCCAACGCCGCGTAGCGCTCGATCTCCTTCTGCAATTCGCCGTGCGGCAGGGCAGAAAAGAGCACGTCCACCGGCTGCAATTGCGCCGGGTCGCTGAATTTGAGCGCCGTGCGCTTGCGCAGGTTCGGGTGCACCTGATAGACATACTCGCCCAAATGCGAACGCGAGGTGACCTGCGTCACCGTCACGTTGGGATGATCGAGCAGCAGCCGCAACAATTCGCCCCCGGCATAGCCGGAAGCACCCAGGATGGCAACCGAAACGCTCATAGGCTCTGCTCCATCACGCGCTGCCGAGCCACTTCGAGCGTATAGGCTACGATCTCATCGGCAACATCCACGCCGCTCAGCGGCTGCACGGTGTGGAACTCGGTGGTGTGATTCACCTCGTTCACCAGCAGGCCGCGTTCAGGATGCTCCACCAGGTCGATGCCCAACACTCCGCCGCCCACGGCTTGCGCCGCCCGCAGACACAGGTCCTCGATCTCCGGCGTCACCGGGCAGAGCGTCCCTTGCCCGCCGCGCGCCGTGTTCGTGATCCAATGTTCGGCATTGCGGTAGATCGCCGCCAGCACCCGATCCCCGACGACGATGGCGCGGATATCGCGCCCCGGTTTCGGGATGTATTCCTGAATGTAGAACATGCTGTGCTGTGCCGAGCCGAGCGTCGCCTTGTGCTCCAAGATGGCTTCGGCCGCTTCGCGGTCGTTGACCTTGGCCAGCAACCGTCCCCACGAGCCGATCACCGGCTTGATCACCACCGGATAGCCCATCTCTTCCATCGCCTGCAGCGCCGCCTCCACCGAAAAGGCCAGCCGCACGCGTGGCTGCGGCACGCCGGCACGCTCCAGCGCCACGCTCGTGTTCCACTTATCGCCGCAGATCTCCGCCACGCGCGCCGTGTTCACCGTGGGGATGCCCCAACCCTCCAACGTGCGCAGCGCGTAGAGTCCGCTGTAGTAACTGATGCTCCGTTCCAGCACGGCGTCGAAGGTCAACCAATCCCCCGGCCGTGACAGGTCAAAATGCACCTCGCGATCATCCAGGCGCTCATAATCCACCCCGCGGCGTTCCAGGGCGGCGAAGATCCACTTCTCCTCCACCCGTAGCCGCGAATACAGCACGCCGATCCGATACCGTCTTCGCATATCAAACCTCCTTCTTGTAGGGCAAACGCCTGCGTTTTCCCCAAACGCCTGCGTTTGCCCCAACATTACCGGTCTTTCACTCTCCCCAATCTTCCTGCTCCATCGGCGCCGGCTCCACCATCGGCGGCTCCAGGCTGATCACCTCCAGGTCAATGCCGCAATCCGGGCAGACCAGGATTTCCCCGATCTCCGTCGAGGCTTGCAGGGCGATTTCAGCTGCACATTCAGGACAAGTTGCTTGGGACATGAGAACCTCCTATGGTTTAGAAATTGGAATTTTCAGAAGAATAGAGAAGAGACGCTGCCAGCCGCAGCTGGGCGCGCACGGCTTCGGGGGCGGTGCCGCCCCAAGCGCTTCGCCGCGTTAAAGCGCGCAGCGGATCAAACTGGACCTCGGGCTGGATCGCGGCGAAATCGGCCCAGGCCTGCGCCGGGAGTTGATCCAGGCGCACCCCCATCTCTGCCGCCCTCCGCACCAGTTCGCCCACCTTCCGATGCGCCTGGCGGAAAGGCATTCCCCGGCGCACCAGCTCATCGGCCAGCTCGGTCGCCAACATGGCCGGATCGACCGTCATCCGTTCGGGATGGACGCGCATCTCGCGCAACGCCGCAGCCAGCACCGGCAGCAAGAGCAGCAAGGTATCGGCTGCCTCGAAGACGTAGCGCTTATCCTCCTGCAAATCCTTATCGTAGGCCGAAGGCAAGGCTTTGAGCAGGCCCAGCGCGCCGCTCAGCAGGCCGTTCAGGCGGGCGGCTTTGGCGCGTGCCAGTTCAAAGAGATCCGGGTTCTTCTTCTGCGGCATTAGGCTGGAGCCGGTGGCGAAGGCATCGCTCAGCTCAAAGAAGCCGAACTCGGCACTGGTGAAGAGGATGACCTGCTCGGCCAGGCGGCTCAGGTGCACACCGATCAACGCGGCGATGAAGAGATACTCGACGACGAAATCGCGATCGGCCACCGCATCCAGGCTGTTCGGCGCCGGCTCCAGGAAGCCCAATTCGCGCGCCAGGGCGTGGCGATCCACGGGAAACGGACAGCCGGCCAGCGCACCGCTGCCCAAAGGTAGCACTGCCAGCCGCGGGCGCAAATCGTTCAGCCGCTGCCGATCGCGCTGCAACGGCCAGAAGTGCGAAAGGAACCAATGTGCCAGCGAAATGGGCTGGGCGCGCTGCAGATGTGTATAGCCCGGCATCACCGTTTCCACGTGTTCGGCGGCGCGCCGAAACAGCACCTCCTGCAGGGTGCGCAGCGCCGCATCCAACTGCGGCAGGTGCTCCAACAGCCACAGGCGGAAATCCGTCGCCACCTGATCGTTGCGGCTGCGGCCGGTGTGCAGTTTGCCGGCCAGCTCACCGATCAATTCCCCCAATCGCCGCTCGACGGCAGTGTGAATATCCTCATCCGTCTCGTGGAAGGCGAAGTGTCCCTCGGCGAATTCGGCGGCGATCTGCTCCAGCGCCTGATGCAGCGTTTCGGCCTCCTCCGCCGTCAGCAGGCCGGCACCCTGTAGCGCCTTCACCCACGCCTGCGACCCGCGCACATCCTGTAGCGCCAAGCGGCGATCGACGCTCAGCGATTCGTTCAGCTGCCAGGCCAGGGCATTCATCGGCTCGGAAAAGCGTCCACCCCAGAGCATGTCTTCTCCTCAATCGCGTTTGAAGCGGCTGTAATCCGGCTGCGGCAGGTCGAGGCCGGCCACGGGCAGGTTGTTCAGCGCGCGCACCTTGAGTGGCAACCCGAACAGGCGGATGAAGCCCTCGGCATGGCTCTGATCGTAGACATCCTCTTCGCCGAACGTGGCAAAATCCTCGCGATACAGGCTGAACGGCGACTTGCGCCCGGCGACGATGATGTTGCCCTTATAGAGCTTGAGCCGCACCGTCCCGCTCACCGGTCCCTGGGTGGCGGCGAAGAAGGCATCCAGCGCCTCGCGCAAGGGCGAGAACCACAGGCCGTAATACACCAGCTCGGCATAGCGAATGGCCAGCATATCCTTGAAGTGCATCGTCTCACGGTCGAGCGTCAGCGACTCCAGCTCGCGATGGGCGTAGGAGAGGATCGTCCCGCCCGGGGTCTCGTAGACGCCGCGCGATTTCATCCCCACCAGCCGATTCTCCACCAGGTCGGCGCGGCCGATGCCGTGGGTAGCGCCGATGGCGTTCAGCCGCTGGACGAGTGTGGCCGGCGAGAGCCGCTCCCCGTTCACCGCCACCGGCGTGCCGCTCTCAAACTCGATCTCGATGTATTCCGGTTCATCCGGAGCGTTCTCCGGCGAAGTGGTGATCTGGTACATGCTCTCTTCCGGCTCGTTCCACGGGTCTTCAAGCGGACCGCCCTCGTGGGAAAGGTGCCACAGGTTCCAATCACGGCTGTAGATTGTCTTCACCGTCGCCGTGACCGGTATGCCGCGCGCCTGGGCATAGGCAATCGCCTGTTCCCGCGAGCGGATCTCCCATTCGCGCCAGGGAGCGATGATCTTCAGGCGCGGATCGAGCGCCATCACCGTGACCTCAAAGCGCACCTGATCGTTGCCCTTGCCGGTCGCTCCGTGTGCTACTGCATCCGCGCCGAACTCATGGGCCACGTCCACCAGGTGCCGGGCGATCAACGGGCGGGCGATCGAAGTGCCGAGCAGGTACTTGCGCTCGTACACTGCACCGGAGCGCAGCAGCGGGAAGAGATAGTCGCGGGCGAATTCCTCCTTCACATCGCGTAGCACAAAGTGGCTGGCACCGCTGCGGAGCGCCTTTTCTTCCAGGCCGCGCAGGTCCTCATCCCCCTGGCCGATATCGGCGCAGAAGGCGATCACCTCGCAACCGTAGTTCTCGCGCAGCCAGGGCACGATGATCGAGGTATCCAATCCCCCCGAATAGGCCAGCACGACCTTTTGAACAGATGGTTTGGACTTGGACATGGTCAACTCCTGAGAAGTGGGATTAAACAAAATCAGCCCTCCCGAGAAGGAGGGCTGATGGGGTATGCGGAAAGAAGCCGGCCTAGATCACTGCTCCAAACCCGTCATGCCCACCTTCTCGGTGAGAAGTGGGCTTAGGACGACGGGAGCGGGGAGCAAACCAGGTAGCCATAAATTGGCGCTATATATACTCGCAAAACGGTATTTTGTCAATGTTTTGCAAAGGAGTTTTAGGGCTTTTCATTGTTCTAATTGCACCAAGAAAGCGGACAGGATTAACAAGATTTACATGAAATAGAAGTGAAGGATTTCGGCAAAAACAGGAGGGCGTACATTTTTCCCGATCATCCCGGCTATCTAGACGGTCGTTTGCGGCACAGCATCCAGGTCGCCTATTGTAGGGAACGTTTCCAGACGCCTCTTGTATGACGGCAATCCCCAATATCCGACAAAAACGTAGCGCAGGATTCATCCTGCGATAAAAATCATAGCATAAATTTTGCATTTTTCTAGATAGTTCTGGCCGTACAGCCCCGGTGTTTTGTGGCGCAGCATCGTTGTTCGTCCGCACGGGGCAAGAGAGGAATCGAATGGGTCGAATTCGCAACGGCAAAGCCGGACACCGAATGCAGGCTAATCGGCAGACTTGCGCTTAAAAAGGTGAAAAGTCCTAAGAGGCGTGCAAAGAATAATGATTCAGTTTGTCCAAACTTCACATTTTCATTTACTAGAGCAATAAAAACCTAAAAAGTTTAAATAAGGCTTATAGATAATTCTCCACCGCATGGCGCGAGAGGCGGAAGGCGCGGGCATATTTGCCGCCGAGCGCCAGCAGCTCTTCGTGCGTGCCTTCTTCGATGATCCGCCCTTTGTCGATCACCAGAATGCGATCGGCGTGGACCACGGTGGAAAGGCGATGGGCGATGATGAAAGCCGTCCGTCCTTTCAGCAGGGTGACCAGGGCGCGTTGGATCAGCTCCTCGGTTTGCGTATCCACGCTGGAAGTGGCCTCGTCGAGGATCAAGATGCGCGGATCGGCCAGCAGCGCGCGGGCAAAGGAGATCAACTGACGTTGCCCTACGCTGAGCACGGCTCCTTCTTCTTCGACCGGTGTATCATAGCCGTTCTTCAGCGAAACGATAAAATCGTGTGCTCCTACGGCTTTTGCCGCGGCGATGATCTCTTCCTCGCTGGCATCCAAACGTCCAAAGCGGATGTTGTCGCGGATCGTTCCGTTGAACAGGAACGGGTCTTGCAGGACAATGCCCATCTGTCGGCGCAGACTGGCCTGGGTCACCGTCCGCAGATCGTA
This sequence comes from Anaerolineales bacterium, assembly GCA_037478835.1. Taxonomy (GTDB): domain Bacteria; phylum Chloroflexota; class Anaerolineae; order Anaerolineales; family Villigracilaceae; genus 630D-37. Next base: position 10,178 of record JBBFLV010000009.1, read on the forward strand.
GCCATCGACGCGCACACATCCTTCGGTCGGGTCGTGGAAGCGTGCCACCAATTTCGCCAGGGTGCTCTTGCCGGCGCCGGTTTCTCCCACCAGGGCGATCGTTTCGCCGGGGCGCACGGTCAGATTGATGTCTTTCAAGACCAGGGTCTCGCTATTCGGGTAGCGGAAGGAGACGTGTTCAAAGCGCACTTCGCCGCGGATGGGCGGGAGATCGATCGCCTGGGGGGCATCTTGCACCTCCACCGGTGCGTCCATCAGGACCGAAATGCGTTCCATGGCGGTGATCGTGGACTGGAGCGTATCGAAGCGGCGGCTGAGATCGCGGATCGGCTCGAAGAAGCGGTCTACGTAAAGCACGAAGGCCACCAACACGCCTGCCGTGATCTGTTCCCCTAAGGCCGCACCGCCGCCCAGCCAGACGACCAGCATCGTCGCGATCCCCCCTAGCAGGTCTACCACTGAGGGGAAGAGGGAGGAAAGGCGCGAGGCACGCAGCGAAGTTTGCAAATAGTGACGGTTAACCTGATCTTTGAAAAAGCGGTAATTGTGTTCTTCGCGGGCAAATGCCTGAACCACGCGTACTGCCTGGATGTTTTCTGCCAGCACCGAATTCACCCAGGCCACCGCCGCCCGCACCTGATGGTACATTCGTCGGGCGGCTCGCCGGAACAGGATCGTAGCGATCACCATGATCGGCAACACGCTGAAAGTGAACAGCGAAAGGCGCGTGCTCATCCCTAGCATGGCGGCCACGATGCCGAAGAGTACAAAAAAATCGCGCGCCATGGCCAGAATGGCCCAGGTGATGAACTCGCGCAGCGTCTCAACATCGTTGATCACGCGCGTGAAAATGCGACCGGCGCTCCAGCGGGCGTAGAAGGTCAGCGAGAGACGTTGCAGGTGGGCAAACAGGTCGCGACGCAGATCGTAGATGATCGATTGTCCCACCCGTGCCATCAGGTTGACGCGCCAATAGATCAGCAGCCACTGGAGGATGGCGCTCAGTAGGTACAAAAGGGCGATGTTTCGCAAGGCAGTCAGGTTTTGTTCCAGAATGCCGCGATCGATCGCCAGGCGCACGAAATACGGGCCGGCCACGGAGATCAGCGAGCTGCCGAGCATCAGCAGAAGAGCGAATAGAAGCTGCAGCCGATAAGGGTGGATCAAGTCAAGCAGGCGGCGGATCACGCGTCGATCGTAGCGTGCCGTTGCCTGTTCTTCGGATTGGGTGATATAAGCAGGAGGGGTGATCGTTGTCATAGCGTCTTTTCTTCGGCAAAAGAGGACTCTTCTAGTCGTTCCCACAAGCGATCCAGGCCTTCTTCGGCGCCGATCTGCAGTTCATAGATGCGGCGATAGAAGCCATCGCGGGCCAGGAGTTCTTCGTGCGTGCCGCGTTCCACAATGCGTCCCTGATCGAGCACCAAGATCAGATCGGCGCGGCGCACGGTCGAAACGCGATGGGCGATCACGAACGTGGTGCGCCCTTCCATCAGGCGCTCCAAAGCCTGCTGGATCAGCCATTCGGTTCGCGTGTCCACCGAAGAAGTCGAATCGTCCAGGATCAAAATGCGCGGATCGAGCAGCAACGCACGGGCAATGGCGATGCGTTGACGCTGGCCCCCGCTCAGGGTCACGCCCCGCTCGCCGACGATCGTGTCATAGCCTTGAGGGAAGGACATGATGAAATCGTGCGCTTGGGCCGCTTTTGCCGCGGCGATGATCTCATCCATCGAGGCATCCGGCCGACCGTAGGCGATGTTGTTGCGGATCGTATCGGAAAAGAGCAGGGAAGTTTGCAGCACGATCCCGATCTGGCGGCGCAGGGTGGCGAGATCGAGCGTGCGCACGTCGTAACCGTCGATCAGCACTTGGCCTTCGGTCACATCGTAGAAGCGCGGGATCAGGTTGACGATCGAGGTCTTGCCGGAACCGGTCGGACCAACCAGCGCGACCACCTGGTTCGGGTAAACATGGAAGGAGACATCCTCTAGCGAGCTCCGTTTTTCCTGGGAATAGCGCAGGGAGACGTGCCGGAACTCGACCTCCCCTCGTAAAGGTTGGATGACGCGTGCCTGGGCCGGGGTGCGGATCTCGCACTCGGTGTCCAGGACCTCGAACACACGCTGTGCCCCGGCCTCGGCCTCGCCCGCCGCGTTGACCAACCACGTCAGCTGCTGCACAGGCGCCGAGAGCATCAGCAGATACGAGTTAAACGCAACCAGCTCGCCGATGCTCATTTCCCCACGCATCACCATCCCGCCGCCCAGCCAGAGCAGGATCACCGTGCTGATGACGATGAATAGGTTGGTGGTGGGCATCACCTTTGACCATTCGCCGATCACTTTCAACCGTGCCTGATAGTACTCGCGATTGGCCTGGTCGAAACGCTCGATCTCATACGGCTCGCGGGCGAAGGCGCGCACCACCTGCACCCCGTTGACGTTTTCCTGCAGCCGGGTGGAGAGCACGCCGAGGGCATAATCCACGGCGTAGAATAGCTCGGTGACGCGCTGGCCGAAACGGGTGGTCATCCAGGCCATCGGCAGCAGCGGCAACAGGGAAAGGATCGCTAGGCGCGGGTGGGCGGTGATCAGCAGGCCGATGATCGCCAGGCTCATAACCAGGAGCTGAATCAGCTGGATCAGGCTATCGGCGGCGAAGTTCTGGATGGCGCGCACATCTTCGATGCCGCGGCTGATCAACTGACCGCTTTGGGCGTGATCGTGGTAGGAAAACGAGAGTCGCTGGATGTGATCATAGAGGCGGTTACGCAGATCGTAACCCACGTGCGTCGCGATCCAGGCCGAGAGATAGCGTTGTGCGAAGGAGAGAGCGGCGGTTAGCAGACCTAACCCCAAAAGAAACAGCCCTGCATTGCGCAGGAAAATCGCATCGCGCTGACTCAATCCCACGTCAATGACCTGACGCAAAACCACCGGGACGATCAGGGAAAGGCCGGTCAGGCTGAGTAACAGCAAAAGGTTGAGCAGGATTTTGCCCCAATAAGGGCGCAGGTAGGGGAATAGTTTCAGTAGGTACTTCATAATTGTTCCAGGAAGGCTTTTTTGAGTAATTCCATGCCGTGGAGTAGACTTTGTTGTTCTTGTTCCGAAAGGCGACCGAAGCGCTCTTGTAGCCAGATCTCTGCGTCAGCATAGATGGCCGAGAGCACGCGTTCCCCGTCCGGGGTGAGCTGTAGGTGTTGCTGGCGCCGATCGGCAGGGTTGATCTGGCGGCTCACCCAGCCTTTTTGCACCAACGTATCCACGATGCGGCTGACAGCCGGGCGGCTGATATGCCCTTCTTCGGCCAGCGCGCTAACCGAATTGAATCCCTTGCGAATGCGACGCAAGGTTTGGAATTGCACCGTGCTCATCTGGAATTTTTCATTGGCGATCCGCCGAATGACGCTGCGCGTGCGATGCCAGCTGGGCGGCACGCTTTCCCAGAAGGTATCTACCAGACGATCCAGGGGAGGAGAGACCATGCGCCTTTCTCCTGATGGTTGCATATGCTAATAGTTAACATCTGCAACTATTATAGCACAAGTTTGAGGACCGTGGACGGTGGACCATAGACCGTAGAAGTAGCACAGATTTATCATATAATCTGTAAATTTTTGCTAAAAATTATGCAGGGAATGAATCATCCACAACATCTGGGCAACAAAACGGTGTGGTGGGCGGGTAGTGCAGATTCATCCTGCGGTGGATGTCTCTCTGGTAGAATTCAGGCATTGCTCAGCCCCGTGGAGGTGACCATGGTTCCATCCGATTTGCTTTCCGCCGTTGAGGCCGTTCGCCGTGGTGAGTGGACGGCGGAGGAATTGTTTGCCGCGTACCGTCGACGCGTGGAGGCCGAAAATCCGCGCCTGAACGCGTTCCTGAGCCTGGCCGAGCCACCGGCTGCGTTTCCTGCCCCGCAGACTCCCCTGGCCGGTGTGCCCCTGGCGATCAAGGACCTGATCGATGTGGCCGGCCTGCCGACCACGGCCGGATCGCCGCACTTTTTCGGCACGCAGCCTGCCTTACAAGATGCCGAGGTCGTGCGGCGCTTGAAGCTCGCCGGTGCTACCATCCTGGGAAAGACGCACACGCACGAGATTGCCTTAGGCATTACCGGTATCAATCCTCACCATGGCCCGGCGCGCAATCCCCACGATCCGCAGCGCATCACGGGGGGCTCTTCCAGCGGGAGCGCGGCGGCTGTGGCGGCCGGATTGGTACCGGCCGCGTTGGGAACGGATACGGGCGGTTCGGTACGCATACCGGCCGCCTTATGTGGGGTGGTGGGCTTCAAACCGACCTTTGGGCGCATCAGCACGCGCGGGGTGTTGCCGCTTTCCTGGAACTTGGATCACGTGGGCGTGCTGACGCGCACCGTCGCCGATGCCGCTTTGCTTTTCCAAATCTTGGCCGGCTACGATCCGCAAGACCCGGTTTCCCAGGATGTGCCTTTGGAAGATGTGTTCGCGAGCCTGGATGGGGGAGTGAAGGGCTGGCAAATCGTCCTTGCCGTTGGACCGTATATCGAAGAGGCCGATGCGATCGTGCTCGAGCACGTGCGCAAAGCGGCGGAGCGTTTTGAGGCCTTGGGAGCTGGCGTGATCGAAAAAGAAATCACTCCGCTCCATGCCGCTGCACAGGCCAACGGTCTGATGGTGATCACCGATGCGGCGACTGTTCATCGCGAGCGCTTGGCGCAACATCCCGAATGGTTTGGCGAGGATGTGCGTCAGCGCTTGGAACGCGGCCGCGCCACGAACGTCGCCGACTACGTGTTGGCGCGTCGCACGCAGAGCGAAACCCGACGCTACTTTGATCTCTTTTTCCGCGAGTTCGATCTGCTCCTTTTGCCGACGACGGCCACCACCGCCGCGCCGATCGAGGGGTTAGATTCGGCGGCGTTTGCACCCAAAATGACGCGCTTCACCGCCCCCTTCAACCTGACCGGCCTGCCAGCCATCTCATTGCCTTGCGGGCAGGATACAAACGGTTTGCCGATCGGGGTGCAAATGGTGGCCGGGCCGTGGCAGGAAGCGAAGCTACTCCGCGCCGCCTATGTCTGGGAGCAAACCGGGGCCTCATTTGCCTAGGGCGAGTTTGCCTTTGCACGGAATGTGGTCATGATTTTGAAAAAAGAATTGAGTCACGAATGCCCAGGCACATGTCGCTTTGCCCAACACCGATTCGGAGCAAGATCACGAGAAAAGCCTTCGGTTGGCATTTGATTTATGAAAGGTATTCCCTACAAACCACCAAGCTCTGCAATTGATGCCGGCTAAGAAAAAGAAAGGGAGTAGCTATTTGTCCCAAAACGACGTAAAAGTCTATGCTCGTTTACAAACGGTCATTTTTGCGCAGGCCGTAGCGGAATGTGTCTGCGTTTTGCAAGGTTTGTTGGCTTAACCGCTTGTCTCCTTGATGGTAGGATAGGGAATTACCAGTGGAATTGTTGATCGGCTTTGGATTGAGGAGGACAAATGGTTTGGACATCTCACCGAAAATTTGAGTTGTCAAAGCGTGAGAAAGAAGTGCTTGACCTGCTCGTCCGCGGGATGTCAAACAAGCAGATCGCATTTTATTTATCCATTTCTTACAAAACAGTAGAAAAACATATTGCTTCTATTTACCGTAAAATGGGTGTTCGCAGCCGGGCAGAAGCGGTAGCGCGGGCTATGAGTGCGGCAAATGAGGCAAGTGAAATCCCCCATGAAGAGGAACATCTCCCTGAACCGGATGCGCAACGAAGTAGGGATATTCCCTATGCCGGTGTTCGGAAAAGTAGGGAAATTCCCCATATCGTAAATCAGGCGTCCCTTTTACAATCTAGGAAAATTTTTCCACGGAAGAGGAGGATGCTTATGACGAGGGATGATTGGTTTGTTGCGTTTATTACCGGCGTGCTTTTAGGATTGATAGCCATAGGAGTGGGCATACCACACTTGTTGAGTGATGTCCCTTCTGCAATAGCGTCTAATCAGATGGGGGAGATTCTTTCATTGGTGCTCAATTCTCATTCCAAATGGTCAACCGTTCAAGGAGAAGTAGAGATTACATGGTACAGCTCAAATGGAGAAGTTCAGGCTTATCTGAATCAATTTGTCGTATACCAACCCGTGTTAGCATATGTGGATGTCACGAACTTGTACGCACCGGGTTTCAATGAAATTCTTTGGATTAGTGATGGGAAAAATACATATGAAATAAACAAGTATGATAAGACTTATATTCAGCGCGAGTTGCCAAATTTTGTTCACGATCTTTCAATTTTACCTGATAGGTTGGCAGAGGTTGAAGATCGGGTTGTTTACGATCATCCTTTTTCTCTACTGATTCCTGCACCGGTGAAAGAGTACATCTATCCGCAATGGTTTGCCCAGGGAAATTCTCTTGATGCGTACTCTCTAATGGGGGAGGAGAATCTTTTTGGAAGGGACACGTGGATCGTCGCCCTTAACTATAAAACGGGTAAAGCAATTGCCTGGATCGATCAGGAGACGGGAATGATCTTGAAATATCTCCAGGAAGAAGGCGGTCGAAAACACCTAGAGGTACATTTTACCCGTATTGAAATAGATGCGCCTGTTGATGCCGGTATTTTCCGTGTCCCGCTTGATTATCGCTTGAGCGAGCAATAAATGAATTCTGCATTGAAGGAGGATAGAGATGAAAAATTTTGTTGCAAGAATGATTTTTAGTCTTACAATTGCTTTTTTGATCGTTTGTGTTGATATAATCGGCGCATATGCAGGGGGGCCATATTATATGAGTGAAAATCGGCTTTCCTGGATAATGGGTTCGGGAACTCCTACTTCTCTTTCCACATCATCGTGTTATGGCAACACTTGTAAGTATATGTATCAGGATACAAGTAACCCGGCAATATGGCGATGGGAATATACAAAGGCAAACGTATACAAGTGGTATGTATACCGGCCTTATACAGGAGAGGCGGCTGCTAAATATGGTGGCTGACATATAATGGTGGGATTAAGGATAATTGGGTTATAACTGTAAATCAGGCGAATAACAGAGGAACTTGGGCATACTTAGGCTATTCTGATTATTTACCTAATAGTTATGGTGAGCTGAGACTAACGAATCAGTGCGTTCCCGGCTACTGGTGCGGGGGGTTGCGAGTATATTGGGATGAGGTGAGATATACTACGAACCCGTAAGTTGTTCGTTTTTGAATAGATGATTGTATGGTTTGTCCAAAGGAAAAAGAGCACATGGATGTGTCATTACCGTTTAGATAAATGGTCAAAATCTGGCAATTTAATAAATTTTTTACTATTCAAAAATCTTTTTAGTACGAGGTCTTTATCAAATAGGTCACGGACGAACGCGAATGACACAGATAAACACGGATTTAAAAAAGATTTGCTTCTGATAAAAACAAGTTTTAATACACGAATCTATGAAAAATTTTTAACTTGAGCTTTTGCCGGCGAGAATATTTTACAAAAGAGCTAGGACCTTTTTGTAGTGGAATCAATACAGTTTTTGCAGGAGAACTGCTTGTGACAAAAATTTTTAATCTTCTATTGCTGGTGATTTTGATGCTTTCTTGTCTTTCAGAACCCACCACGCCGATGGGTGCACATCCATCCATAACCGCAGCTCCTACTGTTATAGTTAGTACGCCCTTTCAGACTTTTGATACGGGAAGAATTGCTTTCTTAAGGTCAAGCTTCGTGTACCTTGCAAAGGCGGATGGTACTTCTCCTGCCTTAATTCATGCTTTTGAAATACCTGTCCCTATGTTTTCTTTATCCCCTGATGGCAAAAAAATCGCGTATTTTCATGATAACTATTTGTATGTAAAAGACATCCCTTCGGGAGTGGTAAATACATGGAATGCTGAAAAAATGGGGAGCATTGGCGGCAAATTGTTGTGGTCACCGAATGGCGAAAAAATTGCATTTGCTTGTTCTACTCCTGAAATGCCCTTCAATTCGATTTGTCTGGTAGAAAGAAATGGAAAAGTCGAATATGTGATGACAAAAGAAAACATAGAAGGGGAACAAATCCGCCCTGATTACTTCGTTGAACTGCAAGATTGGAGCAGAGATGGCCAAACTCTTGTTCTACTTTATTATTCACCTACGGGAAAAGGGGAAAAGCAAGATTTCAGGGTGTATTTTTATGATTTGGTTTCTGCCAGTTTACAGCTTGTCTTCGATTCTACGAAACAGAGAACAGTTTTTCAGGTTAGAGACGTAAGGGTATCTCCAGATAAAGATAAACTTCTAATATCCGGTTTAAATAACAACTTTTTGTACAGAGTATTCGTAGTAAAAATTGAAGATAATGAAATAATTCCACTAGAGTTGGATGGATGGCCTAACGCATCCTATACCGATCCGGTTTGGAGTGATGAAGCATGCTGTTACTATGTGCACGTGCAACAGGCGAATTCACAACGCACCTTGCTGGTCGATTTATCCGGAAAGGTCCTGTTAAGTCTAGAGATAGAGGGGATTGTGTTTCAATTCATTAGTGGGAAAAACACCCATAGACCGTGATTGCTTAAGATTCACTAGCGAAGTCAACAAATGATTCCGGCTACCGAGAGATGCCGACCTAGCCACCGAAGTTACGTTAAGTATTGGCCACCGAGATGTGTAGACACTCGGCATTCGCTCTAAGATGCCAAGTTCTCCGAACTCAGCGGCAACCCTCGCCGTAGTCAATCGCCTCCAGATTCCAAAGGGGGCTGGTAGCCGTGGGATCGAGATTAAGGTTACACAGATCCGGGCGCGAGACGGCGATCCGTGGGCGCGGGTAAAGTGGAATGGCCGGGAGCTGGGTGGCAAAGAGCTGCTGCAACTTCAGATAGGCATCCCGATAGCTCGACTCTTCGGGCAGGGATTGTAGCGCTTGTTGACAGAGTGCATCATATTCGGCGCTTTGAAAGCCTTGGACATTGGCGCCGATCCAGTGATTTTGCGCATTCGGCACCTGATCGCTCATGAAGTTGCGGCAGGTGGCTTCCAGCGTGCCGCCGATGGCGTATTGTGCCAGGTCAAAGCGGCGGCCAAAGAGCAGACCCTGCGGCCCTTCGGCATAGAATTCCTGCGCCGGGTGGAAATTGAGCTGTACGCCGATGCCACAGGCCTGTAGCGAAGCGCTCAGGATTTCGGCGACCTGTCGGCGCTGCAGGGCCTGGGTGGTGTCGTAGCGCAGGATCAGCTCCGTTCCGTCCGGCACGTTGGGAACACCGTAGGCGCGCCGCGGCGTGGATGGGTTTTGATCGTGATCGTGCCAGCCGATGCTCTCTAGGAGCCTTTTGCCGGCTTCCGGATTATAGGGATAGGTGCTCAAATTGGGAGCAAGGATGGGATGACCCGGCGGGAAGAAGCTATCGGCGACCTGGGTGGTATCGAAGAGCACTTCCTTCACCGCGCGCGACCGATCCAAGCACAAGGCCAGCGCCTGGCGGAAGCGCACATCGCCGAAGAAATCGGGACGGTCGTATTGCGGGGGTGTATAGCCGTCATCGTAGGTGGCCGGGCGCAATCCCAGCCCAAGCCACTCGATGACCGGGGTCTGAGCCGTCCACAGGCGAACTTTGCCCTCGGCTTCCAGGGAGCGCAATAGCCCCACCTGACCTTCCAGCGGCAGGGTGGGGTCGAGGAGATCGCATTCGCCGGCGACGAGCGCGCCGATGGCCTGATTGACATCGTTGAAAAAGCGGAAAGTGATGGTATCCAGATGCGGCAATCCCTGGCGGGCGCGGAAATACGAGGGATTCTTGCGCAGGGTGATCGATTCGCCGGGGCGCCAGTCCTGGATGACGTAAGGACCGTAACCCAGCGGTGTGCGGCTGACTACATCTAGGGTGGGCAGTTCAGAGGGATTGTAGTCTTTCCAAGCGTGTTCGGGCAGGGGAAGCCAGAAGTTTTCCACGTAGGCGGGATCGATGAAGCCGGGTTTCCCCACCCATTCGACCGTTTGCTCATCGAGCGCTTTGTAGGATTCGGTGCGATCGAGCAGGTAGGCATGGATGACATCTTTCTGCGCCAGCGCCAGGTTATAAGCGAAGACGGAATCGGCAGCGGTGACCGGGGCGCCATCCGACCAGTAGACATCTTTGGCGATCTTGAAGGTGACGCGGAGACGCTCCATGCTCACCGCGGCCTGACCATCCCAAGTGACGGCGCAGGTGGCATTGCGGCAGCCGGCCGGCAGGTAGCGCACACCCGGCGCCAGCGGGCGCACCTGACCTTCGGCATCGACGATCTCGGTGCCGCGGCGTGGCGTGGTCTTTTCGATCTTTGCATCGCCATCCTGAAGCGAGGGGATTTTTTGCAGGATGATCGGAGTGTAGATGTAGTTCAGGCGCTCGGCGGGGCTATCGTAGAGGGCGGAGAGCACGCTCCGGGCGGCGGCGTTTAGGCGGGCTAAGGGGTAGAGGGTGTTCGGTTCCTGGCCCAAGCAAATGGTGAGCGTGCGGGGCGCGGCAGTTGCGGTGGCGGAGGGAGCCGGAGAAGGCAGGACGGGGCCCGAGGTCCCTCCCTGCTCTGCGGGGGGCGAAGCGACGGGCAGGCAGGCGGCCAAGAGCAGGAGGAGAAGCCAAAGCAGCACCCCAGCGCGTTTCATCGTTTCCCCCCTTCTCATTCAATTAACCAACAGGCGGCGCTGTGACCCGGAGCCACTTCGCGCAGGGAAGGTTCCTCCTGACTGCAGATCTCTTTTGCCCACGGACAGCGAGGGTGGAAACGGCAACCGCGCGGTGGGTTGAGCGGGCTGGGGACATCGCCTTTTAGGATGATGCGTTCGCGGCGGATTTTCGGGTTGGGGATGGGGATGGCGGAGAGCAGGGCTTTGGTATAAGGATGGAGGGGGGCGCGGAAGATTTCTTCGCGCGGGGCGATTTCGACGATCTTGCCCAGGTACATGACGGCGACGCGGTTGGAGATGTGTTCGACGACGCTAAGGTTGTGCGCGATGAAGAGGTAGGTGAGGCCGAATTCCTGCTGGAGGTCTTTGAGGATGTTGAGTACCTGGGATTGGATGGAGACATCCAGGGCGGAAACCGGTTCATCGCAGACGATGAATTTGGGGCGCAGCGCCAGGGCGCGGGCGATGCCGATGCGTTGACGCTGGCCGCCGGAGAATTCATGGGGGTAGCGCCGGGCGTGGTAACTTTCCAGGCCGACCTTGCGGAGCATTTCGAGCATGATCTCGTAGCGCTCTTGGGGAGTGCCGATATTGTGAATGTGCAGGCCTTCCATGATCGATTCGCCGATCGGCAGGCGCGGGTCGAGGGAGCCGTAGGGGTCCTGGAAGATGATCTGCATGTTGCGGCGCAGGGCTTTGAGCGCTTTGCCCCGCAGGCGGAGCACATCTTGACCTTCAAAGAGCACCTGGCCGGAGGTCGGTTCGATCAGGCGCAGGATGGAACGTCCGATGGTGGTTTTGCCGCATCCCGATTCGCCGACCAGGCCGAGGGTTTCGCCTTCGTAGACGGTGAAGGAGACATCGTCCACGGCCTTGACCTGGCCGACGACGCGCTGCAGGAGGCCGGCACGGACGGGGAAGTAGGTTTTCAGGTTTTTGACTTCGAGAAGGGGTTGGGCCATTCTCTTCAATCCTTTGGCATTTGGGCTTCGACCGGCCGAAGTGGCGGCTGATGACCGGGAGCCTGCTGATAGAGCCAGCAGCGCACTTTGTGGCCGGGGGTGATTTCCTCAAGGGTGGGCATTTCGCGCTCGCAAATTTCCAGGCCGTGTTGTAGGCGGGCTTGGCAGCGCGAGGCGAAGCGACATCCGGGCGGGAGGTTGATCAGGTTCGGGACGTTGCCGGGGATGACCGCCAGCCGTTCTTTGAATTCTCCTAGGATCGGGATGGATTCGAGCAGGCCGCGCGTGTAGGGATGAAGAGGTGACTCGAAGAGGGTGTGAACATCAGCTTGTTCCACCACTTGGCCGGCATACATCACGGCGACGCGCTCGGCCATTTCGGCCACTACACCCAGATCGTGGGTGATCAAGATGATGGCGGCGTTGGTCTGACTGCGCAGGTTGCGCATCAGGTCGAGAATTTGTGCCTGAATGGTGACATCGAGGGCGGTGGTGGGTTCATCGGCGATCAACAGGGCCGGCTCACAGGCCAAGGCCATGGCGATCATCACGCGCTGTGCCATGCCGCCGGAAAGCTCATGGGGGTAGGCCTGGGCGCGCCGCTCCGGGTCCGGGATGCCGACCATGCGCAGCAGCTCGACGGCGCGTTGCCAGCCGGTTTTGCGATCCATGTGGCGGTGAATGCTGAGCACCTCGGCAATTTGATCTCCCACCCGGAAGACGGGGTTGAGGGCAGTTTGGGGTTGCTGGAAGATCATCGAGATGCGGTTGCCGCGGATGGCGATCATCTGCTTTTCGCTCAGCTCGAGCAGGTTCTGACCATCGAACCAGATTTCGCCTTCGACGATCCGGCCGGGCGGGGCGATCAGGCGCATGATGGAGAGCGAGGTGACGCTCTTGCCGCATCCCGATTCGCCGACCAGGCCGAGCACTTCGCCGGGATAGACCTCGAGGTCCACGCCGTCCACGGCTTTGACGATACCATCTTCGGTGTAAAAATATGTCTTGAGATTCTGGATGCGCAGGAGGGGGGTGCGGGTTTCCATAGGTTTGTCCGAGGCTGGGATGCCTAATTTTACCATGTTGAATTGACAGAATTGACCGATTAAAACGGGCATAGTCCTGTGGTCGCTCGCGAGATCGTCGACGTTGCGCTTGACGGCGCTCAGCGGCGCAGAATAGGAACCGGGCGTGCAGGGGTTTCGGGGGATTCGGTGGGGTAGCCCAGGAAGAAGAGGGCTTCCGGCTGCCAGCTTTCCGGCAGGTCGAGGGCCTGCCGCGTTTCCTGCTGGGCATAGAGTGGCCAGCAGATCCAGTTTCCACCCAGGCCGAGGGCATGGGCGGCCAGTAGAAGTTGTAACCCGGCCGCGGCCACGGATTGGATGCCCATCAGGTCTTCTTCCAGACGGTCGGCGCGACGGGCGGTGCGATCGCGGCAAAGCAGAATGGCGACCGGCGCTTCCAGTAATCGGCGCGTGGAACGGAGGACGCGTGCCTGGATTTCGCTTTCCGGAGCTCCTTCGAGGCGCATGTCGCGTTGCATGGCGCCGGTGAGCGCTTCGGCCAGCGTTTGACGGGCGGTGGCGGTTTCCAAGATCACAAAGCGCCAGGGCTGTAGGTTGTGCGCCGAAGGGGCGTAGACGGCCACGCTCAGGATGCGTTCGACGATCTCCGGATCAACCGGATCAGGGCGGAAGCGCCGTATGGTGCGACGGGTGGTGAGGAGTTCGAGCATTTTAGTCGATTAGCCGGGTAGTCGGGTAGTCGGATGGTTGGATGGTTGGATGGTCGGGTGGTACGGTCTACAGTCCACGGTCTACGGTCCATGGTCTACGGTCCACGGTCCACGGTCTACGGTCCACCGTCCACGGTCCACGGTCTACGGTCCACCGTCCACGGTCATACCCGAATGATCCTTCCTTGGGCAGCGCGGTAGAGGCGATCCCAGATGGTCAGCCCCAATTCTTGACGAGGGAAGGTGCGCGCCAGGATGATCTCCACGCCTTTTTCTTCGAGTTGACGCAGAGCGGCGAAGAGATTGCGCCCGATGGTTTGCAGATCGCCGCGCGGACCGAGGGAGAGCACTTCGCAGCCGGGAAGGCGGAGGGCTTCCTGCTCTTCGTCCACGGTGAGCAAGCCGACGCGGCGCCCCTGGCGCAGGTATTCTGCAGCAGTTTTTCGCATAGCCAATATAAGGGACTCACCTTCGCCTTCAAAGAGGAGCAACAAGGCATGAGGCGCATAGTGGCGCAACATCTGCCCCGGCGATTCGGCGGCTTGCGCTTCCGGGTGGTAGCGCAGCTGCAGCTCCACTTCCGGCACGAAGGGGCGCAGGGTCTCCAGCGGGATGCCCCCTGGGCGCAGGATGAGCGGCGGGGAGGTGGTCAGGTCGAGCACGGTGGATTCCAGCCCGATGAAGGTCGGGCCGCCATCGAGGATCAGCTCGATGCGCCCGTGCAGATCGGCGTAGACGTGTTGGGCGGTGGTTGGGCTGGTGTGACCGAACAGGTTGGCGCTCGGCGCGGCGATCGGCACGCCGCTGAGGCGGATCAGGGCCTGGGCAATCGGGTGCGAGGGCCAGCGCACGGCCACTTTTTCACCGCCGGCAGTCACCTCCAAAGGGATGACGGCGCTCTTTTGCAGGACGAAGGTCAAAGGTCCGGGCCAGAAGTGCCGTGCCAACTCCAGCGCCAGGGGTGGGATTTCGCGCGTTACCTGTTCCAGCTGCTCGAAGTCGGCGATGTGCACGATCAGGGGATCGGTGGTCGGGCGACCTTTGGCGCGAAAGATGGCGCGCACGGCTTCGGCATCCAGGGCATTGGCGCCCAGGCCGTAGACCGTTTCCGTCGGGAAGGCGACCAGTTTCCCGGCGCGGATCAATTCTGCGGCCTTTTGCAGGGCCGCAGAGTCGGGACGATCGGGGTGGACTTTCAGGATGCGGGTGCGCGGCACGCCGACCTCGTCTATTGCGGGGCGAAGGTATCGATCAGCAATTTGACATCGCCGCCCACGGAATACAGGATGGGACAGGTGGCGCCGTGGTTGATGTATTCCTGGACTTTGGCGCGCGCTTCTTCCGGCGTGCCCGAAGCGGTGATGCGATGGATGAGCGATTCCGGCACCAGGTGCTTGGCGCGTTGAATTTGCTCCTTGGTGGCCGGCCAGCCCAGGATGGATTGGATCTCCTGCACGATTTCGGGCTTGACGCCGGAAGCTTTGGCGATGTGCGGTTGTTGCGCCAAGTATTGGCAGAGCAGTTCGCGCGTGCGATCGATGGCCAGATCATGATCGTGATCCACCGAACAGACGATAAGCTGCGGCAGATCGAGGTTTTCCACGCGCCGCCCGGCGCGACGCGCCCCGCGATCGATCAGCTCCAGGGCATGATCGTTGTATTCCGGCGGGACGCAGTAGTTCAGCACCACGCCATCGGCGATTTCGCCGCTCAACTCCAGCATTTGATCGCCGGTGGCGCCGATCATGATCGGCACGTTGCGCGGCTCGCGCCGCCCGTGGACCACATCGAGTTCGATGCCTTCGACGTGGATGAATTCGCCGTGGAAGGTGACGCGCTCCATGTTCAGCAGGCGCCGCAGCACGATCACCGTTTCCCGCATGGCGGTTAGGGGCTTGCGGCGCTCGATGCCCACGTTGCGCGCCAGCGGGTCCCACCAGGCGCCGATGCCGCAGATGATGCGGTTGGGCGCCAGATCGTCCAAGGTCAGGAAGGTGGCGGCGAGTAGGCCGATGTTGCGCGTCCAGTTGTTGATCACGCCGGAGCCGACCTTGATGCGCTCGGTCACGGCGGCGTAGGCGGCCATGGGCACGATCGCATCGCGCACCAGGCGGCTTTCGGCTTGCCAAACGGCTTCAAAGCCGCGCGCTTCGGCATAGCGCACGTAGTTCAGCCCCTCACGCAAATCGTGGGCATCCTGTAAATAGAGGGCGACTCGTGGGAACATGCTCTCTCCTTATGGGAAGGGTAGGGTGGATGGTGAGATCTGCCGGAACAATGCCAGGTCTCGCACATCGTCCAAGTCAAAGGCGACTCGATCGAGGAAGAGGATCTCCAACCGAGCGCCGGCCTGACGGGCCTGTTCACAGTGACGATGGAAGGAATTTTCGCCGAATTCGTAGGAGATCAGCCCCGGTGGGGAAACGAACAGGGCGTTGGTGCCGCGCAAATGCCGATCGGGCACGATCACCACCACCGGCGGGTTTTGCCCATGTTCCAGAATGCGCTCGATATCCTCGCGTTCCAGCAAGGGCAGGTCGGTGGGGAGGATCAGCACGCCCTCGGTGTAGCGCTCTTTCGCTAAAAAGGTGGCGCGCGCCAGCGCCGGGTTGAGGCCGGACGTGCTCCCTTCGCGCAGGGTGCGGGCGCCGTGCTTGCGCGCCAGGCTGAGCACGGCCGGGTCCGGGCTGGTCACCAGCACGTGTTCGATGCGCGGTCGCAAATCTTGCAATACCTGTAAGGTATGGACCAGCAGTTGCCGGTTCAATTCGGCACGTGTGTTTTCCTCGAGGACTTTTGCCAGGCGGGTTTTTCCGCTTCGTAAGGATTTTGCCGGGATAATCGCCCAAAGGGTCATGGCTCTCGCAGAAAGTTTAACACATCTTCGGCCAATCGGCGACGGTCGGTTTCCGTGCGCATCAGCGTTTGGGTGACGAGCACGCGGATTCCCATGGCCGCAATGGCCTCTTGCAGGGGCGCATCCACCTGATCGATCACAAAGTGGGTTAGGAGAGATCGGTAATACTCGGCGACGGCCAGCGCCGAAGGGGAGATGCCCAGCTCGGCGAACATCTTCGCCGCCGGACCTTTGACCGCCTGCCCACCGATGATCGGGGAAACGGCGATCACCGGCAAACCGCTCGGAATATGGCGAGCATAGATCGACAGGATGGGATCGATGCTGACCCAGGGGTTGGAGGGGCAAAGGATCAAAGCCTGCGCCTGAGCCAGGGCTTCGAGCGCCTGCGGGACGGGACGGGCGGTTGCCGCGCCCTCGAAGCGGAAGCCGCGCACCCGTGGCTTGCAGGCATATTTGACGAAGTATTCCTGAAATGGGAGATCCCCGTATTCTTCCGTGTGAACGACGGTGCGTACGGCATCGTCGCTCATCGGCAGGATGCGGTGCTCGATCCCCCAGGCGCGGCAGAAATCCTGCGTGATCTGCGTCAGCGATTCGCCGTTGCGCAAGCGGCGGGTGCGTTCCAGGTGGGTGCCCAGGTCACGATCGCCTAAGCGGAACCAATCCGGGCCGCCCAGCCGACGCACGTTTTCCAGCGCCTGCCAGGTCTCATCGCGGCGTCCCCAGCCGGTCTCCGGGTTGGCCAGGCCGGCCAGCGTGTAACAGACGGTATCCAGATCGGGGCAGATGGTGAGGCCGAAATGCTCAAAGTCATCGCCGGTGTTGACGATCACGGTCAGCGCGGTGGGAGGCAGGATTTGCGCCAGCCCATGAACCAGCTTGGCGCCGCCCACCCCCCCGGCAAAGGCGACGTAATGGGGTGCAGAAGCGTTCGGGTTCACGCTAGAGATAATACGTCATGTGCTGCAAATGCATGGCCGGATCGACGTGCTCGATATACACGCCGGGCGGAACGTTGATATGGGTCGGAGCGTAATTCAGAATGGCGCGCACCCCGGCCTTCACCAGCTGATCGGCGACCTCCTGCGCCGCGGACGCCGGCACCACCAGCATAGCCACCTGAATGCCGGCCTCGCGGATGATCTCCACCATGTTCGCCGCATCTTGGATGACGAAATCCCCCAGCGGCTTGCCGATCTTGTTCGGATCGTTATCGAAGACCATCTTGATCTGGAATCCCCGGTTGCGGAAGCCCTGGTAGTTCACCAGTGCCCGCCCCAGGTCGCCTGCGCCGATCAACGCCACATCCCAGGTGCGATCCACTTTGAGGATCTGGCGCAATTTCTGGATCAGGAAGGGGATCGGATAGCCCATTCCCTGTTTGCCGAACTCGCCGAACTGCGAAATATCCTTGCGGATTTGGGCCGCCGAAACGCCGACGATATCGCCCAGCTCCTGGGAAGAGATCGTCTGCCGTCCGGCCTCGTGCAGGCGTTCCAGGGTGCGCAAATAGAGGGGCAACCGGCCAACGATGATGTCGGGCACGTTTTCTCTGCTTGCCATACTGCCTCCCGCGAGAGTATCGGATGCGCTAAATTTACCACGAAACCGGCATTTTGTGGGAAAGGGAACGAATAGCGTACAATAGTAGGACAAGCGCTAGCGTTTGTCCTACGGCCACCGGAGAGGACTTTGACAATCAGATGCGGGCCGTCAAACCCTTCGCTGCGCCTTCCGCCGCTGCACGGATAAACGCTTTTGCCCCCTCGCCGAATAGGCTGCGGATTTGACGGAATATATTCTCAAATGCCTGTTGTTCGCTGCGCTTCAACAGTCCTTGCCATTCTTGACGCTCCAGCCAAGCTTGCAAGGTGTCTTCTTTGCGTAATGTGCGGGTGAGCTCTTCGACCAGATACCAGAGCATCACCTCAGCGTGCACTACATATCCCGATGCCAGGTTTGAATCGGGGAGCAAGAAACCGCGCCGCTCGAGTTTGCGCAGTTCTGGTGAAAAATCAGGCAGATCGTTTAGGAGAGCCGTAAGATCGAAAGTGCGCTTGCCCAGGAGCAAGGGGACATTATCCAGTGCCACCAGGGTGAAAGCCATTTGCATGTAGGGCGTCCATGAACGCCATATATCCGCCAGTGTACTTTCAACAACAGCCAGAAATTCATCGCTTGCGCCCTGGTAGCGTTCTTGGGCATTCTGGCTTTCCTCATGCCATTCCCACAGGTAATAAGCGGCAACCTGAAGCAGATAGGGGTGCCTTCCGGCAACGCGTTGCAGAAAGGCACGATCCTGGGAAGTGAAGCGATCTTTGGCGCGATCGAGCAATGCCTCCACTGCAGTTTGCGGCAAGGGGGGAAGGTTGATCTCCTCGGTAAAGTTGAAGTAGGGTGACCCGGCAGCAAAGTCTTTGGCTGCGTATTCCAGCTCGGTGAGCGAACGGCGGGCGGCGATCACCAGGGAGAACGAAGGGTAACGCGAAGCCAGCGAACGCAACATGCCATACACGGCACGCGTATGCAGGCCGGGTTCCTCCTGCAGGGCATCAAATTCGTCCAGGAGCAGAACGAAACGCTGCCCTTCTTTCTCCAGGGCGGCGAACACTGTCTCCCACGGGGTCGCCTCGAAAGCCCCACTTTCATACACGCGGGCGGCGACCTCCCAGCGCTTTGCCAGGGGGTCCAAACACGCCTGCCAGAAACGATCGGCATCCCAACCACTCATCGTATGGCCGTCCAAGTAGTGAAAGAGGGTACGGTCAGCCTGCTCTTCTCCCAATAAGGCTTGGGCGTGAGATTGTAAGTGAAGCAGTAAGGAGGTTTTCCCGCTGCGCGGCTCACCGCTGATTACCACCGAACTACCTTGTGAAATCCGTCTCGCAAGGCGGTGAAGTTCACGTTGGCGATTAAGAAAATTCTCTCCGCGTACTGCATTACCGAAAACGTATGGATTATCAGCTTGTATAGCATTCTCTTTGTACATTTTCAGAACTTCCAAAGTTTATCAATATGCGGTTCTTGGTGTTAGTCAACCATTGTCTATTCGCCATAATAAAATGGTGCCATCATCTGATCCTGAAGCCAGGATGGCTCCGTCTGGTGAGAAGGCTATGCTTCTCACATTATCCTTGTGCCCCTCCAAGGTTCGCAACAATCTGCCATCAGAGACTTGCCACAATCGTACAGTTTTATCCCTGGAACCCGAAGCGAGGATTTCCTTGTTTGGTGAAAATGCCAGACTGGTTACATTCAACATATGTTCACTCAGTTTTAGTGAATGTAGCAATGCTCCATCTAAAACGCGCCAAACCTGTACTGTGTGGTCTCCTGATCCAAAAGCTACGATTTTTCCGTCTGGTGAGAAGGCAACACTAGTGATCCAATCCTTGCTTTTCAGCATATGTAGTAACGAACCATCTGATGTTCGCCAAAACCACACAGTGCCATCGATAGAAACTGAAACGAGGATCTTCCCATCTGGCGAAAATACAAGACCAGTTACAGCGAATGTGTGTAGCGTTCGCAGCAGTGCGCCATCTGATAAACGCCACAGTCGTACAGTGTTCTCTCTTGAACCAGAAGCAAGTAATCTTCCATCTGGTGAGAAGGCGATAATATTAACGCTATCGTGCTCTTTAAATGTGTGTAGTAACATCCCATCCAATACGCGCCATAGCCGTATAGTCTTGTCTCCTCCTCCCGAAGCCAAGATTTTCCCTTCAGGTGAGAAAGCAACGCTATTTATATCATCTTTGTGCCCTTCCAGTGTAAACAGTAATGTCTCATCAGAGATACGCCACAACCGCACGGTTTTGTCCGATGATCCTGAAGCCAGAATTGCTCCATCTGGTGAGAACGACAAGCTAGTTACATGTCGCATGTGACCACCTAAAGTACGCACTAATAAACCATCTGAAGTTTGCCAAAGTCTTACAGTCTTGTCAGCAGATAATGAAGCCAATAGTTTGCCGTCCGGAGAGAAAACTACACCAGTTACCCAATCAGTGTGCCCTTCCAGCGTATGCAATAATTTTCCATCCTGAATATTCCATAATCGTACAGTGCAGTCATTTGATCCAGAAGCTAAAATGCCACTTGGAGAGAAGGCAACACTGTTCACTGGACCATCGTGCCCTTTTAGTGTGTTGAGGAATGATCCATCTGAAACATACCATACCATTAAGTTATTTTCAGTTGAGCCTGAAACCAGAATTTTTCCATCAGGCGAAAATGCTAAGCTGGTTACAGATTGCGTATGCCCACTAAGCGTGCGTATCAAGGCTCCATCCGATGTTCGCCAAAGTCGTATAGTTCTGTCAGCAGATGCTGAAGCTAGAAGTATTCCGTCTGGTGAGAAAGCTACACTAGTTACCCAATCCGCATGCCCTTCTAATCTATGCAGTAATTTTCCATCTGTAACATGCCATAACTGCAAAGTATGATCACGTGATCCAGACGCTAGAATAGATCCATCTGGAGAAAAGGTTATACAGGCTATAGACTCTTTACGTCCTTCAAATGTATGCAAGAATGTTCCTTTTTTATAATTCCAAAGTCTAACTGTGTTGCCTAATCCCAAAGCTAAGCTCATTCCGTCTGGTGAGAAGGCCAAGCTGGTTACTGGGGTTTGGGTAGCAAGATACCATATAGTTTCATCTACAGTACTATAAAGGTAAATTCCAATGCTGCATCCAAGAGCCAATAGCTTGCTATCTGGAGAGAATACAACGTTTCCGCTAATCCTTCCCTTTCCTATTCTTGCAAATGCGCCGGGAGGTACCGGACCACTCCAACCGGCAGGTACTTTGGGAAGTTCTAGCTGGGTTGCCTCATCTTTTTTCAGCACGGCAGGGGAGATTGGTATTGGGGGCACTCCAGGCGAAGTTGATTGAGATTTCATGGGCTCGATAGATTTGCCGGTTACAACATGGTAGAGTTCGGCGATGGCGTCGCCTTGCCGATAGGAAGGTTCTAAGGCAACGATTTCCTGTAGAGTGCGGATTGCATTTTCCCGCTCTCCTTTTTCTAACTCTTGGATGGCCTGTTGATACAAGTCGTCTAGGTGGGTTTTGCGTTCCAAGCGTTTTGTCCATTCAAGCAGGCTGTCTTCTTCCGGGAATTCATGCCATAGTGCCTGGGCTTTTTCAAGAGCAGCGAGAAAATTCCCTTCCTTCTCCAGCTTTTCGATCTCCTGTTGTCCACTTTCCAAACGGCGGCGGCGTAGCCGCACTTCAACGGTTTCCTTGCCTCTCAATCCATCGATATCTTGTGGGTAGATACTGAGGATCTTCTCATACCAGATCAGTTTATTGCGATCATCCTCGGTGCTTTGGGCGCGTTGTATGTAGACCTGCTTCAGGCGTGCCCGTGCTCGGCCGGGTGCCATTTCTAGCAATTTTTCCAGGGTTTCCTGCGCTGCGTCCAGGTTCCCCTGCGTAAGGTAAATTTCCCCCATCAGTTCCAATGCTCCTAAGTGATTGGGATTTAGCCTTAGTGAACGTTCAAGTAAGTCAAATGCGTCACTCAAGTTACCATTTTCAAAGAAACTGCGCCCGGCCTGATAGAGGTTATCAGCCGCCGGATTGATGCGATCCAACTCACTCTGTGTGCGGCTAAGGGGTTTATTTTCGGCGATCCAGCGCCGCAACAGCTCTACCCGAAAGCGGTAGCCCCCATCGCTGGGTTCAAGGATATCCCTTTCTTGCAATAATTTGGGTGCATCAGCTAATTCACGAATCACTATGGAGACACCACTTTCCGTCAAAATATCGCGCAGGACGTCATCGTTGACCGGTTTGTGACCGGCTGCTGCCAAAGCGGCAGAAACCACTTTTTCTGCTGCGCTGAGTCCTTGCCACAGCCAGGAAAACATGTTTGTGCTGCGCTCCAAGGCTGGTGGGACGGCCTCATCTACCCATGAAGCATCTACAGTTTCGGTTTTCCCCTCCTCTTGAGTCCTTTCCCAAATCTCACTACACAGCGATTGAACGAGCAGCGGATGACCGTGTGTCAGATCCCATACCCGTTCGACGGCTTCTTGACTCCAGCTTAAGGTTCCTTGGCGTTCAGAGAGCCTAATGAGCGTTTCGGCTTCCTTGCGTTTCAGTAAAGAGACCCGATAGGAGGGCAGATCTTTCAATAGTCCTTGGGCAATGATATCCAGATCGTCAATAGCGCGACCCAGCACGAAGACAAATTTCAACCGTGAAGGTTCGATGCGACGCAAGTTGCGCAGATAGGTGAAGAAATCCTGTTTGGTCTGGTGGTCGGTTTGTACATCGGCTTGGACATCGAATTCATCCATGAGCAGGACCAGCCGAGTCTCGGCCGGCAAAGTTTGGAGCACGGAAGGTAACCACGATTCACCGAAAGTCTGCCGGGGTTTTTTGCCCAGGTTTGGTTTGGGTTGACCGAGCGTTTGGGCGATCTTCTCTGCTAGGGAATCCAATACATCGTCCAATGGACGCGCAGCGTATCCCATTAAGTCGAAGAGGGCAGGATGATATATCCCTTCTGCAGATAAGTGGGTCTCTAGGTATTGCAGGATAGAGGTCTTTCCGATGCGTCTTTGACCGTACAGTGTGATGGCGTTTTGTTGCGGATGATGCAATACGCGCAACACTTCGCGCAAGACATCCTCGCGCCCAACAAAGGAAGGATGTTTTCCGACTGGGTCGCCGGCCAGATATGGGTTGCTAGTAACGCCCATTTAAGACCTCCGTGCTTTCGGAGATTAAGATTCCTGCATCGGTTGTGTTCTCTGATTGGCAATTACATGCAACTATTCATCAATAACTGATTTTATTTTACTTCCAACGGCTCCTCTGTAAAAGATTCTGGAGCACTAAAATAGCGTTTTTTACTGTTTTCAGTAATAACGATATTTGGTTATAAAAATTTTCAAGGCTTGTGATGAATCCGAGATGTTGTCTCATTCGGCTTTTGGAAACCGTGCTTTGCGGCGGAAACTTTCCGGAATCGGACACGGATGGACACGGATGCCACGGATCGCCACGAATTTGATAATCTTTTTGCTTTTATCGTTTCAAGAAATAAATTCCCAGGAAATTTTATCTATAAAATCCTGTGAATCCTGTAAATCCTGTCCGCCTTTCTGCAACGGAATGAGAGATGGATTCCCGTTTCGGGAAATCCATCTCCGCTTGAGCGGCAAGGATGATGGAGGCCTTCTGATGCTCAGCCGAGCTTATAGCCGATCTTGCGCAGGAATTCCTTGCGCCAGGCGATGTCTTCGGCGCCTTCGATGCCTTTCGGCGAGGAGCCGTCCACCACGCCCAGGATGCCACGCCCTTGCTCGGTTTGGGCGACGATCACCTGGACGGGGTTGGCGGTGGCGCAGTAGATGCGCACGACTTCGGGAACGGTTTTGATGGCATGCAGCACGTTGATCGGGTAGTAGCCTTCGGCCAGGAAGACGATGAACATGTGCCCGGCGCCGATCGCCAGGGCGTTGCTGCGCGCCAGCTCGATCATCGCTTCATCGGTACCCGACCAACGCACCAGGCACTTGCCCGAAGCTTCGTTGAACGCCACCCCGAATTTGATCCCCGGCACGGCGTTCACCAGGGCCTCGTGCACGTCCTCGACCGTCTTGATGAAGTGGGATTGTCCCAGGATGAAGTTGACGTTCTCCGGCTTTTGAATCTGAACGAGCTGAAGTTCCATAGCGACCTCCGAAGATCAGGGTAGAGGACCGTAGGTGGGAGCACACACGATATCGTAATATTCCCGTTCCACCGCCCGGTTCTGCTCGGCATAGGCCGCGGCCTCGTTGCCGATGCGCCGCACGGTGTCCAAATGGGCGCGCACGTCCTTATCCCAGTAGCGCGGCAGGGTCATCAGGGGGTCGCCGGCCGGGCCTTCAGGGAGATAGGCCGGACGGTTCGGGTCGACTTGATCGGCCAGAGGGACCCAGTTGAACATGATCGGGCCGCGCGGGTTGACCGTGAATCCGAGCTGATAGCCGGCCTCGCGGGCGATCTGCACGGCGCGCGGGGTGAAGCCGCCGCCCGGCCAAATATAGGCGATCGGCGTCTTCTGGAAATATTTCTGGAAATTCGCAATCGCGCCGAAGAGCTCACTGCGCATGTACTCTTCCGTCGAATTCGGGCCGATCGGCTCGTTATGGAAGACGCCATGCGCCTGGTAATCCACCCAGCCTTCTGCGCTCAGGGCGGCGTTTTCCTGCCATAGGTCGGGGCGCTCATCTTTGGCGATATAGGCATTCACCACCGGCCAGCCCCACTGCTCGTAGAACGGGCGGAAGTGGTTGTTGAAATATTCGGCATAGTGGCGATCGTCTACGATCAGCACCACCGAACGTTTGGGGATTTTAGCGTTCCGGTAGAGAAAATCGGCCAGCTGTTGCATGTTGATCGCCTCGAAGCCCTGCTCCTTCAGGTCGCGCAAGATCAGACGATGCTCATTGGCGCTGATCTGATACGGATGGGTGGCCTCGCCTTTGGTGATCGAGTGGAACATGATCACCATCACCACGGTGCCGGGCGCGGCGTTGTTCGGGTCCCATTTGGCTTTTAGGTATTGACAGGTATCCTGAATGTACGGATGGGGCGTATCCAGGGGATTGAGCAACGAAGTCGTGTAGATCGGGGGCAAGGCCGGCGGGGTGCGTGGCGGCGTGGGGGTGGCGGTAGGGGGCAGGGGCGTGGCCGTGGCCGTCGGTTGAGCCGCCATGGTCTGCGTGGCCGCCGCCCAAACAGTAGCCACCGCCTGGGTGAGAATTTGATTCGGATCGGCAGGTGTCGCCGCAGGGGTGGTGCAGGCGATGAGTAGAAAAATGCCGATCAGGAAGGAGTAAACGCTTTTTCGCATAGATTTGGGCTAGAAAAGGGAAAGTTGCTTGGGTTCCTCGTTCTCGTCTTTGGGCGGCAGGGGCGTGGCCGGACGGGAGAGTTCGGCGCGTGCCTGGGCCAGGAGCTGCGGCAGGCGCATGAAGTCCTCGATCACGGTGGATTTGAGCGAGGCCTGGTGCAGCGCCGCCGCGGGGTGGTACATGGCGATCACAAAGCGATTGCCCACCCGACGCATCTGCCCGTGAATTGCGCTGATCTTCGCCCCCGGCAGGAACTTGGCCATCGAAAAGCGCCCCAATGTGACGATGATCTTCGGGTTGATGGCGGCGATCTGGCGCTCCAGGTACTCGTCGCAGGCCTCCAGCTCTTCCGGGAGCGGATCGCGGTTGCCGGGTGGCCGGCACTTGACCACGTTCCCGATCCAGACTTCCTCACGCTTCAGGCCGGCGCGCGCCAGCAGCTCATCCAGGAACTGTCCTGCCGCGCCGACGAACGGGCGACCTTGCTCGTTTTCGTAGAAACCCGGTCCTTCACCGATAAACATGATCTCGGCATTCGCCGGCCCCTCGCCGGGCACGGCCTTTTTGCGCGAGTGATGCAGAGGGCATTTCGTGCATACCGAGACTTCCCGGGCAATTTGTGCCAGCACTTCTTCTGGATTCATGGGAGGCTCTCCTGAGGGGAATTGCTCAACAATGCCTGCATTGTATCCTCTTTCAAGGTCATCAGCAAGGCATCCTCGTTGTTATCGCGATAGTAGCGCGGGCGGCGCCCACTGACCTCAAAACCGAGCTGCCGGTAGAGGTTTTGGGCGGCCAGGTTACTCACGCGCACTTCCAAGAACGCCCGGCGCGCTCCTTCTTCCCAGGCAGCGCGCAGGGCCCGGAGTAGCAGGCGACGGGCGATCCCCTGTTGACGGTGTTCCGGGTGCACGGCCAGGGTGGCGATATGGGCCTCGTCCACGATCAGCCAAAGCAGGAGCATGCCAACGATCGCTCCATCCTTTTCGGCCACCCAGGCGCGCGCCGCGGGGTTTTCGGTCAGCTCGTAGCGGAAGGTGCGTTCCGACCAAGGCAGGCTGAACGAGAGCCGATCCAGCGCCACTACGGCTTCCAAATCCGTCAACTGCATCCGGCGAATTTCCAACGTGCTCATGAAATTGTCTCGTGAACATGGAGATAGATCGGCGCAAGTGCCGCTAAGGAGCTGGCTTCTCCCTTTTGCAAGCGCCTCCACCCGAGCTCGGCCAGCACCGCCGGGCGCCGCACACAGGCCGGGACCGGGGGCAAGTACGCCCGTGGATGCTTTTCCAGCTGCGTACGCTGCTCCGCCGTGAATTCGCCGCATACGTGCGTGGGGGCCTCGAGCGATTCTAAAAGCGCCTCAAACGTAAGCACGGCGGGAGTGCCGATCGCTTTCCACTCTTCCCCCTCCAGGGTGTAGCGGTTGACCGCCAATCTGCCGCGGCCGGCTTGGAGCACGGCGAGGAGGGTCTCAAACCCGGCACGTGGAGCCTGAGAGGCCGCCAGGATATCCAGGGTAGGAATGCCGACGATCGGCAGTCCGCGCGCCAGGCAGATCCCCTTTGCCAGCGCCAGCCCAACGCGCAGCGCGGTGAAGGAACCGGGGCCCAGCGCCACGGCCACGCCTTGAATGGCTTCCATCGATGTGCCGGTTTGGCGCAGCAGGTGCTCGAGATTGGGGGCTAGTTGGGCGGTGTGATGAGCCTGGCTTTTCCAAGTGCATTCGGCGATCACTTCGCCGGGGTGGTAGAGCGCCAATCCGCTCCAGGAAGTGGAGGTGTCAATTGCCAGGAGCATCAGTCGCCTCCGAAGACGGATTTTTGCAATACCTGCAACAAGGTGTCGTAGCGCTCACCCTGGGCGGCAAAGGAAAAACGGCGCACTTCCTCGTCCACGTATTCGATCTCGATCCAGAGCCTTTCCGCAGGGAGAATGGGGAGCAGACGATCGGCCCATTCGATGAGCAGAGGGCCGCGGGCCAGGAGAGTCTCCAGATCGAGCTCGGCGGCTTCCTGGGCCGTTTCGATGCGGTAGGCATCGAGATGGTAAAGCGTCCTCTCATCCGGACGGCGATACTCGTTGATCAGGACAAAGGTAGGGCTGGAGACGGGATCGATGCTTCCCCACCCCTGCGCTACACCGCGTACGAAGGTGGTTTTGCCGCTTCCCAAATCGCCCTGCAGGCAGATTAGGTCCCCCAAGCGCAGTTCTTTTCCCAGGCGTATTCCCAAACGATGGGTTTGCTGTGGACTGCGGCTGAAGAATTCCAGGTGGTGTTCATCCCAGATCGGCATGGGGGGATGTTTCCTCCAGGGGTAGACCGAGACGCGCTCCGATGATCTGAGCGATGGTGCGTGCCGCTTCCGGGCGCGCTTTGGCGCGGCAACGGGCGGCATATTCTTCGCGCAAGGCAGGGTTTTCGATCCATTCCCGCAGGATGCTGACCACGCGTTGCGGCCGCGGCGCCCAGTGACCGACCCGTTCGCGCACCACAAAGTGGACGTTGCCATCTTCCTGCCCCGGCAGGCGGGCGTAGAGGATCATCGGTAGGCCGGCGTTGAGCGCTTCGCTGATCGTCCCGGGGCCGGCTTTGGTCACGAGCACATCGGCAGCGCGCATAAAGTCCGGCATTTCGCGCGTGAAGCCGTAGATCAGGGTGGGGATCGGCCACGAACGAGCTTCGAGCTCTGCTTTCAGGCGCTGATTGCGTCCGGTGACGATGACCAGCCCAAGGTCCAGCCCCGAATCGGCGATGGCCTGTGCCGTTTCGGCCAGGGGACCCATCCCTTCGCCACCGCCCACCAGCAGTGCGATCGGGCGATCGATCGGCCATCCCAAGCGTTGACGCAGGGCGATCTTATCCCCCGGTGGGGTGCAATAGCGCTGGGAAACGGGTAACCCAACGACCCGCAGCTTCTGCGGCGGCATGTGGTTGGCCAAGGCTCGTTGCATTGCCTGCTCGGTGGGGAGCAAAATGAGATCGGCGCGGCGATCGTACCATAATGCATGGGTGGTGACCATATCGGTGACGACGATGATGAAAGGGGGACGCTGGGCTCCCAGCGCACGCAGGGCAAACGTGGTAGCCAGCGGGTGCACGCTCACGTAGAGATCGGCAGGGTGATTGCGGATCAACTTGCGCGCCGCACCGCGCACATAGGGCCAGAGCCCGGCGGTGATGGCTCGGGCGCGGGCGCGTCCATCGGTCAGGTAGAAGGAAGCTCCCCAGACCTGAGGGATTTTCACCATCAGCGGGTAAAGCTCCGGAGCGCGATTGAACGGCGGCGGCGCATAGTAGCGAAAAAAATCCACCATTTCGGTGGTGATCGCATCTCCCCATTCGATTTGCAGGGCTTCGATGATGGCTTCTGCGGCCGAACGATGCCCTCCCCCGGTATCTGAAAACAGCAAGACAACATGTGGTTTGCGTGAAAAATCAATTTCCATCATGACTCCGCGGCAGAATGGTTTTCAGGCGATGCGCGAGCTCACGTCTGGGCAGGAGGATGCGCCGTTTGCATCCCAGGCACTCTAGCCCGATATCGGCCCCCAGGCGCACGACCAGCCATTCATACGAACCGCACGGGTGCGGTTTGCGCAGGCGGACGCGATCATGGAGTTGGAGCTCGGTCAGCATGGGAAAGATTATGCTGTGTCTGGGGGGAGATGTCAAGGTTAAAGGGCGGGGGACGTTCATTCTCGGGCTCGCTCCCCTGAAGCGCCTGAGCGGCTCATCGCGGGCCTTCGGTGGAGGCAACTGCTCGGATGGCTTTTGCGCTTTGAGGCAGAGTTTCACCGAGCGGAAGTGTGAAGATGGGGGCGATTGACGGGTGCGTTGTACCCTTGACGCATCCATCCCTTCCGGTTAAAATAACAATCACCAACGCGGGGTAGAGCAGCGGCAGCTCGTCGGGCTCATAACCCGGAGGTCGCAGGTTCGAATCCTGCCCCCGCAACTAGAAACCGCTTGCACAAAGCGGTTTTTTTGTTTCAGGCTGTCCTTCGTGTAGCCAAAAGTAATAGCCGACTTGTACCGAACCAGGACACGGCCGGCGCCGGTCTCATGCCAGGCGGGCTTCGCAAATCTCACGAAAGCCGCAGCGCAGACAACGGGCGGGTTCCTCGTGGGATCGGGGCAGAGAAGTGCGTAAGTGATCACGCTGCATCTCGGCCAGTAGGTCGAGCAGAGCCTGTTCGCGTTCCGGGGTGTATTCGATGGCGAAATCCATATCCGCGTAATGCAAAATGCCGTAGGCGGGGCGGCGGCCAAATGTGCGCTCAACGAGCAGGCAGTAGGCCATCAGCTGATAGATGTGCGAATCATAGGGCGCAAGTGGAGCCGGGCGACTTTTGACCTCTACCGGAATGATCATGTTTCCTTGCTCAACCAGGTAATCCGGGCGCCCCACCAGGCCTAAGATCGGGTCGTAAAGGGGCTTTTCCGGTTTGCGCCAGTTGGCTGTATCCATGTAAATCACGCGTACAGAAGGCAGACCGCTCGCTTTGCGTTGGCGTTCCGATTGCCAGAAGAAAAATAGCGCCAGTAGGAACAGGAAGAATCCGATCAGCAGCATCTTTTCTCATCAAAGGCGCGCCGTGCAGTAGGCGACAGAGAGCACCAGCGCCAGCAAGGTCAAAAGCAGCGCAGTTAACCGCAATAGGCTTGCTTGCCAGACCAATCGGGCATGCTGATGATGAAAGGCCTGTCCGGCTTCCATTTCTTGCTGATTCTCGGAAGCATAGCCATGCCGCCGGTACCACCATGCTCGGCGGCAGTACAGGTAGGTGCCGATCTCAGAAGCACGAATGGGAGGGGACATACATAATAGACCGTGGACGGTAGACCGTGGACCGTGGATTGTGGATTGTAGACCGTGGACGGTGGACGGTAGACCGTGGATTGTGGAATGAACCTAAACGGCGAAGAGACCGTAGAGTCCCCGGTTATTCCAAGATACTTGCATAGCGAGAAGCAAAAAGCGCCGGGGTGCCGCCGGTATGCCAGAAAAGTACTCTCTGATGAGGCGCAAAGTCACCTCGACGGATCAGCCCGATCAGCCCGGCAGCTGCCCGCCCGGTATAGACCGGATCCAGCAGCAACCCTTCCTGGCGCGCAAAAAGTCGGATGGCTTCTTTTTCGGCCTCGGTTAGGACGCCGTATCCTGCGGCGGCCCAGGCATCTTCCACTTCGATCTCTTCCGGGCGGATGACAATGTTTTGCCCCAAACGTTCTGCCATCTGCTCAACGAGGGCCGCGACGCGTCTTTGGAGCGTCGGGCGCGGCTCATCCACGCTGATGCCGATCACCCGTCCGCGGTAGCCGAAAAGGCGTGCGCCCAGCACTAACCCTGCCTGAGTGCCTCCGGATGAAGAAGCGAAAACGATCGCATCGAATTCCATCCCTTGCTCTAGGAATTCTTGCATGGCGAATACGTATCCGAATGCCCCGGTGGGGCTGGAGCCACCATATGGCACCAGGTAGGGCTTTTCTCCCCGTTCCTTGAGCTCGTTGAAAACCTGTTCCAGCATTGCATCGCGCCGGCTTCGGTCGGTCCAGCGGATATTTGCCCCGAAAATGTGATCGAGCCAGAGATTGGCTTCCGGTTTTGGCGGCGGATCGCCGAAAAGGACCAGGGTGCACCGTAGCCCAAAGCGGGCGGCGGCCGCGGCCGTCTGGCGGCAATGGTTCGATTGCACCGCTCCGGCCGTCACCAGGTGATCGGCGCCGAGGGCCTGGGCTTCGGCCAGCAGGAACTCTAGTTTGCGCGTTTTGTTCCCGCCAAAAGCCAACCCTGTTTGGTCATCGCGCTTGACGAAGATCTGCGGCCCTCCCAATGCCCGGCTCAGGCGGGGAAGGGCTTCAATCGGCGTGGGAAGGTGAGCGAAGGAAAGTCGTGGAGGGAACATAGGGGATCGAATAGCGAGAAGTCTTCCGGATGGATGGGTACTATCCGACTAGGTCTCCGAAGCCCCTGTGCCTTCTTCGTCCTCTTCTTCGATGCTTTCTTCTCCCATCCATACCTGATGACGTACCAGTGCCGTCAACACGATCAATGCCAGTAGGATAGCCCCTAGGATCACGATGCCATCCGTAGGGCCGACTGCGGAAAGATCCTCCACCGCGGTGGGGGTGCCGGCAACGGCGGGAGAGGGGGGTGGGACGGGAGTACGAGCAGGAGTCGGAGCGGCGCTAC
Source organism: Anaerolineales bacterium (assembly GCA_037478835.1). Classification (GTDB taxonomy): domain Bacteria; phylum Chloroflexota; class Anaerolineae; order Anaerolineales; family Villigracilaceae; genus 630D-37. Next base: position 41,423 of record JBBFLV010000009.1, read on the forward strand.
AGGCGAGGCTGAACAGCGCGAGGGAAAACAGAGAGAACAGGCGGAAGAACATAGGGAAATCTCCACGGGCTATTATAAACCGTCATGCGCGGACTTGGAGGGCAAATATGTGGACGTAGACCGTGGACCGTCGGGGGTGGCGTGTTGCTTTTACGGAATGGGGTGGTCAATTGTGGAACTCCTGGGTAAAATACAGGTGATGATCACCGGCGGAGGTGTTTATGGACGATCCAGAAGTGCTTGCATTCCTCTTGCGTCATTTGCGGGCGATCCAGGAGAACGATATTACCGCCTATCGTGAAACAACGGCAGAGGATCTGACGCTCTACGAGTGGTGGGTGACCCCTCATCGCATCGAAGGGCTTCCTTTTCATGAGTTTATGATGCATTCCAATGCCACCCGCGGTACGGTGTTCGGTGCCGAAGGGGGAGAGAACGCCGTGAGCCGTTTTGATCTGGCGAATTTGCGCATTCAGCGTTATGGTGATACGGCCATTGCCAGTTACACTCTTCTCATCAGCACGGCCACTGCTGAAGGGGTGCGGGTGGCGGCGCACAACGAGAGTCGGGTGATGGTCAAATTGGCGGGAGACTGGAAGGTGGTGCATGTCCACAAGTCGCCGGCCTGGCAGGCTCCTCACGTGAATCCCTGAGAAAGGTGGACAAGATGAGAGAGGCAATTTCTGTGGATGTAGGCGAAGTGTTGAAGCGATTGCGCCAGGAGAAGGGGATGTCTTTGCGCATGCTGGCGGCCAAGAGTGGCCTTTCGGCGAATGCTTTGAGCATGATCGAGCGCGGGCGGGTATCCCCTTCTGTCAGTACGCTGTATAAGTTGGCGGATGCCTTAGGGGTTTCCATAACGGCTTTTTTCAATCTCGAATCACCGCGCCGGCCGGTGGTTTTTGTCAAGCATGATGCGCGCCGACGTGTTCCCTTTATGCGCGGCTTATGGGAAGGCCTGGGCGGAGAGGAATTCATCGGACGGGTGGAACCTTTCCTGTTGACCCTGGAAAGCGGGGCCTCCAGCGGACTTTTCAATATGAGCCATACCGGCCACGAATTCGTTTTTTGCCTGCGAGGTCAGATCGAATATATGGTAGAGCGTGAGTATTATCTCCTGGAGCCAGGGGATAGTCTGCTCTTTTCGGCGCACCTGATCCATCGCTGGCGCAATCCCGGCAACACGGTGGCCAATGTATTGATTTTGCTTTCCGGCTTCTCGGAACAGGAATCGCCGCATCGTTTTCTACCCGAACAGGAAGAATCCGTGACGGATGAATTTCCGGAAGGACCCGTGGAGGAAGTATGACGGTCACCGTGGTTTCAGGAATGCAATGGGGAGATGAGGGCAAGGGAAAAGCCATTGATGTCTTTGCTGCCGAGTACGATTTTGTCGCCCGTTTCAACGGTGGTAACAATGCCGGCCATACGGTAATCAATGCATTTGGCACCTTCAAAATTCATCTCGTGCCTTCCGGCATTTTTCATCCCCATACGCGCTGTCTCATGGGGAGCGGGATGGTGATCGATCCAAAAGTGCTTTTGGAAGAGATGAGCGCGCTCCAGCAGGCCGGTATCTCTTTAGAAGGCAGGCTTTTCATCTCACCACGGGCGCATGTCATCTTTCCTTATCACAAAGTTCTGGATGGCCTATATGAAGAGGCCAAAGGTGCTGCCGCCACCGGCACGACCCGTCGCGGCATTGGCCCCACCTTTGCCGATAAGTTTAGCTATAACGGCATTCGCTGGAGTGATTTTCGCCATCTGCCGGTGTTGCGTCAGAAATTGGCGCTCCAATTGGAGCTAAAAAATCGGCTGATCGGCGCTTTGAGTGGCGAGCCGCTTGCCCTGGAACCGATCCTCGATGAATATTATGCCTATTATGAGCAACTGCGCCCCTACATTACCGAACTGTTCCCCATCGTGCAGCAGGGGTTGCGCGATGGAAAGCGCTTTTTGCTCGAACAGGCCATGGGCACCTGCCTGGACCCGGACTGGGGCACCTATCCTTTTGTCACCGCTTCGACGACGATCGCTTCGGCGGCTACGAGTGGATTGGGCATCCCGCCGCGGGCGATTACCCAGATCATCGGCGTGACCAAGGCCTACACCACGCGCGTGGGAGCCGGCCCGATGCCTACCGAAATCCATGATGATTCCCATGCTCTACAAGTGCTCGGTGAGGTCGCCGCCACTACCGGACGCAGGCGACGAGCCGGTTGGTTCGATGCCGAGATCGTGCGCTTTGCGACCCAGATCGCCGGCGTCGATCGCCTGTTCTTGACCAAACTGGATGTGCTGAGCGCGTTTGAGCGCATTAAGATATGCGTGGGCTATCGCTATCGGGGAGAAATCGTTCACTACTATGATCTCGATAGCTATCAGCTGGCAGAAGTCGAACCGATTTACGAGGAGTTGCCGGGCTGGCAGCAAGAGATCGGGCAGATTCGAGCGTATCACGCCCTGCCGCAAAATGCTCGCCGTTACGTCGAGCGTATTGAGTCCCTTGTCGGTGTGCCAGTGAGCTGGATTTCCGTTGGCCCGGAACGAGAGGCTGTGATCACGCGCATCGCTTGAACCTTACTTTTGAGGCACTCGCAATGTCGAATGTATATGCTTCTACCCATCCATTGGTTGCTCATAAGTTGACCCGCCTGCGCGATAAAAATACGGATCCGAAAAAATTTCGGGAACTGGTGCGGGAGATCGCTGCGCTCTTGGCCTATGAGGCCACTGCCGATTTACGGCTTCAGCCGCGCCCGGTAGAGACTCCCCTAGCGCCTACCACCGGCTACGAGCTGGTCGATAAAGTAGGGCTGGTGCCGATCCTGCGCGCCGGCTTGGGGATGGTGGAGGGCGTTTGGGAGCTCTTACCGATGGCCGAAGTCTGGCATATTGGGCTGTACCGGGATGAGCAGACTCTGCGGCCGGTGGAATACTACAATAAGCTCCCGGTCGAACCGCGCGTTTCGGTATGCCTTATCCTGGATCCGATGTTGGCAACCGGTGGCTCGGCCGTGGCGACGGCGGATATTCTCAAACGTTGGGGAGTGAAGCGGATTAAATTCGTGGGCCTGATCGGAGCACCGGAGGGGATCCGTGCCATGCAGACCCACCATCCGGATGTGCCGATCCATCTGGCGGCGATTGACGATCACCTCAACGAACGCGGCTATATTGTCCCCGGCCTAGGCGATGCCGGCGATCGTCAATTCGGGACGGGATAGGCGTTTCTTAAGGGAAGAGTTGTTCCAATACCGGCTCGTAGAAGCAGCGACAGCCCTGTGGATGGGAACATCCGGCATGGGGCAGCCGCGGCGCTTGATCTTTTGGATAGACCCGGAGCTGCTCGGCGCAGTAGGAGCAAGCGTCAGCCGCAACACTGACCCGTATCGCCTGCACGCGCGGGTTGGCCTGTAGCCGCTTTAGCGCCACTGCGGTGAGCGAATGTTCGCTCAGATCGGTATGGCAGTTGGGGCAGTGGGTCGCATAATCATGGGTGGAAGTATTGCACAGCGCACAGGTTTGCATCCTTCTCAGACTCCTGCAACGAGCTCGGGAGTGCCGTTTTGCAGTGGCCCGGTGCGCCAGAGCAAACGGGCGATGCGCGACATTAGGACTCCACTCGGTACCGGCTTCACCAGGTAATCATCTGCTCCGGCGTCCAGAGCCTGAGCGATCATGGCCGGGTGATCGAGTGCCGAAATGATGATGATCGGGATTTGACTGAATGCGCGCACATGCTGACAAACCTGTAATCCGTCCATTTCTGGCATCATCAGGTCTAACAAGATCAAGTCAGGGTTTTCTGTTTTAACTTTTTCTACCCCCTCCTTTCCGTTGCGGGCTTTCAAAACATCATAACCGTGGCTTTTCAAAAGAAGGGAGAAGAGTTCTACGATCATTTCATCGTCATCTACGATCAAGATACGCGCGCTCATGTACACCTCCATACACAATTATCGCATACTTTTGCCCTGTTTGGGTTTACAGTCTTGAAAGTTTAGCATTGTAGGCCATCATGGGATCTTCGTAAGAACAAAGGTTGATGAATAGGCAAACCACGTATTTGTGAGGGTGATCTGATGACATTTGTCTATTGCAAAAAATAATTTGATATGATAAAAAATAGTTGGTTGCTCCAAATCTCTCGTCTTCTTTCACAAGGAGGTCGTTATGTTTGTCGGTGAACGCATGTCCCGCCCGGTGATTTTCCTGACCCCGGATATGCCGGTTCATGATGCGTTGGATTTGTTCAAGAAGGAGCGCATTCGCCGTGCCCCGGTAGTGAAGGATGGGAAGCTCGTTGGGATTGTTTCGGAGAAAGATCTGCTCAATGCTTCTCCTTCGCCGGCAACCACTTTGAGTATCTGGGAAATGCATTATCTGCTGAGCAAGATCACCGTTGCCGAAGTGATGACCAAAAACGTCATTACGGTCACGGAAGATACCCCCATCGAAGAAGCGGCCCGCATTATGGCCGATAATAAAATCGGTGGTCTGCCGGTGATGCGAGATGGTCAGGTGGTCGGCATCATCACCGAAACCGATCTCTTCAAGATCTTCCTGGAACTCATGGGAGCGCGACAGAAAGGCTTGCGGGCCACGGTTCTGGTAGAGGATAAACCAGGTCAGCTGGCGCGCATTACCAAAGCGGTGGCCGATCTGGGCGGCAATTTTATCGCTTTTGGCCAATTCAACGGTGAGGATCCGAGCACTCGCCTGATCACGTTCAAGGTCCAGGGTGTGGACAAGGAACAGCTCAAGCGGGTGCTCAGCGAGTGCTGCAAGGAAGTTTGGGATATTCGCGAAATCTGAGGCCTCTAAGCCTCGCCCAACTTAAATTAAAACGGCCCTCGCGAAGAGGGCCGTTTTAATTTTTTCTCGATGGGTGGCTAGAACAACCCTACCACGCGGCCGGTCTTCAGGTCAATATCTACATCGTAGAAGACAGGGCGGGTAGGCAGGCCGGGCATGGTGCGCATTTCGCCGACCAACGGGTACAGGAAGCCGGCTCCTACCGAAGCGCGAATATCGCGGATCGGGACACGGAAGCCGCTGGGAGCACCTTTGAGGTTGGGATCGTGGCTGAAGGAAAGGTGCGTCTTGGCCATGCAGATCGGCAATTTGTCGAAGCCCAGGCGGGTATAGACCTCGATCTTCTTTTCGGCCTCCGGCAGGAAGTCGACTCCATCGGCGCCGTAGATTTCGCGGCAGATGATCTCGATTTTCTCCTTGATCGGAATATCCAACGGGTAGAGGAAGCGGAAATTCGAGGGGAGTTGCGAGGCCTTGACCACCGCTTCGGCCAACGCTTTGGCGCCGGCGCCGCCGTCCATCCAGTGCGTGCTGACCACGGCATCCACAGCACCGGCCTCCAGCGCCGCCTGGCGGATCACTTCTAGCTCGGCCGGGGTGTCGGTGGCGAAGGTGTTGATCGCCACGACCACGTTCACGCCGAATTTGAGCGCATTCTTGATGTGTCGCTCCAGGTTGGGCAGACCCTTGCGCAGCAGATCGAGGTTCTCTTCGGTGTAGGCCGGATCGAGCGGTTTGCCGGCCACCACTTTCGGCCCACCGCCGTGCATCTTCAGGGCGCGCACGGTCGCCACCAGCACCACCACCTGCGGGATCAGCCCCGAATAACGGCACTTGATGTTGAAGAATTTCTCCATGCCGATATCGGCCCCGAAACCGGATTCGGTGACCACGAAGCCATCCGGCCCGACGAGCTTGAGGGCGATCATATCGGCCAGGATGGAGGAGTTGCCGTGGGCAATGTTGGCGAAGGGACCGGCATGCACGAAGACCGGCGTACCTTCCAGAGTCTGCATGAGGGTCGGTTTGATCGCATCCTTCATCAGCACGGTCATCGCCCCGGCGACGCCCAGATCCTCGGCGGTGATCGCTTCGCCCTGGCGATTGGTGCCGATGACGATGCGCCCCATGCGCTCGCGCATATCCTCCAGGCTGGTGGTGAGCGCCAGGATGGCCATCACCTCGCTGGCAACCGTAATATCGAAGCCGGTGCGGCGCGGCATTTGCTCTTCTGGGCCGAGGCCGATCTCGATCTCGCGCAGGAAACGATCGTTGGTATCGACCACGCGGCGCCAGGTGATCGAATCGGGGTCAATATCCAGGCGGGCGAAGCGTCGGCGTTCTTCCGGCGTGAGCTCATTCGGATCGGTCTTGTTAATTCCCAGGCGCTGCAGGCGGCGCAACATGGAAGGGGAGAAGCGGCGCTTGCCTTCTTTATCCGGCGGGCAGAGGGCATTGAAGAGTTGTTCATCCGTCTGGCGCGATTCGTGATAGATGCGAGCGTCAATCGCGGCCGCCAGTAGGTTGTTTGCCGCGGTGATGGCGTGAATATCACCGGTCAGGTGCAGGTTGAAATCTTCCATCGGCACCACCTGCGAATAGCCACCACCGGCTGCGCCTCCTTTGATGCCAAAGGTGGGCCCTTGCGAAGGCTGGCGAATGCAGGTGAAGACCTTCTTCCCCAGATGGGCACCGAGCGCCTGCGAAAGCCCGACGGTCGTGGTGGTTTTGCCTTCCCCAAGCGGGGTGGGGGTGATGGCGGTGACATCCACGTAGATGCCGTTGGGGCGATCCTTGAGCCGCTCTAGAATTTCCAGGCGCACTTTGGCCATGTAGTTGCCGTGCAGCTCCAGCTCTTCCGGTAGGATGCCGGCCTCTTCGGCTACCTGCATGATCGGTTTTAGGGTAGCCTCCTGGGCAATTTCGATGTCCGATGGCACCGGACGGCGAAGCTTGAGGGGGGTGGGAGTGAAGGATCGAGACATAGCTTCTCCTTGTCTGAATAGAATTCACTTTTATTTTCCGTGATGTTTATCACTTTTTCAAGAAACTTTTGTCATCTCTTTTCGTTCAGATCGTCACAAAGTGCTTTCAGGTGCAGGTGATCCACGTTCCGGGGGCCTCATCCTGTAGTGCCGCTTTCAGGCGTGCCGGGTCCTGGGCCGAAAAGAGAAGGATACGCAACCCCGGCAGGCGGCAGGTCAGGCGTAGCATGGCTTCCACTTTGCCGAGCATGCCGCCGGTGACGTCAACCCCTTCTGCGCCGCCTAAAGAAGGGCGCAGACTCTCGAAGTTGGACGACGTGATCAGCGGAATCAGCCGGGTGCGTTGGGGAAAATCGGCCCAAACCCCGTCTTCTAGCCCGGCCAGGAGAATCCGTTTGGGATGCAGGCGCAATGCCAACGCTTCAAACACTTCTTCGGTCGAGAGGATGCTACCTCCTTGGCTGGCATCGAAGATCACATCGCCGTAGACGACCGGCAACAGACCGGCTTTCAGGGCCGCCCGCAAGGGAGCAAGGTTCCAGCGCAAGTTGCCGGAACGTTGACGATCGATCATGGCCGAAGGAGGGAAGGAAATGGCCGCTATCCTGTTGCGGTGGAGGGATTCCATCACCAGCCAATGGAGGGCTGCTGCCTGATGGGCAACTTCGGCAAAACCTTGCCAGTATCTTCGGCGCGCTTCGGGGGACGATTGGGTGGCTATTCCCTCCCGTGTCCTGCCTTCCTGGGCGGCCTGATGGCCGAACGAGCCGGAGCCATGGCCGAGTACAAGCGAAAGCCCCGGAAGCGTTCGTAGGGCATCGGCCAGCGTTGCGCTGAGCGCATCGATTTGATCCAAGCGTGCCGTATAGGGACGGCTTTTTTCGGTGATCAATGACCCGCCTAGCTTGAGAAAGACCAGATGGCGCATGTGGACATTTTACCACGTGCACGGTTATAATCGCCGCATGGCGCTCCGAAACCGTTTTTGGCGATACCTGATCCCCCTTTTTTCCGTTGGGGTGCTTATTTGGTGGTTCCAACTGACCCCTCCCGGTTTGTTGGGAAAGATGGATGGGATCGGCTATGCTGTCTGTCACCGCATTGAGGAGCGCTCGTTTCATGTGGAAGGGCGGCAAATGCCGCTCTGTGCGCGCTGCACCGGTACGTTTAGCGGTGCTTTTCTGGGGTTGATCGTTCAACTGGGGGTGGCGCGGCGGCGCTCCGGCCTGCCTTCGCGCCCGTGGTTGGTGCTCTTTGGCCTGCTTGCCTTGTTCTGGGCGCTGGATGGCGCCAATTCTTACTTCTACCTTCTCAAACAAGTGGGCTCGAATGTTGTTTCTCTGCCCACCCTCTATACGCCAAACAATACCCTGCGCCTTTTTACCGGCAGCGGCATGGGGTTGGCGATGGCATTGATCCTGTATCCCGTGGCAAACCAGACGTTTTGGCGGCACGTGGATCCCCGTCCGGCCCTGATGCGGGGCGCGCCGGCCCTTTTGCTGGGAGGAGTTTACCTGCTGGACCTGGCCATTTTGACGGAACATCCCCTCGTTTTGTATCCCGTTGCCGTGATCAGCCCTTTGGGGGCGTTGGGCCTGCTGATGGTGGTCTTCGCGCTGCTTTGGGTGATGGTGATGCGGGGGGAAAATTCTCTGGAACGGGTGGGCGAGCTCTGGCTGCCCTTGCTGGCCGGCTTGACCCTGGCTTTGTTGCTGATCGGGGGCATTGATCTGTTGCGCTTCCGCCTGACGGGGACCTGGGGCGGTTACCCGCTCCCCTGAACAAGGTGCCCCGTCAACGTTTCTGTGATCTTCAGATGCGGGCGATCTCCGTTATAATTGCTTTGCTTCTTTTGCTTCGGAGGTGTTATGGATTTAAGAGCGCTGGAACAGCGTTTGAAATCCCTTGTGGAACTGCATTTGAGCATTTTCATGCCTGGCTATCGGCCTCAAGAGCAGGCGTTCCAGCAACTTGCTCAGGCGATGCAGAACGGCATTCAGGTTCACGAGGGGAAAGAGGTTGTTCCGAATGTTTATACCCTGCTTTTCCCGCCCGGCGAGCTACTGGCCTGGCAAGATAAGCGGGTGCTGGAGGCGTTTTTGGAGGGGATCAAGCGCGTGGCCGAGGAGCAAGGGCTGGTCTTTGCGGCGCCACCCACCCTAACCCTGGGCGAAGATGTGACCCTGCAGCACGGCGAAATGCGCGTGATAGCTTCGCATTCGGTGGAAAAGGTGGGCGAAACCCAGGGAATGGAAGAACAGGCGAAAGAGTCTGAGTCGGGGATCCCTCCGAATGCTTTTCTGATCGTGGAAGGGACGAAGGTTTTCCCGCTGACGCAAAGTGTGATCAACATCGGGCGGCGGCTGGATAATCACATTGTGATCGATGATCCCCGCGTCTCGCGGCGGCATGCTCAGCTGAGGGCGATCCGGGGATGGTATATCCTTTTTGACCTGAATTCCACCGGTGGGACGTATGTCAACGGTCAGCGCGTGACGCAAAGCATCCTCTATCCGGGCGATGTGATCTCGTTGGCCGGTGTGCCGCTGATCTACGGTCAGGACAATCCGCCGCCGCGTCATGATTTGATCGATACGAAGCCTCTCTCGCCTGAGAGCGGGGAACGCGATACTATCATTTGGAATAAATCCAAATGAGCGGAATGGTGGCGCTGGCCCTGCGGGTGTTGATGACCCTGGCGCTTTATGCGTTTTTGGCCTGGGCTTTCTATGCGCTTTGGCAGGATCTGCGTCAACGTGGGGAGATGTTGGCGCTTTTCCGCATCCCGACCCTGATCTTGAGCACGAACGGTGAAAGCCGTTCCTTTCAGCAGGCGGAGGTGATCTTGGGGCGGGAAATGGGGAGCGATTATCTCCTCGATGATCCGACCGTTTCGGCGCATCATGCGCGCCTTTCGTTTCATCATGGCCACTGGTGGGCTGAGGATTTGAATTCCACCAACGGCACGACCTTGAACGGCGAACGCCTTTCCACCGCCACCGTGCTCGTCGATGGGGATGTGTTGCAACTCGGAGCCGTGACGGTGACCATCAAAATTTTGCAATGAAGAGGTGAAGATGAGCACAGAAAAGATTTCACTAGCCATCATCGGCGGTTCAGGGCTTTATCAGATGAGTGGGTTGGAGGATACCCGCGAGGTGTATCCGGAAACGCCTTTTGGCCGCCCCAGTGCGCCGATCGTCATCGGGACCCTAGAGGGGGTGCGGGTGGGCTTTTTGGCGCGGCACGGCATCGGGCATCACATCCTGCCCACCGAGGTTCCCTACCGGGCGAATATCTATGCCTTGAAGAGCCTGGGGGCCGAGCGGATCGTGAGCATCAGCGCTTGTGGTTCGCTGCGCGAGGATTACGCGCCGGGTGAGATCGTTGTTCCGGATCAGCTCTTTGATTTCACCCGTCGCCGCGTTTCCTCTTTCTTCGGTGAAGGGATGGTGGCGCATGTGAGCGTGGCCGATCCGTTCTGTGCCGATCTTTCGGATCAGGTGGAAGCGGCGGTGCGTGCCTGTGGTGGAAAGGTGCACCGTGGTGGAGCGATGATCACCATTGAGGGGCCCCGCTTCTCCACGCGCGCCGAGTCGAACGTCTATCGTGCCTGGGGCATGTCGCTGATCGGCATGACCACTTCGCCGGAGGCGTTTCTGGCGCGTGAGGCCGAGATGTGCTACGCCGTGATGGCACATGTGACGGATTACGATGTCTGGCACGTCAGTGAGGAGCCGGTGACCGTGGAGATGGTGATCCAGATCCTCAACCGCAATACCGCGCTGGCCCAAGAAGCCGTGCGCCATTTGGCGAAGCACCTGCGCCCGGAGCGTCCGTGCAGCTGCGGCCAGGCGCTGGCGACGGCGTTGATCACCAATCCTGCCGTGATCCCATCCGAAACACGTCAAAACCTCGACCTGTTGGTTGGAAAATACTTGCGGCAGTGAACCTCCTACTTCAGCGTCGCCTGCTTTTCTGGGCCGCTCTTTTCCTGATTTTGTATGCTCTGGTGCTCACGCTCTCTCCGGCAGTGCGGGCGCGTTCCTGGGAGGTAGAGTACCGCTTTGCCCATTGGGGCGGGTTGTTCTTCTGGGCACTGGGGTTTTTCTGGCTGGATTTTCTCACCGCGCGCCGGCTGGGGGAGCATGATCCGTATCTTCTCCCGCTGCTGGCGCTTTTCAGCGGTTGGGGATTGTTAACCATTTTCCGCCTGGATGTGGCTTTAGGCTGGCGACAGACGCTTTGGTTAATGGTGGGGGTGGTGTGTTGTAGCCTGGCGATTTTGCATCCCAGGCTTCTTCTCGTCCTCCAGCGCTATAAGTATCTTTGGCTCAGCGCCGGCATTTTGCTCACTGCCCTGACCCTGATCTTCGGGCGCAACCCGGTGGGGAACGGGCCGAGGCTCTGGTTGGGATGTTGTGGGGTCTATTTTCAGCCTTCCGAGGCCCTGAAGTTGCTCTTTGTGATCTATCTGGCCGCCTATCTTGCCGAATACGTCGGCCCGCTGCAGCGCATCGTCCCGTTTCTGCGTCCGACTTTGACCCTGATGGGCGCGGCGGTGCTGATCTTGGTCGTTCAGCGCGACCTGGGCACGGCGTTGCTCTTGCTCCTGATCTATGCGACGATGCTCTACCTGGGAACGGGGCGACGCGAAATCGCCCTCTTGACCTTGGCCGGTTTGGTTCTGGCGGCGGCGATCGGCTATCTTAGCATACCGATTGTGCGCCAGCGCATGGAAGTCTGGCTATTCCCCTGGCAGGACCCAAGCGGCCGTGCCTACCAAATCGTGCAATCGCTCATCGCCATTGCCAACGGTGGGGTGTTTGGTCGTGGCCCTGGCTTGGGAGCTCCCGGCCTGGTGCCGATCGCCTATTCCGATTTCATCTTCAGCGCCATCGCCGAAGAGAGCGGTCTGTTGGGTGTGGTGGCGCTTTTGAGTGCTTGGGCTTTGCTGTTTTTCCGTGGCCTGAGCGTGGCCTTTAATGCCCCGACGCGTTTTCAGCGCTTGTTGGCCGCCGGCATTTCGCTCTATCTCGGTCTGCAGGGGTTGGTAATCATCGGAGGCAATTTGCGCCTGTTCCCTCTAACCGGCGTGACCCTTCCCCTTTTTTCCTATGGTGGTTCTTCCTTGCTGGCAGGGATGTTCAGCGTTTGCCTGCTGCTGTTGATCGACCATCATCCCGATGTAGAACCCATTCCGCTACGTCGTCCCCACACCTATTATCATCTGGGCCTCGGTTTTCTGCTGCTCTCTATGATGATGGCGTTGGCGGCCGGTTGGTGGGGCGTGATACGGGCCGAACGCTTGCTGGCGCGCACCGATAACCCGCGGCGGGCCATCGCCGATCTCTATGTGCGCCGTGGAAGCCTTCTCGATCGCGTGAATCGTCCTTTGAACGAGACGATCGGGAGCTCAGGGAGCTATCAACGGATCTATCATTATCCTCCCTTGAGTCCCTTCCTCGGCTACACCCATGCCGTCTACGGTCAAGCCGGGCTGGAAGCAACGCTGGATGACTGGCTGCGGGGGATGCGTGGCAATCCCTCTTTGGCGCTGTGGTGGAATCGGTTGCTTTACGGCACTCCCCCTCCGGGGCTGGATGTGCGCCTGAGCCTCGATCTGGACCTTCAGCGTTTTGCCGATGAACGTTTAGGGTCCCATGCAGGGGCTATCATCGCGTTGAACGCGCGCAATGGGGATGTGTTGGCGGTGGTTTCCCATCCCTGGTTCGATCCGAATCGGCTGGCCGAAAACTGGGAGCATTGGATAGCCGATCCGGCTTCGCCTTTCCTAAACCGTGCCATGCAGGGACGCTATCCTCCCGGTGATGTATTGCGCCCCTGGGAAGAAGCTTTGTTGGGAAGTAGCAGCATTTATTTACCCTCCGAAGTGGAGCGCGTCCATCGTCTTCTGCTGGGCACGGGCGGCGGGTCCGGACCTTTGCGCCTTAGCCCGTATGAAGTGGCTCAGGTGGCGGCGACGCTGAGCGCCGATGGCGTCAAACCGGCACCGCGGCTTGTGCTCGCGGTGAACACGCCGCAACAGGGGTGGGTGATCGTCCCGCCGGAAGGAGAAGCGCAGGAAGTTCTTTCCGCGCTCCAGGCGCGCAATCTGGCGCAACAACTGGCACGGTCGCAAGATTTTGCCTGGGAGCATTTGGCCGTGGCTGAAGAAAACGGCAAGCCGGTGACGTGGTATCTGACCGGCACGTTGCCGGAATGGCAGGGGGGTACCCTCCCCCTTACGCTGGTGGTGTTGCTGGAGGAGCGTAACCCCTCGCTGGCAAGTCAGATCGGTCAGGAAATTCTACGGTGGTGGGTGTTGGGCAGGTGACGAAACGTCGGCTAAGGGGGAATCCTTAAGTGCCTGGATTTTTCCAACCGAAGTTATGGTGGGGGTGATTTTCCCTCCCGCCCGGAGAGGCCGAAGGCAATGAGGGCGGCCAGCAGAAAGACCGCCAACACGCCGATCACCACCGGCCAGCCCTGGTGGAATACCTGGCGGGCATTCACCGCAGTGGGGGTCGGGGCGGGCGAGGGCGTGGGAGTATGGGTCGGAGGCAGGGTAGCGGTCGGCCAGAGGGTGGGGGTGAGCGTGGGCGGCGGAGGGGTGGCCGTCGCCGTGGGCAGGCGGGTGATGAATAGCTTTTGACCCTCGTAAATCGTGTTCCCGTATAGGTTGTTCAGCCGTCGCAAGTCCTCGATCTTCACACCGTAGGCGATGGCAATGCTCCAGAGCGTTTGGCCGCTCTGCACGGTGTGGATCACGCGGCCATCCGGCTGGGGCGTGACGGTGTAGACGGGCATGATGAACTCGCCGGGGGAAAGCGTGCCCGGAGCCGGCAGACCTGGCCCCGGCGTATAGGGTTGAGGCGCGCCGCTGGCGGTCGGGCGGGCACAATCGATCACGTAGTAATAATAGCCGTTGCGCACCGCCACTCCGGCGCCGATCTCCTGCAGGTTTGGGGAAAGCATGGTGTTCAGGTGCGGCGCATCGCCCTGCCAAGCCTGCACCGCCGCCTGCGGGCTCAAATTGTTTCCTCCGATGATGTTTTCAGAGAAAAAGCCTCCCTGCGAGAGATCGCCTGCCAGGGGATAGCCGGCGGCCAATGCACGCTGATAGGGACGTTCCCCATTCGGTCCGTAATGGGTCACCTGGCCGGTGGCCGCCATGTAGTTGGCATGCGATTGGGCGATCTGCATCAGGATCGGGTTCACCTGATAGGCCGGCAACCCTTGTGCCAACCGCAGCGCGTTGACTTCCTGGATCAGCTGCTGTGCTGTGTATTCTGCCGCCGGCGCCGCCTGAAGAGGGCGGAAGAGCAGCTCAAATGTGAATGCAAGGAGGAGAAGAAGACGCATAGGTAGGGGAATTATACATCTCTACTTTCACGATGCGCGTTCTGCTTTAGGAGCCGTGGATGCTCCGCGAACAGGCTGTTTCGCCTATGCTCTGATCCGCAAAACGGCGCTTCTCGCAGGGGAGTTCCTGCTCTAAAATTGCTTTGAGCATTCTTTTCCAAAGGAGTTGCACATGTGGAGGACGTTTTCCATCCTGGTGGTGGTAGGGTTGCTGCTTTTTACGGCCTGTGGGAGCAAGCCGAGTGCCACTTCCACAGAGGTCCAGATCACGCTCACCGATTTTGCCATCCAATCTACGCACACGGAATTCCAGGCCGGTGTCACCTATCACTTCGTAGTGACCAACAAGGGGCAAGTGCCGCATGAGTTGATGATCATGCCGCCGGTGGAAGTGCACGCCGGGATGAGCATGGATATGGAAGAATTGCACGAAATCGCTCTGGTCATGGTGGAAGAGGAAGACCTGCCGCCGGGCGCTACTTATTCCTTTGACTTCACCTTCACCGAGCCGGCGCCGCCCGGAAAGTTGGAATTCGCCTGCCATGTGACCGGTCACTATGAGGCCGGGATGAAGCTTGGGATCGTAGTCAAGTAGGGAAGCCACGAATTAGGCGGCAGTCCACCTTCTACCGGCCGCACATTCGTATGCCAGGCCTGCTCATCCCAAGCAGGGGCTGATGTGGTGAAGCTGAGATAAAATTTGCCTTGTCGGGTTCGTGCGTTGGACTTCGAGCGGGTCGATGGATTCCCATTAACCGTCCGGATGGCCTTCGATTTCCACCGAGGTGATTATGGAGAACCGGAACGTATCGTTTTATCGGCTCGAGAATCCGAAGAAAGAATTGCGCGTCGAGCACCTCTTCGGGCTCTTCGTGATTGGGTATGGGCTGTGGGTTCTCATGCCCTTCATGGCACCTGTATTCATGCACCTTGGCTGGACTTCGTTGGGAAAGGCGCTCTATTTCTTCTATTCCTTTTTCTGTCATCAGCTGCCCCAGCGCTCGCTTTTCCTCTTCGGCAGTAAAGTGACGTATTCACTGGGTGAAATCCAGGCGGCATGGCAGCTGACGAACGATCCCGTAGTGCTGCGCCAGTTTATCGGGAATGAGAGCATGGGCTGGAAAGTGGCCTGGTCGGATCGGATGATTTCGCTTTATACCAGCATATGGTTCTTTGCCCTGCTTGCATTCCCTTTCCGGCGCCGCATTCGGTTTTTGCCTTGGTGGGGCTACCTGCTCTTCTTTTTGCCGCTGATCCTGGATGGGTTCAGCCATTTGATCAGCGATCTGGCCGGCATCGGCAACGGCTTTCGGGATACAAACGTTTGGCTTGCCACGCTGACGGGTTATTCCATGCCGGCCACCTTTTATGCCGGCGATGCGCTCGGTTCGTTTAACTCCCTGATGCGATGGTTCAGCGGCATTCTGGCCGGCGCCGGCCTGGTCTGGCTGTTGTTTCCTCTCGTCTTTGTGAATCCGGAAGATTGATCTCATCTTGCCGGCATGACCATCCAACGTCCCTGGGCATCCTGCTCGCAGTGCTTGAGCGGTTGGAAGGGAGGCGAGATAGCGTCCAGAGAATAAATAGCATTCCCTTGGGTTTGGGCGAGCAAAATCACTCTCAGCCAAGGAGGGGCATTGTTCGGCGCAGGAATAGTGCCGAAGTGGGAGTGAAACTCAGCAAAGTTCTGCTCAAAAATCACATAACGGAAACCCTGACGATAAGTTTCGCTCCAGAAATCGGCTGAATTCAAGCGTGCTAATCTTTCCAAATTGTAATATTCTTCAGCACGAGAGGAACAGGCGAACAGGTCTGGGCGCATATAATAACGATAACCATTCAAGACCAAGATACGATCACCGAGCGCGGCAATATCATTGATAGGTTGAAAGAAAGTACAAGATAATACATCGTAACAATGTGCCTGTCCGCTGGAATCAATCGGTGAGTAGGTATAGATAGCTATGATCGCAGTACGTGCACCAAGAAAAAACAGTAAAAGCCCAATGGATGGATACAAAAATGCTCGAACAAATTTTTTGCTATTATCTAAGGAAATTTCAATTAATTTTCCAAAAATCGCAAAAATCAACATCCACAGAAACCAGGCATAGCGGATCTCGACCACGGTGAACACGAGAACTACCCAGACTATCAAAGTGAGTAAAACACTCCATAACAGAGCGCGGACCTGATGTGAAAAGTAAAGCTGATGTCTAACAGAGCGGGAGAGCAAAAATGGCAAGAAACCAACGAAAAGGGGGGATATGTTTCCCAGGCTTTGTGGTGTATTGAAAAAGGTGATGGTGAATGGATAGATGAACTTTAAGAAGGTCAAAATTTCTGGATCAAATTGCCATTGCCAAAGATCACCGTTTATCTTGCTGGCGTAAACCAATGGAGCGACTGGCGATCCCAACCATAGAAAGTTTTGCAAAAGATGAAAGACGAGCAGGATAAAAATGGTGAGTCCAGCATACAGGAGAAAAGGAACTGAAGGTATCCATGTCCGACAGGAAGGAGTGCGCAGATAAATTAATTTAAAACAAATAAAGAATACGACAAAAAGTGGAATAAGAAACAAATTGTAGGGGCGCGAAATCATCGAAAAACCCAAAAATGTTCCTGTGATGATGCCATAGGTCGCCGTTTGTTGACAATTCTTTGACGGTTGGAATATGAACAGGTAAATTGCGGCCAGGATAGGCGCGGTTGCGATTAGCTCAATTTTTCCATCCCCAAGCAGATCTACAAAGGCGGTGGAGGTGGTCAATATGATCAAAGCATAGAGGCGGGCGCGTGAGGAAAATCCTAACCGTTTTCCTAACGCCCAAAGCAAGATTAGAATAGCAATGCCATTTATCCAAGAGAGCATACGTGCTGATTGGTCGCCAAAAAGTTGAATTCCTACAGTGAAAAGAATACCAGGGTGAAGGGAACTGACCACGAAAGGATCTTTTGGGTAAAGAAGAACCGGTAAATAAGTCATGGCCATAATTTTGGAATGGGAGAAATACTCAACGCTAGCGTCGTACCCCAAACGTGCTGAAGAAAGCGTTAAGGTCAGAGCGATCATGGTCAACGTAAGAACGAATAAGAGACGATCACTATTGGATAGGTCAGTTGGGAGGGCAAGACGTGGCAAGGAGCGGAGAAAGCAACGGAGGGCGGAAAGTCCGAAAAACAACGGAAAGACCAGCCCAACTGCACTTAGCCAGGGTGGAAGTTGCCACAACCGGATTGTAGTTAGGAAAAAGAGTGAAAAAACTACTTCACCGAGCAGAAAAGCCAATACCCCGCGTGTCAGTGGTTCATCGTTCGATAAAAAACGGGGTAGAAAAAGCAACCCCAAACTGAGCGCGGAGAGAGCAAAAAGGGTCATTCCCAGAAAGGCTCGTAATAAGTCAAGGAGCCAGGCGAGCGGAGAAAGGCGGACTAGATAGGTGGTGAAGGGCATTGGGGCAGGGAAGATTAAACCTTGGAGATAATCTATCCGGCTGACCCAAAGATAGAGACCTACGGCTGTGAACCACCAGATCAACAAAAAAGCAGAAGGGAGTAAGGGTTTCAAGCGCATTTTTAGTAGCCTTTCAGGGTAAGTAAAGCCTGGTATTCTTCGATGTGACGATTAACCACAGCATCCCAACTGTAATTTTCCTTGACCCATTGAGCTGATTCTTCTCCCAGTCGAGTGCGTATTTGCTCGTTTTGCATAAGATCTTGAATCGTCTGGTGCAAATCGTTGGCGTTAGGTGGCGTAAAAATGACCAATCCAGATTCCTTGATCGTTAGATGAGCAAGGTCCTGGGTCATGATCACGGGTAATCCACAAGCCATTGCTTCATAGGCGGCAATGGCAAATGTCTCTACACTGGAGGGGACGACAAAAAGATCAGCGGCCTGATAGAATTTTGCTAATTGGGCGTGTCCTTGGGGGGGATACACGAATACATTTGGGGGTAAATTTGAAGGCGGCGTGCCCTCCCCGCAGAGGATCAGATCGCACTCAGCGGGTAGAGCCTCAACCAGAAGCGGGATGCGCTTGCGGGCGACGAAATTTCCTACGAACAAAATTTTTGGCCGATCGTCAAAACCTAATTCGCTACGCAACCGTTGTTTTTCGATAGCATTAACCGGATGGAACAGCGTTGTATCCACTCCCAAAGGAATGCGCACGATTTTGGATGCGAAGTGGGGAAAGCGGGCTGCAAGGATTTCTTGCACGATCGTATCGGGCACAATGACTCGCTCACTGAGCCAGAGTGAAAATCTTCCAAGTATAGGTACAAAAATACTCTGCAGTATATTAAATGCGCGCTGCTCGTAAGGCACAAAACCGGCATGCTCTGTCAAGACCGTTGGGCGGCGCAGAAGTTTTCCAAGTAATAATGCCAGCAGGGAATTTTGATATAACATCCCCTGAACATGGACTACTTGTGCCCACCGCACAGCGCGAAAAAGCACGAGGAGGAGAGAAGGGGCAAAAAGAGGGTAGTGCACCCCAACTCGACGTAGGGGATCCCAAGCCCGAACGCCGATAATTTGGCGATTGGGACTATTGAACATCTCTTGTCCTTCCACCCGACTAGAAACCACACGTACCTGGTGATTTCGTGTGGCCAGTCCGAGCGAAAGTTTTTCGATGATGGTTTCAATTCCCCCGCGGTGAGGTAGGGTGTAATGGCTGGCAAGCAAAACCTTCATTTTTCACTATTTTTTGATGTATTGCTGATTGCAAATACAATATATTTATCGTTTTCAAATGTTTTAATAAATTCTGATGACAAAAACGCTGTTGGCGAGAAAGATAGAGTTTCATAGGGATAAGGCCACGGATCAGGAGTCCATATTGTAAGAGGGCGAGAACGAACGTGAAAAGAGAACGTATAGGCTGACTCTTCTTTTTTCAAAATTATAGCCTGTATACCCATATCCCTTAATGAGCTGACCAGTTTTCCCGGGGGGATATATTTTAGCGCCAAAATTTTTTGAAGATGTTGGTCAAAGGACGAGAAAATTCCTGCATAGTGAATATTTGGGGAAAGATACAAACTCCATTGTGATATTGTTGGAATGATGAAAGCTATAGGAGGGGTAGCTAAAACGAGGGGGGTCTTGGTGCTGAGAATTTTTTCTGTCTCTGTGACGATCTCCCGACTCGCCTGCAATAGGTAGGTTTGCTCTCCGGGAGATAGATTGATAGGATCAGTGAAAACATTCCAGTTGATTGGATTGGGAATTAGAACAACGAAAATTAAAATAATAATAAATTTCTTGTAGGATATAAGGTTAGATTCAATGAAGTCCTTCAATCCAAGGCCAGCTAGCATTCCGAAAAACACTATCAGAAATTCCATCCACTTTCCTGGCAACCAGGAAATGTTAAAAAGAAAGTAGGAAAGAAAGTTTATGCCAACCAAAGTGTAAGTACTTGCCAGAAATAGCCTGGTGTCTTGATATCTTGTTTCCAAAGTCGCCATACACTTAGTAGACCGAAAATAAAAAGTCCTCCCACATAGCCCAAACCAACTGTATAGCCGGTAGGATCAAAATGCCATAGGGCAATGTAATGGGTTCGATAATTTGCTCCGCTTGGAAAATTAATGAAACCGTAAGCGATTGTTCCCCAAAAAGGTAAACCAAAAATAAAAGCACCAGACAAAAATGCTAGGCTGGTTTGAAGGATATTTCTTCGGAGAACGCAGGATTTTTCTCTCCAGTATTCTAGAATTAATGCGAGTGCTCCTGGCGCAAGAAAAGGGTAGTACAGAAGAGCAATAATTCCTCCCGTCAGAAAAATTTTAACAAAATTTATTTTATTTAATTTGAATTTGCTTATACTAGCTTGTATTATCCAGTTTAGCAAGAGAAAAGCTGCCAATATTTCGTAGGGTTTGTTAAGAGTCAAGGAAAAAATTCCCCAGTCTCTTTGTGGCAATGTAAAACCAAAGAATCGAGTATTTAACGTTCCTATGCCAAGAGCACCAGCGGATATCCAAATTGCAGTTTCTTCATTGCCAAGTTTTTTCCCTAGCTGAAATAACAAGAATGGCCATAGAGCAAGTAGAACCAGAGGAAATAATCGCCATGCGGTAATTGCGTCAAGATGAGACCACCTGGAAAGCGTACCCAACAACCAGAAGAAAAGCGGTGGATAGTCTAGAGGTGTGACTTTCTGATAGTAATCCCCAAAATAGTTTCCGTGAATCACATTGTTTAATAGTGAGATTTGAAAGGAATTGTCTCCTATCAGACCACCATACACAATTTGGCCGGAGCTTTGTATACCTAGCAAATAAGTGACGGGCAGAATAAAAGCCAGTGTCAAACATAAAAATCGAGCATTGCGCCGTTGGATGGCTTTCCATACAAGCACTGCATATGTTATCCATACGTAAACTGTAAGTGCAAGATATACCTGCATACAGGTCTCTACCAGATGCCTATCAATTTTTGCTAGGATGGTAAAGGAACGACAATCCTAACGGGAGTAAAAATGGGTAAAACGGTAAAAGCAAACGAACCTCTTTCCAAACTCCAAAGATTAAAACAGAAGTCAAATACAATGGGATTACCCGCGATGATTTTCTGAGAAAAATTGGCGAGCTTTTGAGACCAAAGATTACACATCCAAAAACCGCCAAGAAACAGGCTGACATTCAAGAAGGCATCAAACAACCCTTGCGGGGTAAGGTTTTGCATCAGAAGACTCTCGAGCGTTTCAACATGAGGAGCATTTCCTCGAAGATACCTTAACCCCCAAAATGTGACACTCCATATGAGCAATAGATATCCGAACTGCAACAGAGATTGCCTTTTTTGGTTGTTTTCCCACTTGATTGCCAAGAAAGTAAGCGGAAGGAAGACAGCAGTTTCTCTGTTGAGAGAGGCTAGAAACACTAAGATTGCAAGTATCCAAAATTTTTCCCTACGAATAGCAATCAGTGCAAAAGAAAATAAAGCTGGTTCCAACAAGGACCAAGGTTGGAAATAATGATCTTGAAAGGCAATTGGCATTGTGCTAGCAGCAAACAAAACCCCAATCAGCGCCGGTTCATTTTCAAACCAGAATCTTAGCCAAAAGAATAGAGTCACTAGCGATAGGAGAATAGCTATCCACTGATAGAAAGCATATGCAAGGAAAAACGCCATTTCTTCGCCAAAATTAGTTAGAATTGTTCTTATTGCCAATTCTGCGGCAAAAGGGAGCAAAACTCGATAGCGATAGGGAGAAGGTGCACTTCCCTGTATAATCTGATGATGCAAATCGAAGCGTGATTCAAGATATGGAATATCTATCCGCTGAATGTACTGATGAGCAAGTATCAAAGATGCTGAAAAGATCAAAATGAGTGCGCCAAGTTCCGCTTTCGTTGTAGATCGTGGTATTACTTTTATCATCTTTTCAACCCCAACATACTCAACACAAAGCTGGTAAAGATCACCTGCGCGCCGAGGATCAGGGACAGTGCGCCGCCGAACACCAGCCGCACACTCATGCCAAAGCCGATTTTCTCAAAGCCACCGGGGGTCTGAGAAAGGATGGCGGCATAGGTGATGATGCCCAACCCGGTCAAGAACAACACCGATCCCAAAAGCAAGCCACGTTCCAGGTTGAAATAGCGAAACAGAGGGAAAAATCCCGGCCGATTGGGCAATAAGCCGCTGTAATAGGCGTAGACGCGGCTGATGGCATAGAAGGAGAGCATGTTCAGGCCGATCACCATCAATGCGCCGCTGACAATAAAGGTGTGAAAATCTATCAGCCGAAAAGGCAGTTGCACGGGGCCAAAGGCCAGGGTCAGGCTCAGGAGCATTCCCAGGGCAATTAGTGCTAGGCCAGGGTAGGCAAACAACCAGGATGGGCTATAGAGTAGCAAAAAGCGCAGATGCCGCCAGCCATCGCGGAAACTGCGCAGGTGCGGTGGTCGGTCGCGCCCATCGGGGAAAAGACGGGTCGGCACTTCGCAAACTCGCATTCCCAAAATCGAAGCCTTGATGACGATTTCGCTTGCCAACTCCATGCCGGTGGTTTGCAGGTTCATCTTCTCCACCGCTTCTTTGGTGAAGGCGCGGATACCACAGTGGAAATCGCCGATCGGCGAGCGGAAAAACAGTCGTCCGATAAAAGAGAGGACGGGATTGCCAATGTACCGATGATGCCAGGGCATGGCGCCGGGCATGATGCCGCCCTTGAAACGATTGCCCATCACCAAGTCGTATCCCTGGCGCAATTTTTCCAAGAAAGGCTCTAGATTTTCCAGATCGTAACTATCATCGGCATCGGCCATAAGGATGAAACGACCGCGCGCCGCCGCAAAGCCTCCCCGTAGGGCGTTTCCATATCCCTTTTCAGGGACATGAACGACGCGCGCCCCGAGGGATTCGGCAATTTTCACCGACCGATCGGTGCTACCGTTATCGGCAACGATCACCTCGCCGATCACGCCGCTGCGAGCCAGAAACCCCTGAGCCTTGCGAATGCACGCCCCAACCGTCTTCTCCTCGTTCAGGCAGGGGAGGACAATGCTCAGTTCAATCGAAGGAGATTCCTCATCTCTCATCTTTATCCGAGAAAACCGATTAGAAAATCAAACAAGTTAATGGTGGAAAAGGGAAATAAGCATTGCTGATTATACCCGATCCTTCTCAGCGAGTGGGGCAACGAGCGCGCCCGGTCCCTTAAGGTGCTATCGCTTTTCTGCTCGTCAAAGTTAGACCTTTGGACAGATTTGCCGCTTGTTCTTTATGCACGTTAGGCGATCTTGTGGTAGGATTTATATATCATCAACCGCTTTTTGGCATTTTTTCCATACAGGTCAGCACCCTGCCGACGCATTCGATTTCACCCTTTCCACGCTCTACGATCCACGGTCTACCGTCTATCGTCCACCGTCCACCGTCCACATCCCCTCTCGGAGACGCTTGAATGAACGAGGTCCAGCAACGTATCGCTCAATTGCGTGCCAAGATCGCTTCTCTGGAAGTTTTGCGGGAAGAATTGGGGGAAGAATTTGTACGGGAAAAAAAGCAGGCGCTGGAAGCTGAACTGCAAACGCTTTTATCCGAAGAACCTATCTCGGTTGAGGTAGAAGAAACGCCACCGACCATTCAGAGCGGTGATCAGAGCATTGCCGTGGCCGGTGATGTGCGTCAAAGTACGATCATCCATGCCCAAACGGTCGTGCTGGCCGAACAGTTCTGGAAAGATCACACCAGCCCTGCCGATCTCACCTCGGCGACCCAGGCCTACCTGGAATACCTCATCGAGCGCCATTCCTTCCTAAACTTCAAAGGCATGGGGGTTTCGGATCGAATTCCTTTGCGCTTGGAACTTTTGGACCTCTATGTGCCGCTCAAAGCGCGCTTGGAACTGCCCGAAGGGGAAACCTGGAGGCGCGAAACCCTGTTGGCTGGACGGGAATTCCTGGATAGCGAGGGGAAACGTACTTGGCAGCTTGGCCGTAGCGTTTCTCTCCTGGAGTTGCTGCGCGAAGTGGATGGGTTGATCGTCCTCGGCGATCCCGGCGCCGGCAAGACCACCTTCCTCAAATACTTGGCATTGCGCCTGGCGAAAGGCGAAGGGCCGCAACTCGGCCTGGGACATCGTTTGCCGATCCTGCTGCCGTTGGCCGCCTACGCAAACGTCCTCCAACGGGGCGAGGTGCGTCTGGATGACTTTGTCACCCACTATTTTGACGAGATTGGCCTGGATTTGCCCATTGCCGCCATGCTGAACAAGGCTTTGCACACCGGCCGGGCGCTGATCCTGCTCGATGGTCTGGATGAAGTGCGCGATCTCAACCTGCGCAACACCGTGGTAGAGCGGGTGGTCGATTTTTATGCCTTCCACCGCCGCGCCGGCAACAAATTCGTCCTCACCAGCCGAGTGGTCGGCTATCGTGCCGTGCGCCCGGTGGCCGAGGGCCTGATCGAATGTACCCTGGTGGATTTCGAGGAAGAGGACATCCAGGCCTTCGTGGAACGCTGGACGCTGGCGCTGGAAAAACAGGCCCAAGGCAACACCCGCATTGCCCATGCCGATGCGGAACAGGAAAAGCGGGAATTGCTAGAAGCCATTCGGCGCAATCCCGGTATTCGGCGACTGGCGGCAACACCCCTTCTTTTGACCATCCTGGCGCTGATGAAGCGCCAAGGCGTGACCCTGCCCGAACGCCGCGTGCAGCTCTACGATGAATACATCAAAACGCTCCTCTCCACCTGGAACCGTGCCCGTAGCCTGAGCGGACGCGCTCCCAGCCGTGACCTGGATGAGATCCAGACCATGCGCGTGCTGGCTCCGTTGGCCTTTTGGATGCATCAGGTGAACCCCGGCATGGGGTTGGTCAAAGCCGAGGAGATGCGTCGCAAGTTGGAGCAGATCTTCTATGAGCATGGTGAAGTCAACCCGCAGCAAGCGGCGCGGCAATTCCTGCAAGATGTGCGCGATCACGCCGCCTTGCTGGTCGAACGCGGCCCCGGCGAATACGGTTTCATCCACCTGACCTTTGAAGAATACCTTGCCGCCGTGGCGATTGCCCTGCACGGCCAGGGGAACGCCCGCCCGGTCATCGATCTGCTCCTGCCGTATATCGGTGAGCAATCCTGGCGCGAGGTGATCCTGCTCACCATCGCCTATTTGGGCATCCGTCAACAATTGCCGAAGGTGGCCGGCGAAGTGGTGGAAGCCTTTTTATACACGGCGGGAGAGAACGCCGCCGAAGCCGTGCTGATGGCCGGCGAAGCAGTTCTGGATACCTGGCCTGGTGGCGTGCCACCGCACACCCGCGAGCAGGTGATCCATGCGCTGATCCCGGTCATGCAGGATGCTCGCGTGCGCGGCACCCTGCGCCGCAAGGCCGGATTGATCCTAGGACGCTTGGGCTGGCGCCCGGCCGACCTGGAACGCTTCGTCGAAGTGCCGCCGGGGGAGTTTTTATTCGGGCGCCGAAAAGAGCCGCGTCACATCCCCTATCGCTTCTGGATCGCGCGCTACCCGGTCACCAACCTGCAATTTGCCCGTTTTGTCCAGGCCGGCGGCTATCAGCGGCGCGAATTCTGGAGCGAAGCCGGCTGGGAATGGCGCACCGGCAAATACGACGCGCGCCGGCTCGAGGTCCTGGAACGGGATTGGCTGGAACATCGTCCTCCTTCGCAGCGCAATGCCCCATACTACTGGCATAACACCGACCTGGGGAATCCGATCTGTCCCGTCGTCGGCGTAAACTGGTACGAGGCCGAGGCCTACTGTCGCTGGCTCACCACCCAGATCATCTCGATCCCGCCGGGCTATGTAGTGCGCCTGCCGACCGAAGAAGAATGGGAACGCGCCGCCCGCGGTACCGAAGGCTGGGAATATCCCTGGGGAAACGAATTCCAGCGTCACGCCGCCAACACCTGGGAAGCCGCGCCGAATTCCTCTTCCGGACTGGGCGGCACCACCGCCGTTTGCACCTACCCGCAAGGCGTGAGCCCGGTAGGGGCCTGGGATATGAGCGGCAACGTTTGGGAATGGATCAATGCATGGTATGACGAGGACCGGCGTTATCGCGTGGTGCGCGGCGGTTCCTGGATCGGCTATCAGTGGTTTGCGCGCACGTCCTTTTGCAACTGGTCAATTCCGCTCACTTTCAACGATGATCTGGGCTTTCGTCCGGTCATCGCCCCACAAAATCCCGAGGAGGTCTCATGAGCCCGAAAAGCAAATCTCGCCCTTCCATTCAGGCCGGCGATCGCAGTGTGGTGATCGGCGGGGATGCCAGCAACAACATCATCATCACCGGCGATGGAAACGTCGCCCATCTTTCTTCCCCCTTCGAGCCGATCTACCGCCGTCTCGCCGAGGACCCGCGGCTGGATGCCACGGAAAAGGCCGATGCGCGTGCCGAGCTCCAGGAAATCGAAGCCGAAGCGCGCAAACCGACCGCCGATGAATCCTTCCTGGAGCGCCGTCTGCGCAACCTGCGGCGCATCGCCCCGGATATCCTCGATGTGGTGTTGGCAACCCTTGCCAGCCCGGCGGCCGGCTTCAGCCTGGTGGCGCGCAAAGTGGCCGAACGAATGCGCGCCGAGGCGGCCAAATCAGGAGGTAGCTCATGAAGCGCCGACTTCTCCTCCTTCTGCCGATTCTCTTGCTTCTCTGGACGGTGCGCGCGGCGCAGGCCGGAGGTCCCGTCACGCCCCTTCCGCCCACCGCCACGGCCACCCCTACCGTCACTCCTTCGGCTACCGCTCCGGCGATCACACCGGGCGTCACCGCCACGCCTACGGCAACCGCTGTGCCTTTGACCTATGCCCTGGTGAACGTGCCGGATAAGGGGACGCTGCACATGCGTTCGCGCCCCGATATTCAAAGCCGCATCGTCGGCGCGTTGGCCGCGCAGCAGAAAAACGTCCCGCTCACCGGCCGGACCTTCGGCACCATCCCCCGCATTTGGTACGAAGTGCGGCGCACCGGCGGCGGGACGGGGTGGATCAGCTCCTACTACGTCGTGGAATACATGCCGTCCGAAGCGTTTTGCCGCGATGAGCGCATCCGTCCGCTGATCGAAAACCTGGCGCGCACCATCCAAAACCTGGATGGGGCCGGCTTCGCCCGTCTGGTCAGCCCGATGCACGGGGTGACCGTGCGGCTCACCGCCCAGGGCACGCCGTATAACTTCCTGGAACTTTATGCCCGCTATCTCTTTTGGAGCACCTACCCCATCCCCTGGGGTAAAGTGCCGCCCTCCGGCAAGGCGATGACCGGCTCTTTCAAGGACCTGGTCACGCCGCGGCTGAAGGAAGTCTTCACGGCCTCCTACGAATTGTATTGCAACGATGCCTCCAAACTGGTCGGCTATCTTTCGCCCTGGCCGGTAGAATATCAAAACGTCAACTTCTACACCGTCTTCAAGCCGGAAAGCCGAGCCGGTGCCGGCGATTGGCGCGCCTGGCTGGTGGGCATTGACTATGTCTATCAACAGCCGTATCTCTTTGCGCTGATCCACTATCAACCTTAGAGGAGGCTATGACAAAGATCATTGCCGTCATCACCACTACGGCCACGCTCGAAGAAGCGCAGCGGATAGCCCGAACGCTGGTCGAGCGCCGACTGGCGGCCTGTGCTCAGATTTCCACCATCGAAAGCTTCTATCGCTGGAAGGGAGAGGTCCAGCACGATCGCGAATATCGCCTCTTGCTAAAGACCACGGAGGAACGCTACCCTGAAATCGAGCAGGCGATTCGCGAACTCCATTCCTACGAACTGCCGGCCATTTTTGCCTTCCCTGTGGAGCAAGCCTTTGCAGAATATGCCTTGTGGGTGAGCGAAAGTGTGAAAGAAGCCTGAAAATCACCCTTTTGGGTGATTACAAAACCTTTGGAATGGGATAACATAGAGATTACATATCCTAATTCTGAAAGGAGAAGTGGAACATGAAACGCTTCTGGCTTGCTCTGGTGCTTTTGGCTACCCTTCTGGCTGCCTGTAGCACACAGGCCGCTCAGCCATCCACCAGCTTTTCGGTCGAGCTCTCTGACTTCAAATTCACCCCGGACAAGTTTGTCGTTCCGGCCGGTCAGACGATCACGCTCAACATGAGCAACAAAGGCGCGGTCGAACACGAATTTGTGATCATCAAGAAGGGTGAGCAGATCACCATGCCCTTCAACGAGGATGACGAAGAAAAGGTCTATTGGGAACATGAGCTGGGCCCTGGCCAGAGCGAGACGGTCACCTTCGTAGCGCCTTCCGAGCCGGGCGAATACGAGGTCATCTGCGGCATTGAAGGTCACCTTGAGGCCGGCATGAAAGGCACACTGACGGTCGTCGCGCCCTAAGTAGCGCAACTGCTTGCGTTTGCTTTGTAACGCAAATGCTCGCATTTGCTTCGTAGCGCAAGTGCTTGCATTTGCCCAGAGCAAACGATCCTTTCTGCATCATCCCTTGCGTTTCCTTAACCCATAACAAAGCAAATCCCCGTGCACACTTACCCCGCTTTCCAACGCGCGGGGATTTTTGCTTTTTGGTTCGCCGCGTTTGATCTTCAAAACAAAAAACCACAAAGCCCCGGTGGAGCTTTGTGGCCCTCTCGTTGCAAGTGTTGCCTTCAGTTTATCTCGCTGTGCGGGGCAATTCCCTGTGCCAGTTTCCAGGCCGAAGGCAAAGCGATCGAAGCCAGCAGCAATTTCAGGGCGTCCCCGATCAGAAAAGGGAGCAGGCCTTTTTCAACGGCCGCCGGCAAGCCGATATACATTGCCAGCCAGGAGACTCCGGCCAGATAAATGATTGCAGTGCCGACCAGGAAGGGCAGGAACGAGGTGCGCATTCTGCGCTCCAGGCCGCGCTCGGCCATGCGGCCGATGACATAGGCCGCCAGCACGAACCCGATCAGATAGCCACCGGTCGGGCCGGTCAGATGGGCGAATCCAGCGGCACCGCCGGCGAAGACGGGCAATCCACCCAGCCCCATGGTCAGATAAAGCATCAGTGCGGCCGCCCCGCGTCCGGCTCCCAGCGCTGCGCCGACCAGCAGCACGGCGAATGTTTGTCCCGTGATCGGCACCGGCGTGAAGGGCAGGAGGATGCGCACCTGAGCCAAGAGCGCCACCCACAGCGCGCCGGCCACGATCAGCAAGGCCTCACGCACTTTCTGATTTGCGTTCGGCAACCAACGAACGGCGAGGAAAGAGGCAAGAGGGGTCATTTTGGACTCCTTGAGCAAGAGGATCATCGTGAAGTCACCTTACTTAACTCGTTCTCCCTGCTTTCGTTTCGCCGAAAGTTGCGCCATCCTCTCACCGTCCTGCCGGCTATGGTCTACCGTCCACTTTATCATGGATTCCACTTGCTCAGACGGTCGCGCAGATCGGAAAGTCGCTCACGTTGCCAGACAGCCAGGATGCCCAGGAGGATGAAAAGGATGCCGGTGCAACCGATCATGATCACAGTCGTCAGGCCACGTAGGACACTGAAGATCACCGTTATGACCCCCAACACGACGACGAGGATAGGCGTGAAGACCAAGCTACGTGAGCGAAAAACCAACCCGTAAAACATGACTGCAATGGATTGGAAGAATAGGGCAGTAAAGTAGTTCAGTGCGTTAGTGGAAATCATCTGAATGTAGGTGGTACCGAGCAGGACCAGTTGCGAAACCATTCCTGTCAGAAAAGCGGCTGTATTGGCGCCGGAGCGGGTCAGGAAATAGTGCATAATCAGGCCGAGCAGTGCTGCGCCAACCGAAAAGAACTGTGGCTGTGTGACTTGAAGCTCGATCAAGATGATGTAGTAGGCCATCAAATAGAGACCGTTGGCGGGGAATCCAAGCCAGACATTGCGACGGTAAAAGGCTTCGATTGCCCAAAGCGTGGCGGCAATCGCTACCGGTACGCTGACCCACAGGCCAGAATTTTCGGTTGGAGCGGATAGGGCTGTAGCGGTGGCAATCAGAAGCCCGCTCACACGGCGGATTTGCCCCCAGTCCTTGGGCCAATCAAAGAATCCCAAGAAATAGCAGGCCAGGGAGAATAGGGTCAAGAGACCGGTCCACTGCTTCAATCCGGCGGTGCCGGCAACGGTCAAAGTGGTGATGGCGAGCGAGGCATTGAAGAGAAACGATAAACTCGAATTGCGGTACACCAGGGCATAGGCCAGAAAGAGCAGGGTATAGGTAAGGCTGATGGCCAACTCCAACCCGGAAGCAGTTTGCCATTCAGTTAACAAAAAGATGTTTCCCCACAAGGCTGCCAGCCAGCCTGCTAGCCGTGGCAGGTTCTTGTTTTCTGTGCGATGACGTAGCGTTCGCTCAAAAAACATGTCCAGTCCGAGCAGGATGACACTAGAGCTCATCAGATACAGATCGAGGGCCTTGACCTGATTTTCCTGTAAAACGAAGGTCATTGCCAGTACATAGAGGCCGTGAACTACGATCTCAAGCCAGGCAAACCGTTCAAACATTTCGATGACAAATAGGATGCCGATCACACCAACGTACAGGCCATCTCCAGGGCCTTTATACAAACCGGCAGCAAGGGAAATCAGCAGACCCGGTATCAATCCCGACCAGCGCAGGACATCTGCCCAGGAGCTCTCTTTTCCGAAACGTATAAGGAGATAACCAACCGAGTAATAGAGTGTAAATAAGACGGTCAGAGCAGGCAACCACCCGTTCAGGTCAAAGTAACGCAGCACATAGAGCAATCCGATCGGAAGGTAACCGGTGAAAATTGCCAGAAGAGCCGGCATCCGAAAGCGCAGCGCATAGCCCAACCCGATCAGTGCATAAAAAACAAAAGCCATCGTTGCGCGGAGCGAATCTGCCCGAGAAGCAAAGAGGGAGATAAGCGTTGCGGCTACTAGAATGCTAAGAGTAAAGAAACGTAGCGGCCAGCGCCAGCTCGGTTGAGAAGAAAATTCGCCGGCAAGTCCCCAGTCTAACAAAGCCAGTGGCAAAAGCAGCCCTGAAGTGATGAAAATAATGTGGAGATTGAGTGCTCGAACGGATGGAAGGGTGAAAAAGAGGAACCAGGTTACTATCCAACAGACAATGGCGAAGGTCCAGATCCAAAAGCGTGTCTTACGAACGTGGGCCATGGTAAGCACGAGGGCAGAAGTAAAGAACAGGAGAAAGCCCAGCCATTCGCCTTCATTTCTGCCGATCAGGCTGCCGATGAAGAGGAGCGGCAGACTTGCCAAATGCAAGGGCAGATCGTAAGCCGCCACCCGATTTTTGCCAAAGGCCGAAGCTATTTCTCCTGCTAGGAACAGCGCCAAACCCCATATCCACCAGCCGAATGCAAAGGCCGCATTGGATGGTTGGACTTCGTTGAGTACCATCCAGGCAACCGGCATAAGCGTTACAGCTGCAAAGAAGCGGAATGGGGGAAACGGGATCACGAGATCACTGATGACATAGAAAATGGAAAAGAGCAACCAGGTCAGCGCAAATAACAGCCACGAAGTCCCGGTATCTGTGAAAAGACCCATAAACAGGTTGTAAACGATCAGGAGTCCTGAGATGATCACAAGGACAAACTCAAAGCCCTGTACCAGCAGATAGAGGGGCAGAGCAAAGTCGCGTGATTGCCATTTCTTGAGCCACCAGGCCCCGATCAGACCCAATAAGCCGGTAACGGTCATCGAAAACACGAAGAATTCGCCGCCTTCTATGGAAGGAATGCTAAAATGCCAGGTGGCAGTGGCCAGCGCACCGAAAGCAGCCAGCGAGAAAAAGCGCGAAACATACAACCAAGTGCTCAATCCCCATACGGCCGACATGATTAAAAAGACAACCATCCAGTAGGTTGTTTTTTGCCTTCCTGCCAATCCGAGCAGATCGGATTGAACACCGCTCGAAATAAGCAGTAAACTTGAGAAAACCAACCAAAGAATGAAGCTGGGCTGTTGCAGACGCTTTTTCAGAAGTAATGCGCCCGCCCCAAATGTCAGAGAAGCGCCTAACAGGATTGGGAGACGCAGCGTCTCGACCAGGGCCGCCAAGATGAGAGCCGCAGCGATGACAAAAAACGCACCCAGGTAGAGTGCAATTTTTATGCTTGATTCAGAGAGGAAAATGGCCGCAAGCGAAGTACGCGATGACGTGGGAGTCTCGAATGGGGTAGATAACACCGGCGAGGCCACCGGAGCAGATGCCGGTTCAGGAACAGGGGGTTCCATCTCAAAGCTCGGAGTCTCGGATTCGGAAACGGACTGGTCTGCGGAAGAAGGAGTGGTGGAAGGATGAGCAAGAAGGGCCTGGTAACGTTTGCGCAGAATTTGTGCCTTGTCTTCTGTCAATAAACCTTCCTCCAGCCACTTTTCGATTTCTTCCAAGAGTAGCTCGATTTCTTCGGGGGTGTAATTGCTCATATTACCTCCAACATAAACAAGAGAATTGTTGCACTAAGATAAAGTAATGATACTATCAAAACATAATCGTTCATAATTTTCATGAACATGAAAACACAAGTTAACTGATTCGGTTACTCTATATTGCCTTGCCGTATCTCATCTCCTTTGGTTGCCACTGCCCACCGTCCACCGCCTATGATTTATCGTCTACAGTCCATCCTCCACCGTCTCAGGTATAATTCTCCTGCACTGCCCGACCTGGAGGTTGTTTTATGGAAAACCGTCAACTGGCGGCGATCTTTCGCCGCATTGCCGATCTGTTGGAAATTCAAGGAGAGGTCATTTATAAGGTCTTAGCCTATCGCAAAGCCGCCGATAGCCTGGAAGCGTTACCCATCGAGGCCCGGCGCTATTGGCAGGAGGGGCGGTTGCGCGAGATTCCGGGCATCGGCCAGGCGATCGAAGAAAAAATTGACGAGATCATGCGCACGGGGCGGCTCGGCTTCCTAGAACGGCTGGAGTCCGAGGTCCCGCCTACGCTGACCGAGTGGCTGCGCGTCCAAGGCCTGGGGCCGAAGCGCGTTGGCACGATCTGGCGCACGTTGGGCATCGTCACCCTGGATGAGTTGGAAGAGGCCGCCCGTCAAGGCCGGCTGCGCAGCTTGCCGGGGTTTGGCGAGAAGACGGAGGCCAACATCCTGGCCGGCATCGAGGCGCTTAAGCGTAGTCGCGGTCGCATTCCGCTGGGACAGGCGCTCCCCCTGGCCGAGCGCATTCTGGAGGTACTACGGGCGATGCCCGGCGTGGTGCGCGCCGAAATGGCCGGCTCGCTGCGCCGTATGCGCTCGACAATAGGCGATATTGACCTGCTGGCCACCGCCGAATCACCGCAGGCTGTGATGGAAGCGTTTGTCCACCTGGAAGGCGTGACCCGCGTTCTGGCTCAGGGCGAGACCAAATCTTCGGTGGAGTTCTTCGATGGTCTGCGGGCACAGCTTTGGGTGTTGCCACCGGCGCGCTTCGGCACTGCCTGGCAGTATGCGACCGGTTCCAAAGATCACAACGTGCGCTTACGGGAACGCGCCTTGGCACGCGGCCTCTCGCTCTCCGAACATGCTCTCACCCGCCTATCCGATGGCAAAGAAATTCTCTGCGCGGAGGAGGAAGAGGTCTATGCGGCGCTCGATCTGCCGTGGATTCCGCCGGAACTGCGCGAGGACCGAGGTGAGATCGAGGCCGCCGCACGGGGCGAACTGCCGCAGTTGATCGAGGTCGGCGATATTCAGGCCGATCTGCAAACGCACACCACCTGGAGCGATGGGCAGCTCAGTGTGTTGGAGTTGGCGCGTGCCGCCCAGCGCCGTGGACTGAAGGTGCTGGCGATCACCGATCACTCTGCCGGCCTGGGCGTGACCGGCGGCCTGCGCCCGGAGCAACATGCCAAACTGCAGGAGGAGATCGAAGCGGCGCAACGCGCCTTGGGCGATTCGATCCTTTTGCTCCACGGAGCCGAGGTTGAAATTCGCGCTGATGGGCAGCTGGATTACCCGGATGAATTGCTGGCGAAATTGGACCTGGTCATCGCTTCGCTGCATACCGGGTTGAATCAGCCGCGCGAGCGCATCACCGAGCGCCTGATCGCCGCCATGCGCAACCCGCACGTGGATATTATCGGTCATCCCACCGGACGGCTCTTTCCCGATCGTCCCGGTGCCGATCTGGATATGGAAGCCGTGCTTCGGGCCGCGGCCGAATACGGCGTGGCGCTGGAGATCAACGCCCATCCTTCGCGCCTTGACCTGGACGATGTGTATGCGCGCGCCGCCGCCGAACGCGGCATTCTCTTGACGATTAACACCGATGCCCATCGTGCCGAGGATTTCGATATGTTGCGCTATGGCGTAGCGATCGCTCGCCGCGCCTGGCTAACCCCCTCTCAGGTGATCAATACTTGGCCTCCCGAGCGCCTGCTAAGGTGGCTTCAGGAGCACCGTCGCTAACCCACATTCCACCGTCCACGGTCTACCGTCTATCGTCCATCGTCTACCGTCTACCGTCCACCGTCCACCGTCCACCGTCCAAAGGAGTCCCTTTATGCAAAAACAAGGTTTTCTCTACGCTTTAGGCGCCTACACCATCTGGGGCATCTTCCCCATTTACTGGAAAGCCCTCCATCAGGTTTCGGCGGTTGAGCTGATCGGCCACCGCATTCTCTGGTCCTTCCTGACGCTTTTGGGCGTTTTGACCGTCAGCGGCCAGGTGCGGACCTTCTGGTCCTATCTGAGTCAGCCTCGCATTCGCCGCTACTATCTGATCGCCGCCCTGCTGATCGGTGTGAACTGGCTGGTCTACGTTTGGGGCGTGAACAGCGATCAGA
This sequence comes from Anaerolineales bacterium, assembly GCA_037478835.1. GTDB lineage: Bacteria > Chloroflexota > Anaerolineae > Anaerolineales > Villigracilaceae > 630D-37. Next base: position 75,801 of record JBBFLV010000009.1, read on the forward strand.
TCGTGGAAACCAGCCTGGGCTACTTTATCAATCCCCTGCTCAGCGTCCTATTGGGCGTTCTCATCTTGCGGGAGCGCCTGCGACCGTTCCAGTGGTTTCCGGTGGGGTTGGCCGCGGTCGGCGTGATCTACCTGACCCTGATCTACGGCCGCGTTCCCTGGATCGCCCTGATCCTGGCCTTTACCTTTGCCCTCTATGGCCTGGTGAAGAAGCTGGCGCCGCTCAATTCGCTCCACGGCCTGAGCTTGGAAACCGCCATCCTCTTCCTGCCGGCGCTGGCGTATCTGCTCTATCAAGAGTTCAAAGGGAGCGCCGCTTTCCTGCATACGCCCCCCAACATTACCCTGCTGCTCCTGGGAACCGGCCTTGTCACCACCGTTCCCTTGCTGATGTTTGCCTCTGCCGCCCAACGCATCCCGCTCTCGGCCGTTGGCCTGATGCAGTACATCGCTCCCACCCTGCAGTTCCTGATCGGCGTCTTCGTCTATCACGAACCGTTTGATCGTTCCCGCTTGATCGGTTTCGCGCTGGTCTGGATCGCGTTGGCGCTCTTTGCTACCGAAAGCTTATGGCAGGAACAGATGCGCCGCCGCAACGGGGAAACGAAGTCTTTATAAAAGGACAGGATTTACAGGATTCACAAGATAAATTAAAAATCTGTGTTTATCTGTAGCATCCGTGTGCCTGTGTGTTCTATTCTGATAAATTTTCGCGTTAACATGTTTTTGGAGACTCATCTATGACCCGTATTGTCTTCATGGGTTCGCCGGAATTTGCCCTCCCCTCGTTGCGTGCTTTGGCCGCACGGTATGAGATCGTCGGCGTCGTGACCCAGCCCGATCGCCCGGCCGGACGCGGTCAGCGCCTGACGCCGCCGCCGGTCAAAGTCCTGGCTCAGGAGCTGGGTCTGCCTGTTTTCCAGCCTGTCCGCCTGCGCGAGCCTCAAGCGGTGGAGCAGTTGAAAGCCTGGGCCCCCGACCTGATCGTCGTTGCCGCCTATGGTCAGATTCTGCGTCCCGAAGTGCTCAACCTGCCGCCCTGGGGATGCCTGAACGTCCATGCTTCGTTGCTCCCGCGCTGGCGCGGCGCCTCGCCGATCCAGTATGCCATCTTGGCCGGCGATGCCGAAAGTGGCGTGACGATTATGAAGATGGACGAAGGGTTGGATACCGGCCCGATCCTCTCCCGGCGGGCTGTGCCCTTGGCGCCCGATGAGACCGATGAAACCTTGGCGACAAAACTGGCCGCGCTCGGCGCCGAGCTACTGCTCGAAACCCTGCCGCGCTACCTGGCTGGGGAAATCACCCCTCAACCGCAACCGGCCGAAGGTGTGACCTACGCGCCGCTGATCCGCAAAGAAGACGGCCTGCTGGATTTTTCCAAACCGGCCCTCGAACTCGAACGCCGGGTGCGCGCCTTCCGTAGCTGGCCCGGCGCCTGGTTTCTTTGGGAAAACGCCCCGCTCAAGGTCCTGCGGGCGCGCGTCATCGAGCAGAATGCCCCTCCCGGCGCGCGCCTGCGCTGGCAGGGATGGCCGGCGCTGGGTACGGCTCAAGGTCTGCTCCTGCTCGAAGAAGTCCAACCGGCTGGCAAAAAGCCGATGAGCGGCAAAGCCTTCCTGGCCGGAGCACGCAACTGGTGATTCTGCTATGAGTCTCCATGCCTTCCTTTCCCCCCAAAGTGTGGTGCTGATCGGCGCCTCCACCCACCCCAAAAAACTAGGCTATGGCATTGCCCGCAACCTCGTCCAGAGCGGCTATCAGGGGCGCCTCTATTTTGTCTCGCAGCGCTCGGGAGAGCTTTTCGGCCGCCCTCTCTATACCGACCTGGACGAACTCCCCGAAGTGCCCGATCTCGCCGTGCTGATCCTGCCGGCCGAGATCGTGCCGAAAGTTCTCGAACAATGTGCCGCCAAAGGTATCCGTGCGGCCATTATCATCTCATCCGGTTTCAGTGAAATCGGCGAAGCCGGCGCGGCGCTGGAGAGAGCCTGCTTGGAGATCGCCAAAGCCCATGGTATGCGCCTGCTCGGTCCGAACTGCATTGGCATCATTGATACGCACCTGCCGATCGATACTACCTTCCTCCAGCCCCCGATGCCACTTCCCGGTGGCATTGCCTTTCTCTCCCAATCCGGCGCCTTTGCCGCTGCCATCGTGGATTGGGCGCGCCAGCAGGGCTTTGGCTTTGCCCGCATTCTCAGCCTGGGCAACCAGGCCGATCTCAAGGAGAGCGATTTCCTGCCCCTGTTGGCCGAGCAGGAAGATACAAAAGTCATCGTGCTCTACCTGGAGAGCCTGAAGGATGGAGAGCGTTTCCTGCGCGTAGCCAAAGAAGCGGCCCGTCGCCGCCCGATCCTGGTGCTCAAGGCCGGGCGTGGTCCGGCCGGGCAAAAGGCCGCCGCCTCCCACACCGGCGCGCTGGCCGCGGAAGATGTGCTCTTCGATGCCGCCTTCGAGTGGGCCGGCCTGCTGCGTGCCGAAAACGGTGAACAGCTCTTCGATTGGGCGCGCGCCTTTGAAAACCTGCCCCTGCCGGCGGGTCGGCGCATGGCCATCCTGACCAACGCCGGTGGTCCCGGCGTGCTGGCCGCCGATGCGCTCGAACGCCACGGCCTAGAGCTGGCCTCTCTTTCGGAACACACCATCCAGGCCCTGCGCGCCTTTTTGCCTCCTGCCGCCGGCCTGCACAATCCCGTCGATATGCTCGCTTCTGCTTCCCCGCAGGACTACGCCGAATCCTTGCGCCTGCTCCTGGCCGATCCGCAAGTGGATGGCATCCTGGTCATCCTCCCGCCGCCGCCCATGTACCCTGCCGAGGCCGTCGCCGAGGCCCTCATCCCCGTCCTCCATCCCCTGAGCAAGCCGGTCGTCATTGCACTGATGGGCGGTCCGCAGATCGCCGAAGCCCGCGCCCGCTTTCAATCGGTGGGGATTCCCGTCTATTCCTTTCCGGAACAAGCGGCCAATGCGCTGGCCGCCTTGGCCAAGCGGGCCGAGCAAATCGGCCGCCCGGCGCCGCCCGCGGGGGCGCACTCGGTTCTGGACCTTGAGCTCTCAGCCGCGCTCGAAGCCGCGCCTTCGGGATGGGCTTCGCAGGAACTGATCGAGCGCATCTTCGGGGCTCTTTCGATCCCGTTTGCGCCTTTGCGCCTGGCGCGCACTCCGCAAGAGGTCCGCCAAACGGCGCGGGCGCTCGGCTTCCCCCTGGTGATGAAGATCGCCTCGCCCGATATCCTGCATAAATCCGATCTGGGAGGGGTCATCCTCGGCCTGCGAGATGAAGAGGAGGCCGAACAGGCCTTTCATCGCATGATTGGTCACCTGCGCGAACGGTTGCCCACCGCCCGTCTGGAGGGAGTCTACCTTCAGCGCCAGCTCAGCGGTGGCCGGGAAGTGATCCTCGGCGGATTGCGGGAGCCTTCGCTGGGCCCGTTTGTGCTTTTCGGCGGCGGTGGCATCGAAGTCGAAGCGCGCCGCGATGTCGCCTTTGGCTATGCTCCCCTGGATGATTTTCAGGCCGAGGCCCTCCTCCGCCGCACCTGGGCCGGCCGTTCCCTGTGGGGCTTTCGCAATCAACCGCCGCTCGATCACGCCGCCGTGCAGCAGGCGCTGCTCAACCTTTCTCATTTCCTGGCGCATCGCCCGCGCATTGCCGAATTTGAGATCAACCCGCTTTACGTCCTTCCGCAAGGCATCTTTGCCCTTGATGCCCGCCTGAGATTGCTATGAGTACCTCGAATATCACCTTCTACGTTGACCTACTGGGCTGGTTTGGCACGTTCATTTACCTTCTGGCCTATTACCTGGTTTCCACCCATCGCCTATTGCCGGATTCCGGCACCTACCAGGGCATGAACCTACTGGGTGGTCTATTCCTTTCGATCAACGCCTGGCATCACGCCGCCTGGCCCTCCTTGGGCGTCAACCTGGCCTGGATGCTGATAGCGCTGCTTGTGTTGCTTCGACGGAGAAGCGATCGTTGACTTTAGACGTAACATCAGGCTTCAACCTGTGCCGCCACAGACCGTAAACGGTAGAGCGCAGACCGTGTAGTATCATGCTTCATCTGTACTGTAGCGAATGTTTCAGCTTGAGATGTAGCCCGATCTTTTGCCTGGGGCTACAGTGTGCCAAGCCCCCATCTAAAAACTATTGACGTCCTGCTGGATTTTCTATATACTGAAAGTGTCTAAAACACTTTCCTAAAGGAGGAGTTACGATGAGCGCGAAGCCCTGGCTTTCCCACTACGATCCGGGTGTCCCACATACGATTGACTATCCTCGCGTTCCTTTGTTCCACTTTTTGGAAGAGTCGGCTCGTAAGTACCCGGATCGCGCCTGTACGATTTTCAAGGGAGCCACCATCAGCTTCAAGGAGATGAACGCCATCACCGATCGCCTGGCCGCGGCCCTGGTGGATATGGGCGTGAAGAAGGGCGATCGGGTTGGCATTTTTATGCCCAATACGCCGCAGTTCGTGATGGCCTATTATGCCATTCTCAAGGCCGGCGGCGTAGTGGTGGCGACCAATCCCCTGTATACGCCGCCGGAGATCGAACACCAGGTCAACGATGCCGGCATTGAAGTCATGTTCGTCATGAGTAACTTCTATACCCGCATCAAGTCCGTCCAGCCGAAAACCCGTATCCGCACGCTAATTGTGACCAACCTCAAAGAAACCCTACCGCCTTTCTTGCGCCTGCTCTTTACCCTCCTGCGCGAAAAGAAAGGCGGTTTTCGTATCGAAGGAGGGCTTCAGAGCGGGGATGTCTGGTTGCAGGATGTGCTGAAGAAATATGCCCAGGCTTCGCGGCCGAACGTGGAAGTGGGCCCGGATGATGTCTGCCTTTTCCAGTATTCCGGTGGCACTACGGGCACCTCCAAAGGGGCGATCGCGCTGCATCGCAATGTGGTGGCCAACACACTGCAGATCCGTTACTGGATGCCGAACTTGGTGGAGGGCGAGGAAGTGCTCCTGATGGCCATTCCGCTCTTCCACGTTTACGGCATGGTAGCCGGCATGAACTTTGCCGTGGCGACCGGCACCAGCATGGTGATGGTGCCGAATCCGCGCGATCTACACGATGTGCTGGAAAACATCCAGAAATATCGCCCGACCATCTTCCCCGGCGTGCCGACGCTCTATAACGCGATCAACAATCATCCCGATGTCCAGGCCGGAAAATACAATCTTTCATCCATCAAGGCCTGCATTTCCGGCTCTGCGCCGCTCTTGCGTGAGACGAAAGAGCGTTTTGAAGCGCTGACCGGCGGTAAAGTCTTCGAGGGGTACGGCCTTTCGGAGGCGCCGACCGCTACGCACTGCAATCCGCTGCTGGGTGAGAACCGCACCGGCTCGATCGGGTTGCCGCTGCCGGATGTGGAGGCGAAGATCATCAGCTTGGATGACGGCAAGACCGAGATGCCGGTCGGCGAGATCGGCGAGCTGGTGGTTCGCGGTCCGCAAGTCTTCAAGGGCTATCACAACATGCCCACCGAGACGGAAAACGCGCTGCGCGACCTCGGCGATGGCGGTGGGCCGTGGCTCTTCACCGGTGATATTGCCCGCATGGACGAGGATGGTTACTTCTACATCGTGGATCGCAAGAAGGAGCTGATCAAACCGGGTGGCTATCAGGTTTGGCCGCGTGAGGTGGAGGAAGTGATCGCCGCCCATCCGAAGGTGCTGGAGGTGGGCGTAGCCGGCATCCCCGATCCGTATCGCGGGGAGACGGTCAAGGCCTGGATTGTGCTCAAGCCCGGTGAGACGGCTACGGAGGAAGAGATCAAAGCCTGGTGCAAGGAGCGCTTGGCGCCCTATAAAGTGCCCACCCACTACGAATTCCGCAGCGAGCTACCGAAGACCACCGTGGGCAAGATTCTGCGCCGTGAGCTTGTGCGGCAGCATAAGGAAGCCGAAGCGGCAAAGCAGAAATAGCGAAAATTGTGTATCATTTAGTTAATTAAAGTAGCACAGGATTAATCCTGTGCTACTTTATGTTCGTGCGCAACGTGACCTCGCTGATCGGCCCGCCGACGACCACGTAGCGGATCACCCCATCCGGCCCGATGAAGAAGGTGGTCGGAAGGGCGCGGATTTCGTATAGGCGCGTGACTTGACCCTGGCGGTCCAGCAGGATGGGAAAGGTGATGCTGTATTCTGCCAGGAAGTCTGGGATATCTGCAACATTATCCTGGATGGTGGAGTTGACCCCCAGGATGATCACGCCTTGAGAGGCATACTCTTGAGCGATCCGTTCTAGGGTCGGCATTTCGGCGCGGCAGGGTGGGCACCAGGTAGTCCAAAAGTTGAGCACGACCACTTGTCCGCGCAATTCGCTCAGGCGGATGATCTTGCCGTCGGTGGTTTCCAGGCTAAAATCGGGGGCGAGGAATCCCTGCCGCGGGGCCGGAATACGCCCGGCCGTGCTGCGGTGCTCAAGGTCCCGGCTGAGGGCGAGCCAGCCCAGGCCGAGGAGAAGCAAAAGAGCAGAGAAAAGTCGAAAGCGCAACATGTCGCTATTTTATCGTACTCTGGTAGAATGAGTACATGCGTAGCGTGCAATTGTTCATCACCTGTCTGACGGATACGTTCTACCCGGCTACCGGCCAGGCGATGGTGAAAGTGCTCCGACGGTTGGGGGTGAACGTGGAATTCCCGGCGGCGCAAACCTGTTGTGGACAACCGGCCTTCAACGCCGGCCTGCGACAGGAAGCGCGGGAAATGGCAAAGCACATGATCCGCACGTTTGAAAGGCTGAACGGCGAGATCGTTGCTCCATCCGGCTCCTGTGTGCATATGGTGCGACATGGGTATCCTTTGCTCTTCGAGGACGAGGCGGAATGGGCAGAGCGTGCCAAAGCGCTGGCGCAACGCACGTTTGAGTTCAGCGAGTACCTGGTGGATGTGCTGGGCGTGGTGGATGTGGGGGCGCGTTGGGAGGGCACGCTGACCTACCATCCCTCTTGTCATCTGTTGCGCGGTTTGAACATTCGGCAGCAGCCGCTGGAGCTCCTGCGTCATGTGCACGGGGCGCAATTGGTGGAATTGCCCCATGCTGAAGAATGTTGCGGTTTCGGCGGTATTTTTTCGGTCGTGATGCCGGAGCTTTCGCAGGAGATGCTGGGGCGCAAATTGGATTCTTTCGCTTCTACCCAGGCCGAAACCCTGGTGGTGGCCGATAGTGGTTGCCGTCTGCATTTGGCGGGTGGGCTGTTTGCGCGTCGTTCGCCCTTGCGGGTTGTGCATCTTGCGGAGGTGTTGGCAGGAGAGTGAAAGATGCCAAAGAAATATTACGTGGTTTGGAAAGGACGTCGGACGGGAATTTTCGATTCCTGGGAAGAATGTGAAGCGCAGGTGAAAGGATTTCCCGGAGCGCAATTCAAATCGTTCCCCTCCCGCGCCTTGGCCGAAGCGGCATTTCGCTCCCCCGCGCCACCCATGGAAGAGAAGGAGACTTCCTCTGCTTCCCCTTCCCAGGCCTGGTTGTTGCTCCCGAACCCACCGCAAATCCCCTCGATCTGTGTGGATGCGGCCTGCGATGGAGCGCCGGGACGAATGGAATATCGGGGTGTGTGGACGGAAAGCGGCGAAGAGATCTTTCACCAGGGACCTTTTGATGAGGCCACGGTCAATATCGGCGAATTCCTGGCGATTGTCCACGGCCTGGCTTGGTTGCAACGTCAGGGGTTGGAGATGCCCGTTTATACCGATTCGGTTGTTGCGCTTGGATGGGTGCAAAACGGGAAATGCCGGAGTGAGCTACAGGAAAACGAGCGCAATCGTCCCGTCTTTGATCTGGTGCGTCGGGCCGAAGAATTTCTGCAAAGAAATTCGCACGCGGTCGCCTGGGTGCGCAAATGGGATACGCAGGCCTGGGGCGAAAACCCGGCCGATTTCGGTCGCAAGTAGGATAGATTTGGACAGGATTTACAAGATTTACATGAATTAGGCAGTATGCAGGAGGTGTTCTATGCGTTTCTGGATTTTCGTGCTCTTGATCCTGGTTGCCTGTGCACCAGCAGGCGGCGGGACGGCTCCTGCCTTGGAGGGATTCTATCCCACCCAGGCCGCCGTGATCCAACAAACCCAGGCGGCGCCGGCCTCGATGGTGCAGGTCTTCCTGCGCGGGGTGGAGCGGCGCGGCAAAGAAGCGTTGCTGGAAGTCTGCTTTACGCCACCGGATGCTTCTGACTGGACATTGGGAACGGTGCATTTACTTGTCGGTGGGGAGGAAATGCCCTTTTTGGGCAGTGCCTTGACCGAGATCGTCAGCGGCACGGGCGGGCATCGCCGTTGCGAAATGCTGACCTTCGGCATTCCCCCCGAAATGGTGCTTTCTGCTGCCCTGTTGCAGGTGGATGCTTTACAGGTCGAGCCTTCGCCTGAAGATCTGTGCACGCTCTATTTGCCCAAGATGGCCGCGCGCTTGGAATCGCAGGGGGTGCGCGCCGATTGCGTCCAATCTTCACAGGGGTGGCAGGTGCGCATTTTGAGCTACCCATCCAGCCTTTCTGAGGAACAGGCTCAGGCCTTAATCTATGACCCGGCGAACTTCGCGCTGCCGGGACCGTGGGTGTTTTCGTTGCAATTTCAGCCGTGAGCGGACCGTGGACTGTAGACCGTGGACCGTAGACGGTGGACCGTGGACCGTAGATGGTGGACCGTGTAGGGAATTTTCCGGACGGGATGACGAAACATGAGACGCGAGGATTCTTTCACCCTTTTCCTGCTTCTGCTGGCAGTTCTGTTCGGCGCTTATGTGCGCCTGATCGTGCCTCTTCAGGCGAATTTCCCCGTGCTGGATGGGGGATTGTTCTACACGATGATCCAGGACTTGTTGGCGAACGATTTTCGCTTGCCGTTGTATACCTCGTACAATCACTTGAACATCCCGTTTGCCTACCCTCCTTTGCCGCTCTATCTGGCCGCCCTCCTTCACCTGCTAAGCGGTGTGGACTTGCTGGAGATCGTCCGCTGGCTCCCGGCAGTTTTTAGTCTGTTGACCCTGCCGGCCTTTTTCTTCCTGGCGCGTGAGATGCTGGGCTCTACTTCGCAGGCAGCGCTGGCGACCTTGCTCTTTGCCCTCCTGCCGCGCTCCTATGAGTGGCTGATCATGGGCGGAGGGGTGACCCGCGCACCGGGCATGCTTTTCCTTTTGCTTTTCCTGTGGATGTGTTATCGCGCCTTTGCAAACGGCGATCGCCGGGCAACGTTCTCGGCCGCACTTTTGGGCGGGTTGGTGTTGCTCTCCCATCCGGAACGCGCCTTACATGCTGCGGTGGCCGGCCTGCTTTTCTGGCTCTGGCTCGATCGTTCGTGGGCAGGCGCGCAGCGAGCGCTGGTCATCGGCGGCGGGACCTTGTTGGTGAGTGCGCCGTGGTGGGGCTCCGTCCTCGCCCGTTACGGCGTTGAGACGCTGGCACAGGGGGCGCAAGCGGCGGGCGAGCGTTGGTTGTTTTGGGCGCCGCTGCTCCAGCTCAATTTCACCGATGAGATGGTTCCGATCCTTGCCTTCTTGGCGGTCTTTGGAGCGTTTGTCGCCTGGAAGAGCGGCAAAGGGTTGTTGGCGATCTGGTTTTTGCTGGTTTTCCTGACCGATCCGCGCAGTGCGCCGCATGTAGTTCCCATCCAAGTTGCCTTGCTGGCCGCTCTCAGCTTAAGCGAGGTCCTCTTCCCTGCACTGGGAAATGCGGTTCCGAACTGGCAGGCGATCTTCTTAGAAAGGCGCGGGAAAGTGTTTTTCGGCTATTTTCTCCTGCTCTTGCTCTTCAATGCGCAGTGGAATGTGCTTCAGGTACAAAAGCTTGTATTAAGCAATGCCGATCGTGAAGCCTTGCGTTGGATCGCAACGCACGCGCCTGCCGAGAGCCGTTTTCTCGTCCTGGATTGGCAAGAAACCCTCACGCTCTCGCCAGTGCAGGAATGGTTCCCGTCTCTGAGTGGACGAATGAATATCGTCACGGTTCAAGGGCGCGAATGGTTGCCCGGCAGGGCTCATTTCAAGGTCCGCATGGACGCTTACGAAGATTTGTATGCCTGCCACTACGATCGTCCTGTTTGCCTGGAGCAATGGGCAGATCGAAATGGGGAGACGTTCGACTACGTATATCTCTCGATGCGCCTACCGAGCGGCGATCTGCAAATCAGCCGCCTGGCGGATGGGCTGCGCGCTTCCGAGGCCTATCGGCTGGTATACGAGACGCCGGAAGTGTGGATCTTCGAGCGTTTGCGCCCCTCTCCATAGCTCAATCTCTCCAGTCCTTCCTGACCCTCTCACTTCCTAACCCCTAACATCCTATCCTCCTTTCACCCTCTGCCCTCTATCTTCAGAGAAACGTTCTCCGGCGGCAGGGAAAGTCCCTCGGCCTGGATCGGCAGGATGCGGCTATTGGCGAAGAAGGGGAAATCAAACGTCGTCGCTTCGCCGGCCTTTTTGCCGGGAATGGGCATCAGCCGGGCGGTGAGCGGTTTGTTCAGCCGCAGCGCAAGGGTGGCCAGATCGAGCAGCAGGGCGGCGATCTGGGACGGGGTCACATCGCCAGGAAGTGGCACGGTATCCAGCCCGGTGCCGCAGACGGCAGAATAAAGCAACAGGTCCTTCAATGTCAATTCGCCGCGCGCCACCCGTTCGGCCAGCACTGCATCTTCAAGCACGGGTAACATCACGCCACAGAAACCGGCGTGAGGGAAATGCGCCCGTTCCAGGGCCTGGGTGAACAGCGCTACGGCGGTCATGGAACCGTGCAAACCCAATCGCGGCAATCCCGTTTGTTCCAGCGCCGTGCCGATGGAACGCTCTACGGATGGGAAAGGTGCCAGGGAGAAATCAAAGCCGCCAAAGCGGATCATGTGACGATACTTGAGAAAATCGGCCACCCGCGATAAATTTTGTGCCTCCTGTTCGATGCGCGCTACCAAGCGCTGCTGACCTTCTTCCAGGTTCGAGATTCCCGCGAAGGCCTGAACGGCCAGGTCGGCCGCTTCCAGCGCCAGCGCAAACGCTTCTTCGGGACCTTGATGGTAAGCCGCCGGAAAAAACGGCGTGCCTGCCGGGACGTTGATCAGGGCGGCAAAGCGCAGGTTGGCGAAGCCGTTCGCTTCTACCGTGCTGAGACGCACGATCGTTTCGGCGGTGGCCTGTAGCGCAGAGAGGGAGAGCCGCCCACGACGATCGGTGAGCAGGGCGGAGAAGAAAATCTGCTGCGTGTTCGCCAGCGACTCGACTACTGCATCGAAGGATTCCGGTGTTTCGGCTAATGCCGGCCCCAGCGCGGCGTATGCGATGCCGTATTCGGCAATGGCTTTCTCCATGGCCTGTGCCAGGAGAACGGTCTCTTTTGGTTTCCCACCCACCAGCGAGGGGAACGGAACCGTGGCCAGGCGCGTGGTTTGGACCTCGTAGCCGGCCTCCTCGAACAGGCGACGCGCTTCCTGCAGAAATTGCCCGGCGCGCTGCAACGTTTCCGAACGGAGCGGCCATCCCGGATTGCAAAAGTAGGTGATGGAACGGATTTTCATCTTCCCTCCCAGCGTTGACGCACGACTTCGAAGAGCAGAATAGAACCGGCCATGGCGACATTCAGCGATTCGGTTTGGCCGGGCATCGGGATATATACGCGTTCCTGCGCCTGCCGCCGCGCCCATTCGCTCGGACCATGGGCCTCATTGCTCAGGATGAGCGCCAGCGGGGAGCGCAGATCGGCTTTCCAAAGGGGGATGGCCTCCCTAAGATCGGCCAGCACCCATTTGACCTGGGGGATGCGCGCGGCGAGTTCCGTCAGCGGGGCACGCACGATCGGCAAGCGGAAGTGTGCCCCCATGCCGGCGCGCACCACCTTCGGCTGCCAGGGATCGGCGGATTCCGGCGAGAGCCACACGGCCTCGACCCCGGCCGCCGCCGCCGACCGCAGCAGCGTGCCCACGTTCCCCGGTTCCCGCACATCGTCCAGCACGAGCACGAACGTGGGCTTTGGAGGGATCGTGGGGCGTTCTTCTGGAAGCTGCAGCACGGCCAGGATGCCCTGGGCCTGCTCGGTATCGCTCAGATAGTCCATCAGCTCCGGGGTGACCTGCTCCACAGTCACCCCGCCTTGGCACAGCGTTTCGATCAATTGCCGTCCGCGTGATCCGAGCCTCTCATCGTAGAAGACCCAGCGAAACGGCCAGCGGTTTCGCCAAGCTTCTTCGATCAATCGCACGCCTTCTGCGATGAACGCGCCCAGCTCACGTCTGGCACGTGCTTCGTTCATCAGGCGGCGCACTTGCTGCACCTTCGGATTCTGACGCGAGGTGATCATCTGCTCAGCCATTCTTCCCAATGCCCGGCGATCGTTTCGACCAACGGACGCTCGTAAATCACCAGCCGTATATCGGAGGGTTGCGTATGTTCCTGCGCGTAGGTTGCCATGCTCTCCAGGATCACCTGGGCGGCCTCGATAGGAGGATAGCCGAAAATGCCGGCCGAGATCAATGGGAAGGCAATGGAGATGATGCCGAGGGATTCGGCCAGCTGCAGGGCGCTCTGAACGGTGGTACGTAGACGGGGTTCTTCGTTCCCCTCGCCCCACCGCGGCCCAACGGCATGGATCACGTAACGGCATGGCAGGCGACCGCCTGAGGTCCAGGCCGGGCGCTCGTGCGTGATCGGGCCGTGTTGCTGCACCCAGGCATCGGATTCGCGCTGGATTCTCTCGCCGCCACGGGCGACGATCGCTCCGGCCACGCCCCCGCCGTGCTGTAGCCATTCGTTCGCCGCGTTGACGATGGCATCCACCGTTTCTTGGGTCAGATCGCCGTGTACCAGCTTAAGCTGCACGGTGTTCGGAAAAGTGAGCGTTTTCAGAATGCGATTCATGTTTCCCCTCCCAGCTCGGTCTGAATCACGCTTTGCGCTCCGGCGGCTCGGAGTGCTTCGGCCACTTCCCCGGCTCGTGCGGCTTCGACCAAGGCGATCATGTTCCCGCCGCGCCCGCCACCGCTGAGCTTGGCGCCCCAGGCCCCGGCGCGACGCGCTGCTTCCACCAGCGCGTCCAATACGGGCGAAGAAACGGTCAGTTCTTGCAGGATGGCATGGTTTGCGTTCATCAGCGCTCCCACCCGTGGAGCATCGCCTGCTTCCAGCGCCTGACGCGCTTGCGCCACAATTTCGCCAATCCGATCGAAGAGTGCCTCGAACCGCGCCGGCTCGGCCTCCCAAAGGCGGCGCACATCGGCCACGGCCTGGCGCGTTGGGGCCGGAATGCCGCTGTTTCCGATCAGCAGCGTGAAGTTTCCCTTAACCTGAAATGGTTGTGGCGGCTGACCGCGCACGAAATAAACGGCCTGGGCATAGGTGATCACCGTATTATCGATACCCGAAGGCGTGCCGTGATGGATCTTTTCGATCTCATAGGCTAAGGCGTTGACTTGAGCATCTTCGAGCGGCCGGCCCAGGTGCGCGGCCAGGGCGCGGATCAGCGCTACGCTTACCGCCGCACCGGAGCCCAATCCCGATGCTACCGGGATCGAGGAGTCAATGTGAATCCTGAGCCGACAGTCTTTGGGTGAACGCTCCAGGTGGCGCAGCACGGCGTAGACTGCCGCCGCCAATGGGTGATCGGTTTCCAGGTCCTCGATCGCCGCCGAAAGGCCGATCTGCGGTGATTCGATCCAGATGCCCGCTTCTGGGCGATCCTCCACCGTGACCCCGGCTCGGACTTGGAACACCGGCACGGCCAGCGCCGGTCGGCCGTAGACTACGGCGTGTTCACCGAAGAGGATGATCTTTCCGGGGGCTGAAGCGTAGGTCATGGGGAAAAGTAGAAGATCACCAGTACGGCCAAGACCCACAGGAAAATAGCGAGCTGCAATGGCCGATCCGAGAGCAGGATTTCTTCCGGCGCTCCGCCTTCGTGTTCAATTTCGATCAGATAGAGGTAGCGGAAAATGCCATAGAGCACGAAGGGGATGGTGAGCATCATGCTGTGGTTGGCCGGCAGGTTGGGTGCCGAGAAGGTGTAGAGTGAGTAGGCGATGATCGTCGTGCCGGAGACGATCAGGATATATTGATCCAGCAGGCGCAGGGTGTAGCCATCCAGCACCCGACGGTGGGCGCCGGCGTTTTCGGCCAGCATGGCCAACTCGGCGCGTCGTTTGCCAAAGCCCAGGTAAAGTGCCAACAGCGTGGTCACCACGTACAGCCAGGGGGAGAAGCGTTCAACAGGGATCAGCGTCACACCGGCATGGACGCGCAAGACGAAGCCGGCGGCGATGGTGAGCACGTCTAGGATGGGCACGTGCTTCAGCCACTTGGAGTAGAGGAGCATCAGGAGCACATAGGCGACCAGCACACCCAGAAAGGCCGGGCTCAGCGCCGCGCTGAGGCTGAAGGTCACTGCCAACAACAAGAGGGCGGCGAACAGTGCCAGCCGTGGCGAGAGCTGACCGGAAGGCAGCGGCCGGTGGCGCTTTTCCGGATGCTGACGATCCTTTTCGAGATCGGCCAGATCGTTCAGGATATAGACGGCGCTGGAGGCCAGGCAGAAGAGCAAAAAGCCGGCCAGCGTGCGGGCGAAGGAGAGGGGGATGAAGAGCTGTCGGTCGAATACCAGCGCGCCGAAAACGAAGGCGTTCTTCGTCCATTGGCGCGGGCGCATGGTTTTGAGCAGAGCGAGGATGGTTTTCATTTTCGGAAAATGGCGGGATGGAAATATCGTTTGGACATGACGAATGTGGTTATGTTTTACCAAAGATCGACGCTCTTGGCAATGTTCACCCGGATCGAATGTTTCGGGGGGATGAACGGCGCCCTGGAAAACGGCCTTGTGGAACGCCGCGCTTTGGACCTTGCTTACATCGTTCCAAGGGCGTATGCCGGGTTCGGTTGGTGGTAATGGGCGGCTCGTTTTTTATAAATTTTGTGATAAAAATCTACGCTTTGAAGGACGATTGACATTGCCATCCGTGGAGGAAAAGGTTATACTCCAGACCGATGAAACTCACAGAGATCAAACCCGGATTGAAAGTGCGCATTCTACGTGTCGATCGCCATGGTGTGCGTCAGCGCTTGGCGCTCCATGGTTTGCTGGAGGGAGATGTGGTGTGTTTAAAACGAACAGCTCCCTGGAATGGACCACTTTTGCTGGAAGTGGGGGAGCGTGAGGTAGCGATTGGGCGCGGCATTGCCGAAAAGATCGAAGTGGAGCCATTGCCATGCGCATTGCCCTGATCGGTCAGCCGAATTGCGGAAAGAGCACGCTGTTCAACCAAGTGGCCGGTTATAAGGCCGAGACGGGAAATTTCCACGGTACCACCGTTACCTATACTGAAAGCCGTTTGCGCCTGGGCGGCAAGGTCGTTGAGATCGTCGATCTGCCCGGCCTGTATACGTTGGAAGATGGCAGCCCGGCCGAACAGGAAGTCGCACGCTATCTTCAATCCCATGCTGTGGACGTGATTGTCAATGTGGTAGATGCGATGCGCCTGACATCCGGGCTTGAGTTGACCCTGGAATTGCTCGATCTCAAGTGTCCGTTGGTGCTTGCGGTGAACATGATGGACGAAGCCGCGGCCCGTGGATTGGAGATCGATTTCGTTACGCTTTCTAACCTTTTGGGAGTGCCCGTCCTCCCGTTGGTCGCCAGTAAGGGACGCGGGGTGCGCGAGGTATTTCTCACGGCGCAACGTTTGGCCGAAACTCGACAATTGCCGCAACCGACCCTGATCGCTCAGCTGCAGCCGGCCGCAGTGACCGTTGCTTCTGCGCCGGAGATGCCTTTCCAGGAGATGGAACTAGAAGAGCGGCATCGCTTGGCACGTAAGATCGGCGCGCAGGTGATGCATTGGGGCATGCGCCGCACAACCCTGCGCGATCGCTTGGACGATCTGCTCTTGCATCCTGTGGGAGGCTATTTTTTCTTGGTGTTTGTGTTGTGGGGATTCTTCCAGCTCGTTTATAGTTTTGGCAAGGTGGCAGAATCTCCCTTGTTGGCATTTTTCGATCAGGCGACCACCCTCTTACGATCCTGGTTGGGCGGAGAGACTTTGCTTTTCTATGTGTTGGATAGTACGGTGCAGGGGATTGCGGCCGGCGCGGCCATTGTCTTACCTTATTTGGTGCCTTTCCTGGTCGGTTTAAGCCTGCTGGAGGACATTGGATATTTGCCACGAGTGGCTTTTCTGATGGATAGTTTTCTCCATCGCCTGGGATTGCACGGGAAAGCGATCGTTCCTTTCATCCTTGGGTATGGCTGTAACGTCCCGGCCGTGATGGCGACGCGCATTCTGGAAAACGAACGAGATCGACTGGTTGCAGCGGCCTTATCGGTGTTAGTACCGTGTGCGGCGCGCATCAGTGTAGTTTTTGGGCTGGTGGCTTTCTATCTTGGTCCCTTGCCGGCTTTGGGATTGTATCTGCTGAACCTGTTGGTGATCGCTTTGACCGGGCTATTCCTCTTGCGCTTGCTTCCAGAACCGACCCCTGGCCTGATCTTGGAAATGCCCCCCTTGCGCATTCCCACCTTCCGGGTGACCGGGAGCAAAGTCTGGTTTCGGGTGCGGGAATTCGTCACCGAGGCCTGGCCGTTGCTCATTTTTGGCAGTGTGGTGTTGGGACTTTTGCAACTCTCCGGAGCAGAGCGTTGGCTCAATTTGGCGCTGCGCCCGTTGACCTGGTTACTCGGATTGCCGGACGTCACCGGGGTCCCGCTGGTGTTCGGGGTTTTGCGCAAGGAACTTTCGTTGATCATGCTCGGACAGGCCTTGGGAAGCACGCATTTCGATCGGGTGCTCCAACCGATCCAAATGCTCACCTTTGCCACGTTCGTTATGTTCTATCTTCCTTGCTTGGCAACCTTGGGAGCTTTGAAGCGCGAGCTGGGCAACAGGAGAATGCTACAGGTCGCGGCGTTGACAATCCTGATTGCTCTGATCGTCGCGCTGGGAGTACGCTTGGTCGGGATGATCGTTTGGTGATGATTCGCGGCCCAACCGCGTGCCCCTGCTCCCTCCCGATCACCCCGACCACACAACCAAGCGGCCAACCGACTAAGCGACTAACCGACTAGCCCTTTTGCCACACAGCCAGCTCAAGCGTCACACGCTCGAAGAAGCTTTGTGGGGGCAATGCTCCTTCTCCATAGGCGAGGTCTACCACCTTGGCCAGCAACTGCAGGTTGGCGGTTTCCAGCATGTATTCCCCACCGAGTTCGATGAGCGCCAGATCGCCCTTCGGCTCTAGCTCGGCCCGTATGGCGGCATCACGATAGGCGTGAGGGCTCATGAGCACGGTAGTGGCAGTCTTAATATCGCCCTGATCGAACAGCCACACTTCAAGCGCCGTGACGCGCTTCGGCTCGCCCACGCCGATCACCTTTGAGATGCCAACGCCGTATTCCCCCAGAAATTTTCCGGCCGGAGATTCGATGCTAAAGGATTCATCGTATAGGTTATCTCCGAGCACGTAGGTGGTCAACACCTGGCTCACCGGCGGTGCTACACCCATGGCTTCATAATCGGTGCGCTCGGCCTGGCGGCTCAATTCCTGCGCTTGCATGGCCGGGGTGACCACCTTTGGCCCCTTGCGGAGTAAACGGAAGAGATAGAGACCACCAGCTACCAAAACTGCCAGAAGCACCAAACCACCCACCGTGAGGACGATGAAGGTCAGATTCCCGTCCCCTTCCTGTGGTGCAGGGGTCACTTCCAGCGCTTTTGGCCCGAAGACCCTGGTGATCACGCTGCCATACGCCTCGATCGCCAGCATCTCCTGGGTACCGGGTGATTCTTTGATGCGCTGATAGAGCGAAGGAGCGGCGGGGCCGAGAGCCTCCCAGCGCTGAACGGCCTTGTTCGGGTCCAGCGTGAGGCGAAAAGAATCGATCGCCATGCGCAGGTAATCCTCTTGATAATCACTGCGGAGCAGAGCCGGGGTGGCATCGCGCCATTCCACCGGCTGGATTACCCATCCCCAGAGCAGGCCCAAAAACAGGCCGAGGATGAGGCCGAGCGCGGCGGCGATTTGAGGGCGTTTCAGGTAGAGAAGAAGCAGATCACGCATAGGGACCTCGTGTGGGGAAGAATCGGAAATCTTACTCCGTCACCGTCACCAGTTCCTCCAAGTTGAAGGTTTCCTGGCAGGCAGTACATTGTGCCTGTGACTTATTCGCGATCACCAGCAACCCTCCGCAACTGGGGCACGGTGGGGCGATCGGCTTTTTCCAGGCGACGAAATCGCAGGCGGGATAATTGGCACATCCATAGAAGACGCGCCCGCGGCGGCTTTTGCGTTCCACGATCTCGCCACCATCTTTCGGGCACTTGACGCCAATGCGTTCCAGCAAGGGTTCGGTGTGACGACAGTTCGGAAAATTGCTGCAGGAGATGAATTTGCCGTAGCGTCCGTAGCGGATCACCAGATCGTGACCACATTTTGGACAAGCCCGACCGACCTTTTCCGGTTCGCTACGGGATTCCGGCATTTCGCGCTGGGCTTTGGCTACCTTTTGAGAGAACGGTTCGTAGAATTCGCGCAACACCTGTACCCAATCGGCCTCGCCGCCGGCAATCCGATCCAGGTTCTCCTCCATCTGTGCCGTGAAGCCGACATCCATAATATCCGGGAAGTGTTGCACCAACAAATCGCTGACCAACATCCCCGTTTCGGTCGGCACCAGACGGCGATCGATGCGCTCGACATAGCCGCGCTGCTGAATGGTGGAAAGGATCGGCGCGTAGGTGGACGGGCGACCGATGCCGTTTTCCTCCAGCGTCTGAACTAGAGAAGCTTCGGTATAGCGTGGAGGCGGTTGGGTGAAGTGTTGTTCCGGGATGAGGCGCTGCAGGAGCTGTACCTGCCCCTCGCTGATCTCGGCCGGAATGCGCACGTTCTCCTCTTCCTGGGCATCTTCGTCTTTCGCCTCTTCGTAGACGACCAGGAAGCCGGGGAATTTCACCGAAGAGCCGGAAGCGCGCAAGAGATAGGCATGCGCGCTACCTTTTCCGGTGATTTCCACCTGGAGCGTATCGTACACGGCAGCTTCCATTTGCGAAGCGATGAACCGTTGCCAAATGAGCTGATACAGGCGGAACATGGCCGGTTCCAGATAGGGCTTGACCTTCTCCGGCTCGCGGAACACCGAAGTCGGGCGAATGGCCTCGTGCGCTTCCTGTGCGCTGACGGCGCGCGTTTTATAGCGTGGTGGCTCGGAGGGCAGGAAATCGTTACCGAAGCGAGCGGCGATATAGCGCCGTGCTTCTGCTTGGGCTAGCTCCGAAACGTTGGTGGAGTCGGTGCGCATGTAGGTGATCAGGCCGGTTGAGCCACCTTCGCCGACATCCACGCCCTCATAAAGTGCCTGTGCCAATGCCATCGTGCGTTTGGCGGTAAAGCCCAGTCGGCGCGAGGCTTCCTGTTGCAACGTGGAAGTGATGAACGGTGCCGAGGGCCTGCGGCGGCGCTCCCCGCGCTTGATGCGCTCGATGACGTATGTTGCGCCTTCCATATCCATCAACAGAGGGCGCACCGTTTCTTCGTTGGGCAGTTTTGGTTCCTCCCCATCTACACGCACCAGACGGGCGATAAAGGTGCTCTTAAGTCCCTGCGGCAGGAATTCGGCGGCAATCGTCCAATATTCTTCCGGCACAAAGGCCTGGATTTCACGCTCCCGCTCGACGATCAAACGCAAGGCAACCGATTGAACACGGCCGGCCGAAAGGCGATTGCGCACCTTCTCCCACAAGAGCGGGCTGATCTGGTATCCCACCAGACGATCGAGGATGCGCCGCGCCTGCTGGGCATTGACCAAGTTCATGTCGATCGGGCGCGGGTGGGAAAAGGCTTCCTGGATGGCCGGTTCGGTGATCTCGTGGAAGGTCACCCGGCGTGCTCGGCGCGGGTCGATGGATGCCGCCTCCATCAGATGCCAGGCGATGGCCTCTCCCTCGCGGTCCGGGTCGGTAGCCAGATAGATCTCCTCGGCTTGTGCGGCCAGCTGCTTCAGCTCGCGCACCACCTCTTTCTTTTCCTTTGGAACGCGATAGGTGGGGGTAAAGCCGTTTTCGATATCCACGGAGAGCCGGGAGCGGAGCAGATCGCGCACATGACCAACCGAAGCTTTGACGGTGTATCCCTTCCCCAGGAAGCGGCCCACAGTGCGCGCTTTGGCCGGGGATTCGACGATCACCAGCTTCCCCTTTCGGTTGTTGCCTTCTTCTGCAGGAGATAGGCCCTCATGCGCCGGGGTGCGTCCGGTTCGGATCATCACCGTACCGCACACCGGACAGGTGCCGCGGGTGATCGGCATCCCACGGGCATTGAACGTGGGCTGGGGAGATTGCATTTCACGGTGAACTTTGCATTTGAGACAATAGGCTTCCATAATTACAGATACTCTTCCTTATGGTTTTGTTGGAGATATTCTACCACCTGACGCACGCGCGGTGCCTGATCCTTGCGACAGATCAGCAACACATCGCCGCTATCCACGACGATCAGATTGTCTACACCGATGGTGACGATCAGGCGACCATCGTTGTTACCGTAGATCAGGGATTGGGAAGTATCCAGCGGCAGGTGATTGCCGGCGAAAACGATGTTTCCGTGCTCATCCGGCAAAAGCACGTCGAAGAGGGAATTCCAGTTGCCGATATCGCTCCATTCCAGGCCGGAGGCCGGCAAAACGGCCACTTTTTCGGCATGTTCCATCACGCCGTAATCGATGGTCTCGTTTTTCAGCTCCGGCCAGATGCGTTCTAAGGTTTCCTGGCGCCGCGGGGTATCCCAATCGGCGAGGATGGCATCCAGTGCTTGTTTTAGACCGGGCATGTGATGGGCGATCTCGTTCAGGATGACATCTGCCCGCCAGATGAACATGCCGGAATTCCAGGAATAATCGCCGGAAAGCAACATTTGCCGTGCTTCGGCTTCGCCCGGTTTTTCCTTGAAGCGCAAGACGCGGTAGGCCGGATAGAAAAAGGTTTCCGGTAGCGGTTCGCCGCGCTGAATGTAGCCGTAAACCGTGGCCGGATAGGTGGGGGTAATGCCCAGGGTCACCAGGTAGCCGGCTTCGGCAACATCGAAGGCGACGCGTAGCAGAAGCGCGAAGAGATCACGATTGCGGATATAGTGATCGGATGGGAGGATCGCCATCATCGCCTGCGGATCGCGGCGGGCAAGCACGCCGGCGGCCAGACCGACCACCGAGGCCGTGCCGCGGGGCACCGGCTCGACGAGGAAATTCTGCGGCAGGAGCATGGGCGCTTGTTCCTGCAGCGCCTTCAACTGCTCGGCCACCGTTACTACCAGAATGCGTTCCGGCGGAAAGATGGTGCGCAGGCGATCAACGGTGGATTGAAAAAGCGAACGTTGCTCGACCAGTGGCAGGAGCTGCTTGGGTCGTTTACGCCGCGAAACAGGCCATAAACGGGTGCCACCGCCTCCGGCCATGATGACTGCATAGGTGTGTTCCAAAGTCATAAATTTGTCTTCCCTCACAGGCTCATTCGTAGACCGCTTGGGTCTCACGAACGGCAACGTAATACATCTGTCCGGCCTGGCGGACCAGACCTTTGAGCTCCATCAGCACCAAGGTGGCCGAAATCTTTTCGATTGGAAGATGGGTTTGGCGAGAGAGCTCATCGATATGGGTCGGCTCAGAGAGCATTTGCAAGATTTGCCCCTCAAGTTCATCGGTCGGCAGGGTACGACGGGCTGTCTTCTGTTCATCCACTTTTTGCAGGTTGAGCACTTGAAGGACGTCTGCCGCTTCTAACAATACGTGTGCTCCCTGCTGGATCAGGCGATTGCAACCGCGGCTCTGGGGAGCATGGATATTGCCGGGAACGGCAAACACTTCACGTCCCTGATCGGCGGCAAAGGCGGCGGTCAGCAAGGCGCCACTGGTTTCACCGGCCTCGGTGAGGATCACGGCCTGTGAAAGCCCGGAAATGATGCGATTGCGCGGCGGAAAATTGCTCGCTTCAGGCGGTGTGCCGGGGGGATAGTCGCTCACCAGGGCCCCGTGCTCGATCATTTGCGCGGCCAGCTGACGATGTTCAGGCGGGTACACTTGATCCACGCCACATCCCAGGACGGCGATCGTCCGCCCGCCGACGCGCAAGGCCGTTTGATGGGCAATCGCATCTACGCCACGCGCCAGCCCACTGACGATCGTCAACCCCTGAGCGGCCAGAAAAGAAGCGATCTCCTCGGTGACCTGACGGCCATAGGGTGTCACGCGCCGTGTGCCGACAATGGCGACGGCAAAGTCATCTTCCGGTAGAAGCTGACCGCGCACATACAGGACGGGTGGCGGTTGATCGATCTCGCGCAAGCGTGCCGGGTAGTCGGGATCGTCCCAGGTCAGCACCTGAATGCCCAATTCTTGAATGCGTTCCCAGAAGCGATCGAGAGTGTCACCGGAGCGGATGGCCTCCAGGCGTTCGCACAGGCGCGGCGGCAGGCCGTGCATTTGCCACTCTAGCGAGGAGGCCTGCCAGGCGGCCTCGGCACTGCCGAATGCTTCGATGAGGCGCCGCAAGCGAACCGCACCGATCCCTTTCACCAGGTTAAAACCGACCCAGTAACGCTTCTCATCCATGAGGAAAGTATGATTAATTTTATCACAACGGGCTACAGGCGCGGCAATACGATTCCCTGTTGACCTTGGTATTTGCCCTTGCGTTCGTCGTAGGAGACTTCGCAAGGTTCATCGGCCTCAAAAAACAGCACCTGGGCGATGCCCTCGTTGGCGTAAATTTTGGCCGGCAAGGGGGTGGTGTTGGAAATCTCCAAGGTCACGTACCCTTCCCAACCGGGCTCAAAAGGCGTAATGTTGACGATGATGCCACAACGGGCATAGGTGGACTTTCCCAAACAGACGCATAGGACGCCGCGTGGCACGCGGAAATACTCCACCGTACGCGCCAGGGCAAACGAATTCGGTGGGATGACGCAAACGTCTCCCTTGAAATCCACCATGCTTTTCGGGTCGAAATTTTTGGGGTCAACTACGGTGGAATAGACGTTCGTAAAGATTTTGAATTCATCGGCCACGCGAATATCGTAGCCGTATGAAGAAAGTCCATAGGAGATAACCCCTTGTCGCACCTGGCTCTCGACAAAGGGTTCAATCATGCCGTGCTCCAGCGCCATCTTGCGAATCCAGTGATCCGGTTTCAGTCCCATGTTTGCTCCTTTGTAGTAGGTCAAACGCTAGCGTTTGACCTACTACTCACCGCTTAGCAGTAATTCGATGGCTTTGTCCAACTGGGGGTCACGCTCGTTGGAATAATCCTCTTCGGTCATTTCCACCACAACATCCGGCTCTAAACCCTTCTCGTGAATCGAGTAACCGTTCGGAGTCAGCCAGCGGGCAATGGTAATGCGCACGGCTCCCTGATCGTTGCTCAAGGGGATCCAGTTTTGTACCGAGCCCTTGCCGTAGGTGGTTACACCCACCAACTTGCCGCGTCCGTGATCGCGAATGGCGCCGGCGACGATCTCGGAGGCCGAGGCTGTGCCTTCATTGATCAGCACCACCAGCGGAATTTGCGTCGCCAGACCTTTGCCGCTCACCGTGTAGGTGTTGCGGGTGCCATCGCCGTATTCTTCGTAAAGGACAACGCCATCCGGGATGAACTCGGAGGCCACTTCTACGGCAGTTTGGAGGTAGCCGCCACCGTTGTTGCGCAGGTCGAGGATCAAGCCTTTGGGATTTTGTGCCAGTAAGCTCTTGAGCGTATCTCGTAGTTCGGTGGTCGTCTTATCGCCGAAGGTCAAGAGCCGAACGTAGGCCAGGCCGTTATCGAGCATCTTGCCTTCCACGCTGTGAATGACGATGCGGGCGCGGGTGATCTTGACGGTAAACGGTTCCTCGACACCGGGGCGACGGATGGTCAATTCGACGGTCGTGCCGGCCGGGCCGAGCACCTTACGCCGCGCCACTTCCGGGCTGATGCCGGTCATATCTTCGCCATCAATCGCGATGATCTGATCACCGTTACGCAGGCCGGCCTTTTCGGCAGGAGAGCCGGGGATCGGGCTGATGATCGTCAGATACTCCCCCCCGGTATCTACCCAAGCACCGATGCCCTCGTATTCTCCACTCAGGCTTTCGGTGGCATCTTTGTATTCCTGCGGGTCCATGTAGCTGGTGTGCTTATCGCCCACCGCTTCGTACATCCCGCGGATCGCACCGCGCATCAACGCGGCATCATCGAGGTTGTTCCTATCTACATATTCCTGGTGGAGTAGGTCCCAGGCTTCCCAAAATGGGTTGAAAAGGTCCTGTAATGTGTTCGGGGTGACCGTTTGTGCTTCAGGTGAGGGAGTGTACATCCCCAGATAATGGGGGAGAGGGCTTGTTTTGGCGATCCAGCCCGTCGCAAAGCCGCCGGCGAAAATGCCGACCGCCATGACCAGCTCGATGAAAACGATCGCCAGAATCTTGCCCCACGGAATGCGTTTGCGGGATTCAGAAGATGTGGATTCCATGTTTCGAGACCTCCATAAGGGTAATTTCGTCTATTGAACGATAATCCTTGCAGCTAAATGCGGCCTGAAAATTTACTCTTCTGTGTCCTTTTTGTTTTTCGATTCGATCTCACGCACTCGACGGCTCAGTTCTTCCAAGGCGCGATCTTCCTGGGAAAAAGGTTGCGAACCACCGCGCCACAACCCATTCATCCAACGCAGGTTGAAGTTTCGTCCACCACGCACGATCAGGTACATCATCAGGTTAGAAAGCCCAACGATGAGGATGACCAGAAAGATGACCAAATAGACGTTCTCTGTTTTCATCTGGTTCTCTCCGAGTTCAAGCGACCATTGTGACGATCGAGGATTTCAGGAAGGCGCCTCCAATCGGTGAACGTAGCATCGGCGGCCGGATGAGGAGATTCGAGGCCGTAGAGCACGCCCAACATGCCGAATCGCCGTGCGGCTTCGACCGTTCGTGGGAGATCGTCCACGAGCACACAACGTTCGGGATGTTCCTCGCCGGCCAGGCGTAACGCGATGGCAAACGCTTCCGGTTGGGGTTTGCAATAGGGGCTGAGACGGAGAATATCGATGATCCCCTCAAAGCAATCCTCTATTTGCAAGAAACGCAGCACCCGTTGGGCATGGCCGGCATCTGCGTTGGTGAGGATCCACTTCCGTTGCGGCAATGCTTCGAGCACGCGGCGGAGCTCCGGGTCCGGCCTGAGATAGCGCTCAAGCGGCAGATCATGGACGAAGGCCAAGAAATCCCGTTCGTCGAGCTCGTAATGCGCTTTTAGGCCGCGTAGTGTGGTCCCGTATTGCTGAAAATATGCATCCCGCAGGCGGGGGATCTCCTCCCAGGGGATCCCCAGGCGTTCATGCATATAGAGGTTCATGCGTTCTTTGATCGCCTGCCATAGCCCACTACTGGCCGGGTAGAGCGTATCATCCAGATCGCAAAAAAGGGTAGAGTAGCTCACAGGGTTATTATAACGGATACCCATCCTGCATGCATGATATAATCGTGCAGGCACGGGTGCTCGAAGGCTCGTTTTGGACCTTAGGCTTCGGGCCGCGGAACGGGCGATAGCCTTCGGACGCTGTGCTCATGAAATCACGCATTAGGAGAGAAATCCGGCATGAAAACCTATCTCGAAATCGCTTTGATGCTTGTTTCGATCTTTCTCATCGTGAGCGTCATTTTGCAGAGCAAGGGCGCCGGCCTGGGCGGCTTGACCGGTACGGATAGCGGTGGCGTATTCACGGCACGACGCGGGTTGGAAAAAGTGCTTTTCCGTCTGACCATCCTGTTCAGCGTGCTGTTCTTCGCGCTGGCAATCGCCGCGCTGATCGTTTCTCGCTAAAAAATTCCTACCACAAGGTGCTAGGTGCCAGATACGGCATCCTCAAAACCGGTGGTAGGTTCTTTTAACCTTATGAAACGTTTACGCTGGCAAATTACGCTCATCCTGGTCACCATGGCGATTGTGACGGCGGTGCTGGCTTTGCAGCAGCCGACCGTTAGGGTGCTCGTTGCACAACCGGATAGGGGTGGCGTTTATACCGAGGCCCTCATCGGCCAACTCTCCCGCCTCAACCCGTTGCTGGATTGGAACAACGAGGCCGATCGCGCCGTAAATCGCCTGCTCTATAGTGCCCTCTTCCGTTTCGATGATCGCGGCATTCCTCGCCCCG
Source organism: Anaerolineales bacterium (assembly GCA_037478835.1). Taxonomy (GTDB): domain Bacteria; phylum Chloroflexota; class Anaerolineae; order Anaerolineales; family Villigracilaceae; genus 630D-37. The sequence goes on from JBBFLV010000009.1 coordinate 101,959, forward strand.
ATCTGGCCGAATCTTGGGGCGTTTCACCGGAAGGGGATATCTATAATGTCACTCTGCGCGCCAATGCATTCTGGCACGATGGCACGCCGGTGACCAGCGATGATGTGCTCTTCACGATTGATTTGATCCGTTCAGGAGCTTCGCTTTTCCCGGCAGATGTGCGCGAATTGTGGCAGAAAGTGGACGTGCGCAAGCTGGATGACCACAACCTAAAATTCACCCTGCCGGAACCTTTTGCTCCTTTCCTGGATTATCTTACGTTCGGTATTCTGCCGCGTCACCTGTTGGGGTCGGTCCCTCCCGATCAATTGGCCAATGCGGATTTCAACCTGCACCCGATCGGAAGCGGCCCCTTCGCCTTCGACCGGTTCCTGGTGGAAGATGGAGCGATTCGCGGGGTGGTGCTGAAGGTCTTCGATAGATACTACCAAACCAAACCCTATCTGGAACAGGTGATCTTTCGCACCTATGACAATCCTGCGGCCGCTCTGGAAGCGTTCCGTCGCGGTGATGTGATGGGCATTGCCCAGCTGACCCCTGAAATTCTCGATCAGGCGCTTGCAGAGCCCAACTTGGCCGTGTATTCCACGCGTCTTCCGCAAATTTCTCTGGTCCTGCTCAACCTCAACAACCCAGAAGTGCCCTTCTTTCAAAACGCGGCGGTGAGACGGGCGCTTTTGTTGGCCATCAATCGGGACTATCTGATCCAGAAAGCACTCCATGGCCAAGGTATACCGGCCGATAGTCCCATCTTGCCGGCCTCCTGGGCTTACTATGACGGGATCGAGCGCGTTCCCTACCGACCGGAAGAGGCCGAGGCCATTCTACGTAAGGAAGGGTATCTGATCGCTCCGGGCGAAACGGTGCGCGCCAAAGAAAATCAGCGCCTGGAGTTTACCCTGCTTCATCCAGATGATCCAACCCATACGGAGATCGCTCGCCTGTTGGCCGCTGATTGGCAACGCATCGGTGTCTCTGTGACGCTGCAGGCCGTGCCCATGCCCCAGCTGATCCAGGATCATCTTTCGCCGCGCACCTACCAGGCGGCGCTGATCGATCTCGACCTTTCGCGCACCCCCGATCCCGATCCCTATCCCTTCTGGCATCAATCCGAGATCACGGGTGGTCAGAATTACAGTCAATGGGATAATCGTTCGGCCAGTGAATACCTGGAACAGGCACGCGTGACTACCGATCTGGGCTTGCGGCAACGCCTTTACCGCAATTTCCAGATCCTTTTTGCCCGTGAACTTCCTGCACTGTTGCTTTATTATCCGGTCTACACCTATGGCGTGAGCCGCCAGGTGCAGAATGTACAGATTCCACCGCTTTATGAGCCGGCCGATCGTCTGGCCTTTCTTTCGACCTGGTCCTTGGGCACGCGTCGGGTGCTGATCGAGGCCAGCCCGACGGGGAATCCGTAGAGGACGGTGGACCGTAGACCGTGGACTGTAGCACAGCGCTTCAGCCTGTGCGTAACATAGCATCGAGCTTTGGCCTCTGCCCTTGTGGGCTAAACCGTGGACGGTCGAGATGAGTACAGAAACCGATCTGCTGTATTTCCGAACGGCACTCGATGAGCTGGAACCCTATCTGCTTTCCAATGAGCTCTATTGGGTGCTCGGTGTGCCCCATGTCTCTCTGCCGCGCCTGACCCTGGGAAACCTGCTCCTGACGCGCCTGCGCTTGCAAGCACGCCATGCGTTACCGCCCGACGAAGAAATGCGCCTCGATCATTTGCGTCAACGCTGGCGAGCGGCCTGGGAAAAGAAGGCGCGGCGTGAGTTCAATTCTCGTCTGAACCTGTGGCGAAACTACCTGGAAGACTATTTTGAATCTCCGGCCAACTACGCCGCCGATTATCCCCAGGAAGTGCGCTCACGGGTGCTGATGGAACTACTTCGCCCGGAAATTGCCGCTCCGCTCCCGGAAGAAGAACTGCTCCATGCGCTGGATGCTCGCTTGCGCACCGCATTCATCCCCGGACCTTTTATCTGGGAAGCCGAGATGAGCGCCGTGTTCCCGGCCGAGACCTGGTGGTACCTTTACGGGAGGTTGAAATCATGAGCAGACGTAAGGTACGTTTGGAAGGCCCGCCGTTATACATTGGCTCGTTCGAGAGCCCTGTAGGGCAGTTGTGGATTGCCGTGGGAGAACAGGGGGTAGTGGCCATTGAATGGGCACAAAACGCTCAACAATTCTGTGCCTATTTGGAGAAACGTTTTCGTCGCCCTTGTTTTTTGGATGCTTCAAAGGTGGCCGAGGTAGTGCGTCAGCTGCAGGAGTATTTCAACGGTCAACGCCTGGCCTTCGATCTGCCGATCGATTGGTCCACTATGCGCCCTTTTCAGCGCCAGGTGCTAAAGACGACCTTTGCGATTCCCTATGGTGCTACCCGCACATACCTTGATCTGGCGCGCCAATTGGGTCGTCCACGCGCTGCGCGTGCTGTAGGCCGTGCCGAGGCCAGCAATCCGATCCCTATCATTATTCCTTGCCACCGAGTCATCGGCAGCGACGGCAAATTGCATGGCTATGGTGGTGGGGAGGGCGTGAAAACCAAGGCTTTTTTGCTCGAGTTGGAAAAAGCGCTCATCTCATAGACAATGCTGGAAGGTGGTTAAATATTAGTTAATTGCTTGCTTTTTGACAAGCATTTCGCATAGCCAATACTATTCTCCTCACCAATAACACCTACCTCACCAGTTTACCATCCTTCCCTACGATCCACCTTCCACATCGCCACGGTCTACCGTCCACCGTCTAATCTTCTTTGGGGGATTTTGTGTTAAACTGAATGCAGGTTTTCCTGGAGGTGGCAAAATGAAACCCCTTTACTTGCTCTACGGGATCGCCGTCTTGCTTTTCCTGATCGCCGCTTGTGGAGTTGGGTTAGGAGGCTTTCTCTACTTAGGCTCTCTTGACCCCCAACAGGGTGACCAAGCCTGGGCACGCCTGGGTGGAATGCTCGCCTGCGGAGGTAGCCTGGCTTTTCTCATCGGTCTGGTGGCGTTGTTGATCGCCATTCGCCGCCAACAACAGGAAAAAGCCCAGGTCACGTACAAAGTAGATCTACCGGGGCAGGTACAGGCCGAAGCGCTCAAGTGTCGTGCCTGTGGTGGTGTGATCACCGCCGGCGACATCAAGATCGTCAACGGTGCACCGATGGTCACCTGTCCGTACTGTCATACGGTTTACCAGCTAACCGAAGAGCCCAAGTGGTAGGAGGTGCGCGGTGCGTCGCCTGGTGCTGTTGATCCTGGTTTTGCTCTGGCTGGGGGTCTGGATTGTGCCGGCGGAAGCACAATCTTACTCCTTTCGCCTGATCGAAGAGATTGTCCATGCCTACTGGAATGCGGATGGCACGCTCTCGTTGGACTACACCTTTCACTTCGCCAATGATCCCGGTGCTCATCCGATCGACTTTGTAGACGTGGGCTTACCGAACGATTCCTATGATTTCAACAGCATCTCAGCTTGGGTGAACGGCCAACCGGTGGAAGTGACGAGCGATTATCAGGGGGAAGGATGTTGTGGCGTAGCCATCGATCTGGGCCGCTATGCCATTCAACCCGGCGAAGAAGGGCAGGTGCGGGTGTATATCGGACGCATTCGCCGTGTGCTTTCGCCCGATACGTCTGATCCGGAATACGTCAGTGCCGTCTTTTCACCCACCTGGTTCGGCTCGGCCTACGTTCACGATACGATGAAACTAGTAGTGGTCTTTCATTTCCCACCCGGTGTTGCCCCTACCGAGCCGCGCTATCATCTTGAGCGGGGTGGCGAACCGGAGATCGGCACCGATGCCGAAGGACGGGTCACCTATACCTGGGTTTACCCGGTGGCGCATGGCTCTATCCAATACTTCTTTGGCGCCTCGTTCCCGAATCGCTACGTTCCGGCCTCGGCCTACCGGCCTTCGCTCTGGGAACGATTTGTGGAGTTTCTGGAATGGCTGGTCGGTGCCGGTTTTACCATCTTTGCTTGCCTGGTGGTACCGATCCTGGTCCTTATTTCGATCGTCAGCAGTTTTCAGCGCAAGCTGGACTATATGCCTCCGCTGGTCCAGGTAGAGGGGCATGGCATCAAGCGCGGCCTGACGGCCGTCGAAGCGGCGTTGCTCTTGGAGCAACCGCTGGAAAAGGTGATGACCATGATCCTTTTCAGCGTGGTGAAAAAAGGCGCGGCACGTGTCCTCTCATCCGATCCGTTAGAAATCGAAGTGTTGCAACCGTTACCGGAAGGCTTGCATGGCTACGAAAGGCAATTTCTCGAAGCAATGCAGCAGAAGCGTGCCGACACGCGCCGCAAGCTCCTGCGCCAGATGATCGTAGACCTGATCGCCGGCTTGCGCGAGAAAATGCGCGGCTTTAGCCGCAAGGAGACGGTGGAATACTATCGCTCCATCGTCCAGCGTGCTTGGGCTCAGGTAGAAGCCGCCGAGACGCCGGAAGTCAAAAGTCAGCTCTTCAGCGAGGCGCTGGAGTGGACGATGCTCGACCCGGATTACGACGACCGCGCCCGCCGGGTGTTCACCGGACCGGTATACGTCCCTACCTGGTGGTCGCGTTATGATCCCACGTATGGCGCGCCTGCTTCTGCCGGCGCTCCCTCTTCCGGTCGCACGACCGTTCCCGGTGCCTCCTTCGCCGCTTCGGTGATTCGCAGTGTGCAATCGGTAGCCGCTAATGTGCTGGGAAATCCAAAAGCGTTCACCGAAAGCGTCACCCGCATCACCAACCCACCTCCGCCCCCCTCATCGAGCGGAGGGAGGAGCGGTGGTGGCTGTGCCTGTGCTTGCGCCGGCTGTGCCTGCGCTTGTGCCGGCGGCGGGCGATAGGGCATCGTGACGCCCATCTACCGTCCACCGTCTACGGTCTACCTCCACGGTCCACCGTCCACCGTCCATGGTCTACTAGGAGAAAAAATGCGCCTCCCTTTACAGTCCCTCTACCGTTTCTTCGGCTATCACAAGCCCGAACCTCTCCCTCCGGCAGGCCTTTATAGTTACCACTACCAAGCCGAGGGCGAGCGTAGCCACGTTCACCTGCGCGTGGATGCTCAGGGGAACGGCACCCTGCTGGTCAATGCCAGTCGCATTTACCATTTCAACCCCACTGCCACCCTAATGGCCTGGTTGATCCTGGAAGGCAAATCCGAAGACGAGCAACTGCGCACCCTGATGGCGCGTTATGCCGTCTCCCGCCAACGCGCCCGCAGGGATCTGGAGATCTTCCGCGGACAACTCACCTCCCTGATCCGTCCCGATGGTGCTTGTGTTTTCCACGATTTTGAATTCGAGGCGCTCATGCCCTTCAGCGATCGTCCCCATGCCCCTTATCGCATGGACCTGGCGATCACCTACCGCTGTAACAACGATTGCGCTCACTGTTACAACGCACGCGAACGAAACTATCCGGAACTCTCCACCGATGAATGGAAACGCATCCTAGAGACCGTGCGGACGATCGGCGTGCCCCATGTCGTCTTTACCGGCGGCGAGGCCACGTTGCGCGAAGACTTACCGGAGCTGATCGCCTATGCGGTGCAGCTAGGGTTGATCACCGGGCTGAATACCAACGCCCGCCGCATGTCCGATGCGCGCTACGTCGAGCGCTTGGTCGAAGCCGGCCTGGATCACGTGCAGATCACCGTCGAATCCGCCGACCCCGAAATCCACAACCGCATGGTGCGCGCCAAAGCCTTCGATCAGACCATCCGCGGCCTGAAAAATGCCCTCGCCAGCCCGCTCTTCGTCATGACCAATACCACCCTGCTGCGCGATAATGCCCATACCGTCGCAGAAACGATCGACTTCCTGGCCGAATTGGGCGTGCCGACCATCGGCATGAACGCGCTGATCTACTCCGGTCATGGGTTGAAGGTCGGCACCGGCCTGGCAGAGGCCGAGCTACATCCCCTGCTGGAGATCGCCCGCCGCAAGACCCAGGAGTACGGTCAGCGCCTGATCTGGTATACCCCCACCCAGTACTGCCATTTCGACCCCATGCAGCTCGAACTGGGGGTCAAGGGATGCACCGCCGCGCTCTACAGCATGTGCATCGAATCCAACGGTGATGTGCTCCCCTGCCAATCCTATTATTACCCGGTCGGCAACATCCTGCGGGATTCCTGGGATGCAATCTGGAATCACCCGCTTTGCGTGCGCCTGCGCGAACGCAGTCATGCGCCGCAGGCCTGTCAGTCTTGCCCGCTGCTGGCACAGTGCGGAGGCGGCTGCCCCTTGAAATGGGAAGTGCGCCCGGAAATGGACCTCCAACGACCGCATCACCATCGTCCGCTCAATACCTTCTTCGCCCTCCAGGAGCTGGCTGTGATCCAATCACCGCGCCCCGTGCCGCAACCGGTACAGGCTCTATCGTTTGAACGGGGAGGAGACCCATGATCCGCAACCTGTTTTCCCGTGCCCGTCCCTTGCCATCCCAGATCTATCACCTGCGTGGACAAACATCGCAGAACCGTCCCTACCGTCTGCATTTGCGCTTGCAGGAAGATGGTAGCGGCGTGTTGGTGATCAACGCGTCGCTCATCCTGCATCTCAACCGCACCGCCGCCGAGTTTGCCTATCACTGGATTCAAGGCCATGCGGAAGACGAAGCAGTACGCCAGATGCGAAAACGCTACCGCGCCCCGGCCGAACGTCTGCGCCAGGACTATCGCGACTTCCTCGAACGCATCCAGGCCCTTCTCGAATCTCCCGATCTCGATCCGACCGCCGATCTCGGCTTTGAGCGCCTCACCCCCCATAGCGCCGATCTGCGCGCCCCGTTGCGCCTGGATTGCGCCCTTACCTATCGCCTACCGCAAGGAGAACCCGCCGATCGCGCCCCTCAAGCACGCGCCGTGCGCGAGCTGACTACCGACGAATGGCGCACCCTGCTCTCCACCGCCTGGGCCTTTGGCATTCCGCATGTCGTCTTCACCGGTGGCGAACCCACCCTGCGCGAAGACCTGATCGATCTTATCGCCCATGCCGAGGCGTTGGGTATGGTCAGCGGCCTGTGCAGCGATGGTCTACGACTAAACGACCCCTCCTACCTGCAGGCGCTCCTCCAAAGCGGCCTCGATCACCTACTCTTCTTGCTCCGTCCCGAAGAGGAACGCTCCTGGCAAGCGCTGCAGAAAGTCATATCCGAGGACCTCTTCACCACTGCCCATCTCACCCTCACTCCTGAGCGCCTGCCACTTCTCGAAGAAAGTCTAGCGCGCCTGTGCCGGATTGGAGTCAACGCCCTCTCCCTAAGCGCCATCACTCCCGATCTGCGCCCGGCGCTGGAAAGCGCCCGTCAGCGCGCCGCTGAACTCGGCCTACCCCTGAAATTCGACCTCCCTGTCCCCTATTCCGATTTCAACCCCGTGCAATTTGAAGTAGCCGAAGAAGTCCCGCCCGGTGCCGGCAAGGTCTGGCTGTACGTCGAACCGGATGGCGATGTGCTCCCCTCTCAGGGCATGGCCGGGCAGGTGCTGGGCAACGTTTTGCGCGATGGCTGGGCGAAAATCTATGGACGAACATAGCCGCTTCGTTCAACAAGCGAGCTGGACCCGTCCTTTGCGGGAATATTTTTGGGAAAAAGAAGAGATACGCCGCGGGCGCCGCATCCTGGAAGTTGGGTGCGGTTCCGCCGCGGTGTTGCGGGAGTGGGCTTTCGCCGCGGCGCCACACGGTCTGGACCTGAGCCGATCGCGCCTGCGAGAAGCGCAAGTGCACGCCCCGGCTTCTATTCTTGTCCAGGGCGATGCGCTCTTCCTCCCCTACGCTCCGGATACCTTCGATCTGGTCTACTGTCATTATTTCCTGCTTTGGGTCTCCGATCCGCTTCAGGCCTTATGCGAGATGCGCCGTGTCACCCGGCCGGGTGGTTTCATCCTGGCCCTGGCGGAACCGGATTACAGCCAGCGCGTAGAAGAACCCCCGGAATTGCTCCTGCCTGCCGAATGGCAAAACGAAGCCCTGCGTCGCCGCGGCGCGGAGATTACCATCGGCGCGCGGTTGGCCGCCCTTTTTGCTCAGGCCGGGATCGTGCTCATCGAAAGCGGCTGCTTAGCTCCCCGTCCGCGCCCGGCGCTCGATGCCGCCGAACTGGAAGCCGAATGGCAGCAGCTACGTCAGGACCTGGCCGGAAGCATCCCGGAAGAAACGCTCCGTTTCTTCGATAGGGTCGAAGAACGCGCCCGCCTGCACGGTGAACGCTACTTTTATGTGCCTACCTGGTTTGCCTGGGGATTAAAAGGGGAAGATAGGGTATAATACAACCCTGAGCACTTTATAAAAAGGAGGTGGTGGCAGGCAGAAAATGCGTGGCAGTTTTTAATCCTTCGGTTTCCCACTTTTTGATCTCGAAAGGAGGAAGACATGAAACGCTTCGCTACACTCATGGGTGCTCTGTTGGTGCTCGCTCTGGCTCTAGGAGCCTGCGGGCCGTCTGCTCCGCAGACGATCAAGATCGGTTTGAACGCCGAGTTGACTGGGGGGATTCCGGTGGTCGGTGAATCGTGCAAGAATGCCGCACAGCTGGCAGTGAAGGAAGTCAACGATGCCGGGGGGTTGGAAGTCGGCGGTAGGAAGTATCAGATCGAGCTGGTAATCGAGGACAATGAAGATAAGGCGGAATCGGCCGCCGCTGCAGCGCAGAAGCTGGCCACTGCCGGCGTGTTGGCGATGATCGGCCCGAACGCCAGCCGCAATGCCATCCCGGCAGCGGAAGTGGCCGAATCCAGCGGCATGCCGATGATCAGCCCCTGGTCCACCAACCCCAAGACCACGATCGATGCCAAAACCGGCCAGCCGAAGAAGTTCGTCTTCCGCGCCGGCTTCATTGATGACTTCCAGGGTGTGGTGGTTGCACGCTTTGCCATCGAGCAGCTGAAGACGCAACGCCCGGCTGTGCTCTACGATGTGGCCTCCGAGTACAACAAGGGTATTGCCGAGGTCTATAAGCGCACGCTGGAGCAGAACGGCATCCAGGTGGTGGCTTTCGAGACCTACACTACCGGTGATAAGGACTTCTCGGCGCAGCTGACCAAGATCAAAGATGCCGGTGCCGATACCCTCTTCCTGCCCAACTACTACAGCGAAGTACCGTTGCAGGTGCAGCAGGCGCGTAAGATCGGCTTCACCGGCACCATCCTGGGGAGCGATTCCTGGGGCAACCTGGAACTGATCAGCCTATGTGGCCAGGATTGTGAGGGGTATTTCTTCACTGCACACTATGCTCCCGATATTGCCACGCCGAAGGCGCAGGCCTTCATCAAGGCCTATGAGGCCGCCTACGGCAAGACCCCCGATGATGTTGCCGCACTGACCTACGATTCCTTCGGCATGCTCTTCCAGGCGATCCAGGCGGCCGGCAAGATCGATCGCCAAGCAGTACGCGATGCATTGGCGAACATTGTCTATGAAGGCGTGACCGGCACCATACAGTACAAAGGCACCGGCGACCCGATCAAGAGCGCCGTCATCTTGCAAATCAAGGACGGCAAATTCGTCTATTTCACCATGGCAAATCCGTAGTTCCTTTGACTTTGTGGAGGGCGGTTCCCTTGAGCCGCCCTCCTTTTCCATGTCTCTCGCACGCTCCGCCGCGATTTTTGTTGAGGGTGATACAATGGAATTCTACATTCAACAGGTCCTGAATGCTTTGCAGGTGGGGAGTGTCTACGCGTTGATCGCCCTGGGGTATACGATGGTCTACGGCATTCTGACCATGATCAATTTTGCCCATGGCGATATCTTCATGGTCAGCACCTATCTGGCCTTTTTCTTTTCCACCTTTCTTCTGGCCACATTCGCCGATCTGCCTCCTTTGGTGGCCTTTGTCGCCACGTTGTTGGTGGCCATGTCCGGGACGGCGCTGTTGGCGGTGCTGATCGAACGGGTGGCCTATAAGCCGCTACGCACCGCGCCGCGCATTTCGGCGGTCATCACGGCGCTGGGGGTTGGCCTGTTCCTGGAAAACTTCATGGTGGCCTTCAAACCGGTCGGTCCGGCGCCGCGTTTTCTGCCTGCGCTCATTCCGCAGGTCAATTACACTTTCGGTGGCGTGACCGTTTCCTCCATCCAGATCGTGATCATCCTTGTCTCCGCCTTGGTGATGCTTCTGCTGGATACCATTGTCCGCCGCACCATGGTGGGGATGGCCATGCGCGCCATCTCGTGGGATAAATTCACCGCCCCCCTGATGGGCATTCCTGTGGATCGCGTCATTTCCATCACGTTTGCCCTGGGTGCTTCGATCGCGGCAGTCGGCGGAACACTTTACGGCATGGCCTACACCATCGATCCCTACATGGGGATTCGCATCGGTTGGTGGGCATTCATCTCGGCTGTGGTTGGGGGCATCGGCAACATTCGCGGGGCTATGCTCGGTGGTTTTATTCTGGGCTTTGTGGAGATCTTCACCCCGGTCTTCCTGCCCTCCACCTACCGTGATTTCGTTGCCTTCTCGCTGCTGCTGATTCTGCTCATCTTCCGCCCGACGGGTATCTTAGGGCGGCCTGTTGCACAGAAGGTATAGGGAGGCCGACCATGAAAAAAGCCTTCTGGGACCGCTGGGGATTGCCGTTGATCCTGCTCCTCATTTTCCCACTGACGATCCTCCTGCCGAGGAGCGGCCTGATCAACCCCTACATTGACCTTGTGCTTAAGTACATCGGCATCAACATTATCCTCACCATTAGCCTGAACCTGGTCAACGGCTATATGGGCGAGTTTTCAGTGGGGCACGCCGGTTTTATGGCCATTGGCGCCTATGTCGCTTCGATCCTGACGGTATGGGTCTTTCCGCCGCAATGGGAGGCGGTGCTCTTTCCGTTGGCTTTGTTGGCAGGCGGAGCCGCCGCCGGTTTGGCCGGCCTGGGTATTGCCTTTCCCTCCTTCCGCACGCGCGGTGACTACCTGGCCATTGTCACCTTGGCTTTCAATATGATCATCAAGAGCATTCTGGAGAACCTGGAAGTGCTCGGTGGTCCGCGCGGCTTTATGGGCATGACCAAGCTCACCACCCTCTGGTGGGTCTACCTAGTGGTGATTCTGGTGGTATACCTGGCCCGCAATTACGTCTACTCTTCGTTTGGGCGCGGTGTGCTTTCGATCCGTGAAGATGAGACGGCCTCGAACCTGGTGAGTGTCAACACGCGACAGGTCAAGGTCCTGACCTTCGTCTTTTCGGCTTTCTTGGCCGGGCTGGCCGGAGGGCTCTTTGCCCATGAGCTACAATTCATCAACCCGCGCTCGTTCACCATCCTCAAATCTACGGATATGTTGGTGATGGTGTACTTGGGCGGCATTGGTAGCCTGGGCGGTTCGATCTTGGGTGCCACGGTGTTTACGGTGGTGATGGAAGGGTTGCGCAGCGTGCTCCAAGCGGTGGGAATTTCCCAGGAATGGCGCCTGGTGGTGGCGCCGTTGATGCTCATTCTACTTATGTTGTTCCGCCCGCGCGGCATTATGGGATTGCGCGAGTTCCGCTTCTTGCTTCCCAGGCAAGAGCGATCGGAGGCCATTCGCGCTGCTCGTGAAGCGGCACGGGCCAAAGCGGTGATCGGGGAGGTGCGCTCATGACTATGCTCGAAATCCGCTCGCTGACGCACTGGTTCGGCGGCCTGCGCGCCGTCTACGATTTCAACCTCGAACTCCTCCCCGGTGAGCTGGTGGCGATCATCGGCCCTAATGGTGCCGGCAAAACCACCGTCTTCAACCTGATCACCGGAGTCTATCGCCCTACCCAAGGTAGCATTCGCTTCCAGGGGAAAGAATTGGTCGGGCTTCCATCTCATGAGATCATCGCTTTGGGCATTGCGCGCACGTTCCAAAACATTCGGCTCTTCCGGGAGCTTTCGGTTCTGGATAACGTACGGATTGCGCATTACGCCCGCACACACTATTCCATCTGGGAGGCGCTCTTCCGCCTTCCGCAATTTACCCGCGAAGAGGATCGCGTGCGGCATGAAGCCCTGGAACTGCTCGATATTTTCGGTCTGGCCGATCTCGCCGAATTGCCGGCCAAAAGCCTGCCCTACGGTCAACAGCGACGATTGGAGATCGCTCGTGCCCTGGCGACGCAACCTAAGTTACTCCTGCTCGATGAGCCGGCCGCGGGCATGAACCCGGCCGAGATCGATCAGCTCATGGAAACCATTCGTTGGTTGCGTTCGGCGTTCAACCTGACGATCTTGCTCATTGAACATCAGATGCGTGTTGTGATGAACATTGCCGAACGCATCAAAGTGCTGGACTTCGGCCAGACGATCGCCGAAGGGACGCCGCAAGAGATTCAGCATAACCCGCGCGTCATCGAAGCCTACCTAGGCGAGGAGACGGTGCTATGAGCGAGAACGGCGCACTGCTAAAAGTCGAAAACCTAGAAGTGGCCTACGGGAGCATCGTGGCCCTGCACGGCATTTCGCTGGATGTTCACCGCGGCGAGATCGTGACCTTGATCGGCGCCAACGGCGCCGGCAAATCCACCCTCTTGCGCTCCATCTCCGGGCTGGTTCCTCCTCGCCAAGGGCGGATCCTTTTTCAGGGTGTTGATTTAAAAACCTTGCCCCCTCATCGCATTGTGGAAATGGGGATTGCCCATGTGCCGGAAGGGCGCGGAATTTTTGCCAACTTGACCGTTTTGGAAAACCTGAAACTGGCCACCTGGACACGGCGCGATCGCCAGGGATTGCAGCGCGATTACGACCGCGTGTTCACCCTCTTCCCGCGCCTGGCCGAGCGGCGGCATCAGCTGGCCGGCACCCTCTCCGGTGGTGAGCAACAAATGCTGGCCGTTGCGCGGGCGCTCATGATGCGCGGTCAGCTCATGCTCCTCGATGAACCCTCCATGGGATTGGCTCCGGTGCTGGTGCGGGAGATCTTCAACACCCTGCGCGAGATCAACGCCGCCGGTACCACGATCTTGCTTGTAGAGCAGAACGCCCGGCAGGCACTAAAGTTGGCTCATCGCGGCTACGTGCTGGAAACCGGGCGCATTGTGCTCAGCGGTCCTTCTCATGAGCTGATGGAAAATCCCCAGGTCAAAGCGGCCTATCTTGGTGGATAACGTGATGGTTACTCTCGATCCCGAACGTCAGCAAAAAGCCAAAGAATATGCCCGCTTGCGCCGCCGCCTGTGGCTGGTTGGGCTGCTTTTCAGCCTCCTGTATGCCGTGCTTTGGATCGTAAGCGGCTGGGGTGTCGCCCTACGTGCCTGGTTAGAAGGCTTCACCACCAATCAGTGGCTGATCGTTCCTGCCTTTGTGGTGGTTTTTGGAGGCATCTTTTTCCTTCTAAACCTGCCGCTCACTTTTTACGAGGGCTTCATCCTGCCCCATCGCTATCAACTTTCGACCCAGAGCTTGAAAGATTGGCTCATCGATCAGCTCAAGAGCCTGGTGTTGAGCGCTCTCATCGGCCTGCCGTTGCTGGAGCTCCTTTACCTGGCCCTGCGCGTGACGGGCGATGCCTGGTGGATCTGGGCGGCGGTAGGCATGTTCTTTTTCACCGTCCTTATGGTCAACTTGGGACCGGTGCTGATCTTGCCCCTCTTTAATAAATTCGTCCCTTTGGAAGCCGAACATGCTGACCTAGCCCAACGGCTGACGCAACTGGCGGAAAAGGCCGGCACGCGCGTGCGCGGGGTTTTTAAGTTCGATATGTCGCGGCGCACCAAAGCCGCCAATGCCGCCCTCACCGGCATTGGCAATACCCGTCGCATTGTGCTCGGCGATACGCTGATCAACGAATTCACGGCTGATGAGATCGAAACCGTCCTGGCGCATGAGCTGGGGCATCACGTGCACCGTGACGTGCCGTTGCTGATCGCTTTCGGTGCCCTGGTCACCGGCGTGGGGTTTTATCTGGTCTCCGTGGCGATGGAAGGGATAGTTAGCATGTTTGGCTTTCAAGGGGCATGGGATGTGGCCGCTTTTCCGGCACTCATGCTGGTTTTTGACCTGTACTCCCTGTTTACCATGCCGCTACAGAATGCCTTTTCGCGCTGGCGCGAGCGCCTGGCGGACGAATATGCGCTCACTATGACCGGCAAACCGCAAGCCTTCGCCAGTGCTCTTACCCGACTTGCGAACCAAAATCTTAGCGAGGTTGATCCGGAAAGGTGGGTGGTTTGGTTGTTTTATAGCCATCCTCCGCTCAAAGAGCGTATTGAACGGGCGCAAGGCTGGCCTCCGGCGACTCCCACAATCTGAATCTGTGGGCTCTTGCGCCCTCCCATATCTATAGACCGTGGACGGTAGACCGTGGACCGTATCACTACTGCTCTGCCCCAAAATACATTAAATCCCCATAAACTCACTAGGAAGGAGTCCCCCTTCTCTCCTCCCTTCCTGCGCATCCTCTTTTTCCCCGCCCATGCTACGACCATCCGACTACGCAACCATCCGACCATCCGACTACGCGACTAACCGACTAAATCAACTCCACATCATGCGGCTGTGACTCCTTCCACCCGGCAGCGGTGATCCGCACGAATACGGCCTTCTCGTAGAGCTCATCAATGCTATGGGCGCCGCAGTAGCTCATCCCGGATTGGATCCCGCCCGTCAGTTGCGTCAGCACCTCGCGCACCGGACCGCGATACGGGACTGCCGCCTCCACCCCCTCTGAAACGTAATCTTCGATCTCCTCCTGCGTGATCCAGCCCTCCCCTTCGCGCACCTTGCGGGCGATGTTCGCCTGCAACGAAGCCATGCCGCGCGAGACCTTGTAGCGATGCCCCTTGCGCGTCATCATCAGGCCGGGGCTCTCATCCGTGCCGGCCAGCAGACTGCCGATCATCACCGTAGAAGCGCCGGCCGCCAGCGCCTTGACGATATCTCCCGATGTACGGATACCCCCATCGGCGATGATCGGAATGCCCTGTGGCCGGGCCACCGCCGCGCACTCCATCACCGCCGAAAGCTGCGGCACGCCCGCGCCGGCCACCAGACGGGTAATGCAGATCGAGCCGGGCCCCACGCCCACTTTCACCGCGTCCGCCCCGGCGTCGATCAGGCGTTGCGTGCCCTCGCCGGTGGCCACGTTCCCGCCGATGATCTGCGCTTCCGGGAAATGGCGGCGAATGGCGCGGATCATGTCCACTTCCAGCTGCGAATCTCCATGCGCAATATCCACCACAATACAATCTGCTCCGGCCTCCAGCAGCGCTTCCACGCGCTTCAGCTCGCGCTCTTTCACCCCCACTGCCGCGCCCACCGCCAGGCGTCCTTTGGCATCTTTGGTCGCCTTCGGGAACTGAGTGATCTTCAGGATATCTTTCAGCGTGATCAAACCGACCAGCGCGCCCTCTTCATCCACCAGCGGCAACTTTTCAATGCGGTGACGGTGCAGGATCTCCGCCGCCTCCTGCAGGGTCGTGCCGGCCGGCGCCGTGATCAGGTGGCGGCTCATGATCTCGGTCAAGGGTCGCCGATCGTCCTCCTCGAAGAGCATGTCGCGGCTGGTAACGATCCCCACCAAATGCTGGGCTTCGTCTAGGATCAGAATCCCGCCTGTGCCGGTCTCCTCCATCAGGCGGCGGGCGTCGCCCACGGTGTGCTTCGTCGTCAACGTAATCGGCTCGTCCACGACGAACGATTCCGCCCGCTTCACCCGTTCGATCTGTGCGACTTGCTCCTGAATGGACATAAACCGATGGATGATCCCGATCCCCCCATGACGCGCCATAGCGATCGCCATTTCCGCCTCGGTCACCGTATCCATGTTCGCCGAAACGATCGGAATTTGCAGGGTGATCTTCGGCGTCAGGCGCGTTTGCGTCGAAAGTTTGCGCCGGGATTCAACATCCGAAAATTGTGGCACCAGTAAAACATCATCATAGGTGAGCGCGATCTCGGGAAGGATTTTCATAGCAAACCTCCTTAGGAAATATTGGGGAGAACGATTCCCGCCTTATGAGAGTATAATACAAATGTGGACGATGTTCTTCTCGCTCTCTCACCTTTAGATGGGCGCTACAAGGAACAGACTGCCGCGCTACGAGAATGGTTCTCCGAGTTCGCATACTTTCGCTTTCGCCACAGGGTGGAAATCGCCTATCTGCTCTTCCTGAACGATCGCCTGGGCAAACCACGTCCTTTAACACTGCAGGAGCGTCAACGCCTCCAGGAATTGGCAGATTCCTTTTCCCTTGCCGAAGCGGTGCGCATTCGTGAACTGGAGCGCCGCACGCGCCACGATGTTAAGGCGTTGGAACTCTTCATTAGGGAACAGCTGAGCGCCGCTGCCCTTCCGGAGCTGATCCCGTGGGTACACTTTGGCCTGACCTCAGAAGACGTCAATAGCGCCGCACAGGCCTGGACCTTGAGCCTCAGCCGCGAGAAGGTGCTCCTGCCTCCCTTAGACGCAATCCTCGCCCGCCTCACCGAGCTAGCCTCCACCTATGCCGCCACTCCCATGCCGGCGCGCACGCACGGACAGATCGCCGTGCCGACCACTTTCGGCAAAGAGATGGCGGTCTTCCTGGCGCGTCTGAAGCCCCTACGCTCTGCCCTCGCCGCCCACGTCTTCCAGGCACACTGGAGTGGCGCGGTGGGCAATTTTAATGCTCATGTCGCCGCTTTTCCGCAGGTGGATTGGCTGACCCTCGCCCGTGACTTCCTGGCTACTTTGGGTCTGGAACTGCACCCTTGTGCCACCCAAATCCTACCTTACGAAAACTGGTTGGAGTATTTCTCCCATCTCTATCGGGTGAACGCCGTGCTCCTCGACCTGGTGCAGGACCTCTGGCGCTACATCAGCGATGGCTATCTTGGCCTGCAAGTGGTGGATCAAGAAGTGGGTTCCTCGACCATGCCTCAAAAGGTCAACCCAATTGATTTTGAAAACGCCGAAGGCAATCTCGGTCTGGCGAATGCCTTGCTGGAACACTATCAGCGCAAATTGCCCATCTCCCGCCTGCAGCGCGATCTCTCCGACTCCACCGTGCGACGCACCTTCGGTGTAGCGCTGGGACACACCCTTGTCGCCTGGCAGAGCATTCTGCGCGGTTTGGAGCGATTGGAGGTGCGAGCACACGTCATGTCGCAAGCGCTGGAAGCCCACTGGGAAACCGTTGCCGAAGGAGCACAGACCATCTTGCGCGCCGCCGGCTATGCCGAAGCTTATGACTGGCTCAAGGCGCTCACCCGTGGGCACATTATCGGTCGTGACGAATACCTGCAATGGGTTGAATCACTACCTGTCGAAGAGGCTTTGAAAGCTCGCCTCCGTGCACTTTCGCCAACAACGTTCCTGGGCCTGGCCGAGCACCTCGCCCACCCGTAGGACAAACGCTTGCGTTTGTCCACAATTTGTAGGACAAATGCTTGCATTTGTCCATAAAGTGAAGTATGGAACTTACCCCTTCCGTCTTTCGTCTTTTTCTGGAAAGGCCTCGCCATCTACGGTCCACCGTCTACGGTCCACCGTCTACTAGAAAGGAGTCTCTCATGAAACTCTGGCGAACGTTTATCTTCATCCTGCTCACGTTCTCGCTTTTCTTCCCAACTCAAGCTACCTCCACTGTGCAGGCCGCCACGCTCTGCGACCAAGCCCAATTCATCGCCGATGTTACCATCCCGGATGGCACCGTGCTCGCCGCCGGCACCACCTTTACCAAAACCTGGCGACTCAAGAACATCGGCACCTGCAGCTGGGGAAGCGGCTATCGTCTGGCCTTCAGCAGCGGCGCTCAGATGGGTGGTCCTGCGGAAGTCAACCTGCCCTATAGCGTTGCGCCGGGCCAGACCGTTGACGTTTCTGTTACCCTGACGGCGCCTTCCACGCCGGGCACGCATCGTGGCTATTGGATGCTCAAAAACGCTTCCGGCGTTCTCTTTGGCTTGGGGACAAATGCCGATAAACCGTTTTGGGTAGAAATTGTAGTTCCCACGGCGCAGAATGTGGTGTTGGATTTCTTTGCCCAGGCGGCGAATGCTTCTTGGGGGAATGTTTCCGGAAGTTTGTCGTTCCCTGGTCAGGAAGGTGACCCCAAGGGGTTTGTTCTGCCGCGTGAAAATCCGACGTTGGAGAGTGGGGTGGTTTCCGGCAAGGCGCTGCTGATGGTGCCGCAGCAGGTGTATAACGGTGTGATCTATGGTGTTTATCCTGCGCTCACGGTGCAAACGGGGGATGAATTCCAGGCCACCATTGGCTGCGAACAAGGCGCTACCGGCTGTTATGCTCGCTTCACGTTGCAGTATTTGGATGCGAATGGGTTGTTGTACACGCTTTGGAGTTTTGACGAGAAATATGATGGTGCGGTGTACAGTGCGCGTGTTTCGCTTCGGGCGATCGCGGGCAAGACGGTGCGTTTTGTGCTCAAGGTGCGAGCGGCCGGTTCGGCGACGGGTGACCGTGCGGTCTGGGTCAACCCGGTGATTGTGCGCACGGGTGGTCTGCCTCCCACCGCCACCCCACCGCCGGGCACCGTCACGCCCACACCAACCATCCCTCCTGGCATCACTCCCAGCCCTACGCCGACCATTCCTCCCGGCACCACACCCACGCCTACTGCCCCGCCTGTTTCTGCGTGTGACAAAGCGCAATTCATTGCCGATGTGACGATTCCGGATGGCACTTTGATGGCGCCGGGTCAGGTGTTTGATAAGACCTGGCGACTGAAGAACATCGGCACGTGCACTTGGACGACGGCGTATAAGCTGGTGTTTGTGAGCGGTGAGCAGATGGGAGGGCCTGCGGAAGCCAACCTACCGCGCGATGTGCCGCCCGGCAGCACGGTGGACCTGACGGTGCGGCTCACGGCGCCATCGGTGGCCGGCACGTACCGTGGCTACTGGCAATTCAAGAATGCGGCCGGTGTGTTGTTCGGCATCGGCACGCCGGCGGTCAAGCCGTGGTGGGTGGAGATTCGCGTCAGCGGGCCGACGCCTACCCCAACTACACCGCCATCCACCTCGGATACGCTCTATGACTTTGCGGCGCGTGCTTGTGAAGCGCAATGGGTGAGTGGTGCCGGCAACTTGCCTTGTCCGGGCAGTGAAGGGGATGCGCGTGGCTTCGTGCGTGTGCTCTCTGCGCCGCGCCTGGAGAACGGGGTGACGGATTCACGTCCTGGGCTGTTGACCGTGCCGCAGAATGTTTACAATGGTTACATTCAGGGGATTTACCCGCCGATTCGGGTGCAGGCTGGGGATCGGTTTGAGTCGATAGTCAACTGCGAATATGGGGCGACGAGCTGCCTGGTGATTTTCCGTTTGGACTACCGTATTGGTAGCGGTCCTACGCAGACGCTTTGGGCATTTGGGGAGCGGTATGAGGGGTTGTACTATCGTGCCGATCTGGACCTTTCGGCTTTGGCCGGGCAGGAAGTGCGTTTTGTGTTGACGGTGTTGGCGAATGGTTCAGCGAGTGGAGACCGTGCTTTGTGGGTCGCGCCGCGCATTCGGCGGCCGGCGGCGGGTGCCACTTCGACTCCTACTCCGACCGCCACTCTCCCGCCTGGCACCCCGTCGCCAACTTTTGTGCCCTCCCCAACAGCGACGGCCATTTCGTGGACCTCCGGCCTCGATGTCCCTCAGCTAACGTATCTGCGGCTCTTTGACCGAGAAAACGGTTGGGCAATTACTACCACCGGCATTTACCGTCGCCAGGGCGCACCGTGGCAAAATGTCACTCCGCCTTCTCTCTCCGAAGCCGGGCGTAGCCTTCGCTTTTTCTTCCTTGATTTGCAGCATGCCTGGCTGCTGCGACCTGGTACACTCTATCATACCGGCAACGGGGGGCAAAGCTGGGAGACGCTCTCCGTGCCTTTCAACTTTGCGGATCTGGTTTTCCTGAATGCGAACGAAGGTTGGGCACTGGCCTATCTAGCGGCAGCTACCGGCTCCAGCAGCATTGCCGTCTACCGTACCGGCGATGGTGGACGCTCTTGGGAACTGCGCTTTGTCAACGATCCCACGGTTCCGGGAGCGCGCCAAGATATTCCACTTTCGGGGATCAAAAATGGCCTGGCAGCACGCGATTTCCAGGTCGCCTGGGTGACCGGTACCGTCTATTCTCCGCTCACTCCTTATCTCTATGTAACTCACGATGGTGGTCAGAGTTGGCAACTGCAAAATATTTCACTTCCGCCTGCTGATAGCACCGCACAACTTACTTTCCGTCCGCCGATCTTCCTGAATGCGCAACAGGCTCTCTTGTTGGTGGAAATTGCCAGCTCATCCTCTCGCACGGCCATCTACGTCAGCCGGAATGGCGGAGAATCCTGGGAACTTGTTCCCAATCTACTGAACGGGATAGGACGTTTTCAGGCGCTCTCGTTCCAGGAGTGGTTTTTCTGGAATGGCAATGCCTTTCTCTACACTTCCAACGGAGGCCAGAACTGGGAAACCCGAAATCCTAACCGCAACTTTGGGGATGCCTCGATCGGCTGGCAATTCCTGAATGCGCAAGAGGGGTTCCTCTGGGCTGTCCCGATCGAAGGTCCAACTTCCCTGTACACCACCCTGGATGGCGGGCGAACCTGGACCCTTTTGAATCCATGAGGAGTACCCCATGAAACTCTGGCGAACGTTCATCTTCATTCTGCTCACGTTCTCGCTTTTCTTCCCAACTCAAGCTACCTCCACCGTGCAGGCCGCCACGCTCTGCGACCAAGCCCAATTCATCGCCGATGTTACCATCC
>JBBFLV010000010.1:0-109274 GCA_037478835.1 Anaerolineales bacterium
CCCCGGTTCCCCTGCCCACCTCCACCCCCACCTTGCCGCCTCCCTTCCCCACCGCTCAAATTCAAATTCTAGAACCCGGTCCCATGTCGCGCATCGCCTCGCCGCTTACCCTCAAACTACGCATCTTCCCGGCCGATTCCATGCGCGCCCAGATCGTGCTCTATGGCGAAGATGGCCGTATCCTGAACCAAAGCACCGAACGCTTCTACACCTTCTCCCCACGCCAGGGCATTCAGCGCGTAATCCGTCTACCTTTCACCCTTAACCTGGTTGCCGAACGCGCCACCCTACAGATCAGTACCGCTACCACCCGCGGCCTGATCCAATCGTTGATCACCCAACGCCTGCTCCTGCTTCTCACAGGCGAATCCGTGCTCACTCCCCCAATGCCCCCCTTTGAACGTCTCTACCTAGCCGTGCCGGCGCCTCAAGCCCAAGCCTTCGGCGGCACCTTAGCCGTACAAGGTGTATACTATCCTATGAACACCCGTCCCCTGCGCATTGAGCTTCTCACCGAAAACGCCGAGCTCCTGGCATTGGAGGAAATCCCTATCCCCAACCTCGAACTCCAACCATTCGCCCTTACCCTTTCCTATCAGGTCACAGAAAGCACCTCGGCCTGGCTCAGCTTCTCCCAGGAAGATGAATATCTCTCGATCCCGGCCTATCTCTACAGCCGCCCGATCCACCTTTTACCATAAATGCTTTTTTACGGGTAATGCGCCCGGAGCAAAGCTCTCACCCTGATTTCGGAGTACAAAATGAGTCGCATCATTCACACCGAAGGAGCCGGCAAAGACCGCCCTCGACTGCTCAAAAGCATCAGCCTTGCCATCCGTGAACTGGGCAAACAACCCTCCCTGAACGCCGAAGCGCGCGATCTGCTCGCCTACCTTGTCCTCGCCCTGGAAGCGATTGCCGCCGGCATCGAAGAATCCGTCCGTGCCTGGGAAAAGCGCGGCTACTGGATCAAAGCCGACCGCTTTCGCCTAGAATGGCAGTGGAGCGGCGAACTCGCCGCCCGCCTCAAAAGCGCCTTGTTACAGGAAAACTGGCCCGAAGTCACCCTCCTCACTGCCCAGATCGCTCAAAAAGTCGGCCATATCACCATTCCAGAACGGCATCGCCTGGGCAAACCCTGGGTCGGTGCCTGGAAACGCCTGCAGGAGAGACCGTAGACCGTGGACCATCGACCGTAGCACAGCGCTTCAGCCTGTGCACATCCCGTAGCATCAGACTTCAGCCTGTGACCCCACCATAGTCAGCCCGTCCGTAGCATCGGGCTTCAGCCTGTACATAGCTCGCAGCGCCATACGTTTTTCAACCTCACCCATCTTGTAAATCTTGTCCATCCTGTCTTAAAAACCGACCTTCCTGCGCCACCCAACGCAGGAAGGTCAACCATATCCCGCCGTTTCTATTTTACCGCTTTGTGCTGAAATTGAAAACCTTATAGAGCGGGCAGAAGCCGACGAAGCTGGTGAGCAGGAAGATGATGGCGATCACAAGGAGCACAACCCCAACCGCCCCGCTCACCATCTTGGCAAAGAACAGATAGCCAAAAACCAACGCCACTACGAAACGCACGATCCGATCCCAACTTGCCATGTTGATAGTCATAGAGACACCTCCTGAGAAGAATTTTTTAGAAGCGACTTGCGTCGCACACTCCTTTAGATGAGAGAGTCTCCATTCAGGTTACATCCCGGCCATATAGGCCAAGCCGACCGTGCCGGGGCCGGCGTGGGTGCCGATCACCGGGCTAACCTCGGAGAAAATGCTTTCGGTCGCCTGGAACATCGTCGAAGCTCGATCCAGGAGTTGCTTCGCCTCTTCGGCCGCATTGGCGTGAAGCGCTGCCAGTCGAACCGGTGTGCGTCCTTTAATGTCTTCGTTCACCAGTTCCAGCACACGCTCGATCGCCTTGCCCTTGGTGCGAATGCGCTCCACCGCTTCCACGCGACCATCTCGTAGCGAAAGCACCGGTTTCATGTTCAGCGCCGTCCCCAGGAAACGTTGCGCGCCGCCGATGCGTCCACCACGATGCAGGAATTCCAGAGTATCCACCACAAAGTAGACGCCAACGTGTTCACGGGCCGCTTCGGCCACTTGTTGACATTCCTTCAACGAGGCCCCGGCCTGCGCCGCCCGCGCCGCCGCCAAGGCAATGAAACCCATCGCCATAGCCGTCATTAGGCTATCCACAATGGCAACCTTCTCGCCGGCCGCCCCCATTGCTTCGCGCGCCTGGACCGCAGATTGGATCGTGCCGGACAGTTTGGACGAAATGAAAATCCCCAAGACCTCATGCCCCTCTTCCACCAGGCGCTGGAAGGTGTTCTGCATGGTCACAACGGAAACCTGTGAAGTGGTGGGCATGATCTTGGCTGTGCTCAATCGCCGATAGAATTCCTGTGGTTGGATGTCCACTCCATCTTGGAATGTCTCCTCACCCCAAATCAAAATCTGCGGCGTGACCGTGATCCGATACTGTTGCAACAGATCGGGGGGGATATATGCAGTGCTATCGGTCACAATGGCAACATTTCCCATATCGCCTCCTGATGGAATCTTTGGAATGGCACACGGATGTGCATTCACGTTAACACCAAAAGCGTATAAAGGTTCCACCTGATGTTGTCCTACTCTACTACGTGTTATAATAGCATTACTTCAGCGCGGCAGAAGCCGCCCGCAATGGGAGGGCAAACCAACACCGCCGCAATTCAGCCTGTATTGAGGAGTTCCACCCTTGGCCTTCAATCCTTTTCAATGGCTATTAGGGCTTTTTTCCCTGGATATTGCCATTGACCTCGGTACTGCCAACACGCTTGTCCATGTCCGCGGCAAAGGCATCGTCATCAACGAGCCTTCCTGGGTGGCACTGGACAAACGCACTCGTGAGCCGCTAGCAATCGGCATGGAAGCCAAAGAAATGCACGGCCGTGTGCCGGCAAACGTCCTCGTGGTGCGCCCCCTACATGATGGCGTGATCTCGGAATTTGACATCACGCGCATCATGTTGGAATATTTTATCGATCGCGTCCACGATCAAAGCATCGTACCTTTGCCGGCTCCGCGCGTGATCGTCGGCATCCCGGCCGGCGTGACCGAAGTGGAAAAGCGCGCCGCCTACGAAGCAACGCTGGCCGCCGGCGCACGCCAAGCCTTGTTGATCGAAGAACCGGTAGCCTCAGCACTAGGTGCCGGTTTGCCGATCAACGAGATCCGCGGCTCGATGGTCGTAGACATCGGCGGAGGGACCACCGAGATCGCCGTCATGTCCTGGGGTGGCGTGGTGAGCTCGCGCTCCCTGCGCATCGCCGGCGACGAGATGGACCAGGCCATCGTGCAATACCTGCGCAACAAATACAACCTGCTCATCGGCCAAAACACCGCCGAACAGATCAAAATGAACATCGGTTCGGCATACCCGCTTTATACTGAGAAAACCATGGAGATCCGCGGACGCAATCTGGTGACCGGGTTGCCTGAATCGCTGGAAATCTCCTCCGTGGAAATCCGCGAAGCTCTTGCACCCCTTGTCCAGGTGATCATTGATACCGTCCGCGATACCCTGGATGAGGTCCCTCCTGAAATCGTCGCCGATCTCATGGATGTAGGCATCTGTCTCTCCGGTGGTGGTGCCCTGCTCCAAGGCCTGGCCGATCGGCTGACCGATGAGCTGAAGCTCCGCACCTGGGTCGCCGAAGATCCGCTTACCTGCGTCGTGCGCGGCGCTGCCACCGTCCTGGAAGATTTAGAGACGTATGGACGATACCTGGTCAGCCTGGGACGCTAACTCCCCAGGTCGAAGCACCCGCCCACGCGCGTGTAGCTTCTAGCAAATAAATCACATGAAACAGCTCTTCTCTCGCACCTTGCAAACGACAGTTCTGTTCCTGATCATCGGCGGTATTCTGGCGCTGGCCTTTGGGGGATATTTCCGCCCGCTTTCTGCCTGGGTTGGCGCAGCTTGGGTTGCAACGCAAACATGGATCTCTTCTCGTTACTTGGCCGTTCAACAATTCCTGACCGCCCCCCAGGATATTGTCGCCCTGCGCCAGCGCAATCTCGAATTGGAAGCACAGGTCTCGCAACTCCAGGCACAGGTGATCGAACTACAACAGCAAGTGGCCGATCGGGAAATCCTGGCCGCGCTGGTGCGCTATTCCCGTGCCAATCCGACGAACACGTATAAAGCCGCCCAAGTGATCGGCCGTGACCCTAGCCCATTTATGCACTACGTGATCATCAATGCCGGCAGCAACGATGGCCTGCGTCGCGGCATGCCGGTTGTCACCCATCAGGGACTGGTCGGACGCGTGGAGGCGGTGATCGACAACGCGGCACGGGTTCAGTTGATCACCGATCCGAATTCAAGCGTCAACGTGCGCTTGCAAAATTCTCGCACCGAGGCCGTTCTGATCGGCTCGGTGACCGCCGATCTCTCGTTGGAGATGATCCCTCAGGATGCCCAAGTGATCGTCGGCGACTTGGTATTGACCTCCGGCCTGGGAGGGGTCTTTCCGCCGAACATTCCCGTCGGTCAGGTGCTCGATGTGCGCAAGCGCGAGGCGGAGCTCTTCCAACAGGCTACCCTCAAGCCGACGGTCGATTTCAATCAACTTAGCATTGTGCTGGTGATCCTGAACTTCACCCCGGTGGATATTTCTCCGCTCATCCCCACGGTGACGCCCTGATGCGCTCGTTGATCGCTTTTCCCCTCCTGTTCCTGGTGGCGATTCTGCAAAGCGCCCTCTTCAGTCGCCTTTCGCTGCTGAACGGGCACGCCGACCTGATGCTCATCGTGCTGGCGATCTGGAGCACCCATCCACGGGTGGCCCACGCTTGGGAGTGGACGCTGATCGGAGCCATGCTGATCGCCTTCCTTTCAGCCTTTCCCTGGCCGCTGACTTTCCTGCTCTATCTGATTCCCACTGCCCTGGCACAAACGCTGCGCGCTGCGCTTCGCTCCCATGTGCTCAGCACATTGATTGTCCTCTTCACCGGCACGCTCCTGATGGGGCTGTTGGGTTGGGGTTACCTTTTCATCCTACAATCTACGTTTTCCGTTTCGGATATCTTCGGCGAAATTGTTTCCCCTAGCTTACTCTTGAACATTTTGCTAACACTGCCCGCGTTTATCCTTATCACACGTCTGGCGAATTGGGTGTATCCAGGAGAAGAAGAATGAGAGCGATTGGTTCCCCCCCGGTAGAACGTGTTGGTCCCTGGCGATTTTGGCTACTCTACGCGGCCTTTGGATTGGTCGCGATTGTGCTCTTTGGACGTCTCATTAACCTACAAGTATTAGAACACTCCATCTGGCAAGCACGTGCGGAAGAGAATTACACTCGCGAGATCAGCATCCCGGCTCCTCGCGGCATCATTTACGATCGGAATGGCACCATCCTGGCCCGCAATGTAGCCTCCTACAACGTCGTCATCACCCCAGCCAATCTCCCCGATGACGAGGCCGATATCCAGCGCATTTACCGTGAGCTTTCAAAGGTTACCGGGGTGCCGGTCAATCAGGGCACAGTAGAGGATGCTAAGAAAATCGCACCTTGTGTAGAGGGCCCCGGTATCACCCAACTGGTAGAGCTGGGGGCCTCGCTGGCGCCTTATACACCGGTGAAGATCAAATGCAATGTCAGCGAGGCTGTCGCCCGTCTGGTGCGCGAAAAACAAATGGACTGGCCAGGAGTTTCGATCGAGATCGAACCGATCCGCGATTACCCGACCGGCTCCCTCACGGCAAACATTGTCGGTTTCCTCGGCCCGATCCCGGCGGCGCTGGCCGAAGAGTATACGCAACGCGGCTACGTACCCGGACGAGATAAAGTCGGCTATGCCGGCGCCGAAGCGGCCTTCGATGATCTCCTTCTGGGGAAAAATGGGAAACGCATTGTCCAGGTGGATGTGGCCGGCAAAGAAATTCGCCTGCTGGACGAGCCGATCCAGCCTGAGCCGGGTCGAAACATCCGTCTGACGATTGATACCCGTTTGCAATCGGCAGCCGAAGCGGCCCTGCTGTACTGGATCAAATACTGGAATACCACCCTCGGTTACTATCGCATCTCCAGCGGCGTGGTGATCGCCATCAACCCGAAGACCGGTGAAATCCTGGCCATGGTCTCCTACCCCAGCTACGAAAACAACCGCATGGCACGCTTCATCCCCGCCTATTATTATCGTCAGCTGGAGCAGGATCCGCGCCACCCCTTGTTGAACGCTGCCATTTCAGCCGAATACCCACCGGGGTCCACTTTCAAACTCAGCACAGCGCTCGGCGCGTTGAACGAAGGTGTGGTGCGCCTGGATCAGATCATCGATGCCCCCGGTGAGCTGCGCATTTGTGAGCGCTTCTCGCCCAACGAGCCATGTACCGACTTTAACACCCGCCGCTTCGTGGACTGGATCAGCGAGAAAAACCCGGCCGGCTTCGGAAAGATCGATTTTCTCCACTGCATCGCCTATTCCAGCAATGTCTGCTTCTATAAATTGGGCGGTGGGTTTGAGGATGAGATCAAAGAGGGGCTGGGTATCTTCCGCTTGCGAGAATACGCCCGCGCCTTGGGCTACGATCAGGCCTCCGGCATCGAGCTACCCGGCGAAGCGGATGGACTCATCCCGACACCGCAGTGGAAGCGCATCAACAAAGGCGAGAACTGGTCGACCGGTGATACCTACATTGCCAGCGTTGGTCAGGGATACGTATTAGCAACGCCTTTGCAGGTCTTACTTTCCGCCACCACCCTTGCCAATTACGGGAAGCTCATGCAGCCCACCATTTTGTACGAAGTATATGATGCCGAAGGACGTCTGATCCAACCCTTCCGGCCGCGATTGAAGTGGGATATCACCCAAACCCCTCTGATCCACGAATTCAACTGCGAAGCCGGCTATTGCGATGAGACCGGCACCCTCAAGACGGTACAGCCCTGGGTCGTTGAGAAAGTGCGTGAAGGCATGCGCCTGGCCGTGACCGATCCGCGCGGCACGCTGCACGGCGTGTTCGTTGAAGAGCTGAAATTCCCCATTGCTGTTGCCGGCAAAACAGGCACTGCCGAATATTGCGACGACGTTGCCCTGGCCGCCGATCGCTGCAAATTCGGCCAATGGCCCACCCATTCCTGGACAGTCGCTTTTGCCCCCTTTGACGATCCGGAAATCGCCATCCTGGCCTTTGCCTATAACGGCGGCGAAGGAGCCAGCGTTGCCGCACCGATCGTCGGCGATGTGATGCGCGCCTACTTTGAAATCAAAGCCGCCGACCAAGCACGGCTCGGCGGAAGCTCTCCCTGATGATAGCGCCCGCCATGCCCCTGCCCACGAAACCATCACTTTGTGCTATAATGTGCTTGCATTTCCAAACGATTTCAACCTCCCCTTTGGCTTACAATCCGATTCATCGTTCCATTTCCCTGGTCCCTGGGGGTTAAGGGACTATTCCATACCTTTTGTGAGACACGAGATATGACCACCACTACCAAATCCACCCGAATTCTAGACCTCGAGAACGAATCCATCGAAAACTTGCGCCAAATCGCCCGCGAACTGGGAATCCAAAATCCGAATCGGCTCAAAAAAGAGGACCTGATTTTGGCCATCCGTCAGGCCGAAGCGGCCCGCGAAGGGATTGAACTGCGCGGCGGTATTCTTGAGATTCTCGATGAGGGCATCGGCTACCTGCGTTCTCCCAACTACCGCATCAGCGAGCGCGATGTGTATGTCTCCCAGGCACAACTGCGGCGCTACGATCTTCGCCCAGGGGATCTGGTGATCGGCTATGTGCGCCCACCCCGTGAAAGCGAGCGCCATTGGGGGCTGATCAAGATCGAGACCATTAACGGCCTGACGCCGGAAGAAGCCGCTCGGCGACCGCAATTTGAGCACCTCACTCCGATCTTCCCCGATCAACGCTTCGATCTCGAAATCGGTCAATACCCCCTGGCCCCACGCCTGATCAACCTGATTGCGCCCATTGGCCGTGGACAGCGCGGCTTGATCGTCTCCCCTCCCAAAGCCGGCAAGACCACCATCCTGAAGCAAATTGCCAACTCGATCTCCAAAAAGTACCCCGATGTGCACTTGATGGTCGTCCTGATCGGCGAGCGCCCGGAAGAAGTGACGGACATGGACCGCTCGGTAGACGCTGAAGTGATCGCTTCGACCTTCGATGAACCGGTCGCGGCCCATGTGCGCACCGCAGAGCTGGCCCTGGAACGCGCCAAGCGCCTGGTGGAAATCGGCCGTCACGTGGTGATCCTGATGGATTCGATCACCCGCCTGGCACGTGCCTACAACCTGGTGGTCACGCCCTCCGGCCGCACGCTCTCCGGCGGTATGGACCCGGCGGCACTTTACCCCCCCAAGCGCTTCTTCGGCGCCGCACGCAACATCGAAGAAGGCGGCTCCCTCACCATCATCGCCACCTGTCTGGTGGATACCGGCTCCCGTCTGGATGACGTGGTCTACGAAGAGTTCAAAGGCACCGGCAACATGGAGCTCCACCTTTCGCGCCGCCTGCAGGAGCGCCGCATCTTCCCGGCCGTGGATATCGAACGCTCTTCGACCCGCCGCGAAGACCTGCTCCTGGGCCCCGATCTGCTACAGCGCGTCTGGCTGATGCGACGCATGTACATCCAGATGATCACGCCACCCCCACAAGGGGCCGGCATGGACCCGGCCGTGGCCACCGAGGCCGTGCTCAACCGCCTGGCACGCTCGCGCAACAACATCGAATTCCTGGAAACCCTCACCGAAGAGCTATGAGCCTCTTTTCCCGTTTGCGCTCCCAGGCGTTCAACATCCTGAGCTGGGGAATCACGCTGATCCTGATCGCCGCCATGCTCGGCTTCGCCTTCTGGTGGACCCAACGGGCAGACACTGCCCAAGCCGCCATGCCCCAACCCACCTCAGAACCGGCCAAAGCACCTGCCAATCTCCCCCTCCCTTCGCTTTCTAGCGTCGCTTCTTTCCCCGGCATCGAGCGCCAAATTCAGCTGAAGACGAATATCCCGGAACGTCCGCGCTATTACGCCACGAAATACACCGTCGTGCGGGGTGATTCCGTCTTCGGCATCGCCAAAAAGTTCAACCTGAAACCGGATACCATCCTCTGGGCCAACTACGATGTGCTCAAAGATGACCCCCACAGCCTAAAACCGGGACAGGTGCTGACCATTCCACCGACCGACGGCATTTACTACCAATGGCAGGAAAACGATACGCTCGAGGGAGTAGCGAAAAAATTCAAAGCCACCGTGGATGATATTCTCAACTGGCCGGGCAATCAAATCGATCTTGCCAATCCGACGATCAAAGCCGGCACTTGGGTGATGATCCCCGGCGGCGAACGCGAATACATCCAGTGGCTCATCCCAACCGTCGCCCGTGGTTCTTCGGGCACCTCAAACGTCGGTGGAGCACAATGCCCCGGCGGAGCGGTCGGGAGCGGAAACTTTCTCTGGCCGGCGGATAATCACTACCTTTCCGGTAACGATTACTGGTCGGGTCACCTGGGCATTGATATTGCCGCCGGCGAAGGAGCCCCGGTCTATGCCGCCGATTCCGGCGTCGTCACGATGGCGCAGGGCGGCTGGAACTATGGCTATGGCAACGTGATCCAGATCGATCACGGCAACGGCTATAGCACCCTCTACGCCCACCTGAGCGTGATCGGCGTAAGGGTCTGCCAAAGCGTCAGCGCCGGACAGTGGATCGGCAGCGCCGGGAACACCGGCAATTCCTTCGGCGCCCACCTGCACTTTGAAGTGCGCCTGAACGGTGGTTTCATCAATCCCTGGTACGTCTTACCACCCCCTTAAACCGGGATGGCTTCTCTCCTGGACTTATCCCCCATCCTTAGCGGTTTGCCCATCCCGGCCTGGCGCGCCTTTGCGCAGATCGGATCAACGAACGACGAAGCCCTGCGCTGGGCCGAAGCCGGCGCCGCCGACCTAAGCTTGGTGCTCGCAGAAGAACAAACGGCGGGGCGCGGCCGACTAGGCCGTAGCTGGTACACACCATCGGGCGCCGCCTTGGCCGTAAGCTTGATCCTGCGTCCCCGTCCGGCCGAGCAGCGCTGGCCGGCGCGGCTCACCGCCCTGGCCGCCTTGGCCCTCGTCCAGGTGATCCGGGCACAGGCTCCGTCGCTTGAAGTCGGGATCAAATGGCCGAACGACGTGCTGGTGAACGAGAAGAAAGTCGCCGGCGTGCTGGTTGAAGCGCTTTGGCAAGGCGATCAACCCCAAGCCTTCATCTTGGGCATGGGCGTGAACGTGCTCAAAGCCGCCCGACCGCCGCTTTCCGAGCAGGCCTTCCCGGCGACCACGCTGGAAGATGAAATGGGCGAACCGCCCGGACGCGATCGCCTGCTGCGCGCCTGGCTGGAAGCTTTATTGAGCTGGCGCGCGCGGCTGGGAGAGCCCACTTTCCTCCAAGCTTGGGAGCAGGCCATGCTCTGGCGCGGGCGAATGCTCGAGGTCCAAAGCGGTGACGGGCAAACGCTGACAGGGCGTTGGATCGGCCTGGAAGCGGACGGTCGCCTCCGCCTGCAAACCGCCGAGGGAATCCATTCCCTGCCTTTTGGTGAGGTGCAGTTGCGCCCCCACCCATCCTGATCGCCACGAGGGATACCATGTTTGACAGTCTCAGAGATCAGACTTCCTTTGAATTCGAGGACGAGGTAGAAGACCTGCTACCCCAGGAAAAAGCGGCCACTCCCCTCCCCTCTCGCCCCTTTCTCGGCATCACTCCCCAGCAGCGTTTCATCCTCTCGGTGCTGTTCTTCCTGACCGTTTGCTCGGTCGGTGGCCTGCTCCTGCTGATCACCGGTCGATTTTGGCTGTTTTGAGCACCTGCTCAGCCTTTGCAATAGCCATCATTCATCCTAAAGGCTAGTAATAAGAAATTGGGCTAAAAAATCCCGTGCCAGACCACGACGCAGGTCTTCGTGACAGAACTGGTTATAGTAGTTGCGCAGGCACTGATAGCAACTGGTCTCCTCGCCGCACTCGCAGCGGGCAACCTTTCGCCAGGCAGCCTGGAACACTGGAACGGGGGTGTCAATTATACGCCGTACGAGCGCCGCACCGCCAGGGACCTCGTCGAACAAGACCAGCGCGGGGCTGGGACTGCCGGGATAGGGATACAGAGTGCCATTTAGGTTATCCCTCGGGATGCCCAGGGCCTCGCTGGCCCCCTCCAGCAGGGCGTAGAGGACCGAGAGCCACAGTTCCCGGTCGCTTCGCCAGGCCAGGGGGCCAGAAAACTGCAATTCCAGGACGTCGGTCACGAATTCATGCCCCAGGTGGAAGGTCTCCACTGTGCCGTTGCACCCGCGACCGGATCGGGGGTTGGTATGGCCAGATGCGGGGCGGGACCGACGGGACCGTTCCTCAACAGGAGCCGGAATCACCGGAGCCGCCCACCCACAGGCGGTGCAGACCCGAAAACCGGCTCCCCACAGGCCACTGTTGACCAACGCCAATTTCCCGTACCGGGAGTAGCGCCAGGAAACCCGAAGGTCGGGGCGCGAGAGAACGGTCACCTCTTCCAGAAGCCCGGGAGTGCGCTGATATTCGGCAAAGTACGGCCGGGTGGCGTAGAAACGTTCCGGACGGTCTTCCCCCGGCTCCATCGTCTCCTGCGCGGCCAGGAAGCCAAATTCAGGAATGAGAAAACGGCCGCGCAGTCGGTGCCTGCCGGAGAACAGATCGGCCCCGCAAGCGGCGCAATGCTTCTGGTCCAGCCGCTCCGGAGCGCGGTGGTAACGGTGGCATTCGGGACAGACGGCGTACTCAAAGACCTGCCACTCCCGCCCCGGCAGTTTGTAGATGCCCGCCGACGTCCAGACCCGTTTGGCCGCCACCACCTGCCCGCCCGGGGCGTACTCGGCAATGGCGACGCGCAGGTCCCGCTGCAACTCCACCCGCGACGCCTCGGAGTCCGGGACATGACCGATGCGCAGTTCCACCACATCGGTGGGAAAGCCGTACTTGGGTAGGACGTTGCGGGAGCCCAAGAAACCTAGCAATTCTCGGGAACGGACGGTTTCGGCAACGTGCTTGTAACGCTTTGCTTCGTCATATTTCTCTTGGTCCGCCGCCTCTCGCTGTAGGTCCTTGTAGAGCTGCAGGTCTCCTGTGACTTCCTGCGCGGCGAGGTCGAGGATGCCGTCGCCCGACGCACTGGTCAGGTGAGAGAGCCAGCCCCAATCGCGCAGTTCGAAATCGTCGTGCAGCGCACTAGGCACGATGCGAACCAGCGCTTCGGCGACCGTCCGGGGCCGCTGGGCGATGTACGTCCGCAGAAGGTCTGGGCCGGAGGGGCCGCTGGCCGGAGCGAAGAAATCCCCCACCGTCTTGAAAAGGCGACCGTGCTCATCCCGTGCCCAGCGAAAAAAGGCGGCCAGGAGGACGGAGTGGACATGACGACGGACAATTTTCTCGTTCTCCACCACCACCATCGGCGGGCGGATGTGGCCCGAAATCAGACGATACGGGTCGCTGTAATAGCTGAGGTCGTGGGAGCGCCGCTGAGCATAGGTCAATACCACTGCGACCGTGTCAGTCCGGCGGCCTGCCCGACCGGCTCGCTGGAGATAATTGGCCGTTGTCGGCGGGACGTTGCGCATCAGGACGGCCTGCAGACTGCCCAGGTCCACGCCGAGTTCAAAAGTAGTGGAACAACTAAGCAGATTGATCTCGCCACCGATAAACCGCTCCTGTATCCGACCAGCCTCCTCTGGGCGCCACTGAGCCGTGTGCTCCTCGGCCCGAAGCGGGATCGGCTGAAGGTGGGAATACAGGTAGCGATAGTGATTTGCCTGCCACACCGGGTCATCGGCCGGAATTGCCTCCAGGGTGCCATCACAGCCGTAGGTGGGACAGACGCCACGCAGGTTGACCGACGAGACCGCTTGGCATCGGTTGCAGCGGTAGAGGGTCACGGGTTGTACTTCAGCAATCACCGGCACCCATTCCCACAGGCGGTAATTCAGATGATGAACGACACCGGTGCGGGGACGGTTTTCTGCCACGATGTGGGTACGCCAGGAACCACCGGGGTTTGTCAGATATTGCCAGAGCCCCAGGAGGGTCTCGCGGGCAATGTCGCTGCGCACCTTCTCATCCAGGGAGGAGGTGCGGGCCAGCACGCGCGTCAGGAAATCCAGCCGTCGGTTGCCGCCGCGGGAGGGAAGCCAGCCGAAAATACCGAGTCGCTCATCGCCACCCCGCTCCCGGAGGAAGAATTCCCGGTTGCGCGGCGCAAAGGCCAGGTCCCGCGGGTCCACTCCCTCCGGATACGTGACGGCCCCCTGACGGCGCAGGCCGTCCAGAAGGACCTGAATCAGACCCCAGACCTCCTGAGGGGTCAGGTTCCAGGGAGGCCGGAGGAGCGGTTCCGGGGGAGACCATCCGGGGGGTGGGACCAGGCGGTACGTCAGGAGGCCCAGCCCTTCTAGCCCCTGGCGGTAGTCCAGTGCGATGAATTCCTGCATCAACCAGGTGCGGACGATGCGCTGACGCTCGTCGTACCCCTGTTCCGGCGAGAAGACGTCGGCCGCTTCCGCCTGCCGGAGGACCCGCCCGGTCAGGTCATCCAGGCGCAACCGACCGGCACGCCCGGCCTCGTCCTCCAGAAGCGCCTTGAAAATGAGACGGCGGCGAAGGATGCGGTGGTACGTGTTCTCCATATACGGGGCGAAGAAGGCGGCATCCTGGCGGCTATCGGAGAAGGTGAGGAGTTTGCGACCGGCGCCGGGAAGGCCCTGCCGGAGGCTTTCCGGAACGGGCGGAAGCAACTGGTAGAGGGAAGTGGCCAAGACGGCGACAGGGGCATCGCTGCTGGTGAGGAAGCGGAAAACGGCACCGGTGGGGTTTCTGGCGCCGCACATCAGACAGTGGTGCAGCGCCATTTCCTGTTTTTTCTGCCGGACCCGATACACCCGCACCGGTGATTCCGCACATCCACAGGTGGATGTCCCTCTCTCCGCGGGGGTCAACCTGGCACACCGGGGGCAGAGGAGATAAGGCTCCGCCCCTTCTTCTTCCAGCGCGTCCAGGCTCTCCCCCGCGGCAACGGCTTCGTCTTCGTCCGGCTGGAGGACCCGGTCGCCGAGGACGAAGTAGCTCAGTCCTCGTTCTCTCTCGTCCTGAAGCGTGCTGACCTTGAGGTATCCCCCTTCTTCCTTCCCCACCAGGTAGGCCGTCCCGCAGCGGGGACATGCGGCCAGTTCAAAGACCCGGGCACCACAGTGGGGGCACTCCTCCCGGCGGGTGAGGAACAGCATCGGTTCTATTGTCCGGTTGCTTCCCTGCCGGTGGGCGGCCTCGTTCAGGCAGAGAAATGCGCCCTCCAGCGCGCGGGCGAAGAGATGATAACGGGTGGGGAGGAGAGGCACCTCATCTTCCCCCAGGCGCGCCCGTACCCCCAGGTCCACCAGCCGGATGAGCGACTCCAGGCCGTCTTCGGGAGCATCGGGAAACACCGCCGGGGCCAGTTCCGCCAGGTCACGGGGTTGGTCCAGTTCCCTGCGCAGGCGGTGGATTCGGGCATCCCCTTTCAGGAGGTGGTACAGGAAACAGGTCGGCCGCTGGTCCGGCGATGCCTGAAGGCACTGCTGCAAGGCGGCATCCACCACCGGCGCCGGGGCTCCGGCCTCTACGGCCAGGGAGCGAAGGGTCTCCGGCAACGGTTTTTTCTCCAATGCGTCGCCCAGGACGGCATAGAGCCATGGGGAACCCTCGCCCCAGGGCTGCCCCAGCGCGGCCGCCGATTCCCTTTCCGCCTCCACCACATCCTGGCGGGCAGGGTCGTCTTCTACCCACTCAAAGCGTTCGCCGAAAATCTCGGCAGCGAAACGGGCGATGGCGGGGAAGTCCTCTCGCCCGCGCCCCAGCGTGGCGCTGGTGGCGATACAGCGCAGTCGCCCCGGTTCACTCCGGACCACCCGGTCCTTCAGCCGCCGGAGGAGCATGGCGACCTCTATTCCCTCCGCGCCGTCGTAGATATGGGCCTCGTCCAGGACGATGAAGCGCCAGAAACGGCCCGTATCGCCGTCAAAGAATTCGCAGTCCTGGGGCCGGAGGAGGAGGTACTCCAGCATCGCGTAGTTGGTGAGCAGGATATGAGGCGGGCGCCGGCGCATCTGCTGACGGCTGAGCAACTCGTTGGGAATGCGGGGCTCACCGGGGAACTGCTCCCGGAAACGGGCTTCCGCCCTGCTGTCTTCCTCCTCGGTTTCGCCGGTGTACCGGCCGAAGGTGATGGCCGGGAAGTGGCCCAGAACGCGCCGCAGGCGGCGCAACTGGTCGTTGGCCAACGCGTTCATCGGGTAGAGCAACAGCGCCCGCACGCCTGGCTGCGAGAGCGTTCCCGCCTCTTGCTCCCGAAGGAGATGGTCCAGAATGGGGATGAGAAACGATTCTGTCTTGCCGCTACCGGTTCCGGTGACGATGACCACATTCCGCCTCCCGACGACGATTTTCTCCACCGCCCGCTCCTGATGTAGGTAGAGGGGCCGATCTATCGGCAGCGCATCCGAACAGAGAGAGCGAAACCCTGCATGCAGGACGCCGTCCTGGACCAGTTGTCCGATCGTCCGCCCGGTCCGAAAGGGGGCAGCGGCTTCAAGAATGGGGCCGCGGGTCAGAAAATCGGGCGCCGAGAGCGCTTGACGGAACTGTCGCCGCAATTCTTCGTTGCGGAAGAAGTAAATCGTGCTCAGGTAACGGATGTAATCCTGGCGGATTCGTTCAGCTGTCTCTAGCGGATGAAGACGCATTATTACCTCCTCAGCACCTTCTATACCCAGGGATTCTGTGGCATTCGAAAGACAAACTTCATGGGAATTGTTTGCTGCAACCTTGTAATCTTTTCTACCCTATAAGAGGGCCCTATCCCTTCATGGGCACTTCTGTTGTGCTCACTGACGATCAGATGGGGATTGGTAGTAGCAAACTGTTCACATTTAGTGCACACATAAATTTCCTTTACTCCCTGAAAAATAAGCATACCGGTATCCAAGTCTATAATGATCTCCTCTGAATGGGCTGACTCATGTGCCCGCAGAAGCACTCGGAGCTGCAGGCCTGGCTCGGGGGCTGAGACAATAAAGTACTCTCTTCGGGTTCCATCAGCCGCTTCTATTCGCTTCACCTCCCCCCATCCAGCTGCACAACGAACCCAATGCCCCGGCCGCACAAGGACGCTCGGCACCCGGTCCGGACATTGCTGTTCCAAGCTTTCCAACAGGCGAAGCACCATCGGATTCGGCAAGGCTTTCAGCAATCCTTGAACACTCATAGGAAGTGATTTTTCTAGGATATCAAGCGCCTCTTTTTCGGAAATACTTCCATCTAGAAACCACCGGATGATGGCTTGGATTCCTTGCAGGTGCTCACGCCGAAGAAGTTCGATTGCGGCCTGGAAACGCACTGATGGATCATCTGCTGCCAATAGAAGTTCACAGGTCTCGGTGGACCACTGAAAAGAGGGGGGTAATTCCTTCAGGTACTCCCGGTAGAGTGCATTAGCCGGAGTGTCGTGCTGCAGCAGATCCAGTACCTGCTGAATCCGTTGGACGGCAGCCATCTTCATCCGCGTTGGGCCTTCCAGGTCGGGTTTGCCGACTATGGAACGGACAAATGCCAGCATATACCGGACTTCCGCCTCGCCTAATCTCTCATACAAATGCTCGTAACACCATTTGAGTGCCTGATCCGCCAGGTGTTGCTGGCCCCAATCCTGCCGGATTAGAGCTGTTTCCAGGGCTAATGGGAACGATAGTCCCTCTTTTAGGGCCTGGCGCTGAAGCTCCTGCAGACGTAAAATGACAGCATGAGGCGGGAGCAACACTGATGGAATAATTGGGTCTGTTAAGGAAGGGGGCAGCGAGTCGGAACCAGCAGCCCAGGGATCGCGCACTCCGAATTCTAGCAGGTATCGCCCCGGCGGGAGTTGGATGGCCGGCAAGACACACCAATACTCACTAGTGGCGTCATCCGGAATGGAAATTTCCACCGGATCTTCCCAGGGCCGCCAGACGGGCCACAAACGGGCAAAGAGGCCACGAACCCGCACCGTCGTCTGCCAGCGCAGGCGCAGGTATACCCGGTCCC
Source organism: Anaerolineales bacterium (assembly GCA_037478835.1). Classification (GTDB taxonomy): domain Bacteria; phylum Chloroflexota; class Anaerolineae; order Anaerolineales; family Villigracilaceae; genus 630D-37. The sequence continues at coordinate 17,136 of JBBFLV010000010.1, forward strand.
CTTTGTAAATTCCATCGGCTTGGGCTTGCTGAACATCGAATCGGCGGGTGATGTGAAGGACGGGATAGGCCCTCTCCTCCTTCTTTCCGGGTATCCCCCGCAGGAGAAGGGAGAACGTCAGATGGGCAGACGAAGTGCGGCGGAGCGTATCCCGAAAGGCGGTCAGGTCAAAACGGAGATGGGAATGCCCACGACGGGGATGCCCTTTTTCCTCCTGCAGGCAAGCTTCCCCGTCCTCCAGGCGCAGGACAGCCTCTACGGGCCAGTCGGTGCCGCCGAAGAGGTCCACCAGGAGAAGCGGTTCCCGGCTTTGCTCAAGAGCATCCAGCGGAAGCGTCATCGGAATCATTCGCCATTCCGCGTTCGGCAATTGTTCCCGGTCCAAAACGACACGCCAGCGCAGACGACGGACAGGAACGGAAAGGGGAACAGAGACGGTTTCCCCGCTATCGGTCCGGCGGACGAACTGCAGCGGGATTTCCACCCGCTCCGGCCTGGCGATAATCTCATAGAGGATGCGGTCCTTCTCTGATTCCAACATTGCGATCCTACAATGTGGGGTACCCGGCGAAAGTGTCACGATGGTGCGGGCATCGGTCTCCACCAAGATATGTGCCTCCTTTTCCGCATCATCTAGCAAATAGACGTCTTCGTGGCCACTCATCTCCATGGCCGGCAGGATGCGGAAGGATAGGTCGGCTTTAGACCCCAGGGGGCCGCGTAATTTCACCTGATACGTGCCCATCGGGGCACTCCCCAGGATGCTACCGAGGTCTAGAATGGCCACGTTCCCGGAGTGATCCAAATTCTCTGGTGAGCAGGAAACGTTCATTTCTGGGAGCGCCGGGCCTTCGTTACGAACTGTCACGGACCAGCGGCGGGGATGGAAGCCGGCGGGTAGTGGAATGCGCAGGCGAGGAGGGCGACCCACATAGAAGGGGGGACGGCCGTCGTCTATCAACAGGCGATGCTCTCCTTCTAGGGTGGGTTGATCCTGGTGGCCACGTCCCCAAATCGGGTATTCCCGAAGAATATCGCCCCAACGCACAATCAGGCGTTGCACCTGGGAGAGATCAAGTTCCTCACCGATGAACTCACTCCAACCGCCGGGTTGGCGCGGCAAGCGCTCTGTGATGCGAAGCGCATCGGGTGGCTCGGTCTCTAGGGTGACATCCGGCGTGCGAAGAAGCCACAGGCGAGTGGGTGGAAGATATTCCCGGTTTGGAAGTCTGCTCCCATCTGCGGGATAAAACCATAGAAGCGGATAATCTTTCAAAAGTCCAGGAATTCGCCAACTACCAGGAAACGGGTCAAACCAGACGATGTATTCTGATGCCGGTGGGATGAGTGGAAGGCGAGCAGGCACCGTTTTCCAAACATCCCCTTCCTGGTAGATCTCCACGGGGACACTCTCAGGTGCTTCTTTCTGTTCATCCCGATGAACTCTCCAGAAGATAGTCCGATCAGGCCTGGAAGCTGGGACAGGTTGGGACGGCAAGTATAAGAATACCCCATCTCCCCAGGGATCCAGAGAGAGAATCGGGCTCCGATAAGCCGTCCTTCTGTGTAGGACATGCCGGGCCTCTCCCTTAAGCCAGGCCTGATATTCTTCTACCACGCGAGAGGGCAATCCCACCTCCTCCGGTGAGGGGGTCTCCCCCGTCTCGGCATACCGCTCCGCCATTTCCCGGCAGCGTTCCACAAAGTCCACTGCTGAAGGGCCGCCGTGTTCTAGAAACCGACGCACCGGCTGGTCGGTCAGATATTCCGCCGTGTAGTGACGTAGACGTCTCTGGATGAACTCCTCTACCGGGAGGGTAGCATATTCGGCTTGCTCGATCAGTGGTTTTAGAAAATTCTCAAAGAAGTCGGCCAGACAGTAGTCGGGGATTCCACCATGGGCAAGAATGAGTTCCACGTATCGGTGGCCACCCATCGGTGGAAATCGAACAACGGGTAGGCCGGCAACAATTCCTTCAAACAATTGCCCCCACGAGCGGGCCTGGGCTGGCAGAATGTCCAGGCCTGTGAATTTCCGGACAGCTCCCCAGAACCTCCCCGCCTCATATTCTCGGGCTCCCGTAGCGACCAGGAACACAGCAAACGAACAAGGATATTTTTCCCTTAAGAGACATTCTGCCTTCCCCCATCCGTACTGGCGTACCAGGTCACCGATCAGTCGCCCCAGTTCGTCAACCTGATCATAGGATAGCGAGATTTCTCCCAGGAGATCCACCCTCTCAACCTGAGGTCTCAGATAGCTTTCCCATTGATCTAGTAGATGTTCTGGATGCATCTCGACAACCTATCAACCGCTCACCACATCTACCGGTTAGAACTGGTTAATGCGATTACTGATAACCAGGTCTTAATTGGCCTCCTCGATAGACAGGCCATCTCGGTACGCAAGGCATCGAGTAAGGCGGCATTATCGGGCAGGGCAGCGGCGGTCTGCGCCACTTGTTCGACGTTCTCCTTGCGGCGCAATTTCTCCCACAGCGCCTTGGCCTGCTCCCAAGCCGCCTCGCCGAGTCTCTTCCCGGCCTCTTCGGCGGCCTTTTCGCCCATCTTGAGCAGGTAGGGCAGGAAGGGAGCGAGGAAGGTGGTGAGTTGTTGGAGGAGTTGAGGGTCCATATCTTCCTCCGACCTGGAGAAATGCAAACGCTTGTTCCCACCCGAGATGATGATTCCCCTACGGCGGATGGCTCATAGTAAGCGTTTGCTTTTCAGGTAAGCGAACAAACGCAAGCGTTTGTTCTACAATCTGGCTTTATTTTACTATAAATTTACAACGATCTACTACCAGCACCATTCACGGTTCTTGTTCGATGGGAGCGAGGAAACACAAGCATGCGTGAAGGGGACAAACGCTAGCGTTTGTCCTACAAGCCGATTCCCACCGTCCACCCTCTACCCTCCCCTCAGCGCGATCCTCTCCTGATCCACCGGCAAGCGATCGAAGCGCACGCCGACGGCGTTGTAGATGGCATTCGTGATCGCCGGCGCCGTCGGGATGCTGACGATCTCTCCCACGCCTTTCGCCCCGTAGGGGCCCTCGGCCGCAGGATGCTCGACCACGATCGGGATGATCTCCGGCGTGTGCACGATCGAGGGGATGCGATAGCGCGCCAGGCGGTCGGTGAGCACGTAGCCGTTTTCGACGATGAACTCCTCGGTCAGCGCCGTGCCGATCCCCATCACCACGCCCCCTTCGATCTGTCCACGCAAGGTGAGCGGGTTGATCGCCCGCCCCACATCGTTGGCCGAGATCACCTGCAAGACCCTCACTTCGCCCGTGCGCGTATTGACCTCCACCTCCGCCGCCTGCACCGCAAACGAGAATGCGAAGTGCATATCCCCCGGCTCGCCCAACGGTCGGGTGGCCGGTGCCCAATACTCGTAGAGCGCCCGTGGCTCGATCCCCTGTTGACGCATCTCCGCCACCACTTGGCCGAGGGGCATGGTCTGACCGTCCACCTGTGCCAGCCCCTCGACGAAGCGCACCTCCTGCGGCGGACGATCGTAGCGCTCCGCCAGGTACGAAGCCACGGCCTGACGCAACGTGCGCGCCGCCAGCCGCGCTGCATTCCCGGTGACGTAGGTCTGGCGCGAAGCGGTGGTGGGACCCCCATCCGGGGTGCGATCGGTATCCATCACCAGCACCCGTACCCGTTCCGGCGGCAAGCCCAGCTCTTCGGCCACGATCAGCTGCAGCACGGAGACCAACCCCTGCCCCAGCTCGGCAGAAGAAGTGCGCACCTCGCCCGTCCCGTCCGGGAAGAGTTCCACTTCCGCCGCCGCCTTATCCGGCGCCCCGCCGCCCAGGCCGGTGTTCTTATAGCCCGCGGCAATCCCCCAGGCATGGACGAGATGCGGCGCGCGCGGATCGGCATGGGGAGCGAAAAGTTGCTCTCGGCGCAGGCCACAACGTTCGGCCGCCAGGCGGGTCATCTCGGCCTCGACGCGTTCCAGGCACTCCAGCAGCCCCACACTCTCGCGCAACACCTGTCCGGTGCTGGTCACGCTGCCCACCCGTAGCGCGTTGCGCCTGCGGATCTCCAGCGGATCGATCCCCAGCTCATGCGCCAAAATGTCCATCATGCTCTCGATGGCGAACGCAGATTGCGTCACTCCAAAGCCGCGAAAGGCCCCGGCCGGCGGATTGTTGGTATAGACGGCATAACAATCCGCTTTCACATGCGGAATATCATACGGGCCGGCCGAGTGGGTCGTGGCACGCGTCATCACTTTCTCGCCGAGCGAAGCATAGGCGCCGGTATCGCCGTAGAGCTCGGTCTGCACCGCCACCAGGCGCCCATCGCGGCGCGCCCCCATCTTCACGCGGATCTCGGTCGCATGGCGCTTCGGGTGCACCAGCAAGCTCTCGTGGCGATCGAAAAGCAACTTCACCGGACGTCCCGTGGCATTGGCCAGCAGCGCCGCATGGATCTGCCCGGCAATATCCTCCTTACCCCCAAAGCCACCGCCCATCGTCTGCCCGACGATGCGCACGCGTTCCTGCGGCCAACCCAGCGCCCGCGCCACCTGCGCCCGATCGGCATAGGGAATCTGAGAACCGACGTAAATTTCCATTCGTCCATCCGGCTGCGGCACGGCAATGCTACACTCCGGCTCGATGAAGGCATGCTCATAGATCGGAGTATAGAACGTCCGTTCCAGCACGATCTCGGATTCTGCAAACCCTTGCTCCACATTTCCCTTACGAACTTTAATATGTTTAAGAAGATTGCCACCGGGGTGCAACTGCGGCGCATCGGGTGCCAGGGCGGCGCGCGGCTCCGTCAACGGCGGGAGCGCTTCCAGTTGGACCTCGATCAACGACGCCGCTTCGTGAGCGATCTCCTGCGTTTCGGCAGCGACCAGAGCAATCGCATCTCCGACATAGCGCACGCGCTCCCCAATTCCGACGAGCACCGGCCAATCATAGACCACCAGACCGTGGTTATTCTCACCCGGCACATCGGCGGCCGTCAGCACGGCATGCACTCCCGGCAACGCGCGCGCCCGGCTTACGTCGATCCCGCGCAGGATGGCATGGGGCACACCGGCCCGTCGCACGGCGGCATACAACATCCCCGGAAACTGCAGATCATCGGTATAGATCGCCTTCCCGGTGACCTTCTCCAGCGCATCCGGCCGAACGATCTCCTGCCCGATCCAGCGCGTCTCAGAGCCGCTTGCAGGTTGCCCCTTGCGCAAGGCGCTGCGGAAAACGAACGGCACACGATGCTTCCCCTCTCGCACCTCTTCCGCCGCCCGAAGCACGGCACGCTCGATCGAAGGATAGCCCCCGCAGCGGCAAAGGGTATCCTTAAGCGCCTGGCGCACTTCGTCACGTCCGGGGTTCGGATTCCTCCTGAGCAAAGCGTAAGCGGTCATAATTTGACCGGGGATGCAAAAACCGCACTGGACGGCACCTTCTTCGATAAAAGTCTTCTGCAAAGGGTGCAGCTGCCAGTTCCCGTCACGATCCTGTGTCGCCAGTCCTTCGATCGTCAGCACCTCTTTGCCGTGGGCGCGCCAGGCCGGATATTGGCAGGAAAGCACCGCTTCCCCATCCACCAGCACGGTACAGGCGCCGCACTCCAACTCCTCGCATCCGATCTTCGTCCCGGTCAGCCCCAGGCGATAGCGCAGCACCGCAGCCAGCGTCTCATGGGGCAAGACCCGGAGCGTTCGTCGCTCCCCGTTGACGGTAAACTCTAAATCTATGGTCATAGTTCACCTCACAAATCCTCGCTTCGCCCGGCGCGCTCCCAGGCGGCGGTCAGAGTTTCGTAGAAGAGATGCTCAAGTAGACGGTAACGATATGTCGCAGAGGCCCGGCGCGGACTGGAGCGAAAACGTACTTCCCCTAGCAGCGTCTGCAATCCCTGTTCCAGGGCCTCAGGCTCCCAGCGTTGACCACGCAGTGCCGCTTCGGCCTGTACAGGACGTTGAGGGGTAGGACCTGCCGGCCCTACGGCCAGCCGAAGGTCCTCAATCGTCTCTCCGTTCCGCCGCAACCAGACGGCCATGTTCAAAATCGGCAGCGCCACTCCCTGCGGCCTCATCACCCGGCGGAAGGCCGAGGCCTCGTTGGCCTTGCGCAAGGGCAAATAGAAGCCGATCAGCAGTTCGTCTTTTTCCAAGGCCGAGCGTCCAGGTCCCAGGAAAAGGCTCTGCAATGCGGTTTGGCGCCTGCCGCGCGGGGAAAGGACCTCCGCTTGCGCATCCAGCGCCAGCAGGACGATCGTGCCATCTGCCGCCGGCAAAGCATGGGCCACATTGCCGCCGAACGTAGCTACATTGCGCACCTGCGGCCCGGCGATCAGCGAACCGGCCTCTACCAGTGCCTGCGCATGGTGTTGAATCAGGGGATGGGAAATGGCCTTGGCGATCGGGCAAGCCGCGCCGAGGAAGAGGGAATCACCACGCACCTCAAGCGCCAGCAGGTCGGGGATGCCCGTCACATCCAGCAATGTTTGAACCGGGGGATGCCGTCCTTGCTCCAGGTCAAGGAGCAGGTCACTGCCACCGGCGAGGATCGCCAGGGGTCTTGGAGCCGTGGTCAGGATTTCTAGGGCCTCCGCCAAAGACCGCGGGCGGAACACATTCACCCAGAGTGACATGGCTGCCTCCTGACGGCGGCACTTTTCGACAGGTCCTTTGCGCGCCTTCCCAATACTTTCCCCCATGGGAACGGCCTCCGCATCCTGACGCCGCCGGGAGCGAAATTCCCGACGACCGCCGAGCGAGGAGAATTATACCTCAAGAGCGTGAACGGTAGACGGTGGACGGTGGACCGTGGACGGTGGACGGTAGTGAATTGGATGAACTCTCAGGCTATTGATTGAGAATCGGCATCTGTTATGGGCGGCAGATTCGGTATCGCTCCCCGTCGCTACACCACCTTCGATCTTCGGGAATGGAAGAATCTTCTACAAAGAGCAAAAACTTTTGCTAGATGCAGCAGGATTAGCTTATTATAATCTAATACAATCTACCCTAAAAAGGCAAAGAGATGAGAAGTGGTCTTTCAGTATGACTTAACCCGAAAATTCTTCTCGCAAAATTTTCTCGATCTGTTTCTTCAAGATAGGGACTTCTTCTGTTGCAGTGATCCAGACAATATCCCATCGGATGGCAAAATACTCATGGACTGCAATGTTGCGAAAGGCAATAATATCCACCATGGAATTTCCGGAAAGCCTTGGGTAAATTCTTTTGGCAAACGAGAGCGGCTTCGCCGATGACCATCAATTTTTGGAGCACTGCGCTACTCATCATTTCGTTTTGCGTAAATTCATCGAAGCTTACTCCTTGTAAAAATCTCGCAATGGACTGCGCCGCCTCGACAATATCGGTCAGGTAAAGTTTTTCAGGCCGCATAAATCTCCTCGATATCGGATAGAACCGAGTCACGAATGACTGCTTTCAAACCATCCATCAGTACCAAATCAACAGGACGATGAAAAAGGTCGGCGAGTTCACGCTGCAGACGCGAGAGAGTGAGAAATCCAATCCTTGCATTGGGTAGAAAAGATACCAGCACATCCACATCGCTATCGACACGAAAGTTATCCCTCAACACGGAACCAAACAAAGCCAATCTTTGCACCTGGTAGCGACGACACAGCTCGGCCAGTTCTTCTTTTGGGATCTCGATTTTCGCACGCGAAGGGCTGGATGTTGTCATATGAATATTATACAACAAAGGATAACCATCTAAACTTTGCTAATTTCCCACATCCTTGCTTTATCTGTGGGATTTGCGGCCATAGAAGCGGACCATCAACGATAGAGAAAGGGATAGGGTATTGGTGAGGTAAAGGATTAGAGACGAGCGTTTGTCTACTTTTCCAGCAAGCGGCGGGCGAGGGCTTCGGCATCCTGGATCAGATCGGCCTCCAGGGGCAACTTGAACTCCGGTGTGACGCGCAGCGTAAGGCGCTCAGCCTGGGCGCGCGTTTCGGCATCCAGGCGTTCGTCGGCGGCTAAAAGACGTAGCAGATCGTAGGCGCTGGAGGTCGAGGGTTGTTCTCCTTGCCGGGCGTAATAAGCACGGATGGCCAAACCGGCCGCGCGCCGAGCACAGACGCGCGCCTGCCCCTCGTTGCCACGGGCGCGTGCCTGCCGGGCACGGTTTAGTTCTTGTTCAACGGCCGACCAGATTTCCATCACGTGTCACGTCCTGTCATAGAGCACTTACTAAAAAAGCCCTCTGGTTGAGGGCTTCAGGCTGGGGGCGAAGGATTCGAACCTCCACGTACGGATCCAGAGTCCGCTGTCCTACCGTTAGACGAGCCCCCAGCGCAGGGCACATTTTACCAGATCAGCGTAAAAAGGGCAAGGATTCTCGCTGAGGTATTAGGGGTTTTTCATTGTTCTAATTGCACCAAGAAAGTGGACAGGATTAACAAGATTTACATGAAATAAAAACGAAGGATTTCGGCAAAAACAGGGGGCGTGCATTTTTCCCGATCCTCCCGGCTATCTAGACGCTTGTTTTCGGCACAGCATCCGGTGTGCCGATCTACGGAACGGCTTGAGACTCCTCTCGTTTTACAGCAACCCGCAACACCCGACAAAAAAAACGTAGCATAGGATTCATCCTGCGCCAAAAATCATAGCATAAATTTTTCATTTTTCCAGATAGTTCTGGCCGTACAGCCTCGGTGTTTTGTGGCACAGCAGGAAGTTTTCAAGCCAAGTGGTGCACAATGGAATTTTGTGCTACGGGGTTGCCGGACTCACTCTCAACCCGAAACGGCAAACCCGGATACCCCATGCCGAGGATCATGTCATCGGCAGAGTCGCGCTTAAAGCGTGAAAAGCCCTATTCACTCGGCGAACGTGCGGCTTGACAATGCACCATCAATCCGCCGAGGTGTGTTCGGCGCTTGCCGGGAAGCGTTGCACCGGATCGTGGCTGACTTCCCCGTCCACCGATGCTGAAAGCCCTGTTGCCATTCTTTGTCCAAAGGTTCCGATTAGATAATCGCTGACAAATCCAGAAGGTTGCTGTTTTTCTGTCAAGTTTACCAAAACTGCGCAGGAAAGTTAATAATTTTTGGAATCAAAGAAGAAAGTTTTTCTACTCCCAGCGAAAGGTCTTAGCAGATACAAAAATTCCTGCAATCAGCAACAGGACCAGAATGGTTGTCTCTCGCATATAGTTTGACCATGGTTCGCCCATCCAAAGGCCGCGCAACAGGGTAACTACATGGCTGAGAGGCAAAACTTGAGCAACCCGCTGAACACCCTCCGGAAGCACCTCCCGCGGGATGGTTGCCCCGGAGAGAAAAATCATCGGATAGAACAGGACCATCGCCACGATCTGCGCCGTGCGCGCCGTTGGCAACAGACCCGCCAGCACGAATCCGAGCGCAAAGAAGCTCATGCTGCTTAGAATAAAGCCTGCCAGAAAATCAAGGGGGTTACCGTTGAACCGCAAATCGTAGACCACCTTGCCGACAATCACCAGCAACACCATACCAAGCATCGTCATCAGGAAAATCACAACCAGTTGCGAACCCAAAATCGCCTCAGGACGCAAGGGAGTTGCATTAAGGCGGCGCAGGATCCTTCGCTCGCGATAAGAAGTCACATTGATTACCAACGCAAGCAATCCACCGGTAGCGATGATCATTGCCATATAGGAAGGGACCGATATATCCACGTAGCCGTATCCGCCGAAAAATCGGGTAGGCTGATTGCCGTAAATGCTGCCAAACAGGAACAGCATCATCAGCGGAAAGGCTAGGGTGAAAAATACCGCCGCCGGTTCTCGAAAGAACAATTTGATCTCTACCCAGGTCAATTTCCAGAAGCCACGCATCGATCTTCTCCTTCAGTCTCGCATTTCTCGCCCGGTCAAGGAGAGGAAGACATCTTCTAGAGTTGGCGGCTCGACGCTTAGGTCATAGAAACGGATGCCGTTTTGGCTCAGAAAGTTGATCACGCCACCGATCACTTCCATCGAAACCCCGTACACGATGACCCGTTCCCCTCCCGTTTCAACCCGAGTAACCCCTGTGACGCTGCTCAATTGTTGCAAATCGAGGGGGAGGTCAACACCAAAGACCAACCGATATTCGGCCCCCAAGGTCCTGATCAGATTCTGCGGTGTATCCAGGGCTACAATGCGGCCGTGATCGATAATTGCCACTCGGTCACACAACCGTTCCGCTTCTTCCATGAAGTGAGTGGTGAGGAAAACGGTCTTGCCGCGATCACGAATTTTCCGCACCAGATCCCACATCGCCCGACGGGCCTGAGGATCGAGCCCGGTGGTAAGTTCATCTAAGAACACTATCTCAGGATCGTTAATCAAGGCCAAGGCGATGAAAAGACGCTGCTTCTGGCCTCCGGAGAGCTTGGCAAAAGGAGTGTTGTACTTTTCGGCAAGGCCGAATTGTTCCAACAAGGGACGCCACTCGACAGAGCGAGGATAGAGAGCAGCAAAGAGATCAAGCACTTCCCAGACTTTGATGCGATCCTGGAGAATGGATTCTTGCAATTGCATTCCCAGGCGGCTACGTAGTGCGTAGCTCTCGCGCTGTGGGTCCAGGCCCAATACCCGAATATGGCCACCATCCGGTCGGCGCAAACCTTCGACACACTCGATCGTCGTGGTCTTGCCGGCGCCGTTCGGGCCAACCATGCCGAAGATCTCCCCTTCGTAGACCTCAAAAGAGACATCCTCCACGGCGACGGTTGATCCGTAGACCTTTCGCAGATGCTCAACTTGGATCACAGGTTTCCGTGTCATACGATGCCTCGCGAAACGGTAGAAAGGGGGTAGCGCCTGTGAAGCTATGCATTTGAGTGGGGAAGGCGCAGGCGGGTGCCAAACGAGGTGATTAAGGTAGCACCCAGGCCGAGCAAGGCCGCCAGAAAGCCTACCATCCAGCCAATGCAGGGAATCGTATTGAAGATACCGGAAAGCAGGGTGAGCATAAAGGTGCCCAGAGCGGCCAGCCAGGGAAATCGCCATTCTCGATGAAAGAAATTCGCCAGCCGACGGCCGATCTCCAGCCCTACGCTGATCCAGCCGAATAGCAGGGCGAGCAATAGGCCGAGGATCAAGAGCAGGGCGACCGGGATCAAGAGGATGGTGATGAGCAGCACAAGGGCGAGAAGAGGCACGACCAGGAAGGTGAGCATGCCCAGGCCGCCGGCGATCAGCGGCTGGGTGGTGAGCGCCTGTGCCGTTTCCTCCAGTTGACGTTCGAGAAAAAGGGCGGCAACAAAGGCCAGCACTGCCAGCAATAACGATTCAAGCAGGATCGTAAGGCCGGAAAAAACGGGGGAGCGCATTTGCCTCCACAGGGGGAGGAGAGAAAACGGCGAAGAGGTTTCGGAAAATTCGGTCGCAGATTCGCGACGCACGGTGTTTCGGGTGATCAGATCCCCATCGATCTGCGCTCTTTCATCCAGGACAAGGCGACCACCGAAGGTGATCACATCTCCGCTGACCTTGCCTTTGAGCTCGATCTGCGAATCGAAGGCGAGCAGATCGCCGTTGAGGATGCCACCCTCTTCTACAAACAGCCGAGAGTCAAAGAGGATGAGATCACCGTTGACGGTTTCACCGTTCTGGATGGTGAGGGTGCGGCCAAAATAGATGCCGGGGGCAATTTGCGCGGCGGCGGATGCCCGACCAGGGAGGAGGAAGAAAGTGAGCAAGAAGGTAATAAGGAGAGATTGAAGTTTGATTCTCATCGGTTCCGACTCCAAGAAAGTTGTGCGCGGCGCAGGGAAAGCAGCCACAGGGCAAAACCACCTACGCTACTCGCGAAAAGGGAGAGCCAGAGTTGGGGTGGAACATAGAGCAAGGCCGATTTGAAAAGCAAGGAGGTCATACGGGAGAAGAGGAGGATGTGCGAGGCGATCTCCGCGGCGGCATAGGAGGTGCTCAGGGTTAGCCGAGTTAAGCTCAGGGGCGGTAGGAGTGCGCCGGCCACGATGCTCAGGAGCAGGAGGAGCCCCAGGAGCAGGATCGGCCACGGACGCGGCGCCTGCGGCGCCAGTCGTTTCACAAAACGTTCTTTAAATCCTTGCGGTGGAGAGACGAACGGGGCACTCTGCAGGAGGCGATGCACTTCCCAGATCGCCCTGCAGGAAGGACATTGCAAGAGATGGGCGCGGATTTCAGGGGTAAGCGGAAGATCGGGATCAAAAGGCGGGTGATTCATAGGCACTCCTTGGGAGGGAAGCCGATTCTTGCTGTGACCAGAGCACGGCCAGCTGCCGACGGGCACGGTGTAGGCGACTTTTGACAGCGCTGACCGTCAGGCCCAGGTGTTGCCCAATTTCGGCTTCGGAAAACTCGTACCAGTAACGTAGGATGATAACGGCACGATCGAGCGGCGAAAGTTGTAGGAGAAGACGCTGGACGAGGATATTTTGCTCGTGGCGCTCGGCATGGAGTTGGGGATCGGGCTGGGATGGGTCGGCAACCATCGGGAGGGTTTGATCCTCGTCCGTTTCATCCAGAGAGAGGCCGGGGCGCTGCCGGCGCAGACGATCGATGCAGTGGTGGGCAGCAATGGAGAGCAACCAGGTGAGGAACGGACGACGAGGATCGTAGCGCGAGAGATGCTGATAGGCGCGCAGGAAGGTTTCCTGGGCGGCATCTTCGGCATCTTCTGCCTGCCCCAGCATGCGATAGCAGAGGTTATACACCGCACGCTGATGGAGATCGAGAAGCGCGAGAAACGCTTCCTGATCTCCCTGGCGGGCGCGGGTGATGAGCGTGATTTCGTCCACGGCTATTTGTATTTACGCACGATTCGTCGGATGGTCGCGTTGGTTGGTCGCGTAGTCGTATGGTCGGGTGGGCTAGGGTTGGTTCTTGGGTCTGAGCCAAATGGCGAGCAGGGTGGTGAGGGGGACGGCGACCGTGAGCGCCAGAGAGCCGACCAGGGTGCGCACGATCTCTTCGGCGATAAAGGAGTAATTGATCAATCGCAAGTAGTTCCCACCACCCAACGAGAAAAGGAGGAGCATCGGTAGGGAAGCACCGGCGTAGGCCAGGACGAGGGTATTGACGGTGGCGGCCACGTGATCTTGCCCGACGCGCATAGCGCGGCGATAGAGTTCGCGCCAGGAGAGCGCAGGGTTGGCTTCCCCGATCTCGAAAACTGCGGCCGCCTGGGTGGTGACCAGGTCATCCAGCACGCCTAGGGCACCGATGAGCATGCCCCCCAGGAGCAGGCCGCGCAGGTTGATCCGGCCGGGCAAGGATTGGAGCAGGAAGAGGGCATTTTCATCTCCCTGGCCGTTCAGACGGGCAAGGGTGAGAAAGAGATCGGAGAGTAGACCGGCCAACAGCAGCACCCCTAGCATCCCCAGCACGGAAGCGTGGGTTTTACGATCCCAACCATAGGTAAGGTAGAGGGTAACACCGAGCAACAAGGCCGAACCGCTGATGCTCACCCACAAGGGATCGCCGCCGTTGAGGATGGAGGGGATAATATAGCGCGCGATGACGAGCAGGCTGAATCCCATGCTGAACAAGGAGCGCAGGCCTTTCCACCCACTGAGCCAGAGAATGGCGCAAACAAAGGCCAGCCCCAACCAGAAGAGCGCTTTGGTGCGCACATGTTCGACGAAATAGGCATGGATCACGTTATCCGGCGTTTTGCTGATCGAGACCAGGATGCGATCACCGGGGCGAAGCAAAATATTATCGGAGCGCACCTGACGGCGACCGTAATCGATCTCCATCAGCACCTGTTGATACGGTCCCTCTAGGATGCGGACGCGCAGGAGCTGATAGGACTGAGTCACTTCACCGAGCGTGACCAGGCCTTCTTCCAGCACTTCTTCCACCCGTGCCAGATAGACCTGGCTGCCCAACGTTGACATGTTGGCGAGCGGCGCCGGCAAGGGGGCGAAGAGGAGGAGCAGGCTCGCCAGGAAGAAAACAAAGGGAATGAGAAATTTGGAGCGAAGCATGGGGAGATTATACTGTAAGAGTAGGCAGCGGCCGGTATTCTCGATGGCGATGGGCGTGACAATCAGCACGGTGTGCAATGGTAATGGTACAATTGATCTCTCAAAAATCTCATCCCCCACACCTTTGGTATCCTATGAGCCACGCACCTTCCCGTTCCCGTATCGCTTTGGCGTTGCTGATCGCCATCTTGGCCGTTTCGACGGCCTCGATCTTCATCCGTCTGGCACAGCGGGAGGCCCCCTCCCTGGTGATCGCCGCTACCCGTTTGAGCTTGGCCACGCTCACGCTGTTACCGGTCGCCTGGCTACGGCACCGTGAAGAGCTGCGTCGCCTGGTGCAGGCCGGGCATTTGCCGCTGGCCTTCTTCAGCGGTGCTTTTTTGGCCCTGCACTTTGCCACTTGGATCACTTCGTTGGAATACACCACCGTGGCCAGCTCGGTGGTCTTTGTGAGCACAGGGCCGCTTTGGGTGGCACTGCTCTCGCCGCTCTTCTTGCGTGAGCCGCTCCGGCGCCAGGTGGCGCTGGGATTGATCCTGGCCACGATCGGCGGGATCACCATTGCCCTGGGGGATGCCTGTGAATGGCAAAACGGCTTGCGCTGTCCAACGCTGACCATCGCCCTGCAAGGACGCGCCCTGTGGGGCAACTTCCTGGCGCTGGTTGGAGCCTGGGCGGTCAGCGGCTACCTGATGATCGGGCGCAAACTACGCGCAGAAGTTTCGCTCGTGCCGTATATTTCGGTGGTCTACGGCATGGCAGCTATCCTGCTTGTCCTGGTGGCACTCTGGCGCGGCGAATCGTTCACCGGCTATCAGCCCCAAACGTATCTCTGGATGTTGCTTTTGGCGCTGGTGCCCCAACTCATCGGTCACTCGACCTATAACTGGGCCCTGCGCTATCTTTCGGCCACGTTGGTCGCCATCACCACCCTGGGTGAGCCGCTGGGTTCGGCAATCCTGGCCTATTTCATCCTGAACGAAATGCCGACCCTTTTCACCATCTTCGGCGGCGCTTTGATCCTGGCCGGAATCTACCTGGCATCGCGCACCGATTGAGCCACGGGAGCCACGCAAATGTACCTGATCGTCGGTCTTGGGAACCCAGGACGGGAATATGCCGAGACCCGGCACAACGTCGGGTTTATGGTGATCGATCGCCTGTGCGTGCGCCTGAACGCGCGCCTGACGCGCTACCAGTTCAAATCACTGACCGGTGACATCGAATACGAAGGACAAAAATTGCTGCTGGTCAAACCACAGACCTACATGAACCTTTCCGGGCAGGCAGTGGCCGGGTTGGTGCGCTTTTACAAGATTCCACTAAAGCGAGTGCTGGTGATCCATGACGATCTCGACCTTCCGCCTGGGACAATCCGCCTGCGCCCCGGCGGTGGTTCGGCCGGGCAGAAAGGAGTGCAATCGATCATCGAACAGCTGGGGACGCAACAATTTCCGCGCCTGCGCATCGGCATTGGCCGTCCGTCCGGGCATATGGATGCGGCCGCTTACGTGCTGCGCCCCTTTGACCGCGAGGAATGGCCGATCGTTTCGGATGCGCTGATGCGCGCCGTGGATGCGGTGCTTTCGTTCGTCACGGTGGGCTTGGAAAAGACGATGACACGCTTTAACGCTTCGCCCCTGGTATGAACGCTGCGATCGTTCTGGAAACGCTTCGGCGTTACTCTATTTATCGCGAATGGCTGGAAGCGCTAGAGCAGAAACAGGTTTTGCCGGCTCAGGGCATTCCCAGAGCGGTGCGCTTACCCCTTCTGGCCGCGCTGACCCGTGACTGGCCGGGGCCGGTGCTCTGGATCACCGATCGCGGCAATCACGCGCTGAGTCAACGCGAAGAGGCCCGCGCCTGGCTGGGCGAAGGGGTCAACCTTGCGCTCTTTGCCGAGCCAACCCCCCTTTTCTACGAACAAGCTTCCTGGGGTGCCGCCACACGCCAGGAACGGCTGCAGGCGCTCACTTCTCTGGCCGTTTACCATTTACCGTTTGCCGAGAAACCGTCGCAGCCGCCGATCCTCTTCACCTCCGTGCGCGCGCTGATGACGCGCACCATGCCGCGGCGCGATTTTCTCAAGGCCTGCAAACGTCTCACCCCCGGCACCCAGATGAGCATTCCGGCCCTGCTCCGTTGGGCCGTTCAAGCCGGATATACGCCGGTGAATACCGTCATCGAGGTCGGACAAATTGCTCACCGCGGCGGGATCGTGGACCTATGGCCCCCCTCGGCGCCTTCTCCCTTGCGCCTGGATTTCTTCGGCGATGAGATCGAGAGCATTCGTCGCTTCGATCCGGGCACACAACGCACGACCGGCGAAGCGCCCAATCTGCTACTCACCCCGGCGCGGGAATATCTGCTCCCAGAAGCAGAAACGGCAACTCCCGACTCCTACCACGAATTCCATATCCCTCTGCTGCACCCACAACCGGCCTCCTTGCTGGATTATTTGCCCCCTTCTGCTCTGATCCTGCTCGAAGATGTCCCCACACTGGAAAGCATTGCCGAAGAGCTCGAGCGCGAGGCCATCCGCTTGCGTAAGGATGCCGAAATCCCTGCCGATTTCCCCTTGCCTTATCTTTCCTGGTCGGAGCTTTGGGATCGGGTGCAAGATTACGCCTGGAGCGATCTGGGACACAGCGGCGCAGCGGAAGAAAACCCCTGGACCCAGGACTTCGCCCCGCTTCCACATTTCGGCGGGCGGCTGAAGCACCTCATCGAGCATATTGCGGCCCGGTTGATCGATGGGGAAACGGTAGTGATCGCCTCGCGACAGGCGGCGCGATTGCGCGAGGTGTGGCAAGAACACGGCCTGAGCGATGTGCCTACCCCGCTCTTTTGGGAAGTTAGCCTCTCGCAGGGCTTCCAAACAAAGGTCCCTCCTGCGCTCCATCTGTTCACGGATGCAGAGATCTTCGGTTGGGAGCGCGCCCAACCCCGTCCGCGCCCGGTGCACGGCGTGATCGAGGCCCCGGAAAGCGCCTACGGCGATTTACGGCCGGGGGATTATGTGGTGCACATCGATCATGGCATCGGACGCTATCTCGGCCTGACGCGCCGTATCCTCGAAGGGGTGGAGCGCGAGTTCCTGGTGGTGGAATACGAGAACGGCTCGCAGCTTTTTGTCCCGCCCTATCAGGCCGATCGCCTGTCGCGCTACGTGGCGCCGGGAGATGAAAAGCCAACTCTCGATCGGCTGGGAGGGGAATGGTGGTCACAACGTAAGGCGCGCGTGCGTCAGGCGGTGATCGAAGTCGCCCAGGAACTGCTCGATCTCTATGCGCGCCGCCAAGTCGCCCGTGGACACGCCTTTTCGCCGGATACCGATTGGCAACGCGAGCTGGAAGATAGCTTCCCCTATATCGAAACGGAAGACCAAAAGCGCGCCATCCAGGAGATCAAGCGCGATATGGAACGACCGCGCCCAATGGACCGCCTGCTCTGCGGCGATGTGGGCTACGGCAAAACCGAAGTCGCCTTGCGCGCCGCCTTCAAGGCGGTGATGGATGGGAAGCAAGTGGCGATGCTCGTGCCGACGACGATCCTGGCACAACAGCACTACGAAACGTTCCGTCAACGGCTGGCGGCTTTCCCGGTCAAGGTGGAGATGCTCTCGCGCTTCCGCTCCCCGGCGGAACAAACGGCCATCTTGCGCCAATTGGCCGAGGGCCAGATCGACATTTTGATCGGCACCCATCGCCTGCTCCAGCCGGATGTGCAATTCAAGGACCTGGGGCTGGTGATCATTGACGAGGAGCAACGCTTCGGCGTGGCCCACAAGGAGTATTTCAAGAAGCTCCGCACCGAAGTGGATGTGCTCACCCTCACCGCCACCCCCATCCCGCGCACGCTCTATATGGCCTTGAGCGGGATACGCGATATTTCGATGCTGAACACCCCACCCGAAGAGCGCCTACCGGTCGTGACCTACGTCGGCCCCTACTCGCCGCAGCTGGTGCGTCAGGCGATCTTGCGCGAGCTGGAGCGCGGCGGACAGGTGTTCTTCGTCCACAATCGGGTGCAGACGATCCACGCCATGAAGGCACACCTGCAACGGTTGGTGCCCCAAGCCGAGATCGCCGTGGCACATGGTCAGATGCCGGAAGATGCGCTGGCCGAGGTCATGCAGCGCTTCAGCCGTGGCGAGGTGGATGTGCTCCTTTCGACCTCGATCATCGAATCCGGGCTGGACATTCCAAACGCCAACACGCTGATCGTCGACCGTGCCGATACCTTCGGCCTGGCGCAGCTCTATCAGCTCCGCGGCCGGGTGGGACGGGGAGCGGTGCGCGCCTACGCCTACTTTTTCCGTCACCGCAAGCTTCCGCCCACGCCGGAAGGTCAGCAGCGCCTGGAAGCGATCGCCGAATACACCGATCTCGGCTCCGGGTACTGGATCGCGCTACGCGATCTAGAGATCCGCGGCGCCGGAGAGCTGCTGGGGACACGTCAGCACGGGCACATTGCGGCGGTGGGCTTTCACCTTTACACGCGTCTGCTGGCCGATGCCGTGCGTCGCCTGCGTCAGCTGCGCGCCGATTTGCCCCCCATGCCTGCCGATCAACCCTCCCTGCTCGATGAAAGCACGCTCAGCCTGCCGGTGAACGTCGAATTGCCGCTGGCGATGGGATTGCCCCAAGAATACATTCCGGATGCCGATCTACGACTGCGTCTCTATCGCCGCTTGGCCGATGTTCGCACGGAAGCTGAGCTGGAAATGCTCGAACAGGAATTTCGCGATCGCTTTGGACCTCTTCCGGAGATGGCCTCCAATCTGTTCTATCAGATGCGGGTGAAGCTGCGCGCCGAACGGGCCGGCCTGGCCTCGGTAACGGTTGAAAACGGTCGCATCGTGCTTCGCTACCCATCTCCCCCCACCGAAAAAGAACCACCCCGCCTGCCTGACTATGCTCCGGATGTGCACGGTGGCCGCGGGGCGTACTATTGCACCTTTCTGGACGATCCAAACTGGCAGGCACGCCTGCTGGAAGTGCTGGAGGGGGTGGAGAGGCTCTCGAAACGGGCGGTTGTTGGTGCCGGTTCCGGCCCGTAACAATCGCAGACTTTGGCCCGCAACGTTCAACGGGAATGTTGCGCCATACTCTTTATCAACCCGGCGATACCAACCGTGAGGACAAAAGCTCCCGCGCGAATCAAAAAAGAGCTCGGCGTCAGTTTGAGAAACCAGGTGGGCAAGAAGGAAATGCCGAGCGCAAATTGAATCGGGTTCAAAAACACCACCAGAAAGCCGATTAACACAAACACCACAGAGATAATCCGATCCATTCGCCAAAGGGAAAGGTTCGCCCAGGCGAAGCTTAGGATCAGAGCAGAAAACGCCAGCAACATGAAAGTATCCTGCCAAACAAAGGGCATTTGCCGGAAGGTCTCAGCCGCCTGGGCTCTGATTAATCCTTTCCGTAATCCATCTCTAAGGCCATACCGAGGACCAGAATCTATGCGAAAAGTTGCATAGTTTTTTTATGTGCCATCTCCAAGTCAAATGGTTTGCAAATGAATCACGTCTCTACCAATATATGACTTCTTCGCAGAAGACCTCACCTTTTCAAGGCCTAAATGAAAAGGACACAGGAACATACTCGCCTAACAATGACAGATGGATTGGAGTAAACTTCCTTTCCTCGATTGACAAAACTCCAAGTTGCCTATTCCCATCGCCATCTACTACGATGAGAAGAAGGTGTTCGTTATCGGGTAACCAGATCCAATCTTCCAAATCTCCCATTGTGGACAAGGAATAAATTTGCTGCAAATCACCCTGGTTTAGAAAGGCAACATAGATATCCTTGCTCGAATCGTAAATTGCTAAGCGGTCAGAATTCCAAGACCAAGAAAACTTCTCACTTGCCACGTTCCAATCGCGTTCCACAAAGCTGTGAGCATCCCGAATAATGATTTTGTCTGGTGTTGTGAACGCCATCGATTGTCTATCGGGCGAAAAGACCGGGACGGAAGTTTCCATCCAATTACGCCCAATATCAAATGGCTGCACACTACGATCTGTCGTGTTGAGAGTGTAGACTTTCGCATCAACCAAATACCCTTTGCCCTCGCTTATCTCGCTCCAAAACAATACCGTATGATCATTCAGCCACTGCGATGCATACTTGGCGCCGGGCAGCGGAAGATCAAACGTAACCAAATCCCCTGAAGTACTGTTCATCATCACCAGATTCGTCTCATGATCGCCTTTCTGCGTCTCAAAAATAATGTTTTCTCCATTTGGAGACAAAAGGAACTCATTTCTCACTTTCCAAATTTCCTTTTTGAAGATAGTAAATACACCCTCGTTAGCATTTAGTACATAAATATCACCGGTGTTGTCATCCCAATAGAATGCTCTATCGCCGTCATCTGTCCAATAAATTTTCAAAATCTGGGAAAGACTTTGTGGAAGGACCCCGAGAAGATTACCGTCCACACTACAAACTTCTTCACCCAACAAGCATCTCCTTGGAAGGCGTAATATTACGGCTTCAAACGGAGCATCACGTTTGCGAAGGATCAAAACAATCTCGCCACTCTCGTTTTTTGGAAAAGGGGTCGGGATGGGGCGAGGAGTATGCGTCGGAGCGAGGTATGCATCTACGTTTCCCGGCGTCAACGAGAAAGGAGAAGGTGAGGATGGGACACAAGAGAAGAGTAGGAAAATGAGCAAAAACCAGAAAACGGTGTTTTTATGCATCTTTTGTCTTTTTCATTAGACAAATCTTCATTGACTAAACTAAAATTTAGATAAATCAATCTCTTTTTCTAAACTAACCACCAACCTGATAGTTTCTAGGGGGCTGTTCCGGCAAAACGTGATAGTTGGTTGATGTACGACGTTATTCTTTATGGCACGACTCGAAAGCGAGATACCGCCAAGGGCAAGGTGTTCACATAATGTCGAACCTCTCCATCCAGCGAGGAAATCGCCACCTGGATGAACGGCGGATCTCCATTTCGCAGTGTCCTTGTCGTATCTTCCCACCGGAAGAAGTAAATTCTCCCTTCTTTGTTCGCCACCACAAGCCTAAGCGCGTCCAGGTCAATCTCTCCTGCAACTTTCATGATGTAATCACGAGCACGCATCTGCAATTCATCTTGTGAATACTTTCTCTTTAAGGCATCGTCGTTCGGGCGGTGTTTGGGAAAAACATTAATGTCAACCGGCGAAATATCCACAATGCTCGATGTGGCAATATCCACGCTATAGAAAAAATTTCCAGCCCGGTAAAGCTCAAGCGCAGCAGATGGATTGTAGGGAAGGATGAAACGCTCTAAATAGATTGGTTTATTTCCATCAATTCTTTCGATCATCTTTTCAACGTGCTCTCGCTCATCAGCAGGGCGAGCAATTAAGGCCTCGATCTTCTGGACAGTTTGCTGCCAGAGCAACGCCATTCTCTCTTTGGATTTGCCGGTAAGTATCCTTGTTTTTCCGTCCTCAGCGCTGATGATCGTCTCTCCATGTTCCAGCTCAAATTCAAGGGCTTTCTGATATTCAGCAAGTAGCCTTTTTCTTTCTGCCTCTGCTTCTGTCCGAATCAGCGGAATAGGCCCTTGTACATAGACGAGAAGTACAAACATGACCACGACTATTAATAGCGCAACCAATCCGATTTTATTGATCAAGTGATTCATTTTTTCTCCTTAGATCGCAGAAAGGAATGTGCAAGCGCAGATACTGCAACCAGCAAAATCAAAACAGTGCTCCGCAAAAGGATCGCAGACGAATTCTACGGTTTCTACGAACATACAGGTCATATTGCTATTCTGCATACTTTCCTCACTTCTGTCAATAAGGGAAATCCCTTAAGTAGGGCTTTTCACTGTTTTTATCAAAGGCAATTTTCGATTGCCAAGGTTGTCAAAACTTGTGTTCCCACAGGTCACTTCTTGGCGCTGTAGCACCTAATGAGGCTCACTTTCGATCAAAACCATTATTGAGTCCAACATCTTCAAAGAAACGAAGGTGGTATCATTTCCGGCATGAGCAAAGGTAGTGCAGAAACTCTCGAAATGCGACGTCGGATTGCGGCCAAGTTGCTGCAACAAGGCCATGGCATTCGTGCCGTGGCGCGCATCGTCGGTGCCTCCCCTGCTTCGGTACTGCGTTGGAAACGTGCCCTGGAACAAGGCGGAATCGAGGCCCTGAAGTCCAAGCCCATTCGTCATGGGGAAGTGAAAGCCTTTCTGGAGAAGTTCCATCAGCAGGGAGCAGAGCGGTTGGTGGTGGTACTCGACCGATATAGTGCGCATCGCAAAGCACTGCGGGCGCTGCAAGCCGAGGGGGCACCTGGTGTGAAGCGGCCTGGTTGCCGGCGTATGCACCGGAGTTGAAGCCGGTCGAAAGGGTATGGAGTCTGGTAAAGTACGGCAATTTGGCGAATTTTGTGCCGGAAGATCTCGAGCATCTTGAGCAGATGGTTGTGCTTTCGATGCAGGAAACAGGGGTTCGTGAAGCAGTGATGCGGGCATTTTTTGACCATGCAGGATTGCCTTTATGACCGTTCCTTTTCAGAAGCTTGGCTCAATAGTCATACTAGATGGAAGGCCCCTGGTTCGCACTCCGAAAGTTTGCTCCAATTGGGAAGTTCTTCAACGTCTGCGTCCCTGCCAAATCTTTCATGGACTTTGAGCGCTGATGAACGGCAACGTGGTCAAAAATCGTCCAGGACTGATTTTTTGCATCCCTGATCCATCGACATGGATCGAGTAAAGCACCATATCGAGCTTCTCACCGCCCAAATTGTTCACTAGAAGGACTCGATCGGATAACCAGGCGAGAGGATAGACCAACATCGGAGGGGATTTCACTTCGGTGACAACAGAAATCTCCCCGGTATCCACTTTGATGATCACCAGTCGAAGAGGAGATTGCCTACCCTTTACCCCATCTGGTTCTCCCATAGTGACGGCCAAATAGGCGCTATCCGGCGACCACACAGGAACGCTGACAGAAGTGCCATGAGCAGTCACGGCCGGGAGAAGGAGCTTAACTTCTCTACTGGCCAAATCAAGAAGGTACAGCTCAGAATCAACTTTGCCAAATTGGAGCAACCGAGAGAATACCACTTTTCTGCCATCTGGAGCCAAAATTCCATGGCCGAGCATCTTATCGGGATCGTTATAGGTGATCTCCATTCCCCTTCCAACCGTATCGAGCAGAGCGATTTCATCAAATAACTTTCCTCCTCCGGCAAGATGGAACAGCAAGAGCTTGTCCGATTGACCCCACCCCTCCACATACCAGATGCCCAAACTCGTAAAATCGGCGATCACCCGGCTCATCGAATTATAGACGTCATAGCCTACGATCTGCATATATCCATCTCTCGGCCAGCGGGCATAAACCAGAGTTTTGCCGTCGGGCGACCACACGATCGAACTAATGTGGGTATTCTGCTCCAGGGTAAGAACATTTCCCTCCTGGATAAACAGTAGCATAAGGCTTTCGTTATAAATCCCCACAGGCTTGCTGGTGTGAATGGCGAGCACCTTTCCGTCCGGTGAAGCTACCGCATGATCAATCGCATCGGAAACGTTGATGAGCTTTGCAGGCGGCTCGCCGTTTGGCTTTATCCAGTAGATATCTTGTCCTATTACGGGGGAGGGCAATTCAAAAAGTATGGAACTTTGGGACTCGGATTCAAGCCATCGCGTTTCTGATCCCAAAGTAGGGACCGGGGTTGGCACGGAATCATCCGGAGACAATTCCAAGGTAGGAGTTGGCGCGGAAGTCGCCAGAGACAATTCCGGACTAGGAACAGAGTTCGCTCCGGGTATCTTGTAGCTCCCCGGAACACATGCTATCAAAAGAGCAAAGGAAAGGAACACAAGGTAAACAGAGCGGTACATAGGCCTCTCCATCGAAAACCTCAAGGAGAAAAACATCCCCCTAATTGTAGACGTCGCTCTAAGGAACTCTCGGTTGGCCGATAGGGGTTGCCTGCGGTTTCCCATCGGGAGGAAATGTGGGAACGCCGGGCGGGCTATCGAGGAAAATGACCGGCTCGATCCGGATGCTATTTGCAATTTGCTCTACCTCGAAAATCTGGCGCTCCTGAAGAAGTGGGTTTCCACGTGTCAGAGCCACATAACCGTAAATACGCAAGACAACGCCTTCCACTACTGTCTCAAGTTGCACCTCATAATCACCAAAACTTTCTGCTGTCGTTATTCTGCGTTGCCAAGTTTGCCCATTGATGGAGATTTGCTCTCCTTGGCTGAAGATATCTCGGGGTTTCGCTTTTGGATCAACCATGAAGCCGACTTTCACAAATCCTTCAGGCAACCCATCCCCAAGTTCAGCAGGATTATTGAATTGTGACACATTCTGAACTGTGACTATATATCCATCTGCTTCCCTAATTAAGTGCCATGTGCTAGGGTAAGCAAACGAGAAACGAATCTCTTTGTCTTTGAGCAACACTGAATTTGAATACACTGTTCGCGGTTGCATTTCTTTGGCGTCGAGCAAATCGCCAGCATTCGAAGAAAACATCCATCCTGATACCATCATCAGTGCTATGAGAACCAAAAAATACTTTATGCGTTTGAACCAAAAACTTCTTGTCATCTTAGCCTCCAAACAATCCAAACTCTTTCCGGTTACTTATGGAACGAACATCACTGCATCGGCTGCAATATATGTCGAGCCAGCCGATTCGCCAGAAGCATCATCTAGTCTGACGCTGAGCCGGCCGCCGATCGCCTTATAGCGTCCCAGATACACCCAGTCATTAGCGTAAACATATTGATCCACATATTTATCCCAGGTATTTAATGTTGAACATGAGGTTGTAATGTCTCCAAGACTTTCTCGGCATCTCGAATGCATTCCTGTGCATCTTGAACAAACTCAACCCTGAAAATCATACCCCAAGAACTGTTGTCCGGCAGAATAAAACCACCAAAGCTGTAATTTATAAAAACAGGCTTGTTGTCCTTCAAGACTGTGATTTTTGTCCAATTGAAATTTCCAAAATCCCTGAACTGATATTGGGTGTCATATCCTGGTGGAAGTCCCATGCCACCTGTAGGTTCAACTATACATCCTGGAATATTGCGATGTTCTAGTCTCCATCTAGACAAAATACGCCCAGAATCAATTAATAGCCAATCTTGTGGATTGAAGGACAAGCGATAGGGTACATCCGAAAGAGCATTGCTAATTATGAGGCCTTCTTTGGGTATTTCGAGGATAGGCGTAGGCAATCCTGCAGCTGTTGCTGTTGGGGATTCTATGGCTGGGGGTAAAGTCGTTGCCGCAACAGGGGAGGTTGCCAATGGTGTGGGCAAATTATCGATAGCAGTGAGGGACACACCTGTGCAGGCACTTGCAATGGTCAACCCCAGGGCGAGGAGAAGCATCCGAGAAAACATAGTAGACCTGTTGTGCAATAAATTTCTAAATATAATACAATTTCATAATGGTTCAGTTATTAGGTAGCTATCTCCTCTTGATATTTTCTAGCAACTGAATCACCTCTTCGGGCAACGTAGCGTTGGGCACGATCTCAAAGTTATCGGTGACCGATACGGGAACCGACGACATATCCTCGAGAAGGTAGCGATGCTCATAGCGCAACAACATTCCGCTCTCCGCATCGAAATAGAAAGTTTCTTGAGAACCCCACACTTCCCCGGCCAGCTTTACAGCAATCCATTTTTTCTCTTCATCGGAAAACTTCGTTTTTAGCTCAAAGACCTTTACCCTCTTCCCCGATAGCGAACTCTCGCGCGAATCCAGCGTAAAGGACGCACGGCTATCGAGCAATCCCTTGAGAGAACTCGCCAGATACAAATCGTAGGTGGGCGTATACGGCTGTTGTGCCTGCCGAATTCCGTCATGCCAGAGCGAAACCGCCTCCCCGTTCACAAAGTAACCTAGCAACACCGTCCCAATCTCAGGGGAAATGGCATACTCGATCTCTTCAAAGACCTGACGCTCCTCGTTGAAGTGTTGCCAGATCACCCTCTGATGCTTTGCCGGCAGCGATTTCGGTCCTGTGGTAGGTAGGAGATCGTGCTGATCGTACTTCACCAACGTCCAGCCGGGTTGCATGGCATACGAATCGAACTTTTTCTTTAGCCCTAGCACTTCTCCAAAAAGGTCCTCATCCGATACGGTTTGAACCGCCGGAACGACCTCCTGACTTGCACTCGTATGATTATTAAAATTCTTCACTTTTATCCGTGCTTTCTTCGGGGGCATCAGCGATACTTTGAACGGCCGGAGCGGCATTTACGACGGGACTCCTTGTAGATCGCAGAAAGGAATGTGCAAGCGCAGATACTGCAACCAGCAAAATCAAAACGGTGCTCCGCAAAAGGATCGCAGACGAACGCCTTTTCATCTTGAGCCTCCTGATGATAAGAAGGTTATCGTTCTACCAAACTGTCAGGATGATTTCCCGACGGTGGGGGTACCAAAGAAGGTGGTATGCAACTTCTACGGTTTCTACAAACACACAAGTCATATTGCCATTTTGCATATCTCCCTAACTTTTGTCAATAAGGGAAATCCCTTAAGTGTGCCATACCCCACAAAATGGCCTCTGCCCTGGACTTAACACCGATCTTTCGGTAAATCGAGGTTAGATGCAACTCAACCGTCTTGTGAGAGATTCCCAGGCTATGGGCGATCTGCTTATTCGATAAGCCCTGTAAAAGCAGCCGCAAGACTTCCCACTCACGCAGCGAAAGCGGAGTCAAGTCTGTGTTTTCATCCACCATCCATCGCACTCACTACGAAAAAATTCGCAAGGAACTGAAGAAGAATCGTTGAACTCACACAATTTTAGCCCCTTGGATTTTTTGTCGAGACAAATATGCTTGCAACTCCGTAACAACCACAAACCATGGCGGAGTATTCCACCCCAGCCGCCGAACACGCCCCGGCAAATCTACGAATCTTCTCCACAAGAGTATAATAAGCGCTCATGACCGATGATTTGCTTTTGCGGCAGATGCGTGATCTGCCCTATTTTCGTGCTTTAGTGCGCAGCGTGGAAGCGGCGTTCTATCGGGACCTCGAGCTCCCCTCTCCCACCCTGGACGTGGGCTGTGGGGATGGTCACTTCGCCGCCGCAACCTTCACGCGCCCGATCGAGGTCGGGCTGGACCCGTGGCGGGCCTCGCTGCGCGAAGCCCATCGCCGCGGCGCCTATCGCTACCTGATCCAAGCCGATGGCGGCCGAATGCCCTTCCCTAACGGATTTTTCGCCAGCGCCTTCAGCAATTCGGTGCTGGAACACATCCCTCACGTGGAGGCTGTGTTGAAAGAGGTCGCCTGCGTCCTGCGTCCCGGCGCGCCTTTCTACTTCTGTGTGCCCAATCCACGCTACCTCTCCGAACTGGCCCTCGGACGGCTCTTCGGCAACCCCTATCGGGAGTGGTTCCGCCGCATCTCGCGCGTCCACCATGCCGATGAGCCTCCCATCTGGCAAGAACGGCTGGAACGATCCGGGTTGGAGCTGGTGCGCTGGTGGCACTACTTTCCACCGGCTTCGATGCGGGCACTGGAATGGGGGCATTACCTCGGGCTTCCCTCCCTGGTGGCACGCTGGCTAAGCGGTCGCTGGATCCTCAGCCCCTCCCGCTGGAACCTGGCCTTCACCCATCGCCTGATCCGGCGCTATGCCCAAGCCCAACCGGTCGAAGATGGCACGTTCACCTTTTACATTGCCCGTCGTGCGGAGCGCTGACATGGCTTTCGACGAAACCTACTTCTCATCCCACACCTATGCGAATGTCTCCTTCGGGCGCTTCAGCCAGTATTGGTGGTCAAACCGCTTCTACGCCATGCTGGCGCGGCGCTACGGTCGGCGCGGCGGCAACCTGCTGGAAATCGGCTGCGGCTTAGGTCACCTGGTCGGACAGTTAGAGCCACATTTCCGCACCTGGGCAATCGACATCAACCGCTGGGCATTAGGGAAAGCGCGCCAAGTGGCGGCGAACACCTGCCTTGCCCATGCCAGCGCCGAAGAACTGCCCTTCGCCGATGCCAGCTTCGACGTGGTGCTGATCAAGCACATCGTCGAGCATCTGCCGCATCCGGAACGCGCCATCGCCGAGATCGGGCGCATCACGCGGCCGGGCGGACTGCTGATCCTATCCACGCCGAACCTGGATTCCCTGCTCCGCCCGCTGAAAGGCGAACGCTGGATCGGCTTCCAGGACCCGACGCACATTTCGCTGAAACCGCCGCAGGAGTGGCTACGTCTAATCCAGGAGGCCGGCTTTTCGCTGCGCCGTGTCTTCGCCGATGGCTTCTGGGATGTGCCCTATGTTCCTCTCATCCCGGCCCGCCTGCAGAAGCTACTCTTCGGCGCGCCGGGCGGCTTCCAGGCCATCACCGGCCTGATCTTCGTCCCCCCACGTTGGGGAGAAAGCATCATCGTAATTGCGCAAAAGGAAAAACGCTAACGTTTGCACCCCACGAGCAATGAAATATGTCCGAGCCATTGCTACCTTCTGAACCCAGTGTGCTGGATTACCTCAAAGAACGTTTGCGCCTTCGCCGTCCCTCCCGGTCTGAAGAACCCCCACCGACGGTCGGATCGTCCGTTCCGCCGCAAGGCGCTTGGTTCTGGCCATTGCTGCCGCTCCTTTTCGGGTTGACGGCGCAATGGCTGCTGGAACCGCCTCGGCGGATGATCGCCGCGGGCCTCGTGTTCTATGCCCTGGCTCTGGTGACCTTCGGGCGCTTCGTGCTGGGCAAAAGGCACGCGGAGGACGCCGATCCTTCCCCCTCCCAAGAGTTTACGGCGGATTTCTCCTTCCGTCATCGCCCGCTGCTGCTGTCCTTGCTCTTCGCCCTGCTCGCCTTCCTGACCTTCGGCGGCAACCGCTTCACGCCACTCAACCTGACCTTCTGGGGGCTGGCGCTGTTCTTCTACTTCCGCGCCCTTTGGCAACCTCAAAGCGAAGGAAGCCTTCTGGATCGCGCAAGAGCGCTGCTCTCCGCCCTGCGCGCGCCGAGCTGGACTCTTGAAGTGCGGCGCGAACACGTGCTGCTGATCCTGGTGCTGGCCGTAGCGGTTTTCTTCCGCCTGCATCGCCTGAGCAGCGTGCCGCTTGAACCCTTCAGCGATCAGGCCGAGAAAATCCTGGATGTGTACGATGTGACGCAAGGGAAGTGGTCGATCTTCTTCCCACGCAACACCGGACGAGAGGCCTTCCAAATGTACTGGACGGCGCTGATCGCCGCGCTGTTCGGCACCGGGCTTTCCTTCCAGAGCCTGAAGCTCGGCACAGCCTTGCTCGGCGTGCTCACGCTCCCCTACCTCTACCTGCTGGGGCGCGAGATCGGGGGGCGCCGCGTTGGCCTGCTGGCGGTGCTCCTGGGCGGGATCGCCTTCTGGCCAAACATCATCAGTCGCATCGGGCTACGCTTCCCGCTCTACCCTCTTTTCACCGCCCCCACCCTGTATTACCTGCTCCGCGGCTTGCGCTCCGGCCGGCGCAACGATTTCCTGTTCAGCGGCCTCTTCCTGGGGTTGGGTCTGCATGGCTATAGCCCGTTCCGCATCGTGCCGTTCCTAGTGGTGATCGCCATCGCCCTCTACGGGTGGCACATCCGCCGTCCGGAAGCGCGCCGTCAGGCGATCTTCGGCCTTCTGCTGATCGCCGTGACCGCGCTCCTGGTCTTCCTGCCCCTCCTGCGCTACGCGCTGGAAAACCCGCAGATGTTCGCCTATCGCGCCTTTTCTCGCCTGACATCCCAGGAAGCGCCCATTCCGGGCAACGGGCTGCTGATCTTCTTGCAGAACGTCTGGCGCGCCTTGCTCATGTTCCACTGGGATGACGGCAACATCTGGGTAGTTTCCATCCCCCATCGCCCGGCGCTCGATCTGGTAGCGGCGATCTTCCTGCTTTTCGGGGTGCTTTTCCTGCTCTGGCGCTACCTGCAGCGGCGGCACTGGCAGGATTTGTTCCTGCTGCTCGCCATCCCGGTCCTGCAATTGCCTTCCACGCTCTCCTTGGCTTTCCCGGAAGAAAACCCGGCCCCCAATCGCGCCGGCGGCGTCTATATCATCGTCTTTGTCATCGTGGCACTGGCGCTGGATGCCTTCCTGCGCCGGCTGGAGGAAGAGGGGCGGCCACGCTTGGCACAGATCACCTTTGCCCTTTTGCTCTTCCTCTCCCTCGGGCAAAACTACTCCCTCACCTTCCAGACCTTTGATCGCCAATATCGCCTGGGGACATGGAATTCCTCCGAAATGGGCGCGGTGATCAAGCAATTTGCCCTGATCAGCGGCACCACCGATACCGCCTGGATCGTGCCCTATCCCTACTGGGTAGATACGCGCCTGCCGGGCGTCTGGGCCGGCATTCCGAATCGCGATTTCGCCCTCTGGCCCGATCAGCTTGAGCAGAGCCTGGCCGTCCCGCCGCCCAAACTTTTCCTCTACCACCCGAACGACACAACCACCGCCGAAAAGCTCCGTCAGCTCTATCCTGACGGCATCCTGCGACGCTACCCCTCCGCAACCGAAGGACACGACTTTTACATCTTCTACGTACCATGAAACGCTACGTATACGACTTCCTGTTTTTGCTGGTTTTATTGCTGGCCGCTGTTTTGCGCTCCATCGGCCTGAACTGGGATGAAAATCAGCATCTCCATCCGGACGAGCGCTTTTTGACCATGGTTGAATCGGCCCTGCAGGTGAAGACCTGCCTGCAGCGCGAAACACCCGTTGAGATCTGCCCGCCGGAAAATCAGCGCTGGTTGAGCTTGCGCGAATACTTCGATACGCAAAATTCGCCACTCAACCCGCACAATCGCGGCTATGGCTTCTTCGTCTACGGCACCTTGCCGATCTTCATCGTGCGTTACCTGGCCGAGTTCCTACACCAAACGGGCTACGATCAGGTACATCTGGTCGGGCGGCAGGTCTCTGCGCTGGCCGATCTGGGCACCATTCTGATCCTCTACCTCCTGGCCAAGCGGCTCTTCAGCCCAAAGGTGGCTCTGCTGGCCGCCACCTTCTCGGCGCTGGCCGTGATGCAGATCCAGCAATCCCACTTCTTCACCACCGATACCACCCTGGTCTTCTTCATGAGCCTGGCGCTCTACCTGGCCATCGAGATCGTCCTGAGCGATCCGCCGGCCGAATCCACCCCTCTCCACCGCGATCGCCTGCTGCGCCTGAGCCTGGGCTTCGGCCTGGCACTCGGCATGGCGATGGCCTCCAAGATCAACGCCGTGGCGCTGGCCATCGTGCTCCCGGCCGCGCTCTGGCTGCACGCGGCGCGCGCCACCGAAAACAAGAACCTTTGGCACGGCCTGTTTTCCCTGCTGGAAGATTCGCGCTCCATGCTCTACCTCCTCGCCGGCGGATTCACCACGCTGCTGGCCTTCCGCATCTTCCAGCCCTACGCCTTCGATGGCCTGGGGCTGAACCCGCTCTGGGTGAGCAACCTGCGTGAGCTGGCCGCCCAATCCAGCGGCGATGCAGATGTGCCCTTTGCGCTTCAATGGGCGCGGCGCTCCCATCTCTTTTCGGCACAAAATCTCACCCTCTGGGGGCTGGGGTTGCCGCTCGGCTTGAGTGCCTGGGCCGGCTTCCTGCTCCTGTTCTGGCGCATCCTGCGCGGCCGGCTGGAATGGGCCTTGCTCTGGGGCTGGACGGCGCTCTATTTCACCTGGCAATCGCTGGCCTTCAACCCCACCATGCGCTACCAGCTGCCGATCTATCCCTGGCTGGAGCTGATGGCCGCCTGGTTCCTGCTAGAGGGCCTGCCCGAAGCCCTGGAGCGATTGCGCCTCTCGCGGCGCCTGAACCAAGCGCTGACCACCGGCCTCCTGGCCATTGTCACGCTCGGCACGTTTGCCTGGGCGCTGGCCTTCGCCGGCATCTACACCCGCCCGCACACCCGCGTCGCCGCCACGCGCTGGATTTACGCCAACATCCCCGGCCCGATCAACCTGCGCATCGCCACCGAGCAAGGAATTTACCAGCAGCCGCTGGCCTTCGGCGGGATGGTCATCCCAAGCGAACAAATCCTGGCCTTTGTGCCGGAAGTGAGCGGCGAATTACAGGAGATTTATATTCCCCATATCGCCGCGACCTCGGCTCCTCAGACCCTTGAGCTGATCCTCAGTCCGGAGCCGGGCACCCCGCCGGAACAAAGCGTGGCTCGGATCACGGCTACGGGAGACTGGATCCCCCATAGCGACATCCGCGGCGCCGAAGCGCGGTTGCCGCTCCCCCAACCGGTACCGCTTGAAAAGGGACGCACCTACTACCTGCGCATTTGGGCTTCGGGGAACCTGCAACTCAGCGGCGCCACCCTGATCAACGAATCCTCCTGGGATGACGGCCTGCCGCTCCGCTTGGGGCATTACGATGGCTTCGGGGGCATCTACCAGGGGCTGAACCTGGAGCTCTACTGGGAAGATAACGCCGAGAAGATCGCCCGTTTCCTCGAAATCCTCAATCAAGGGGATTACATTCTGATCACATCCAACCGACAATGGGCCTCCATCCCGCGCCTGCCGGAACGTTACCCGTTGACCAGCGCCTATTACCGCGCCCTGATCGGCTGCCCGCCGGAAAAGGATGTGATCTGGTGCTACAACGTCGCCCGGCCGGGCATGTTCCAGGGGCAGCTGGGCTTCGATCTAGTGGCCGCGTTCGAGTCCTTCCCGCAGCTAGGGCCCTGGCGGATCAACGATCAGTTCGCCGAGGAAGCCTTCACCGTCTACGATCACCCGAAGGTGCTGATCTTCCAAAAGCGCGCCGATTACGATCCGGCGGTAGTGCGGCAGGTTTTGGGAAGCGTGGACCTGAGCCATGTGGTGCACCTGACGCCCAAACAGGCAAGTCGCTATAAGAGCCTGCTCTTGCCTCCACATCTATTGGATTTACAGCGTGCCGGCGGCACGTGGTCGGAGCTCTTCCGCTACGAGTGGTTGCAAAATCGCCATCCGTGGCTGGGATTGCTCCTCTGGTATCTCTTCCTCTTCGCGCTGGGGGCGCTGAGCTACCCGCTGGTGCGTCACATCCTGCCCGGCCTGGAGGACCGCGGCTATGCGCTGGCGCGCACGTTCGGTCTGGTGATCTTTGCCTGGCTGGCCTGGATGGCCGGCTCGCTGGGGGTGCCGGTGACTCGTCAGAGCCTCGGCGCCATCTTGGCCGTTTTAACGGTAGTAGCCCTGGCGTGTTCCTGGTTCGAGCGGCGTGCGCTAGGGGCCGAGATCAAAGCCCGTTGGCGGCACTTTGTCCGGGCCGAGATCGTGTTCCTGGTCTTCTTCCTGATCGATCTCCTGATCCGCCTCGGCAATCCCGATCTCTGGCATCCGGCCAAAGGCGGCGAGCGCCCGATGGATTTTTCGTATTTCAACGCGGTGATCAAGAGCACGGTCTTCCCGCCCTATGACCCGTGGTATGCGGAAGGCTATATCAACTATTACTACTACGGGTTTGTGTTGGTGGGGATGCCGGTGAAGCTGCTGGGGATCGTGCCTTCGATTGCCTACAATTTCATCCTGCCGACTTTATTCGCCCTGGTGGCGGTGAGCGCGTTCACCATCGTTTGGAACCTGTTGGAGAAGCAAGAAGCGGAGGTGCGCTGGCTCGGCAGCGGGCTGGGCAGCGCGCTGATGGTGCTGCTGGGCAACCTGGGGACGGTGCGCATGCTCTATCAGGGTTTCCAGCGCTTGGCGGCGCCCGGCGGCATGACCGAAGGGGCAGACGTGCTGCAGCGCCTGGCCTGGGCGGTGAGTGGCTTTTTCAAGACCTTGAGCGGTTCGCCTTTGCCCTTCGGCCGTGGCGATTGGTACTGGTTCCCCAGCCGCGTCATTCCGGCGCCCGGCGATGTGGAGCCGATCACCGAGTTCCCCTTCTTCACGTTTCTGTATAGCGACCTGCACGCGCACATGATCGTGCTCATCCTGACCACCTTCGTCATCGCCTGGGTGGTTTCGCTGCTGCGCTACGGGAAGGTGGATTGGCGCCTATGGCTGGGAGGCGCGCTGGTGGCCGGGGCGATCCGCCCGACGAACACGTGGGATGTCTATACCTACCTGCCGCTGGCGATGGTGGCGATGATCTACGTGGAAGCCCGGCGCCGCCGTTGGCAGGGGGTGGCCTGGGCGATCGGGTTCTACTTGCTGGCGAGTTTGCTCTACCGGCCTTATGCCTACTGGTTCGGTCAGGCCTATGGGACAGTGCAGTTCTGGAAGGGCACGCGCACCCCGTTAAGCTCCTATCTGACCCACTGGGGTGTGTTCCTGTTTTTCCTAATCCTGTGGCTGGGAGATGAGACGCGCGATTGGCTGGCGACGACGCCGCTTTCGGCGCTACAACGGTTGCGTCCCTACCAGGCGTGGCTGGAGCTGGGAGCGGCGCTGGCGGCGGCGATCGGGCTGGCGCTGATCCTGAGCGGTGTCTCGGTGGCGTGGATCGCCTGGCCGATGGCGCTGTGGGTGGGCATTTTGCTCTTCAAGCCGCGCCTTTCGGAGGCGGCTCGGCTGGTGCTCTTCCTGACCGGTACGGCGCTGGTGCTCACCTTGCTGGTCGAGGTGGTGGTGCTGGTGGGCGATATCGGACGGATGAACACGGTCTTTAAGCTCTATCTGCAGGCCTGGACGCTCCTGGCGGTGAGCGCGGCGGCGGCTTTTGCCTGGCTCTTCCCGCGCCTGCCTTCCTGGTCGAGTTTTTGGCGCAATCTGTTCCAGGGCGGGGCGGTGTTGCTGCTGAGCGGCGCGGCGCTCTATACGCTGACCGCGACGGTGGATAAGATTTCCGATCGCATGGCCCCTCAGGCGCCGCGTACGCTGGATAGCATGACCTACATGCGCTACGCACAGTATGCCGATTTCGGCGTGACGATGAACCTGGAAGAGGACTATCAGGCCATTCGCTGGTTGCAAGATCACGTGCAGGGTTCACCGGTGATCGTAGAGGCGAATTGTCCGGAATATCGCTGGTGCACGCGCATGACGATCTACACCGGGTTGCCGGGCGTGGTGGGCTGGAACTGGCACCAGCGTCAGCAACGCGCCCTGTGGAGTGGGGATCGCATTACACAACGCGTGGAAGGCATCCGCTTGTTCTATACGACCAACGATGCCGAAGCGGCGCGCAGTTTTCTCAAGGCCTACCAGGTGCGCTATATCATCCTGGGGCAGCTGGAGCAAGCGGCCTATGCGGGGGAGGGTTTGCTAAAATTTGAGCAATATAACGGAATTTACTGGCGCTCGGTCTATCGTCAAGGAAATACAATCATTTACGAGGTATTGCCATGAGTCATTTGCTGTTTCATCTGGTTTCACCCCAGGATTGGCAACGTGCACAGGCCGCTGGCATTTACCGAGCAGCCAGCCTGGAGAAAGAGGGCTTCATCCACCTTTCCGCGGCGCACCAGATTCGCGCCGTGCACAGGAATCTGTATCACGATCGGGATGATCTGCTGCTATTGGTGATCGATGAAACGCGCCTAGAATCGCCTCTGCGCTGGGAGCCGCCGGCAGGAAGTCTCTCGCCTGATCTGAACGAGCAACGCTTCCCGCACCTCTACGGTCCGCTCAACCTAGACGCCGTGATCCAGGTAGTTGATCTTTCAACGACCGACCTGAAAGAGGTCTTGCACCGATTAGGAACTACCAGCCTGAAAACAGGCTTCCAAGAACCACCTTTCGGGAAACTATCACTTTTCTTCGCTCTGCTGGCGCTGGGGATCAGCGGCATCGTTCTCACCCATGCGCTGATCCGTCTCATTATGAGCCCGGCGGAGAATTTCCTGATGCCCTGGGGCTATTCGCTGCTCACCATTCTCAGCACCCTCTTCGCCCTGCTCGGCGGTACGCTGGGAATAGCAGCGCTGGTGCAAGAGAAAGGCAAAGGATTTGCAATCGCCGGTTGCTTGCTCAACCTTGTCTTGTTCGTCTTGCTCTGCATGCTAGCGCTCACCGCGATGATGGCGGCTATGCCAATTCAATGAGAGGAAAAGATGTTCCGTCTATCCACCCCTGATACGACCGTCAAACGCTGGTTGATCGCCTTCGCCGCGCTGGTGGCGGTGATGGTCGTCTTTGGCGGCTATGTGCGCCTGACGCGCTCCGGCCTTTCGATCGTCGAATGGAATCCGATCTCCGGCGCGATCCCACCGCTCACGCAACAGGCTTGGGAGGAGGAATTCGCCAAGTATCAGCAAACGCCGGAGTTCCAGAAGGTGAACTACAACATGACGCTCGAAGAGTATAAGCTGATCTTCTGGATCGAGTGGATTCACCGCCTGATCGCCCGCTTCGTGGGGCTGTTCTATGCCCTGCCGTTTTTCTGGTTCGTCTATCGCCGCCGCATTCCGTGGAATGAGATCGGCATCTACGTGGTGATGGGATTGCTCTTCATCGGTCAGGCGGTGATGGGCTGGCTGATGGTCGCCAGTGGGCTGGTGGATCGGCCGGCGGTCAGCCATCTGCGCTTGACGGCGCACCTGCTGCTGGCGCTGACCCTGCTGGGAATGGCCGTGTGGGTCGCGCTGGGACACCATTACGGCTTTGCCGAAAAACGTCGCTGGACGCGCCCGGCCTGGCTGGCCCTCTTTGGCTTGATCTTTTTGACCGTGCAGATCGGCTACGGCGGTATGACCGCCGGGCTGAAGGCCGGTCACATTGCGAACACTTGGCCGCTGATGTTCGGACGCTGGGTCCCGCCGGGGCTGTTTGCCCAGTTCCAACCCGCCTGGTTGAACCTGATCGAATCGCCGCTGACGGTGGTCTTCATCCACCGCTGGCTGCCCTTCCTGGGGCTGGCGATCCTGCTGGGGGCCTACGTGCCGCTCATGCGTCACTACGCCGCGCGCCGTGACGTCCGTATGGGGCTGACGGTGCTCTTAGTGCTGGTTCTCTTGCAAATCACCCTGGGTATTTTGGTTGTGCTCTCTAACGTCTATATAGATGCGGCACTCACCCATCAAGGGATGGCCATCGCCTTGCTGGTCAGCTTGTTATATGTGCTCCATCGGATGATTCATTCCTAGGGCGACCGGCGACGACGGTCGAGGGTCTATACGGCACGGGATGAATTTGGGTGCTACGGTGAGGCACAGGATAAAGCCTGATGTTACGGTATGGCACAGGATGAATCCTGATGCTACGGGACGGCACAGGCTAAAGCCGGATGCTACGGTCCACGGTCTACCGTCCACCGTCCACGGTCACTTCACCACATCCTTGAGATTGATCTGCAGGGTTCTGCGACCGTTATACTCGTTGATCTCCAGGGTATAGAGAATATCCACCCGATCGCCGGGGAGGATTTGGGTTTGCATCTCCCCCAGGCGAAAGCCGATCGCATCCCATAGGACGCCGCGCTCATCTTCCAGGGTGAGCTTGAGATGATGTCCCTCTGCGCCGACCGCCCGCACCTGACGCACGCGCACATCCCGCGAGACGAAGGTCGCTTCTGGGTTGCCGTAACCGGTCGGTTGAAGGTACTGAAGCTGCTTCCAGACTTCCGGCCCCATCTGCGAAAGCGGCACTTCCACGTCCGCCCATAGGGTGGGGCGCAGGTCTTTTCCGGCCAGCGCCTGTTCGGCCAGCCAGGAGATGCGCTCGATAAACTCCGGCAGGTTGCGGTTGAGCAGCGTGAAACCGGCCGCCGCGGCATGCCCCCCGTAGTGGAGCAACAGATCGGCGCATTGATCCAGCGCCTCGGTGATGTGAAACTCCGGGATCGAACGGCACGAGCCACGGGTGGTCTCGGCATCTTGGCGGGCGACGATGGCCGGGCGATAGTGACGCTCGCTCAGGCGCGCCGCCGCCAATCCAACAACCCCAATATTGAACTCCGGGTGGGCGGCGAAGAGCAACGGGGGAACTTCCCCCTCCCCGGCCCGTTCGAGGGCGAGCTTTTCCGCTTCGGCCTGGATGGCGCGGGTGAGCGCCTGACGCTGCCGATTCTGCGATTCCAGACGTTGCGCAAAGAGCCCGGCCTGGAAAACATCCTGTGTGAGGAGCAAATGCAGAGCATCCAGCGCCGATTCCAGGCGGCCGGCGGCGTTCAGGCGGGGCCCCAGGATGAAACCAATATCGGTCGCAGTGGTCGTGGCCAGGTTCAAGCCGGCCAATTTCGCCAGCGAAAGCAACCCCGGACGGCGCGTTTGACGCAAGGCTTTCAGGCCGCCGCGCACCAGCAGACGGTTTTCGCCGTTCAAAGGCGCTAGATCGGCCACCGTGCCCAGCGCCACCAGTTCCAGCAGGGAAAAATCCGGCTCCTTTGCCGTGCGCTCGATCAGCGCCTGTGCCAGTTTCCAGGCCAGTCCCACCCCGGCCAGTTGCTTTTCCGGGTAGGGATCATCGGCACGCTTGGGGTTGATCACCGCCAGCGCCTGGGGCAGCGCTTCGCCGGGATGATGGTGATCGGTGATGATCAGATCGAGGCCGATGCGACGGGCAAATTCGGCCTCCTCCAGCGAGCGAATGCCGCAATCTACGCTGATCACCAGGTCGGTGCCGCCTTCTTTCAACTCCCGAAGCGCATCCACGTTCAGACCGTAGCCTTCGTCAAAGCGGTTGGGAATGTAGCTTTCGGCAGCGATATCGAGCCGTTGCAGGACCTCGAGCAGCAGTGCCGTGGCCGTGACGCCGTCCACATCGTAATCGCCGTAGACGATCACCTTCTGGTGCTGTCGCCGGGCATAGAGGATGCGCTCGACCGCGGCCTCCACATCTAGCGGATAGCCGGGATCGGGAAAGGAACGCTCCGGCTGCAGGAAAGCACGCGCCTCGGCCTCGGTGGCGTAGCCGCGGTTGAAGAGGATCTGGCGCAGCGGAAAGGGGAAAGCGGCCAGTTCCCGCTCCGCATCGGGGGTGAGGGGCGAGGCAATCTGCCAGCGTTTCCGCATTTCAGCTACGGCTCAAGGTGACGAAAACGAGCGGACGACGGCGCGTTTCGTTATAGAGATACGACTTCACCGCCGCTTCGATGTCCTTCGGATTGTCCAGGCCTCCGCCGTTGATCAGGTTCGTGATGCGCTTGCGCACTTCGGGCAGAATGCGCTCGGCATCTTCCGGCGAGATAAAGCCGCGGGTGATGATCTCCGGCTCGTGGAGCAGGCGCCCGGTATATTTATCCACGCTCAGGTCGATCAGGAAAATGCCACTCCGGGCCAATTGCTCCCGCTCGCGCACCACATCGTGATCGATCTCACCGAT
Organism: Anaerolineales bacterium; assembly: GCA_037478835.1. Taxonomy (GTDB): domain Bacteria; phylum Chloroflexota; class Anaerolineae; order Anaerolineales; family Villigracilaceae; genus 630D-37. The sequence goes on from JBBFLV010000010.1 coordinate 56,290, forward strand.
ACTCTGGCCGTCCACAAAGACATAGCCGCCCGGAATGCGCTCGGCGAGCTGAATCTTGCCATCCACCAGCTCCACCACCTGTCCATTTTCCACGACGACGATATTTTCCGGCGGAATGCCCACCTCCACGGCCAGGGCGGCATGGCGTTTGAGCTGACGCAACTCCCCGTGAATGGGCATGAAATAGCGCGGGCGCACCAGGTTGATCAGCAACTTCTGCTCTTCCTGGCTGGCATGTCCGGAGACATGCACCGGCGCAATGGCATCGTAAATGACCTCCACCCCACGGCGGAAGAGGCGATTGATGGTGCGGCTGATCGCTTCTTCGTTGCCGGGGATCGGATGCGAGGAAAGCACGATGGTATCGCCGGGCTTGAGATCGAATTGGCGGTTGGTGCCGGTCGCCAGGCGCCCGATGATCGAGGAAGGCTCCCCCTGCGAGCCGGTGCACATGATCACCACCTGATGATCGGGCAAATTCAGCGCCTGTTCGAGGGGCACGATCAGCGCATCGGGAAGTTTTAGATAGCCCAGTTTGCGCGCGATCTTGACGTTATCCACCATGCTCATGCCGGCAAAAGCCAGCCGGCGCCCGTGGCGCAAAGCGGCATCGGCCACTTGCTGGATGCGCGAGATCAGCGAGGCAAAGGTGGCAACGATGATCCGCCCCTGAGCGCGGTCGAAGACCTGATCCAGCGCCGGGCCGATGATCCGTTCGGAAGGCGTCCAACCGGGGCGCTCGGCATTGGTGGAATCGGAAAGCAGGATGTCAACATTGCGGCGGCCGAACTCGGCCAGCTTGGCATAATCGGTCGGCCAGCCATCCACGGGCGTCTGATCGAACTTGAAATCGCCCATGTGCACCACCAGGCCGGCCGGCGAGGTGATCCCCAAGCCGATCGCATCCGGGATGGAATGGCTAACGTGGAACGTCTCCACGCGGAAGCGCCCCACCGGGAAGGAATCACCGGCCTGGATGGTGATCAGCTCGGCCTTGTTCAACATGCCGTTACGCGTTAATTTGACCTCGATCAGGCCGCGGGTGAGCGGTGTGGCATAGATCGGAGCCGGCACACGCTGCAACAGGTGATGGATGGCTCCGATATGGTCTTCATGACCATGGGTGATGATAATCCCCTTGACCCGATGGGCTTTGTCGAAGAGATACTGAAAATCGGGGATGATGTAGTCGATGCCGAGCATATCGTTTTCCGGGAACATGATCCCGGCATCCACAATGAGAATATCATCCCCGTATTCATAGGCGGTCATATTCTTACCGACTTCCCCCAATCCCCCCAGAGGGATAATGCGCAATTTGTTTTTCTTGCTCATGAAAGTAAAGAACCTCCCAAGTTTAAGCAGTATGAAGTGGCGACTTTCCGGACAGGCCGAAAAGCGCCACGGAACGTAAAGGGTTGTGCAAGTCGCCGTTCAAAAGTTTCCCGAAAAGCCGGCCGACGACGATTTTGCGACTACGGCGGCGGCAAGAAGTTCCAGGGATTGACCTTGCTCGTGCTGGAAATGATCTCAAAGTGTAAATGCGGACCCGAAGAGCGACCGGTGGAGCCGATAGCACCGATCACATCCCCCTGGCCTACGCTCTGGCCACAGACCACGTTCAACGCGCTCAGGTGGGCATAGAGTGTCTGGAAGCCATTGCCGTGATCGATGATGATCACATTGCCGTAGCCCCAATCGTTCCAACCGGCATAGACGATCACGCCGGCATCGGAGGCATAGACCGCCTCCCCCTGGTTGCCGGCAATATCAATGCCGTAATGGTTGGTCTCCGGTGAATAATCATAGCCGGATAGGTAATGCTTATTGGTCGGCCAGATAAAGCTGCCAAAACCGATCGCGCCACCGTTCACCGGCCCGCAAGAGCCCGGTCCCAAGACACGGGCAACGGCGGGATTCGTGCGCGTGACGCCGATCGGCGCGCTCCAGGAAACGAAGTCGCGCTTGCCACCGGGAATGACGAGCCAGGTGCCGGGCTTGATGTTCGGGTTCGAGTAATCCCCGATCGTTTCGGGATCGAGGTTGTTGGCCGGGAAATTAATAATATCTTCGGGCTTGACGCCGAAAAAGCGCGCCACGCCGTTCAACCCATCACCGGCCTGCCATTGATAGTAAGTGCCGTCCACGGGCAGGATGTTCAGCTCCTGCCCCGGCTTGAGGCTATGAGGATTGTCCAGCAGGACGTAGTAATTCGCCCAAAGGATGGTTTGTGGCTTGAGGCCGAACTTTTCGGCAATGCCGAAGACGGTATCGCCGGGCTGAACGATGTATTTGATCACTTCCTGGCGCGGCCGGGTGGGGATGATCGTGTGCAACGAGGTCTGGCGCATCACGCCCTGGAGCTCCTGCGCTTGCGGAATCGGGGGCAGGATAATCATGGCCTGTTCCTGCAACTCGGCGATCTGCCTGTTTTGCTCCTCAGCACGTGCCTGCACCACCTGGTAATAGAAACCTTGCAGGAGCAGAGTGGTCAGGAGAAGGGAAAGGAAAGCAGCCGTCCCCAAAGCAAAGCGGAAAACGCTTTCTCCCCAGCCCCATTGGAGTAGCGTATCCCACCACCGAGCAAATGTACGTTGGAAAGAATGTGTTTCATCCGAAGCATCCGGCAGCCCCCCTTCCGGGTTGGAAGAGGGCGCCGACGCCGCGGTCAGAATTTCGTTTTCAGGGTTATCGGACATATGTGCCGGTATCATAACATCAGGTAGAAGCGGTGTCAACTAGGGAAAACTTCTTTCCAGCCAGCGCATCGGGTTGACCTGCACGCCGTTGACCCAGACTTCCCAGTGTAAATGCGCACCGGTGACACGCCCGGTATCGCCGACCACGCCGATGATCTGCCCCGGCGCGACCATCTCGCCGGGCTGCACATGGATCTGCGACTGATGGAAATAGCCGGTATAGACGCCCCAGCCGTGGTCAATGAACGTAGCGTTGCCGCGCACGGTGAGCAAGCCGGTGAAGACCACCTTCCCGGCAGCCGGAGCGGCAATGCTTAGGCCGGCGCCACCGCAAAAATCCAAGCCACTGTGGAACGAATAGAACACGGCCTGGGCATTGTTTTGGGCACGATATTCGCGGCGATTGCCGAAGCGGGAAGTGAAGCAATTCGGCTCTGGGAAGAAAAGCGCCGGGCTCTGGAAAAGGCCGTTCCAAAAGCGCTCCGGGGTGGCCTCTGCCGTGATCTGCAGCACCTGCTGCCACTCTGTATCCATCACCGCCTGGTCAATCGTAGTTTCGTCTTCGACGTAGAGGATCGGGTCATCCGGGAAGCCGGCCGAATGGATCAGAATGCCTTGCTCGAAGGCCTGAACATCCTGCCCGCTCCGCACTTCCAGCCAGAATGGATAAACCCCCGGCTCCAGCATGGCATGGATGCCCTGGAGGGCAACCCAGGTTTGATCATCCAGGCGGAAAAAGCGGAGGGTGCGATCGCCAAGGCGGCCGGACGGCGTTGCGCCGGGCGCGAGCTGCACCTTGATCACCACCGTATCGCCCTGCAGGGGCGGTAAGGGCTCCAGCGAAAGCGCGCCGATGGCAGGAGGAAGCACCTGGAGTGGAGTCTCGCGCGGCTCGGAGGAGGGTGCAAAATACGTTTCGCCCGGCAGCGCGGCCGCGGGATGGCGCAATCCGTTCAGGTCCAAAAGCGACCACGGATTGGCTCCTTGGCGCACCGCCGCTTCGAGCCAGGATTCGCCGGTTTGCAGCACAAACGTCGCGGGGGGCGTTTCTTCGATCGCTTCCTGCAACACGATCAGATTTTGCCCGATGTAAATTTGCGCCGGCGAGACCAAGTGATTGATGCGACGCAGTGCCGGCAGGTCAATGTGATATTGCCGCGCCAAGCTGCGGAAGGTCGCACCGGGCGGGACGGGGATCGTGGTCAGGGTGCCCTCGACTCCCAAGCCGGGGAGGATCAGACGTTGGCCGACCTGCAGGAAGTTCGGGTTGGTGATGCCGTTGGCGGCCAGGATGGCCTGGAGCGGAAGGCGAAAGCGCTCGGCAATCGTACTCAGGTTATCCCCCGGTTGCACGATGTAGACGGCATCGCCCCCTTGCGCCTGGGCAGATGCCGGGGAAATGAGCAACAGGAGGCAGAGCACAACGATGAAAAGGCGCCTATGCATCACGCAGTTCGAGTTTCTCCCCTGCGTTCAGGAGCAGAAAGTAGGCCGGGTGCAGCTCCAACACGTAGCGCGCCGCGGTTTTGGGCAGGTAGGCAAGCCGCCAGGGCTGTGCCAGTACCTTATCCACCACTTGCAGCTGCTCATCCAGCCAGAAGACGGCGAGCGGAAAGGGCACGAACAACATGTGGATGGCACTCGCCAGGCGACCATCCTGGCGCTGCACCATCAAGAGGCCCTCGTCCACATCCAGGGAGCGACGGAACATCAGGCCACGCAATTGGCACAGGAAGCTATCGCAATAACGCACGCGGGGGGAAACGGAAAAAGGACGTTGAAGGTTCTGAATGGTAACGTAACGTGGCATAAAGGTTCTAGGAATGACGGCGAGCAAGGACTTTCTCTACGCTTGCCAGGAGTTCTTGCGGGCTGAACGGCTTGGTGATGTAGTCATCCACTTTGGCGATTTCCATCCCGAGGACGCGGTCGATGTTCTGAGCGCGCGCGGTGACGACGATCACCGGGATGCGCGCCAGGCGCTCATCGGCCTTCATCCGCCGATAGACTTCCCACCCATCAATATCGGGCATCATCAGATCGAGAAGCACCAGGTCGGGCAACGGATCGCGGGACAAAAGTTCCAGCGCTTCCTTTCCACCGCCGGCACCCTGCACCTCGAACCCCCTGCGCTGGAGGATGAGGCGGATCAGGTCAATCATTTCGGTGTCATCTTCAATGCAGAGTACGCGCCTGTGCGATTCTGAACCCATGTTTATTCGCCAAAAGGAAGAAATACCGCAGCCGGATACTTCAGAACAGCCACTATAAGTTTACCACAATTCTGCCTGCAGGATATGGGTATAGATCGTGCTTCCACTGCCGCCGATGTTCTGCGCCATGCCGATGCGCGCTCCTTCGACCTGCGTCGGTCCGCATTCGCCGCGCAGCTGCTGCACCACTTCCACGATCTGATAGACTCCGGTGGCGCCGACCGGATGACCACGGGCTTTCAGGCCGCCGCGCGTGCAGATCGGGATGCGCCCCTGGGGCGTGATCGCCCCTTCCAGCGCCAGGCGCGGCCCCTGACCACGTTCGGCAAAGCCGCAGGCCTCCAGCGAAAGCGCCGCCATGATGGTGAAAGCATCGTGCAGTTCAAAGAGATCGATCTCCTGCGGGCCGATCCCGGCCATCTGATAGGCGCGCTGCGCCGAAAGGTAGGCCGCCTGCAGGAAGAGCGGATCGCGCCGTGAGTGCACGCCGATCGTATCGGTCGCCACGGCGGAAGCGGCGACGCGAATGCGCGGGCGGGAAGGCGCCGGCCGCACCTTCTCCGCCGGGACGACGATCACCGCCGCTGCGCCATCGCCGATCGGGGAGGCATCCAGCAGGTTGATCGGCGTAGCGACCATCGGGGAACGCTCGAAGGCCTCGGCATCGATCGCATCGTGCAAGCGGGCGAAGGGGTTGTGCAACGCGTTGGCGTGCGCATTGACCGAGAACGGCGCGAAATCGGCATGCTTCCAGCCGTATTCGTACATGTAGCGCCGCATGATGAGCGCATTCAGGCCGACGAACGAGACCCCCTGCTCGACCTCGTAATCCGCATCGGCGGCGGTAGCCAGCGCGGCAGTGACCTCGCTGCCCACGCGATCGGTCATCTTTTCCAGCCCCAGGGCGATGGCCGTTTCCACTTCGCCACTTGCCACGGCCAGCACCGCCATGCGGAAAGCCGCCGCTCCGGAAGCGCAGGCCGCCTCCACCTTGAAGGCCTCCTTGCCCCAAAACCCGATCCAATCGGCGATCAAAGCGCCGAGCTGATTCTGCCGATCCACCAGCGGGGAAAGCATATTGCCCACGAAGAGGGCATCCGCCGTTTGCAAACCGGCATCTTGGAGCGCGGCGAAAACGGCCTGGCCGGCCAGGTCGCGCAAGGATTTTTCCCAGTGTTCATCAACCGGGGTCTGACCGATCCCCAAAATGGCTACCGAACGCATGATGTCACTCCTCGAAGCAAGATCAACGCCGAGAATGATATGCGTTCGGCCTCTCAAATCCTCTCATCTTGCGCGCGGCGCGGCCGAAAGACCAGCCAGAAGAAGATCACACAGGCGATGATTTGAGCAATCAGCCCGTAGACGGCATCCAGCTCGCGAATGGCGAAGATGGACGGGATGTTGATGGCGCTGTTCGGATAGTTGGCGATCAGCGCGTAGAGATTGTTGGCGGCATGCATGCCGAGTGCCAACTCCAGTCCTCCATCCCGCAAGGTGATCCAGGCGGTGAACGCGCCGGTGAGGAAGTACGACCCCATCACCGGCCAGAAGCTCACCGAGACTTCCGGGTTGAAAATATGGGGCAAAGCAAAGAAAAAGCCGGAAAGCAGGATGAGCAGGGGCAGGTTGCGTATCTTCAGCCCCAGCGCCTGGAGCAAATAGCCGCGGAAGAAGACCTCTTCGGTGCTCGTCTGGATGGGGATCAGGATCAGGGCCGGGAGCAGGAAGCGCCACCACTCCGGCGGAAAAGAAAGCGTGTAGCGCCCCCGGTAGAGCCAGGCCTCGACGAGCGAAGCCAGGATCATCAGAATCAACCAGTAGCCGAAGCCCTGGGCAATGCGCCGCAAGCGCGGTCGCGGCGCGGCGGTGATCAGGGTGCGGATCGGCCTGCGGTGCACCCAGCGCACGGCGATCAGGGTCGCCGCAAGCCAGGGCACGAAGGAAAGCATGAAGGCGCTAAAGGCGAGCGGGGTATTGATCTCGAAGGTGAAAGCGGCCGAAGCATCCGCCGAAGCCTGGAAGAGGAGCAGTGCCGCCGCTACGGCCGAACCCAGGAAAATCCAGGAGCCTAGGATGAAGGAGAGGCTGAAGGCATAATGCCAGAAGGTGTTTTTGCCTTGCGTGGCGATTTCGAGGAAGGGGAAGGTTTTCATGGGGGGAATTTTATCATGAGGGGGAGAGGGAGAGGGGAGAGGAGGAGAGCGGGAGAAGAGGAGAGGACGAGAGCGGGAGAGGAGGAGAAAGGAGAAGGAAGAGGAGGGTAGGGGAGGGTGTTGCGGTGGGAGCGTTGGGCGATAGACGTTCTGGGGCGCGCATGGGACTCAACATCCGTGCTCATCCGTCTCCTTTGCATCGAGCCGGGTGCTTTCGGATAAAAGTTTCGATATCAGATACCGTTTTCACGCCAAATTCTATAAATGACTTCACTGCAAAAAGGTTCTTGACCACCAAGGACACAAAGTACACTAAGGATAAGCAAAGGATTTTGACCCACTAAAAAGCGAAAATTGCGTAAAAATACTGTATTTTTACAAAAAAACTTTGTGTTCTTTGTGCCCTTTGTGGTAAATATGTTTTTTGCAGGCAACTCAAGACTTTTGCATCAAACTTCTTGCGATTTCTTGCCTTTGCTTATATACTGAAGATAACTCCACCCTTGCAAGCCGCCATGTCCGCCGACCTACCAAAAACCGCCGTCAAATTTTTGATCGCTCTGCTAATTTTTCGCGTCACAACCAGAGCGGCTATCTTTGTCGGGAAAAAAGGAGCCGCATGACTTCCACGGAAGAGATTTCTGTCGCACTGGAGAGGCTGGCAAAAGGGGACGCCCGGCCGGCCGACCTGAAATTGTTGCGTGAGGCTCTCGCCCACGGGAAGATTTCCGTTCAACGAAGCATTTCGGTCGATGGAAACGTAAGCAATTCCGTGCTGGTAACGGGGGATAACGTCACGGTCCACCTATCCATCGAAAGCTTGCAGGCTCTACAACCCAAATCTCCCACCATCCCCGGCGACCTGCCACCCGGCTCCCACCTGCCCATTCCGCCCAACCGGAACTTCACCGGCCGACTCAACGAGCTGCGTCAACTGGCCGAAGCCCTCTGCCCAGAGGAAGATGGAGCAAGCCGGCCCGGTGTAATCGTCAACCAGCAGGCGCTGGTCGGCACGGGCGGGATCGGCAAGACGCAGCTGGCGGTGCAATTCGCCTGGGAGTACGGCTATCGCTTCGTCGGCGTGCACTGGGTCAGTGCCTACCGGCGCGATCAGAAGGAGCTGAGCCCTTCCGAGATCATCGCCACCTCCATCGCCGAATGCGGACGGGAGATGGGACTGCCATTCCGTTCGGACGATGACGTGGAACAGCAGGCCACCCTCACGATCAACGCCTGGAAAGCTGACGGCCCGCGCCTGGTGATCCTGGACAACCTGGAGGACGTGGAGGCCGCCGCCCCCTGGCTGGCGCGGCTGCGCCACAGCAACATCCGCCTGCTAATCACCACCCGCCAAAAAGATTGGCCGCCTTCCTTCGGCCTACACGAGCTCCCGCTCACTACCTTCACCCCGGAAGAATCCCTGGCCTTCCTGCGCCGTTTCCTGGACGAATCCCGCGCCGACGATGCCGAACTGAAAGCTCTGCACGAGCGCCTCGGCGGCCTGCCCCTAGCTCTCGAACTGGCCGCCTCCTATCTGAAGCACGTCTCCGGCCTCTCCGTTTCCGAGTACATCGCTCAGCTCAGCCTCGACCATCCTTCGCTCAAAAACTGGCGCGCCAAGCACCCGACCGCCACCCAACACGATAAAGACGTGGCCGCCACCTTTGCCCTCTCCTGGGAACGCGTGGATAGCGAAGCGGCGCGCCGCGTGTTCATCCTGGCCGGCTACGGCCTGCCCAACGAGCCGCTGCCGTTGGATGTGCTCCAAGCGGCCGCCGAACTGGACGAGGTCACCTTCAGCGAAGCCCTCGACCTGCTCCAAGGTCTCTCCCTGCTCCAGCCCGGACCCAGCCTGCACCCGCTGCTGGCCGAATTCGCCCGCCTGCAGGATGCCGATCAGACCGCCCTCTTCCGCTGGGCGCGCTTCCTGGCCTGGAGAGGCCACCCCGGCTTTGAACACGGCGGCCTCTATCGCAACCCGGCCCTGGCGCGCTACCTGCGCCTCTCCCTCCTCGACCTGCAGCGCGCCACCACCTTAGAAAATCAAAAAGCGGAAGAACGTTCGGCCCTCTGCTACCACACCGCCTTCCTGTTGCGCCACTTCGGCGACCTGGACGGGGCGATGAAACTCTACCAGCAGGCTCTCGCCATTGATGAAGGCCTGGGCGACCGGCAAGGCCAAGCCGCCACACTGGCGATGATGGCGCAAATTCACATCCTGCGCCGGGAGCACGAACCGGCTTTACGCGCCTTGCTGACTTCGCTGCAAACCCTCTCCCAAATCGGCGCGGCCCTGGATGCCCAAAAAGTGGCCGGCATCCTTGCCGCCTGGCGCAAGCAGATGGGAGCGGCAGCCTTTGATGCCTTGTGGGAGAAGGTCACCGGCCAACCCGTCCCCGATTGGCTGGCGGGGGCTGACCTCACCCCCAGCCCCTCTCCTTCAAGGAGAGGGGAGCAGCAGGAGTCCCCTGGCTCATCTCCTGCCAGGAGAGAGGAGCAAGCACAGCAAGTAACTGTCGAGCAATTCATCGCCCTGGCGCTCGGCGCGGCGCGGGAGAAAAGGCCGGAAGCCCAGCAGTTCTTCGCCGCAGTCTCCCGAATGGCCGCCGATCCGGCCGCCCCGGCCGAGCTGCGCGAGTTGGGCAAAATCCTGCAGCGCCTGATGAGCGGCGAGACCTCGGTGGACCTGAGCACCTTGCCCCCTGCGTGGGCCGAAGCCATCCGCCGGGAGATGGGATAGGTTAGAATAGAGAGCATTCACAGGAATTTTGCAGGCTCAATTTTGCCCCTGCCGTACTTTGCCATCGGAAAAGTTTGTGAAGCAAGCGCGTGTTTAAGCCCCGAAAAGCACAAGGCGTAAAGGCAAGTCTCAGCAGGCAGGCGAATGCCGGGCGCAAACGCAAGCGTTTGCGCTACATACCTTCTATGAATGCCGGGCGCAAACGCAAGCGTTTGCGCTACATACCTTCTATGGTCGAAACACCCCGCATCCCCCTCATCGTGATCCTCGGCCCCACCGCCGTGGGGAAGACGGAATTCGCCATCCGCCTGGCCGAGCGGCTGGGCGGCGAGATCGTCTCCGCCGATTCGCGCCTGTTCTACCGCGGCATGGATATCGGCACGGCCAAGCCGACCCCGGCCGAGCGCTCCCGCGTCCCGCATCACCTGATCGACGTGGCCGAACCGCACGAGACCTGGAGCTTGGGCCGCTTTCAACAGGAGGCCAAGGCGGCCATCGAGGCCATCCATCGGCGCGGCCGCCTGCCCCTCCTGGTGGGTGGGACGGGGCAATACGTGCGCGCCGTGATCGAAGGCTGGCAGCCGCCGCGCATCGAAGGCGAGGAGCGCTTGCGCAAATGGCTGGAGGAACTGGGAAGGGCACGGGGGGAATATTGGCTATACGAAAGACTGCAGCGCCTCGATCCGGTCGCCGCAGCGCGCATTGACCCGCGCAACCTGCGCCGCACCGTGCGCGCCCTGGAAGTGATCCTGCTCAGCGGCCGGCGCTTTTCGGAACAGCGCACCCGGAGCGAATCGCCCTACGATCTGCTGCTGATCGGCCTGCGCCGCCCCCGCTCGGAGCTCTACGCGCGCATCGATGCCCGCATCGAGGCCATGTTCCAGGCCGGCCTGCTCGAAGAGACGCGCCGTTTGCTCGAACAAGGTTATTCCCCCGATCTCCCCGCTCTCTCAGCCATCGGCTATCGCGAATGCGTGGCCGTGCTCCAGGGGAAGATCGGAGTGGAAGAAGCCAAAGCCCTGATGAAGCGCGCCACCCGGCGCTACGTGCGTCATCAGGCGAATTGGTTCAAGGAAAGCGACCCCCGCATTCACTGGCTGGAGGCCGGCGCCCCCGATGTGCTGGATCAAGCGGAACGGTTGATCCGCGCCCGCTTTAGCCTTCCTCCCCCGCCAACAAATGCACCCGCTCCCACGGCTTGAGATCGGGTTGATCGGCCAGGAGCGCCTTGAGCTCGAAGATTTCATCCCGCAAAGCGGCCGCTCGCTCGAATTCCAGGTTGCGCGCCGCTTCTTTCATCTCCCGCTCCAGCTCACGGATGAGCTGCTCCAGCTCGGCGCGCGTGCCGGCCTTCTCGCGGCGTGCGTGGTATTCGGCGCGTTTTTCGGCCACTGCCGCCAAGCTCCGTTCGCGCGCCTGCGGCGAGATGCGATCGGTGAGATCGCGGATGGATTTGACGATGCTCACCGGCACGATCCCGTGCTCCTGATTGTAGCGGAGCTGCTTGGCGCGGCGACGGTTGGTCTCGTCAATGGCGCGCTGCATCGAGCGCGTGATGGTATCGGCGTACATGATCACCTTGCCGTTGACGTTGCGCGCCGCCCGCCCGATCGTCTGGATCAGCGCCGTCTCCGAGCGCAGGAAGCCTTCCTTATCCGCATCCAGGATCGCCACCAGCGAGACCTCGGGCAGGTCAAGGCCCTCCCGCAGTAGGTTAATGCCGACGATCACATCGAAGACCCCCAAGCGCAGATCGCGCAGGATGCTGACGCGATCGATGGTTTCGATCTCCGAGTGCAGGTAGTGGACCTTGATCCCCAACTCCATGAGATAGTCGGAAAGGTCCTCGGCCATGCGCTTGGTCAGGGTGGTGACCAGAGTGCGCTCGCCGCGCTCCACCCGTTTGCGGATCTCGCCCACCAGGTCATCGATCTGCCCCTTGGTCGGGCGCACCTCCACTTCCGGGTCCACCAGGCCGGTCGGGCGGATGATCTGCTCCACCACCTGCTCGGCCTTCTCCAGCTCATAGGGGCCGGGCGTCGCCGAAGTGTAGATGGTATAGCCCATGTAGGTCTCGAATTCCTCGAAGGTCAACGGGCGGTTATCCAGCGCCGAAGGCAGGCGGAAGCCATACTCCACCAGCACCTGCTTGCGCTGCCGATCGCCGTTGTACATGCCGCGGATCTGCGGGATGGTCATGTGCGATTCGTCAATGAAGAGCAGATATTCCTTCGGCAGAAAATCCATCAAGGTCCAGGGATGGGTGCCGGGAGCGCGTCGATCCAGGTGACGGGAATAGTTCTCGATCCCGGAACAATAGCCCACCTCACGCAGCATCTCCATATCGTAGCGCGTGCGCTGTTCCAGACGTTGGGCTTCGAGCAGCTTCCCCTGGGCTTTGAACCAGGCGACGCGTTCTTGCAGCTCGGCCTCAATATCGGCGAGCGCGGCACGCAGCTTCTCTTCCTGGGTCAGGTAGTGTTTGGCGGGGTAAATATCCAAGGTCTCGAGCTCCGCCAGGCGCTCCCCGCGCAACGGATCGAATTCCACGATGCGCTCGACCTCATCCCCAAAGAAGGAAATGCGATAGGCGCGGCGTTCCAGGTAGGCCGGGGCGACTTCGAGCGTATCGCCGCGCACGCGGAAGGTGCCGGGGCGCAGCTCGAGGTCGTTGCGCTGATACTGGCTCTCCACCAGGCGACGGAGCAGGGCATTGCGCCGGTAGATCTCCCCCACTTTCAAGTGCACCACGCCCATGTTGTACTCTTCCGGGTTGCCCACGCCGTAAATGCAGGAGACGGAAGCGACGATGATCACATCGCGGCGCGACATCAAGGCCGTCGTCGCGGCCAGGCGCAGGCGCTCGATCTCCTCGTTGATCTCGGTCTCCTTCTCGATATACAGGTCATGCTGCGGGACGTAGGCTTCGGGTTGGTAGTAATCGTAGTAGGAAATGAAGTATTCAACCGCGTTTTCCGGGAAGAATTCTTTGAATTCGGCATAAAGCTGGGCGGCCAGGGTTTTGTTATGGGCCATCACCAACGCCGGCATCTGGAGCTGTTCGATCACCGCGGCCATGGTGAAGGTCTTGCCGGTGCCGGTGGCGCCGAGCAACACCTGATGACGCAAGCCGCGTCGCACGCCCTCGACGAGCTTGGCGATGGCCTCCGGCTGATCGCCGGTGGGCTTGAACGGCGCATGGAGTTTAAAGCGCGCAGGAGTGGACATGGTGTTTTTCATTATACAACGAATCCCCCTAAAAGACGGTCATTGCTCGAAAAGTTTGGAGCCGCGTGCTGATGCGCCCGTGGTCGAACCCTTCCAATCAACACACGAGGGATGCTCACCATCGATCGATCCGTGTCAATCTGTCACATCCGTGTGTGTCCGTGTACGAACAAACGCAAGCGTTTGCTCTACGGTGCCGGTGTGGGCAGCGACGACCTGTGTGGTAAAATAACCTACGGGTGCGCTCTTTCAAATTCAGGAGGCTGTGATGGACGATTTCCTTTCTCGCATTAGGGCGGAGCAGGATGTTTTCAAAAAACTGGCCTCGTACATCCCCGGTTTCGGCGGCTATATTGACCGCCAGAACCGGCGGGCGGCAGATAAATTGCTTCGCGAGGCCGTTTCCCGTCAGTTTGAAGCGCTCTGGAAGCAGGTTTCATCGTTACAGTTGGAATTGGTACAACGCGGCCAGATCGAGGTGATGGATGACATCGAGCGCGCCGCATTGCAATTGCGCACCTTCGCCGATCGCATTAAGACCGCTTCCTACGGCTACAGCGGATTTTTCGATGCGATTAAGATAGACTCTGCTGAGCTAGAGCAACTTTATCAGTTTGATCTGGCGTTCTTCGAGCTGGCCAAAGAGATCGAGCAAACCCTGCAGACCCTTAGCAATGCGCCGGAAGACCCGGCAGCGCTGATGCAGGGAATCCGTCAGCTGATCGCCTTGACCACCCAGGCCAATCAGATCTTCGACCGCCGCCAGGAAGTGCTGAGCGGCAGTGCGCCGCAAACCGGCTCTTGAGCCGCAACGGCCGAGTGCACTCGGCTCGGATCGGAGCTGCACCCAAAAGGCGCCTGGGTTCGTTAAGAACCGATTGAAACGATTTTGCTCAACTTGTTTAGCGATTTCTCTCACTCATAGGAACCGGCTATGTGGCACGAATATCTCTCCCCCAAGACGTTAGACGAGGCGCTGGAAGCGCTGGCACAATATCGCGAGCGAGCACGGATTATCGCCGGCGGCACCGATTTGATCCTGGAACTGGAACGCGGCGTGCGCAAAGGGATTGATGTGCTGATCGACATCACCCGCGTGCCGGGGCTGGATCAGATCACGTTAGACGAGGACGGAATGCTCCACCTGGGCCCCCTGGTGACGCACAACGACTGCGTGGCCTCCCGATTGCTGCGCGAAAAGGCCTTTCCGCTGGTGCGAGCGGCCTGGGAAGTAGGGGCGCCGCAAATTCGCAATCGCGGCACGGTGGCCGGTAACCTGATCACCGCCTCGCCGGCCAACGATACGATCACGCCGTTGATGGCGCTGAATGCCCAGGTGGTGCTGGCCTCCAAGCGCGGGGAACGGCGCGTTCCGCTGGCGGAGTTTTACCGTGGCGTGCGCCAGACGGTGATGGAAGCCGATGAGATGTTGGTGGATATCGTCTTCCCCTCCCTGCGCCCCACCCAGCGCGGCACGTTCGTGAAATTGGGCCTGCGGCGCGCCCAGGCGATTGCGCTGGTGAACGTGGCCGTCGTGCTCGATCGGGATGAAGCCGGCCTCGTGCGCCAGGCGGCGATCACGCTCGGAGCAGTGGCCCCGACCATCATCCACGCGCCGGAAGCCGAAGCGTTCCTGATCGGCAAGCCGCTGAACGAGGAGACGATCGAACAGGCCGCCGAGCTGGCCGTGAAGGCGGCGCGCCCGATCGATGATGTGCGCGCTTCGGCGGAATACCGCCGTCACCTGGTGAAGGTGGGCACCCGGCGCGCCCTGCGCACCCTGCTCACGGGGCAGGAGCAGCTCGAGGTCCCACAAGATGCGGTGCTCCTTTGGGGGCAGGCGGCCTCGGCCGCGCGCCCGTTCCCCGGAGCGCGTCACGCCGCGGGGGAGGTCATCCGCACTCGGATCAACGGCAAAGAATATACCTTCACCGGCGGCTTTGAAAAGACCCTTCTTCGTTTGCTACGCGAAGAAGCCGGCCTGATCGGAACGAAAGAGGGCTGTGCGGAAGGCGAATGCGGCGCCTGCACGGTGTTCCTGGATGGGAAAGCGGTGATGGCCTGCCTGGTGCCGGCCCCGCGCGCCCACGAGGCCGAGATCGTCACCGTGGAGGGGTTGCAACAGGATGGACGCCTGCACCCGGTCCAACAGGCGTTCATCGAGGACGGTGCCGTGCAATGCGGCTACTGCACACCGGGCTTCCTGATGTCGGCGGCGAAGTTGTTGGAAGAGTATCCCCGCCCCACCCGTGCCCAGATCGAGCAGGCTTTGACCGGCAATCTGTGCCGGTGTACCGGTTATTACAAGATCGTGCAAGCGGTGGAAGATGCCAGTCTGAAGGTGTGAGATGAGCAAATACCGTAGCTATCAACAGCAAAAGCCGGTGAGACGCCGCGAACCACATCCTATCTGGCGCGGCATTGGTTGCCTGATCTTGCTGCTGATGCCGCTCCTGGCCTGGGGACTGGGAGAGCTCCTGCTTCAGATAGCGATTCGCCAAGGCTGGTTACCCTGGGAATGGACGCTCCCTCCTCAATGGCCGAGATGGATGTGGAAATTGGGATTTCTTGTGCCGTTTCTCAGCTACACGCAAACCTGGTCTTACTTTCTGGGCCGCGTCATCTTCATACTAGGAACGTTGCTGCTCCTATGGGGCGGAACACTTTTGATCTACACCTTCATTTATAGCCGCTTGGCCCCGCCCGATCCCATCCGCGAAATCCTTCCCCCTCCCAAAGTGAAACGCTATCGCAGGTAGGAGTTTGTCATGACAGTCGAACTGATCGGTACTTCTGTCCCTCGGGTAGATGCTCATGCCAAAGTGACCGGAGAAGCGCTTTATCCGGGCGATCTTTCGATGCCCGGCATGGTACATATGAAAATCTTGTTCGCCGAACGGCCCCACGCCATCGTGCGGCGCATCGATACCTCGAAGGCAGAGGCCCTGCCGGGGGTCTTGGCCGTTTTTACAGCCAAGGACGTGCCGGTGAACGAATACGGGTTGCAGATCAACGATCAGCCGGTGCTATGCGGACCCGGATCGAACATCCCCGGCGCCGATCGGGTGCGTTTCGTCGGCGATCAGGTGGCAGTGGTGGTGGCCGAAAGCGAGGCCCTGGCCGAGAAAGCCCTGCGCTTGATCGAGGTGGAATACGAGGACCTGCCGGTGGTGACCGATCCGCGCCAGGCCATGCGTCCCGATGCGCCGCTCATCCACCCGGAGCGTGGCGATAGCAACATCTGCGTTCACTACCGCATTCGCAAAGGGGATGTGGAGGCCGGCTTTGCCCAGGCGGATGTGATCGTGGAAGGGGAATATGCGATGCCGCCGCAGGAACACGCCTACCTGCAACCCGAAGCCGGGTTGGCCTATATCGACGAAGAAGGGCGGGTGACGGTAGCCGCCGCGGGTCAGTGGACGCATACCGATCGCAAGCAGATCGCCCACGCGCTGGGGTTGCCGCTTGAACAGGTGCGGGTGATCTACCCGGCGATCGGTGGCGCCTTCGGCGGGCGCGAGGACCTTTCGGTGCAGATCGTGTTGGCGTTGGCCGCCTGGAAGCTGCAGCGGCCGGTGAAGATCATCTGGAGCCGTCGCGAGTCGATCATCGGCCATGCCAAGCGCCACCCGGTCTATGCGCGGGCGCGCTGGGGCGCGACGAAGGACGGGAAGCTGGTGGCGGCGGAAGTGGAAGTGATCGGCGATGGCGGCGCCTACATGTACACCACCAATAAAGTGCTCGGAAACACCACGCTGACCGTGAGCGGCCCCTATTTCATCCCGAACATCAAAGCGGACGTGTACGGCGTCTATACCAACAACGTGCCGAGCGCCGCCTTCCGCGGTTTCGGTGGGCCGCAGGGATGCTTCATCGCCGAGATGCAGATGAATAAGCTGGCCGAGGCCCTGGGCATGGACCCGGTGACGATCCGCTTGCTCAACGCCGTGCGCCAAGATCAGACGATGGCGACCGGCACGCCACCCCCCAACCCGGTCACGCTACCGCAGGTGGTGCGGGCGGCTGCCGAACGCTTCGGTTGGCAGGAGACGCCACAAGGCTGGGTGCCGCCGGCCAAGCCGGAACCCCCGGCACCGCATCTGCGAAGGGGCTATGGCTTCGCCGCCGGCTTCAAGAACATCGGCTTTTCCTTCGGGTATCAGGAGAATTGCTGGGCACGGGTGGAGCTCCATGGTGATACCGAAATCGAGCGCGTCGTGCTCTACCATGCCGGCGCCGAGGTCGGCCAAGGCACCCACACGGTGATGGCGCAGATGGTGGCGCAAGCAGTCGGTGTGCCCATGGAAAAGGTGAGCTTGGTGCTTTCCGATACGGCCAAGACCGGCGATTCCGGCAGCGCTTCGGCCTCGCGCATGACCTTCATGGCCGGCAATGCCATTCGCGGCGCCGCCGAGCGCGCCTTGCAGGAATGGCGCGCCGAGCAGCGACCGGCGATCGGCGAATATACCTACCTGGCCCCGAAGACCACGCCGATGGACAAGGAAACCGGCCATTCCACGCCGAACTTCATCTATGCCTACGCGGCGCAGGCGGTGGAAGTGGAAGTGGATACAGAAACTGGACAGGTGCGGCTGGTGCGCGTCGTCTCGGCGGATGACGTCGGACGGGCGATCAACCCGCAGTTGGTGGAAGGGCAAATCGAAGGGGCGGTGGTGCAGGCACAGGGATATGCCATCTTGGAAGAATTCAAGACACGGGATGGTTACGTGCTCACCGACCAGCTGAGCACCTATTTGATCCCCACCGTGCTCGATATTCCGGAACGCGTGGAATCGGTGATCCTGGAAACGCCGGAGCCGATCGGCCCATGGGGGGCACGCGGCGTGGGCGAATTGCCCTATCTCCCGCTGGCGCCGGCCGTCGCCGCGGCGATTCGCGATGCGATCGGAGTCTGGATTAACGAATTCCCCTACACCGGGGAGCGAGTGCTCAAAGCGCTGGGCGTGCTCGGGAGATAGGCGACAGGATTACAGGATTTACAAGATTTACATAAAAAATTTGGAGGAGCGTTTCAGGGGATTTCGACTTAAAACATCGAAATCCCCTATGCTTTTGTGAGGGCTTTTCATCGTTGACTCTTGCAAAAACCACGTTTTAGCGTCCATACGTCAGCAGAATAGGACACGGATGAACGCGGATGACACGGATAGAAACGGATTTTTAACAAAATTCTTTTATCGTATGTTACATTCTCGTTTATTTTCTGGAAAAATTTGAAGGGGGAAAGCGTTTCAGGGAATTTCGAGATAAAACGTCGAACGGCATATGCCTTTGCAGACTCGCCCCGAGCACCTGAAAAGCTCCATCGCCACCGCCACGGTCTACCGTCCACAGTCCACCGTCCCCTCACGGCACCGTGATCACCAGATACGTGATCATGCCGGCCTGGATGGGGAAGTAGCGTTCGATCAGGGAGCCGTTGCGCACCAGGGAAAGGCGATATTCGCCCGGTGGTAGATCGCTTTGCACGAAGTTTTCTCCCCAAAGCGCTTCCGATCGCACCGGTAGGCGCTCCTGTAGGCTATAGGTTTCAAGTGGCCGGCTCCACAGGAGCGCCTGATCGTTTGAGGAGTAAGATTGCAGATTCAACGTAAGATAGAGGGGGCGGTTGGAGGCATCCTGAACGCGGCCGAGGAGCAGGCCACTTTGCTCGGAAGGGAGGGGCAGCCACAATTCCGGGTTGCGCGTATCGGCGTAGCTCAAGCCTCCTAAGCGTACTTCAAAATGTAGATGGCTGCCGATGGCTACGCCGCTCATGCCCACTTTGCCGATCACCTGCCCGGCGCGCACGGTTTCGCCTTCCACGACCGCGATCGCCGAGAGATGTCCGTAGAGGGTGTAGAAGGAAGCCTGACCATCAGGGAGGGAATGTTCCAGGACGATCAGATTGCCGTAGAAATTCGGCCAGGGGGTGAAGCGCGGTGAATCATCGCGGCCGGCAAAGAGCACCTTTCCGTCCGCGGCGGCCAGCACCGGCGTGCCAAAGGGAACGGGAAAATCCAGGCCGTGATGCGGCTCTCGCAGGCCGTTTTGGGTCTGACCATAACGATAGTTGGCCGCCGGAAGGGGCAGATCGTGCCGTAGAAGGGGCGGTTGCAGGCGCGGCAGATAGGGGTAGAGGCAGTAGCTACGCGAGGGGTCACAGGCAGGTGCGGTGGGCGTTTCGGGAGTAGGCGAAGAGGAGGGCAAAGCGCTTGTGGCGGTGACAAGCGAGGAAGGGGAGGCCGCCACCGGTGGGAGCTTTGTTTCGGTGGCGGCAGGAGCTTCTACGGCAGGAGCGGTCGGGTCCCCTCCCGATCCGAGGGGCGACCCAGGCTGAGGCCGGCAGGCGGCCAAAAGGAGCAGGACCAGCCAGGGCAAGCAGCTAAGCCCGTTCCCTTTCCCCTTTCTCATTCTCATAAATTTGCCCGCTGTGCCAGAATGGAGGCCAAGTTTTGGGAAAGGTGCTCTGCGCGGGTTTCCAATTCACGGAGCGTGGCGAGGAGATCGGCGGCTTCGGGATGATCGGAAAGCGAGGCCAGGTTAATGCGCACATTGTAGGCGGCAGAGCGAAGGCCGGCCTGGGCGAGCTGAAAACCACTGGCGGCATCGGTGATGGCATTGAGATTGCCTTTTTCGGCAGCCAGGAGCGCCAGCTCCATGACACGCAGGGAAGCCTGCGCCGTTTCCAGAGGGACACGGGCGGCGCGCAAGGTGGCGGCCTGGATAGCCTGTTGACGAGCGGATTCTTCTTCCGGGGTGCCTTTTGGCAGGCGCATGGCGTTCATCAGGGCCTCGAAGGCGGAGGCATCTTCCCGAATGGCGGCGCTGAGCGCCTGTTGCAGGGTGCGGGCCTCGCTTTCCAGGGCTCGCATTTCGGCCTCGACCTCGGCATATTTCTTTTTGCCCAGGGTCAAGCCGGCCACCATAGCGACCAAGGAGGCACCCATGGCGGCGCTCGCCGCGGCTGCCGAGCCCCCTCCAGGGGTGGGAGTTGGTGCTGCCAGAGATTCCAGGAAGCCCGCCAGGTCCTGTTCAGGAGTCGTTGTGGCCGTGAGCAGTGGGTAGAGGCGGCTTTCCAGCACCTGATCGGGTTGGAAGGCGTCCAACTGCAGATACCAAGTGGCGGCATCGATCAGGGCACGCTGGGGAATGAGGCCGACCAATTCGCTGTGATGGATAGCCACACCGTAGCGCGCTGCTTCCCGGCGGATCATTTCAACCACGCGAGCGATGGGCGTTTTCTGATAGTTGGTGAGATTCATGGAGACTTGGGCGCGGCCTTCCACCAGCAACCCCAGGGCTTTGACGTAGCGCAAACCGCCGGAAGAGTGACGGACGGCGGCGGCGATGCGTTTGGCGATCTCGACGTCATCGGTGGTGAGGTAGACGTTGAAGGCGATCAGGGGATCGCGGGCGCCGATTACGGTGGCCCCGGCGGGTCCCAGGCGCGGCGGGCCGAAATCCGGGAAGCGATCCGGGTTGGTAGCGATCTCTTCTTTGAGGCCCTCATACTGGCCGCGCCGGATGTTCTCCAGGTTGACCCGATCCGGGCGGGTGGCGGCATACTCATAGAGATAGACGGGAATTTCCAGCTCTCGACCAACGCGCTCCCCCAGACGGCGGGCTGTGGCGACGCATTCTTCCATGCTCACGCCTTCCAGGGGCACGAAGGGACAGACATCGGTCGCGCCGATGCGTGGATGTTCTCCCCGATGCTGATTCAGGTCGATCAGGCGGGCGGCGGTGCGGATGGCGCGAAAAGCGGCCTCCTCCACCCCTTCCGGCGGGCCGACAAAGGTGAGCACGGTGCGGTTGTGATCGAGATCGGAGGAGCGATCGAGGAGATGAACATCGGGCACGGAAGTGATCGCGGCCACGATTTCATCGATCACTTCCGGCCGTCGGGCTTCGGAAAAGTTGGGGATACATTCAACGAGTCGCATAGGCAGTCACGTCATAGGGAATGAGATGGAGCAATTGTACTACGTCACAGTCGTGCCGAACCTGCAGGCAAGCGTTCGAGAAATATCGGGGCTACAAAGAGTTTCAAAAGGGGCGCGGCAAAAGCAAATCCGGTGCGCTTACAAAGCATGGAACCAGCACGAGGTCGATTAAATAATTTAACTATATTTTCAATCACAACGAAACAAAGACAAAGCAAAACCGGAATCTCTGAACAAAATGTTTTTAAATGATAGTTTTATCGTGCAAGAGATCCACAATCTTTAGAAAATATATGACATGTGTCATGGGTGTAACACGAATAATATAACTTGTTATGTCCGAAATTTAGTGCGATAGTAGAGATGCAAAGTGCACCCCCGTGCACAAAATCTTTCACACCCAAGGAGGCACACATGTTCGTTGATTACCTGACCTTAATCATGGTCAACCTGATCGCGGGCACAGCACTGCTGGCCTACTTCGTGTTCACCGGCTTGAAGCCGAACAAAGGCTTGGTGGCCGGTTTTGGCATCGTAGGCTTGATCGCCTTGGTAGTAGGCCTGCATCTGACCTTTACTTGGCCTCTTCCTGGTAGCTACAATATCATTTATGGTGAAGCGACCACGTTGTTCGGTGCAGTATTCCTGGGCGCCGCATTGGCTCTGGCCAAAGAATGGGATTTGTATCCGGTTACCCTGTATGCCTTCTTTGCCGGAATCTATGCGGTGATCGCCGGCTGGCAAATCATCGCCCAGGGACTGACCAAAGCCCCCATTCCATCCGGTCTTGGTTTCATCCTGGCCGGTCTGGGCGGTGTGTTTTCACCAATAGCCCTCAAATTCAAGGAAAATAAGCTCCTGCGCTGGATCGCCATCGCTGTGTTGCTCGCCACCATCGTACTGTGGGGCGTCACATGGTATGGCTCTCTCTCCTCCCACATCCAATCCTTCTCGAAGTGGGTGCCGGATAGCATGCTGCTCCGCCAGGGGAAGTAATAACACCGACCCTTTTCTACACGTACAAAACAGCCTCACCTAATGGTGGGGCTGTTTTATTTTCTGCTCCAACGCATCTGCCATTGCTTGCAACACTTGACATCCCTCCCCCTCTCCCTGATAATAACCCTGTGCGTCATTCCACATTCCGAAGGTGACCATGAAAACCGATCTCGACCGACTGATGAGCGAACAGGGGCTCGAGGCCCTGCTGGTCTTTGGGGATGCCCAACACAACGCCGCCATGTACTATTTCACCGGCGGCGGTCACGTGAGCCATGCCCTGCTGATCAAGCCGCGTCAGGCGCCGGCGGTGCTCTTCCATAACGATATGGAGCGCGAAGAAGCGGCGCGCAGCGGGTTGCAATGTGTTTCCTTCAGCCGCTATCCGTTGAGCACGTTCCTCAAGCAAACCGGGAACGACATGCAACAGGCGCTGAGCCTGCGCTTGCAGGCCATGCTGCGCGACCTGGGAATCACCCGTGGGAAGGTCGCCGTCTATGGCATGGATGAGATCGGCAGTGCCTGGGCGCTGCTTTCGCGACTGGCGAAGGACATGCCCGAATTGGAGATCGTCGGCGATTCACCGGCGCTGCCGATGGCCATGGAGACCAAAGACGAAGCCGAAATTGCGCGCATTCGGCGCATGGGCGCGATCACGACGCGGGTGGTGGGGCGCGTGGCCGAATGGCTCAGCGAAAGCGCAGTGGCCGCCGATGAGACGCTGCTGAAGGAGGATGGCACGCCGCTCACGGTCGGCGATGTGAAGCGCAAGATTCATCTCTGGCTGGTGGAAGAGGGAGTAGAAAACCCGAAAGATACGATCTTCGCCCCCGGTCGCGAGGCCGGAATTCCCCATTCGACCGGCACGCCCGATCTGCCCTTGCGATTGGGGCAAACCATTGTCTTCGACATCTTCCCCTGCGAAGCCGGCGGCGGCTATTTCTACGATTTCACCCGCACCTGGTGCTTGGGCTATGCCACCGACGAGGCCCAAGCGCTCTATGAGCAGGTCAAAGCGGCCTACGATCTGGCCGTCCGCTCCCTGCAGATCGGCATTCCGTTCCGCGACGTTCACCGCCGCGTCTGTGAACTCTTTGAATCCCAGGGGCATCCTACGCCTCTGCACCGGGACGCGCCGCCCATCGAGGGCTATGTGCACTCGCTGGGTCACGGGGTAGGGTTAAACATCCACGAGCGCCCCTTCTCTTCGCTCCAAGGGGAAGAACAGCGCTTGAATCCCGGTTGCGTGATCACCATCGAGCCGGGGCTTTACTACCCCGATCGCGGGCTGGGTGTGCGCATTGAGGATACTTTCTGGATGCGCCCAGATGGAACGGTCGAACGCTTGGCCGAATTCCCTCACGACCTTGTGTTGCCGATGAAGCGATGGAAACGTTGAACTATCCCCCGGCGCGCGTGCTGGCCATCGAAACTTCTTGCGATGAAACCGCCTGCGCCATCCTGGAGAACGGTCGGCGGGTGCTGGCGAACGTGGTGGCCTCCCAAATGGAGATCCACGCGCGCTATGGGGGCGTATTCCCGGAAGTAGCCTCGCGCCAGCACATTTTGAGCCTGGCGCCGGTGATCGAGCAAGCACTGGCGCAAGCGCATCTCACCTGGCGCGAGCTAGATGCCATCGCCGTGACGCGCGGCCCCGGCCTGGCCGGCGCATTGCTCGTCGGCCTGAACCTGGCCAAAGGGCTGGCACTGGCCACCGGCCTACCGCTGATCGGCGTGAATCACCTCGAAGGACATATTTACTCGGCATGGGTTTATCGCAATGGCGATCCTCCCCCACCGGAGCCGGAATTCCCCCTCTTGGCCTTGCTGGTCTCCGGCGGCCATACCGAACTGATCGTCATGGAAAAGCATCTCTCCTATCGGCGGCTGGGCGGGACGCTGGATGATGCCGCCGGCGAAGCCTTCGATAAAGTCGCCCGCCTGCTGGGATTGGGCTACCCCGGCGGGCCGGCCATTGAGCGCATCGCAAGCCATGGCGACCCACAACGCTTCAAGTTTCCGCGCGCCCGTCTGGAGGGCAGCTGGGATTTCTCTTTTAGCGGCCTCAAAACGGCCGTCCTGCGAGAAGTGCGCCGATTAGAAACCTCCGAAGAGGGTGCTCCCCTGCCGGTTGCCGATCTGGCCGCATCTTTCCAAGCCGCAGTGGTCGAGGTCCTGGTTGAAAAGACGCTGGCCGCGGCGCGCTTCAGCGGAGCACGCGGCATCTTGCTCGCCGGGGGCGTTTCGGCCAATCAGGCACTGCGGGCCGCGCTTTCTGCTCAATCGGAATTTCCCGTCCACATTCCCCCGCTTTGGGTGTGCACGGATAACGCCGCCATGATCGCCGCCGCGGGGTATTTCCGCCTGATCCACGGCAAAACCGACACCTTGGAGATCGACGCTCTCCCCACCTGGCCGCTTCTCTCCCCTGGAGATTGATCATGCGCCTGTATTCTCAATCCATGCTCCAAGACTACCTGGATTGCCCCCGTCGCTTTCAGCTGCGCTATTTGGATCGGTTGGAATGGCCGGCGCCGCAAAGCGAACCCCTCGCCGCCCAGGAACAGCACATGGAAGAAGGCGAGCGCTTCCATCGCCTGGTGCAGCAATACTACCTCGGCCTGCCCGAAGAGGCCCTGGAGCGCATGGCAAACACCCCGAACCTGCATCGCTGGTGGCAGAACTTCCGCGTGAGCACCACCCGTCCATCCCGCCAGGCCCCGCAGACCCGTCTGCTCACCGAAGCGATGCTCTCCCTTCCCATCCACCCGCAAGCGCGGCTGATCGCCCGCTTTGACTTGGTATTGCTCGCCGAGGATGGCACCGTCCGCCTGGTAGACTGGAAGACCTCCCTCAAGCGTCCCTCCCCGTTGCGTCTTGCGGCGCGCATGCAAACTCGCCTCTATCGCTACCTGATCGTCGCCGCCGGCAAAATCTGGAACGATGGACGGGAAATCCTTCCCGAAAACGTCGAAATGATTTACTGGTTTCCCGAACACCCTCAAGAGCCGATCCGCTTCCCGTATAGCGCCGAAGAATATCGCCGCGATGCCGAATGGTTCCCCCTGCTCATCCAAGAAATCGAACAAGCTCAAGCCTTCCCGGCCACCGAAGACGAAAAACTTTGCCTCTATTGCCCCTACCGCTCCTATTGCGCCCGTGGCACACGCGCCGGCGCCTGGGAAGAAATAGAAACCGAGCAGGACCTTGAGACGATCTTCGACATCAACCTGGAACAGATCGCCGAAGTGGCGTTTTAATGTAGGACAAACGCTTGCGTTTGTCTTTTAGACGTAGGGCAAATGCTTGGCATTTGCCCATGCCCATGACGCTCGACAGCAGGCTGTAGTCCAGCGCTCCCGTTAGAAACCCATAGACAAGCGGTAGACCGTAGACGGTAGACCGTTTGGTATAATCACCCCATGAAACACATCTGGTCCCCATGGCGTATGACATACATCGAAAATCACTCCAAAGAAGAAGGGTGCGTCTTCTGCCGCGCCCAATCGCTGAAGGATAGCGCCGAGAACCTGATCGTCTTTCGCGGCCGCCACGCCTATGTCATCCTCAACCGCTATCCCTACACCAGCGGGCACCTGATGGTCGTCCCCTTTCTCCATGTCTCCACCCTGGAAGACCTCGATGCCCCGACGCGCGCCGAAATGATCGAGCTCACCACCCAGAGCATGCGCATCCTGCGTCGCCTCTATCATCCCCATGCCTTCAACATCGGCGCCAACATTGGCGAAGCGGCCGGCGCCGGCGTCAAAGAACATGTCCACATTCACATCGTCCCGCGCTGGGTAGGAGATACCAACTTCATGTCCACCCTGGCCGAAACGCGCGTCCTGCCGGAAGCGCTGGAAGATACCTATCGCAAAGTCCGATCTGCCTGGGAGCAAGAGCATGGGGTGGATACAACACAACCGTAACCTGGGCCTGCTCCTGCTTTGTCTCGCGCTGGCCGCCTGCACTCCCCATCCTTCTCAAACCTCCTCCACTCCCACACATATCCTATCGCCTCTTCCCACGGCGACTCTTCCGCCCTCTGCCACACCTACTTCCTCCCCCTCCCCCACCCCCCAACCGCATGAGACCCCGCGTCCCTACGGCCCGGAGCTGGAAGACTTCCCCCCCGGCGTCAACCCCCTAACCGCTCTCCGCGTCTCCGAACCGGCCATGCTGGAGCAACCCGCCGCCCTCATCTCGATCAGCAACATGCCGGTCACCACGCGCCCGCAGGCCGGCCTACAATTCGCCTCTTGGGTCTTCGAGCTCTTCATCGGCGAAGGCACCACCCGCTTCCTGGCCGTCTTCTACGGCGAATATCCCCGTTACATTCCCAACCTACCGGGCGGTTGTCCCGTCCGTCCGGCCGGCGGCACGCCCGCAGAACCCTGGCTGGGCGGCCGCGCCTGGCTGGATGAAAACGCAAACGGACGCCTCGAACCCTGGGAAGCCGGCGTCGGCGGCCTGTGCCTTCACCTATACGATGCCGCCGATCGGCTCCTCCAAAGCACCGCCACCGACTCCAACGGCTACTACTTCTTCAACCTCCCCGCCGCCGGTGAATATCGCCTCAAAATTTCCCCCTCCCCCTATTATGAATTGACCGCCGCGCACCGGGGAACGGAAGAGGGCGATAGCGACTTGGACCCCCAAACCGGCGCAAGTGCCCTCCTGAGCGTGAGCGGCGGCGCATTCAGGCTGGACCTTGGGCTGATCCTGCTTCCCGAAGCACCGCCCACCCCGACGCCTTCGATCCCGCCCACCCCCACCCCGTGGTACATCCCCCAGGAAGCCTATGTCGGCCCGATTCGCTCCGGCCGCCTGACGTATAATCACATCTACGAGATGTTCCCCTTCAGCTGCCTGGTCTATTCTGGCGCCGGGCGCGGCATCCGCGAGGTGCTTCACGGCTGCGAGATCGCCTACGGCGTCGACCTCACCACGCCCAACAGCGCCCTGCTCACCGTCTCTCGCATGCGCCAGCTCACCGCCGCCCGCAAACCGCCATCCGGCAAGCTAAATTATTCCGGCAATCTTTTCGATCCATCCCCGCCATCGGGTGGTCAACCGGCACATTCCCTCCACGTCTTTTATCATGCCTATACGCAATCCGCCTGGGTCTACGATCCACTGAGCGGCGCCTACCTGCGCTACACCGATCAAGCCGATGGTACCGGCACCCTCCTCCCTGCCCTGGAGCGCCTGACCGGCCGTCAGCAATTCTTTGAAAACATCATCGTCCTCCTGGCCGATTATCAATGGGTGCGCCATCTGCAATTCGACGTGCAGCTGGGCATCGGTCAAGTTGGCCGCGCCTGGCTGTTACGCGATGGATTCATCTATCCCATCCGTTGGAGCACCGTCAATCGCGAATGGGAACGCAAAACCGGCCTACCGCGCCCGATCCACTTCACCGACGCGCAGGGCAACCTGATCCCTCTCAAACCGGGCCGCACCTGGCTCCACCTGATGACCCTCAACTCGGCCATGCGCGACTTGGGAAACGGTGCTTGGCAAGCCTTTTTCGCCCAACCCCCTGACCCCGACCCTGGAGAAGAATGATGGAACGTCTGATCGAAGAAACCCAGCGCCTGTTCGGCATCCGTCTCAGCAGCGCGCAGGTCAAGGCGCTGAGCCTTTACGAGCAGGAACTGCTGGAATGGAATCAAAAATTCAACCTAACGGCCATCCGTGAAGTAGAGGCCGTGCGCGTGCGCCATTTTCTCGATTCCTTCTCCTGCGTCCTGGCCTGGAAAAACGCTCCCCCGACCCGTCTGGTGGATGTCGGCACCGGCGCCGGTTTCCCCGGCATCCCGCTCAAGATCCTCTACCCCCACCTGCAACTGACCCTGATCGAATCGGTGGGCAAAAAGGCCATGTTCTGCCAGCACATCGTCCGCCTCTTGAAGCTGGAAAAGGTGGAGGTCATCCAAGCGCGGGCGGAGGAAGTGGCACACCGGCCGGAGCATCGGGAACAATACGACTGGGCCGTCGCGCGTGCCGTGGCCGAGCTGCGCGTCCTGGCCGAATACCTACTCCCGTTTCTCAAGCTCGGTGGCACCATGTTGGCGCCGAAGGGCGAAAGCGGCCCTGCCGAAGCTCAGAAAGCCGAACACGCCTTTCGCATCCTCGGCGGCAAACTGCGCCAGATCATCCCCGTCACCTTGCCGGGCATCACCGACGAACGCTTCCTCGTCCTGGTCGATAAAATCGCCGCCACCCCCTCCCAATACCCACGCAAACCCGGCACCCCGGCGAAGAAGCCGTTGTAGAGGTAAAGATTTCCTAACGTCTAAGGCGTTGCAGTTACAGTGATGGTAGCCGTCGGAACAGGGGTAATGCTTTGAGTGGCAGGATGAACTACGATCCCCACAGCTACCCAGTTCAACTGGGAAGGATTGCGCGGCGCAATAATCGTCACCAGCGCGCCGGGGGCAAGCTGAGCGGCGCGGTGAGCGGGGAGAATTTTGACCTGGGAAGCGAGCTGAAAGGTGTAGGTGTTGCCGTCACGCGCCTGAATGGTGATGCTTACGCCAGGCTGATAATCGGTCACCCAGCCAACGCGATGCGTCCGTGAGGGCTTCCCCGGAATAGCCATCACCTTTTGTGCCACCAGCGTGCCGTTTTCATCGCTACGAGCCTGGAGGACCACCTGCATCCCAACCTGCAAAGTGGCGCTTCCATCGCGGTTGCCGGGGAGATGGATGCGCGTTCCGGCATCCAGCGAGACGGTCACCGAAGAGCCATCTCTCAGCGTAATCGTTAGGCTGGAATCACTCACACTGGCGATCACGCCGCGAAAAACCTGCGGTTTCCCCTTGAGCTTCGGCATTTTGGTATGCTTCGGCCCCGGTGTGACCGCAGGCCCCGGCGGTGTTCCAGGGGTTTTCTTTGGTCCGCCAGCTGCCGAAGGGCCGGCAAAAACCTGGGTAGTAAAGAGGAAAAACGCACCAAGCAGCGTCAGAACAAGCAGAAACTTTTTCATGTTTACCTCCAAATTACGGTTGATAGGTGATCACCAAGATCACGCTCTCCTCATTCCCCGAAAGATCGCTGGCCACGATCTCAAACACATTCGGGCCTTCTTCGAGCGTGAGAGGGATCTCAAACTGCCCTTGCGGGCCAACGAGGTAAATGTCATCGTTGATGCTGATCACCGTTTCCGGTGGAGCAAAGCCGCGCAAGAGAACAGAAGGCGTATTGACCACATCCCCATCCTGAGGCGCCACGATCTGCAAAATATGTCCACTCGGAATCTGCGATGAAGGCGCAAAAGGCGTGGAAACAGGCCCCTCAGAAGACGCCTCGCCCGGAGATGCCGTTGCCGAAGCCGCAGGGGACAAGACCATAGAGGGGGAAGTCAATGCGCCCGGCGATGCGTCGGTTGATTGCACTCCTTGACAGGCGGTCAGCAGTAGAAAAAGGCACAAAACGATGCAATGTAGGGTCTTCACGCTTTTAATTATGCAATGGAATGGGGAAAAATAAATTACAGCATGATCGCACTACAACCCCACCGAAGTCAGAATCTGTTCCACGATCGCCGTCGGCGAAGGGGGAAGCTCCGGCAAACGCGGTGGGGAAACACAGAAGGCTTCCACGCGAATACCATGCGGGGCCAATTCCCGGCGCGCCTGAGCGGCCAGCCCCCACAACCCCATCTGAGCGATGAAAAAGGCCGGGTGAGAGGTGGCTTGGGCCTCATCCAGGGAAAGGAGCAAGAGGATCAGACCACTCCCCTGTTGACGCATGATGCGGCCCACGGATTGGATCAGCAAAAATGCGGCACTCAGGTTGAGGTCCAGGCTACGATGCCAGTCCCATTCGTCCATTTCCAGCAGGGAGGCCGTCGGCGCGACCGCCGCATGGTGGACCAACACGTCAATTCTTCCCCAATCGTCCTCTACCTGTTTGACCAGCGCCTGGGCGACGATCTTGCGCGTTGGATCTTCTGTATAAGCCCGGATGGTATGTCCCTGGGCCTCCAAAGCTTGGGTCCAATCCAGGGTGATCGGAGAAAGGTCGTTGGCGGCCACGGCGGCGCCGCGACGGGCAAAGGTTTCGGCCAGGGTACGGCCTAGGCCGCGCCCGGCTCCGTTGACCAGGAACACTGTACGGTTCATGTCATGGCTCCATCGAAGGGTTGCAGATCACGATCCGATCGCGATTCTTCTGCCCGTTCAAAGGCAGGCCAAAATAGGGCGAAGGATCGAGGGTGTTACGAATGTCCAGCTCGTTACGGAAATTCCCATTCCCATCATCGAGCACAATGGAAAAATGCAGATGCACACCCACCGGGTTAAGCGGATCGCCGGAGTAATCTCCCTGATAGCCGAGCAACGTGCCGGCCTGCACAAAGCGTTCGCGAGTGCCGGGCGGGAAATCTGGGTGAATAAACGAGTTCCCCTCACGATCGGCCAGATGGGTGTAATAGAGCCAAATCTGTCTCCCCGGCAGAAGCGGATCCTGCGGCACGCGCAGGATGAGGGAAGATTTCCAGGAAGGCAAACGCGTCAGGTAACCATCATAGGCGGCATAGACCGGCGTCTTGCCGGGTAGCTCACCCCCGAAGATATCGATCCCCTGATGCCGATGCCCAGGGCGGAACGAATCATCCCAGAGATAGCCAATGAAACCGTCGGTGGGAAAGAGGAACGGGGCATCGGGATTGCAGCGGGAAAGGGCGCGGCTGCGCCATTCCGGGTGCACCTGGGGACGAAGCAACCATTCCAGGACCCAGCGCGTGCGCGGCGAGAACAGACGCCACGGGCGAAGGTACAGGATCAGACCTAAGATCAAACCGAGCAAAAGCAGAAGAAAGCGGCGAAAACGCATGAGCGCCATTATACCAGCCATGACCTTAGGAGAAGATTTACGCTGACTTTACACGACCTTCACACAAACCGACTATCCTGTAGGTGTAAGTTCAAACACCTTCTATCTCTCAGAAAGGAGCGATACCATGAAAAAGACCCTTTTGCTACTGGCTGTTTTGGCGCTGACCTTTGCCCTCTTCGGAGTGGGCATAGCTTATGCGCAGGGAAGCCCCCCTCCAAGGCCCTACGGACCGCTGCACGACTTCATCGAGCGCGCCCTGGCCGCTCGGCTCAACCTGAGCGAGGCCCAGATCGAACAGGAATTCGCAGCCGGGAAGACGATGGCGCAAATTGCCCTGGATCACGGCATTGCCGCCACCGACCTGCCGACTTTCCTGACTGAAGTCCATCAACAGGCATTGAGCGAAGCCGTCAAGGCCGGCGTGATCACCCAGGCGCAAGCCGATTGGATGCTACAACACATGGCACGGATGGGTTACGGCTATGGGTATGGCTACGGCTACGGTCCCGGAAACTGCCCAATGGGGTATGGAGCCGGAGCGGCGGGCTTCCAGAACGGCGGCTACGGATATGGCCGCGGCCCGATGATGGGCGGATGGGGCCGGCGCTGAGCCAAACCGATTTGCTACGGAAGGTCGCCTCACGGCGGCCTTCTTTTTGTGCACAAACGCTAGCGTTTGTGCAAAGAACGCGGCGACGGAATATGGCCGCGCCCCAATTAAGGCAAACGCCAGCGTTTAATCTACATTGCTGTTAACATTTTTCTTATCTCCATCCTATTGACGTCCAACATGGGGGATGTTATGATGTTAAACCGAGTGTTTAGCACTCACAAGCTTAGAGTGCTAAAAGGTGAAGTGAGATGATGCCTCCCTTGAGTGAACGCCAAAAGCGCATTCTTTTGCTGGTGGTGCGCGAATATATCGAGAGTGGTCAGCCGGTGGCTTCGCAGGCACTGGTGCGGCGCTACCATCTGGAATTCAGCCCGGCGACGGTGCGTAACGAGATGGCCGCGCTGAGCGAGATGGGCTACCTGCGCCAGCCGCATACTTCGGCCGGCCGGGTGCCGACCGAGGAGGGATACCGCTTTTTCGTTACCCACCTGATGAACCAGGTGGAGCTCCCCGAAGAGCTGCAGCACACCATCACGCACCAGTTTTATCAGAGCAAAGCCGATGTGGATGAGTGGATGCAGCTGGCCGCCACCATCCTGGCGCACCAGACGCGCGCCGTTTCGCTGGTGACCGCGCCACACCCGGAACAGGTGCGCTTCAAGCACGTGGAGCTGATCTCCACGCAGGGGCGCCAGGTGCTGATGGTGCTGGTGATCGAAGGTGGAGAAGTTTCCCAGCAGGTGCTGGCGCTCAGCGAGCCGGTGACACAGGAACGCTTGAGCCAAGTGGCCCAGCGGCTGAATCAGGCCTTGCGCGGGTTGACGCTGGAGGCGATCCTGGCCCAGCCGCGGCGCAGCGATGCCCTGGAGCAGGATATTTTCACGCTGATCGTGCAGGACCTGCGCCGCATTGCCGAACAGCCGGCGGGAGAGGTCTACTTCGACGGGCTGACCAACGTGCTCGAGGCACCGGAGTTTATCGAATCCGAAGAGCTGCGTCACGCCTTGCGCTTGCTGGAGGAGCGCACATTGCTCAAAAACCTGCTGGCGCGCACCGTGGAACAGAGCCACATCGGCGGCCTGCAAGTGATCATCGGAAGCGATGCCGGTTGGGAAGAATTGCGCCAGTGTTCGATGGTGCTGGCACGCTATGGAGTGCCGGGCATGCTCACCGGTGCGCTGGGCGTGCTGGGGCCGATGCGCATGTCCTACGCGCGCACGATCCCGACCGTGCGCTTCATGGCGGATTTGCTGAGCAATCTGTTCAATGAGCAATTCACCGCTCCAACCCCACCTTCCCAGGATGCGAGATAGGATTTATGAACGAACTGCCGCTGTTCCATCCCGCCAAATCCATCGAAACAAGTTTTCGACCGGATGCCGAGATCGTCATCTTCCCAGGCGATGTAAGCGAGTTCATCGCTCAGATACCCGATCAATCCATCTCTCTGGTGGTCACATCTCCGCCTTATAACTTGGGAAAAGAATACGAGAATCGGGTCGCGATTGAACAGTATTTGAGAACACAGGCTAATCTGATCGCGCAGCTCTATCGCGTCCTGCGGGAAGATGGAAGTATTTGCTGGCAAGTGGGCAATTTCGTTGAGAACGGAGAAGTGTATCCGCTTGATATTCTTTACTATCCGATCTTCAAAGATTTAGGCATGAAATTGCGCAACCGAATTATCTGGAAATTCGGGCATGGGTTGCATGCTTCCAAGCGCTTCTCCGGTCGCTATGAGACCATCTTGTGGTTTACAAAATCCGATCGCTATGTATTTAACCTGGACGCCGTTCGCGTCCCGGCCAAGTATCCCGGCAAGCGTCACTACAAGGGACCGAATAAAGGGAAACCATCGGGTAATCCGCTGGGAAAAAATCCCTCGGATGTTTGGGAAATTCTGGTCGAGGATTGGGAAGAAATGGTCTGGGATATTCCTAATGTAAAATCCAATCATCCTGAAAAGACCATTCACCCTTGCCAATTTCCGATCGAGCTGGTCGAGCGTTGTGTACTTGCGCTCACGAATGAAGGAGATTGGGTTCTCGACCCTTACATGGGCGTCGGTTCTGCCCTGATCGCCGCACTGATGCACGGCAGGCGCGCCATGGGATGCGAGAAGGAACCCACCTATGTAGAAATAGCCCATCGCCGCATTCGGGATTATTTCAACGGCACGCTTCGTTATCGTCCTCTGGGAAAACCGGTGTATCAACCGAGCGGTAGA
Source organism: Anaerolineales bacterium (assembly GCA_037478835.1). Taxonomy (GTDB): domain Bacteria; phylum Chloroflexota; class Anaerolineae; order Anaerolineales; family Villigracilaceae; genus 630D-37. Next base: position 89,958 of record JBBFLV010000010.1, read on the forward strand.
GAAAAAGTTTCCCAGATTCCTGAGGAATGGAAAGAACCATCTCAGGCAAGGCTCCTGGAACAAGAGGAAAAATACGAATGATCATCGCAGGAGTTTATTCTTTCAATCGAGGGGAGGAGATTCTCTCTTCCCAATATCCACTAGAACTGGCAGAAATACGGGAGATCATTGCGGCCGTAGATGGCTCACAATGCAAGACAAAAATCAGCAGAGAGAAAACCATGCCCGGAAGAATGCTCTACAGCCCACAAGCTCTGAACCGGGCTTTCACAAGAGAATTCAAGGCGCGTGGTTGGCAAAAATTTAGGGTGTGGTGTGAATATCCCACAGAATATTACACACCCGGCTTTTCTCCCGATAATCCTGCTAAAGGGTCTTTTCGGGAGATGGATTTTGTCAAAAATCGCGTCGGGGTTGAAGTTCAATTTGGAAAGTATGCTTTCATGGTCTACAACGTCTGCGCAAAAATGACCATCTTCCATAAGTTAGGAGCCGTTGACGTAGGCGTTGAGATCGTGCCGATCAAGCGCTTTGCGGACGAAATGTCCTCGGGCGTTTCGTTCTTCGAGCAATTCGTTTGGGATTTGGAACAGCGCGGCGTTGCGGATATTGATATTCCCGTGCTGATTTTGGGAGTAACCGTGTGAACTTTGCATTTCGTATTGACCGGCCACTGCGCACCGATGCCACAAGTGGCCGCTACAGTCTGAAAAGTAATCTTTAGCCTATCGAACGAGGTGTGTAATGAGCGAAGAACGCGAGGTTTTGCATTCCGAAAATAACCACGATGAAGTCAAGGCGATGCCCGATACGGGCAGCGTAGCCGAGGTCCAGCCCGAATCCGCCGAGCAGGCGGCCGAGGCCGGCACGCCGCCGGAAGCGCAGGAGGTGTCCCTGCCGGCAGCGGAGCTGGAATCTCTCAAACAAAAATTAAGCGATGCCGAGGCACGGGCAGCGGAATATCTGGATGGTTGGCAGCGTGCCCAGGCGGAGTTTATCAATTTCCGTCGCCGCTTGGAACGCGATCGCCAGGCTGAATACGTGGCGATGAAGGCGGAGATCATCAAGAAGTTCCTGCCGGTGCTGGACGATCTGGAGCGCGCCTTGCAACACCCACCGCAAGCAGAGGACCTGCAGGCCTGGGTGCAGGGCGTGGAGCTGATCCTGCGGAAGATGCAGGGCATTCTGCAGGCCGAAGGCGTGGAACGGATCGAGGCCGAGGGGCAGATGTTCGACCCGAACGTGCACGAGGCGATCGCCCACGAGGCGGTAGACGGACAGGAAAGCGGCCGAGTGATCGCGGTGGTGCAACAGGGGTATCGCCTGGGCGAGCGGGTGATCCGCCCGGCGCTGGTGCGCGTGGCACGCTGACGGGCGCATTCGCCCGATTTTTCTTTTGGAGGCTTTATGGGTAAGATCATCGGCATTGATTTGGGCACGACCAACTCCGTAGCCGCCGTGATGCTCGGCGGGGAACCGGTGGTGATCCCCTCGGCAGAGGGGGAACGGCTGGTGCCTTCGGTGGTGGCCGTGACCAAAAACCACGAGCGCATCGTCGGACGGACGGCGCGCAACCAGGCGATCGTCAACCCGGAAAATACGATCTTCTCCATCAAGCGCTTTATGGGGCGCAAGATGGGCGATCCGGAAGTGGAACGCGCACGGCAACGCGTGCCCTATCGCGTAACCGAGGCGCCGAACGGTGATGTGCGCGTGATCCTGGATGGAAAGGAATATTCCCCGCCGGAGGTCTCGGCGATGATCCTGGCGAAGATCAAGCGGGATGCCGAGGCCTATTTGGGCGAGCCGGTGACCCAGGCGGTGATCACGGTGCCGGCCTACTTCAACGATGCTCAGCGCAATGCGACCAAGGACGCCGGGCGGATCGCCGGGTTGGAGGTGCTGCGCATCATCAATGAGCCAACCGCTTCGGCGCTGGCCTATGGCTTGGACCGCAAAAAGAACGAGATCATCGCCGTCTATGACCTGGGCGGCGGCACGTTCGATATTTCGATCCTGGATGTGGGCGAAGGCGTCTTCCAGGTGCGGGCGACGAACGGAGATACCTTCCTGGGCGGCGATGATTTCGATCAGCGCATTATCGATTACCTGATCCAGGAATTCCGCCAGGAGACCGGGATCGATCTGAGCCAAGATCGCCAGGCGCTGCAGCGTTTGAAGGAGGCGGCGGAGAAGGCGAAGATCGAGCTTTCTTCGATGCTCCAGACGGAAATCAACCTGCCCTACATCACCGCCGATGCCAGCGGGCCGCGGCACCTGGTGCGCACCCTGACGCGCGCCCGTTTGGAACAGCTCACCGCCGATCTCATCGAGCGGACGATGGGTCCGGTGCGCCAAGCTCTGGCCGATGCCGGCCTGAAGCCGGAAGAGATCGACGAAGTAGTACTGGTCGGTGGGATGACGCGCATGCCGGCCATTCAGGAACGCGTGCGCCAGTTCTTCGGCAAAGAGCCACACAAGGGCGTCAATCCCGATGAAGTAGTGGCGATCGGCGCCGCGATCCAGGCCGGGGTGCTGGGCGGAGAAGTGACGGATATTCTGCTGCTCGATGTCACTCCTCTCACGCTCTCGGTGGAGACCTTGGGCGGCGTCGCCACCCCGATCATCGAACGGAATACGACCATTCCGACGCGCCGCAGTCAGATCTTTTCCACTGCCATGGATAACCAGACCCAGGTCGAAATCCATGTGGTACAAGGCGAGCGCCCCCTGGCAGCCGATAACAAATCACTGGGAAAGTTCATTTTGGACGGCATTCCGCCGGCACCGCGCGGCGTGCCGCAGATCGAGGTGACGTTCGATATTGACGCCAATGGGATTCTCAAGGTGACGGCGCGCGATAAGGCTACCGGGCGCAGCCAACACATCACCATCACCGCTTCTTCCGGCCTGACAGAAGAAGAGATCGAACGCATGCGGCGCGAGGCCGAGGCCCATGCCGAAGAAGACCGCCGACGCAAAGAGCTGATCGAGGCACGCAATCAGGCCGACGGGATGATCTATGCCGCGGAAAAGGCACTGCGCGAGATGGGTGACCGACTACCGACAGAAATCCGCCAGCGCGTGGAGGCGCGCATCGCCGAAACGCGCCAGGCCATGCAGGGCGAGGACCTGGCCGCGCTGCGCGCGGCAAGCGAGGCGTTGGGACGCGAAATGTCGCAAATCGGCGCCGGCGTCTACGGTCAGCCGGAAACTCCCCCACCGGCCGGCAGCGGCAATCCCAACGTGGTGGACGGTGAAGTACGCGATGCATGAGGCAAGGAACGATGCCTAAGGATTACTACGAAATCCTCGGCGTGCCACGCAATGCCAGCCAGGAAGAGATCAAAGCCGCCTTTCGGCGCCTGGCGCGGCAATACCATCCGGACGTCAATAAATCGCCGGATGCGGAAGAGAAGTTTAAAGAGATCAACGAGGCCTATGCCGTGCTTTCGGATGCCGAAAAGCGCGCCCGTTACGATCGCTACGGTCACGCCGGCTTGGGCGATATGGGCGGGATGCCCGATTTCAGCGCCGATATCGCCGATATTTTCGAGGAGCTCTTCGGCTTCGGCTTTGGCGGTCGGCGAGCACGGCATATGCCGCGGCGCGGGCGCGATCTGCAGCTGGAGCTCACGCTCAGCTTCGAGGAGGCCGCCTTCGGCGTGGAGAAAGAGATCGAATTTGAGCGTCTGGATACCTGCTCCACCTGCAACGGCTCCGGAGCAAAACCGGGCACGACGCCGACGCGCTGTGCTACCTGCGGCGGTCAAGGTGAAGTGCGCCAGGTGCGCCAGACTTTCCTAGGCGCCATGGTACAAACCATGACCTGCCCCAGCTGCAACGGCCGCGGCGAAGTGGTGCTTTCTCCTTGCCCAACCTGTCACGGGAGTGGGTTGGAACGGCGCAAGGTGCGCAAACGGGTGCAAATCCCGGCCGGCGTGGATAGCGGCACGCAGATCCGCCTGCCCGGTGAAGGAGAACCCGGCGAATACGGCGGCCCAAGAGGCAACCTGTATCTCTTGCTCCGGGTACGTCCGCATCCCTTCTTCAAACGTCGCGAGGACGATGTGCTGCTGAACCTGGATATCAACGTAGCCCAGGCCGCCTTAGGCGCCGAAGTAGAAGTCCCCACCCTGGATGGACCGGTCAAGATGGTCATCCCGCCCGGAACGCAGCCGGGGAAGATTTTTACGCTTAAGGGAAAAGGCATTCCTCATCTGAAGCGCAACGGACGCGGCGATCAACTGGTGATCGTCAACGTCGAAATTCCCACCCACCTCACCCGCGAACAGCGCCAGCTCTTTGAAAAACTGGCGGAAACCCTAGGCAGTGCACCCAAGCCGCGCGAAAAAGGCATTCTGGACTGGCTGAACGAGGTCTTTGGCGGCGGATGAGGTACAATCAGAAGCGCGGGTCTTAGGTCCCGAAACGATCGGCCATCGCCTATCCCATTTCAAGGAGAGTCACGATGTCATTGCAACAAGCATTGAGCTACGCGCGTGAACATCGCGCGCGCTTTCTCGAAGAATTCAAAGAATTCCTGCGCATTCCTTCGATTTCCACCGATGATGCCCATCTTCAAGATATGCAACGCGCTGCAGAATGGGTAGCGGCTCAATTGCGCCGCATTGGCTTTGAGAGGGTCGAAATCTACCCCACCGCCCGCCACCCGATCGTCTACGGCGAATGGCTCGGAGCCGGCACAGCCCGCCCCACGGCGCTGATCTATGGGCATTACGATGTACAGCCGGTCGATCCGTTGGACGAATGGAAAACGCCCCCCTTTGAGCCGACGATTGAAGGGGAAAATCTCTACGCCCGCGGCGCTTCGGATATGAAAGGTCAGGTCATGCTCACGCTGAAGGCGTTGGAGGCACTGGCGCAGAGCGGTGGCTTCCCAATCAATCTGAAGGTATTGATCGAAGGAGAAGAAGAGATCGGTTCACCGAGCCTGGAAAATTTCTTGCGCGAACACCGCGCCATGCTGACCGCCGACTTCGCCTTCAACCCGGATGCCGGCATGCTGGGCGCTGATAAACCCACTATTACCTACGGGCTGCGCGGCCTGGCCTATTTTGAGCTACGCGTTTACGGTCCGGCGCACGATCTGCACTCCGGCGTCTACGGTGGTGCGGTGCACAACCCGGCGCAAGTGCTGGCCGAGCTGATCGCCGGCATGCACGATGATCAGGGTCGGGTGACTCTGCCGGGATTCTACGATAAAGTGCGCCCCCTTTCAGCCGAAGAGCGCGCCGAACTGGCACGACTGCCGATCGATGATGCCTTCTTCCTGGAACAAACCGGCGCTCCGGCGCTCTACGGCGAGGCCGGTTACACCGCCGTGGAACGGGTGGGAGCGCGGCCGACGCTGGAGATCAACGGCCTGAAGGCCGGTTTCATCGGCAAAGGAGCCAAAACGGTGCTGCCGGCCATGGCGATGGCAAAAATTTCGATGCGATTAGTGCCCGATCAGGACCCGAACGAGGTCCATCAGCAATTGATTCGCTATCTGGAAGAGCGCGCGCCCAAAACGGTGCGCTGGGAGTTGGAGGCTCTGCACGGCGGTCGCCCTTCGATTTCCCGGCGCGATACGCCCTGGGTGCAGGCCCTCAGCCGGGCACTGGAAGCCGTCTACGGATGCAAGCCCTATTTCCGCCGCGAAGGTGGCTCCATCCCGGTGGTGGCGCAGATGCAGGAAATCCTCAACCTGGAGTCGGTGATCACCGGCTTCGGCCTGCCGGATGACAACCTGCATGCCCCCAACGAAAAGCAAAATTTGCCGAACTGGTATCGCGGCATTGACTCGGTGATCCACTTTTTCGCCGGCCTCGGCCATGAGTGAGCCCGCCTCCGCCATGAGCCGCGAAGATCGCATCATTACCTACGGCGGCCAGGCGCTGATCGAGGGGGTGCTAATGCGCGGGCAAAAAGCACTGGCCATCGCCGTGCGCGCCCCAAATGGCGAGATCGTCGTCCACCAAGAGGCGCTCGGGAGCATCTATCGCTCCCGCCTGACGCGCCTACCCTTCCTCCGCGGCATGATCTTGCTCTGGGATGCGCTGGTGTTGGGCTTGCGTGCCCTGACGTTTTCGGCAAACATTCAAGCCGGAGAAGATGAAAAACTGGAAGGGCCGGCCCTCTATGGAACGCTGGCCTTTTCCCTCGTCTTCGCCATCGGGCTGTTCTTCCTGCTGCCGGCCATGCTCGCAAGCGGGATCGAGCACTGGATCGGGGGCAGCGACTGGGTGAGAGCCGTGACCGAGGGAGTGATACGCCTGGGACTGGTGATCGGGTACATCTGGGTCATCGGCTTCATGCCGGACGTGCGCCGTCTCTTCGCCTATCACGGGGCCGAGCATAAGACGATCAACGCCTACGAAGCCGGCGCCGAGCTGACCCCCGAATCCGTAGCCCGCTTTCCCCTTGAGCATCCGCGGTGCGGCACCTCCTTCCTGCTCACCCTGGTCGTTCTGACCGTGCTCGCCTTCCCCTTCCTGGACGGTCTGCCGATCTGGGCGCGCCTGATCGGGCGCATCCTGCTCATCCCCTTCCTGGCCGGGATCGCCGTGGAATACATCCGCTGGATGGCCAATCACCTGGATCGCCGCTGGGCACGTTGGCTGATCCGCCCGAACCTGGCGCTCCAGCGCCTGACGACGCGCGAACCGGATGCCGCCATGCTGGAAGTGGCCATCCGGGCCTTCAATGAAATGCAGCGAGCAGAAACCTCGCCGGCTCACGGCAACGGACGATAAGGTCCCTCACCCGGCGTGCCGCATTTACAATCAGGATTGACCTAATTACAAAGAGCTCCTGACCGCCAAAAGCAAACCCAGCGCAAAAAGTATCTGTTATTCGCTACAATATTTCTCAAGAATAGAAACTTAAGTTAAAATTTGGTTTTCAACCGTCGCATCCGTGTCAATCTGTGTTCTATTCAAGAAGTCTGTGGGGGAGATAGGCTTCTGCACTTGGCTCCGTTTTGAAAAAGTTTTCGTAACGGAGCCAAGTGTTTTTTTGACAGGATGAATCCGTTTACACATTCGCCCCTTGCCAAACCACCCAAAATCCTCTATACTCTTACCAGGAGGTCCCTATGACAACCGTGCGCGAGATCATCTCCTCTCAGGGGGCGAATGTCATCACCATCTCTCCGCAAGCCACAGCCTTTGAAGCCATGCAAAAAATGGCCGAGCACAACATCGGCGCCCTACTCGTCGCCGAAGAAGGTCGCATCCTGGGCATCCTCTCCGAACGCGATTGCGTGCGCAAACTCGATATTCAAGAGCGATCCTCCCGCACCACCCGCGTCGAAGAGATCATGACCCCACGCGTGCTATACATCGAAGCCTCGCGCTCCATCGAAGAATGCATGGCGCTCATGCTCGAAAAGAACATCCGCCACCTCCCGGTCATGGAAGGAGATCAACTCCTCGGCCTCATTTCCATCCGCGATCTTCTCAAAGCGATCGTGGATGAACAGCAAATCCTCATCTCGAACCTCGAACGCTACATCATCGGCGGAGGTCGCTAATGAGCGAAATTACCTCCCTCATAGAACCGTATCTCTCTAAGGGTCGGAGCGGTTTGCTCCCCGCCCTGCAAGCCGTACAAGCCACATACGGCTGGATCTCCCAGGAACACGCCACCGAGATCGCCCGTCTGCTCCACGTCCCCCTGGCTGAAGTGCACGGCGTGATCGAATTCTACGATCTCCTGCACAATCAACCTCGCAAGAAAAAGACGCTGCATATCTGCACCGACATCGCCTGTGCCTTCCGAGGAGCAGATGATCTCCTCCGTAGCGCAGCTGCCCGCCCGCCGCTCGGCACATCGGCAGGGACCTCGGACGGGGACCTGGAAATTGAGCCGAGTCCTTGCCTGGGCTTATGCGATCGCGCCCCCGCCATGGTCCTGGAAGAAGGTCACACCTGGCGACTCGGCACGGAAACGGGGACCTGGCTCGAACGTCCCGCCACCTTCGTCGGCGGATCGGTGCGCCGGCTCACGGCGCGCTGCGGCAATGGGACCACCTCGCTGCAAGCCTATGGCGGCTATCGCGCCTGGGAGCGCGCCCGCCGCATGTCCCCGCAAGAGATCATCGAAGAAGTCAAAGCCAGCGGTCTCTTCGGGCGCGGCGGCGCCGCCTTCCCCACCGGGGTCAAATGGGAAGGCGCGGCACGTGCCGAAGGCTTCCCCAAATACGTCGTCTGCAACGCCGATGAATCCGAACCCGGCACCTTTAAGGACCGCGTCCTACTCAGCGATGATCCGCACCAGGTCCTGGAAGGCATGCGCATCGCCGCCTATGCCATCGGCGCCGAAAAAGGCTATATCTACCTGCGCGGCGAATACGGCTACATCCGCCCGATCCTCGAAAAAGCGCTGGCCGAAGCCGCAAGCGCCGGCCTGCTCGAAGGCTTTGAAATCGAAATCCGCATGGGCGCCGGCGCCTATATCTGCGGCGAGGAGACGGCGCTCTTTGAATCCATCGAAGGCAAACGCGGCTTCCCGCGCATCAAACCGCCCTTCCCCACCACCCATGGCCTGTTCGGCAAGCCCACGGTGATCAACAACGTCGAAACCCTGGCCTGCGTCCCCTTCATCATCGAGCACGGAGCGGCGGCCTACCGGGAAGTGGGGAGCGAAAAATCCCCTGGCACCAAGCTCTTCTGCCTTTCCGGCGATGTCGCCCGTCCAGGGCTATACGAAATCCCCTTCGGCCTCACCCTGGGTGAACTGCTGGAAATGGCCGGCGGCGTGGCCGAAGGCCGTTCCCTGCAGGCCATCCTGCTCGGCGGCGCAGCCGGCACCTTCGCCACCCCGCGTCACCTCGATACCCGCCTGACCTATGAGGACCTGCGTCAGGCCGGCCTGAGCCTCGGCTCCGGCGTGGTCATGGTCTTCGATGAGCGGCACGATCTGCGCCAGGCCCTCTTGCGCATCGGCCGCTTCTTCGCCCACGAATCCTGCGGCAAATGCTACCCCTGTCAGATGGGCACCCAGCGCCAGCTGGAAATCCTGGAGCGCCTGGCCCAAGGGCGCCTGCTCCCCGACGATCGCCACCGCTTGGAAGATGTCGGCTGGACGATGAGCGATGCTTCCCTGTGTGGCCTGGGTCAAACTGCCGCCTCGGCCGTGCTCAGCGCGATCAAAGAGTGGCCGCATCTCTTCTCGCCTGCCTGATCGCTTATACGGATGGTGATCTATGAGTGAAACATTTACCCTCTCCATCAATGGCCAAGAAATCACCGCCCAGGCCGGGCAAACGGTGCTGGAAGTGGCCCGCGCCAACGGGATCGAAATTCCCACCATCTGCTTTCACCCGGCCACCAAGGCGAACGGCCTGTGTCGCATTTGCGTCGTCGAAGTGGAGGGAGTGCGCCTGTTGCAACCGGCCTGCGTGGTAGCCGCCCAGCCGGGCATGAAAGTGCAAACCGAAAGCCCGCGCGTCCGGCGCGCCCGCAAGACGATCCTGGAGATGCTGGCCGCCACCGCCGATCTCTCCGAAGCGCCGGAAATCCTGGAAATGATTAAGGCTTATGAGGCCGATACAGCGCGCTTCCCGGAAGCCCAACCGCGCCACATCCCGCCGATTGACGATAACCCGATGTACGTTCGGGAATATTCCAAATGCATTCTGTGTTGGCGCTGTGTGCAGGTCTGTGCCGAGGATGCGCAGTATACCTACGCCATCAACTTCGCCGGGCGCGGCTATCATACCCGCATTGACACCTTCTACGGCCTTCCCATGCCGGCGACCACCTGTGTTTTCTGCGGTCAGTGCATCGGCGTCTGCCCCACCGACGCGCTGGAACCGAAGCGCGAGTACCTGCTGGAGCACGGGGAATGGCCGTTTCCGTTTGGACGGTAGACGGTAGACCGTAGACCGTGGACGGTAGACCGTAGTTTGTGACCGTTGGACTGATTTCAAGGAGCTGCGTATGTTCACCCCTGATCGGATTGTCTCTACTGTTTGTCCTTACTGTGGCGTTGGCTGCAATTTAGAGTTACACATCAAAGATAACATCATCTATCGGGTCACTTCGCCCTTTGATTCCGTAGTCAACCAGGGCAATTTGTGCGTCAAAGGACGCTTCGGCTATGACTTCATTTACCATCCGAAGCGCATCACCGTGCCGCTGGTGCGCCGTTATTTGCTGGAGGGCAAGCCGCGGCCGGATCGTTCCCAAGCCCCACAAGCCACCTATCCGGGCAACGGCGGCGCGCCCTCCCCTTGGGATTGGATCGAAACCGACTGGGATACGGCCCTCGATCTGACGGCCGATCACCTGGTGCGCATTTACCGCGAAAGTGGCCCGCGTGCCATGGCTACCTACGGCTGCGCCAAAGCAACGAACGAGGATAACTACCTGCTGCAGAAACTCTTCCGTGCCCTCTTCCGCACGAACAACGTCGATCACTGCACCCGCCTGTGCCATGCCGGCTCGGTGATGGCCTTGCTCCAATCCCTGGGCACGTCGGCGATGAGCAACACCGCCATCGAAGTGCTGGAAAGCGATGTCTTCATCGTCACCGGCTCGAACACCACCGAAAATCACCCGATCATCGCCCTACACATGAAAAAGGCCGTGCGCGAGCGCGGCGCCAAGCTGATCGTCGTTGACCCGCGACGCATCGAGCTGGTGGATTTTGCCGAGCTCTGGCTGCCGCTGCGCCCCGGCACCAACGTCGCTGTCTTCAGCGCCATGGCGCATGTGATCGTCAAAGAAGGGTTGTATAACCGTGCCTTCATCGAAGCGCGCACGGAAGGCTTTGAGGAATACATCGAAAGCCTGGAAAAGTTCACCCCCGAATTTGCCGAAAGCGTCTCCGGCGTCCCCGCCGAAGACATCCGTCGCGCCGCCCGGCTCTATGCCACGGCGCGCAACGGCGCCATCTTCTGGGGCATGGGCATCTCGCAACTTTCGCATGGCACGGCCAGCGCCCTGGCACTGGTGAATTTGGCACTGCTCACCGGTCACATCGGGCGACGCAGCACCGGCCTCAACCCGCTGCGCGGCCAGAACAACGTCCAGGGCTCCAGCGATATGGGCGTTATGCCCTTCCACTTCCCCGGTTATATGCGCGTGGATGCCCCCGGCAACGCCGAAAAGTGGGAAAAAGCTTGGAACATCGAACCCGGTGGCCTGAGCCGCGAGTTGGGCTTGACCACCACCGAGATCCTCTCCCATGCCGGGCCGCAAGGCGTGCGGGCGCTCTACATCATGGGCGAAAACCCGATGATGACCGAGCCCAACCTGAACAAGACGCGCCACCACATCGAACAGCTTGAATTCCTGGCCGTTCAGGACCTGTTCCTCAACGAGACCGGGGTCTATGCCGATGTCTTCCTGCCGGCCACCCCGTTCGCCGAAAAAGACGGCACGTTCACCAACACCGATCGCCGCGTGCAGAGGGTGCGCGCCGCCCTACCGCCGCGCGGTCAATCGCGGCCGGATTGGCAGATCCTTTGCGATCTGGCCAAGCGCATCGAGGCGCGTCTGGGGCGCCCCGGTAGCGCCGGCTGGGATTATCGGCATCCTTCCGAAATCTTGGCCGAAGTGGGGCACGTCGTGCCGGAATATGCCGGGATCACCTATGAGCGCATTGAAAAGGTCGGCCTGCAATATCCGGTGTGGGATACCGATCATCCCGGCACCCCCTTCCTCTTCAGCGAAAAATTCCCGCGCGGCCGTGGACGCTTCATCGCCTTGGACTACGTCACCGCCGCCGAAGCGCCCGATGACGAGTATCCCTTCATCCTGACCACCGGCCGCCTATTGGAGCACTGGCACGGCGGCACGCTGACGCGGCATTCCAGCCTGAACGAACTCTACCCGGAGCCGTTCGTCGAAATCCACCCGGCCGATGCGGAAATGCACGGCATTCAGGACGGCATGCGCGTGCGCGTCAGCACACGGCGCGGCGAAGTGATCCTGCGCGCCCACGTCACCGAAAAGGCGACCATCGGCGTGATCTTCCTCCCCATGCACTTTGCAGAGGCCGCGGCCAACCTGCTCACCAACGACGTGCTCGATCCGCAAGCGCGCATTCCGGAATTCAAGGCCTGCGCCGCGCAAGTCTTCCCGGCCCGTGAAGAAACGCTAGCCCCCTTCTCGCGTGGGCGGTATTGATTGTTCCAAGTGGCAGGCTGTAGCGAGTTGCCTTAGGTTGCTAGATATTTCTCCACCTCCGTCGTCGTCGGCAAGATCAGATCGGCACCGGCGCGGCGGAGTTCTTTTTCTTCCCCAAAGCCGCAGAGCACGCCCACCGTCTGGGCACCGGCGGCGCGACCGGCGCGAATGTCCACCGTGGTATCACCGATCATCAGGCACTCTTCGGGTCGCACCCCCAGCTGACGCGCGGCGTAGAAAATGGGATCGGGATACGGCTTGGTATGTTCGCAGGTCAGAGCGGTGACGATCACCTGAAAGAGCGGGGTGAGGCCGAAGTGATCCAGAAACTGAAGCGTGCCGGCCTCATCCCGGCTGCTGATCACCGCCAACGGGTAGCGTTGCGAAAGGTTGTGCAACATTTGCGGCACGCCGGGAATGATCAAAAATTCGCGCCAGCGTTTGCGACGGTGACGATACATCCAGTTGATCAGGCGCATTAGTTCATCATCGATCCCCAGCCAATCGGGGAGCGTGAGCAGGGCATTGCCGGGCGCCTCCAGCCACATCACCACCCGTCGCGCCAGCCGCTCGGATCGAATCCAGCGCTTAATGCGGCGAACGAAGAGGTCATCCGTATCGCTGAGCGTGCCGTCCACGTCGAAACATAGAGCACGGACGCGGGAAAGATCCAAGGACATGGCTTTTTAATCCTTATTCTGTTATGGAAAATTTACAAAATGACATAAGGTGTGACCGTTCAAACATTGAGTTGACTGCAAAAACCATATTTACCAAAGGGCGCAAAGAACACAAAATTATTTTTATTTACCACAAAGGGCTCAAAGGACACAAAGTTATTTTTAATCCTTTGCATGTACTTCGTGGTCAAGAACCTTTTTGCAGTCAGCTCAGGAAATCCAATCCTGTGAATCCTGTAAATCCTGTCCCTTGCAACAGACTCAATCCTCGTAAACCTTCCATCCCAACGCTTCCAGTTGGGAGAAATCGAGCCGTTCTGCCGGTACATCCACCAGGAGCGCTGTGGCCTCTGCCAGCAGGTTACCCTGTGAATCGTAAATCCCGGCCCAACCTTCGGCGATCCGCCCCTTGGAGCGCAGGGCCTTGCCAACAATGCGCAACGGCTCGCCGATCGGCACATTTTGCCGATACTTGACCTCCATCTTCGCCGTGTACATAAAGCGCGGCCGTTTCGGATCGCTGCCCATCAGGGCGCGACCGCTTAGTTCATCCAGCAGCGAAGCCACGATTCCCCCATGTAGCAGGCCGGGATAGCCCTGAAAATGCTCCGGCGGCGTGTACCAAGCCTCCACCTGACCGGGCTCGGTCTCGTAGATCTTCAATTTCAGGCCAACCGGGTTCTCTACTCCACAGACAAAGCAATGACGCGAATTCGGCTGCTTAAGCGGCATGTTTCTCTCCCCAGTGAATAGCGATGGTACCGAACATCAGGCGGCGAAAACCGACCCGCTCAAACCCAACCTGGCGCATACCCTCGGCCAGCGATTCGGCGGTGAGGAATTTTTCGGTAGAATCCGGCAGATACGTGTAGGCATCGCGCCGACCGGAGATCAACCCACCCAGGAAGGGGATGATGACGTGCAGATGAACCCAGATAAAAGGCCAGAGCAGATTGCGCTTCGGCTGGGTGGTATCCAAGATAACAATGCGCCCGCCGGGCTTGAGCACGCGATGTTGCTCGCGCAATGCCTGGAGCACATCGATCACGTTGCGCATCAGGAAGCCGGAGACGACGGCATCGAACTGCGCTTCGGCAAACGGCAGGTGCAGGGCATCGGCGGCTACCCAGGGCAATTTGCCGTAGCGCGCCTCGCCGACCCGCATCATGGTCACCGTGAAATCGGCGGCCACCACCCGTAGGCCGGGATAACGCCGAAGGGCCTCCCGTGCCAGGTCCCCGGTACCGGTGCCCAGGTCCAGCAAGTGCGCGCCATCGCTCAGGCGGGCACGCGTGATCACTTCGCGCCGCCAGCGCACGTCCTGCCATCCCGTCATCAGGCGGTTCATCAGATCGTAACGATGGGCAATTTGCGAAAACATTTGGCGCACGTAACGTGCCCGTTCTTGACCTTTCAAATGAGTCATGGGAACACCTTTGCGAGCAATAAACCGAGCCAGAACAGTAAACTATACCGTAGCGCCAACTGACCGGTGCCGGCCAAGGTGGCGTTGAGCGCCCGTCCGCGCACCTGCCAAACCTGGCGGATCAGAGCGACTGCCTGGGGCAGAGACAGCCAGGGAACGATCGCTCCCCAGGGAAGGAGTTTCAACCCGATCAGGATGGGCAAAAGTCCGAAGGCGAAGAGGACCAGGAGGGTATACTCCCAGCACGTGCCCTTCTCTCCGAGCGAGACGGCCAGGGTGCGCTTTCCGGCCGCCCGATCCTGCGCTAGATCGCGTAGATTGTTGACCACCAGGATGGCCGTGGTCAGCGCGCCGATCGGCAGCGCCATCCACCAGGCCACAGGGGAAAGCTCAAGCGCCTGTACGTAATAGGTACCGACCACACTGGCCAGGCCGAAGTAGAGGAAGACGAAGAGGTCTCCTAGCCCGTAATATCCGAGTGGGAAAGGGCCACCGGTATAACCGATCGCCGCCAGGATGGCCGTAATTCCGACCAGGGCGATCGGCCAGCCGGTGCGGGCGATCAGGAAAGCCCCGATCAAGGCGGCCAATAGAAAAACGATCCACATGCCGCGCTTGACCTCCTGCGGTGAGAGAAGCCCGGCACGCGTCACCCGTAGGGGGCCCAGGCGCTCGGCCGTATCCGCGCCGCGCTCAAAGTCATAGACATCGTTGGCCAAATTGCTGCCGATCTGGAGCAAGATCGCGCCGAGCAAGGCCAAGAGCGCAGAGGGGAGATGCCAGCGCCCCTGCCACCAGGCCAACGCGCTGCCCATCACCACCCCGGCGATCGAGGCCGGCAAGGTCCGCGGGCGCGCCGCTAACCACCAAATTTGCCATTTGGACAAAGAGGATGATTCGGTCACGAGGAGACTCCGCAAGGCTCAGGGATCAATCAGGGTACGATTGTACCATCAGACTTCATCGCAATAGGCCACCAATTCTCCCGCTCTCCTCTTCTCCCGCTCTCCTGTTCTCATGCTCTCCCGCTCTCCCCTTCTCCTCTTCTCCCGCTCTCCCGTTCTCCCGCTCTCCCTCTTATGCTAAAATACACCCCATGCGCTCCATCCCTCGTCCCTTTTGGCTCATCTTCGCCTTTTTGCTGGCCTGCGGCGTTCGTCTCTATGGACTGGGAACTTTGCCTTTGAATGAAGAAGAGGCCCGGCTGGCGCTCCAGGCCTGGAAAATCGCCCAGGGAATGCGCGTGCCGTTGGATTCTCAGGTGCTCTACTTACACCCAACCGCCGCGCTGTTCTTCCTTTTCGGCCCTCAGGACTTTATGGCACGCTTCTGGCCGGCCCTGAGCGGAAGTTTGCTGGTGCTCCTCCCCTGGCTCTGGCGCCGGCAACTGGGCGAACGCACGGCCCTGATCTTCGCCTTCTTCCTCGCCCTGGATCCGGGCATGGTAGCGCTCTCCCGTCAGGCGAATGCCTGGATGCCGGCCCTGCTCAGCCTGGTGCTTTGCGTCACCGCCTGGAAACGACAGCGCTATACCTGGGGCGGTTTTTTCGCCGCCCTGGTGCTCCTGGCCGGCCTTCCATCCTGGGAAGGCCTCTTCTTACTGGTGGTGAGCTTGGGAATCTACACCTTCTTGGAAAAACCGATATGGCTCCCACTCAAAATCGAAACTCTTCGGGAGGCCTTCCTGCCTTTCCTCCTGACCCTTTTGCTCGGCGGCACGCTTTTCTTCACTTCCCCGGCCGGGTTTGGAGCCATCTGGAACGCACCGTTGGAGCTCTGGCGCTCCTGGATCACCCCGCGAGCGCCACTCTCACAAATGTTCCTGGTATGGATCGGCTATGAGCTCTTCCCCTCGCTTCTGGCAATCAGCGCCTTCCCCTTCAGGAATTCGGAGAGAAAATGGCTCATCCCCCTGGGAGTTACATTTCTCATCCCTCTGCTCTTCCCCGGCCGGGCGCCGGTTTCCTGGCTCTGGTTCCTGGGCATTCTGCTCTTCCTGGCGGCACACGCCACCGAGCAATGGCTACAACACTTCTCCTCGCACCATCCCCTCGTATTCGCCGAGATCGTCTCCTTCCTGTTGATGCTCTTCATCGCCCTCAACCTGGTCGGCATCGCAAACAATCCCTACCACCCGATCAACAGCCAACCCTTGAAAACCGAGATCGTGCTCCCTTTCATCCAGAACACCTGGACGCTCTCATTACTGCCGCTACGTTGGATGGCGATCCTGGGTGCCGTTTTGCTCTTGGTGGCCGGCATGAGCCTAATCGGGCTCGAATGGGGATGGAAAGCAACGGGACGAGCCCTGACCCTGAGCTTCGGCCTGCTCCTGAGCCTCTACACGCTAGGAAGCGCATGGAGCGCAAGCGGGTT
The DNA here is from genome assembly GCA_037478835.1 of Anaerolineales bacterium. Lineage (GTDB taxonomy): Bacteria > Chloroflexota > Anaerolineae > Anaerolineales > Villigracilaceae > 630D-37. Next base: position 106,580 of record JBBFLV010000010.1, read on the forward strand.
GCGCATTCAGGATGGGACCGAGCTCTGGTCTGTTTCCTGGGCACCGCCTCAGGGACGCCTTTTGGAGCAGAGCATCGGCGAGCTTTCCCTATGGCGTTCCGGTCACCGCCAAGGGGAGCACGTGTTACTGGCCGGTTGGGCCGAACCGCCGGCGGCGCTCGAATGGCTCTTGCGCCGATATTCGCCGGAATTTTCACAAGGCATCTCGCCCTCGACCCTAGATGGCAGTTATGCACTGGTCATTACCCCCCAAACCCCTCCGGAAATCATGCCCATCCCCTATCGAGGGCAGGATTTTCTCGCCTTCTCCCGCCCCCGACTTCCGATCGGGGCGCCTGAAGTGATCCAATGGCTCTTCTTCCGTCGCCTGCCGCTTGAGCAAGAACACATCATCCTATGGGTTCGCAGCGACCTTTTTGACTACAAAACAACCCCACCTGGAAGGTAATAACAATGCCCGTTCCGAACATTATCGCCATTGATGGTCCCGCCGCTTCCGGCAAGTCAACCCTGGGAAGGCGCCTGGCCGATTACCTGGGTTACCTGTTCTTCGATACCGGCGTAATGTATCGCGCCGTGACCTGGCTTGCGCTCCAGCGCGGCATCGACCCGTACGACGAGGCACGCGTGACGGCACTGGCCGAAGAGGTGCAGATCGATGTGCTTCCCCCCTCCCAGGCCGATGGGCGCCTATACGATGTGCGTGTCGATCACCAAGATGTGACCTGGGAAATCCGCCGCCCGGAAGTGGATAGGGCCGTTTCGGTCGTCTCGGCCTATCCTGGCGTGCGCAGAGCGCTGACCGCACAGCAACGTCGCATCGGCCTGCGTGGTCGCGTGGTGATGGTCGGACGCGATATCGGCACCGTCGTCCTACCGGAAGCAGATTTAAAGATCTACTTGGATGCTTCCCCCGAAGAACGTGCCCGCCGACGGTTTGCCGAGCTCCAAGCGCGCGGTCAAAGCGCCGATTACGAAACGATCCTGCAACAGGTGCGCGAACGGGATCGGCTGGATTCGACGCGGGATGTCGCCCCACTTCAAGCCGCCGCCGATGCCGTGCGCATTGATTCCGATCGCCTGACCGCCGATGAAGTCTTTGAAAAGGTGAAGGAGCTATGTCGCTGAAACGTCCCTATCGCCCACCCCTCTATACCCGTTTCACGCGCCCTTTGCTCAAGGCCCTGATCCGCCCCATTTTTCATCTTTTGAGCGATGTACACGTTCAAGGGGTAGAAAACGTGCCGCGAGCAGGGGCTTACATCGTGGCCGCCAACCATATCTCGATCTACGATCCGCCCTTCATTCTGGCCTTCTGGCCACATATTTTGGAAACGATCGGCGCCGAAGTGGTCTTCCATCGCCCCGGCCAAGGACAGCTCCTGCGGCTCTACGGCACGATCCCCGTCAATCGCAACGGATACGATCATGAGCTATTGGAGCGCATGATCGACTTGCTAGAACAGGGACGACGGGTGATGATCGCGCCGGAAGGACGACGCTCGCACCAGGTAGGGATGCAGCAAGCGCGCCCCGGCATCGCCTATATCGCCGAAAAAAGCGGTGCGCCGGTCATCCCGGTCGGCGTGGTCGGCACCACACCGGACCTTTGGGAACGCATGCGTCGTGGTGAGCGTCCGCGACTGGAGTTGCGCATCGGCCGTCCGATCCGGTTGCCTCCCATCGAGGCGAAGGGGGAAGCACGGCGGCTGGCGCGCCAGGAAAACGCCGATCTGGTCATGCGGTATATCGCCGGTCTGTTACCCCCAGAATATCATGGATACTATGCCGGAAGAGCCATTCCCCCCCAAACCGATCAGCCAAATTCGTCGCTATGAGCTCACCCAATCCCCGCGCCTGACGCCGCTCCGTCATCTGGTGCGTGCAGTTGCCCGTGCTCTGGCGCGTTTGTTACTCAAAATCGCCGCCAGAGTGGAGGTGGAAGGGCTGGAAAATTTCCCTCGTCAGGGACCGTATATCATCGTCACCAATCACCTGGGCGATGCCGATGCCATTCTTGGACTGGCCTTTTTCCCTCACCTGCCGGATGCACTGGCGAAGATCGAACTATACGATGAGCTGGGCCTGCTGGGAAAGCTAATTCACCTCTTCGGCGTGATCTGGGTGCGACGCGGCCAACCCGATCGGCGCGCCTTGCAAGCGGCGCTGGAAAGCCTGCGCCAGGGGCGGGTGGTGGCCGTGGCCCCGGAGGGACGTTATAGCTTGATCGGCGGATTAGAGCCGGGGAGCGGCGGTGCCGCCTTCCTAGCGCTGAAAAGCGGGGCGCCCATCGTTCCGGTGGTCTTCATCGGCAGCGAAAATGAGCATGTCTACGGTCATCTGCGCCGTTTTCGCCGCGTGCCACTGCGCATGCGGGTGGGCAAACCCTTCCACCTGGAAGCAGACGGGACGCGCATCGGCCAGGCCGTTGACCGCGCCACCGAACGCATCATGCGCACCCTGGCCGAAATGTTGCCGGAGGAGAAACGAGGGGTTTATAGTCGGATGGTCGAATAGTCGGATGGTCGGATAGTCGGATGGTCGGGGTTTCACGGTCCATGGTCAACGGTCGACGGTCTACCGTCCACGGTCCACAGTCGGTGAGGGCACAGGCTAAAGCCTGATGCTACGCGGCACAGGATAATGAACATTAACAATTTAGTTCGGTAACTTTTGGTTGAGGTTGCTGTTTTAA
>JBBFLV010000011.1:0-19464 GCA_037478835.1 Anaerolineales bacterium
AACGGGGCTTCGGTGGGGGTGGGGGTTGGGGTGGGCGTTTCAGGGGGTTTGGGAGTGGGGGTGGAGGTCGGCGGGAGGGTGGGCGTTCCACGGTCTACGGTCAACGGTCCGCCGTCTCCGGTCGGCGCGGCGCAGGCAGTGAGGAGGATGAGCAGGGCGAGGATCAGAAAGAAGCGGGACATGGGAGACTCCTTTCTGGCAGGTGAGAGAATGGGTAGTTGAATTGTACTCTTGTTTTCAGGAGGGAGGGCACTGTCGGTGCGTGCTACGGTCTACGGTCCACGGTCTACGGTCTGCACGGCACAGGATGAATCCTGGCACTACGGGGGAGGCACAGGATAAATCCTGATGCTACGGTGCGGCACGGCTGAGGGCCGTTGACGATCAACGCTCCCGATCGGCGGTGCGGCGCAGGCGCAGGCTGTTGCTGACGACAAAGACGCTGCTGAAAGACATCGCCGCGGCGGCCAGGATCGGGTTGAGATAGCCCAGGGCTGCCGCCGGGATCAGGATGACGTTATAGAAGAAAGCCCAGAACAGGTTTTGGCGGATGGTATGCAACGTGCGCCGCGAAAGGCGAATGGCACGCGGCACGCCGCGCAGATCGCCGCTGATCAGCGTCACCGGTGCGGTGGCCATGGCCACATCCGTGCCACTGCCGATGGCGATGCCCACATCTGCCTGGGCCAGTGCCGGGGCATCGTTGACGCCATCCCCCACCATCGCCACGATGTTTCCCTGCTCTTGCAGTTTTTTGACCTCACCGGATTTCCCCTCCGGCAGCACCTCTGCCAGCACTTCCTCCACACCGACCTTGCGAGCAATGGCGCGGGCGGTGTGCGGGTTGTCACCGGTGAGCATGATCACGCGCAATCCCATGCGGCGCATTTCCTGGATGGCTTCTAGCGAGCCTTCCTTAAGCGTATCGGCAACGGCGATCACGCCGGCCAGATGCTCGTCGATCGCCACCAGCATGGCCGTTTTGGCTTCCGATTGTAAGCGTTCCACGCTCGGTTGCGCAGGCGAAGGATCGATACCTAGACGTTGCATCAACCGCGCGTTGCCGATGGAGACTCGATGGCCGTTCACTTCGGCCCGAACCCCTTCCCCGGCAAAAGCCTGAAACGCGGCGATCTCGTCCAAGGTCCAGCCGCGACGCGTGGCCTCGGCCCAGATGGCCTCGCCCAGGGGGTGTTCACTGCCCTTTTCCACCGCCGCGGCCAGGCGAAGCACGGTTTCTTCATCCCAGGAATCCAGCGCTACCACATCGGTGACCTGGGGCTGCCCCTGGGTGATGGTGCCGGTCTTGTCCAGGACGATCACGTTCACCCGCCCCAGGCGCTCGAGGGCTTCGCTGCTGCGAAAGAGGATGCCCATCTCGGCGCCTTTGCCCGTGCCGACCATCACGGCGGTGGGCGTTGCCAGCCCCAGGGCACACGGGCAGGCGATCACCAGGACGGCGACCATGTTGATGAGGGCGCGCGTCAGATCGCCGGGTGCGCCGAAGAAATACCAGGCCAGAAAGGTGATGAAGGCGATCAGAATCACGACCGGGACGAAGATCGCCGAGACCTGATCGGCCAGCTTTTGGATCGGTGCTTTGCTGCCTTGCGCTTCTTCGACCAGGCGAATGATCTGCGCCAGCGCCGTCTCTTTGCCGACCTTTGTGGCCTCGAAGCGCAGGAAGCCCTGCTTGTTCAGCGTCGCGCCGATCACCGCATCGCCGGGACCTTTTTCGACGGGGAGCGATTCGCCGGTGAGCATGGATTCATCGACCGTGCTGCGTCCTTCGATGACGACGCCGTCGACCGGGATTTTTTCGCCCGGTCGTACCAGCACGATATCTCCCACCTGCACTTCCTCTACCGGCACTTCGATTTCCTGACCGTTGCGCACCAGGCGCGCCGTCTTTGCCCGCAGGCTCATCAGTTTTTTGATCGCCTCGCTGGTGCGCCCTTTGGCGCGCGCCTCAAGATATTTACCCAGCCGGATCAGGGTGACGATCACGGCGGAGGTTTCAAAATAAAGATGTCCGCCAAGCAGACCGAGTGTGACGGCAACGGAATACAGGTAGGCGATCGAGGAGCCCATGGCGATGAGCACATCCATGTTGGCCGAGCCGTTGCGTAGGGCCTTGTAGCCGCCGACGTAATAGTGCCATCCCACGTAGAACTGGACCGGGGTGGCGAGCGCCCACATGACGTAATGTACCCAGGAGGCGTGTGCCCACATCCCCACGAGGTTGAAATCGCGGGCCATTGAGAAAAGGAAAAGGGGCACGGTGAAGATCAGGCCGATCCAGAGCAGGCGACGCTGTTCAGCGATTTCGCGCTCCCGTGCCTGAGCCTCTACATCTTCGGCCTCGCCACCCAGTTCCAGCGCCTCGAAGCCCGCGGCGGCAATGGCGCGGCGAATTTCTGCCTGGGAGATAAGTGTAGGGATATAACGGACGCGCGCTTTCTCCGTGGCTACGGAGACCTGTACCTCCATCACGCCTTCCAGCTTGCGCAAAGCCTTTTCCAAGCGGCGCGCATCGTTGTCATCGGCCAGTCGCCGTAGCATGAGCTCGGCCTCGCCCATTGCCACGCCGTAGCCGGCCCGCTCGACGCGGGCGATCAGATCGGGCAGGCCGGCGCGCAAGGGATCGAATTCGACGGTAGCGCGCTCGGAAGAAAGGTTAACCACCACCTGGGTGACCCCGTCTACCTTTTTCAGGTTCCGCTCTACGGTGGCGACACAATTGGCACAGGTCATGCCGGTGATCGGGAGGATCACCTGCCGGGTCGGAGATTCGCTCATACGTCCTCGACTTGGATCGTTTACTCAGCGACCGGGTAGTTGATCTCGGCCAGCAAGGCCTTGATCTTCTCTTCCGTGGCCGGCGCATCGAAGGTCACGGTGACCTGACGGGTGGCCAGATCGGCCTTCACCTCGCGCACACCGGCCAACTCCGAGAGCTCGCTCTGGATGGTGTGGGTGCAGTGATGGCAATGAATGGAAGGGATTTTGTAGGTGACTGTGGTCATGCTAAACCTCCGAAATTTTGGATTTGGAATCGGATAAGAGCGAACGTACGTTGCCCAAGCAGCAACTTCCCTGGGGATTGCGGATGTCACAGGCACACTGACCTGCTTTCACGCCCTGGGTGATCTCGTCAATCACCGCGGCGCCGCGGGTGCGGACCTCTCCGACGGTATGCTGGAAACAATAACACACAAAGACCTCGGCATCCTCGGGATGTTTCTGAAAGACCCGCTCGCGCAGATCGGCTTCGGTAAACGTTTGTGTGCCGTCGGCGCTATAGTATACGACCGGGCAATCGGGATCGGGGCAGAAGCGGTATTCTGCGCTCCGCAGCACGTTCAGCGGTAAGCGCAACAGGGCCTTTACCGTTTGCGTATCCACCTTCCGTCCGACTTTACCGTTCACGGGGCAGCGGGCGCGCGTTTCCACAGGTGCAGGGATCACGCAACAGGCATCGCTCATCTTGCCTCCTTAGACCTTGGTAGACATTTCAAAAACCTCAGCGATTTCGCGCATCACGCGCTCGCGTTCTCGTTCATCTTCGCTGCGGATCGCCGTGGTGACACAGGTACGTAAGTGTTCCTCTAGGATTTGCGTGCTTACTTTATTCAGCGCCGCTTCCACTGCCTGAATCTGACGGATAATGTCAATGCAATAGGCATCCTCTTCCACCATACGGATGATGCCTCGCAGGTGTCCTTCAATCGTTTTCAGGCGGCGCAGTGTGTCCTCATGTTTCATCACCTTCGCTCCTACCCCTCCCCAGGGGGGGTGGGTATTTAAAGTGTAAGTCATTACAATGTTCTTGTCAAGGGTATCGTTGGTTCTATTTCTGCCTTGCCTGGGCCGGTTTTAGCCGACAATCTGGCTTGTGATGGGAGCATGGGCAGAATGCTGTACGTGCGATACCGTCTTCCGGCAGGAAGAGAACATTCAAAGGTGCTAAAGTGAAAGTGAAGTGAACGCGAAACCTTGACCATCTTTCGATTCTTTGATAGAATAACAGCGCAAAATGCCCCTGTAGCTCAGTGGATTAGAGCGTTTGGTTGCGGACCAAAAGGTCGCGTGTTCGAATCGCGCCAGGGGCGCTAAAAGAAGCGGGAACTCCCGCTTCTTCTTGTTTCCGGGATAATCATGAGCAAACGGCAAATTCTCCTCACCAACGATGATGGAATTGGTTCTCCCGGCCTGTGGGCGGCAGCGGAGGCCCTCTCGGCATTGGGCTATGTGACCGTTGTTGCTCCCCGCCAACAATCGTCCGGGATGGGACGCAGTCTTCCCAACACCTCGGATGGAATTATCACTGAAGAGATTGTACAGATTAGGGGACAAAGCTGGAAAGTGTATTCTGTGGGTGGTTCGCCGGCTCAGGCTGTTTTGCACGGAATTTTGGAAATTATGTCACAGCCGCCGCATTTGGTCGTATCGGGAATCAACTACGGGGAAAACGTTGGGCTAGGGGTGACCATCTCCGGTACGATTGGAGCAGCGCTGGAGGCTGCGGCGCTGGGCTATCCGGCACTGGCCGTCTCTCTGGAGACCGATGCACGTTATCATCTTTCCCATTCTACCGATGTGGATTTTTCAGCGGCAGCCCATTTCACCGCCCTGTTCGCCCGCATCCTTTTAGAAAAACGACTGCCTTTCGATGTGGATGTTCTCAAGGTGGATGTGCCTTCGGATGCTTCGCCGCAAACGCCCTGGGAATGGACACGTCTTGCCCGACAACGCTATTATGAACCAGTCCCGCCTCGGCGCAACTCCTGGTCAGAGCCGGCAAAGGTAGGGTATGTGGAGCGGGCAGTGCTGGATGGAGATGAAAACAGCGACGTGTACGTCCTGCGAAAGAAACGCCACGTCGCTGTTACGCCGTTGAGCTTGGACTTAACGTCACGGGTGGATTTGAAGGAGCTGGAACGTTGGTTCAATGGGTAAGCAAATCTTGGGCTTACCCTGCTCGTTCTGAGGCCTCTCCCAGGTGCGCGCCGCATTTCCGGCAGAAGCGATCCCCCGGATAGGCGCGTTCTCCGCATTTTCGGCAATAGAGGTTGGGGCTGGAGGCTTGTTTCTTCGATGCTCGCCGTCGCGACCCTGCCGTGGAGGGCATAGCGCGTTGTGCTGTAACAGTGCTCCGCCAGTAGTATATGGCGCCTCCCAGAATGAGGAGAATTCCTGAGATTCCTAGGGCAAGGGGGATCCAACGAGTCCAGGGTGAGGGAGTAATTGTCTGACCTGTGGGCGCAGCAGAGAAGATATTGAGTGCATCGCTGGTTTTGTCATAATCCACACTGAGTTCTATCTCTTTACCGGCGGGAAGATCGTTAAATGTCAGCGAGTGATAAGTAAAATCTCGCAACTGGGTAACGTTGGTCAGAGATGGCGTGGTCACCAGGTTCTGTGCGCCCAGCGGCTCTTTGAGCTCGACCAGGAAGGTGCGGACAGCATAAGTGCCCGGCCAGCGATACACGAAATGACGGTGAGCCCCCTTTTTCTCGTAGGGGAAGTAATATTCCAGGCGATAAAACGCCGCGTCCGTCATGGTGAAACGGACGGCTTCTCCGCCTGCGATCAGCTGATGCTCAATCGTGATCAGCATGTTCCCTTCCTCTCGGGCCACAGCGTTCAGCTCGGCTTGCGGAGGCAAGGGTATCTCCAGGGTCAGAGGAAAGGAAGCGTCTGCCGGCGCCTTGAGATCGTAAAGTACCAGCACCGAGGGTTTGTCTTCTTCGGGCCAGATCTGCACCCGCACTTCTTCCAGCGTGAGAGATGCTTGTGCGTGGACACCGAGAAGGGGGAGGAAGAGGATCAGCAACGCTAGCATCCTTCGCATGGGAAACCTCCAGAGTAGAAAGTTATCCCTATTGTAATGGAAAATTGCTGCGGCGCTAACGATTAGGATGAATGTCCTGTTATAAAGCACACCTTCGCGTTTTTTGCCTGGCAGGTTGAACATCGAGTGTTATGTGCCTGAACAGATGGGATATTTGCCCGTGTTGGCAATGATGTTTATCCGGGAATGGATGATGCCCCAGCACCGCGCACGGTTGCTCAAGGTTAATTTGCTCTAACAGACACAAAAGTCCCTAAATTTTTGCATCTTTGCACCCTTCTATGTTTGATTGGAAGATTCTTTTCGTGGTATAAATTGGGGAAAAAAAGATGCAGGAGTAGTGACTATGAAGACGTCTTTCTCACACACTTTCTTGCGTGGCCTCTTCACTCTCTTTGTGCTGGCATCAATGGTGGTGCCAGCACTGGCCGCACCGGGTGACATCATACGCATTTCAGTTGCGCCGGATGGCACGCAGGCAAACGGTAATTCTTATAATCCATCCATCTCTGCTGATGGACGTTATGTGGCATTTCAGTCTTATGCTAAAAATTTAGTCATCGGGGATACAAATGAAAGGGGCGATATTTTTGTTTATGATCGATTGACGGGGCAAAAGAAACGCATTTCGATCGCCTCCGATGGGACCCAGGGAAATTCAGATGCATATGAGCCCTCCATCTCTGCTGACGGACGATATATTGCATTCTATTCTGCCGCCAGTAATCTGGTGAGCGGAGATACAAATGGCAAATGGGATATTTTTGTTCATGATCAGGTAACGGGGCAAACGACGCGTGTCTCGATTGCCTCAAATGGCGCACAGGCAAACTATGCATCGCTTGGCCCTTCTATTTCTGCCGATGGGCGCTACGTTGCTTTTTACTCTAACGCTACCAATCTGGTGAGTGGAGATACAAATAATGTATTAGACATCTTTGTCCACGATCGAGTTACAGGGCAAACCACTCGCATCTCGGTTGCTTCGAATGGGGCGCAGGGAAATAGTAGCTCGTTTAATCCTTCTATCTCAGCCGATGGGCGTTATGTTGCTTTCAGCTCTCTTGCCAGTAACCTAGTAAATGGGGATACGAATGGAGCACGCGATATTTTTGTCCATGATCGGGTGACAGGGCAAACCATTCGTGTCTCGGTTGCTTCAGATGGAACGCAGGCAAATGGCGACTCATATACCCCTTCCATTTCTGCGGATGGACGCTACATTGCTTTCGTCTCTGAAGCGAATAATCTGGTAAGCGGAGACACAAATCAAGCAAAGGATATTTTTGTCCATGATCGGGTAACAGGGCAAACAATCCGTGTTTCCGTGGCATCGAATGGTGTTGAGGCGAATGCTGATTCGTCAATGCCCGCCATTTCCATCACGGGACGCTATGTGGCTTTCAGATCGAATGCCAGTAACCTGGTAAGTAATGATAATAACAACTGGGGTGATATTTTTGTTCACGATATCCAAACGCACCAAACCGTTCGCGTCTCGGTCCGAGCCGACGGAACGGAGGGAAATAGTGACTCATACAGTCCTTCCATTTCTGGGGATGGACGCTTTGTGGTGTTTGATTCTTATTATAATTTTGTAAACGAAGATACGGATTATTATTCAGACATATTTTTGCGAGAGAATACTGGATCGGATTCTACCAATCCGAATGTCATAGCTATTACCAGATCTGGTATTAATCCGACAGCAGCAGGCAATGTGAAATTCACCATCATCTTTTCCGAATTGGTAACCGGTGTAGACAGTGGTGATTTCACGTTGAACACAAGCGGTGATATCAGCGGTGCCGCTATTACCAACGTAGATGGTTCCGGAATGATTTACACTGTGACGGTAAACACCGGCACCGGCACCGGCACGATTCGCCTCAATCTGATCGACAACGATTCAATCGTAGACGGCGCAGGTCATCCTCTGGGTGGGCCTGGGGCAGGAAATGGCGACTTTAATGGGGAAGAATATACAATTGTCCCTCCCAATAAGACTTATATTTTCCGCTCACTCGCTGCTCAGGATGGATTTGTGACGGAGAGCGGCGAAAGCACAGACAGTGGAGGAGCGCTTAATTCTTTGGGTGGAACATTGCGGATCGGGGATGATGCCCAGCGAAGGCAAGTCCGCAGTATCCTCTCCTTTGCCACTTATTCTATTCCAGACAATGCCGTTATCACCAAAGTTACACTCAAGGTGAAGCTGCAAAAAATTGTCGGCGGCGGTGATCCGATCAGTGATTTTGGCGGAATTCTGGTGGATGTTCGCAAAGGCACCTTTGGGGCTGCGGCGCTGGAAAAGGCAGATTTCCAAGCATCAGCTAATGCGACTCTGGGACCGTTTATGCCTACTCTGGATAGTGGATGGTATGTTTTTGACCTAAGTCCAGCATTGGACCAGATCAACATATTGAGCACCAACGGCAAAGTAACACAAATCCGTCTGCGCTTTGCTATAGACGATAATGACGATACTGTGGCCAATTACTTGAATCTGTTTAGTGGTAATGCGACACTGACAGCCAATCGACCACAGTTGATTGTTGAGTGTTATGTGCCTTAGCCATTAGATAAACATATACCCTGCCGGGACATTGATTTGATGTTCCGGCAGGGATTCCTTGTGATGTATGTAATAAAGAGTCGAAACAGGGGGCTTTCTAGACCATAACAACACAACTGGAGAAGAGCATTTGAAGACTGTCGGAAAGTGCTTCATCCATTCCTACTTATCGGCAAGTTCTATCTCGCTGATTTGCCATACAATGTGGTGGATGTTCTTAAAGTTCTGAGTGTAGCTCTGGACAAATGCAAATGTTTGTTTTAGAAGTGATGCTGTGGAGGACTACAATACTGATGTCATAAATTGTGAACTTGACGAAAAATGATTTCTTGGGTATCTTTAGCCTGCATTGGTCTCTGAATCGTAAATCTAGGAGAGGAACTTTCTCCTGCTCAGGGACGTTTCTTCCCATAACAGCACGTTTGAAAAAAGGAGTTGATGATAATGAAAGCGATAGGCAAATTTCTCTCTTTTCTCGTCTTGCTCTCGCTGATAGGCGTGGGCAAGGTCAGCGCGGCCGCTGCGCAGGTCTCCCAACCTCAGCCTCAATATCCTACGGGTGGTGTGCTCGTATTGACCGATACACCTACTCTCAAGTGGTCTGCATCCACACCGTTAGCCCAGTTAGACCATTATGAATACGAAGTCTCACAAGATCAAGGCTTCTCCACAATAGAAGATTCAGGCTCTACGAATAACACCCAGGAAACAGTTGGGGTAAGTCTAGTCCGTTCGCGCACCTACTATTGGCGAGTGCGCGCTTGTGACATTTCTGCTAATTGTACAGCCTGGGCTACTACCAGCTTTCGTGTCTCTGTTGAAGCGCCAACCCTGAGCGTTCCGGGAGATGGAGATACGCTCTTTACCAATCGGGATACTTTCCAATGGGGTGGTGTGCTGAATGCTTCCGGATATACGCTGCAAATTTCCGCCAACAGCATTTTCACTTCTATCATTCTTCAGGCAGATGTGCCCGGCACTCAGGTAGAATACACTCCAACCGCCGATCTACCTGCTAATCGTATCCTTTTCTGGCGTGTACGGGCCAAAAATCCGAATTACGGTCCTGGCCCTTGGTCAGAGGTGCGGAGTTTCAATACCGCTAATCCGCCCAGCATTCCTGAACCGATCAAGCCGGCAGATGGAAAGGTGACCACTGATACATCCCCGCGGTTGGTATGGAAATCCATCACCATACCATCTGGGACCACTTTTGATCACTACCATGTTCAGATTGATAACAACTCTGATTTTTCCAGTCCAGAAGTTGACGATAGCACCACCCTCACTACTCCCACTCCCACTTATTTTGATGTCGATGAACTTTCCCCCCTTGCGGATGCTACTACATATTACTGGCGGGTGCGAGCTTGCAACACGGACGGAACAAATAATTTCTGCAGTGCCTGGTCTAAAGCCTTTAAGCTGCTCACCTCGGTGGGACCGATCCCGGCTTTGAATACCCCATCGAATGGTGACCTACTGACGGACAATCGTCCAACGTTTGACTGGGACAACTCAGTTGGCGCCTCCCGCTACACGATCCAGATCGCTCGTGATCCGCGCTTCCAGAATCTGGTCCTCACAGCCTCTCCTTACAATTCCCAGTTTACCCCTGGCAAGAATCTCCCTCCTGGGGTGACACTCTACTGGCGCGTACGCGGCGAGCATCTGATTTATGGACCGGGCTTGTGGTCGGTTGTGTATTCTTTCACTACTGCTAAACCACCAAGCAGACCATCTCCTCTCTCTCCTGCAAACGGAAGCCTAGTGCATAGCGATACCCCGATGCTCAGGTGGTCATTCTCTACAGCACCACTCGGCACGACTTTTGACTATTATCAGATCCAAATCGATGACGATCCGGCTTTTGCCTCTCCGGAAGAGGATCAGAACATTGCCAATCAATACACCCCATATTTCCTGGATGCCGATTATAGCGGTCCATTGAATCGGATCAAAACATATTACTGGCGAATACGTGCCTGCAATACCGATGGTGCTTGCAGCGACTGGTCGATGGTATATCGCTTCCGTGTGGCGATTGAGGCTCCAACCGGCCTTGTCTGTAGCACTCCCACTGTGGATTGGGACGACATGACCGGCGCTTCTAGCTACCGTTTGGTGATCGCTCAAGGTGGCACGGTCCTGCGGAATATCGTGACGAACATTTCCCAGGCGAATGTCACCGGCCTGGCTCCCGGCACCTACACATGCAAGGTGCGCGTCGAATCCACCTTTGGCCTGCCTTATTCGCCTAGCCTTTGGAGTGTAGATACGCTGATTGTTCCGTAAGAGAACCACTACTACCAAAAAGGGACTGCTAATGCAGTCCCTTTTTACTTTCCCGCCAGCCCGAGGTCCGAGGCGATCGTACGCATCGCCTGGATGACATTTCCGACGTGTTCCCACAGTTCGATCCCCAACTCCTGCGCGCCGCGTTCGATCTCCTCACGATTGGCGCCGGCGGCAAAGGCACGATCCTTCCACTTTTTCTTGACTGAAGCGACTTCCAGATCGAGCAGAGAACGTGAGGGGCGCACAAGCGCAACCGCAGTGATCAGGCCGGTGATCTCATCACAAGCATAGAGCGCTTTGCGGCGCAGGGTGTTGCGCGGCACGCCGGTGTGATCGGCATGGCTCAGAATGTCCTGCACCCATTCTTCTGGCACGCCACGTGTTCGCAAAATGGGTGCGCCGGCCTGGGGATGCTCTTCCAACGTGGGGTGAATCTCCCAATCGAAGTCGTGGAGCAGGCCGATCATCCCCCAAGTTTCTGCATCTTCGCCGAATTTCTGGGCGTAAAAGCGCATAGCTGCTTCTACCGCTAACATGTGTCGGATCAGGTTCTCATTTTTGACAAATTCACGAACGATGGCCAGCGCTGTGGAGCGATCCATAAAAACCTCCATTTACAGGGATTTGCGATAGACGCGATGATTTTTGTATTCCTGTCCGTTCAGGTTCTTCAGATCGGCGCGCATTTGCACTGCCGTTTCGGCTACCTGGGTCATTTCCACGTGTTCAAAGCCAAAGTCGCGAATGGTTTTCCCCATTTCATAATAAAGCAGGGCGTTGCCGCCGTGTCCCTGATGTTCTGGCAGAATGCCCATCCCGTTGCCGGAGACCCATTTCGTGCGGCGCATTTCCAAAAGTAGATCGATGAGCGAGATCGGATTCAGGTTGCCCTTGGCCCGCTGGAGCGCGGCCGAAACATCTGGAAAGGCGAAGAGAAATCCAACCACATCATCTTCATGCAGGATGATTTTGATCAGGCGATGATCGGCTACCAGCATGATGTTATCCACGACGAATTTGACTTCGCGCTCGCTTAGCGGATAGTATTCCCAATTGTTCACGAATGCTTTGTTATAGGCCTGGCCGATGCGCGGCGCCCAGCGAATGAGTTCGCGCTTGTTTCTGAAGGGTTTGACCTGCAACCGTCCGCGCTCGGCAACACGTTGAGCAATGCGCACGACGCGCTCCGGAATATCGAAGGAGCGGGCATGGAGATAGCAGGAGACAAAATCCACCTCTTTTTCAAAGCCCAACGCTTCAAGCAGGCGAGGGTAATAAGGGTAGTTGTAGTTCATCATCGTCATCATCTGACGATGCTCAAATCCTTCGACCAGAATACCATATCCGTCGAACGGCGACATCCCCTTTGGCCCTACCAGGCGCGTCAACCCGCGTTTACGTGCCCAATCAATGGCCGCATCAAAGAGGCGGGCGGCAACATCGGTATCGTCCACACACTCAAAGAAATAAAACTCAGCATCTTTGAGCTGATGATAACGGTTGAAAGGCTTGTTCTCTAAGACGGCTATACGTCCTACCACTTCCTTCCCATCCAATGCTAGGAAGAATTCGGCATCCGAATGTTCATAGAAAGGGTGTTTTTGTGGGTTGAGTGGGAGATAGGCATCTATCCGTAGGGGAGGCACCCACTGAGGACAGCCACGATAGTGAAAGTAGGGGAACTCAACGAATTGCCGCACCTGAGATTTATTTTGCAAGTCAACGCGCTGAATAAGCATAGTAACCTCCGGGGGATAGAGTGTGCAAATTGTACACTAGATTCCTGTCAACAAGATTTCATTAACCTGTACTATAAACTGTGTTCTATCTGATGGAATGTGTCATTTCTCGCCTATACTTTGCGCTGTTTGCGCGTTCCAGTTCAGTGTTCTTAGGCCATTGGTTGCGGAACACACGGCAGATTGACCTAATCTCAATCAATTCGGTTCGCGGTTCGAATCAACAAGACAACAACTATCCAATAAATAAGGCCGTCATCCAACGATGGTTTGGTGAATACTCAGGGTCATCGTTCATTATCCGCTCTGGCCCCTATCTTATGCCCGATGTAGAGTTTGCATTCCGGGGTTAAAGGATGGTCAACACCGAGAGAGATGCAACCTTTTGTCGCAAACACCATCCAAAGGGAATGTGACACAACAAACCTTTCTGGAGGTCTTAACTTATGGAAATGATCATTGACTTTCCCGGTGGTGCGCGGGTAGATGCCCATTTCGGTCCTTACACTGTGAAAACCGATCAACCGCCAATGGGAGGCGGGGAAGGAAGCGCTCCTACGCCTTTTGCCGTATTCCTGGCATCGATTGGTACTTGTGCCGGCATTTACGTACTCGGTTTCTGCCGCCAACGGGGTTTACCTACCGAGGGCATTCGCATCATCCAGAGAATGCACACCAATCCTTTTAGCGGCATGGTCGAAAAGATCGATCTGGAAATCCAGGTGCCGCCTTCCTTCCCGGAAAAATATCGTCCCTCCCTGGTGCGCGCGGCGGAATTGTGCGCGGTAAAGAAGCATTTTGAGCACCCGCCGCAATTCGAGATCACTACGCGCGAAGTTTCGCTCACTCCCCAATAATCTTGATCAACACTCGCTTGGGACGGCGACCATCGAATTCGCCGTAGAAAATTTGTTCCCAGGGGCCGAAGTCGAGCCGACCGTTGGTCACGGCCACAACGACTTCGCGCCCCATAATTTGTCTTTTCAGGTGAGCATCGGCATTGTCTTCCCCGGTGCGGTTGTGTAAGTAGTTTTCCACAGGTTCGTGAGGGGCCAGTTCTTCCAGCCAGCGCTCAAAATCACGGTGTAGTCCCGGTTCATCATCATTGATGAAGACCGAGGCGGTGATGTGCATGGCGTTGACCAACACCAACCCCTCGCGGATGCCACTTTCACGCAACGCTTCTTCTACTTGAGGGGTGATGTTGACGAAGCCCCGTCGGGTAGGAAGGTTAAACCATAATTCCTTGCGATAGGACTTCATGTTCCCCTCGTCAGTTTACTAGCGGGTGGCAACACGCAGCCGACGAGCGAGAAAGATCACCGCAATCAGGGCCAGGGCAATAGCAATCAGGCCGGGGAAGCCCATTTCATCAGCAAAACCGGTGTTCGGCAGCGCGGTTGAGGTCGGGATGACCGTCAATTGCGCCTGTGCCGCCTGGGTAAGCGCTGCAGCCACCGTTGCCGTGAGGGGATCGGGTTGCGGAGTAGGAGTCTCGGAAGGGGTGGCGATGAGCGGGGTCGGCGAAGGGAGCGGCGTATCGGTTGGAGGGGGAGTCGCCTGCGCTGTCTGCTGCAAGGCGAACGCCTGCGCAGTGCCGGTTAAGCCGATGCTGACCAGGGCTTGCTGCGTCTGGGCGGCGAATTGCTGATTTTGTTGCGCACGTCGCTGTTGCGGCACAAGCACGAACATGTAAACAGCGGCGCAGATCAGGGTGAGCAGGATCAGCCCGCCCAGAACACCAGCGGCGATCAGAAACGTGCGATTAGAAGATTCTTCCGGGGTCCCTCCCGGTTCTTGGGGTGCTTCGTAGCTGAATTCTTCACCTTCGTACATAGTTCTCCTCCGGGTTTGGAATCAAGGTTAGCCGACAATTTGCATATTGGCCAGCGGCACAAGCACCTGCTCACCGTTTTCCAGCCGAACTTCGGCGGCGGAAGCAGAGATGCCACCGGGAAACGTCACCGGTTCGGGCAGCAGGCTCACCAGTTGACCGATTTGACCCGCGTAGGGTGCGCGCAATACAAACACCGTTTGCCCAGGGGCAAAGATCTGGACCTCGCTTTCCTTGGCTTCCGGGGAAACCGGCAAGGGGATCACGATCTCCGGACGGATTCCCTGCCTGCGGTTGTAGAACTGAGCATTGAGGGTGATCTCGCGCCGCGCATGGGAAGAGAGTAGCTTGAAAGCCAGGGGGTTCATCGGGGTGGGCCAAAGTCCATCGGTGACGATGATGGGGTATTTCATCTGCAATGCCAGTGGGATCAAATTCGGCAAGAGAGAGGAAAGGATCAAGCCGCGCACCGGAATTTCGGCCGCGTTGCGCAAGACCTGCGCATCCCGACATTGACCAGCCAACAGAATGGCGCCGCGGAAGCTGAGATCGAGCCGGGAAGCCTCGATCACATCCCCTTCGCGCTCCATTAGGTTGATCAGAAGACCGGTATCCACGCGCCCGTTGCCGAAAACACCCTGGATCAATGCCCCATTGGTTTGAATGACGGCTCCGAGTGTGGGGATGACCTGGGTGACCACACCGGGCATTCCCGCTAGGAGCGGCAGGGTGGCACTTTCGACCTCGATCAGGATTTCTCCATCCGAAGCCAGGATGACGCGCCCGGCCTTTGGACTGCGAATTTGCCGCGGGAAGAGGCCACCGCTTTCGGCAAGCACGCCGTTTTGTGCTACCTGCTCTCCGGCCCGTACGCGCGTGGCTTTGGCTGCTGCCAAGGGGGAGAGCCCTAGCAAACGCGCAACATTGAAGTAAAGGTGGCTACGTGGGATGGTCGCCTCTGCAATGACCTCGGTGGCGGCAACGCGTTGATTTAATTTCACCAACACCGTGCCGGGCACGGGCAAGGTTCGTTTGCGGATGATACTCGTTACCGGAAGGATGCTTACGGAATGTGCCCACATATCAGCCTCCTAAGGTCCAGAGCCACTTTTTCGCCAGCTCGCGGCGACGGACGACATCTTCCGGTAAACCCAATGGACGGCCACGGGCATCGAGGATCACCCCTAACGTTCCACCGGTGATGGTGAATGTGCCGCTACGCCCGCGCCCCAGCCCGATATCTACATTGCGCGCCGGTTGGAGCGAAAGGCGCGCCGTATCCCCGGCCGGTAGCGGGATCAGTTCCAGATTGCCATGGCGGATCTCCAAACGGGCCTCGGTGCCGTTTTCGTAAGTGAGCTGTGCCCGTAAGACGGGTGTGCCATACGCGCCGCCGGCCACCACCGAAACCACCGTTCCCAAATTGATGAAGGCGTTTGATTCGAGGACATGCACCGGCAGCAAACTGTTTCGCTCCGCAATCGCACCCAACATTGGAAGTAGGCCGTTGGGGTCGAGCAGAATGCTGGTCAGGCCGGCCGGCTGGACGGCGTCCAAGATGGCTAACAGGCTGGCGCCGAAATGTGAGTGGGTAAGCGCGGCGCCGCCTACCAGGATCATCTCAAACGAAGGCAGGGGGGGCAGAATGTCCGGATAGCGTTGGCGGAGCTGACGCAATCCCAGCCGCAAGATCTCGCGCGCAAAAGCCAGTTCCAGAATCATCTCCTCCTGGGTGGCAGGGATACTTTGAGGATAGATTGCTTTCTGGTAGGCCAGATCCATCACTCGATGGGCAGGGAGATCGAAGGGCGACCAGCGCAAAACCTCTTCAACGGTCACTTGACTAAAAATGCGCGGCAGCGGCTCACCAAGGCCGATGGGCAATACCTGGGTGAATGCCTGGCCACCACGGCCGAGAAGGATGGAGGTGTTGGAAGCACCGAGATCGATGGCGAGGATGGAACGTTCTGCTCCCAGAGTCTGGCTCAGAAAACGGACCAGACGGGTTTCGGCATAGGAGGTGGGAAGCATATGTCCGCCGCTCCATTGGAACAGTTCCTCCATGCCGTGTATGTTGCTGCGTCGTAACTGGGTATACACTTCGGCCAGGGCGCGCCGGGCCGGTTCTAGATCCTCTTCGTCCAGGGAGGGACGAATATTCGGAGCGATCTTCAGCAGGCGAGCGTAAGGTTTGAGTGAATTGCCGATCTCCTGTGCCAGAGCCGAATTGCCGACATATAGAATTGCCGGGCGCTTTTCTTCGGGCATGCGATAGGCAGCTAGGCCGAGTGCCTCTACCAGTCTTAAGACGGAACGTTCGGCGCCGCCATCCACTCCACCGGCAACGATCACCAGGTCCGGTTGGGCGCGCAATAGGGCATCCATTTGTTCTTCAAAGCGCCGCCGATCGTGGAGGTGAAGCGCTTCGATGACGTTGGTCTGGGCCGCCTCGGCCAGGCGGCGCGCACTTTGCAGCGAAACTTCATCCAGCAAGCCGACCAAAGCGGTTTTGAGCGTTTCTCCTGCCGATGCGGTGACGACCAACCCATCCACTCCATTGCCTTCCGGGTCGGCGGGTAGGATCAGCAAGCGTTGAGGGGTGAGGAGAGTCCTGCCGGTAATCTTTTCCAGGTTCTCAACAGCCTGCCGAACTCCTTCGGTCGCATCTTGCCAAGGAGCATCTGCCGTGGAAGGGACACAGGCGACGGCCAGAAAACGATATTCACCCTCCACCACATCGAACAATGCGGCGCGGGTATGGATGTTCCCGATATCTACAGCCAGGAGAGATTCACCTTCGATGACAGATGTGGGCATGGTTATGGCATCAGGAAGGAAATGAGCGCATTCAGGCGTTCAATGAGAGCGGTTAGGGTGGAGCTATAAAGGGCGGCGAAAAGCGCCCCCAACGTCAGACCGAGGAAGAGAAGGCCAATCCAACCGAGAAGGCGGATCCACCAGCGCCGGCGAAGTGCCTGATCGGCGCCAAAGTGGAAGTAGGCCAAGGTGCTTATCGTCCCTAGCAGCACGATCAGGCCCTGAAGCCAGAACTCGGGAGAATTGGAAGGCGAAAAAGCGGCAGAACTGGCCTGAACCTGCGGGATCAGCGTGCCTTGCAGGGCTCCAACGATCACCAGAGCCGCGGCAACGCCGCTCAGGATGGCAATGGATGGCGTGCCCAGCCCGCTCAGGCTTGGGGAAATTTTGGCGAGCAACAGAATCGCCAGGAGCAGAGAGATCAATACCCAGAGGCGCACGGCGGGATCGCTTTGGCCACTGAGAAGGGGGCGGATCAGGTGTTCCAACCATACCTGCCGGAAAATCACCGCCGCGATATAACCGGTGCTAACACCGATAAAAAGATGAATGACCAGGCGAAAGAGGGGATTATCACCGAGGAGATAGCTAAAGATTGTCAAGGTCAGAATGAAGCCGAGGAGCGCGTTGAGCCATTCAATCGAGAAATTCATGCCTCTTTCTCCTGTGGCTGCGAATGGGCACGATGGGTAATGAGCCCCCAGAGGAAGCCTGCGAAGCCGATCACCAGCGCCAGTAGGAGGCCGGCGCTATAGGCATCACGATAAGCACGCCCCAGCGCGGGAATGCCGTTGACATGTTCATAGGCCGCGGCGGCGTTCAAATTGCCGATGATGCCTTGCACTTGTCCGGCATAGAAATAAGGCAGCAACATCGGCGTGCTGCGTGCACTGCTGACGATCAGAAGATGGGGACGCCAGGGTGCCGTTTGCTCGATCCAGGTGCGGGCGTTTTCGGCGTGATCGGTCACCAACACGACGCGATCGAAATCAGCGAGCGTGTTGACCGTGCGGAAGGGCGATTCCAGCCATTCGGCGCGTACCGCCTCGGAGATGGTCGTAGACGGGGCGGCAGCAAACAAGGGAAGAGCACTGATGCCGCCGGGCAAGTAGCCCAGATTCAACATCGGGGGAAGCGGCGCTTGGGGCTGGGTGGTATGCAGGACATCCAATAGGCGTTGTGCCATTGTGACGTTCAACGGGTTCAACGCAAGGAAGGCCAGGTTAGCCTGCGTGATGGAATTGAGATGCTGCAACGAGGGCAAAATGAGGGCTTCGATCTCGCCGCTTGTGGCGACTTCATAATCCAGGACAAAGAGGATCTTAGGAGAGGGGGGAAGTGAGTTGAACGATTGGATGAATTGCCAGGTTTCTTGTGGCACCAGCTCCGGCATGGCCGTGATCTGAGTTTGGCCAAAGAGGGGAATGACCAGGGCAATCAAGAGCAACACGGTGATGAGCCAGCGTAATAGGCGCGGCGAGCTCGGCGGTGTGACTATCCGGCGGGGACGCGGTTGCCCCTCTTCAGCGATCAGTTGTTCCAGAATCTGAACATGGGTTTGCTGGGCCGGGGTAAGATTCAATCGAATGGAATAGGTACGTGGACGGCTATAGGGCAGCGGGGTCGGCGCAGCCGGGAGAACGCCGCGTAATCCGGCCAGCGGGCCCTCCTTTTCTTCTTCTTGGACTTCGGTGCCCTTTTCCCCACCTACCAAGATGGCCTCGATCGGGCGCATGGCCTGCACCCAGGCTGGCAACTCAGCGGAGGCCAGTGCCGGCGTTTCTTCGGCAGGGGCTGCGGTGGGCGCCGCTTCGGCAGAAATGCCGGAGAGCCAATCCGGAATTTCCATTTCCAGAAGTGCGCCGATGTCACCCTCTTCGCTGCCGGGGGTGCCGATCATGGCAGGGGTAGCCGGGGTGGGCTCGGCGGTGAGTGGGGGTGATGGTTCGGCGAAGGTCTTGAGCCAATCCGGGACACTTTCTTCACCGGCCGGTGCGGCGGGTGTGGGCTCGGCGGCGGAGGGGGGCAAAGGTTCGGCGAAGGCTTTGAGCCAATCCGGGGCGCTTTCTTCGCCGGCAGGGGTGGCAGGCGTGGGCTCGGCGGTGGGTGGAAGCGGTTCTTCGGCAAAACCTTTGAGCCAATCCGGAACGTCTTCTTCGCCGGCAGGGGTGGCAGGCGTGGGTTGGGCGGTGGGTGGGGGTGACGGTTCGGCGAAGGTCTTGAGCCAATCCGGGACGCTTTCTTCGCCGGCAGGGGTGGCAGGCGTGGGCTCGGCGGTGGGTGGAAGCGGTTCTTCGGCAAAACCTTTGAGCCAATCCGGAACGTCTTCTTCGCCGGCAGGGGTGGC
>JBBFLV010000011.1:19564-99564 GCA_037478835.1 Anaerolineales bacterium
CTTCGGCAAAACCTTTGAGCCAATCCGGAACGTCTTCTTCGCCGGCAGGGGTGGCGGGTGTGGGTTCGGCGGCCGGCGGGGGTGACGGTTCGGCGAAGGCCTTGAGCCAATCCGGAACGTCTTCTTCGCCGGCAGGGGCGGCAGGGGTGGGCTCGGCGGCAGGTGGGAGCGATTCTTCGGCAAAACTTTTGAGCCAATCCGGAACGCCTTCTTCACCGGCAGGTGGGGGCGTTTCGGGAGCAACATCTTGTAGCCATTCCGGGAGCTCTCCGGGAGTAAGAGGTGACGGCGCCGGTGTTGCTTCGGGTTGGGCACCCACGTCACGGCTTGTCACCGATCCGCCGCTCGCCGAAGATTCGGAGGGGATCGAGCCTAGGTTTTGCAGCCAGTCTCCTTCCGGTAAAAGCGTCTCTTCTTCTTCCCCTTTTTCTTCCCACTCAAATTGAAGTTCTTCGGAAGGTGGGGAAGGTTTTTCGGAGACGATGCCAAGCTCTTTAAGCCAATCGGGGATCTCTTCCTCCGACTCGGAGGCGGAAAGGGCGGCCAGCGGATCGGGAGGAGGGGGAGGAGTGGGTTTTTCTTCCCTGGGAGGAGATGGTGGTTCGCTCTGGGATTGACGGCTCTCGCGCAGCCAGGCGGGAAGGAGGGGTTCGAGTTCGGAGGTGCTTTTCTTGACCGGTTCTTCGCCGGGGCGTAAGGTGGGGGGTAACGGCTCGGTGGCCGGACGGGCCGGTGGCAAGAGGGCTCCACAGCGCTCGCAGAAAACGGCGTCGATCGGGTTGGAATGGGCGCACTGTGGGCAAATGATCTCGTCCATTACTTTCCTCCGTAGGGGCGATCAATCGTCAGGAGGATGCGCAGGCCGGTGAGCAGAGCACCCAGCGCAATGCCAAGGAGCAGGCCGCGAGTGCCGGCAGTGACGAAGATGTCTTGTATCCAGGGTGCGAGGAAGTCGCTGACGAAAGGAATGCCGCCCCAGAGCATGGGAGCGTTCGCCAGGAGAAAGAAGAAAGCCGAAAGAAGGAAAATTATGCTCAGCAGGTCGAACCGCCGACGGAGCAAGCGGGTGAGGGCGTAGATCAGGGTGATCGCCAGAATGCCCAACAGCGAGGCTTCGATCGGGCGAATGATGCCCATGAGGATCCAGGTGTGAACGGTGGGGGATTGGGGGCCGAGGAGCAGGACAAATACGAAAGTCCCCAAGGCGGCCAGGATGAGGACAAAACTATAGAGGACTTGAAGGCCTCCGGCGCGTAGGTTGCGCCAGTGAACGGCGAGGAGGTTATAGAACCCGACCAGGGCGGCCGTTCCGGCCAGGATGGTGCCCCAACGGAGCAGCAGGGCACGCAATTCGGTCAGCAGTGGTATGGGCAAGAAGCTACCCAGCAATACAATCAGCCCGGCAAGAACGGCAAGAGCAGGAGCAATCACGCGCATTAGAACACTCCGAGGAATTTTAAGGCCGGCAGGATCAGGAGCACCAGGATCAGTATCCAGCGCAAGGCATCCTGAGCGCTCAGGCTGGCCTGGTGGGAGGGGCCGGCGCCGAGGTAAGCGGCGGCCGCAAAGATTTCCTCGCCGAGGAGCGGATGAGGGGCAAGGGCAAAAAGGCCGGCTTGGGCGGCTAGATCATCTGATGCCGCGACGAAAAACGCTTGATTACGTCCGGCGGCTTCTGCCAGCAAGAGGGATTCGGCGCCGAAATTGCCCAAGAAGACGTGGGTAGAGATGCGCTTTTCCTGAAGTAACGGAAGGATGGATGCAGCGTAGGCGAAGGGCGAAAGGCCACCCAAGCGAGCTACGAGAGGGTGGTATAGCTCTTCGGCCAGGGCGGCACGATAGGCAGTGCGGGTGGTATCCTGGCTCAGGATGACGAGGCCTCCTTCCCCGGCAGTGATCAGGGGAGGGCGATCGCCGACGGCAGCTTGGGCGGCGAGGTGGCGCCACATCCCTAAGCTCGCCAAACCGGAGGCGCCTTGCAGGCTGAGCAGGTTGCCGCGCCCGAGGGAAAGATGAACTTGCTTTCCATCTTCAATTGAAAGGTCCACCGATCGGCGCAATTCCCGAAAGGCAGGGATGAGACGGAAGCGTGGCGGGGATTTGCGCTGGACGAGGCTGAGGATGGGCAGGAGAAGCGCCACGAAGAGAACAATGAAGAGGGAAAGCAGAGCCAGGGTCACGGAATCACTCCGAAGTTAGAAGGGAGGTGAATTCCTCCAGCACCTGAGGGTCTTCCAGAAGGGCCTGGAGATGGGAAAGCGGTAAAAAAGGGGAAAAGAAGTGGATGCTTTGGGAAAAGAGTGGGTGCAGGGGACGCGTGGCTTCGAGCAGGAAGAGGGTGAAAGTCCCCAGGCCCCGCTGACGCAGGAAATCAGCCCATCGTGGGAGGAGAGAAGCGTCCATATTCATGAGACACTATACGTAGTGATAAGAAGTATAGCACATTTTCAAACGAGCGGTCATAACATACTCATTTTGAAGTGGTAGGATTATCTGCCTAATTTGCCTCTGATCGACTAGGCTCAAGCGTCCTGCACATCGGTCTTTACAGAGATCCCGGGTTGTGGGTAATTTCACCTGTTATCACCTTGTCAAAACAGCAAAACGGTTGTATATTCATCAGGGGAACTTCCCCAAAACCCTTTGAGAGGAGAAGACTCTATGACCAAACGTTTCTCTCTGTTGTTCGCCCTTGTGGCGATGCTGGCGCTGATCTTGGCGGCCTGCGGCCCTGCGGCGACGCCAACGGTCACCGAGCCGACCAAGGCTCCAGAACCAACCCAAGCACCGGAGCCG
The DNA here is from genome assembly GCA_037478835.1 of Anaerolineales bacterium. Lineage (GTDB taxonomy): Bacteria > Chloroflexota > Anaerolineae > Anaerolineales > Villigracilaceae > 630D-37. Next base: position 22,361 of record JBBFLV010000011.1, read on the forward strand.
ACCAAAGCGCCTCCAGCCCTTGGTACCCCGGAGAATCCGATCATCATGGGCCTGGCGCCTTCGGCGACCACCCAGGAATTGCAGACCGGTGGTGAGGCGATTGCCGCCAAACTGAGCGAGATGACCGGCTACACCATCAAGGTCACCGTGCCGACTTCGTACGGTGCGTTGGTAGAGGCCATGGGTGCCGGCAACGCGCATATCGGCTGGCTGCCGCCCTTTGCCTATGTCGTTGCCCATGCGAAGGGATATGCCGATGTAGCGCTGGCCGTGGTCCGCTTCGGCTCCGATCACTACGGCGCGCAGTTCATCGCCAATGCGGCGCGTGGCTTCACCTCCTACTACGATCCGGCGACCGGCAAGAACACGGCCGATGCCAAGACTGCCCTGGCTCAGTTTGAGGGCAAGAAGCCTTGCTGGACCGACCCGCTCTCTTCTTCCGGTTACGTGATTCCGTTGGGTGTGTTGAAGAACAACGGGATTAACGTACGCGCCGGTGCCTGGGTGCAGGGTCATTCGACGGTGGTCAAATCGATCTACCTGAGCCCGAACGGCGAAATCTGCGATTTCGGCGCCACCTTCATTGACGCTCGCTCCGGCGTGGCCAAGGACTTCCCGGATGTGAACGAGAAGGTCGTGATCATCTGGGTCACCGATCCGGTCATCCCGAACGATAACGTCTCCTTCGCTACCAGCGTCCCGCAGGAAGTGCGCGAGAAGATCACCCAGGCTCTGCTTGAGCTGGCCAAGACCGAAGAGGGCAAGACCCTGCTCAAGAACGGTGGCTACGATATCGAGGACCTGAAGGTCGTAGACGACACGTTCTATGATGAATTCCGTGTCTACCTCGAGGCCTCCGGTGTGGATGTCACCAGCCTGGTGAAGTAATCGAGAGTGATTTTCCAGGAGAGGGAGAACCCTGTTTCTCCCTCTCTTTTTTCGTTCGGCGAAGGAAGATCATCTTTCTGGGTGGCTTTTTCTCTCTATGTGCCGTCCATCCTTTACAGACCGAGCATGAAATGCTCTCACAACTTCACCAAAAGCGCCGCTCCCTTTTGTGAGGTTATGTGAGCATAGCATGCTAAAATCCCGTACAGGAGTTTTTATGTTACGCGTAGAACACCTGACCAAAGTCTATCCAAACGGCACGGTTGCCCTCAAAGATGTCAGTTTTGAGGTGGCAGATGGCGAATTTCTGGTGGTGATCGGGCTTTCAGGATCGGGGAAATCTACCCTTCTGCGGTGCATCAATCGTCTGATCGAGCCGACCGAGGGCAAAATCTACTGGAATGAAAAGGACATCACGGCGGCTTCTCCGGCTGAGTTGCGCGAGATCCGCCGTCATATCGGCATGGTTTTCCAGCAATTCAATCTGGTGAAACGTTCCAAAGTCATCACCAATGTGTTGGCCGGGCGGTTGGGATATGTCAACCCGTGGCTGAGCCTTTTGGGTATCTGGCCGGCAGAGGAGCGCCGGCGGGCGCTGGCTGCTTTGGAACGGGTGGGGATCGCCGACAAAGCCTACGAACGCGCCGATGCCCTTTCCGGCGGTCAACAGCAACGGGTCGGCATTGCGCGTGCGCTGATGCAGGAACCGCGCCTGATCCTGGCGGATGAACCGGTGGCCAGCCTAGACCCGGTGCTGGCGCATTCGATCTTGCAATACTTGGAGCAATTGAACAAAGAAGGGGTGACGATCATTTGTTCCCTGCACTTCCTCGACCTGGTGCATCGCTATGCCACGCGCGTCATTGCCCTGAAGGATGGCGTGAAAGTGTTCGAGGGCAAGCCGGAAGAGATCGATCGCCAGCGTTTCAAGGAAATTTATGGGGAAGAAGCACAGGAAGTGCGAGCCGCTTCACTGTGAGGGCATATGGCAGAATGGAAATGGTTGCTTTCGATCTTCCTGCCCGGAGGCGGTCAATTTCTTGTGGGTCGGCGCTACCGTGGTAGCGTGATCCTTCTTGCTCTACTGCTGCTTCTCGGCATCGTTCTCTGGTATGGGGAATCGGCCTGGCTGATCTCTCCTGCCCTGATCTGGTTGTGGAATGTTTGGGATGCTTTTCGCATCAACCGGGGCGCGCGAGGCACTTCTATTGCCCTGCCTCTGCTGGCAGGATTGGCGGTGCTCTATGGTATCGGCTGGCAGGTGACACAGATCGATCTCGGCGCTGCCGATATGAAACGAGCGTTGGAGATCGTGCGTCCGATGCTGCGCCCGGACTTTATCCAGCCGCGGCGAGAACTCAATCAGATGTGGGTGGAGGTGTTGGTCCCGTGCAAAGAAAACCCTCCGAAGGCCTTTAACCAGATAGACGGGAAAACCGCGACGGCCATCCCGGATTGTGCGCGCGTTGGCGAGGTGGTGATCGTCTCGGCGCAGGGACTTTGGCCGGAAACCGATACCCAGATCTGGTGGCAAACTCCGATCGGCGATCCGAAGATGCTGGGGACGAATGAGGCCGAGATGCTTATCCTGCGCACGGACGCAAGCGGCGCGCTGACGGCCACCATTCGAGTTCCCTCTACCGCGTTGGTCGCTGCACCCGATCCCACGCTGGCGCTGCCACATCGGGTGTATTTCGATCAGTATCGGGAGATCGGCGGCTGGGAGCTCTCTTTCAACGGGCGCGAGGTGTTGAAAGGTGCCGGCGTGACCATTGCCATGGCGCTCATGGCGACGGTGCTGGCAATGATCTTCGCCATTCCGATCAGTTTTTTGGCGGCGCGCAACCTGATGGGAGGCCATCCGATCACGTTTGCTATTTATGTCATCGTGCGTACGTTCCTGAACGTTCTGCGCTCAATCGAATCGCTGATCTTGGCGATCATTTTCGTCGTCATCGTCGGGTTGGGACCGTTTGCCGGGGTGCTGGCACTGGCCTTGCACTCTATCGCTGCCCTGGCCAAACTCTATTCGGAGGTAATCGAGGGGATCGATCCCGGCCCGATCGAGGCGATCCGTGCCACGGGGGCGAATTGGGCTCAGGTTGTGCGCTATGCGGTCATTCCGCAGATCGTGCCACCGTTCACCGCTTTTACCATCTATCGTTGGGATATTAACGTGCGTTCCTCGACCATCATTGGCCTGGTCGGCGGAGGTGGGATCGGCTACCTGCTGGTAGAGTTGATCCGCATCAACGATATGCGCGGCGTGAGCGCAGTTTTCGTCACCATCGCCGTGATCGTCATTGCTTTGGATATTCTCAGCGCGCGCATTCGCGAGAGGTTGGTGTGAAATGCACGAACCATTGACTCCTGGCCGTATCACCCGCAACGTTTTGCTGCTTGTTTTGCTATTCCTGGCCCTTAGCGTTTCCTGGCGCGTGACGGAAATTGACCTGGGTCGCCTGATCCGCGATCTGCCGAAAGGTGGGCCGCTGGTGCGTGCTTTTCTGACCCCAGATGTCTTCACCCGCGATGTGGAGACTTCGGTCATCGGCATTGACTTTCCCGTTCCCTGTGGCTCGGCGCAGGCAGCGCTTCCTCCTACGGCGGGACCCCGGCTTTTGCCTTCGGTACCGTGCGCCGCACCGGGTGAGACGTTTATTTTAGAGGGAAAAGAACTGCCGCCACAAAGCGAGATCCTCATCCGCTGGCAGCTACCGGATGGTCGCACGTTGAATGCGCTGCGCGTCCAGACCGATGCGCGCGGGGAATTCAGCGCACAGGTGCAGGCGCGTCCCATCCTGACTACCCAGAACGGCAAGCCGGCCCAGCTCCAGACCGAGATTCGTCAACCGGTGGGAATGCTCAAACCCAGTCAGGCGTTGAAGGATGTGGTGCGCGAAATTTTTATCACCATCTTCATGGCCTTGCTTTCCACCACCATTGCCACGATCATCGCGGCGCCGTTGAGTTTCCTGGCGGCTTCCAATATCACCCGCCGGGGCTGTTTCGGCAGCGCGATCTATTATCTGAGCCGTTCGTTCTTCAACATCATTCGTTCGTATGATCCGTTGGTGATGGCGACGGTGTTCGCGTTCTGGCTGGGGTATGGCCCCTTTGCCGGCGTGCTGGCACTAACGGTGGTGACGATTGCCTCGCTGGGAAAGCTTTTTTCCGAAGCTGTAGAAAGCATCGATGCGGGGCCCATCGAGGCCTTGCAGGCTGCCGGCGCCAACCGCTTGCAGACCGTTCGCTATGCCGTCATTCCCCAAATTGTGCCCGATTTCATCTCGTTCATTATCTACCACTGGGATATTAATGTGCGCATTTCGACGATCATCGGTTACGTCGGTGGGGGTGGGATCGGGTTTTACCTGAGCCAACGCATCAACGGCTTTGAATATAACCAGGCCGGCACGGCACTGTGGGCGATCGTCATTGTCGTCTGGGCTATGGACTTCCTGAGCGCCGAGGTACGCAAACGGGTGACCTGAAATATGCCTTGCGATGGCCTCGTTGATGACAAACATCACTACCCTGCACGGGCGCGCATGTTATAATCTTCCCAGCCCAACCTTAATTGTGTGAGGAGAGAACATGGCCTATAAGAACATTCAGGTGCCCCGCGAAGGGGAAAAGATCACCATTCGAGACGGAAAACTACAGGTTCCCGATCATCCTATTTTGCCCTTCATCGAAGGCGATGGCACCGGACGCGATATCTGGCGCGCTTCGGTGCGTGTTTTCGATGCCGCGGTGCAGAAAGCCTATGGCGGACGCCGCAAGGTGCATTGGATGGAGGTCTATGCTGGTGAGAAGGCCTTCAAGCTCTTTGGTACCTGGTTGCCGGAAGAGACGGTGGAGGCTTTTGCCGAATTCCTGGTCGGCATCAAAGGTCCGCTGACGACGCCTGTCGGCGGTGGCATTCGTTCTTTGAACGTGGCACTGCGCAAGCAATTGGACCTGTACGTCTGTCAGCGTCCGGTGCGCTACTTCCAGGGAGTGCCCTCGCCGGTTCGCCATCCCGAATACGTGGATATGGTGATCTTCCGCGAAAACACAGAGGATATCTATACCGGTATCGAATTCCAAAACGGTTCGGAAGATGCCGAACGTTTCCGCCGCTTGCTCAAAGAGCACTTTCCGAAAGAATATGCCAAGATCCGCTTCCCGGAGACGGCCGGCTTCGGCGTGAAACCGGTCTCGGTGGAGGGGACGGAGCGTCTGGTCCGCGCCGCGATCCGCTGGGCGTTGGCGAATAAGCGTCGCAGCGTCACGTTGGTGCACAAAGGCAACATCATGAAGTTCACCGAAGGTGCGTTCCGCGATTGGGGCTATGCCTTGGCCAAGCGCGAGTTCCGTGATCAGATCGTCACCGAACGTGAATCCTGGATTTTGAGCAACAAGGAAAGCAACCCCTCCCTGAGCGTAGAAGAGAATGCCCGCATGATCGAGCCGGGCTTCGATATGATGTCGCCGGAGCAGCAACAGGCGGTCATCCGTGAGGTCGAAGAGGGGCTGGCGCTTTGGCCGACCCACGGAGACGGCAAATGGAAGAACAAGCTGATGATCAAGGACACGATTGCCGATGTCACCTTGCAACACGTGCTCACCCGCCCGCGCGATTTCGATGTGATTGCCACGCTCAATCTGAACGGAGACTATCTCTCCGATGCGCTGGCCGCTCAGGTGGGGGGGATCGGCATTGCTCCGGGCGCGAATATCAACTACGATACCGGCCATGCCGTTTTCGAGGCCACCCACGGCACCGCGCCGAAATATGCGGATCTGGATAAGGTCAACCCCGGTTCGGTGATCCTTTCCGGCGAGATGATGTTCCGCTATATGGGCTGGCACGAGGCGGCGGACCTGATCATCAAGGGAATGGAAGGTGCGATTGCCGCCCGTACGGTGACCTACGACTTTGCCCGCCTGATGGAAGGTGCCAAAGAAGTGAAATGCTCCGAATTCGCCACGGCGGTGATCGAGCATATGGATGACAAATAAAGACAAAAATTGAAGGAGGTAGAGTCTTCTACCTCCTTTTCTGTTTGACGATTGCACTCCTAAGGAGGTCCCATGTCTTCTCTGAAAACATCCTTTTCCGGGTATGTGCGCTATAAGGGGCGGGCCGGACATTGGGCTTTTCTGCTCCATCGCATTACCGGCCTGGGGACGTTGCTTTTCCTCACCATCCACATCGTCGATACGTCCTTCGTCTACTTCGCCCCGGAGCTTTACGAACATGCCATTGCGCTCTACCGCAATCCCATCTTCATGGTCGGAGAGATCTTTCTCGTCTTTTCACTGATCTACCACGGGGTGAACGGCCTGCGCATCACCATCTTCGATCTGTGGAAGCCCGAATGGTGGGATCTTCACGATGAGCGCAAATCGGTCATCATTACCCTGATCGCTTCGATCATTCTCTGGTTGCCGGCAGCAGCGATCATGGGATATAACCTGCTCAAGCACAGTTTTGGCCTCTTCGGCGGTTAATCTTTGGAGGAACCATGAGCACACAGCGAACGGTAAAGATCAAACCCAACTACGAGGTCATCGCCTGGAAATGGATGCGTTATACGGCCATTGCCTTGATTCCATTGGCCTGGTTCCACATGATCCTCCAGGATGTGCTCGTAGGGGTGCACAGGATTGACCTGGATTATGTCCAGATGCGTTGGGCTTTCTGGGGATGGCGCGTCTACGATTTCTTCCTGCTGGCCTTCGCCTTTGCCCATGGCGTGAACGGCCTGCGCCAGGTGTTGTTGGACTACGTGCATAGCGATCGTGGACGGGCGATCGTATCCTGGGGCCTGCTCTTCTTCTGGATTATTATCTCGCTGATCGGCGCTATTGCCATTATCGGTGGTGTGCGCATGCCATCGGCATAGGGAGGTAGGATATGACGCAAATTCACCAATATGAAGTGGTGGTTGTCGGCGCAGGCGGTGCCGGGTTGATGGCCGGCCTCTATGCCTCGCGCGGTGCCAAAACGGCGGTTATCAGCAAACTCTATCCGACCCGTTCCCACACCGGCACGGCCCAGGGTGGGATCGGCGCGGCCTTGGGTAACTTGGAAGAGGATCATCCGGAATGGCATACCTACGATACCGTCAAAGGCTCAGACTATCTGGGCGATCAGGATGCCATTGAATTCATGTGCAACGAGGCGCCGGGGATCGTTTATGAGTTGGAACACATGGGTCTGCCTTTTGACCGCACTCCCGACGGGCGCATCATGCAGCGTCCTTTTGGTGGACACACCAACAACATCACCGGCAAGCCGGTGCGCCGTGCCTGCCATGCCGCCGATCGCACCGGGCACATGATCCTGCAAACACTCTATCAGCAGTGCATCAAGAACAACGTCACCTTCTTCGATGAATTCCAGGCGGTGGACCTGATCATGGTCAACGGACAGGCGGCGGGGGTGGTGGCCGTGGAGCTGGCCACCGGCGAGCTGCACGTCTTCCACGCCAAAGCGGTGATCTTCGCCACCGGTGGTCACGGACGCATTTGGGAAGTGACCTCGAACGCCTATTCCTTCACCGGCGATGGTCCGGCCACGGTCTTGCGGCGCGGCTTGCCGTTGGAGGATATGGAGTTCTTCCAGTTCCATCCCACCGGTATTTATAAACTGGGCATCCTGATCACCGAGGGTGTGCGCGGGGAAGGCGGAGTGCTGATCAACGGCCTGGGCGAGCGCTTCATGGAAAAATATGCCCCGAAGGTGAAAGACCTGGCCTCGCGCGATGTGGTCAGCCGGGCAATTTACCTCGAAATTCGCGAAGGCCGTGGCGTGAACGGCAAGAACTACGTCTACCTGGACGTGCGCCCGGAGACGGTGAACAAATATGCCGAGCTGGATGGACGTACCAATCCCGACGGCACTCCCTACCGCGTGACAGGCGAACAAATCCTGAGCAAATTGCCGGATATCATCGATTTCTGCCGCACCTACCTGGGGGTTGACCCGGTGACCCAACCCATGCCCATTCAGCCGACGGCGCACTATGCCATGGGTGGCATTCCGACGACGATGTACGGCGAAGTGATCTCCGATGCCCAAAACACGATCGTCCCCGGCCTGTATGCGGCGGGTGAATGCGCTTGCGTCTCCGTGCATGGCGCCAATCGTCTGGGGACGAACTCCCTGCTCGATCTGGTCGTCTTCGGCAAACAGGCCGGCCTGCGTGCTGCCGAATTTGCCAAAGGCGCCTCCTTCCAGCCGCTGCCGGAAGATCCAACCGCCTATGCCCGTGAGCAGCTGGAGCGCTTCCGCACCGCCGATGGGAGCGAAAATGCCTTCCACATTGCCCAGGAAATGCGCCGTGAGATGTTCGAGAACATGGGCGTCTTCCGCACCGAGGAAGGCATGACCCATGCCTTGAACAAGATCCGCGAGCTGAAAGAGCGCATGCGTCACGTGCGCGTGACGGATACCGGCAAAGTCTTCAACATGGAACTGATGAACGCTTGGGAACTGAGCAACCTGCTCGACCTGGCGGAGGTCACCACCATCTCGGCCCTGGCGCGCAAGGAGAGCCGCGGCGCCCATGCCCGCGAAGACTACCCCCAGCGTGACGATCAGAACTGGCTCAAACATACCCTGATCTGGATGGACGAGAAAGGCGAAACCCGCCTGGATTACAAGCCGGTGGTGATCACCAAATATCAGCCCAAGGAGCGCACCTATTAGGAGGCAAACATGCTTGTAACCCTTAAAATCCTGCGCTATAACCCCGAAAAGGATACCCGACCCTCCTATCAGACCTATCAGGTGGAGGCCGATCCGACCGATCGCGTGCTGGACCTGCTCGAAAAGGTCAAAGGCGAACAGGATGGGACCTTGAGCTTCCGCCGCTCCTGCGGCCATGGCATCTGCGGTTCGGATGCTATGCGCATTAACGGCATGAACCGCTTGGCCTGCAAAACGCTGGTGCGCGATGTGGGCGATCACATCACCGTCGAGCCGATCCTGGGCCTGTCCACGATCAAGGATTTGATCGTGGACATGAAGCCCTTCTTCGATCACTACCGCCGTGTAATGCCCTACTTTATCTCGGATAAGCCGATCCCGGAGGACGGGCGAGAACGGTTGCAGAGCCCGGAGGAGCGTCTGCGTTTCGATGACACGACCAAGTGCATCCTCTGCGCCTGCTGCACCACCTCTTGCCCCTCCTTCTGGGCGAACGATCAATACTACGGCCCGGCGGCGATCGTCAATGCCCATCGCTTCATCTTCGATTCGCGCGATACCGCCACTGCCGAGCGCCTGCAGATCCTGGCCGATGAGATGGGCGTCTGGCGCTGTCGCACGGCCTTCAACTGCACCGAAGCCTGTCCGCGCGAGATCAAGATCACCAAAGCCATTGCCGAGGTCAAACAAGCCATCTTGAGCGGAAAGGTTTAGTTCCTTCATCGGGATCAGGCTCTGATAGAACACTTACTCACCTCTTGCGTTTTTCTAACGCGAGCCGCCTATAGTAGGAAGCGAATGTGATGGAAACAACCCTTCCGAAAGGAGGTGAGAGTATGACCAACCTGATCCGTTGGGAACCCTTCCGCGAGATGCTGACCCTGCGCGAAATGATGGACCGCATGATCGATGAGGTCTTCGAGCGCCCGTTTGTCTCGGTCCTGAGTGGGCAGGTGCCGGCGATCGATATGTATCAGACCGATAATGAAGTAGTCGTCAAAGCGGCCTTGCCCGGTGTGAAAGCGGATGATGTGCAGATCAGCGTGACCGGTGACGTGCTGACCATCAAAGGCGAGATCAAGCAGGAAGAGGAGCAAAAGGGTCGCAGCTACCACATCCGCGAACATCGCTGGGGCGCTTTTGAACGCAGCATCATCTTGCCCACGGCGGTGGTTGCGGATAAGGCCAAGGCCGAGTTCGAGAACGGTATTCTCACCATCACCCTGCCCAAGGCCGAAGAGGTGCGCCCGAAGACGATCACCGTCAAGGCCAAATAATCAGGGCCACATCTTGAATGCGAAGCCGCGGTTACCCCGCGGCTTTCGTTCCTTAAAAGCCACCGATAAATCGAATCGTAAACCGTGCGCCGTCTTAACCGCTCGGCCTGACCATGCGATCGGGCGCGTTTGTGGTATATTAATCCCCATGTCTGTACGTTTCCTTACCCGCATACCGAATGGATTTGATTTGCCCCGCCGGATTGAACGGTTGGGAGAACTGGCCTACAACCTGTGGTGGACCTGGAACCCGGAGGCCGAGCACCTCTTTCGTGATCTCGATAATGAGCTGTGGGAACGCGTCGGCCACAATCCGATCCGACTGTTGCGTTTGGCCGAACGCGCCACGTTGAATGCCGGCGCGCTGCGCCCGGCCTATCTGGCTCGCTATGAGAGCGTCTTCAAGGCTTTCGATGCTTATCTGCACCCCTCGCAAACCTGGGCCGAGCGCCAGGGTTTGGATCAGCATTTGATCGCCTATTTCTCGATGGAATACGGCCTGCACGAGATGCTGCCGATCTATTCCGGCGGCCTGGGTGTCTTGGCCGGTGATCACATCAAAGAGGCCTCGGATCTGGGTTTGAATCTGGTCGCTGTAGGCTTCCTGTATTCGGAAGGTTACTTCACGCAGCGCATCAGCGAAGATGGCTGGCAGGAAGCGATCAACCAGCCGTTGGACGTGGCTTCCCTGCCGCTGTTGCCTGTGCTGGATGAGAACGGTCAGCCGCGCAGAGTGAGCGTCGAATTTCCCGATCGCCAGGTGTGGCTAAGGCTGTGGGAGATTCGGGTTGGACGCGTGCCGCTCTACTTGCTGGATGCCAACCTAGAGATCAATCGCCCGGAAGATCGCATTCTGACCGCCCGATTGTATTGGTCGGACCTGGAGCGGCGGGTGATGCAGGAAGTGCTCCTGGGCGTCGGTGGGGTGCGTGCCCTGCGCCTGTTGGGCTATCGGCCTTCGACCTGGCACATGAACGAAGGGCATGCCGCCTTCCTGACGCTGGAATGCATTCGGGAGAAAGTCTCCGAAGGGCTTTCCTTTGAAGAGGCTGCAGCCCAGGTGCGCGCCGCGAACGTTTTCACGACCCATACACCCGTCCCTGCCGGCAATGATGAATTCCCACTTTGGCTGATCGAAAAATACCTGGCGAATTTCTGGCCTGCCTTGGGCCTGAACCGCGATCAATTCATGGACCTGGCGCGTCACCAGCAACCCTGGGGCGAAACCTTCAGTATGGGCATCTTGGCACTGCGGTTTTCCGGCAGGCGGAATGCCGTTTCCGAACTGCACGGACGTGTGGCGCGACGCATGTGGCACTTCCTTTGGCCGGAACTTCCGGAAGAAGAAGTGCCGATTACTTACGTGACCAACGGCGTGCATGTCGCCACCTGGATGGGGCGGCGGTTACGTCTCCTCCTGGATGAGGTGCTGGGGGAAGACTGGATGGAATCCCTCGACGATCCGGCGCTATGGGAAAAATTGGATGCCTTGCCCACTCAGCGTCTTTGGGAAGTGCGCCTACATCTCAAGCGTCGTCTGGCGTTCTACCTGCGTGAGCGCGTGCGCGAACGCTGGCGGGTCGGCGGTTTCCACCCGGTTCAGGTGATCGCCTCGGGGGTTCTGCTTAATCCCTATGCCCTGACCATCGGTTTCGCCCGTCGCTTTGCGACCTATAAACGCGCCAACCTGCTCTTCCAGGATGTCGATCGATTGCTACACATGATCAATCGTCCTAATATGCCGGTGCAGATCATCTTTGCCGGCAAGGCCCATCCGGCCGATGAACCCGGCAAGCAACTGATTCAGCAAATTTATCGCCAGGTCAAGCGCGCCGAGACGGCGGGACGGCTGGTCTTCCTAGAAGATTACGATATGAACTTGGCACGTTATCTGGTGCAGGGCGTGGACTTGTGGTTGAATACGCCGCGCCGCCCCATGGAAGCCAGCGGCACTTCCGGAATGAAAGCGGCGCTCAATGGGGTGCTGAATTGCTCGGTGCTCGATGGCTGGTGGCGCGAGGCCTATAACGGACGCAACGGTTGGGCAATCGGCGACGATCGGGACTACGATTCTCCGGAAGCCCAAGATGCGGCCGATGCGCAGAGCCTCTATTCCTTGTTGGAAAATGAGATCATCCCTCTCTATTACGAGCGTGATGGGCGCGATATTCCACAGGAATGGTTGGAACGGGTGAAAGAATCCATGCGCTCGATCATCCCGACCTTCAACACACGGCGGATGCTAAAAGAGTATCTGAGCCATCTGTACTTGCCTGCGGAAGTACAGAATCAACCGTGAGGGGGGGACCCCCTCCCTTCACTGCACAGAAATAAAAAGAGACACAGGAAATCCCTGTGTCTCTTTTCTCTTCGGATGGTATAGGCCTTACTTATCGAAGACGAATTCACCGTTCTTGTAGAACAGTTCTCCATCCACAAGGATTTCAGAATCGGTGCGCAGGTCACAGATCATATCCCAATGGATGGCGGATTTGTTGCGCGAACCGGTTTCGGGGTAGCCGGCGCCGAGCGCCATGTGGAAGGAACCGCCGATCTTTTCATCGAAGAGGATCTGACCGGTGAAGCGATCGATCTCGAAATTCGTCCCGATGGCGAATTCGCCCAAGTAGCGCGCGCCGCTATCCGTTTCCAGCATACGGAGCAGGAAATCCTGATTCTTCTCGGCACGTGCCTGGGTGACACGGCCGTTGGAAAAGGTCAGCTCGGCCCCTTCGACGGCTACGCCGTTGTAGATCGCCGGATAGGTAAAGCGCACCCAACCGTTGACGGAGTCCTCCACCGGTCCGGTGTAGATCTCGCCATCGGGCATGTTGTACACGCCCACGGAGTTCATAAAGCGCCGTCCACGGATGGAAAGCGTAAGGTCCACATTCGGACCGCGGAGCACCACCTGGCTTTTGCCCATCAGCCAATCAATGGCTTTCTGCTGGCGGGCTTGCAGGCTGCGCCAGTAGGCGATCGGATCCTCATCGTCTGCGTGGCAGGCGCGGAAAACGAAGTCGGTATATTCACTCAGGCTCATTCCGGCATCCTGCGCATAGGCTTCGGTTGGGAAGAGCGTGGTCACCCACTTGAAGGAGCCTTCTGCCCCGCGGCGCATCTGGGTCTCGGTGATAATCCCCAGCGCCTTTTGTCGCCGCTGCAGGCGCGAGGGGTCAATCCCGCTCAGTCCGCGCGTGTTGGTAGAGGAATGAATGCGAATCCGTCCCTCGAATTGCTCATAAGCGAGCAGCCGAAAGGTAGGGACGAAATCGAGCTGTTCGTCGTTGCCGTAGCGATGCAGCAGATAATCCTGCTCCGGGAATGAGAGCTCTACATGGGGATGCCCCCCTTTTTCGAGAATTTGCTGATAGAGTTCCCGGATCAGAGGAATGGCGGCAGTCGTGCCCTCGAGGAGGATGCGATCACCCGGTTTGACCCTTGCCGAATGTTCGACCAGAATTTTTGCCAGACGTTGAATGCGGATGTCGCTCATGTGTGTACTCCGGAGAAAAGTTATTTCTAATTATATCACCCAAAGATGTTCATGGGGTAGGAGAAGGTGCCGGCGCCGGCAGGACCTCGATCACCAAATAGAGCACATCGCCAAACTGTTGTCCACGGGCATTGAAGGCATGCCATTCGGTGCGATATTCGCCGGGTTCCTGTGGCGCAGTGAAAAGAATGCGCAAGATCACCTGCGCGCCCGGCATGGCCGGGTAGAGGGGTTGCTGTTCAGCTGCGCCCCAGGCAGAGCCGGCGGTCAATCGCAGGGTGTATCCTTCTCCCCACGGACAGGTCCCGTTGTTCTCCACGCGCCATTGTTTATCGATCACCTGTCCGGCACTTACTTGGACTTTTTCACCGGGGAATGTCACGTCTTCCAGATAGCGTAGGTTGTCCTGGCAGGGTGTGGGAGAGGGAACAGGCGTGGGCGTGCGGGTTGGAATGGGACGCGTGGGAGGCAGGGTGGGGGTGAGCGAAGGGGTTGGGCTGGGAGGCTGAAGCGGGGCGTGAAAAAGGGTGGGCGTCGGTGGGCCGGGCAAAGGCCCACAGCCCATCAGGACGACCACCCAGAAGCAGAGCAACAAGCGGCGAAGATGCTGGGGCACGTTTTTTACAGTTCTTCCAGTCCTTCGTCGTCAGCGCTGGCAAGGGGCACCACGATCTCACCACCCAGCGCCTTTTCGCGGATAATCGCTTCGATCGCCGCCATCAGATCCGGGTTCTGGCGCAGGTATTCTTTGGCGTTCTCCCGGCCTTGGCCGAGGCGGATGTCGCCGTACGAGAAGAACGCGCCGCGCTTTTCGATGATGCCGAGCTGCGTGGCCAGATCGAGCACATCGCCGGCTTTGGAAATGCCTTCGTTGTACATAATGTCGAATTCGGCCGTCTTGAACGGGGGCGCTACCTTGTTTTTGACCACGCGCACGCGGGTGCGGTTGCCGATGATCTCCGCGCCCAGCTTGATCGCCTGCACGCGGCGCACATCCAAGCGCACCGAGGCATAGAACTTCAGCGCCTGGCCGCCGGTGGTCGTTTCGGGATTGCCGAACATGACCCCGATCTTCTGGCGCAGCTGGTTAGTGAAGATCACCGCCGTCTTGGTTTGGCTGATGGCGCCGGAAAGTTTGCGCAGTGCCTGTGACATGAGCCGTGCCTGGATTCCCATGGTGGGATCGCCCATGTCTCCTTCGATCTCGGCGCGCGGCACCAGCGCGGCAACCGAGTCAATGACCACGACATCGACCGCGCCGGAGCGCACCAACGTTTCGGCGATCTCCAGCGCCTGTTCACCGGTATCCGGCTGCGAGATCAGCAGGTTCTCAATATCTACGCCACATTTGGCCGCGTAGGAGGGGTCTAGGGCGTGTTCCATGTCAATATAAGCGGCCACCCCTCCCATGCGCTGGGCTTCGGCGACAATATGCTGACAAAGCGTGGTCTTGCCGGAAGATTCTGGGCCGAAGATCTCGGTAATTCGTCCACGAGGGATACCGCCAACTCCGAGGGCAATATCGAGGGAGAGCGAGCCGGTGGGGATCACTTCGGTATGCATGCTATGGGCCTCTCCCAGGCGCATGATCGCTCCGTCGCCGTAACGTTTGGTAATATCGCTCAGGGCTTTTTCCAATACGGCACGCCGTGCCTCGTCGATCGAGGGGCGGGTGGGTTGCGAGAAAAGATCAGAAGAGGAAGATTTGCGGGGCATGAGAAACTCCTATGGTTCAAACATCTCTTGCGGGTCAGAGTATAGCACAAATGTTCCAAAAGTCAAGCATTTTAATCTAAAGTCAAGGGGTTTTCGTCGGCTGAGGGGTGCGCGTGGGAGTAGAGGTGGCACGGGGAGTAGGGCTCGGCGTGGGGGTGCGCAACATGTTCAGATGCTCTTGCGCCGTGCGCAGGATTTCTTCCCCGGCCACATCCTTGTAGGTAGTCAACAAGAGATTCCAGTCACGAATGGCGGTGCGAATTTCGCCGAGCTTTTCCAGCGAAAGCGCCCGCCAGTAAATCGCTTGCGCTTTTTGCGCATTGTCTTTTGCAAAACCATAGGCGCGTTCTGCTTCCTGGTAGGCATTCCCGTATTTCTCTTGGGCAAAAAAGGCGCGTGCCAGGCCGAGATGTGCCGTATACGATTCCGGGAAATAGAGCAAAGCACGGTCCAAGTCCTGGATGGCGGCTTCGATTTTCTCCAGCTCTAGGCGCGTCAGTCCACGGTAGAGATACGCTTCGCCCTGGCGCGGGGCCCGTTCCAGAAGGAGCGAAAGCGTTTTCTCGCTCTTCTGATACTCCCCGGCCTGATACTGTACCTTACCCAGTAGCAGCTGCGCGGGGACATCGTTCGGCTGATAGGTGAGATAACGCTCTAGGTTGGCCATCGCTTGAGCATACTCTCCCCGGTCGGCGTAAATTTCGCCGAGCAATGCGTAGACGGGGAGCATCGTCAGGTCGCGGCGTTGGGTCTCTTCTGCCAGCGCCAATGCCTGTTCCTTTTCTCCCTGCTGCCAGTAAATCTGTGCACGCAGGAAAGAGACCAGGGGAGAACCGGGCAAGGTTTGTTCGGCGCGTTCCAGGTCGGCGAGAGCCTGTTCGTACTTTTTGTTGGCAAAATAGTAACGGGCGCGTTCCAGATAGGCCTCGCCCAGGTTGGGATCGTATTCCAAGGCTTTGTTGAGCAGGGATTCGATATCGATCTTCGGATCGATCGCCGGCACGACGCGCGCTTCACCCAGATAGGCCGGCGCAAAGCGAGCGTCGATCTCCAAAGCACGCTGATAGGCCTGATAGGCATCCGTATATTTTCCCTGGAAGCGATAGGCTTCGCCGATGTAATAATAGGGATCGGCAGCATTCGGCTCCAGCTGGGCAATTTGTTGCATGGCCACAATGAAGGTTTCCCAATCCTGACGGGCATAGGCATTGCTGGCCGAGCGCTGCAAATCGGCCGATTGAGGCTGGCGCGGCGTGCTCACATACAGGGGAGTAGGGGTGTAGGTAGCGTCCAGCAGGGCCCAGAGCGGGGGCGGACCGGAGAAGGTAGGTGTGGCCGGGATCGCCGTGGCATTGATGAAGGTGGGGGTCAAGGTATAGGTGGGGGAGGGCCCTGGCGTGCGCGTGGGCAACGTAGTCATTCGCTGGGGGCGAGAGAGGAAAAAGCCGCCGATGGAAAGCCCGATCAGTAACAGCACCAATGCCACCCAACCCACCAGGCGCCGCACAGGGCGGCCGGCAGCTGCTTTTTCTTGTTCTTCTTCCTCAGGAGTGGCTAACAGGCGCTTTTCCCAGGCGCGCGGACGGTTCACCGGAAAAGGTGAAATCTCTTCGGAAACTTGGATACCTAGCAGGGCCAAGCCGCGCTGCGCGGCGGCATTTTGTGGATCGAGCCGATAGGCTGTTTCCAGACAGTAACGGCGCTCTTTGTCGCTTTCTACCGCCGCGCTCAACCAGACCCAATAGACGGCGTTTTCCTGATCGGCACGGATCAGGCGGGTGAGGATTTCCCGCGCCTCCCTCTTCTTTCCCATTTGCAGGGCATCAATCGCCTGTTGAAGAAGCGTTTCCTCGCTCATAGGATTAGTTTAACACACTCATGAGGGGAGGACAAGAAATAGATTCTTTCACTTCTCACCTAAAGCACGATAGATTGCCCTCTTCAGGCGTTCCTCGTCCGGCACTGCCGCCCGTTCCAGGTTGCGGGCATAGGGAATGGGGATATCCACCGCTGCCACCCGTTGCACCGGCGCTTTCAGCCATTGGGGGGCCACCTCGGCCACGCGTGCTGCGATCTCGGCGCCAAAGCCGTGGTGAAGTGCCCCTTCTTCGACCGTCACCAACCGCCCCGTCTTCTGCACCGAGCGCAGAATGGCGTTCACATCCAGCGGCACCAGCGTGCGCGGATCGATCACTTCCACCTCAATTCCCTCCTGGGCTAGTCCCTCCGCCACGGAGAGCGCCAGCGAAACCATACTGCCGATTGCCACCACCGTCACATCGTGCCCGGCGCGCTTCACATCCGCCACTCCGATCGGGATCAAATACTCCCCTTCCGGAATCTTACCGGTCTGCAGGTAAAGCAATTTGTTCTCAAAGAAGAGCACGGGATTATTCGATCGGATCGCGGCCTTGAGCAACCCCTTCGCATCCAGCGGCGTGGAGGGAGCGATGACGATCAACCCCGGAATCCCGGTCAAAAGCGCTTCCAGGCTCTGACTGTGTTGCGCCGCCATGCCCAGGCCAGCCCCTCCCGGCGTGCGCACCACCAGCGGCAAGGCATACTGCCCGCCGGACATATAGCGCAACTTCGCCGCCTGATTGACCAACGGGTCCATGCAGGTGGTTAGAAAATCGGAGAAAAGGATCTCCGCCACCGGGCGCATCCCACACATCGCTGCCCCCACCGCCGCGCCCACAATGGCATACTCGCTGATCGGCGTATCCAGCACCCGGCCGGTAAACTCCTCGGCCAGCCCTGTTGTCACGGCAAAGTAACCACCTTGACTCACGTCCTCACCCAGCAGGAAAACGCGCCCATCGCGGCTCATCTCCTCGGCCAACGCTTCCCACAGCGCCTGCGAAAAAGTCACTTCACGGCTGGCCGGTGGCAAGGGATGGGGTTGATAGAGAACAGCCGGCTCCGGCGCGAAAACATCCTCCGTCAGGGTCTCCATCCCAGGCAAGGGAGAATCTTCGGCAAAGCGCACCGCATCGGCGATTTGCTCATCCACCTCCTGCGCCATCTTTTGCGCCTCATCCGCTATAAGCACTCCCTCGGCAAGCAAGCGCTCTTTCCAACGTGCAATCGGGTCCTGCTTCTGCCAGCGCTCGATCTCCTCCTGCGTGCGGTATGAGGCCGTTTCGCCCTCCATGTGGCCGTGCCAGCGATAGGTGACGCATTCGATCAGCCTCGGCCCCTTTCCCGCCCGTGCATCCTCCACCGCCTGTCGCACCGCCTCATAGACCGCCCACACATCGTTCCCATCCACCTGTACGCCGGGTATCCCATAAGCCGCGGCGCGATCGGCCAGCCTGGGCACGCGCGTGTGCTTTGCAAGCGGCGTGAATTCGGCATACTGATTGTTCTCCACCAGGAAAATCACCGGTAGCTGGAAGACCGAAGCAAAGCAAGCCGCCTCGTGGAACATTCCCTGGTTCATTGCCCCATCGCCCAAAAAGGCCAGGCTCACCTGTCGCTCGCCCTGCAACTTCGTCGCCAGCGCCGCGCCGGTGGCGATCAGCGCCGAAGCCCCCACGATCCCATTGGCTCCCAGCGCGCCCACCCGTGCATCGGTCACGTGCATCGAGCCGCCCTTCCCCTTACACAGCCCGGTCGCCTTCCCATAAATCTCGGCCATCATGCCGCGCAGATCGGCCCCTTTCGCCAGCATATGCCCATGGCCACGGTGGGTAGTCGCCATCGTATCTTGCGCCGAAAGCGCAAAACACGCCCCCACGGCCGTCGCCTCCTGACCGATCGAAAGATGGATCGCCTCGGTGGGCAATTTCCCCTCGGCAAATGCTCGGCTCAAATGCTCCTCAAAGGCGCGGATCAGCATCATCCGTCGCAGCATCTCGCGCTTCAATTCCTTCTCCTCCGAGGGCAGTGGAGCAGGAGAAGCGACAGGCGGTGTGATCGAAGGTTCAGAATCCAGCAGAGGGATAAAATGCCGCTTGAGAGGCTCAAACTTGACCTCGGCTTTTTCTCCCGCCCAGCGCTGTTTCAGCCGCCGGAGCCAGGCGGCTCGTTTTCTGGACCCCGGACGGGGCGCGGCCGTAGAAACCAGGTCCTTTCGTCCGCTTTCGATCAGCACTTGCCGGTAGACGGCAAAGGCCGGCTGGATGGCCGGCAGGAGCTTCAGTGCCTTCGGCACCGATCCTTTGGCGATCACCTGGCGGCTTGCAATGGCACGCGGCACGTTCAGCTTCCCCAGCCAGAACAAGTGCGCCACATCTGCATCCTGGATCATCTCCACATCCGGCTGCAGATCGCAGGGGCCAAACGTATAGGTGATCGGTGCTCGGCGCAAATCGATCGTCGCCTCGCCCTCCGGATTGCGCCAGCGGAAGCGCACCACCAGGTTGCCTTCCAAAAGGCGCTCTGCCAGTTGCGCATCCTGTTTCAAGCGCTCAAAGAGCGCCCCCATCACAGCATATAGCTCTTCGGTCGAACGGAAAACGCTCATGGCCTCCCCTCCCTGGAGACAAGATCAACTACTTACTTACGGCGCGCTGCCAGGAAGGCCTCCATCGCCGCGTAGCCATCATAGCGATAGCGAAAATCGGTGAAGCGGGTCACCTTGCTCCCATCCGCCGTCCAGGTATAGCGAATGTAATCCAGCATACGGGGTGGCACCTCGGTCAGAAAGCGCAAACGCAACTTCCACCCCACCGTAGCCAGCGGGTAGATCAGCGCCGGTGGCAAAGCCAGCACCCGCGCGCCCATCTTACGGATCACCTCCTGCAACGGTACCGGATTGGGCGCATTGATGTTATAAGCCCCGGAAGGAGCCTGCAGCAGCAGGCGCTCCGTGGCCTCGGCCGTATCGTCCTCGTGAACTAGGGGCACCGGCGGGTTCGCGCCGCGGATCGTGAACACCAGCGAACGCGAAAAATAGCGCGACATGAAATTATCCATATGAGGGCCGGTGACCACCGTGGCGCGCGTGATGATCAGCCGAGCTTTGGGGTGTTCTTGGGCATATTGTCGGGCCATCGCCTCTTGCACCAGCTTATCTTCCACATATGGAAAGCCCGGTCGGGCACGCAGCGGCGCCTCCTCCGTGAGGAGGGGTGGATTGTCCGGCAAGGCCCCGTAGACCGTTGCGCTGCTGGAAAGCAAAAGTGCCTCACAGTCGGTGGCGTGGCAGGCAGCCAAAAAATTCTGCGATCCGCCGATGTTCACCTTTCGCTCCTTGCGGCGATCGTAGATCGGGTCCACAATGAAGGCCAGATGCGCGGCCATGCGCACTTGATGACGGGTAAACAGCTCCGTCATCGGTTCGCCGACATCGTGGCGAATGAAGAGCAGCTTCTCATGTTCAAACGGCAACGGGCGGATGTCCAATGCCAGCACCCGATCGACGTTTGGTTCCCGAACCAGGCACTGCACCAGACGCTGCCCAATGTAACCCGAAGCGCCGGTAACAGCAACGGTATACATAATGGATGACCCTCCTAAAGTTATCTCAATTTTTCCTGCGCCAGGTAAAGCGCGGCCAGCGACTTTGCATCCGGGATTTTCCCTGTTTCAGCGGCGCGCAAAGCCTCCCGCAGCGGCAAACGCACAAGGTCCAGAAACTCATCCGCATCCGCTTGCAGCGGTGCTGGGTAGAGCTGACGGGCGATGAAAACGGTCATCTTCTCGGTGGAATAGCCGGGCGCCAGGTAGAATTCTCCCACCTTTTCCAAAACTTGGGCGGCGTATCCCGTTTCTTCGCGCAGTTCACGGGCGGCACACGTTTCGGGAGCTTCTCCCTCATCCAGTGAGCCGGCCGGCAATTCCAGCAGCTCTCCTCCCACCGCATGACGATACTGCCGCACGAAAAGGAGATTCCCCTCTTCATCGAGGGGAATCAGGATGACCGAACCATGGTGCTCAACGATATCGAAACGCGTCTCGCGCCCATCAGGGGTGAGGAGCACATCGCGGCGGATGCGAAAGGCGCGTCCCTGGAAAAGGACCTCGCTCTTCAGCAAACGGAAGTTTTTTCCGCTCATCTCACGGAATATTGAGAACCTGACCTAGGGTGAGCCGTGCCGAGAGCGAGAGATTGTTCACCGCAGCGATCGCTTCGGGGAAGACATCGCCGAATTCGCAGGCCACGGCGTAGATCGTCATATTCGCTTTCTCCACAGTGTATGTGGTCGGATGGGGCTTAAGCGCCCGCTCGCCGGGGAAAGGATTGCCGGTTTGCGGAATGCGGAGCGGCAATCCCGGCTGGTAGATCATGCCGTCGCTGAGTCCGTTGAGCTGCAGTAGCTCGTAGGGATTCACATTGAAGCGTCGCGCGATGCAAAAGGGGAATTCCCCTTCCTGTAGGGTATAGGTGCTGGGGATGCTTCCCGGCGTAAAGGCTACCGGCGGGATGGTCGGCAAGACGTTCGTGGGGGTTGCTTCGGTTTCGGCCGGCGGAGTGATGATGATGAAAGGCGGTGTTGGGGTTTCGGTTATGCCTTCGATAGGCGTCTCGGTAGGCATGGCAAGGTCGACCGGGGTCGGGGTTTCGATCTCCGGAAAAGGTGTATCGGTCGGCATGTCCATGCCCATGGCCATGGCCGTTGCCGTAGCGGCGATCATCGCCATCGGATCATCCGGCAGAGGCGTGGAAAATTCCGGCGGGAGCAGGGTAGGAGTGGCCTGAGGAGCAGCCGAAAAACTTCGTTCGCAAGCTGCCAGCAATAGCATTAGGCCAACGACCACACTTAGAAGCGCGAAGAAACGTTTAGACATAGGGAGATCTCCTTTTCCAATAGCATTGAGGACTATGGAGAGTATACCATTATTGGCCGTTGCAGGAAGCCAATTAATTGCTGATTATACTCATCTGCACGATTCAGATAAGGAAAGTGACCGGCGCCTTGGAAGGTATAGACCTCGGCATACGGATAAGTGCTCTTAAGCTGCTCACGCAGCGTAGCGTTGATCAGCGGATCGTTATCCGATTCAAAGATCAACACAGAGGTCGGCAGTTCCTTGACCTCAAACTTTTGCATCACACAGCGATACCGTGCCAAGACGTGCGCTTTGTGCACGCGGCCGTAGTTCATTTCCATCAGATAGGCCAACGTAAAGGCATCGTAGCCGGAGCTGGGATAGATGCTGTGTTCCACGCTCTGGCGCATAAAGCGTAACACCACCCAATCCGGCAGGAAGGGGAGGAGCATGCCGATGGTGCGGTTTTCCTGTGCCAGGATGTCGTTGGGCGGAAAGGTGTTCCCCAAGACCACGCGCAGGACGCGCTCCGGGTGACGACCGGCCAGGAATTGGGCAAAGTACCCTCCCAGGGACGTGCCGACCACGTTGGCGCGGCGCACACCCTCGCGATCCAGGATCTCCAAAACGCCGGCCTCCATCTCCTCCAGGCTATCCACCGGCGGGTAGGTGACGGCGATCACACGATACTCGTCCTGGAGGGCTTCGATCTGCCGCCACCAAATATCGGCTGCACCGCTCATCCCGTGTAGGAAGAGCACTACTTCCCCATCCCGTTTCCCGCCGACCAGGTACTCCCAGGTTTGCCCATCTTCCGTCACCAGCTTGCGCAACGGATGGCGGGCGCGAAACTCTTGAAAGGCCTTGACCGTTTCTGGATCTACCCCTCCATAAAGCGTCTCAAAAGAGGGGGCGCGCGTCGGCCAGAGATAGAGGGCTATCAGCAATAGAACAGGAATAAATCTCCAAATCCACTTACGCATGTTTTCCTCCGATTGCGAAAAGGTTGAGCTTTCTGCAAAACCATGTTTTTGTGCGAGTGAATAGGGCACCAACGAACACGAATGCTGCGGATAAAAACGGATTTAAAAGAAAAATGAATTTTCGTCATTAAGAAAAAATCTTGAGCAAAAAAGTGGCTAAGAATTTTGTGCCAAGCAATCTTTTGGAGAGCAAAACTTTCCCAGAGAACAGGACCTTCTTGTGTTAGAGTAAAATTTTAATATGCATCAATGAGTCTACAAAAAAGGATTTGAAAGAAAAAGTTAACTCTCCACCGTTTGTTCGCAAGGCTCAAGCTCTATCTTCACGATGAAGGTCGGTGGAGATGGGATTCCTCTCCTCAGCATAGAATCTGCTCGAATCCGGCGAATGAATCTGATGATTAAGCGCTTTTTGCAAACGGGCACTCAGAAGAGTGAATAGTAATCCACCTTCGGAAAAACGGTCAGTTTCCCGCCGATGGTCGCATCGAGCACACGGCGACCGGCCTGTTCGTAGGCGCGGCGCGCCATGCGATAGGCGATCTCCGAAGTCTCTAGATCGGGCAGCTGCCAGCGAAAGCCTTTGCCGAAATAGCGCGGGTCAAAGTGGTTCGGATCGTCCCCTTCTGAGACCACCGTCTGATTCGCCTTGCCGCGGGTGACGAAATTGTGATCCACCCCGATCAGGATGACCGTCTCAAAGCCCATGTGAAAGGCCAGCTGCAGCGCCACGTAGGTCACCGTAGCCCCTTCCCAAAGGCGAAAGCGCGCATCACGGGCAAAAGTCGGTTTTTCGTAGGTGGTGTAGAGAAAAGTGGGCAAGGCCTCGCGATTTTTTACCAATCCTTCAAAATAGCGGTGCGAGCGCCAGGAAAGAAATTTCGGGATCGGCAAAGCGGCGATCTCCTCGCGACACTGCTCGATCACCAGATCGTTGATCGAAACCAGGTAACTCGTCGGAAACCCCAGTTCCGGGAAAAGCAAATAGATGCGGTTCAGGCCAAAGGTGAATTCATTGCGCAGGAGCGAAAGGTCGGTCTGGCGCAAGCTCGGCCCGTTCCCGATGATAAACGCCCGCCGGCCACGGTGCACATCCTTGAGCGCCGTCAACCGTCGCAGGCTCTCCCATCGCCAGGGATGCAAATACGCACCGGGTAGGTTCGGCAGCAAGCGCGCCGAAAGGTAAGTTTGGCGCAGCACATTCCATAACGGAGTCGGAATCGAGGTTTTCAACATATGGCGGAGACCCATAGTGCAGATTATACCTTTATCTCACCCAATCCAAGCAACAGACCCCATCCGCATCCAGCCAGGTCGGCGGCGATCCTCCCCAATCCATCAGGCCGGCACTGCGCTTTCCGGCCTGCTCGAAGACCAGTGCTAGTTCTCCTGCCGGCGAAAGCCGAAAATCCAGCAAATGCGTTTCCTGCCAGGAAGTGAGCCGCCAAAGCCGGCCACTTTCCACATCCACCGCCCAAAGCTCCGTATAGGGCGGGTCTCCTTCCCCGTTCCGTCGGGCAAACGCGATCCATTTGCCATCCGCCGACCATAACGGCGCAAGTCCCTGGCCGGCATCGGCCTCGGCCAGGCGCCGCGGCGCCCAATCCGGCGCTTGCAGCACGATCAGCTCGCCCGGTGGAAACGGCATCGTGCCATCCGGGAAGCGAACGGCGGCGATCTGCCTGCCATCCGGCGACCAGCGCGCAAACGAAAGAATGTCCAACGGCTCCCTTCGCAAAAGCACCGTTCGCCCACCTTGCCGCACATAGAGTTCACTGCCCCATCCCACCCCTTGCGTCAGGGCAAAGAGCAGGCGGCCGTCAGGGCCCTCATCCAGGTGATAGGTGAACGGGGAAAGCGGCAGGATGTGCACTTTCCCCTGCCATTCCCAGCGCACCACGCGCGGATCGCTCAGAGAATTAACCCGCAAATAGACCGCCTGCCCATCGGCGCTCCAACCCAGCAAATGAGCATCCTGCGCCCACGAAGCCGTCGCATCGTGAGGGACCTTGCGCTGCGCATCCCACCGAAGCACCTGCGGCCCCGAAGCACAGACGATCTCCAGCGCCAGGCGCCTTCCCTGCGGGGCGGCCAGCAAGCGTTTCCCCGCGCAGCCGGGCGGCAGGGGCAGATCGAACGATTCGCGCCGTTGTGCACCCTGGAAAAAGACCAGACGTGCCGGGTTTTCCCGGAAAAGGACCAGTTGCGCTGGTTCGGGCAGGAAGGATTCTGTGGGTCGTGCACAGCCCCATAGGAGGAAGATCAAAAGGGCCCAGAGGGCGCGCTGCCCGATCCTCATGCTTCCAGCCGTTGCAGGTAGTCATAGATTTCACCGCGCTTCCAACCGCTTACTTTGCTCAAGCGCCGCGCCAGCTCGGCCGCCGATTCCCCGCGTGCCCGTCCTTCGCGCAGAGCTTGTTCCAGCTCGGCCTCGCTCCAGCGCGCGGCGATCTCTTCTTTGCTTCCTTCCAGCACCAAGGTAAATTCGCCGCGCGGGGGCTCAAGGTCCAGGTGACGGAGTGCGCTGCTCACGCTGCCGCGCCAAATTTCTTCGTGCACCTTCGTCAGTTCGCGCGCCAAAGCCAATCTGCGGTCTCCTAATACTTCCAAAACATCCCGTAGCATCTCCACCAGCCGATGCGGCGCTTCGAGGAAGATCAGCGTATAAGGCAAATTGCGGATGCTTTGAAGTCGGGCACGGCGCTCGCTCGGTTTGCGCGGCAAATAGCCCAGGTAAAGGAAGGCATCCGTAGGCAGCCCCGAAGCGACCAGCGCCAGGATCGGCGCGGCCGGCCCCGGCACAGGAACGACCGTATGGCCGGCCTCAATCGCGGCGCGCACCAGCTCATAGCCCGGATCGTTCAGCGCCGGCGTGCCGGCATCCGAAACCAGCGCCACATCGCCTTCTTCCAGCGCCTGGAGCAGGCGTGCTTCGCGCTCCCGCAGGTTGTGTGCATGGTAGCTGATCAGCGCTTTATGATGAATGCCCTTCGCCAGCAGGAGCTGACGGGTGCGCCGGGTATCTTCGGCGGCGATCAGCGGCACTTCTTGCAGAATGCGTTGCGCTCGCGGCGAAAGGTCCTCCAGGTTGCCGATCGGCGTGGCGACGAGGTAGAGCCTACCCATCTTCACTCCAGCGGGCCGATCTCACGCTCCACGGCCTCGAGAATCTCGCCCGATTTCACCAGTTCTTTCATGATGTTGTGATCGCGATAGAGAGGACGATCCTCTTCGAGGTGCGGCACATACTTGCGGATGACCTGATGGGCGACCCGAACCCCGCGCCCGTTTTGGAAGGAACGGAAATCCAAGGCTTGAGCCGCGGCCATGAATTCAATCCCCAACACGCCATAGGCGTTATCCAAAATCCGCTCGTTCTTCAGTGCCGTGTTCATGCCCATGGAGACGAAATCTTCCTGATCGGCCGCGGCCGGGATGGATTGAATGCTGGCTGGCATGGAGAGGATGCGCTGCTCGACGATCAGGTGATCGGCGGTATACTGGCTGAGCATCATGCCGGAGAAGAAGCCGGGATTTGGGGTGAGGAAATCGGGCAGACCCTGTGAAAGTGCCGGGTTGGTCAGGCGGTTGAGCCGTCGCTCGGAGAGCACACACACCATCGTGATGGCTGCGCCGACCATATCCATCGGCAAGGCGACCGGCGTGCCCTGGAAGTTGGCGCCGGTGAGGGTGAGGTTCTCTTCCGGGATCCAGATGGGATTATCGCCGACGCCGTTTAGCTCGATCTCCACCTGTTGGCGCGCCCAGCGCAGGGCATCGCGCGCCGCGCCGATCACCTGGGGCGTGGATCGCATGGAATAGGCATCCTGCACCTTTGTCTTCATTTTGCCGGTGGTCAGGTCGGAGCCTTCGATGCAGCGCATGATATTGCGCGCCGAAGCGATGGCGCCGGGGAAGCCGCGCAGACGATGGAGGCGCTCGTCATACGGCTTGAGGTTGGCCAGCAAAGCCTCCAGCGACATGGCGGCGGCGATCTCGGCTTGTTTCAGCCAGCGCTCCATATCATAGAGCTGCAAGGCGCTGATTGCGGTGAGCACATTCGAGCCGTTGATCGTCGCCAGTCCATCGCGCGCTTCCAGGCCGGGAATGGGAATGCCGGCCCGTTCCATCGCCACCCGTCCCGGCAGACGCTCGCCTTGATAGAAGGCCTCCCCTTCGCCCAGGAGCAGGAGCGCAATCTGCGACATCGGCGCCAAATCACCGCTCGCGCCCACTGAACCCTTCTGGCAGACCACCGGGGTCACGCCTTTGTTCAACATTTCGACCAAGGTGAGGGTGATCTCCGGTCGGCAGGCCGAATTGCCGTGGGCATGGACGTTGATGCGACTGACCATCGCCGCCCGCACCTGCTCGATCGGCAGCGGATCGCCAATGCCGGCGGCATGGTTATAGATCAGATAGCGTTGGAACTCCTTGACTTGTTCATCGCTGAGCACGCGCTCTGAAAACTCGCCGATGCCGGTGTTCGTGCCGTACATGATCTCCTTTGCGGCCAGTTTCCGCTCCAGCAAAGCGCGGCAAATGCGGATGCGCTCCAAGGCTTGCGGGTGTAGCTCCACCGGCTCCCCAAACCGGGCAACCGCCACCAGCTTTTCGATCGTCAAGGATGAACCATCCAGGATCACAGTCATTGGGAAACTCCTGAAAGAGAGGATGTGGTTCTATTTTACTTCGAGAGAAGGAGACGGAGGGGGAAGGATGGAGAATTGGGTCCTGTGCTGCAAGAACTTAGATGGGCGGTTTTGTTGTTCCTGTCTAATGATTCGATGATTTTTTCCTGCCAGAGAGGTTTATAGTTTGCATCCTACGCGGAAGGGTTTTGCTCCCCTGCTTCCGAAAGCAAGCGCTGCATTTGCAAAGCGTTTTCTACCGCGGCCCCGGCGGCTGTATTGTTGAAGAGAATCCACACTTCCCCGGCGGTAGGATGCGAACGGATCCTCTCGGCCAGGGCGCTCAGGAATTCGGGTGGATAGGCCGAAACATATCTGTGAGGCGCACCATGCAAGCGGTAATAGGCGATCTCCTGCCAGGCGGCCGGTTCTTCACCCTGTGGATGCGGCGCCGGGTGCGCGGCTACACGTCCGATGCGCAAAGAATGCAAGAGCGATTCGGCGGCTGCCGTGAACCAGGATGGATGGCGCGGTTCGCAGACGACAGGACCCTCATAGAGCCGCCGCACGCGCTCAAAAAAGGACCTTACGCTTTCTGCTTCGAAAACCAACTTCGGCGGCAATTGAACCAGCCAAACGCCCAGCTTTTCGCCCAGTGCCAAAGTTCCCTCGTGAAAGCGAAGCAAGGTTTCAAAATCGCGCAAGGCCGAAAAGTGGGTGATCGCCCGTGGCAATTTGACGGCAAAACGGAATTCCGGCGGCGTGATCGAGGCCCAACGCGCGTAAGTCTCCGGGCGGTGCAGGCGATAGAAGGACGAATTGATCTCCACAGCATTCAGGCGGTGTGCATACCGGGTCAACACCGGACCTTCGGCGGGAAATTCCTTTTCCGCAGTCTTGGGAAGGTTCCAGCCGGCCGTGCCGAGGTAGTACTTTATTCTGTTTCCTGCTTTTGTCGCGGGAAGATGCTTCCCATTCTCACTTCCCATACGGTGGTCTGTGTGGTAAAGGGTGTCGGAAAGGCTGAAACATCGGTCGCGCTGAGAATGGCCTGATCGTACAGGCTCAGGCGCTGTAACAGGTCCTCTCGGCGCGTCGGGTCAAGCTCGGCGAGCACTTCATCCAGGAGCAAAAGTGGCCATTCGCCGTTGCGGGCGCGCATCCATTCCATTTCGGCCAGTTTGAGGGAAAGCAACGCCGTGCGCACTTGACCGCGCGAGCCGTAATCTCCGAGGTCAATGCCGTTGGCCAGGAAACGCACCTCGTCGCGGTGGGGGCCGATCAGCGTCATCCCGCGCGCCAATTCTTCCGATCGTATGCGTCGCAAGCGCTCGATGAACCCCTGGCGGATTTCTTCCACGCTCAAGTGGGAGCGATCGACAGAGGTCTGGATGGGGAGCGCCATTTGGGCGGCGGGCATGGGCAAAGGCTCATAGGCCGGCCGGTAGACCAGGCGCAATACTTCGGCTTGGCGCGTCAGTTCCAAATGGATGCGGGCGGCCAGTCGCTCCATTTCTTGAATTGCCTGGATGCGCCAGTACATGAGAGGGGCGGCACGCGCCGCCAGTTCCCGATCCCAGATTTCCAGTTCCGAGGGCTCTCCACTGCGTGCCTGTAGGGCCTTGAGAAGGGCATTGCGCTGTTCCAGCAAACGAGCATATTCGCTCAACGTGGTGGCATATTGTGGAATGGCTTGTGCCAGTGCCAGGTTCAGGAAGCGCCGGCGTTCCTCCGGCCCGCCTTCGATGATTTGGGTCATGTGAGGAGCGAAGAGGACAGCATTGAAGTGACCGACGACCTGACTGAGAGGTTTTTTTACACCATCCAGAAGCACCTCTTTGCGCAGCCGTGGTCCATTGCTCCCGCTGTTTTCCAGGATCAGGCGCAATTCCAGGCGGTGTTTTCCATCGCGCCGTTGATATTCTCCGATCAGGCGCCCCACAGCCGGCGATTTGCGCGCCTCTAAAAAGTGGATCAATTGTCGCTCCACGTGCGTTTGGAAGGATGAGAAGGTGGCCAACAGGTAAACGGCTTCCAGAAAATTGGTCTTTCCCTGCGCGTTGGCGCCGATCAGCAAAAGAACCCGCCGGGGCAGGTCGATGTCCAGGCGGGTGAAATTACGAAAGTTCGTCAGGGAAAGATGGGTAAGATACATGGAGGTTAGACGTTATCCTCCACCGGCAGTTCAGCTTCTTGCGGTTTCCAGACGCGTGTGGCCCGATCGGTGAACAGGATGCCGTTCAGGTGATCGATCTCATGCTGAAAAATGCGCGCCGTCCAGTTCTTCAGCTTCCAGCGCACCGGCTGACCGTGGCGGTTCAAACCGCGGACGACGATCGAAACGTGCCGTTCCACTTCGCCCACCAGGCCGGGGATGGAAAGACACCCCTCCACGCCGCTTTCCATTTCCTGTGAAACGCGGACAATTTCTGGGTTGACGAGCACGTACAGCCGCGGCGGAGCTTCCTCGGCTTCTTCATCTTCGGGATATTCGACGACGATCACGCGCAACGGAATGCCGATCTGCGGCGCGGCCAGGCCGACGCCCGGCGCGGCACGCATGGTATCGATCATATCGTCGATCAAAACCTGTAAAGATTTATCGAATTCGGTTACCGGGCGCGCCTTGCGGCGCAACACCGCATCGGGGATGGTTACAATCGGACGAACACTCATGTTGCCAATTTTACTCCTTTTTCGGGGGAAGGCCCCGTTCCAGCTCTCTCAGTTCATCGGCGCTCTGATGATAAACGGCCAGCCAATTGGCCATTCGTTCGCGCTCGGCGGCAGCTTCGGCCTCTTTCTTTTTGGCCATGCGCACCATGCGCCGACGGTCGATATCCGCCTGTACGCCTGCCGGATCGAGGACATTCTCAAAGGCCATCTTCGTACCGCCTACGGTGATATACACGGTGCCAAAATTGAACAGGTTGGCCAATATCCCTTCGCGGCGATATTCGGTGCTCAGAATATTTTCCAGGGGCGCGGCGGTGCGGGATTCTTTGCCGAGCGGAGTGCGATCGATGTCAATGATTTGTTCATCGGTCACCTGAAAAATATCGTTTATCCAGTCCAAGTAACGCCAGACGATCACGCCAAGAGGCGCCAGCATCGCAAAGAAGAGCAGAAGAACCGGCAGGTCGATTTTGAAGGCCGGTTTCAAGACGAACAGACTTAGATTCGGATCCAGCCAAATCTTTCCAAGACGGTAGACCCAGGTGGCGAACAGGAGTAAAAAGGTGAGGAGCGGATAGAAGATGTCGCGGAAATAGACCACCCAGTGTTTGCGGTAAACGATCGTTGACCCGGCTTCAATGCGCAGGGTGAAGTAGCGAGAAAACAATGCTTTAAAGATAGAACGAGAGGACGGTTCCGGTAGAGAGGCCGTCTCTTCTTCCGGTTCGGTGACGGTACGAGTGGGCGGTGCCGGCAGTCCCAATCGTGCCCGGATGGCGGCTTTCATTTTCTCTTTTTCCTCTCCCAGCGCGGCCTCTTTGCTCCGTTGCCATAGTTCTTCGATCATGCGTGCGGCGTGGCTCGGATGGTTCACATAGTGGAAGGGAATTTGTCCGACGAATGTGCGAATGATCACGTTCCCGTAATCGAATACCCGCCCCCAGTAATCGGATTCAACCCCCACGGAAAGGACGGTTGTGATCGGTGCCTCCTGACGGCTCTCGTGAATGCCGATCACCTTTTCCATCCAGATGACGCGCTGATTGGTGACGATGTAATAATCGTTGCTCCAGTCGATGTAGAGCCAGATCATCCAACCCACTAAAAGCACCAGAGCGACACTCCCTACGGCCAGGGGTACCATCGAAATGCGCCCCTGGGGCGAAAGCAATGGCAAGAAGGCCAGCACGAAAAGCCCCAAAGGAATCAGCAAGAGCAAAAGCGGAAGGCTCAAATTCTGGTAGAGGGCAAAGCGATGTTTCCGCGCCAGAAAATAGACCACTTCCTTTGGACGTAGCCACTTGAAACGCAAAGAACGTGCCAGGCGGCGGGATTCAATCGCTACTTCAAAGTTCGGTCGCAGCTGGGGATGCCGCTTGAGCAATTTTTTCAACACTTCTCCGCCGTGATCCAGCACAAGCAGGGTGACATTGGTCAACGCTTTTGCCGAGGCGGAACGTGCATGCCCGGAGTAGGCCCCCTCTTCGCCAAAATAATCTCCCTTCTCCAGTGTGGCCAATGTGATCAAGTTGTGCCCAGCCTGGCGCTGCAATGCAATTTTGCCTTCAAAGATAAAGTAGAGCGCGCGATCACGGCTTCCCTGCGAGAAGATCACCTCCCCCGCGACGTAAGTGCGCTCTTCCATTTGGGCTGCCAGTTCTTGGAGATCGCTATCTTTCAGGCCGTGAAAGAGGTGGGATTTTTTGAGAAATGCCAGGCGCTGCGGAATACCAACCACAGTTTATATTGTAGCATGTTTATAAATTCCAGGTGAGGGGATTAGGCTGTGAGCGGTAGACGGTGACCAGACTCCCCGATCACACAACCACCCGACCACCCGACCACGCGACTATTCGACCTGCAAAACGGAAAGGCGCTCCGGGATTTCGAGCCGCCCCAACATGGACCATGGCCCGGTCCAGGTGATCGTCACCGGCAGCACGCGTCCACGCAGGTCTTCCTCGCTTTCGACGAATACCAGCTTATTGGTCGGAGTGCGCCCCTTCCAGCGATCTTTGACCTTTTCCTCAAACAGCACCTCTACTTTCTGGCCCAGATAGCGTGCATTGATCTCGGCGGAAATGCGTTCCTGCAGTGCCTCTAACATGCGGAAGCGGCGCATTTTCTCCTCTTCCGGCACATCGTCTACCATCCGGCGTTGGGCGACGGTGCCCGGCCGCGGCGAATAGCGCGCCAGATGGGCTATGTCCAGCTTTAGGTCCTCCAGCAGGCGATAGGTTTGCATGAATTGTTCTTCCGTTTCGCCGGGGAAGCCCACGATAATATCGGTGGCGATCGACACGCCGGGGATGATCTGGCGGATCTTCTCGATGAGACGGCGATAATCGGCCTGGGTATAGCCGCGCTTCATGCGTGCCAACACCTCGTCATCGCCGGCCTGGACAGGGACCTCGATATGGGGCATGACCTTTGGCAATTCTGCCACGGTGCGCATGAGCGCTTCGCTGAAGTAGTTCGGGTGCGAGGTCAGGAAACGGATGCGCTCCAGGCCTTCGATCTCATGGACGATGCGCAGCAAACCGGAAAGATCGGGGCCTTCCGGCAAGTCTTTGCCATAGCGATCGACAATTTGACCCAGCAACGTTACTTCTTTTACGCCTTGTTCTACCAACGAGCGGATCTCGGTCACGATCTCGCCCACGCGGCGGCTACGTTCTACGCCACGACGATAGGGGATGATACAAAAAGTGCAGGCATGAGAGCAGCCATAGACCACCGGAACATGGGCCGAAATCAGCCGACCGCGCTCATGAGCCGGGAGCACCAGTTCTTCGTCCATCAACGCATAGCGTCGCGCCGTCTCGTCCTCTTCTAGATCGCGTGCTTCGCCCTGGGTCAGGAATGAGATCAGGGGGCCGGGATCGGAAGGGGGAGAGAAAACATCCACGAAGGGGAAGCGCTGCCGTAGGCGCTCGTTCCCGCGCACCCCAACGAGGCATCCCATCACGTTAATCACAACTTCCGGACGACGCTCCTTAATCGGGCGCAGGGAGGAGAGCCGACCGTACGCCTTATCTTCTGCCGATTGCCGCACAACGCAGGTGTTCAGAATAATGACATCCGCTTCCTCAGCCTGTGGCGTGAAAGCATAGCCCAGGCGTTCGAGCGCCGAAGCCACGCGCTGGGAATCGGCTACGTTCATTTGACAACCTTCGGTCCAGATATGGTACTTCATCGAGAGAAAATTATACCAGAATTGTCAGGAAAGCAGTTTCTCTCCTCTCATGACCGGGTTTTTTGGGATCTAACGATGCTGAGCTATTGTATGTCGAACGTTAACCGCTGCGATGAAAACGCACTGCTCGAAATGGTGATCGGAGAAAGGTGCACCATGAATTTTATCCCCCGCTTATGGCCTCGGTTTCTGCTCGATACCGAGCGGCGGCCTGCATTATGCATCTTTGGTTCCGTGAAAGGTGAAAGATTTAGATAATTGCCTTGTTAGTTAAATTTTCGGCGATTTGTACAGAGATCGATTTTCCTATAAATGGGTGTATAATTGAATAAACGTTTAAACGCTTTTTCTTTTCTGGCCAAAGGAGGCTACCATGAAAAAAGTGCGCTTTCGCTTTTCGCTTTTGCTGGGCCTGATCGGGATTTTCAGCCTGGCGTGCATCATTACCCTCCCACCCAAACCACCGGCTGAGACTCAGGCACCCCCTCCTCCACCACCCGTAGAAACGCAGGCACCTTTGTCGCAGGATACTCCAACCCCACTGCCGCCCTCTACGCCGGAACCACTCCCTACTCCCACACCTGAAGAAGCGCCTGCTTTCTTTACCGACGAATTCGATGTGGTCACGGATTTCTGGTCGTACTTTATCATCAACGGTGTTCAGGAGAAAAATCAGCTGGTGGAGAATCCTCAGGATGAACCGAAAGTTTCTGTCCACATAGAGGATGGGTTCATGAAATTTGGGATCGACAAAAATTACCAGTACGTCTACGTTACCTATGATCCCTACACCTACACCGATGTGCGTGTGGATGTGCGGGCGGAGAATCGCGGCGTAAACAACAATAATGTGAGCATCATTTGCCGGTATACAGAAGAGGGATGGTATGAGTTTAACATCGCCAACAATGGTCTATACTGGATTTACTATGCCCAGATGAAGCCTTCCAAGCAGGTCTCTTATGCTCTGATTGCCAACGGAGGTTCCAACAAAATCCGCATGGGCAAGGACGTGAACGAATACACGGCGATTTGCAAAGGACGAACGTTGCAGTTATTCATCAATGGCTACGAGGTGAAAACTCTCACCGACAATCGTTATGCGCTGCGCGAAGGACAGGTGGGCGTCTCGGTTTCCTCGTTCAACGTCTTGCCGGTCCAGGTAGATATTGATTGGGTCAAGGTCAGCCAACCCTGAACAGAATCCTTCCCTAGCGGTGGTCCAAACAGACCACCGCTTTTTGGAACGTTTCTCCATCCCCGCGCACCAGAATTCCCGGCTGGGTTTCCTTCAGGATCGGATCGAGTGCCTCACACTCCCGAATGGCGGCTCAACGATCCCAAACACAACACAAGTCTGGAGGAGTTTGGCAACCGAATATCGCTTTCACCGGAAACAGTGAAAAGCCCTACCCCCTGCGGCTTTTGGAATTTTGCAGAGAAACGTGTAGGAAGGCAAAGTTTGGATTATGGAGGAGAGGGAAACCAGAGGGAAGCCATCCTGTAGAACATTGCGTCCCTACGAATGTTCTATCTCTGGTCCCTCTCCCGCTCTATTTGTTCATGGTTCGCAATCTACCGTCTACGGTCCACCGTCTACGGTCCACGGTCTACGGTCCACAGTCTATCTCGACCGCTTCAAGGTTCCTGAATTTCGGCGGCGCGCAGAGTATTCTTCATCAACATGGCAATGGTCATCGGCCCCACACCGCCGGGCACCGGGGTGATCCAGCCGGCTACTTCTTTGGCCTCTTCAAAGTTGACATCGCCTACCAGGCGATAGCCCTTTGGCGCATTCGGATCGGGCTTGCTGTTGATCCCGACATCGATCACGGCGGCACCGGGCTTGATCCAGTCGCCGCGCACAAATTCGGCTTTGCCGATGGCAGCGATCAGGATATCCGCCTGTCGCACGACCGAGGGCAGATCGCGAGTCCGAGAATGGCAGACGGTGACCGTCGCATTTTTGCCGATCAACAGTAGGGCCGCCGGCATGCCGACAATGTTCGAGCGTCCCAGCACGACGGCGTTGGCGCCTTCGATTTGCACTCCCACTTGCTCCAGCAGGTAAATACAGCCGTAAGGTGTGCAGGGGATGAAAAGCGGCTCGCGACCTTTCTGTGCCAGGCGCCCAATGTTGACCGGATGGAACCCATCCACGTCCTTCTCAATGCTGATCGCCTGGAGCACGCGTTCTTCGTTTAGATGGGAGGGGAGGGGCAATTGAACCAGGATACCGTGCACGCGTGGATCGGCGTTCAACTCGCGCACCAGCCCTTCCACCTGTTCTTGAGTGGCATCGGCCGGCAGATGGTGGCTGAAAGAAACCATCCCCAGTTCCTCGCAGGCTTTTTGTTTGGAGCGAACGTAAGTGGCTGAATCCACGCGATCGCCGACCAGTACAGTGGCCAGCCCTGGGCGAGATTTGCCGGCGGCGACGCGCTTGGCTACCGCTTCGGCGACTTCCTGTCGCACTTTTTGGGCGATGGCTTTCCCGTCAATGATCTGAGCGCTCATAGGTCTCTCCTCGGAGAAAAACTTGTGAGATGTGCAGGGCTACAACCTTTGCGTTTTGTGAATCCTGACACAAGTATAGCGCAAGGATGGAATTTCGGAAAGGGGGATTGATTTCGCTCCTTTAACGCGATAAAATGTTTTTGCAAAAAGTTGCAAAAAGTCCTGCCCCGAGCCGGGTTGCGTTTCCTTGCTCCCTACAGATCGCGTCACGGCGCCGGGTCTGTACCTTTGGCGAGGAGTGCCTCAAATGAGCTGTAGCCTTTCTTATGCTTCTATGCTCCGGCAACGCGGTCATCGTGCCACGGCCCAACGATTGCTCATCCTGCATGTGCTCAAAAGCCATCCCGGACATCATACTGCAAAAGAGATCTGTGATCTTGCTCGCCCCTTGCTCCCCGCGTTGACCGAATCAACCGTATACCGCACGCTGGAATTCCTTTTGCGCCAGGGGTGGGTTTCTCCCTCTTTGGATACGAATGGGACTCTCACCTATGAACTAAACGTGCGCCCCCATCATCATTTGATCTGTCGGCGCTGTGGGAAGGAGGTAGAGATCGACGACGAGATGTTGCAAGGGCTATACCGACAGATTGAATCTTCCAGCGGCTTCCGTTTGCAGGCCTCACATCTCACCTTTTCGGGCACATGCCCCGAATGCATTCAGGATTTTTCCCCATCAGGAGGTTGAAATGTATGCCCCTCAGCCAATGCATATTCCGGATGGTTTTCTCTCTCTGCCGGTGCTGATCCTGCTCTGGCTGATCACGCTGGGTGTTGTGGGGTACGCGCTGAAGCGCTTGAGTCGCGATCTCGGTGAGCGTCAAGTGCCGCTGATGGGGGTGCTGGCCGCGGCCATCTTTGCCGCGCAGATGCTCAATTTCAGCGTGACAGGCGGCACGTCCGGTCACCTGATGGGAGCGGCGCTGGCGACCATCCTGCTTGGTCCCTGGCCGGCTGTGGTGGTGATGACCACGGTGGTCGCCATTCAGGCGCTGATCTTCCAGGATGGTGGGTTGCTGGCGCTCGGAGCTAATCTGTTCAACATGGCCGTGTTGGCCGTCGGGGTGGCGTACTTCACGTATACATCCCTGCGGCGTTTGCTGCCGGGCGGCAAAAGCATGGCGATCGCCGGCTTTGTCTCGGCGTGGGTTTCGATCGTGATTGCAGCGTTGGCCACAGGTCTGGAACTGGCGCTTTCGGGGACTTCGCCGGCCAATCTTGCCATTCCGGCCATGGGCGCGATCCACGCGTTGATCGGCATCGGGGAGGGGTTGATCACGGTCGGCGCGTTGGGCTTTCTGCGTCTTGTTCGCCCGGATGTGCTACAAGTGGAGTCCGGCGCGCCGATTGAAAAGAAGGTCTGGCTCGGCGGGTTGGGGCTGGCGGTGCTTCTGAGCGTTCTTTCTCCCCTGGCTTCTTCTCATCCGGATGGCTTGGAGTGGGTAGCCGAACAATATGGATTCCTGCAAAATGCTCTTCCCCCACTCTATACGCTGATTCCGGATTACTTGGTACCCGGCGTGCGCGATGAGAGGCTGGCCACGATTCTGGCCGGCATTTTGGGAGTGATCATCGTTTTTGCGATCACTTGGAGTGTTTCGCGAGCACGGAAAGGCTGATCTCGAAGGAAAGAGGCCTGGAACTTATTTCTCCAGGCCTCTGGATTTTGTCTATCCGGGTCCCCAGATATATCCATCTCGAATTTCGATTTCCACCGGGATCAGGCAGACGATTTCCTCCTCGGTAAGATGTTGATAATCGATCTTGCCTTCTACTTCGGGCGGGGAGAGCTGATCGCCGGTGAGGCTCCAGGTGCTATGATGCCATTGACAGCGCAATGTACCGCTGGCTTCATCGAAGATCAGCGGGCCGCCACGGTGGGGACATAAGTTCTGAAAGGCACGGATCTGTTTTCCATCATTGATTAGGAGAGCCGGGCTACCGTAAACCTCGAAAGGGATCACTTTGCCAGGGGGGAGATTTTCCAGACGGGTGATGATTTGCATGGCATCCTCTCACAGGGAAAGCATACAGGATACAAGCGGGGCGACCTGTTCGGCATATTCCTCGGCCGACGGACGTGGCTTCAGGCGAGACCAGTGTTGGGCGAGTCCGTAGATAGCCCAGGCTGTGGCGATGGCGATCTTCTCACTTTCCGATTTTTCTTTTTCTCTCAACCACCATTCCAACAAGGTGCGAACCTGTTCTCTCACTTTCGATTCAACCAGGGAATCGAAGTGGGCATCTCGCATCTTGCAATAGCGATTGGAGCCGGAAACGAATTCACAAACGGTGACGATCAAGGCGCGCAGGTTTTCTGGAGAATAGTGACAGGCGCTGAGGGTGCGTTTTTCCAGTTCCTGGCGGAATGCCTGTTCGGTGCTGAATTGGAGCAGGGCGTATTTATCTGGAAAATGGGCGTAAAACGTGGCACGGTTGATCTCGGCGCGTTCGGCAATATCCTGGATGGTGATCTCTGCGAACCCCTTTTCATTGAGCAGTTCGCCAAAGGCGCGCAGGATCAGGTTGCGTGTGCGCTTGACGCGGGGGTCTACTTTTTCTTGAGTAGGCGGAGAAGAATTCAACATTTGCACCTTCTACGTTGGTTTTCCAACACATGTGTTCGATTGGCGGTTGACAGAAAGGCAACTTGTGTTTATTATACAACTCAGATCGTATAAAATACGATTGTACTATACCATACACATGGAGGATTGTCAATATGGAATGGGCCTTTCTCGTTGGTCGAATCATCGTCGGTGTTTTCTGGCTTTTCAACGCCTTTAACCACTTCGCTCAAGGGAAGATGATGATCCCGTATGCGAAGTCCAAAGGCGTGCCGCTGGCCGAGGTTGCCGTGCCGGGGACGGGATTGCTGCTGCTCATCGGTGGTCTGAGCTTCCTCACCGGCCTCTATCCGACCATTGGCATCGCTGCGCTGGTGTTGTTCCTGGTGCCCACGACGTTCATGATGCATAACTTTTGGGCTGTTCAGGACCCAC
This sequence comes from Anaerolineales bacterium, assembly GCA_037478835.1. Taxonomy (GTDB): domain Bacteria; phylum Chloroflexota; class Anaerolineae; order Anaerolineales; family Villigracilaceae; genus 630D-37. The sequence goes on from JBBFLV010000011.1 coordinate 61,162, forward strand.
AGATGAAGATGGTGGAAATGGTCAACTTCAACAAGAACCTTGCGCTGTTGGGGTTCCTGCTGATAAGCCTGCTGCTCCCGCAGCCGTGGCCGTTCAGCTTCTAAAAAGAGAACGTCGCCAAGGACCCAACCTGTTCTTTCCGAACGAATGTTGTGGGGCAGAACTCACGTAGCTGCCCCACAAAACCTTTCGGTTGATCGTTTCCTGTTGATTGCGCCAATCTAAGTAATTGCCGGAATCCGGCGATGCCGAGAATCGATGTCCTCATACCTTTGAAAACAGAATGCGCTTTCTGCGTACGCTCATTAAGACGAAGTGTATAATATATCGCAGAATAGCGTTTAGTGCTTGAGAGGCGCTAAAGCACACATCTTTCCCTGGAGGTTCTAAAATGTCTTCCAAAACCGTCCCTGCCCGTTATTCTCCTCTTTGGGTCACTTTGCATTGGTTGACCGCGCTGTTAATTTTTATTCTGCTGTACCTGGGCTTTGCCAGCGCCAATTCACCGACGACGATGAAGCCCATTTTTCTGCGCTGGCACATGCCCATGGGAACGACCGTCCTGCTTCTGACGCTGATTCGCCTTTTCGTGCGCGCTCGCACTCCCCGTCCGGAACCGGCGCGCAGTGGCTCTGTGTTCCTGGACAAGGCTGCGGAGGGTATCCACCATTTGCTCTATCTCCTGCTGTTTGTCGTTCCGGTGACCGGGCTTCTCCTTTCGTTTCGTTATAACCTGCCACCGGCGGTTTTTGAAGGAGCGCCTTTCCCGACCTCGTTACAGCCTTTCTTGCACGGTTTGCTCAATTTCTTGTTCATCTTTGTGATCCTGATCCATATCCTGGCCGCACTTTACCATCAATTTGTGCGCAAGGATAATCTGCTTGGGCGCATGTGGTACGAGAAATGACCATTCAACCGCAGGCGATTGCCCCTCATCGTGTTCATCCGGGAACTCGCCCGGCGTACGTCCACTTAAGAGTGGCGAATCTCGATCTTCAGTTGGAGTTCTACCAAAAGATCATCGGGTTGCAGTTACACTGGCGCGAGGGGAAAAGCGCCGGCTTGGGAGTGGCGGCCCCCGCCGAGCGGTGGCACGATCTGGTGCGGTTGACGGAAATCGAACAGGGCCGTCGCTATCGGGGTGTCACCGGCATCTATCACTTTGCGCTGTTGCTCCCCGATCGGCGCGAGCTGGCACGGGCGATCGCCCGGCTGTTTGCCGCCCGTTGGCCGAATTATCCCACCGATCATGTGATGACCAAGACAACCTACCTCGACGATCCGGAGGGGAATACCATTGAACTGTATTGCGAATCCCCGGAAGATGGCGTGTTCGCTGTGGATGCTGCGGGAAATTTCTACGCTCGCTGGGCTGACGGACGCTTGAGCAACGGGCGCGAACCCCTTGATCTGCAGGCGCTTTTTGCTCATCTGGAAGAAGAGCGCCTGGCAATCCATTTTCCCCTCTCGCCCCAAACGCGCATGGGACATTTTCATCTCTACGTGAGCGATCTGTGGGAAACGCGCCGCTTCTACCATGAGCAACTCGGTTTCGATGATATGGGCGTTGCCCGGCGCTTTGGCATGGGGATGGTTTCGGCGGGAGGTTATCATCACCATATCGGCTACAACATCTGGCAGGGAGAAGGGGCTCCTCCGCCGCCGGAGGATGCGCTTGGGCTGCAGCATATCGCTTTTGATTTTCCCGATCGCACTGCTTTCCAAACGTTCCAATCCCATCTGGAGAGGCTCGATCTGCCGTACAATCGGATCGAAGAAGGGATTCTGCTCAGCGATCCTTCGCAGAGCCAGGTGCTATTTCGAGAGCCGCCTCTTTAAACCGGGAAAGTTTCCAAAGCAAAAGCCGCGCTCCGATCAGACATCGGCGCGGCTTTTTTGTTTTGAACGAGTTGGCATCCGAAATTCTCTTATCATGATCTGAACGGGCAAATACCTACCATCTCTGGCCAAGACCCTTGCCCGGTGTTCAAAAGCTCTCAGAACGAACCCTCAACTACCCGCCCCCTCGACCAATCAACCATCCGACCACGCGACCATCCGACCACCCGACCATTCGACCATCTGACCAATCGACCATCCGACTACCCAACCACCCGACTAAACTCTTTCACCTGATGATACAATTACTCCCATGACGCTGGTGAGCATTATCACCCCCTCCTACAACCAAGCGGCTTATCTCGAACAAACCTTGCACTCGGTGCTCGAACAGGACTATGCTCCGATCGAGTACATAGTAGTGGATGGTGGCTCAACCGATGGCTCGGTGGAAATTCTGCAGCGTTATGCGTCGCGTCTGAGCTGGTGGGTTTCGGAAAAGGATCGGGGACAGGCCGATGCGATCAACAAAGGCTTTCAGCGGGCACGAGGCGAGATCGTCGCCTGGCTCAATTCGGATGATCTCTATCTCCCCGGCGCAGTGAAAGCGGCTGTTCAAGCGTTGGAGGCGCACCCTCAGGCCGCCTTCGTTTACGGAGACATCCTCTCGATTGATGAACAGGGCCGAGTTTTTAACCACCAGCGATTCCGCCCTCTCACCCTGCAGGATTTGCTTTGCTTCCACATCATCGGCCAGCCGGCCGTCTTTATACGGCGCAAGGCCTTGGAGCAGGCCGGCCTGCTCGATCTTTCGTATCATTACCTGCTCGATCATCACTTGTGGATCCGCTTGGCGCAGGTCGGCGAAATCGTCTACGTCCCTCAAACCTGGGCGGCGGCGCGCTATCATCCCCAGGCCAAGAATCGGCGCCAAGCACTCGCCTTTGGCGAAGAGGCCTTCCGCATTCTACGCTGGGCGGAGGCACAACCATCCCTTCAGCCTGTACTCCGCCCGATTCGTCGTCGAGCGCGTGCCGGTGCCTTCTTCCTTCAAGCGCGCTACCTGCGCGATGGCGGGCAACCCTGGGCGGCTTTGCGTTCCTGGGCACGCGCACTGATTCTTTATCCCCCATCGTTGCCCCGTTATCTACCGCTCACCGTTTCCCTTTGGCTCTCGGCGCTGGGCATGGAGCGCCTGCGGCATTTTTTCCTTCTCTGGCGTGAAAGGAGGATACGATATGAACGAAATACAGGAATATCGGCAAGGACTTCTTGAAACTCTCCTCGAAACGGCACGTGCCTTTACCCAGGATTGCCGTCAGGGAGATGCTTTCGTGCCCATCGAAAGTGGCGGTTGGAACGCGCATCAGATCGCCGCACACGTGCGCGATGTCCAGCGTCACGTCTACGGCATGCGCATTCGCCGTACCGCTGCAGAAGAAGATCCCCTCTTCAACAACTTCGATGCCGATGCCTGGATGGCCGAACATTATCGCGCCGATGAACCGCTGGAGCTCATCCTGGCCGAAATTGAGAGCGATGTCGAGGAGTTGGTCGCCTGGCTGCGCACCTTGCCGGAAACGGCCTGGAGTCGCGTCTCCCGGCATGAAACCCAAGGTCGCAACCTGACCCTGCAGCATTGGGTCGAGCGCTCCTTGGCGCACCTCAAAGAGCACCTGGAAACCCTTAGGAGGCGGTCATGAGATTCCGATTCATAAGTCTTGTCCTTGTCCTTCTGCTGCTTTGGCCGCACCCGGCCCAGGCGGCGGCGAACGTCATCGAAAACCGCGCCGAGATCGATTTTCCGAACACGCTGACGTTTAAGCTTACCCTCGAACACACCACTTCCATCACTTCCCTGGTGCTGGAATACGGGGATATGCAGCAAACATGCGGAGAGGTCATTGCCCGTGCCTTCCCGGAATTCAACCCCGGTAAGAAACTTTCGGTCTCCTGGTCGTGGGATATGCGTCAGAGCGGCTCGATCCCGCCCGGTGCGCAGATCTGGTGGCAATGGCGCTATAAGGATGCCCAGGGCAATGAATTTACCACCGAGCGCCAGACCGTCACCTGGCTGGATGACATCCATCCCTGGAAGAGCCTCTCGCAGGGATTGCTTACCGTCCACTGGTATCGGGGAGATGATGCCTTCGCCCGTGACCTGCTGGCCGCCGGGCAGGAAGGTCTCAAACGCCTGGAAGCCGCCGGCCTCAAGGCCGATACCCCGATTGACATTTATGTCTACGGCTCGTATGACGACCTGCGCGATGCCGTGCTCTACGAACCCTCTTGGACCGGCGGTCAGGCCTTCCCGGAATATAGCATCGTCATCATCGGCATCTCTCCGAGCAACCTGGATTGGGGGCGCACGGCCACCATCCACGAGATCACCCATGTCGTGGCCGGCCACTTCACCTTCTCCTGCCTGAGCGATCTGCCCACCTGGCTGGTGGAGGGATTGGCCACCTATTCCGAAGGCGAACTGGACCCCTCCTCGCAGCGGCAGCTGGAAAATGCCATCCGTAACAATACCCTCCTCACCTTACGCTCCCTCAGCAGCGCCTTTTCCGAAGAGGCCGATCGCGCCAATCTCTCCTACAGCCAATCCTACAGCGTCGTCAAGTTCTTGGTGGATACCTATGGCCAGGAGAAAATGAATCAGCTGCTCGTTGCCCTGCGTAATGGGGAGAATATCGATAGCGCCTTGCTTCAGGTCTATGGCTTCGATGTAGACGGGCTTGAGGAGGCCTGGCGCAAAGCCATCGGCGCCGCTCCGGCCTCTCCCCAGGCCAAACCGACCGCCCAACCCACGCCCACGCCTGTCCCTACCATTCGTCCCATCTCCGGCGCTCCGGTGGTCGCCGATACTCCCACCCCCGTTCCCACTTCGGTCATCGTGGAGCCTCCCGTTCCCACCGAAGCCCCCACCCAGGCACCTTTTGTTTGGACTACGATCTTGCTCATCCTGAGCTGTTGCATCCTCATTTTTGCCATCGGTGTTCTGGTGTTGCTCCTCGTTGTTTCCCGGCGTTCAAAAGGAGGATAAGATGATGAGAAGAACGAACCGCGTGCCGGCCCTGATCTTGTTGCTGGTCCTGAGCTTGGTCCTTTCCTGGGCTTCGCCGCGTGCGGCTCAGGCTGGACCTGAGCTCCAGATCCCGCTCAACCAAGCGTTGGTGCTGGAAGGAAGCGAGACGACCAATCCGCGCGAATACGACCCGGCCACGACGCATGGCTCCGGCGATAAGCGCGTCTTCAGCGGTCTCGTAGCGCTCGATCCTAACCTGAACCTGATCCCCGATCTCGCCGAACGCTGGGAGCTCAGCCCGGATGGCACCGTCTACACCTTCTACCTGCGCAAAAATGCTCGTTTCCACGATGGTCGCCCGGTGACCGTGCAGGATGTGATCTATTCCTGGGAACGCGCTGCCGATCCCAAATTGGCTTCCGATACCGTGCTGACCTACTTAGGGGATATTGTCGGCGTGCGGGATAAGTACAACGGTCGGGCGAAGAACATCAGCGGCCTGAAGGCGCTGGATGATTACACCCTCCAGGTCACGATCGATGCACCCAAACCCTATTTCCTCCTCAAGCTCACCTACCCGACTGCTTTCATCGTAGATAAAAAGAACGTCGAATCCGGTCGCACCTGGTATCGTCAACCCAACGGCACCGGCCCGTATAAGATTATCGAATGGAAGCCCTTCCAGCGCATTGTCTATCAGGCCAATCCCGATTTTTATCTCGGCAAGCCGTCCATTCCGTATATCGTCATTAACCTGTATAGCGGCATCGGCTTCCGCCTATATGAATCGGGCGAAGTGGATATTGCCTCTGTCTCGCTCTACGCGGTGGATCGCTTCCTGGACCCCACCGAACCGCTGCATCGTGAATTGCGGAGCGCGGTTAGCCTGTGCACCGGCTACGTAGTCTTCGATGTCAATCGTCCGCCGTTTGACGATGTCAATGTGCGCAAAGCCTTCAGCATGGCCTTCGATCGAGAAAAGTTCGTCCAGGTGGTCATGCGCGGCCATGCTGTGCCGGCGCGCGGCCTCTATCCGCCGGCGCTGCCCGGCTATAACCCGAATCTGCGCCCGCTTCCCTATGACCCCGAACAGGCGCGGCAATTGCTCAAGCAGTCGAAATACGGCGGTCCCGAAGGTCTGCCACCGATCGTTTTCACCGATGCCGGCTACGGCACCTCGATCGGCCTCGATGTTTCGGCCATGGCGGAGATGTGGCAGCGCAACCTGGGTGTGAAGATCACCGTGGAAAATATCGAACCGAATTTCTACTACGATCAGATTTACTCCGGTCAGCATAGTGGACAAATGTACAGCACCGGCTGGTGTGCCGATTATCCCGATCCGGAAAACTTTGCCGATGTGCTTTTCCACACCGGCTCGCCGCAGAACAACGGCCACTATAGCAACCCGGAGCTGGATCGGCTCCTCGAGCAGGCGCGCACCGAGCGCGATGTCAACCGACGCATTGCCATGTATCAGCAGGCCGAACAGATGATCGTAGACGATGCCCCGGTGCTCTTCACCGTCCACTGGATCGATTATGTGCTCGTCAAGCCGTATGTCAAAGGCTACGTGCTGACCCCGATCGACATCTCTCTCGAACGGTACCTCTGGTTGGATGGAAAACGCTAAGGTAGACCTTCGCCAGGGCCTGCTCCTGCTCCTGTTGCTGCTGACCGGCTGGCTCATCCGCCTCTACGATCTGGATGACCCGCCGCTGGATTTTCACCCCACCCGTCAGCTGTTCTCGGCGCTCAAGGCGCGCGGTATATTACGCCGCGCATCCCGGCCTTCTGCTACCCTGGCAGGAGTTTACCCTTTTCGTCGCCGGGTGCTACGGGCCTCTTTCAATCCCTACCGCCGCTTGTTGAAAGGGATTGGATATCGAATCTGCTTGCTTCAACCCTAGAGTTATGGATACTTCCTGGCCGCTTGTTTCGATCGTCACTCCCTCGTATAATCAGGCGCAGTTCCTGGAGGCCACCATTCGTTCGGTGCTTTCCCAGGATTATCCTCGCCTGGAATATATCATCGTAGATGGTGGCTCCACGGATGGTAGTCTGGAGATCATTCGGAAGTATGCCGACCGTTTGGCCTGGTGGGTCTCAGAACCCGATCGCGGCCAGACGGATGCGATCAACAAGGGCTTTGCCCATGCCCATGGCGAAATCTTTGCCTGGCTGAATTCGGATGATACCTATGAGCCAGGCGCGGTACGAGCCGCGGTGCGATTCCTCTTGGATCACCCTCAGGTTGGGCTGGTCTACGGGGATGCCAATTTTATTGACGAGGAAGGACGCGTGATCGGCAAATTCGACGCTCGTCAAACCGACTATCGCCGACTGCGACGCGGCTACGTGCACATTCCTCAACAGGCGGCGTTTTTCCGCGCTTCGCTTTGGCATCAGGTGGGGCCGCTTGATCCCTCTTTCTACTTTGCGATGGATTACGATCTCTGGGTGCGCATTGCCGCCCGCGCACCGATTGTCTACGTGCCGCAAACCTGGGCCAACTTTCGCCTCCACCTACGCGGCAAAACCCTGGTAGCCGATGATCGCTGCTGGCCGGAGATGCTCCGTGTGCACTTTCGCGAAGGCGGCTCTCTCTTCTCGTGGATCGTGGCAAAGTATCTGGTCCGCCGTGCCATTGCTCCCTTCTGGAACTGGCGCCGACGGCGAATGATCTTGCGTGCGGCAAAATCGCTGAGGGCATAAAAGACGATGGTTTCTCCTCTTTTTCTTCCACCCTCTCTGGATGACCTGATCATCCTGTTGCGCGCCTGGCGCTTTTGGTTGGCAGCTTTCTTGCTTGGCGGCTTGCTTGGCCTGGCCTTCTACGCGATGGCGCCGCTTCCGTATCGTGCCCGTGCCACGGTGCTGGTTGATTTCAACATGGAAAAGGCCTGGCCAACCGATACCGACCGCGAACAGTTTTATTACCTCGAACGCGAAACGCGCAAACTGGAGGAGATCGCCTGGTCGGATGAAGTCCTTCGGCAGGTGGCCGAACGCGTGGAAGGCATGACCGTCGCCGAACTGCGCCGTGGCAAACTTCAACTGGGACAACCGGGCGAAGGGGGCTGGCATTTCTATGCTTATGATCCCCAACCGCAGCGCGCCACCCTCTTGGCTGCTGCTTGGGCCGAGGCCTTTGCGAATGCTGTGACCCAAGCGCTGGCGCAGGATAAAGGGCTGAATGCCTGGATTCAGGTACAGGTCACGCAGCGGGAAGGCTTGCCGTTAGAACGTCGTCCGTCGCTGGCCGTTTGCCTGCTTAGTGGCAGTCTTGGCCTGAGCTTTTTCGCCGCGCTGGCCGTTTCTTTCGTCGCTCCATGGCATCCTTCCTCTCATCGCCGATGAACCGCGCGCCCCTTTCCTTCCGCCTTTCCCGCCTGCTCTGGGCGGCCGTGCTGGTCACGTTGCCGGTGACCAACTTTCGCTATTTTCCCTTTCTTGGGGCGACGACTTACGTTCGCCCTTTGGCCGCTTATCCGCTTGCGCTTCTTCTGGTGGTGTTGTTCTGGCGCTGGTGGCGGGAACGAGAACCCTTTCCCTGGCGCAATGCTCTTTGGCCGTTGGTGCTTTTTCTCTGCGCATGGGGGCTTTCGACGGCCTTTGGCGCCTGGCTCGATCCCTTGCCGTTGCGTGGCCAAGAATATGTTGAGCGTGCTCTGCGCGCCTGGGTGACTTTTGGTCTGGGGCTGGCCTTTTTCCTGGCTTCGATCTGGATGAATCAGGATGAAGAGAGCTTGCGTTTCAGCCTGCGCTGGCTGATGGTGGGGCTGGTGGCCAATCTTCTTTGGAGCGCCGTGCAGATGATTGCGTTCTATACTCCTTTGATCTCCATTTCTACGATTCGTGAGTGGCAATTTTCCTTTTCCATGCGCGCCCCGCTGAAAACCGGCCGCGTGTCCGGCCTAACGATGGAGCCATCCTGGTTGGGAGCGCAGATGTTCAGCCTCTACCTGCCCTGGTTCTTTGCTGCCCTTTTTGATCGTTTTTCGCCCACCGGTCGGCGCGGATGGGATTTCCTGCTCGGCTTTTGCTCCGTCCTTGTGCTTTTTGCATCCTATTCGCGCAGTGGCATCTTGATCACCATCTTTACCTTTTTCCTCGCCGCGTTGATCACCGCGCGTGAAGCTCTTGGCAAAGGTTGGCGCTGGTTTTGGGATGGTTTTCGTGCAGGGAAAACGGCGCTTGGCATGCGGCTCCTTTTTCTTGCGCTGGTCGGTGTGGCACTGATCGGCGCAGGGTTGTTCCTCGCCCGTCATCCTTATTTTGCCGCGCTGTGGAATGTGAGAGCAGAAAATCTCAGCGATTACCTCGTGAAGATCTACGCCGGCCCGCGTGCCGCTTATGCCCTCAGCGCTCTGGCGGCCTGGGAACGCTCGCCGATTCTGGGTGTGGGTGCCGGCGCAGCCGGTTTTTACATGTACCCTGCGTTGCCGGAATGGGTGATCACCTTTGTGCCGGAAATTGCCCGGCATCTCACCCCTCAAAGCGTGCTCTTTCCCAACCCGAAAAACCTGTATGCTCGCCTGCTGGCCGAAAGTGGCCTTTTGGGATTCGTTCTGTTTCTCGTCTTCTGGTTTCACTTTTTGGCGGATGTGCTTTCACTGGCACGGGGTTCGGCCTTTGGTCGTGCTGTGGCACGTGCCGCCGTTTTCTTCTTTATCGCCATCGCCCTGTACCACCTGACCCAAGATTCCCTGGCGCAGCCGAATCTTTGGATCCTTCCGGGAATGGTGGTAGGATTGACCCCTGCTGAAAGGAGACACACATGATTGTACTTGCTGTCGGAATGCCACGCGCCGGCTCTGGCTGGCACTATAATCTGATTCATGATCTGATGCTCACTGCTGGTGCCACTGATGCTCGAGAAATCCGCCGACGTTATCATCTGCAATCTATTCTGACCGAGGTGAATTGTAACATTGGCGTTCTTTCTCCGCGTCGTCTGTTCTTGGTGAGCATTCCTGCTTTGCTTGGACATACCTTTGTTATCAAGGCCCACGCTGCACCGACTTCATCGGCCCGCATTTTGAAGCGTATTGGCTTATTACGGATTGCTTATATCTATCGGGATCCACGGGACGCCATGCTTTCTGCCTGGGAATACGGTCAGCGTGCGTTGAGGCAAGGAAAGGTCAATGCTTTTTCCCACTTGAGAGATTTTGAAACCAGTTTGCAATTTATGCAACAATATGTGCAAATCGCTCTCCAGTGGTTGGCTGAAGCGGATGTTCTGTGTACACGATACGAAGATCTCCTTACGCGTTATGATGACGAAACCTCCCGCCTGGTAAATTTTTTCCATCTGGATATGGAAAATTCGGCCGTTCGGGAAGTTTTGGCGCGATATCATCCCGAACATGATGCCAGTGGAAAAACAGGCTTGCATTTCTACCGAGGCAAGATCGGGCGTTTTCGCCAGGCCTATTCGGAAGAACAACAAGCGCGCATGCTCGAAGTATTTGGTGATTTTTTGAGAAAAAACCACTATGAGTTGTAAATGCACATGAAGACTGCCGATTCTCCTTTCATCGCCGATTGGTTGGTCATCTCTTTGCGCTGGTTAACGCTACTGGCGCTGAGCGTTTCCCTAGGCCTGAGCAACGGGATAGGGATCTGGTCAGGTCTTGTCCTGGCTCTTGGTGTGCTGTGGAACTTGGGGTTGACGGTATTGGCGGCGCTGAACACGCGCCTGAGCTACCACCGCCAACTTAACGTTTTCTTTGACCTGATCTGGGCGATTGCTCTCTCGTTGCTGCTCGGTTCGTTCGATTTTCGTCTGGTGTTGGCCGGGTTGATGCCCATCTTCAGCACCTCACTGTATTTTGAATGGCGCGGTGCGTTGCTCACCGCTTTCCTCTATGCCCTCTTCGCCACTGCGTATGGTTTGCTGCTCCAAGCGGTATCCCCTTTGCTGCTGGGGGTTACGCTTGCCTTGATTTTGATTTTCGGCGCCACGTTTGGCTTTTTGGGCTATCGGGTGATAGAAGAATTGCGCGCCCGACGCCGTGCCTTTCTGGCCGCAGAGGCCGAGAAGCGTCGGGTGGAAAATGAGCGCCTGCGCGCGGTTTATGAACTGGCCTCGGCATTGACGAGCACCCTGAGCTACCAACGCATCATTGAATCGGCGCTTGACCTGGCCGACTCGGCGCTTTCACCGGAGATGGACCCCGGCGCCAATCCGTTGGTGAGCGCGGTGTTACTCTTCCGCGAGGGAAAGCTCTATGTAGCCGCCGAGCACCGCTTCACCCTTGCCGATCGCCGCGTGGAATTGGAAGGGGAACAAGGTCTCTTGAAAACGCTCTTTGACGAACGTGTGCCGGTCCTCACCCAGCGCATTAGCACGGATCCGGAACTGGGTCGCATTGTCGCCTTCCGCAACTGCACCTCTGCTTATTGTCTGCCGCTGTATACCGGTCTGGAACTCTATGGTGCTCTGATCTTTGCCCATCCTCAGGCTCAGTATTTCACCGAAGAGCGTCGCGACATCCTGGATATTCTAGCTCGGCAGATGAGCACGGCCATCCAGAACGCCCGCCTCTATCAGAGCCTGCTTGAGGAGAAGGAACGCATGGCCGAAATCCACGAAGAAGCGCGCAAGAAATTGGCGCGCGATCTGCACGATGGCCCTACGCAGTCCGTCTCCGCCATTGCCATGCGTCTAAATATCGTGCGTCGCCTCATCGAACGCGATGCGCAGAAAGCAACCGAGGAACTGGCGAAGATCGAAGACCTGGCCCATCGGACGGTGAAAGAAATCCGTCACATGCTCTTCACGTTGCGTCCCCTGGTGCTCGAAACGCAGGGGCTGCAGGCCGCCTTGCAGGCCATGGCCGATAAGATGCGTGAAACCTTTAACCAGAACGTGATCATCGAGGTGGATGACAGTGTCCTCCCCCAACTGGAAGTGGGCAAACAGGGTGTGATCTTCTCCATCGCCGAAGAAGCGGTGAACAATGCCCGTAAACATGCGCGCGCGGCCAACATCTGGGTGCGCCTGAAACCCATCCAGAGCGATCTCCTGCTTCTGGAAATCCAGGATGATGGGGTGGGATTCGATGTGAAATCGGTGATGCAATCCTATGAAAAACGCGGTAGTTTAGGCATGGTCAACTTGACCGAGCGCACCGAGCTGATCAACGGCGTACTGAACATCCTCTCTGCTCCCGGCAAAGGCACGCGCGTGCAGGTTTTCATCCCACTCACCGAAGAAGCGGCCGATCGTTTGCACCAACGTTGAGTCGCTAGCGAGGAACTCGTGGAAAGAATTGCTTTTATCGGTCCTGGAGTCATGGCAGAAGCCATGATCAAAGGCATCTTGCGCCGGAGATTGGCCCGGCCGGAGCAACTGATCGCTGCCGGCCCACGCCTTGAACGCCTCGAAGAGCTGGCGCGGACCTACGGCCTTTCTGTTTCGACCGATAACGCCTCTGCCGCCGCACAGGCGCAGGTGGTCGTGCTTTCGGTCAAGCCGCAGCGCCTGAGCACCGTGCTCCGCGGGCTCAAAGGGCACATCCAACCGCAAGCACTGGTGCTTTCCATCGTTGCCGGCGCCGGCCTGGAAAAGATCGCTCAGGGCCTGGCTCATCCGGCTGTGGTGCGTTCCATGCCGAATACGCCGGGGCAGATCGGCGAAGGGATCACCGTCTGGACGGCTTCCGCCGCCGTCACCTCGGAACAGCGCGAAGCGGCACGTCAGATCCTCGGCGCCTTAGGAGAAGAAATTTTCGTCGAGGATGAATACTTTCTGGATATGGCCACAGCCCTTTCCGGCACCGGCCCGGCCTATGTTTTCCTCTTCATGGAAGCGCTGATCGATGCCGGTGTTCACCTGGGCTTCCCTCGTCGCATTGCCGAACAGCTGGTCGTCCAGACGATCAAAGGCTCGGTGGCCTACTATCAACAGGCCGGGCGACATCCGGCCACCCTGCGCAATCAGGTGACCTCGCCTGGCGGCACCTCGGCAGAGGCCCTTTACTATCTGGAAAAAGCCGGTTTCCGCACCGCCATTTCGCGCGCCGTGTGGGCCGCCTATCAGCGTTCGCTGGAACTGGGCAAAGAAAAACCCCTTCATTTGCCCGAAGCCCCTCACCCCGAAGAGTGACATGTCCCTCTTGCAGGTAACCGGCCTGGCCAAAGCCTACGGTGGGCGAGACCTTTTTCGCAACGTCACCTTTGACCTACCGCCGCGTGCCCGTTACGGCCTGATCGGGCCGAACGGCTGCGGGAAAACCACCCTCCTGCGCATCCTAATCGGCGAAGAAGAAGCCTCGGCAGGCGAAATTCGCCGTGCCCGCAACCTGCGCCTGGGCTATTTGCCCCAGGAGGCCGATTTTCACTCCGACCAGAGTCTATGGGAATTCGCTCGCCGGGCACTGGCCGATCTCCTCGCACAGCAGGAAGAATTGCATCGTCTTGAAGAAGCCATGGCGCGGGCTCCCGATCCGGCACTGTTCGAGCGTTATGCCCGTCTTCAGGAAAGCTTTGAACGCCGCGGTGGCTATACCTGGGAAGCACGCATCCGTTATGTGCTCGACGGTTTGGGTTTCCGGGAAGAGGAGTATCATCTGCCTCTCGATCATCTCTCCGGTGGTCAACGCACGCGTGCCGGCCTGGCCTACCTGCTCCTCTCCGAGCCGGACGTGCTCCTCCTGGATGAGCCCACCAATCACCTGGATGTAACCGCCGTCGAGTGGCTCGAAGGATATCTCCTCAGCCGTTGGGAAGGCGCGGCCATCATCGTCTCGCACGATCGCTATTTTCTCGATCAAACCTGCCAGGCAATCCTCGAACTCTCGCCCCAAGGCCTCACCTTTTATCGTGGCAATTATTCTGCCTACCTTCGTCAACGTCAGGAACACCTGGCACGTGAAGAAGAGCTCTTCACCCGTGAACGCGAACGCCTGCTCAAAGAGATCGACTATATCAAGCGCAACATAGCCGGACAAAACGTTCAACAGGCCAAAGGACGCTTGCGGCGCCTGACGCGTCATCTCCAGGCGATTGAACAGGTGGGATTGGAAGAAGCCCTCACCCGCAACTGGTCACAACTGGACGTGGATACCACCACAAGCGTTTTCAGCGTAGAAGAAGCCGAGCGGCGCGTGCGGGACCTCAGGCCCCCGCGCCGGCCCGAAGCGCAGCTGCGGCTTCAGCTACGTGCTCCCCAGCGCTCCGGCGATCTCGTTTTGCGCACCCGCAACCTGCGTGTAGGCTACGCCGAGCGCCCCCTCTTCACCGTCCCCGATCTCGTCCTGCGCCGCGGGGAATGCGTCGCCCTGATCGGGCCGAACGGCGCCGGCAAGACCACCTTTCTTAAGACCATCTTGGGTGAAATCCCGCCGCTTTCCGGTGAAGTGATGCTGGGTGCTTCCCTTCAGGTCGGTTATTTTGCCCAAGCGCATGAGGGGCTGAACCCTTCGCGAACGGTGCTGGAAGAGGTACTTTCCGTCGCGCCGCATATGCTCCCCGGCGAAGCGCGTCATTACCTGGCGAAGTACCTTTTCACCGACGAGGATGTCTTCAAGCGGGTAGCCATGCTCTCCGGTGGCGAGCGCAGTCGTCTTGCGCTGGCGAAGCTCGCCCTGCAACAGGCGAACCTACTCCTGCTCGATGAGCCGACCAATCACCTCGATATTCCTTCCCAGGAAGTGCTCCAAAACGTGCTTGCCGCTTACGAGGGCACCATCCTGCTCGTCAGCCACGATCGCTACCTGATCGACGCCCTGGCTACCCAGATCTGGGAGATCGACCCGGCGGAATCGCGCCTGAGCGTGTTTGAGGGCAGTTATTCCCAGATGAAAGAGGCGCGGCAGAAAGCGTTGCTGGAGAAGAAAACGACGGCACAACCCACGCTCACCGCGGCCTCTTCCAGGAAGCGTTCCACCGCCGAAGAACGACGTCGCGTTGCCGAAATGCAGCGTCTCGAAGAGGAAATTCACCGCCTGGAAACTCGCCTGCGTGAATTGAGTGCTCGTCTTGAATCCCCTCCTCCGGATCCTTTTGAAGTCGCCCGCCTGGGCAAAGAATATGCCGATCTCCAAGCCGAACTAGAGGCGAAATGGCAAACCTGGGCCGCTTTCGCCGAAACCGATTTCGCGGAGGCCTCATGAACCGTCTTTCCCCGCTCGTCAAATTCCTGATCATCTGTGCCCTTTGCATTGCCATTGCCACCGCCCTGGGCCTTTTGCTGTATGCGCTAGGGGTGCGTTAACGCTGCATAGTTTTTTCTCTCGTTGGGTTTGGTCCAAAGATGGGGTATTTTGAACAGCGACCCGCCAAAACGAATGGGGCGGGATGTGTTAAGATGCCTTTGCTGTACAAAGGCGGGATTTTTTATAGAACAATCCCATACACAAAAATCCGTGTTCTTCCGTAGCCTCTGTGGCTATCCGTGTTCTATTCTGACGAAGTTTTCGCGATAGGGCATCGTTTTTCCGGTGATTCAAACGTGGCTTTTGCAGAGTCACCCTTTCCTATTGCCGGAGTGGCGGGAATCAATCTTAGAGACCTGCGAACTTGAAGTTCAGAACCTTGACAATTGAACATATGTTCGATTATAATTTGCAGTAAGGAGGCTCTTATGATGGCACGTAAGCCGAAAGGACTCACGGAAGTTCACTACAAAATTCTGCGTTTTCTAGAAGAATACCAGCGAGAGCATCATTATCCCCCCACCATTCGGGAAATTGGGAAGCATATCAACGTTGACTCTACTTCCCAGATCAACTACTACCTAGATCAACTTGAGCGGCATGGACGGATCGAGCGCGATCGCAATGTCTCGCGAGGGGTGCGGCTGGCACGGCCGATCAGTGATGTGGTGCGCATCCCGATTCTGGGACCGATTGCGGCCGGTCTTCCCATCCCTGTCTTCGATCCAAGCGTCTCCTACCTGACCGACGACGAAGCCTTCGCCGTCGAGATCGCCAGCAGCTTGTTGCCAGCGGCCGAACGGGATAAGCTCTTCGCCCTCGAGGTCCAAGGGGACTCGATGATCGATGCTATGATCAACGATGGGGATATTGTGGTGCTCAAGCCGGCTGCCGAGGCACACAACGGCGAAATGGTGGCGATCTGGCTGCCGGAGCGCGAGGAGACCACGCTCAAGTACTTCTACCGGGATAAGGACGGCTACTTGCTCAAACCGGCCAATCCCTCCATGCAGCCGATCCGCATTCCTAAGACCGAGCCGCTGGAGATCAAAGGGAAGGTGGTCATGGTGGTGCGCCGGATCGAGAGCGTCGCCGCCTAACGCCGCACCGCCGATCGCCAACATGACGAGGGGCTATTCCCTCTTGGGGTACAATAGGGGGCAATCATGGAGAATTGGAACCTCCTCGGTCACGAATGGGCGGTGGAATTGTTGCGCGAACAGGTCGCGCGGCAGAAAGTTCGCCATGCCTATCTGTTTACGGGGCCACCGGGCGTGGGGCGGCGTACGTTGGCACTCCGTCTGGCGCAGGCGGTTTCCTGCTCCTCTCCTGCGGCACCGGGTGTGCCCTGTGGCAAATGCCGTGACTGTCGCCAATTTGAAAGTGGAAGCCACGTCGATCTGCTGATCGTCCAATCCGAGCGCGTAGGCGGCATTCTGAAAGTGGATGCCGTGCGCGAAGCACGTCGCCTGCTCAATTTGAAGCCGCTCCAATCCCCTTATCGCATTGCCTTGTTCCTGCGCTTTCAAGAAGCCAACGATTCTGCGGCCAACGCCCTGCTGAAGACGCTGGAGGAAGCCCCGTCTCATGCATTGCTCTTGCTCACCGCCGATAGCGCAGAGCAAATCTTACCGACCATCGCGTCGCGTTGCGAGATCATCCGCTTGCGCCCTTTGCCGCTTGTCGAGGTGGAGGAATTTCTCGCCTCACGGGGCATCGAGGCCGAAAAAGCGCGCTTACTGGCGCATTTGAGCAGTGGGCGACCGGGTTATGCCCTGCGTCTGGCACAGGATGCGCAGGCCCTGGAGCAACGTCACGAGCGCCTGGCCGAACTTCATCGCCTGCTTTACGCTTCACGGGTGGAACGATTCGCCTATGCGGAGGCTTTGGCGAAAGAAAAGGAGATCCTGCGCGAGGTTTTCCTGCTCTGGCTTTCCTACTGGCGGGATGTCTTCCTGCGTTCCATGCAGGCCGATCTTCCGCTTACCCATCTCGATCGGCAGATGGACATCGAATTTCTGGCCGGGCAATTTCTGCCGGAGCATCTCCAGGCCTTGCTCCAGAGCTTGGAGCGTGCCATCTATCGCCTAGATATCGGTGTCAATCCGCGTTTGCTTACCGAAAGTATTTTGCTTCAATGGCCTCACCTGGAACCTTGAAGTGCATCCTCTGGGCGAAAAAAGTGTTCTGCCTTGCGGCGAGTATCACTTTACAGATCGCACATCGGAATTGTAGCCCGACAGTAGCAAATGGACGGTGTTAAGAGCCCATCTGTCCCGAACCTCTCCGTTCGGATGGTAGAACGATGATGGAATTAAGATTTCTCCAAGCGACAAAAGCCTATTATGCACGTTGGCTATCGCTGCCTGAGCCGTTTCTGGATATGGAAGGCATTTATTGCCAATTCTCCCGAAGCAGGAATTGGACGCAAGCAGGATACGATCGGCCTTTTGACTTTTATGGTTGTTTTTCGGGCAAGACGATCCTCCTTTCCTACGGAAGCCGTCTGGTGCAGGAGATCGATGCCATTCGCAATTTCTTCGCCGCCGGCGGCGATCTCCATACCTTTAGGGAATGGCTGCGGCATCGTTTGGGCGTCGAATCTCATGTTGACTATAAATACTATCTCTCACACCTGATCGACGTGGATACATCCCAGGTCAGGCAATTAAACCTGCAGGATTATCCTGCCTATCTGGAGTTTTTCCAAACGCAATACCCCGATAGTGAAGCCGAAACTTGGCTGGAAGCCTATTTTCGGAAGATGGTGGAACAGGGATCTGTGTTTGGCATTTTTGCCGATGGGAAACTGGTGAGCGCGACGGATACCCCGGATATGCCTTACATGAAAGATGCCTTGGTGGAGATCGGGATCAATACCTTGCCCGAGTATCGCAACAGAGGCTATGCTACCGCCGTGGTCGTTGCTTTGATCCGAAAATTGATCGCCGAAGGAAAAGTGCCGATCGTTTCTTGCACCGCTTCCAACCTGATTTCGCAAAGGCTGGCCGAGAAGATCGGTTTCCGAAAGCTGGCGGATGTGATCACATTCTCTCTGGGATAGTGTGGCAGAGGTCATGGCAAATAGAGTCGTTTCGACGGGAAAATTCATCTTTGTCGTTTCGGGCATCTGGTGACCCGTCATGATTTGGCAGATAGCCATTTCCTGAAAGAGGCGTCCGACATGCATATTCACTATCTCGATCCCTATGAGCCTCGTCAAAGCCCGGTTCACCGCTTGGATGGGCGGGTGAAGTTGGTGCTGGCGTTGGGTTTGATCCTGGCGCTTTCGCTGTTGCCGGCCCCCTCCACGAACCAGGTTGAGATATTGCGTACTTCGGTCAAGTATGCCTTGCTTTTCTTTTTATTGCTGAGCGTTTCTTCCATAGCCAGGTTGGGCGTGCGTTTTCTCCTGAAGCGTTCCTTTCTTGCCCTCCCTTTTGTGCTGGCGGCCTTGCCGTTGATCTTCATCCCAACCGATGGCGAGCGGCCTCTGTTAAGCCTCGGCTTCCTGGCGCTATATTCACAAGGGTTGCTCCGTTTCGCATTTCTGGCGCTCAAATCCTGGTTGGCGGTGCAAGTCGCCATCCTGATGATCGCTACCACGCCGTTCCCCGATCTGTTGCAGGCCATGCGGGCGATCGGGGTGCCGCGCCTGCTGGTCTCGATGTTCAGCCTGACCTGGCGCTACCTGTTCGTGCTTGCCGATGAGGCCCTGCGTCTGATGCGGGCGCGGGCGGCGCGCAGCGGAGATGGCATCTCCGGGCTCAAGCGGGTGTTGTGGGATGCCAGGGTGACCGGTGGAATGGCCGCCAGTTTGCTCATCCGTTCCTTTGAACGCGCCGATCGCATCTATTTTGCCATGCTGGCGCGCGGCTATGATGGTGAGATTCGGACACTCCCCCTACCGCGTCTTTCGGCGTTTCAGCAGGTCTTTCTCTTTCTCGGCCTGTGCTTTTCCATCCTGTTTGTGTTACTCTGAGTGGTTATGCATCATTCCATTGAAGTTTCCGATCTCAAATTTTCTTACCCGGATGGACATGTAGCCCTTCGTGGCGTCTCTTTTCATATTGCGCCGGGCGAGAAAGTGGCGCTGGTTGGGCCGAACGGCGCCGGCAAATCGACGCTTTTGCTTCACCTGAACGGCCTGTTGCGCGGCGAAGGCCGGATCACGGTTTGCGGTCTATCGCTGACCACGGAAAACCTAGTGCGCGTGCGGCGCATGGTGGGCTTGGTCTTCCAAAATCCCGAAGATCAGCTCTTTTCCCCCACGGTGTTTGATGACGTGGCCTACGGGCCGATCTACCAGGGTTTGGAGGAAGCGGAAGTGCGCCAACGGGTGGCGCAGGCCCTCGAGGCCGTGGGCATGAGCCACTATGCGGAGCGCGTTTCGCATCACCTGAGCATCGGGGAGAAGAAACGGGTGGCGATTGCCAGTGTGCTTTCTATGCGACCGGAAGTGCTCGTCCTGGATGAACCGACTGCCGGCCTCGACCCGCGCGCCCGTCGCACCCTGATCCGTTTACTGCGCAATCTGGACATGACCATGCTGATCTCAACCCACGATCTGGCCATGGTGCGTGAGCTGCTGCCGCGCACCCTGGTGATGGACGAGGGCCGCATCATCGCCGATGGCCCCACACAAGAGATCCTTGCCGATCGTTCCTTGCTCGAATCGCATGGGTTGCTTGGATGATCGAGATGTATTCTTAAAACCTTAGGAGGAGTGATGTCTGAACGGATTGTCATCACCGGTATGGGTACGGTCAGCCCGCTTGGGCTTAACGTCAAGGAAACCTGGGAAAACGCCGTACGAGGCGTTTCCGGCGTGGCACCGATTACCCTGTTTGATACCAGCGACTCGCTGGTGAAGATCGCCTGCGAGGTGAAGAACTTTGTCCCCGAACGTTATATGGATGCCAAAGAAGCGCGACGGCGCGATCGTTATGAACAGTTTGCCACTGCGGCGGCGAAGGAAGCTTGGGAACAAAGCGGTCTAGATGTCACCGAGGAAAACGCCGGGCGCATTGGCGTGGTCATTTCCTCGGCCATCGGCGGCCTAAAATCGCTCCAGGATGCCATTTTCACCCTCAAGGACGAAGGTCCGCGGCGCGTCAGCCCGTTTTTGATCCCTATGCTGATGTCCAATGGCGGTGCCGGCCTGGTGAGCATTGACCTGGGGCTCAAAGGGCCCTCTTTTTCGGTGGCCTCGGCCTGTGCTTCTGGCGCGGATGGGATCGGCATGGCCTGGCTGATGCTGAAAAGCGGCATGGTGGATGTCGTCCTGGCCGGAGCCGCTGAAGCGACGGTCACCCCCACCGGCATTGCCGCATTTGACCGCATCGGCGCTATGTCACGGCGCGAGGATTACTCGATGACGCCACAACCCTTCGATAAAAACCGCGATGGTCTGGTGATGGGCGAAGGAGCCGCCGTGTTGGTGCTGGAGCGGGAAAGCCATGCCCGCGCCCGTGGCGCTGAAATCCTGGCCGAACTGGCCGGTTACGCCGCCACCGCCGATGCCTATCACGTCACCGCACCGGACGATCAGGGGCGGGGAGGGGCGGCGGCCATTCGCAAAGCCCTGGAAGTGGCCGGCGTGGCGCTGGATGAGGTCGGCTATATCAATGCCCATGGTACGGCTACGCCGCTCAACGATGTCGCCGAGACGCGCGCCATCAAGGCCGCTTTTGGAGAGTTGGCCTATTCCATCCCGGTCTCCTCGACCAAATCCATGACCGGCCACATGATGGGCGCCACCGGCGCGCTGGAGGCCATCTTCTGTGTTCAGGCTGTGCGCGAAGGCGTGCTCCCGCCGACGATTCACTACGAAACGCCCGACCCGGAATGTGACCTGGACTATATCCCCAATCAGGCGCGAGAAAAGAAGATAGACGTCGCCATCAGCAATGCCTTTGGTTTCGGGGGGCATAATGCTGTGCTGGTGATCCGACGCTGGAAATAAAAATCATCCGAGAGGAGTTTTGCAATGAGCTACCAGATCCGTTTTGGCACCGATGGCTGGCGCGGCGTGATCGCCGAAGATTACACGTTCGATAACGTGCGCCGTGCCGCGCAGGGGTTTGCTTCGTACCTGTTGCAGCAGGGGAAAAAAGATGAATGGGTGGTGATCGGCCACGATAAACGCTTCCAATCCGAAAATTTTGCCCTGGCGGCGGCGGAAGTGCTGGCCGGCAACGGGTTGCGCGTCTACTTGACCCAAGATGCCACCCCTACTCCGGTCATCGCCTATGCCGTCGTGCACCAAAAGGCCTGCGGTGCGATCAACATCACCGCTTCCCACAATCCGCCTACCGATAACGGCTTCAAAGTGCGCGATGAGCACGGTGGTGCCATCCCGCCGGAAGGGCTGAAAGCGATCGAAGCGCTGATCCCGCCCACGGTCGAGGCCGTGAAGCGCATGAGCGCCGCCGAAGCCGAAGCCCAGGGACGGCTGATCCGCTTCGATCCCGCACCGGCCTACATCGAGCACATCCAAACCCTGGTCGACCTCGAACCGCTGCGCCAGGCTGGCCTGACCTTGGTGGTGGACCCGATGTGGGGCAACGGTGCCGGCTGGTTCCCGCGCCTGCTGGGAGGCGGAAAAACGCGCATCATCGAGATTCACAACACCCGCAACCCGATCTTCCCGGAGATGAAGCGCCCGGAACCCATCCCGCCGAACATCAATGTCGGTCTGCGAGCTACCCTGGAGCACGTCGCCGATGCCCTGCTGATCACCGATGGCGATGCCGATCGCTTTGGCCTGGGAGATGAACACGGACGGTTCGTCAATCAGCTGCGCGTCTATGCCCTGCTGGCCTACTACCTGCTGGAGGTGCGTGGCGAGCGCGGGCCGATCGTCAAGACCCTTTCCACCACCACCATGCTCAATCGCCTGGGCGAATTATATGGCGTCCCGGTGTATGAGACCGGGGTGGGCTTCAAGTATGTGGCGCCGAAGATGCTCGAGGTCAACGCCTTGATCGGTGGCGAGGAAAGCGGCGGCTATGCCTTCCGCGGCAACGTCCCCGAACGCGATGGCATCCTGGCCGGCCTGTACCTGCTCGATTTCATGGTCAAAACCGGGCGCCGTCCTTCGCAATTGCTTGAACTGCTCTTCCAAAAGCTAGGCCAGGAGTACTTTTACGATCGCGTGGATAGCCCCTTCAGCGGCGATCGCGCCTCGCGGGAACAACGCATTCTGAGCGCCAACCCGGAGACGATCGGCGGTTTGCGGGTAGTCGGGTTGAACACATTGGATGGCTTCCAGTTCCGGCTGGAGGATGGCGGCTGGATGCTCATCCGCTTCAGCGGCACCGAGCCCATTCTGCGCGTCTATTGCGAAACCACCCACCGCGATCGGGTCCAAGCGATCCTAGAGGACGGTTTGCGCATTGCCGGGGTGAAATGAAGCTTACCGATACGCATTGTCACCTGGACTTCGATCGCTTCGCCGCCGACCGCGACCAGGTGCTCGGACGGGCGCAGGCCGCCGGCCTGATCCGCATCCTCATCCCGGCACTGCATGAGACCTCGGGCGAAGCCGCCGTCAAACTAGCGCAGACCTCGCCGATGCTTTATGCGGCGGTGGGGGTGCACCCTACCGAAGCGCGCACCTGGAGTGGCGAGACGCCGCAAAACCTGCGTCGCCTGGCGCGTGAGCCGAAAGTGGTGGCGATCGGCGAGATCGGGTTGGATTACTACTGGGATGCCGCCCCGGCCGCCCTGCAGCAAGAGGTGCTTCGCCGGCAGTTGGAGCTGGCCGCCGAATTGAATTTGCCGGTCATCTTGCACCTGCGCGAGAAAGGCGATGCTGCTGCCGGGCCGTGTGCCGAAGATTTGCTGCGCCTGGTGGGAGATTGGGTTGGCGGGCTACGGGCAACCGGGCATCCTTTGGCAGAGCGACCGGGGGTTTTCCACTCCTTTTCCGGCAGCCTGGAGGTTGCGCAACAGGCGCTGACGCTGGGTTTCTATATTGGCGTGAGTGGGCCGGTCACCTACCGAGCAGAACGCGCCGCCGTGATCGCCGCGTTGCCGTTGCAACGTCTGCTTTTGGAAACCGATGCCCCTTTTCTCTCGCCGGCGCCATTTCGTGGGAAAAGGAACGAACCTGCCCATATTCGTCACATTGCTGATAAAATAGCACAAATCTTTTCATGTGACCAGGAAGAAGTGGCCGCCATCACCACCCGCAACGCGGCCCACCTCTTTGCCTGGGGAGGTCTTGATTGAGCACGATGAACGTATACGCAACCCCTTTATTACAAGAGCATTTGCTGCTCATTGAAGAGCGGATGCGGACACAGGTCTCGCCACAGCACCTGCCCGATCTGCGTCAGGCATTGGACCATTTACTGGCTGCCGGAGGCAAACGGATCCGCCCCACCCTAATCGTATTGGTTGGTACCATGTTGGGCGCGCCGCAAGAGAAGATCATCACCCTGGGAGCGGCGGTGGAAATGCTCCACACCGCCACCCTCGTCCACGATGATCTGATCGATGGCGCCCTCTTGCGACGCGGTATGCCCACCCTGAATGCCCAGTGGTCTCCGGCGGCCACCGTCCTCACCGGCGATTACCTTTTCGCCTGTGCCGCGCATCTCGCGGCGGAGATCGATAACCTGGAGATCATGAAATCTTTCGCCGAGACCCTGGCGATCATCGTCAACGGCGAGCTCACCCAGCTTTTTGAGGGACGCGGCCTGCGCGATCGCGAGCATTACTACCGGCGCATCTATGCCAAGACCGCCTCGCTTTTCGAGATGAGCACGCGCGGCGCCGCCCTGATCAGCCCGATCGAGCGGGGCGAGATCGAGACCCTGGCCAGGATGGGCTACCACATCGGCATGGCCTTCCAGATCATGGATGACATCCTCGATTTCAGCAGCGAGCAGACGACGCTGGGCAAACCGGTCGGTTCCGATCTCCACCAGGGATTGATCACGTTGCCGACCCTGTACTACATCGAAAACCATCCACAAGACCCGCATGTCCGTGCTCTGTTGAACGGCGATTGGCACAACAAAGAGATCGTCTCGAACCTGGTGGAATCGATCCGTCAGAGCGAGGCACTAGGCCAGGCCCAGGAAGAAGCGCGCCACTATGTTCGGCAGGCGCTGGAGATCCTCCATCGTTTCCCCTATTCCACCGAGCGTCAGGCGATCGAAGACCTGATTCATTTTGTCGTGGAGCGGAAGGTGTAGGGAGACGGTGGACGGTAGACTGTGGACCGTGGAGGGTGGAGTAGGAAAGTTTGCCTGAACGATCTCCTGCTTGGAAACGGTTGAAAGCCCACCGAAACAGGTGGGCTTATTTGTAAGACAAACGCTAGCGTTTGTCCTACAACATTTGGAGCACTTCCCGGCGCACCATCTCGAAGGTCACAAATTGAGGCAGGAGAGGGCGCAGGTCGCGTTCCCAATCGGCGCCGGCGTGCTCCAGCGCTTCTTCGAGCGCAGCATGCGCCCATGTCAGACCGTAGAGGGACAACTTGCGCTCGATGAGCGACCTCTCGGCCTGAACGCCGCGGCGCAAGAGCAACCAGATGTCGTACAAATCTCGCGGTTTGTTCCGCACCAGCAGCGCCCGCACCTTTTCGGCGAACAAATGCTCCGGGGTCAGGACGGTTACCACAAAGGGGCGCACGTCATCGTATTCGCAGGTCACCAGTTCGCGCTGCGTTTCCACTTCTTCCGGCCGTCGGTTGATGTCTATTCGTATCTTGCCCTTGCTGCGCTCTCTTCCATCGTAGAGCGGTCCCTGAAAACTGACGTCGAAGCTGAAACCTACTTCGGATATCCAGGTGTTGCGCATTTCGGCAGCCAGCCCGAAATCGGCCAGGCGACGAACGACTTTTTCCCAGAGGGCCTGAAGCAGGGGCGGTTCTGCGGAAGCGTTGAAATCCAGGTCCTCCGAATAGCGATTGCCGCCATAGACGACCCGTAGCGCCGTGCCGCCCTTGAAGATAAGTTCCTGCGTTTGCGAATAGAGCTGCCAAAGGAGCAGATGCTGAACGTAATCTCGTTCCTGGACCTGCATCCCGATTCCGTGACGTTGGGCAAGGCGCCGAACCTGATCTCGCGTGAGCATCACCCTACTCCTTCGGGCCAGAGTTCGGTTTCCGAGACGTTGACGATCACCTGCCAGCGATGATCGTACCGACCGCGGCGCGGCCGCCCGGGGTCCAGTTTGACCGGCGTTGCGGAGCGGATCAAGCCCTCGACGGGGCGGCCGAGCCTCTCCAGCAGGTAGCCCAGTCGCGATCCAAGCGTCTTCTCCCCCATGCGGTTGGCGTACTCGACCAAAGTCGGCAGGTCCACAACTTCCAGCGCCACCCGCAAGGCCTTTGCCACTTCGCCGATGCCCCCGGCATAGCGCAGCTGGTCGAGGCTATCTACGATGGCTTTGGCTTCGTCGGCGATCAGCAGCCGTAGGTCATCTACCCTCTCTTGCCGGTAGCCGAAGAACTTGTGCGGCTTGACTTGGACGAAGTAAAAGCGAAAGTCACGGAATTGCCGCGGGCGCTTCTTGCGGGTGGTGGCGAGGAAGGTGGTGAGGGGTACCTGCTCGGTAAAGCCGTAGAAGTGCAGTGCCGACCAGTAGGAAACATAGGATGGGGTCACCAGCTGGGTGGCGATGAAAAGCGGATGGGAAAGGACGCGCTCCGGCTCCAGCCCCAACAGGAGGAACTTGCCCTTTTCGACCTCGGCCACCAGCCCTTCGGCCTTGAGGCGGGCGAGCCAACGATAGGCCTGCCGCCGTTCCAGGTTGAAGAGGTCGGCCAGCAAGGAGGGGGTGAAGTAGAACAGGTCACGCTGCCGTAACTGCCGGGCGATGGAAATTGTGGAGAGATTTTCCATAAATACGGTAAATTCTTTTCTCGATTTACTGAAGCATATTCTACCATACCCGGGCTGTGTTCGAGTGCTCTCAAGCTTAACGAAAAGCCCTCTCGAAACCGGTGGGTTTATTCCTGGACAAACGCCGGCGTTTGCCCTACTCCTTGCGCTTCCACTTCAGCGTGACCTTGTAATTCGCCTCCAGGCCCCCGGCGGCGACGATCGCTCCCGCTTCGGCGCTCATTTTGAGCCCAAATTCGACCGTGATTTCATCCGGCGCGTCGTGCAGGGCGCGCAATTTCTGGATGATGACCTGAGCCGCCGGGCGGATTTTCTCCAGGGCGGCTTCAAAGGTCTGGCGGGCCTTCTCCGGCACGCCCTCCCGCGAGACGCGCACCATGCCGCTACCTTCCGCCACTTCGGTCTCGACCAGGATGCTCGTGCCGTCTTCCAGGGGAAATTCGATGAGTTGTTTCATAAAAGCGCTCCTTTCGTTTTGTAGTACAAGATTAATCTTGCACTACAGAGAATATAGAAATACAGCAAGATTATGGCACAGGCAGGTTGGGGCAGGTTTGGTGATAGGGGATTTCAGGCCCCACGTATTGTTTCCATTCCTCCCGCGTCAGGTTGCGCGGCAGGCGGCGGCAGGCTTCGGCAATCAGGTCCTGCGGCTGCCAGAGCCAGACCAGCATCGTGCCGTCGCTGCTCCCGCTGACCACATAGCGTCCGTCCGGGCTGAAGGCGACTGCAGTCACCAACCCCTCATGCGTCATGCGCGCCACCTCGCGCCCGGTTGCCGCCTCCCAGACCCGCGCCATTTTGTCGCTGCTCCCGCTGACCACGTAGCGCCCGTCTGGGCTGAAGGCGACCTCAGTCACCGAATCCTCATGCGTCATGCGCGCCACCTCGCGCCCGGTTGCCGCCTCCCACACCCGCGCTGTCCGATCATTGCTCCCGCTGACCACATAGCGCCCGTCCGGGCTGAAGGCGACAGCAGTTATATCGTCCTCATGCGTCATGCGGGCGACTTCGCTCCCGCTATCCGCCTCCCACACCCGCGCCGTGCCATCTCCGCTCCCGCTGACCACGTAGCGCCCATCCGGGCTGAAGGCAACCGCTTTCACCTCGCCTTCATGCCTCTTACCGGCGACCACGCGCCCGCTCCGCGCCTCCCAGACCAATGCTAAGCCTTCAAAACAACTTGCACCTTGGATATTATTGCAATATCCACTGACCACGTAGCGCCCGTCTGGACTGAAGGAAACAGTATACATCCTCATCGAGCTCCATTGCTCATACGCACTGCGCGCCACCTCGCGCCCGGTCGCTGCCTCCCAGACTCGTGCCGTGCCGTCATCACTCCCGCTGACGACGTAGCGCCCGTCCGGGCTGAAGGCGACAGCAGTCACCCAGTCCTCATGCGTCATGCGCGCCACCTCGCGCCCGCTCTGCGCCTCCCAGACCCGCGCCGTGTTGTCGTCACTCCCGCTGACTACATAGCGCCCGTCCGGGCTGAAGGCAACCGCATTCACATCGTTCCAATATGGGCTCCAATGTGTCATGCGCGCCACCTCACGCCCGTTCTGCGCCTCCCAGACCCGCGCTGTGCCGTCATAACTCCCGCTGACCACGTAGCGCCCGTCCGGGCTGAAGGCAACTGCATTCACATCTGCCTCATGCGTCATGCGGGCGACCTCGCGCCCGCTTTCCGCCTCCCACACCCGCGCCGTGTTGTCCCAACTCCCGCTGACCACATAGCGCCCGTCCGGGCTGAAGGCGACGGCTCTCACATTCTTCTCATGCGTCATGCGGGCGATCTCGCGCCCGGTCGCTGCATCCCAGACTCGTGCCGTGCCGTCGTCACTCCCGCTGACGACGTAGCGCCCGTCCGGGCTGAAGGCGACGGCTCTCACATTCTTCTCATGCGTCATGCGGGCGATCTCGCGCCCGGTCGCCGGCTCCCAGACCCGCGCCGTATCGTCGTCACTCCCGCTGACCACGTAGCGCCCATCCGGGCTGAAGGCGACAGTCCACACCCACTTTTCATGCGTCATGCGGGCCACCTCGCGCCCACTCTGTGCCTCCCAGACCTTCACCGTGCCCCACCAATCCCCACTGACCACATAGCGCCCGTCCGGGCTGAAGGCGACTGCATACACACTACCCTCATACGTTGGGCGGGCAACCTCGCGTCCGGTCGCCGTCTCCCAGACCCGCACCGGGTCTTTCCAACCCCCGCTGACCACGTAGCGCCCGTCCGGGCTGAAGGCGACTGCAGTCACACTGTCCTCATGCGTCATGCGCGCCACCTCGCGCCCGGTTGCCATCTCCCACACCCGCGCCGTATCGTCGTCACTCCCGCTGACCACGTAGCGCCCGTCCGGGCTGAAGGCGACCTCAGTCACCGAATCCTCATGCGTCATGCGCGCCACCTCGCGCCCGGTTGCCGCCTCCCACACCCGCGCTGTCCGATCATCGCTCCCGCTGACCACATAGCGCCCGTCCGGGCTGAAGGCGACTGCATTCACCTCTCCCTCATGTGTCATGCGGGCGACCTCGCGCCCAGTTGCCGCCTCCCAGACCCGCGCCGTGCCCTCGACACATTTATTACTAGCATCAACCTTTTCACATCCCCCGCTGACCACATAGCGCCCGTCCGGGCTGAAGGCAACTGCAGTCACCGACCCCTCATGTGTCATGCGGGCGACCTCTAGCGGTAAAAGTTCTAAGCCGCGCCGCACCAACTGGTCGGCTTCCACCAAAGGGGCGCCGCGCTGCAGGGCTTCGACGCCCAGCAGGGTGCCGATAAACGGTCCCTGCGCTTGCTGGTCAAATATTAATTGCCCGCTGGCTGCCATTTGCCGCACCAGCGCCAGATCACGCTGGGTTTCGGCTTGTTTGCGCTGTTCTTCCGCTTCCGCCTGGGCGGTGGCGCGCATGTTGGCTTCGGCAACGGCGGTGGCTTGGGCATTCAAGGCGGCGTTGCGCTGGGCTTCAGCCTGAGTTCGGGCATCGAGTGCAGCATTGCGTTGACCCCATGCCAGCAGTGCTAGGCTGAGGGTAAGCAGCAAGCCAAATGCCAGCCCCATCGTCAGGCGGCGGCGGTTGCGCTCACGCTGTAGCCGTTCAGCCTCCACCTGCTCGCGGCTGCGGCGGATGTAGTCTGCAAGGTCAGGTTCGATTTCATCGGCGCGTTCGCTCAGGTAGGCTTCGGCTTGGGCCAGCGGGGCGCCGCGCAGCAGGGCGCCGGGATCGCCGCCGCTCTCCTGCCATTGACGGGCTTGCGCCCGCGCCCGCTCCTGCCACAGGCGAAAGGCGCGATCGGCCTCCATCCAGGCGCGCAGGCGTTCCCATTCCCGAATGAGGGCCTCGTGTACCACTTCCACGGTCTCTTCGCCCTGCGGGGTGCGGTCGGTGGTCACCAGGCGGGCATTCGCCAGGCGCGGCACCAGGGCTTGCAGGGCCGGGGGGAGTTCGCGCAAGCGTGCCATGCGGCGGGCATCCTCCTGCCCGGCGCCGGGCGCCACCAGTTGCACCAGCACCTTGCGCGCCAGTGGCTGTTCTGTGGGCGGCAGGGCGGCATACTGCGCTTCGGCGTAGCGCGCCAGGGCGCCTTCCACGCCGCCGATAGCGCGATAGGCGCTCAGCGTCAGTTGACCGTTCTCCTGGCGCTCCCACAGTTGGGTGAGGGCAAATTCCAGCAGCGGCAGGGCGCCGGGACGGCCGGCTACGTCTTCCACCATCAGATCGTCCAGTCCCGGCTCAAAGCGCACGCCGTGCTGTTCGGCCGGCCCCAAAATGGCGCGGCGCAGTTCGTCGGGGGTCATGGGTCCCAGGTACTCGGCGGCTTCGCGCAGGGCATCGCTCAGGACGCGGTGTTCGAGCGCCTGACCGAGAAAGTCGGCGCGCAGGGTGAGCACCAGGCGCAGGCCGCCGTTTGGACGCAGCGCCCTCAGCAGGCAATCTACAAAGCGGGCACGTAGGACGGGGTCGGGGGTTTGGGTGTAGAGTTCCTCAAACTGGTCGGCGACCAGTAGCAGGAAGCGGGCGTCGCCCTGTTTGCGCAGGATGGCTTCGGTCACGTCTGCCAGCGCAATTTCGCCTTCGTGCAGGGCAGCGGCCAGTTTGTTCAGTTCGCGCAGGCGGTCGGTCTCGCTCATATGGGGTTCGAGCAGGGGCAGCAGCGCAGCCGCCAGCATCTCGAAGGGACGGTCGGCGGGGCGGAAGGAGGCGATGCGCCATTCGGGACGGGCGCGCAGGCGCGGCAGCAGCCCGGCAAAGACGACCGACGACTTGCCCGCCCCCGAAGCGCCCACCACCGCCGTCAGGGGGCGGCTGGTCACTGCCTGCAGCAGCCGCTCGCTAAAGGCTTCGCGCCCGAAGAACAGGGCGGCATCCTGCTCGCGGAAGTAGTGCAGCCCTCGGTAGGGGTTGGGCGGCAGGGCGCGCTCGGCCAGCATGGGCAGGGTTTGCAAAAGCGCGCTCACCGGGACGCAAAAGGCGGCTTTGACCTGCGGCGAACGCTCTGCCGCCACCACCATGCCCACCACGCCTCCCAGGCGTTCATCCCACACCGGCCCGCCGCTGAAGCCGGGCTGGATGGCGAAGCCGGTCTCTTTGGTGTCTTCGATGTGCAGCCAGCCTTCGGCGGTACGGTCACGCAGCACGCCGCTCGCCCACACCCCGCCATCGTGACCGGCCGGGCAGCCAAAGGCGCGGAAGGGATGCCCCCACAGGTCATCGCTCTGCACCAAGCGCACAGGCGCCGCGCCGCGCGGCAGCGAACGCGGCTCGATGGCGGCGATGTCTGCCGCATCTTCCCGAATCACAACGCGCCCGGAGCAGTGCTCAGCGGGCGCGAGGAGGGGGAAATCGAAGGTCACTTCGGTGGAGTCTCCTACCGCTTGTTCGATCACATGTGCGCAGGTGACGATGACCTGCGGGGCGGCCAGGAAGCCGACGCCGACGGGTTTGCCGGCGCCGTTCAGGATGCGGACCAGACTACTGTGCAGGGCGTGGGTCATAGGGCCCTCCGGGGGAGATTTAGATTAATTTTACTTCATTTTGGGCGCATTGGAGATGGAGGGTAGACCGTGGACGGTGGACGGTGGGTGCTAGACGGTAGACCGTGGACGGTAGACGGTGGGGGTGGAAAAATAAGCCGTAGGGATCGGCTTCCCTACGGCTCGGCCGTTTTGACGGGATGGGGCCAAAGGTCCGAACAGGTGACGCAGGCGAGGGTTAGCTCGGCACCTTTTCGCCCAGGACCTCGCGCAATACGCCGGCCAGGCGGGTGATGCCTTCTCGAATCGTTTCCGGCGATGAGTAGGAGAAGTTGATGCGCATGGTGTTCTCACCACCGCCGTTCGGATGGAAGGGGGCGCCGGGGACAAAGGCGACTTTGCGTTCGATGGCCAAGCGCAGCACTTCGGCGGCATCCAGGCCTTTGGGCAGCATCACCCACAGGAACATGCCGCCCTCCGGGCGCGTCCAGCGCACTTCGGCGGGGAAGAGTTCATCCATCATCTCCAGCATGACGTCGCGGCGCTCTTTGTAGACGCGGCGGATGACTTTGACGTGTTCATCCAGGAAGCCGCCTTTGCCGACCTCGTAGGCCACCATCTGGTTGAAAGTGGCGGTGTGCAGATCGGCGGCCTGCTTGGCCATGACCAGGCGACGGATGACTTCCTGCGGGGCGATCACCCAGGCCAGGCGGATGCCGGGCGCCAGGATTTTGGAGAAGGTGCTCAGGTAGATCACGTTGCCGCTGTAGTGCTTGCCGTTTTCGGCGCGATACTGGCTATCCAGCGCGACCACCGGTGGGAGGTGCTCCCCCTCATAGCGCAGCTGACCGTAGGGATCGTCCTCGATGATCGGCACGCCGTAGCGATCGGCCAACTCCACCAGCTTCTGGCGCCGCTCCAGACTCAAGGTCCAGCCGCCCGGATTCTGGAAGTTGGGCAGGACGTAGATGAACTTGGGGCCGATGCGCAGCGCCTTTTCTAGTTCGTCGACGATCATGCCGTGTTCATCGGTGGGGACGGTGATGTATTGGGCGCCGTAGGCGTTCCAGGCTTGGATGGCGCCGAGGTAGGTGGGCGATTCGACGACGATGTAATCGCCACGATTGATGAACAGGCGGCCGATGAAATCCAGCGCTTGCTGCGAGCCGGATGTGATCAGGATGTTTTCCGGTGCCACTTCCACCGCGTAGCGTCGGGTGTGACGGGCGAT
The DNA here is from genome assembly GCA_037478835.1 of Anaerolineales bacterium. Lineage (GTDB taxonomy): Bacteria > Chloroflexota > Anaerolineae > Anaerolineales > Villigracilaceae > 630D-37. Next base: position 93,273 of record JBBFLV010000011.1, read on the forward strand.
CATCTCACGCAGGGGGCGATAGCCTTCGGTGGTGCTGTATTGCAGGGCCTGTGGGCCGAATTCTTCCAGCACGCGGTTGCAGGCCTCACGGAATTGCTCCAATGGGAAGACTTCCGGTGCCGGTAGCCCCCCGGCGAAGGAGATGATATCGGGTTGTTCGGTGAGCTTGAGCAGTTCGCGGATCACCGAGCTACCCATTTGCTTCGTGCGGTGTGCATAGCGATATTCCCACGGGGTTTGCATAGGAACTCCTCAAAAGTAAGGTGCTTGTGGACCGACGGCAAATAAAAAAGCCTGACAGGTAGCATTTCACCTGTCAGGCCGGGCTGACGTGAGGGGGAAAGACCCCGAGTAGGATGAAGCTCAGCCACATCATCATAGGCAACGCAATCTTACTCGCGTTTGCCGTTTCTGACAACCCTTACTCACGCACTTCGCCTTCGACCACTTCGCCTTCGGTGCGGCCATCGCCGGAGGTCGACCCCGTGGCCTGTTGCTGGGCATAGAGCTGCTGGCTGAGCGCATGGAAGGCATGTTGCAGATCGTCGCTGGCGCGGCGGATACGCGCCAGGTCTTCGCCTTGCATGGCCTGTTTCAGTTCATTGATGCGGCTCTCGATGTTGGAGCGCTCGCCGGCCGGCACCTTATCGCCCAGCTCGCGCAGGGCCTTTTCGGTCTGGTAAATCAGCTGATCGGCGTTGTTGCGCGCTTCGGCCAGCTCACGGCGACGGCGGTCTTCGGCCTCGTGCTTGCGGGCCTCCTGCACCATGCGTTCGATCTCTTCCTTGCTGAGGTTGGTGGAGGCCGTGATCGTGACCTTTTGCTCGCGGCCGGTTGCCTTATCTTTGGCCGTCACATGCAAGATGCCGTTGGCGTCAATATCGAAGGTCACTTCGATCTGCGGGACGCCGCGCGGCGCCGGTGGGATACCATCCAGGCGGAAGCGGCCGAGGCTCATGTTATCGGCGGCCATCGGGCGCTCTCCCTGGAGCACGTGGATGTCGACCGCAGTCTGGTTATCGGCGGCGGTAGAGAAGATTTCGCTCTTGCGCACGGGGATGGTGGTGTTGCGCGGGATGAGCACGGTCATCACGCCGCCCAGGGTTTCCACGCCCAGCGAGAGCGGGGTGACATCGAGCAGCAGAATGTCTTTCACTTCACCGGCCAAGACGCCTGCCTGAATGGCCGCGCCGACAGCAACTACTTCATCCGGGTTGACACCCTTGTGCGGCTCTTTGCCGTTGGTCAGGCGGCGCACCAGCTCCTGGATCATCGGCATGCGGGTGGCGCCACCCACCAGCACGACCTCATCGAGATCGGCGGGGGTCAGGCCGGCATCCTTGAGGGCGTTCTGGAAGGGGATGACGCAGCGCTGCACCAGGTCTTCGGTCATTTGCTCGAATTTGGCGCGCGTCAGGCGCAGCAGCAGGTGCTTGGGGCCGCTGGCATCGGCGGTGATGTAGGGCAGGTTGATCTCGGTCTCCATCATCGTGGAGAGCTCGATCTTGGCCTTTTCGGCGGCCTCGCGCAGGCGCTGGAGTGCCTGGCGATCCTGGCGCAGGTCAATGCCGTGTTCTTTCTTGAATTCCTCGGCAGCCCAGTTGACGATGCGCTGATCCCAGTCATCGCCGCCCAGGTGTGTATCGCCGTTGGTGGCCTTGACTTCGATCACGCCTTCGCCGACTTCCAGGATGGAGACATCGAAGGTGCCACCCCCCAGGTCAAAGACCAGGATGGTTTCATTCTTCTTCTTGTCCAGGCCGTAGGCTAGGGCAGCTGCGGTCGGTTCGTTGATGATGCGCAGCACTTCCAGGCCGGCGATCTTACCGGCATCTTTGGTCGCCTGGCGCTGGCTATCGTTAAAGTAGGCCGGCACGGTGATCACGGCCTGCGTCACCGGCTCGCCCAGGTAGGCTTCGGCATCGGCTTTGAGCTTGGCCAGGATCATCGCCGAGATTTCCTGCGGGCTGTATTCGCGCCCGGTGACCGGAATGCGCACGCGCACATCTCCGACCGGACCTTCCACCACCTGATAGGGCACCATCTTGCGCTCGGTCTCTACTTCGCTAAAGCGCCGCCCCATGAAACGTTTGATCGAATAGATTGTGTTTTCAGAGTTAATGATGGCCTGACGTTTGGCAGTCTGGCCGACCAACCGCTCGCCGGTCTTGGTGAAGGCCACGACCGAGGGGCAGAGCCGCCCGCCCTCGGCGGTTGGGATCACCGTTGGCTGACCGCCTTCCATCACGGCCACAACGCTGTTGGTCGTTCCCAGGTCAATTCCGATAATCTTTCCCATAGGGTTCTCTCCTTTTTTCTGGTTTGTTACGCCCTATAGTGTAATCGGGGGATGCAAGAAATTTATTAACAGGGTGTAGGAAGGAGATTATCAGCGGATCACCATGGTGAATGTGAATATGATATCTATCATGCCACGGAGATGATGTTTTTCGTATAATGAATGTGATCCCGATCACAGACGCACGCTTGAGACTCCCTTATCATTTTGAGAAAAAGTTCACAATATACTAGCTGAGGCCAGGCATATGCATAAAGCGCTTCTTGTTATCTCGATTGCCTTCTTTGTACTCGCCATAGGGGTTTTCGTCTGGGTGAGTGATGCGCCGGCCTATGCCGGCAAGGAAGCGGAAACCTGTGCAAATTGTCACGTGATGGATGCGGCTTATGAGGGATGGATGCACGCACCGCACCAACGGGTGACGGAATGCGCAGACTGTCACTTGCCGCACGACAACGTCCTTAACTACTGGGTGGCAAAGGCACGCACAGGGTTGCATGATCTGTATGCCTTTAGCACCGGACAAATTCCGGTCATCATCCGGGCAAAACCTGGGACCAAGGAGATTGTCCGCCAGAATTGCATTCGTTGTCACATGGATACCGTGGAGAGCATGCTGGCGAGTAGCATGCCTCTCGATCGGAATTGTTGGGATTGTCATCGCGATGTTGCCCATGGCCCGCGCGGCCTGAGCAGCTCGCCCTATCAGGACAGCATTTTCTACCCCACATCCAATTCAAAATAATCAGGAGAATGCTATGAAAAAGTATACCGTTCCGATTCTCTCTGCGCTCGTGGTTGTCTTGGCGGCCCTGTTGGTCGGCACGTTGGTTTTCATGAAGAATCAACCTCCGCAGGTGCGCTCGATTCAACCGCTGGTCGAGATCGCTCCTTTTGAGCCGGATTCCTCAAAGTGGGGATTGAATTTCCCGCAGCAGTATACTTCTTTCTTGAAGACCAGGGAGAACAATATCGCCACCACCTATGGTGGTTCGGCCCAGTTCTCCCATCTGGAGCGCGACCCGCGCCAATTGATCCTGTTCGCCGGGATGCCTTTCAGCAAGGACTACAACGAAGAGCGCGGTCATGAGTGGGCTTTGACGGATGTGCGCGCAACCAAGCGCGTAAACGAAAAAACGCCGGGCACCTGCTATTCCTGCAAAACCGCAAACAATCCACAACTTTGGGCCGAGATGGGAATGGCCGAATATGACAAAACGCCTTTCAGCGAATTAGGAAAGCGCATCGATCAGACAATCGGTTGTGCCAATTGCCATGAGGCCAATACCATGCGGCTGATCGTGACCAACCCGGCGCTGGAGGAAGCCTTGAAAGCGCAAGGCAAGGACTGGAGAACGTTCACCCGTCAGGAAATGCGCACCGTTGTCTGCGCAAACTGCCACGTAGAGTATTACTTCAAGGGCGAGGGAAAATACCTCACTTTCCCGTGGCATAACGGGACAAAGGTTGAGGAGATTTGGGAATACTATTCCGAAATCGGTTTTAAGGATTGGGAGTATCCCGATACGAAGACTCCCATGCTCAAGGCGCAGCATCCGGAATACGAGATGTATACCGCGGGTTCAACACACTATAATGCCGGTGTGGCCTGTGCGGATTGTCATATGCCCTACGTGCGCGATGGAGCGATGAAATACTCTATGCATGACATCCACAGCCCATTGCTGAATCCAGAACTGGCGTGTGGGCAATGTCACACCGATACGCAAGTGGTAGTGCGGCGCGTGAATTTGATCCAGGAGCAGGTCTACAACACCAAGATCGCCACGGAAGATGCCATCATTGACGCCATCAATGCCATCAAGGCCGCCGCGGCCAATCCGAATAGCGATCCCGCGCTCCTGGAAGAGGCCCGCCAGTTACATCGCCAGGCGCAATTCTATTGGGATTTCGTCTCGGCCGAAAACAGCATGGGCTTCCACAATCCCGAATACGCTCTGAAGATTCTGGCCGAAGCGACCAACCTGGCACGTCAGGCCCAAATGAAGGCGGCCCAAGCGGCCAACGATCCGTCCTTGCTGCAGATCGGCACGTACTACCAAAGCGCCCCTGCTCAATAACCGACATGCCGCCTCTTGGCCCCTCCTGCGGGAGGGGCTTTTTTCTTTGGGCGCCTGTGATTTTTCAGACGGCCCGGCGCCGACCTTTGGACATTTGGGCGTCGTCCGCCGATTGCCGGATGCCGCGCTCTTCGGCGCGCTAATATTGCAAGAGCTCTTCTGCGGCGCGGCGGATCTCGGTGACATCAGGTAATACGGCTTGGCGGAGCGTTTTGCTGTAAGGAATCGGGCAATCCGGCACGGCCAGCCGGCGAAGAGGGGCATCCAAAAATTCAAAGGCTTCGGAAGCCAGGCAGGCGAGAATTTCGGCACCAAAGCCTACGGTGATCGTATCTTCGTGAACAACCAGGCATTTCCCGGTTTTGCGCACCGATTCCAGTACGCGTTCCCGATCCCAGGGAATGATGGTGCGCAGATCAAGCACTTCGATGCCCTTTCGTCCCTCGACGGCCTCTAGGACGCGATAGACCATTGCCCCCCAGGTGACAATGGTTAGGGCGTTGCCTTCTTGCAGGCAGGCGGCTTGGCCAAAGGGGATCTGGTATTCATCTCCCGGCCAGGGACGGCGGGCTTCCGGACTATCCAGCAAAGCTCGATGCTCTAGAAAGATCACCGGGTTTTGGCCGCGCAGAGCGGTGCGCAACAGGCCGACTGCATCGGCCGCATTGGATGGATAGGCAATAGCCCAGCCGAGCGTGTGGGCGAAGATGGCTTCGCCGCTTACCGAATGCCAAGGATCGGCGTTCTTTTTGCCGAAGCCGAGCGGAATGCGCACTACCATCGGCACGGCAAAGCGCCCTGCGGTGCGCCAGCGTAGGGTGCCGGCATCGTTCAGTTGTTCGGTGGCCGGATCGACGTATTTGCGGAACTGGATCTCCGGCACCGGGAAGAGGCCGGCCAGCGCCAACCCGATGGCACTTCCCATGATGCCTTCTTCGGAGAGCGAAGTATCGAAGACGCGCAGCGGGCCGAAGCGTTTTTGCATGCGGGCGGTGGCGCCATGCACGCCACCTTTGACGCCCACATCCTCGCCGAAGATCAGCAGGCGCGGGTTTTGCTCCATTTCCTGTTCCAACGTGCGCCGCACGGCCTCGATCAGGCTCAAACGAGGCCCTTGCGTTTGGGGCGAGCCGGCAGGGAACGAAGCAAAGGGGCCGAAAATGCCCTGGGTGGCCGTAGCGGGCTCCGGGTCCGGCGCGAGGCGCACGGCCTCTAGGGCGGCCTGAAGTTCGGTTTGCACTTCGGCTTCTAGGGCCGACCAGTCCAGGTCCGGCAGCGTTTCTTTCAATCGCAAAAGGGGATCGCGCTCGGCTTCTTCGGCACGTTCTTCGGGGGTTTTGTAGGCCTGATCGTCTACAAAGGTATGACCCATTAGACGCACGACGCGCAGTCGCAAAAGGCAGGGACCGTTGCCCTGACGGACGTATTCCACTGCTTGACGAATGGCCTGGGCGGTTTCGAGAGGATCACATCCATCGGCTTCCAGGATGTGCAGGTTGCCGTAGGAGCGCAGGTTGGCGGCGATGTTGCCCCCTGGCGTTTGTAAGGAGGAGCGGACAGAGATGGCGAAGGCGTTATCTTCAATGACAAAAAGATAGGGCAGGTTGCGTGTGGTGACGATGTTCAGGGCGGCCCAGAAACCGTTCGAGGCGACCGAGCCATCCCCTCCGCAGGCAACCGCGATGGCGCCGTTCCACTCTTCCAGCTGCAAGACTTCCTGATAGTAGCGGATCGCCTGTGCCCAGCCGGCTGCCGGGGTATATTGCGTGCCGACACCACCGGCCGTGGGGAGAACGGTGGCGCGGCCGCGCGAGGGAAGGTTGAACATCACGCCGGCATCTCGTCCTCCGGAAGGACTTCCCCGGCGGGCCATGCCGGCAGCCAGAGCTTCTTCTACCGTGAGGCCCAGGGT
>JBBFLV010000012.1:0-53334 GCA_037478835.1 Anaerolineales bacterium
GGAGTTGCTCAGATACGTCGGCCTGTTACCGAATTAATTTGTTAATGTGCATTATTCGATCGCTTGCTCTTCTGGCCAAGCCGGGCGATATGGGCGATCGGAGCGGAGAGCATCCCAGACATCAACGACAGCAAATAAGCGTGCTGCCAGCGGTATTTGCTCTCCTTTCAGTCCGCGTGGGTAGCCGCTGCCATCCCACTTCTCATGATGGCAATAGGGAATATCGAGAGCCGGGCGCAGGTATTCAATGTGCGAAAGCATGTTATAGGCGAATTGAGGGTGTTGGCGCATAATGGCCCATTCTTCCTCGGTCAGCGGACCAGGCTTGAGCAAAATGGAGTCCGGAACACCGATCTTGCCAATATCGTGCAGGATGGCGCCGCGCCGAATGTGAATTAATTCTTCGTCCGATAATCCTGCTGCTCGTGCAAGCCTCAGCGTTAGCTCCACTACTCTGCGCGTATGCCCTTCTGTTTCTTTGTCTCGCAAATCGAGCGCGGCGGCCCAGCCTTCCAGCGTTTCCTCGTAGGCTAATGTAAGGTTTGCATGTGCGCGTTGCAGATCCTGATAAAGCCGGGCATCGTTGACCGCGATAGCTGCCTGCCCCGCCAGGGTTTCCAGCAGGGTGAGCCATTCATTGTTGACATCAAGCACCGAACGATGAAAGATTTCCAGTACTCCGATCGCTTCGTCCTTTACGATCAGTGGCACACCGATATAGGTCACAAAGTCTTCACGCGAAAAATGGAAGGCGCGGTTGAGTGAGACGTTATCGCTTTTGGCGATATCTTGCACATGGATTATCTCGCGGCTGCGCAACACTTGCCCGGCAAAACCCTCACCGGGAGATAAGCGAGTATGCTGCAGTATTTCACTCTGGAAACCACGTCCGGCAGCAAACTCCAGGAACCCTGTTTGGGGATTGAGCAATAAGATATCTGCTGCATCCACGTGAAGTTCTGATACCACATGTCTGAGCACTGTATCCAGCATCTTCGTGATGTCGAAACCGCTGGTTATGGCCGTATCAATTTGACGGAGTGCTTGTAGGTTCCTGAAACGACGCTTTGCCAGTTCTTCTGCCTGTTTATACTCGGTAATATCCGTGATCAGGCTCAGAACGTGCGTGATGATGCCTCGGTGATCGCGCAACGGTGTCGCGGAAAATCGAAGATGGATTATGGGACCATCCTTCTTCTGGCGAATCACCTCGACATTCGATAGCCTTTCCCCCCGGAAAAGCCTGCGTAAGATTTCACGGTACTCCGCTCCTTCTGTGGCAGGTATCGCCGGATAGGGTTTCCCGAGAATTTCATCCGCTCGCCAGCCCAAGATGCGTTCGCAAGCAGGACTCCAATAGCGGACAATCCCCTGTCTGTCCACTATAATGATGCCAATATCCGCATGTTCGACCAGTGTTTGGGGAAATGTAGTTGCCAGGCGCCGAGCAAGCAACAGGCTCTCGACCCGCGCCTGCAATTCGGTTTTGTGGACTGGAGTGATGATCAACTCGTCTATTGCTTTCCATAGGAAGCGGGTCGCCATTTCTACATCTTTACGATGTGTGACGAGCAAAAAGGGTAAAAAAATGGAGTGCGTGGCTTGTTTCCGAGTCTCAATTTGTTCCCATAGCCGCTCAAGCATGGGGCCATCCAGAATACACAGATCAAAATCCCTGTTCAGATCCTCACCCGATTTTCCGATGAGGACCTCATAATGTTCTCCCAGGTAGGATGCCAACAATCGCAAATTCTCTTTTTGATTGACGAACAATAAAATCTTGCTCATGGACACCTCTTGGTTCATTCTTGGTTGATCATGGTTTTGATTAGCGCCAGTAGTTCTCGGGTTGCCAATGGTTTAACCAGCATGCCGCGTGCGCCGCGCGCAATGCTTTCCTGCTGAAGCGCGCTGCTGTAACGCGGGGAAATAAGTAAGAATGGTACTTCCCTGCTGTGTAAAGCATCACAAAATGTCCAAATGTGTTGGTCAAAGCCGGTAATATCCACGAGCGCTAAATCCGGTGTCTTTGCCCCTTCCAGGAATTGGCTTGCCTCTTCGAGGGTGGTCGTTCCGCTTATCTCGTATCCCGCCTTTTTTAAAAACTGCTCTAGTAGCTCGATATTGCGGGGGTTGCTGTTAACGAGCAGGATTAGAGGACCACTTTTCATTACAAGTCTTTCTCTTCTATCCATTCAGGTGCGCCGGTTAGGATGCCGCGCAACTCTGTCAGGGGGCGGCCTACCTTGATGCCATAGCGAGTGATGTCGTATTGGCGTAGGGTCTTTTCAAAGTTGCTCAGGCGCTTCTTTAATACCCCAATTGCTTTTTGCATCTCACCTTGGATTTCGAGATAGCGGAGAAAGATGATGTTATCCGCCAGGTAACTGATGTTCAGGTCGGTGATAGAAAAGTCGCCCACAATGGTAGATGTCTCTGTGATCAGAAAGACGGCTACCCCCATATTTTGCAGGTATTTACACAAAGCGTGAAGGCGGCTCTGCACGTCCTCGCCACGCACTGAGAGGCGGAAACCGGCCACGCTGTCGATCATTACGATTTGTGTCCCTTTCTCCTCCACATCTTGCCTCACAAGGTAGGCAAATTCATCCGGCGTATATTGCAGAGGCTCCACTTTTTTCAGCGTGAGCGTGCCTTTTTCGATCATGATGCGCGCCGGAATGTTGATCGCTTCCGCGCGACGAATCATAATTTCAACTTCTTCTTCAAAGGAATACACCACCGAACGCTCGCCACGCCCGGCAGCTTCTTTCATGAACTGCAATCCAAGGGTAGTTTTTCCCACGCCACTGGGCCCACTGATGATGGTAACAGTGCCACGTTCTACGCCACCGCCAAGCAATTCATCGATTTCGGGGATCCCAGAAGAAATGGTTTTGCCGAAGGATTCTTTGCGCGCTGCGATCGGTATCAGACGCGGGTAAACAACGATGCCTTTGTCATCCAATTTTAGGCCATGTCGTCCTGCTCGGAAGCTCGAGCCGCGAAATTTGTCCACGCCAATGGTACGTTCACCTGCCTTGTTCTCCAGGCTGATGACCCCATCGCTTATGAATTGTAAATCATCATCGGGGGCTTCTGCGCTTGCCTCAGATGAAAACATTACGGTTGCTTCTCTCTCCACCAGATAGCGCAGGAAGGAAAGAACCTGGCGACGAAATTGGAATACATCGGGGGAGAGATAGCGAAACTGTGTCATCGGGTCGAGGAAAACCAGGCGCGGTTTTACTTTTTCCACTTGCTCAATAATCTTCGCCGTGATAGGCTCGCGCTCCACTTCAGCAGGGGAAAATATATCGTAAGTCAGCGTCTCTTTGAAGAACTCCGAAGTCGGGCTGAGGTCAAGAAAAGTTACACCTTCCAGGTTGAACCCCCGCATCTCCGCATTCTTTTTTATTTGCTCGACCGGTTCTTCCAGGGAGATATAGAGTGCTCTCTCGCCTCTTGCAGCGCCAGCGCTTAGGAAGTGTAGTCCAAGTGTGGTCTTGCCACTGCCCGGTCCACCCCGTATCAGATATGTGCGGTTTGGGATCAGTCCCCCCGCCAGGATTTCATCCAACCCAGCAATGCCAGTGGATATACGGGAAGGATAGTTTGTTTTCATCATCTATTCCTCCTGACGCACTGTTTAAGTAGTTGGCGCCGATTGGAAGGTTACTTCCTTTTTGTGAATATTGTGCCCTCTCACCATAAATTATAATACTCTACCTCTAACACTATCGCTTTTCCGATGTTCGATATGTATATTTTACTCCGTGTTAGCACGGGAGATTCTATTTCTCTCCGAAAAACTCTCCTGCCCAGCGGATAACCAATCCCAGGGCGGCGCCGAGGGTGACCAGTACCAACCATCCGGAGAGCGTGGTAAAGCTGCCGCTTCTTGGGTTGAGCAGACTACCGATGGCGTAGGCACTCAAGCCGCCGACCAGCATGTAGAGTATCAGGCGCAGGCGGTAGCGCAGATCGAGACGGCGCTGCAGCCAGAAACTGCCGGCTGCCAGGATTCCCAACCAAAATAGGCTCAGGCTCCAGGTGCGCAAGGTGGGGCGACCATCTTCCCGCACCCATGATTGCGGTCTTGGCGTGACGATGGGGGTGGGAGCCGGCGCAGGTGTGGAAGGGACGGTCTGCGGGACGAGCACGGTCACCACAGCCGGGGCACGCTCGGATACATCCAGCTGCACGATTTCCGAGACAAGTGCCGGTTCACTGCTGGCGCGGATCTCAATGCGGCCGGCGCGCTCCAGACGGAAGGAAGCACGGGCGATCCCTCCGCGCGTCGTGGCCTCTACCTGTTCTAGAATGCCCCCACCTTCTTGGCTCAAGAGCATCGAGAAACGTACCACCGTTTCATCCGGCACCGGATGGCCGTTGTGGTCGAGGATCACATCCGTGCGCACGGCGATCGTATCGCCAATGCGATACTGAGGCGGTTGCGGTGTGATGACATTCGGAGTGGAGGCCGAAGGAGGCAGATCGAGGATCAGGCGGATGACCTGATTCGGGTCCGGCGAGGTGGCGGTGATCAGGTCATAGCCCGTCGCCGGGATCGAGACCGGGGAGGCACCTTGAGGCGTCAGCTCCTGGTATAAGAGACGAGCGGCCACTTCGATGAAGGGGGTGCTGCGTCCGAAAAGGGCAAACGAAAGCGTTAGGCGCGAAAGATCGGTCGAATCAAGGTAATAGGGCGCGCTGAAGAAGAAGAGCACCACGCGACGCTGGCGCAATACATCCTGACGTTCGCCGAGAAAGCGGCGAATGAGCTCAATGGATTCGGGGCGATTGCTCGCCAGCGAGAGGATCACCCAATCCGAGCGGCGCAAATCGTCCAATAGTGGCGAGGTCTCGCTTTCCAGCAGGAGTTGCAGATCGGTCAGCGGGTAGCTTTTCAGGTTAGAAGCCGCTACCTGACCGCCGTTTTCTCTTCCATAAAGACGTAAGATGGCCTGTTCCAGCGCATGGACCGGGAAGAGCACTTGAGGGGGACAAGCCGAACATTGGGCGGCTTCGATGGTATCGGTGAAGAAAATCAGCCGTTCATCGGCCGAAGGCGGCAAAGGGAAGACTTGAGAGAGTTCTTGTTTTTCCGGGCTGATCAGCGTCGCCGCGGCCTGGGCGACCTTAAAACTTGTGGATGTTTGCGTACCGATGGTCTCTAGATCGGCTTCGGGGAGCACGTTTGCCAACGTATCGAAACGCCCGTAGAGGCGATACTTGCTGAGCAGAATGCGCATCACGGCACGGTCAACGGCGGCGGAGAAGACGGAATCTTCGCGGTATTTCTGGACGAAGAATGTGATCACGCTCTGGGCAGTGAGATAGGGGTCCTCGGTATCCGTTTGCAAATTGCCCAGGTAGAGCAGATCGTTGCCGGCCAAGAAGGCATCGCGCACCACAATGCGCGGGGCGAACGGTGTGTTCCCCGGTGCATAAAATTGTCGCACGGCGCGTGTGCTCAGGTCATCGCTGACGATCAGACCGCCGTTTTGATACCAGGAGAGGAAAGGCGGTAGATTCAGGATTTGGGTCAGCGCCTGAGCATCGAAGCTCACCGGGCGCGTGGTAGCGCGGATATTTCCCTGCAGGCCGCGATAGCGAATGTGCGAGACCAATAGCCCATCAACGCTCGATTGAGCATTGGGAGCGTTGCCGGTCACGGCGAAGAAAGGTGCCAGCTCGACCTGCTTCAGCTGCTCCAGCGATTTTTGCACCGTTGCCACTTCACTTTCCGGCGGGCGATCGGCATCGCCACGACCCGGAAAGTGTTTGCCGATCACCAACAAGCGCCTCTCGGAGCCTTCGTGCAAGCCGCGCACAAAGGCTTTGCCCATTTCTCCTACCCAAAAGGGATCGCCCCCGAAAATGCGCGTTCCCAGGTCACGGCCGCCGGCCGGAGATGGGTGGCTAAGCACATCCAACGAGGGACCGAAATACAGGTTGAATCCCAGGCGGGAGAGCTCTTCTCCCAGCACCTTTCCGGCCTCTTCTGCCAGGGAAGGTTGCCAGGTGGCCCCCAGCGCCAGCCAGGAAGGTTGTGGTGAGAGGCCACTCAAAATCTGATCCCCAGGAGGTCCATCACCATCTTGGGTGATGCCGATGAACAGAGGGATGTATTGGGATGGAGGGATGCCGGGAAGCAGACCGTTTGCGCTTTCCCACTCTAGCCGTTGTAGAGAAGTTGTGAGGGCGCGTGCTTTGCTGAGGGTCTCCGGCGGAGGACTGAAGTTATCGTTTGCCGCCGAGAGCACCACTCCGCCCACGTGAAAACGGGTGATCAGATCGTAGATCGGTGTTTCCGGTGCAAGGCTATCGCCGCGAAAGGTGACCAGGAAGAGCTGCCCGACGCGTTCCTCCGGCGTCATGGCATTGAAGAGCTGGCGTACCGGCAGGGGCGGGAGCGGTGTGGAGGCTTGCGCCTGTGCCGAGGAAAGCATCCCGCTCAGCAAAGCCAGGATCAGCAGGAAACGCAAGGTGGTAGAGAGAAATCGCAGCATGACTAGATGGGAATGGAAGCGACGATCTGGGCATGGACCTCAGGCTGGATATTGCCGCCGCTCAGGATGACCACCGCCGGACGCTCACTCACTTTGCCGCTCAGCAGCGCTGCCAATCCGACGGCCGCCGAACCTTCAATGACCTGATGATGAACATGCCAGGCATAGGCAATCGCCTGGGCGATCTCCTCTTCGCTCACGAGCAGAATTTGATCCACGTAGCGCCGCATCAGGGGAAGGGTGATCGTTTCCTCTTCGATCGCGCCGCTCAGGCCATCGGCCAGGGTGGGACGATCTTCTACTCCTTGCTGGTGACCGTGGTAGAAAAGATGATGGACAAACGGCGAAGCCGCCGCCTGTAGACCGATCAGCCTGCTCCTGGAGGCCTGACTTTCCAACGCCGCGCCGATCCCGGCGATCAATCCGCCCCCACCGACGGGCACCAACCAGCAAGCCACTTTCTGCGCAAGCTGACGCAAGGTTTCCAACCCCAACGTTCCCTGGCCGGCGATGATGGCGGGATCGTTATACGGTGAGACCCAGGTTTTGCCCGTTTCCTTGGCCCAGCGTAGCGCGGCCGCTTCGGCTTCGGCATATCCACCGGGCACCCGGCGCACTTCGGCGCCCAGCTGTTCAATGGCTTCGACCTTGCGCGGCACGGCATGTTCCGGGACGAAGATCACCGCTTGGGCCTGAGCAAGGCGCGCCGCATAGGCAACGCCCTGGCCGTGGTTCCCCGCCGAGGCGGCTACTAAGCCGGCAGCGCGTTCGGCCGATGACAGGGAAAGCACCTTGTTCAGCGCGCCGCGGATCTTGAACGAGCCGGTGATCTGCTGATTCTCCCACTTCAAGAAGGCGCCGAGGCGCTCATCCCAGGTGAGCGGTGTTTCGCGCAGGTAGGGACGAATGCGTGCTTCCGCTTCGAGAACGGATGGGGGAGAAACAGTCATCCTCGTCTCCGGGACGCTTAGGATGCTCCACGGAATTCTGCCGCGATTTGTAGCGCCAACGGCGGATCGTCGGTGAAAATGCCATCTGCCCCCCATTTGAGCAGGCGACGCATTTGGTTTGCATCGTTGACCGTCCAGACGTGCACGCGCCGCCCAATGCGGTGCACCGAGGCGATCTGCTGGGGGGTGACATCGCTGACATAGGGATGGAGTGCCTGATAATTGCCGAAGAAGAACTGGAAAGAACGCATCCAGAGCCCTTTCCAGCCCTCCAGCGCCAGCAGGCCGCGCGGGACCTCGGGCAACAGGATGGCGGCCTGATGCAGGTTGCGCGGCAGGAAGGAGGAGAAGAGCACGTTTTCCTCCATGCGGTGCTCGCGCACCAGCCGGCAGACTTCTTCGACCAGGGAATCGCGCGGGGTGGTGTAGTTGGTGAGTTCGATGTTGATCAGGGCGCGTTTGCCGACGAGGTCGAAGACTTCCTCCAGCGTAGGGATCTTTTCGCCGCGATATTTTTCCGAAAAGAAGCTGCCGGCATCCAGGGCGCGTAGTTCGCTCAGGCTGAGCCGGGCGACCTTGCCTTTGCCGTTGGTGGTGCGATCCACCGTCGGATCGTGGATCACGACAACGTGACCATCGGCGCTCAGTTTCACATCCAGCTCGATGGCTGGCGCGCCTTGTTGCAGGGCGAGCTCAAAGGCGGCCAGGGTGTTTTCCGGCGCGTAGGCGGAGGCGCCGCGGTGGGCAAAAATGCAGGGACGAGGCCAGGAATCCAGGCGCATATCACAGATCCACGAAGTAGGATTGGGCGGCGCGATCGATCATTTCGCGCGACATAGTCGGCGGCACGGCCAGGTAGCGGGCAATATCCAAAATCTGATCGCACAGATCGCGCGGGTGCGAGGCGCGCAGCTTGCGGTTGCGCTTGACGTAATATTCTTGGATCAGGTAGGCCAGGCCTTGGTCGCTATATTCGATTTGGCGCTCGGCAGCCACACGGCGGAAGATCTCGCGATATTCGTCAAACGAGGGATCGCCGATCTCGATCTTGTGGCGCAGGCGGCGCAGGAAGGCTTCATCTACCAGATCGCGCGGGGGGAGGTTGGTGGAGAAGACAACGAGCACGTCAAACGGGACCTCGATCTTGCGGCCGGTGTGCAGGGTGAGGTAATCGACGCGGTTTTCCAGCGGCACGATCCAGCGGTTAAGCAGGTCGCGCGGGCGCACCTGTTGCCGTCCGAAATCGTCGATCAGTAGGATGCCGCCGTTCGCTTTGATCTGGAAGGGAGCTTCGTAATATTTGTGCACATCATCAAAGACCAGGTCGAGGCCTTCCAGGGTGAGCTCACCGCCTACCATGATGAAGGGGCGGCGAATGCGCAGCCAGCGCGGGTCGCGCCGGCCGGTGGATTGGCGCAGGGAGCCGGTGGCCGGAACGCCGCCGGCCGTGGAGGTCGGAGCGCTCTCTTCGGCGATCTTATGGCTGACGGCATCATAGACCTTGATCACCATCCCATCTACGTAGATGGCATACGGGATGTACATGGTCTGTTGCAGCGCCAAGTTGCCGAAGGCGCGGGCGATGCTGGTTTTGCCGTTTCCGGGAGGGCCGTAAAGGAAGATCGAGGTGCCGGAGTTCAATGCCGGGCCTAGGCGCTGGAAGGTTTTTTCCGAGATCACCAAATTGGAAAGGACCTGCCGCATGGTGCGCGCTGTGACGGTGATGCGCCCGGCCTTTTGGCGGCGAATGGCATCGTTATAGACCTCCAGCGGCACCGGGGCCGGACCGGCATATTGGGAGCGCTCCAATGCTTCGCGTGCCCGGCGAATGCCGGCTTCGGTGATGGCGTAGGTGTAGGCGCCTTCCCCTAACCCGCCCTGGGACGATTTGACCTCGATCAGTTTCTCGCGCTTGAGCATTTCCAGAATCTGATCGGTGACTCCGGCAAACGGCAGAGCCATGGCTTCGGCAATCTTAAAGCCACTCAAGTAACCCTGAAAATAAAGGATTTTCAGAGCCAGGTCTTGTAGCCAGAGGGGATTCAATCCGGTCTCTTCGAGGGAATTCAGAGGGGGTGGCACAAAGGGGGCCTCTGCGGTCCCCGCAGAGCCGGGGGAAGTGATTTTTCCTGCCAGCATTTGGATCCTCCCGAATAATCATCAGAGTGTGGATCGTGGACAGTAGACCGTGGACCGTTGACCGTAGACCGTGGACCGTGGACACGATCTACTACCTACGGTCTATGGTCTACCGTCTACCGTCTACCATCGGTCTACCGTCTATCGTCCACCGTCTTTTAGATTATAGCATGGAGTCTTCTTAACAAATCTTGCTACCCGATCCACAGGCGGACGAGGAGAAGGTAAAAGAGCAGGGCCAGGTGGATGTAGGAGAGGGGGTTCAGGAGTCGCCAGCGGGCCGGCGCGCCCTGTGCCAGGCTGTGAATCAGGTAGGCCTGGATGGCGGCGAAGGGGGCGGCCAGGAAGAGCGGTGCCAGCAGGCGCAGGGAGAAGCCGAAAAGAGGAGCGGCCAGGAAGAAAAGATAGCCTGTGACCAGGAAACTCTGGTGTAGGATCACGCCACGCGGCCAGCTTAGGCGTTGCAAGAGGCTCAGGTGTCCGTGCTTTTGATCGCCGGCGAAGGTGATGAAATTCTGTGCCAGAAAGAAGGCCAGGGTCAACAGGGTGAGCGGAAACGCAAGGAAGGCCAGAAAGCGATGGATTTCCCCTTGTAGGAGCAAGTAGCCGAAGGAGGGGAGCAGATCGGCGATGAGGATGGCGAGCACAAATTCGCCCCAGCCGCGGCGCAGAAGCTGAAAGGGCGGTAGGACGCAGGCCAGGCCGAGGAGGGTGATCAGACCGGAGAAGAGGAAGAGCAGGGGACGCTGTGGCAGGGGCTGTGCCAGGAACAGGAAGGCCATCCAGCCGGCCAGCATGAACAGGGCACTCCCCAGGACGAGGAGCAGGGTGCGCCGGCGCTGTCGTGTAGCGGGGTCGTTTTCTGATTCGGTGGGCCGAGGATGGAAGACTTCCAAGAGCAGGCCGAAGCTCAGGAAAAGGAGAAGCGTCCACGCGCTGCCCAGGCTAAAGGTCCAGCCTGAGAGCGGACGCCCCAAATAGCGCACCAGGCCTGGGCCCAGGAGGTAGCCGGCGAGGGCAAAGAGAGCCCAGGCCGGGTGCGTCCGTTTGAACATCTCCCTTAATTCCTTCATGTCCGGAGCGCCTTCCGTGCATCGCGGAGATGGAGCTGATTGTGCAGGTAGATCATTTTGAGCATCTCTCGCAGGGTGGTTTCGCCGAGAAAGGGGTGCCGGCCGCGCCGTTCGAGGTCGGCGGGGGTGCATTGGCGCACCCAAGCGACGGTGTTGGCACGGGTGGTGCGATATTGCTCCAGCAATTCGGCAGGAGTGAGGTGGCGGGTTTTCTGTTGCTGTTCGGCGTTGTAGCGATCGATCGAGAAATCCGGTGGAACGCCCGGAGCCCCCTGGCGAATTTGCTCAAAGAGGCGCAGCAGACCTTTTTCGGAGGTGACCAGGTGGGCCAATAGGTCGCGCACCGTCCAGGTTTCCCCTTCGGTGTAAACCGGCAAGGACCAATCGGCTTCGCGCAGGGTTTGGAAGAACTGGAAGATTTTTTCGCCTTCTTGAGCGAGTTTTTCGGCCAGGGATTGTGGTTCGTCCATTTCAGCCTCGCAGGAGGTTGGAGAGCAGGAACCAGACGTTGGCCGGGCGTTCGGCCAGGCGGCGCATGAAGTAGGGATACCAATGGGTGCCGTAGGGGACGTAGACGCGCACCGGGTAGCCTTCGGCGGCGAGGCGCTCCTGCAGGTCGCGCCGGATGCCGTAGAGCATTTGGAATTCCAGGCCCTCTTTGGGGAGGCCGATCCGTTCGGCGTAGCGACGGGCGAATTCGATGCGCTTTTCGTCGTGGGTGGCAATGGCGGCCAAGGGTGGGAAGCGACCATCGGCGCTCAGGCGCGAGCTCTGGCTCAGGGAGGCATCGAGCAGCAGCTTGGTGAGCAGATCGTAGTTGGCATCCACATCGGCCTTTTTGGGGAAGGCCTTATCCGGTGGTTCTTTATAGGCGCCTTTGACCAATCGGATGGGAACACCTTCCGGGAGCAGGCGGCGCACGTCGTCTTCGCTGCGGTAGAGGTAGGACTGGATGACCAGGCCGAAGTTCTGGAAGCCGCGCTGACGCATGCGCCGGTAGAGGTCAAAGGTGGCATCGGTGTAGGGGGTATCTTCCATGTCAATGCGCACGAAGTTGTTGTGCGCCTGGGCCTGCCTGAGGATGCGCTCCAGGTTTTCGGCACAGAGTTCGGTATCCAGTGCCAGCCCGATCTGGGTCAGCTTGATGGAGACGTTGGAGCGCACGGCGGCGCGTTCGATTTCTTCTAGGATTTCCAGGATGTGACGGGTGGCTTCTAGGGCCTCCTCGACGTTGGTGGTATGTTCCCCCAGGTGGTCGAGTGTGGCGTTGATGCCGCGGGCATTCAGCTCGCGGATGACGCGAATGGCATCTTCTTTCGCCGTGCCGGCCACAAAGCGGGAGGCCATTCGCCAGGCGAACGGCAGGCGCATGATCCAGTTTTGCGCCCAGCTGGCTTTGGAAAGGTAGATGAAGAAAGAGCGTAGCATAGGGGCCTCAGCGTGAAAAGGTTTCTAACATGTCCGCGGTCTACGGTCCACCGTCTACCGTCCACCGTTTGTAGCGGCACAGGCTAAAGCATGGTGCTACTTCACAGGCTAAAGCCCGTGCTACTTCACAGGCTAAAGCCCGTGCTACTTCACAGGCTGAAGCCCGTGCTACGGTCTACGGTCCACGGTCTACCGTCTAATCCGCAGTGATTTGATTTTAGCACAGGTGAATGTTATACTACAGTACAGACGTGTACGGAGGCCTATGATCCAGACGCGCAATCTGGACCTGATTCTACGAGCGACTTCAACGGTTTTCCTGATCCTGGCGATCTTGCTGACAGGGTTCTCGCTGGCCCAATACGGCCGTCAGCGCGAGCGGTATCCGATCGGGATGACGATCGCCGATGTGCCGGTGGGCGGGCTGACGCCCCAGGAAGCGGTGGAGCGCCTCTTGCGGGTGTATAACACGCCGATCGAGATCCGCTACGGGGAAGCGGTCTTTCAAATGCCACCGGAAGCTGCCGGCTTTCAATTAGATATTGAAAGCATGATCGCCGCGGCCGATCAGGTGCGCACGGGTAGTTCGTTTTGGGGTGGTTTCTGGAACTATCTTTGGGGGCAGCATTTGGTGCCGGTTAACATTCCCTTGCGGGCGACGATCTCGGAGGAGACGTTGCGGGATTATCTGATCCGCGAGGTTTCGGCACGGTACGATGAGCCCCCTATGCCACCGCAGCCCATTCCGGGGAGCACTGCCTTCACACCGGGGAAGGCGGGGCGGGTGCTGGATGTGGAGAGCGCTATTCTGCTGATCGAGAAAGCCTTACGTTCCCCGACCCAGCGCCGGGTGGAGCTGGTCGCCAAACGGGCGCTGCCAACGCGGGCCGATTTCGGCAATCTGGAGGTCTTGTTGCAGCAGAACATCCTGCAAATGGGCTTTGATGGGGTGATCGGCGTCTATTTGCAGGATTTGCAGAGTGGGGATGAAATTCATTTCGCTTTCAATCGCATGCAACCGATCTCGGTCGTGCCGACCGATGTGGCCTTTACGGCGGCGAGTACGATCAAAATCCCGATTCTGGTCTCCTTTTTCATTGCCAATCGCAAAGCGCCTCTGGATGCGGCCACCGAAGCGCGCATCCTGGATATGATTCATCTTTCCGAAAACCCGCCGGCGGACGATTTGATGAGCCGTATCGATCCCTTGCGCGGGCCGCTGGTGGTCACGGAATACATGCGGCGGATTGGGTTGAAGAATACGTTTATCGCCGGCTATTTTGCGCCCGGCTCGCCACTCCTGGCGCGCATTGCCACGCCGGCCAACAGCCGTAGCGATGTCTTTACCGATCTCGACCCGTATAATCAGACCACGCCTTCGGAAATGGGATTGTTGCTGGCCGATGTGTATCAATGTGCCACCAACGGCGGCGGCAGTCTGATCGTCGTCTTTCCAGAATCCATCGATCGGGCGATTTGCCAGAAGATCATCGATTTTCTGGCCGAGGATCGCATCGGAAAGCTCCTGGAGGCCGGGCTGCCGGAGGGCACGCTGATCGCTCACAAACACGGTTGGGTGACGGATTTGGATGGCGTGATCCGCAATTACAGTGATGCCGGCATCATCTATACTCCCGGCGGCAATTTTGTCCTCAGCGTGTATGCGTATCATCCGGTGCAGATTCTGGATGATACGGCGAACGCACTTTTTGCGCGATTGGCTTCTGCCGCATATAATTACTATAACGTGCCGATCCAACCGTGATATGTCTACGCTAAGCCTCTATCGCCTGCAACAGCTCGATAGCCGCCTGGATCAGATCCAACGTCGGCTGGATGAAATTCGCCGCCAGATGCAGGAGGACCGACGCTATCAT
The DNA here is from genome assembly GCA_037478835.1 of Anaerolineales bacterium. Taxonomy (GTDB): domain Bacteria; phylum Chloroflexota; class Anaerolineae; order Anaerolineales; family Villigracilaceae; genus 630D-37. Next base: position 13,983 of record JBBFLV010000012.1, read on the forward strand.
CAGGCGCATGAGAATTTGCAGGCGCGGCAGGCGCAGTGGGAAACGGCACGCAGCGCGCGCCATAACCTGGAATACGAAGTCTCTGCACAACGCATCAAGATTGCTCAAGCTGAAGCGGCGCTTTACGGGGGGAAAATCCACAACCCGAAGGAACTGCAAGACCTGGAGCGGGAGATCGCCGCGCTGAAGCGGCATCTGAGCGTCCTAGAGGAGCGCTTGTTGGAGGCCATGATCCAGGAAGAAGAGGAGGAGCGGGCACTCCACGCAGCGCAAGAGGAGATGAAAGCAGTGGAAAATGCCCTGGCTACCGAGCACAGCCTACTCCTTGGGGAGATGAGCCGATTGGAACAGGAAACGCAACGTCTCCAGGTCGAACGCCAGGTCGCCCTGCAAGGAGTGGATGAGCGCCTTTTGGCAGAATATGAGAGTTTACGTTCTATGAAGCGCGGCCTGGCAGTGGCCGCGGTGAGTGAGGGTGCCTGTGCCGCCTGCGGTACGCTCCTAACCCCGGCGCAGCAACAACAGGCACGTCAATTGCAGCAGATCTTCCATTGCCCCAACTGTGGGCGCATCCTTTATGCCGGGTGAGCTATGCCTTTTCGTTCCCCCTCTTTGCTCGATCCCCTCTCGTTTGCCATCGGTTTTCTCGCCGGCACGCTGTTCTGGTTCCTGATCGGGCGCATTCGGGTCCTGTGGCAGGAAATGCGTGCCCGATCGCGACAGCGTCAGGAGGCGCTGGAAGCGCAGCGCGCCCGCGACCTGGAGGCGCGCTATCGGCAAAATGTGCTGCTCCGTGCCCAAGGGATGCACCTGGCTGCGCCCCTTTTTGCCCTGGATGAGATTTACGTTTGGATCAAAGTGCTTGCTCCGCCCGTTCAGCCCTGGCCTGGAGAAGAAATGCCCTCCGTGGATAGCGTGGAGGCCAATCTTCCCTACCTTCCCTGGTGGCCGGAGCTGGGTACTACGTTCGGCATGCCCACGCTGGAACTGCCTCAGCTGATCTATAGTCAGGCGCCGCTTGCCCTGCTTGCTCCGACCGGCTACGGCAAAACGGCCGCCCTGGCACAATTGGCTTCCTTGCTGGCAAAAAAGGATGAACTGCTCGGCGATCGGAGCGAAAACCTGCCGATCCTGCTCCACGTGAGTGAGCTTGCCTTGCCCCTCGAAGAAAACGCCTCGCCTTTGGACCTTCTTCTACGTGCCGTTCGGGAGCAAAATCCTGACCTGAACGCTGCCGAGCTCGATCGGTTTTTACGAGGGGCGATAGAACGTGGGCAGGCTGTATTCCTCCTGGATGGCTATGATGAGCTACCACCGGAGGGTCAGCAGTTGGTGAGCCGGTTCCTGCGGGCGCTGCGCCGTGCCGCACCCAAGATGCTGATCATCACCACCGTTTCACCGGAGCAGATGGACGGGTTGCTGGGGCTCGGCTTCACCTTAATGGCGCTGCAGGCCTGGGATCGGCGCCTGTGCTTGCAGTTCCTGCGTCGTTGGAGTGAGGCCTGGGAAAAAGAAGTTTCCAAGGAAATGTGGGGCGAAGCGCCTTTGCCGCAGATCGACCCCTTGTTGCTCAATCTCTGGTTGGAAGAGAGGCTGGAGGGGCTCTCTCCGCTGGAGATCACGCTCAAGGTATGGGGCGCCTATGCCGGCGATATGATCGGCCTGCGGGTGCAGGATGCCATTCTTGCGCATGTACGGCGCCTTTCTCCGCCCGATCTTCCCATCGCTGCCGCCGAAATGTTGGCCGTTCAGGTGATCACCAATCTGCAACCCTATTTCCGGATGGGAGAAGCGCGTCAGTGGCTACGGGAATTTGAGCCACCGGAAACGGAAGCCACCGCCGAGGCCGGGGAGGAAAACAAGAAACCTTCCCGCAAGAAGCAAGCGGTGGCCAAGCCCTCTACCGGTGCCATTGGAAAATTCACCGAAAGTGGCCTGATTCGCACGCTGCCCCAGGACCGCATGGCCTTCCTCCATCCCGGCTTGGGATATTTCCTGGCGGCACGCGGCTTGAGCGCTTATGGGATGGAGGAAACGCTGGCCTCGCAGCCGGAGTGGAGTGGCAAATGGGGCACCATCACCTACCTGGTCGGTGAGAGTGAAAATTCGGCTCTCAGTGCTTCTTTGTTGCGCAGCGATACCCCGCCTTTGCATCGCTTGCTCTTTTTGTTGGGCAGAGCCTTACGATTGGCTCCCCCGAAGAGCAGCTGGCGCAAACTTTTGGCACAACTGGGCAAAGTCTTTCAGGATGAGACGTTGCCTTTTTCCCAGCGTGCCGAGGCCATGTTGGCCCTCGCCTTAAGCCGCGATCCCGGCACGGCTACTCTCTTCCGCCACTATCTGAGCAGCGATTCTCCCCAAACGCTTGCATTGGCCGCACTCGGATGTGGCCTGACGCGCGATGAAAAGGCGGTCGAAGCGCTGAGCACCCTGCTTTTCCACCGCACGGAAGAGAACGTGCGTGTGGCCGTTGCGCTGGCGCTGGTTGCCATCGGTACGCAGCCGGCGCTGGAGAGTGTGGCGCGTGTCCTGCTACAAGGGGATGAGCACATCCGTCGCATTGCGGCCGAGGCGCTGGCAAATGATCCATATGAGGGTCAAGCCGCGTTGCGAGATGGCCTGACGCATGAGGATATCCTCTTGCGCCGCGCCGTGATTTACGGCCTGGCGCGCGTTCAGGAGTCATGGGCAGAGTTGCTGTTGCAAAAAGCTCAGGTAGAGGATGATCACTGGATGGTGCGCAATGCCGCGGCCGGTGTCCTGGATCAACGGGCCAACTTTGCGATGCGCCTGCCGCGACCGCTCAAGCCGCCTTCCGAAACGCCCTGGTTGCTGGAATTTGCCGGTAAACAGGGCGTGGGCATTGCCCCTGGTTCGCCGGCCATCGATCTCTTGCTCCAGGCCCTGCGTCAGGGAGAAGAGAGTGAGCGTTTTGCGGCGCTGGCCTACCTTAAACGCACCCCCGGCGAAGGTCTGTTTGCGGCCCTGTATCCGATTCTGTACGATCCGACCTCCCCTTTGCGTGAGGCCGTGTATCGCACGCTGTGGGAGATCGCCTGTGCCGGCGAGCCGTTGCCGCATCCTCAGAAGTACGGGCTGAGCGCATGAGCCGCAACGCAATTCAATCCCTGGGGGAGCGCCTTTTCGCCAATTTAGAACGTGTGATCATCGGCAAGCGCAGGGCGATTGAGCTGGTGGTGGTCGGGCTGCTGGCCGAGGGCCACCTGCTGATCGAAGATGTGCCCGGGGTGGGTAAGACAATGCTGGCGCGCGCCCTGGCGCGCTCGCTGGATTGCACCTTCCAGCGCATCCAGTTTACGCCGGATATGCTCCCCGGCGATGTGACGGGGGTTTCGATCTATCATCCCGGACGGCGCGCCTTTGAATTCCGCCCCGGCCCGATTTTCGGCAATATCATTCTGGCCGATGAGATCAACCGTGCCACGCCGAAAACCCAATCGGCCTTGCTGGAGGCCATGGAGGAACGTCAGGTCACCGTGGATGGCGTGACGCATCCCCTGCCGCGCCCGTTTATGGTCTTGGCCACCCAAAACCCGATCGAATACGAGGGCACCTTTCCTCTGCCGGAAGCGCAGCTGGATCGCTTTTTGCTCCGTGTGCGTTTAGGCTATCCTTCGGTGCCGGATGAAGTGCGCATGTTGCAATCGCAACAGCGCCGCCATCCGATCGAGGACCTGGGCGCGGTGAGTGACCTGGCAGAAGTCCAGCAGGCGATGCGCGCCGTGCGCGAGGTCTACGTCGCGGAAGCGCTGCTGCGGTATATTGTGGAGTTGGTGACGCGCACGCGCCAACATGCCGAGATCGCCTTAGGCGCCAGCCCGCGCGCCAGTCTGGGGTTGCTGCGCGCGGCCCAGGCCTGGGCGGGACTTCAGGGACGATCGTTTGTGTTGCCCGATGACATTAAAATGCTCGCCCCAAGCGTGCTGGCCCATCGTCTGATCGTCCGTCCCTCGGCACGTTTGCAGGACCTTTCGCCGGAGCGCCTGGTGCAGGAAATTCTGATCGAGGTGCCGGTGCCGGGGGGCGATTTCCGTGCCGCGCTATGAATGCCTCTCGCGCCGTGGTCCTCACCCTTTTGCTGATCGGCCTGCTCGGCGCGCTGAACGGCGGTCCGGTTTTCTTCTCGCGTCTCTTCTATTTCAGCTTACTTTTGCTCCTGGGCAGTGCCCTCTGGACTTTTCTGACGATTCGCCGCCTGGAAGTGGTGCGCGAGGCGCGCTGGAGGCGCCAGCGATTGGGGGAGGCTTTTGAAGAGCGCTTCGAGCTCATTCATCATGGACGGATTCCCTGCGCTTGGGTAGAAATTTGCGATCGCTCTCCGTTGCCGGGCAGCCGCGGGTCGCGGCTGGTGACTTTGGTGCGTGGGGGGCAGCGGCTTTCTTACCTGGCGCGTACTTGGCTGGTGCAGCGCGGTCACTTTGAGCTAGGTCCGACCGTCGTGCGCACCGGCGATCCGTTTGGCCTGTTCGTGGCCGAAAAGTGCTTTCCGCCGCGTCAATCGCTGATTGTGTTGCCGATGATCCTGCCGCTTTCCCAGCTCGAGGTCCCTGCCGGCTACCTGAGCGGTGGGAAGACCGTTCGCCAAAAAGCGCGCGATGCCACGCCTCACGCCGTTTCGGTACGAGCCTACTTGCCCGGCGATCCGCTCAAGCACATTCACTGGCTGGCCACCGCCCGCCATGGAACGCTGATGGTGAAAGAATTCGAGCAAGACCCCCAAACCCAGGTATGGTTTTTTCTGGATGCCACGGCCGAGGCGCACTTTGTGGCCGAAACGCCGCTCCAAGCGCTCCCGATGAGCGAGTGGTGGTTTGGGAAGAAGCCGCGCCTGACCCTGCCACGTTCTACGTTTGAGTATGCGATCACGGCGGTGGCTTCCCTCACCCAGTATCTGCTGCGTCGGCGCATGGCGGTGGGATTGGTGACGGCGGCCTCTTCGCCACTGGTGCTGGTGGCCGAACGTGGCTGGCGACAGGAAGGGCGCATTCTGGAAGCACTGGCCTACCTGCGCCCCCAAGGGATCATGCCCCTGCCGGAGCTGGTCGCGGCGCAGGCCGGCAAGCTGACCCAGGGGAGCACGGCGATCTTGGTCACCGCCGGGGGCGACCCGTTAGAGGTCCGCGCAGCGTGTCTTGGTTTGTTGCGGCGCAAAATCCACGTGCTCCTGCTCTGGATCGATCGGGCTTCGTTCGGCGACAGCCAAAGCCGGCAGATTCTGGTACAATCGCTCGTTGAGCCGGGTGTTGGCGTCTACGTGATTCGCTATGGCGAGATGCTCCAGATGACGCTGGAATCCCTGGCAGACCATTTCGAGGGAATTCTATGGCACAAGCGAACGTCATCCCCTTGGACCTGAACTTCCTGGGACGATCCCAGGCGATTGCCTCATACCTAATCCCGTATGGGGATGGAGCGATCCTGATCGAAAGCGGCCCTGGTTCTACTTTGGGAACGCTGGAAAAGCGCCTGGCCGAACACGGGTTTGGACTGAACGATGTGACCCATGTGCTCTTGACGCACATCCATCTCGATCATGCCGGCGCGGCCGGGGCATTAGCCCGTCACGGGGCGCGCATCTACGTCCATCCTGTGGGGGCGCCGCATATGATCAACCCGGAAAAGCTCCTGGCCAGTGCTGCGCGCATCTACGGCGATCAAATGCAGATGCTTTGGGGGGAATTCCTGCCGGTCCCGCCGGAGCAGATCGTCATCCCGCAGGATGGCGAAGCGTTCACCATTGGGAATCTGGAATTTGTGCCCTTAAGCACGCCGGGTCACGCGGAACATCATTTTGTCTATTTGTTTGAGGATGTATGCTTCAGTGGCGATATCGGTGGGGTGCGTATTTTTCCCCATCGTTATATCCGCTTGCCGATGCCGCCACCCGAATTCCACCTGGAAAAATGGCGCGAGAGCATCAACCGCTTGCGCCGCGTTCCCTTCCGTCGGATTGCTCCGACGCATTTCGGCATCTTTGAGGATGTGGAATGGCACTTGCAGGCGCTGGAAGAGAGCCTGAATGCGGTGGAACGCTGGCTGGAGCGTGTGATGCCTGCCGATCCGCCGATCGAATCGTTGCGGGAGCAGTTCACTGCCTGGATGAGCGAACAAGAGCGCGCCCTCGGCCTGACGGCGGAAGTGGTGAATGTCTATCAGATTGCCAATCCGCCGGGCATGTCTGCCGATGGTCTGCAGCGCTATTGGAAAAAACATCGTCAAACACAACCATCTTGAAAAAACGAGGTGCTCATGAAACGCGATTTTCTCCATATTGCCGATTTTTCTTCTGAAGAGATCCAGGACTTGCTCGATCTGGCCGTTCGCCTGAAGAAAGAGTATCAGGAAAAAGGCGAAAACCCGCCGCTTTTGAAGGGCAAAGTGCTGGGGATGATCTTTCAAAAGCCGAGCCTGCGCACGCGCGTTTCGTTCGATATGGCCATGCGTCACCTGGGTGGCGATGCGCTCTACCTTTCTCCCCAGGAGATCGGCCTGGGCAAGCGCGAGGCCATTTCCGATGTGGCGCGGGTGCTTTCCGGTTATGTCCATGCCATTATGGCGCGCGTGTTTGATCACGAGCACGTGTTGGAGCTGGCGCGCTGGGCGAGCGTGCCGGTGATCAACGGACTGAGCGATTACAACCATCCTTGTCAGGCGATGGCGGACGCGTTGACCATTCAGGAGGTCTTCGGCAAGCAAAAGGGGCTGAATGTCACCTTCGTCGGGGATGGGAACAACGTAGCCGTCTCGCTGATGCATGTTTGCGTTAAATTGGGCTGGAATTTCACCATCGCTAATCCAGAAGGCTACGATCTGAACTCGCGCGCCGTCGCCATTGCGCAGGAGATCGCCGCCCAAACCGGCAGCCGACTGCGCTTCTTGCGCGATCCGCATGAAGCGGTGCGCGATGCCGACGTGATCTATACCGATACCTGGACGAGCATGGGGCAGGAAGAAGAGGCCGCCCAGCGCGAGAAAGTCTTCCCGCCGTATCAGGTGAATGCGCAGCTAGTGAGCGAAGCGCGCCCGCATGTGATCGTCATGCACTGCCTGCCGGCGCACCGCGGTCAGGAATTGACCGATGAAGTGGCCGATGGTCCGCATTCGGTGATCTTCCCGCAGGCACACAACCGTCTGCATGCTCAGAAGGCGATTCTGGCACGACTTTTTAATGTGGCTTAGGAGTGAACATGACCCTGAATCTTGCTGGTCTCCGTACTCAAGATTATATCGAGCTGGAGGAGCGCTATGGCGCTCACAATTATCACCCTCTAGACGTGGTGATCACCCGTGCGGAGGGTGTTTGGGTCTATGATGTCGAAGGGCGGCGTTACCTGGACTGCCTGAGCGCGTATTCGGCGGTCAACCAGGGACACGTGCACCCCAAAATCCTGCAGGCCTTGATCGAACAGGCGCAAAAGGTCACCTTGACCTCGCGCGCTTTCCGCAACGATCAATTGCCGTTGCTCTACCGTGAGCTTTCCGAGCTGAGCGGCTACGAGATGTCCTTGCCGATGAACAGCGGTGCCGAGGCGGTGGAAACGGCGCTCAAGTTGGCGCGCAAGTGGGCGTATGAGGTGAAGGGCGTGCCGCGCTACCAGGCCGAGATCATCGTGGCCGGCAATAACTTCCATGGACGCACCATTTCGATCATTTCCTTCTCGACCGAACCGCTCTATCGCGATGCCTTTGGGCCGTTCACGCCGGGGTTCGTCGTTGTCCCCTATGGCGATGCGCAGGCGCTCGAAAAGGCCATCACACCGAACACGGCGGCGGTGCTCCTCGAGCCGATCCAGGGCGAAGCCGGGGTGATCGTGCCACCGCAGGGGTATCTGCGCCGCGTTGCCGAAATCTGCCGTCAGCACAATGTGCTTTTCATTGCCGATGAGATCCAAACCGGCCTCGGGCGCACGGGCAAACTCTTCGCCTGCGATCACGAAGGGGTGCGCCCTGATGTCATGATCCTGGGAAAGGCACTTTCCGGCGGCTTCTATCCGGTTTCGGCCGTTTTGGCCGATCGCCCGATCCTCGGCCTGTTCCGCCCCGGCGAGCATGGTTCGACCTTTGGCGGCAATCCCTTGGCGGCGGCTGTGGCGCGGGCGGCACTACAGGTGATCCGCGAAGAGCGACTGGCCGAGCGCGCGGCCGAAATGGGCGAATATTTTATGGAGCAACTCAGCGAAATTCCCAGCCCCCACGTTCGGGAAGTACGCGGCAAAGGTTTGTTGATCGGAGTGGAATTGAAACCGGAGGCCGGTGGGGCACGGCGCTTCTGCGAAGCCTTGCAACAAGAAGGCATTCTCGCCAAGGAGACGCACGATCACGTCATTCGTTTTGCGCCGCCGTTGATCATCGATCGCGAGACGATTGATTGGGCCTTGCCGCGCATTCGTCGTGTGCTGCAGATGCCTTGAAGGAGGCACCATGAATTTTTGCATTCCGAAAGAGCGCCGTCCGTTTGAATTCCGCGTCGGGCTTTCGCCGGCCGGCGTGGAAATGCTCACGCGGGCGGGGCATACGGTGTATGTAGAGCATGAGGCCGGTCTGGGCGCTGGCTTTTCCGACCGCGAGTACGAAAACGCCGGTGCCCACATCGTCTATTCGGCGGAAGAGGTTTACGGGCGGGCGGATGTTTTGCTCAAGATCGCCCGTCCGTTGCACTTTGAGATGGAAATGCTCCGCCCAGGTTCCACCCTCATGGGTCTGCTCCATTTGGCCTCGGCCCGACAGGATAAGATTCAACTTTTGCTGGAGCGCGAGATCACGGCGATCGCCTATGAGCAGATCCGCGCGCCCGATGGTTCGTTGCCGGTGCTGCGCCCGTTTAGTCAGATCGGTGGGAGCATGGCGGCTCAGGTTGCCGCCCGGCTCCTGCAGAACAACGAAGGTGGAAAGGGCATCCTGCTAGGAGGCGCGCCGGGTGTGCCGCCGGCCGAGGTAGTGATCATCGGCGCCGGCGTAGTGGGGAGTTGTGCCACACGCGCCTTCCTGGGGATGGGTGCCCACGTGACGGTGATCGATCGGGATATTCTGGCGTTGCAGCGCATCACCGAGCGCTTCCCCGGCTTGGTGACCATGCTCTCCACGCCGCGCAACATCGAAAAGGCGGTGCAGTATGCCGATGTGGTGATCGGTGCCGTGTTGGTACCCGGTGAGCGCGCCCCCATCGTTGTCACACGCGAGATGGTGCGCAAGATGAAGCCACGCTCGGTGATCCTGGATATTTCGATCGATCAGGGTGGATGTGTGGAAACCTCGCGTCCTACCACCCATGAGCGCCCAACGTTTATCGAAGAGGGCGTGATTCACTACTGTGTGCCGAACATGCCCGGCGTGGTGGCGCGCACGGCTACTCATGCATTCGTCAACGCCGTGATGCCCTATGTGTTGGAGATTGCCGAACACGGTGTGCCCCAGGCAATTGCCCGAAATCCGGGCATCCAGGCCGCATTGAATACGTATCGCGGGCGCATTCACCAGCTGACCTACTTGAGCGATACGGGGGAGGGAAAAGATGAACTGGATTGAACGCTATCGCTCGCGGGTCGTCAGTGCTTCGGATGCGGTTCAGGTCATTCAATCCGGTCAACGCGTGTTTATGACCGGGAACGTTTCGGTGCCGCACAAATTGCTCCAGGCGCTGGTGGAATATGCCCCCAATTTGCGGGATGTGGAACTCGTTCATGCCCTCACCGTTGGGCCGGCAGACTATGTTTCGCCGGAGATGGAAGGGCATTTGCGGGCAAATACGATTTTCATCAGCGCCAACACCCGCAAGGCAGTCCAGGAAGGGCGCGCCGATTTCACGCCGGTCCTGCTCTCGGAGTTTCCGTTGCTTTTCAAGCGCGGCATCCTGCCGCTGGATGTAGCCCTGATCCACGTCTCGCCGCCGGATGAGCACGGGTTCTGCAGCCTGGGCGTCGAGGTCGGCTTGACCAAGACCCCGGCCGAGACGGCACGTGTGATCATCGCCGAAGTTAATCAACGAATGCCGCGTACGCTCGGCGATTCGTTCATCCATATCAGCCGCTTGAATTACATTGTTCCGGTGGATTATCCGATTCCGGAATTGCGCATGGCAGAGGAGGGGAATTCTGAGGTGGTCGAGCGTATTGCCGGCCACATTGCCGAGCTGATTCCCGATGGCGCGACCATGCAGATGGGCATCGGCGCCATTCCCGATGCCGTGCTGCGTTATCTGCGCTCCAAGCGTGACCTGGGCATTCACACCGAGCTGTTCTCCGATGGGGTGATCGACCTGGTAGAGGCCGGCGTGCTGACCAATGCGCGCAAGACGCTCCATCCCGGCAAGATCGTCGCCGGTTTCATCCTCGGCACGCAACGCCTCTATGACTGGGTAGACGATAATCCCTTGATTGAGCTGCATCGTACCGAATACGTCAACGATCCGTTCGTCATTGCCCAGAATGAACGCATGGTGGCGATCAATTCGGCCATCGAAGTGGACCTCACCGGTCAGGTGTGTGCCGACAGCATCGGCCCGAAGTTATATAGCGGTGTAGGCGGGCAGCTGGATTTCATTTACGGCGCTTCTCGCTCGAAGGGTGGCGTGCCGATCATTGCCCTGCCCAGCACCACGACCTTGCGCGATGGGACGGTCGTCTCGCGCATTGTGGCCATGCTCAAGCCGGGCGCCGGTGTGGTGACCACGCGCAATCATGTCCATTACGTTGTGACCGAGTACGGCGTAGCCCATCTTTACGGGAAGACGATCCGTCAGCGGGCGCAACAGCTGATCAACATTGCCCATCCCGATTTCCGGGATGAATTGCGCAAAAAGGCGGAGGAACTGCACTATCTCTGATGTTCCCGGCGGGACCTCCGTCTTCAGCATCCCCTGCGGTCGCTCCTCCATCGCTTACCACGGTCTACGGTTCATCATCTACACACGGTCTACGGTCTATCGTCTACACACGGTCTACCGTCTACCGTCTACGGTCTAAAACTATGCCCGAGTTTCTCCACCTTCTTCCTCCTGATGAGGCGCGCCGGCGGTTGTTTGAGCACTTGCCGCCGCCCTCGCTTTCCAGCGAAATGGTGCCGACACTGGATGCGCTGGGACGCGTGTTGGCACGTCCGGTGCGTGCGCCTCATCCGCTCCCTTCCTTCGCGCGTGCCTCGGTGGATGGTTATGCCGTGCGGGCGCGCGATACCTTCGGCGCTTCGGAATCCCTGCCGGCTTATCTGACCTTGATCGGGGAAGTGCCGATGGGGCAGATGCCCTCCCTGACGCTCTCCCCCGCTACCTGCGCGTTGATCCACACCGGCGGTGCGTTGCCGCCGGGCGCCGATGCGGTGGTGATGCTCGAACATACCCAGCGCTTGGGCGATGAAATTGAGGTATTGCGCGCCGTCGCGCCGGGAGAGAACATCTTGCAGGCCGGGGAGGATGTGCAGGCCGGTGAGGAAGTGCTTTCCATCGGTCACCGGTTGAGGCCGGCGGAGATCGGCGGCCTGATGGCGCTGGGCATCCTCGAAGTGGAGGTGTGGAGGCGGCCGCGTCTGGGGTTGATCGCTTCCGGTGATGAAGTGGTACCGCCACAGGTGATGCCGGCGCCAGGGCAGGTGCGTGACATTAATACCTATTCGCTATCGGCGCTGATCTTGGAACATGGCGGCGAACCGCGCGTCTATGGGATCGTCCCGGATCGACCGCAGGCACTGCGCGAGGTGGCCGAGCGAGCGCTGAGCGAATGCGATGCGCTGATCATCACGGCCGGCTCCTCGGCAAGCACACGGGATATGACCGCCGAGGTGATCCAATCCCTCGGCGCACCGGGCGTGTTGGTGCACGGGATCAACACTCGTCCCGGCAAGCCGACCATCCTGGGCATTTGCAACGGGAAAGCGGTGATCGGCCTGCCGGGCAATCCGGTGAGCGCGCTGGTGAACGGTTACCTTTTCGTCCGGCCGCTGCTGGATTACCTTTTGCAGCGCCCTGCCGCAGGTCCGCAAGCGGTGGTGCGGGCGCGACTGACCGTCAACTTGCCTTCGCAGGCGGGGCGCGAGGATTGGTGGCCGGTGCGGCTGCAGCCAACCCCGGATCGTCCTTCACAATGGCTTGCCGATCCCATCTTCGGAAAATCTAACCTGATCTTCACCCTCGTCCGCGCCGATGGCCTGATCCGCATTCTGCCGGATGCGACCGGCCTGAGCGCTGGTGAAGAAGTGGAGGTGTTCCTCCTATGAGCGCAGAAGGCGTCTATCTTCACGATATTCCCCTCAGCGAGGCGCTGAGCCGCATGGAAGCGGCTTTGAAGGAGGCCGGTCTGTGGGGCGTGTTGGGCAAGGAGGAGATTCCCCTGAACGAGGCCGCTCTGGGGCGCGTGCTGGCCGAGCCGATCTGGGCGCGCCTTTCTTCCCCGCATTATCACGCCGCGGCCATGGATGGCTTTGCCATCCGTGCCGAAGAAACCGCCCATGCCCAGCCGACGACGCCGGTCGTCTTGCGACAGTTCCAGTACGTAGATACCGGCGATCCGCTTCCACCTTGGGCGAATGCGGTGGTGCCGATCGAGAACGTTGAGGCCCTGGATGATGAGGGACGGATCGCCACCAATCCGCGTCGACCGGCGATCTTGCGCCTGCGGGCGGCGCTGGTGCCTTGGAGCCATGTGCGTCCGATGGGGGAGGATATCGTTGCCACCGAGCTGGTGTTGCCGGCCGGTCATGTCTTGCGTCCGGTGGATTTGGGAGCGATTGCCGCCGCGGGGCATACCACGATCGTGGTGGCGCGCCGGCCGCGCGTCGCCATTTTGCCCACCGGCAGCGAGCTCGTGCCGATCGGCACCCAGGTGCGTCCCGGCGATATTCTGGAATACAACTCGCTGGTGCTGGCGGCGCAGGTGCAGATGATGGGCGGCCTGCCGCAACGCTTTCCGATCACCCCGGATGACTTTGAGCAGATTTGCGCGCGGGTGGATGAGGCGCGGCGTGAGTACGATCTCATTCTGCTCAATGCTGGTTCTTCGGCCGGCTCGGAGGATTTTTCGGCGCGCGTGGTAGCCAAGCTCGGCCGATTACTCGTCCATGGCGTGGCCGTCCGTCCCGGACATCCGGTGATCCTAGGGATTCTGCCTCCATGGCAGGAGGGCCGGCCGGCGGTGCCGATCATTGGAGTGCCCGGCTACCCGGTTTCGGCCGCTTTGACCGTTGAAATCTTCGTCGAACCGCTCTTGGCGCGCTGGCTGGGGCGGGCCAGGCAGGAACTTCCCACCATCGAGGCAATGCTCACCCGGAAGATCACCTCGCCACCGGGAGATGACGATTACGTGCGCGTGGCGGTAGGACGCGTTGGCGAACGGGTGCTGGCCGCGCCGCTTTCGCGTGGGGCCGGTGTGATCACGTCGCTGGTGCGTGCCGATGGCCTGGTGATCCTGGGGCGCGGCGTGCAAGGGGCGGAAGCCGGTGAGAAGGTCACCGTCCATCTTTATCGCTCGCCGTCGGAGATCGAGCGCACCATCTTCGCCATTGGCTCGCATGATATGACCTTGGACCTGATGGCGCAGTTCCTGGCGGAACGTCAACGGCGCTTGGCTTCGGCCAACGTGGGTTCGCTGGGCGGTTTGCTCGCACTCAAGCGCGGCGAAGCGCACCTGGCCGGCTCGCATTTGCTCGATCCGCAAAGCGGAGAGTACAATCTCTCGTACATCCGTCGCTACCTGAGCGGAGTGCCGGTCGTGGTCATCGGTTTTCTAAAGCGCCAGCAGGGTTTGGTAGTGGCGCGCGGCAACCCGAAAGGGATTCGCACCCTGGAGGATCTGACGCGCTCGGATGTGACTTTCGTCAATCGCCAACGTGGTGCCGGCACACGAATCCTGCTCGATTATCATCTGGAGCAAAAAGGCATTTCCACCGAAGCGATTTCCGGCTACAATCAAGAGGAGTATACGCATTTGAGCGTTGCGGCCGCTGTCGCTTCCGGGCGCGCCGATTGTGGGTTGGCGATCGCCGCGGCGGCGCAGGCGCTCGACTTGGACTTTATCCCGCTCTTCGAGGAGCGGTATGATTTGATCATCCCGCGCGAACATTATGAGAGCCCACTCCTGGCACCGCTTCTGGACCTGTTGCAGGAATTTGCGTTCCGTGAGGCTGTGAGCCGGTTGCCGGGCTATGATGTGACCCCGATGGGAACTTTAATTGCGGAGTTATGAACCGATGAGTACTGCGATTGTGATTGATGACAACCGTCAAACGGCCGATACGTTGGCCCAAATGCTTCGGGTACTGGGCTTTGATGCCCGTCCGGCCTATGGACCTTCGCCGGCCATCACCTTACTAGGGCACATGATCCCCGATCTGGTCCTTTTGGACATCAATATGCCGGGGATTGATGGGTTGGAGGTGCTGGCCTATTTGCGCCGTGAGCCGCGTCTGATGACGGTGCCGGTGATCGTGGTCACCTCGGACGATCAGCCGGAAACGCGTCAGCGCGCTTGTCACGTTGGCGCGCAGGGGTTCCTCACCAAGCCGGTTACGTTGGATATTCTCGAAGCTGAACTGAAACGCTTGGGTTTGACGGTCTAATATGCGATTGCGCGCCGATTTGACTCTCCTCCTGGTTTCGTTCCTGTGGGGAGGTGCTTTCGTTGCCCAACGATTGGCAGGGCAGAGCGGGAGCGTTTATCTCTTCAATGCCGCTCGCTTTGCCCTGGCCTTTTTGCTCCTTGTGCCGTTGTTGCGTCGGCGCTCTTTGCCGCGCACCGCATGGCCTTGGGTGCTCCTGGCCGGGGGGGTGCTTTTTCTTGCAAGCGCCTTTCAGCAGGCCGGGGTGAAGACGACCACCGCGGCCAATGCCGGCTTTATCACCAGTCTGTACGTTGTCTTTGTGCCACTGGTGCTCTTCCTCTTCTGGCGCGAGCGACCTTCTGTGTTTACGCTATGGGCACTGCTACCGGCGCTGGTGGGCACCTATTTGCTTTCCACCGGTGGCCGTTTTCAGGCGCGCCAGGGGGATTTGTTGGAATTGATCGGAGCACTTTTCTGGGCATTCCATGTGATTTTGCTCGGTAAAGTGGCCAGCCGCTACGACCCGCTATATTTTTCGATCGGGCAGTTACTGGTCAGTGCCGTGCTCAATGCGCTGACCGGCTTGTTCTGGGAACGCTGGGCGGTGCCAGATTTCTGGCCTTGGCTCGGAGCGGTAGTCTATACCGCAGTTTTCTCCCTGGCGATGGGGTATACCTTGCAGATCTGGGCACAGCGCCACACACCGCCCGCCGATGCCGCGCTGATCTTGAGCCTGGAGTCCGTTTTTGCTTCGCTGGCCGGTTGGGTTTTCCTGGGTGAAGCACTTTCCCTTACGCAGAGCGTCGGTGCAGGTCTGATCTTCGGTGCCGTGATCCTTTCCCAATGGCCGACCCTACGCGCTCATGCTGCGCCGGCTGCCGAAAGTGCAGATTGAAGCGGTCTTTACCGTGACCGACTTTGCGGATGACAAATTGCTCGTCGGTGTAAAACTTTTGTGTCCTCGCCATCGGGAAAGGCTCTACAGTCTCAACATCAACGTTTGGAGGCAACATAGATGTTGCGCGTGATCCTGAACCCCTATTCCAATCGCTGGCGCGCCCGTGAACGCTGGCCGCAGGCGGAAGAAGCGCTACGGAAGGCCGGGCTAGACTTTGATCTGGTGATCTCCCGGCGCAAAGGGCACATCGTGGAGCTGGCCGAGCAGGCGATCCGCGAGGGCGCGAGCGGCATCATCGTGGCCGGTGGGGATGGTTCAATCGGCGAGGCGGTGAACGGCATGATCCGCGCCCTGGGGTCCGTGGATGCCCCTTTGCCGCCCCTCGGCATTCTACCCCTGGGTTCGGCGAATGATTTCGTCTGCAACATCGGCCTGCCGCTCGATCTCTTCCAGGCAGCGCAGGTGATCGCGCAAGGGAAGACGGAGCAGTTCGATCTTTGTCAATGCAACGAGCGCTATTTCGTCAATAATTCGGCCATCGGACTAGAGCCGTATGTCACGACCAAGCATGAGCGCATCGAATGGATCAAAGGGCAGACGCGATATATCGTAGCCGCCTTGTGGGCGATTGCCGAAGGTCCCGGCTGGGAAGCGCATATCGAGTGGGAAGGGGGCACGTATGATGGGCCGATCACCCTGCTTTCGGTGGGAAATGCACCGCGCACCGGCGGCGCGTTTTATATGACTCCACATGCCGATCCGCGCGATGGACGTTTGACGTTTGTGTTCGGCTATCGTTCGTCTCGGTTGGCGTTGCTTCAGGTCATGCCGGCGACAATGAAACCGGGGGCAGGCAACTATGTAGAACTGCCTGGAGTCTATGAATACCATACTTCTTTCGTGAAGATCGCTTTGAAGAAACCCTCTCCGGCGCATACGGATGGCGAGCTTTTTGACGAATGGTTGCAGCATCTGGAATATCGTATCCATCCCGGACGTTTGACCGTCTACGTAGCACGTTGATGTATGCATAGAAGCCGCCGTCGTCCACCGTTTCCGTGGGGGCTCGTATTGGGGGGAGCCTTTTTGCTGATCGTGCTGGTGAGCCTGAATTTTTACCTGCTTCAGCGTTTGCAGGGCGGTGGTGAGATGCGCTTTCTCTGGGAGGGATTGCGCCTTTTCTGGTATTCGGATGCCGATCTGTATTCGCAGGTTCAATCCCAACCGTTACGTTCCGGTTTTGAACAGGTGACGGCCTTTGCCGTGCGCCGCTTCGACGTGCCGTTGCCGTTTTTGCTTTTGCTTTCGCCGCTTGTCCTGCTCCCTTCCGGCGAATGGGCGGCTGCGGTTGGCTTGCTCGTGCTGGAAGTGGCGATTCCGTTGACCCTCTTCCTGGCCCTGCAGATGGCGGAATGGCCGTTGCGGCGCATCTGGCAGGTCGGTTTGCTCCTGCTGGCGGTTTTCTGGCCGTATTCTTTCCTGGGGTGGAAGCAGGTGGCGCCTTTTTGGCTCTTCCTGGCGCTGCTTCATCTGGGATTGCTGGCCTTCCGCTCCCGACAGGATGAGCTGGCCGGTGCGATCTGGTCGCTGCTGACCCTGCGCTGGGAAGCAACGGCAGGCGCGCTCCTTTTCTTGACCTTTTACGTGGTGCGCAAACGTCGTTGGCGGGTGCTGGCCGGGGCGGGGATGTTCCTTTTCCTGATCTACAATGTGGCCTTTCTGATCACACCCGGATGGTTTTTGCCTTTCCTGCGGGCGGTCGCGTTCAATCTGCGACAGGGATTTGGGCTTGACCTGATGGCCGGCTTGCTCGCGTTTTTCCCACCTTTGCCTTTTTCTCCGACCTGGGCTTTGCGGCTAGGGGTATATGCCTGGCTGATCCTGGAATGGCGGCTGGCCTCGCTGGAGGAGCGCCCGCTGGCCTTTTATTGGACCCTGAACCTGACCCTCGCGCTGACGCCGTTCCTCGGCCTGCGCACGGACGCGCCCGAACTGACGATGCTCTTTCCATCACTGCTCGTCATTGCGGCCTTGACCTGGAAGCGTTGGCCGCGCTATGGGCTTTGGTTGCCCTTTTTGCTGTTGTTGGTTGGGTTTTCCGTCCCTTGGGCGCTCTGGCGCCAGGCGCTCACCTTCCCACAAGAGGAACGCTGGATGCAGGCGTTTTATCTTTTCCCCTCCGCCTTCGCGCTGATCGGGCTTTATTGGCTGCGCTGGTCGCTCTTTCGCCCGCGCACCTGGCTGGACCGAGTCCGTTCCGGGGATGTGATCTGAGAGGTCGGCATGTCGCTTCGCCGCTATGGCTTGCTCTGGTTGTTGGGCTTGATGCTTTCGCTGGGTGTGGCGGCGCTCCAACCGTTCCCCGGTTACCTGGATGCCGCCTACTATTTCGGGGGCGGGTTACAGTTGGCGCGCGGTCAGGGCTTTACCGAGCCTTATATCTGGACGTATCTAGACGATCCGGCAGGATTGCCGCACCCTTCGCATGGCTACTGGATGCCGCTGGCCTCCATCCTGAGCGCATTGGGGATGTGGCTCAGTGGTCAAGAGACGTTTGCCGCCGGGCGGCTCGTTTTTATCCTGTTGGCCTCGCTCATTCCGCCGCTCACCGCTCGTCTGGCTTTTGCGCTCACCTGCGATCGCGTTTTGGCCTGGATGGCCGGCTTTCTGGCACTCTTCAGCGGTTATTATGCCTCCTTCCTGTCCACGACGGATAATTTCTCGCCCTACATGGTACTGGGGGCGCTCTTTTTTCTCCTCCTTTCCCCATCCGGGGCGCAGCCGTGGCGCTTCTTCTTTCTGGGGGTTTTAGCCGGCCTCTTGAACCTGGCTCGCAGTGACGGTGTGCTCTGGTTGGTGATTGCCTTGTTGGCTGCTTTTCGCATAGGCAAAGGGAGCGAAGGAAATTCCGGGTCCCTTTGGCGCTCTTCCCTGTTGCGCGGGGCAGCGGTCTTGGTGGGGTTCTTGCCGATCATGGGCCCCTGGTATGCGCGCAACCTTCAGGTATACGGTGCTCCCTTTTCCCCGGCTACCTCGCGAACCCTCTGGCTGCGATTCTATAACGAAACCTTTATCTATCCGCCTGATCTTCTCACTCCACAACATCTTTTGGCAAGCGGCTGGAAGGCGATGTTGGAGGCACGCCTTTGGGCACTGTGGCAGAACGCGCAGACGGCCTTTGCCGTGCAGGGATTGGTGTTGCTCTTTCCCTTGATCCTGATCGGCTTCTGGAAGCATCGCCACGATCTTCGGGTGCAGCTAGGAGCATTGGCCTGGGGAGCGCTTTACTTGGTCCTCTCGCTGATTTTCCCCTTTGCCGGGGCGCGCGGCGGCTTTTTCCACGCCGTGGCTGCACTGCAGCCGCTTTGGTTTGCGTTGGCGGCGGTCGGGTTCGAGGCGCTCCTGAGCTGGGCGGCGCGTCGGCGCGGCTGGTATCTCCCCGAAGCGCAACGCGTCTTCCGTCCGGCGCTGATTCTCTTCGTTGCCCTTTTGACGGGGTATCTGATCTGGGGGCGGGTGATCCGCTCGGGCTGGGGAGAGGGGGAACAAGTCTACCCGGCCGTGGAGCGTTTGCTGGTGGAGATCAACGCGCCGGCGCAGGCGCCGATCCTGGTGCTAAACCCGCCGGCGTATTACATTATGACCGGTCGACCGGCTGTGGTGCACCCTTATGCCGATGAGAACGGATTGCTGGATGTGGCGCGGCGCTACGGGGTGCGCTATTTAGCTTTGGAACCCGATTCCGCTTCGCTTCCTTTCTACAGCGCTATCCCCAATTCCCCCCATTTTCGCTACTTGGGCGCAATCGGGGCGATCCGGCTGTTTGAGATCTTGCCTTGAGATGGATAAGCATCGATTTTTCGGCAATTACCGAAGCTCTTGGATGAATTCTTCAATGTGATCGAGCAAGTTTGCTCTTCTGCGACGAGGGAATGGATCAAGTCGAGGTATCTACTCTTTTCTCCTGCGCTTTTTGTAGATTTCCTGATAAAATTATAATGACTCTTTTGCAAAAAGGACAAGATTTCTATAGAACAATTTCTCGGACAAAATTTTTATGAACGAAAACACAAGAATCCGTGTTTATCCGTAGCATCCGCGTTGATCCGTGTCCTATTCTGATAAAGTTTTTGCGATAGGGTATCGTTTTTGTAGTCAATCCAATCTTGTCAGTGTACATTCCCTTTTTGCTCAGTGAGTCAAGGTATGCCTCGTGGCAACCGCGAAAGTGAATGGCTGGTTTTGAGCCGTTGCCTGGCGATCCTAAGCCGCTTGAAGCAGGGGTCGGCAAGTGGGGAGGAGTTGATGCAAGCGGTCGAGGTTGAATTGCCGGGGGCTTACCCTCCGTCTCCTTCGGCGCGCAGGGAAGCGTTCAAACGCGATCGGCAAAAGTTGCGCGAATTTCTGCGCGTCGATTTGACCTATGCGAATGGCAAATATGAGCTCAAGGATTTGGGGCCGTTTTTCTCCGTTCAACTTTCGCCGGAGAGCCTAGAAGCGATGATGACGCTAATGGTGACCTTTGAAGGGGATGTCGATCATGCTTATGTGCGGCATTTTTTAGAGGAAGTTGCCCGCCTATTGCCACCCGAACAGCGCATTTCGTTGGAGAACCCGGATAGCATTGTCAGCTATGACATTTTGCAACATGTGGACCCGAATCACATTCCTCGGCGGGTGTGGGAGACGGTGCGGCGCGCCAAGCGGACCCGGCGCGAACTGGAGTTTAACTACCTTTCGCCACGTTATCGAGATGGCCAACCGCGTCGTTTTCGCGTGGCGCCGCTGCGCATTAAGTTTCAATGGGGGCATTTTTACCTTTTGGGCTATGTGCTTTCCGAGCGGGTTTTGGAGGACCCCTATCGCCGCTTTCGCCTGGGGTATATACAGGACGACGAAGCGCTGCGCGTTTTGCCGAACGTGATCGGCAGACCGTTTCGGCGGCCGCCGCGCTACGAGGTCCACTATCGCCTGCTCGAGCATCTGGGGCGCGGTGCAGTGAGCCGGCACTTTGACGAGATGCAGATCACACATCTGGAAGATGGCAGCCTCGAAGTGCGCGCCGTGACGGACGATCTCTTTGCTGCCGAGCGCATTTTGCTAAGTTACGGTCAATATTGCGTGGTGTTGGGCGGCCCAGAGCTGGTAGCGCGCATGCGCCGGGCTATCGAGGGCATGTATCACAATCTGCAAAATTCCCCGCCGCTCGCAGGGGAGTAGGTCACACTTGTGCCCCTGGGGAGGTGGTATGATGGAAGTATGAGAATTCGGGTGTTGCCGGTTTACTCCAGATTGGCAGATCAGGCCGAGATCCCGCCTGAGTTGCAGGCCAAGTTGCCGGCGGGGTTAAGGCTATCGCGCCACCAGGTAGAGACCTACCGTGCGCTGACCGAAGGAGATGCTGAAGTGATTTTCAATACGGCGATGACCGGAGATGGAAAAAGCCTAGCGGGGCAACTGCCCATTTTGGTTCACGGTGGGTATAACTATCCTGTTTTAGCAATGTATCCTACGAATGAGTTGATCGAAGACCAGATGGTGCATTTGGAAAGGACAATTCAATGGTGGCAAGCAGATGTTTTGTACAATCGTTTGAATAGCATGGAACTGGATCGGGCGATGGTAGAAGGTGACTACTTTCGGCGTGGCGATGCATTGATGAAAATCCTGCGCAACGGTGATTTGATCCTAACCAATCCTGATATTTTCCACTATGTTATGCATCAGTTTTACACCTGGCCGGGCGATGCACCGGATCGTTATTCAGGAGTGCTGACGCAGAAGTTTCGCCAGCTGACCTTCGATGAGTTCCATATCTTCGATGCACCGCAAATTGTCAGTGTACTCAACGCATTGTTGTTCATGCGTGAGGTGACAGGAGAAGTGCGTCCGCAGAGATTCTTGTTCCTCTCGGCGACGCCCAGAGCATTGATGCAAAAGTATCTGGAACGTTCTGGCTTGCGGGTGGTGTTCATTCAAGGAGAATATGCTTCCGAGAGTTCTACAGAAGGATGGCGAAAGATTTTGAACGCTGCAGAGATTAACTTCGAAGCCGAGCCGCGAGCTGAGGCATGGCTGGATGCGCATCTGGAAGATGTTGTCTTGCCGTTCTTTCTGGAACGTCGTCCCCACGCAAAAGGGGCAATCATTGTGAATTCTCGCGCCGCAGCTCTGCGTATCTATGAAAAGATTCACCCCATTTTTGCCCAATACGGGCTGACCGTTGAGCCGAATACCGGCTGGACAGGCCGAACGCGCCGCAAGATTTCTTATCAGGCCGATTTGCTGATCGGCACTTCGACGGTAGATGTAGGAGTGGATTTCCAGATTAACTTTTTGGTCTTTGAAAGCGATAGTTCCGGCACATTTTTGCAGCGATTAGGCCGCTTGGGCCGGCACGATGGCTACCGGCGGAATGAAGAATTTATCCCTTTCCAGGATTTCCTCGCCTATGCTTTATTGCCGGATTGGGTTATAGCGCGCCTCTTCGAGAGCCAGAACGGATCGCCGCCTTTGTTGCAAGATTGGGCAGTGCTGGATCGCCCGACGCTAAACCGGGCTGTGGAACAGGCTTTCCCTTCTGCAAGCGAATTCGAGCAATATGTTCAGGTATGGGGAAAGTATCAATCCATTAGGATACTGTACGGGATGGCCCGTAAGCCGGTCTTTGAGCAGTATAAAGAAACGCGTCCCAGGCTCTTGAAGCGCTATGAAGAAACATTTGGCATTTTCCTCAAGAGTGCATATTCTGAATACAAACAGTTACTGGAGCAGCAACGAGCACTTTTGGAAGAAGCGCTTTCTTTTCGCGGTGGAACGCTTTTCCCATGTGGTGTCATTGACGAAAGTGAAAATGGCGTTGAGCGGTTCAAGGTGGTGGATCTGATTGCTGCTGTTGCCAATCACCACCTGGACTATTTGAGTGCTAAGGATTTTTATGCAGAAGTACGCCGTGCGGGACTGGAGGTGACATTTTTTGAACAGCAGAAACCGTTGGGTTTCTTCTACTTGCGCGCGCCGCATGAGCTCCAGAGATATGTTTTTCACTTTCATGGTGATATAGGTAATTGGAGTGAGGATCGATTTGGCAGAGCTTTACTATTGAGAGGGTTTTCGCTGGATGCCGATTTTCCCGGACGAACCGAAATCAATCGGCGGTTGCGACAACTTGAGTTACCGACCTTGATGTGCGCCGGTGCAAAACCGTTTGAATTGAAGCGTCGCCTGAATCTGCCAATGCTTTTTCCACTTTATGAGTTTGAGAGCGATGATGGGATCAATGGCACCCTTGCTTTTGGCCGTGCGGCGCTTTTGCTAGATGCTCGCCTGCGGTCCTATCCTATGCCCTGTGGTGGTCAGGCTATTATCGTGTGAGACTACTATGGAAAAGGAGGACTGATGGTGGAAGAACAAGATTTTTTTCAGGAACCTGTTGAGGAAGAAGAAATCATCGTTCCCGAGAGGGAAGGCCCGGTTCAAATTGCTGAGGAGCCATTACTCGTTGCCTTGATGCGCGAGGTGGTTGAGCATCTCTGGCCAGGCGATGTGGTGATGCAAGATTTTGTGGACAAGGTACTGCCGCCGCTTTCTTCCTTGTTAGGACATCACGCAGCCAAGGGCGGAGAATTTGCGGCACAACACCTGGCCGAAGGTCGTGAAAGCGTGGAACGCTATGCTCAGGATCAAAGCATGCGCGCTCATTTACTTAATGGCCTGTTGCCGGTACTGCACATGGCGCGCTTGCTCAAGTCTTGGGGAGCGCCGCAGTTTCGGGCTTACGATGACCGCATGCGTCGTGTTTTCATGGCCGGCTACATTCTCCACGATTATCTCAAATTGCCCGGCGTCGAAGAACAGCTTAGGATGGCTGGCTTTCGTCATGATGCTGCTGTCGGCGCTGCCCAAATGCCCGTCCTTGAAGACATTTTTCAGGAATGGTGTGAACGATTGGGATTGGATGCTTTCTTAGAACAAGTTGGTGGTGTGCAGTATTTTCTCCATGATTTGATCTATATTGCCAGCAATACACAGGTGCGCTGGGGGACGTTGCGCAATCTGAGCCTATTGAAACATCTCAGGCTGAATTCATCGCAGCTTGATCTGGCAGAACAGCTCAGCCGTATGTGTGATCTGCTGGCTTACGTTATTCAGACGCCACCACAGGCTATGATGCGCAAAGTTCAAAACGAAGTCTACACACTGAGCGGTGGATTGGCGCGGCTGAGCTACCACCATGTTTCTGAAAACCGAGGCGTGTTGACAAACTTTATCCATAACGCCGCTCTGGATGCCATGACGCATGAATATCGTCAGCCTTTGCTCTATGCCCCCAGTGGTGTGATCTATCTGGAGCACACGAAGAATGCTCCGCCCTTGCCGAACCATGAGCAAGTGGTAGAAGCGGTGATCCAGAAAATCAGAACAATGGTTGGCCAACGGCTGGCAATCAGCAAGGCAGGCATAAAGCGCGATGGCAAGGGTATCAAATATGCCCAATATTATTGGTTGTTCTTCGATTTACCAACTTTCCTCCAAATCGGTGTAGATGCTACTTTCAAGGCCATCAATGAAACAAAGAAACCCTCAGCAGGGAAACGCTTTGAGAAAATGCGAGAGGGCCGATGGATGGATGACCGGGTTGATCTGGATTTACCCGACACGCTCCGTGTCGATCAGCTGGCAGAATGGTGTTTCCTGGCTGAAAATCAGGTCCGTGAAGTGATTCCTGAATTCGACACAGCAGCTTTTCTTCTGAAAGAGATGGATCTACAAGACCTGGAAGACGATTTTCGTGCAGTTCCACGTGATAACCGTGCCGGTGGCGTTGGTTATCATTGGTACTTTGCAGCCGGTCACTTTATCAAGCGTAATCCCGGATGTTCACCTGCTGAAGTTGAAGAGAAAGCGCGCCAGATGGCTCAAAAATTGGCCTCGATGCCGGAAATTAGTGCTGCGCGCAATGTTGAGCGCAGCGATTGGGACGATTTGAGAGACTATATTGCACGTGTGTTGACCATTGGTGGTAAAGGCCAGCGGGATATACGGAGTGTAATTCGAGTTGAATTAGAGCGGTATAGTAATGCCAAGCGTAGGGGTCGTGGATCGAGTCAGGTATGCAGTCTTTGTTCTTCTCCCTATGCGATTAAGAAGCAACAGGAGGCGGCCATTCTATTTGCGCCGCAAGTCTATAGCAACAAAAAACCGTTGAATAGTACTGATCCGATTCGCGATATTTGTTCGATCTGTAGCATGGAAATGATGCTACGGCAAATTCTAATGAATCGCTCGGCCGCCAGCGGTGGAAATTTTGAAGGCCGACGGCTGCGTTACCTGTTCTTCTACCCGATGTATTTCTTCACGCCAGAAACCTTAGAGATATTCCGCCGTGCCCATGATCGCCTGGCGCGGATGAAATTCACCGAGCTGAAGCGTAGCCTGGAAGGCGAAAACGGCAAAGTGGATTTCTCTCCGGCCACCTTGCAACGCCTACAGGAGTTTATGCTGGAACCGCGTCCGGTCAACCCGGAGGCCGATCGCTATTTGCGCTTGCGTTTTCCGGAAAACGAACCACTTACTTTCTACTTCATGGGCGTTCCACCACCCAGCCGTGATCCCAAAGACGCAGAAGCCTGGGTGCATCCGGCGCTATTGAGTCTGTTATTGCCGCTTATGTTGGATGTCAAGGTTGTGGCCAGTGAATCTTCTTTGCCATTAATGCTTGAAGCCAATGAGATGAACGAGGCGGTCTTCTTTGATGCACCGCATGCTGCGATCCAGTACATTGTTCAAAAAACGCGCATCAATGTGGATGAGATATTGCCCACCCTCCGACGCATGTTAACAGTTTACTTTATTCACATCGATGCCAACGTTTCTCAGGGCAAAGAGGGTTTTGATTATCGCTGGCAGGATATTCCTGCTGCCGCTCGCTTGCTCGCGCAATCTCCACTCTATGCGTTTTACTATCTCAAGAAATGGCAGCGCAGGCAAAAAATGGACTCGATCCCGGCATCTCAGGCCGCACGGTATCTTACATTTGCCCAATATCTTTCAGGAGATGAGACTATGACCAATCATGCCCGACGGTTAACCGAGCTCTATCGGCAGTTCTATCGTGCGAAACGACGGAACAGCAACAGTATTCTGCAACCGATTACAAAAACGGCGCGTGCCATTCTGGACGCCGATAGCCGACTGTTCGGCGATCCGCAAGCGTTGACCGAAGCTGTGTACGGCGTGCTGCACAATTTCATTGAGCGTGCCTATAAGGAGCAACTGGCTTTTCCTCCAAAAGGAAGTACGCGAGAGAGCCAGGAAGCCGCGATGCGCGAATTTGCGCGCTACTTTGTCCAGGAGATCTTTTTTGGCATCTTTCGGGGTGACAAGAGTGCCTTGCGCGGCAAGCAGTTAAACCTGTTGAAGAATGCCTGTGAGGTGATCTACCTAGATGAAGCGGCAAAGGATCGCGCCGAGCGGGAAGAAGTGGAAACAAACGAATAATTCCTCAAACGAAAGGAGAAAATCCCATGTCTACTCTCAAATCCGATTGGTTCCTCAAGCAAGTTCCCGGTAAACCGATGGGGCGTTATGCGCATATCATCACCGTGCGCGTCACTGATTCCTATCCGCTTTTTCAAACGGATGGCGAGCTGAATACTGCGCGCGTAAGCGCGGGAATTGCAACCCTTGAACCAATGACGCGTATCACCATCTTCAAGCGCAAGCAGTCGACTCCAGAACGCCTGGTCGGACGTGAGTTGTTACGCCGTTATGGTCTTATCAGCGGCGAAGCATATGATGAAAAGAAGAAAAACGAGTTTGACGAAAATGGCTTGCCGGTTTGCGATTACAATGTTCGATTTTGCACCCAGTGCCCAGATTGTATTACTTATGGCTTTGCCATTGGTGATAGCGGTTCGGAAAAATCAAAGGTGATTACTGATACGGCTTATTCGCTCACCAGTTATGAACACAGCCACGAAGCGTTCACCCTGAATGCCCCTTATGAAGATGGCACAATGACCCGCTATGGCGATGTGACTAGCCGCATTAACGAGCAAGATCATGTTACCCCACAGGTGATCTTTCCATCCGTTGTGACGACCCGTGATTTGACCGAGAATCTATTCCTCTATGTGATCAATAATGTGTTGCGCGCCAAACGCTATGGCGCTCAGACCACGCGCACCGGCCGGATGCAAAATCACATTGTGGCAATTGTTCTGGCGGATGGCGAAATTTTCTCGAACCTGTTTTTCACGCAGGCCCTGTATGATGTCTTGCGTAACAAGATTACTCCACCGGATCCGGTCAACCCGCAAGATGTGATCGTCGCTGCGCGCACATTAATCCCCCATCTGCTCCGAAGGGATGGAGTAAAGGTTGATCAATTGCTGATCGGTGATGACTTGAAATCTTTCCTGGATGAAGTGAGCGCTATGGATGTACGATCCCTGCTTGAGAAAGCTTATGCTGATAGCCTCGCTTATCATCAGACCTGGATTGCCAAAGCCGGCAAGAAAAAATAGGAGGCGCCATGCGCCTGACCTTCTGCAGGCTCACTTTTCATGAAAATCTGTTTTATGCGACAAGGGAGGCAGGACGGCTATATGAAACCGGGCGCTATCTGCATAACTATGCTCTCACCTATGCTCTCGGATTGGTCAGTGCGCCCTACTTTCAGTCGCAGCAAGTGCCTAATTATGCTGCGGAGCTTTCGGTTCTGAATGAGCGAAAGGTTTATGTGACCCCAGCACGTGGCGTAGATGTGCGCTATCAGTTGGTCACCTTCAAATTCGCTGATAATGCTTATCATGTCAGAATGGAAGAGAGCAGCCGCAACCTGCCTACCTTTGGCCGCGCCAAAGAGATTGCCGTCGGCAGTATTTTCGAGTTTGGCATCCTACATGAAGCCGATCTCTTTTTGCCGCGTTGGATTCGCATGGGGTTGTGGCGCAGCAAGGGGCTGTTGGAGGTGCTTGGCGAAGCTGAGTTGAAGCCTATTTCTGATATTGAGATGACTGCCAGCTTGCCGCTCAACCCTCTTGACGTCTCCGGTGAGTTTTTGTTGTATGACCTGATTTCTATGCCGCCATCCAGTCTGGTGGATCATGCGCTCATCAGAACAGAGTGGCTGAGAGCAGATATAGCCGGTCGTAGTCCGATTTTCATCCCCGCCCACCTCCGCTACACCTTCCCACAAACCCAGCCCAATCTGCTCTGACCCGTAGAAGTGGACTCGCCCTCCAGATTTTTGGCACTACCCGACCGATCATCTGATCCTGGCCACTTGACCACTCGACCATCCAACCATTCGACTATGAGACCATGAGACTATACTCCGCCGTCCTCCGCCTGATCAACCTCCACCCTGTGACCGTCCCACCGGAGTGGGGGCAGCATGCCCATGCCGCTTTCTTCAATATCGTGCGCCAGGTTGATCCGGTTCTCTCGCAGGCGCTGCACGATCGGAATGGCAAGCGCGTGCGTCAGCTATTCACCCTCGGCCCGTTGATGGGGCTGCCGCGCCGCCACGGCGCCGAGATTCACCTGCGCGAGGGATGGGAATGCTGGCAGCGTGTGACCCTTCTCAACGAGCCGCTTTTCCATGCTTTTCTGGAGTATTTCTTGGGCAGGGATGGCAAACCTGCTTCGTATATCCGTCTGGGCGATGCGCATTTTGCCGTGGCGGAGATCCTGGTCACGCCCGGCAGCCATCCCTGGGCCGGCTTCACTACGCTTGAGGAACTGCAGCGGCGTCTGGATGAACCGCCACCGGCTTCCTTTGGCTTTGAGCTCCACTCGCCGACTTCTTTTAGCCTAGGGGACAGGATCGAAACGATGCCCTATCCACGGCTGGTCTTTCGTAACCTGGCCACTGCCTGGCACGTGTTGACCGGGCAGGACCTCATCCAGGCGGTGGAACACTATGCCGAACGTCATATGCGCTTGGTCGTGCATCGTTTGCAAAGCCGCCGTGCTATACTACATAACAAGCCACAAGTCGGCGTCATCGGACGTGTGGAATATCGCTTTGACCCTCCGGAGGATACTCCCCTGGCGCGTGCGTTGCACCTGCTGGCCGACCTGGCCTTCTATACCGGCCTGGGACGCAAGACCGCCCAGGGCATGGGAATGGTGCGACGTTTCTATCCCAACGGGAAAGGAGAAGATGCCTATGAGTGATCATTCCCTGACCATCACCCTCAAAACCCTTACCCCGCTCTGGACGGGCGGTGTGGATCGCACCTGCTACCGCCTGCACGAGACCGGGCTGATCGGCTCGCTGCGCTGGTGGTACGAGGCCTTGGTGCGCGGGCTGGGCGGCTACGCCTGCGATCCGACGAGCGAGGATCGCTGCGAATATGACCCCAAGAAAAAAGACCCGCCCGAAAAGCAACTTTGCCCGGTGTGTTATCTCTTTGGTTGCACTGGCTGGGCAAGGAAGTTTCGGTTAATGGTGGTATCAACGCCGGTAATTGAAAATCGCGCCATTATTGCAGGGCAATCTATCGAAATTGCCATTATTCCTTTGCGACATTTGTATGAAGAAGAACGGTGTTTGCTTGAAGCGACCCTGCGTCTGATCTCTGAATATGGCGCCATAGGTGGTAAAACTATCTTCAAGCCGTCCGATGAACCCAACCGTCAGAATCAGTTTCATCATCAAGATTTTGGGTTGGTAGAAATTAGACCATCTCAAGGGGATTGGCGCTGTTCTAAAACTCTGGAGCAAATCAAAACATACATACAATCAGGACAGTGGCGCTCAGGCAATGAGCGTGACCATTCCTGGGCATCTCTCCAATGTTTCTGGTGTGTCAAAGGGCGCTATCTAGCGAGGCAGGATGCTCAAAACAGTACATACAATAGGGTCTTAGGCAGAAAAGAGCCGAAGTGGCAAGGGCAATCTTTGGAGAAGAATAACCAGGTGTCTCGTTGGCTTGCAGGTAGCCAGCAGGAAAGCAAAAAAATTTTCAGTTTCAAACATCCGTTTGAAGCTGGGCGCACCTTTGGCTTTGTAAAGCCGGGCACGATAGGCTATACGGAGATAAAGGATCGTTTGAAGAAAGTCTGGACAAATTTCGATCCCCAGACTGAATTCATCACAGGTGAACAGATTATCCACAATCTCTTTTCGTCGCCACAGCATCAAAAATCAGGAGGTGCTAAATGATTTATGACCTGTACGTCACCAAACCCCAAGGTGATGTTACCACTCAACTGCGCCTGCTGGTAACCGAAGAAGGCAAGCGAGCGACTGGAAAGTTTGTCACGCTGGTACATGGTGAACGGCAGAAGGATGACAAATTGCCGCCGAGCCAATATGACCGCTATATCGAGAACATTATGCCTACACTTGCTTCCTTGCATCTGAAACCAACGGATCCTGACTTCTCCCTTTTCCCTCCCGGCTCTTGGTTCCTGCAATTCGAATTCACTCTCGCCAAGCCCTGGATGAGCAAGGACGACGACCCGTTTTATGTGGCTGCCAGCGTTAATCCCGTTCGCAAGGATAAGGTCTTCAAGGTGCCGTTTATGGCCGCATCATCCTGGAAGGGTCTGCTACGCTGGACGTTGATGCATATCCGTTTGACACAGAAGAATAATGAGCTATCGCCGCAGCGATTTGCCCAAGAGCGTTTCGTTCAAACCCTGCTCTTCGGTGATGAACAGGGCGAAGAGCCCGGCCGGGTGAAGGGGTTTGCCGAATATCTAAACGCCCTCAACCCTGAAGCCCGCGCCGAATATGAACGTTTACTGCGAAGGCATTTTGGTGTAGACCCAAAAGATCCGCTCCCTCACCATAGCGGGCGGCTGTACTTTTACCCTACCTTCTTCGACCAGATTGACGTTGAGGTCATCAACCCACACTCGCGCCAAACCCGCGCCGGTATCAACCCGATTTACTTAGAATGCGTCCCGGAAGGTGCAAAAGGTACCTTCTCGCTGCTCTACGTCCCCTTTGACCTGATCGGCCGGAATCAGGCCGAAATTAAAGAGCAAGCTCTAGCCGACCTACAACTGGTTGCTGAGGGCATAGAGGCCCTATTTCTCACTTACGGCTTCTCTGCCAAGCGCACCAGTGGCTATGGGGTGGCAAAAGAAAACGTAGAGAATGGTTTTGTCTGCCTCCGCATGGAAGGAATCTCCCCGCCGCCTGTTGCGCCTTCACCTGCCGCCGAGCCATCATTGCCCAAATATCTGCAAGCCCCTGGCAAACTCAAAGACGAATATCTCAATCCAGATGGTACGTTCCGCGAGCGCAGCCAGGCAGAATTGGCAAAGATGAGCAAATCGCAAAGGCAGGAATACGAAAAGGCTAAGAAGTGGTGGGAGCGAGAAGGTAAAGCCCTGGCGGAAAAACCCGCAGAACCTGTGCTGCCTGAGCAGCTGCCCAAACCGCAACCGCAATGGCTGAAGCGCGAGTTTTCTTCCTTGGATGAATTGCTCTCGATTGCCGAGAACTTGGCGCAAGGAGGTGAAGCATGACGGTGGATCTAGAAATCCTGGCCAAACACCGCAATGACCTGCTGCTGGCGGAAGTGGCGGCGTGGTTGCACAATATTGGGAAAATGGACCCCAATTTTCTCGTTATGCAGACAGGGGAGTCTCCAGACATCTTGGATATTTATCGGGTTGCACAATATTCT
Source organism: Anaerolineales bacterium (assembly GCA_037478835.1). Classification (GTDB taxonomy): domain Bacteria; phylum Chloroflexota; class Anaerolineae; order Anaerolineales; family Villigracilaceae; genus 630D-37. The sequence continues at coordinate 45,081 of JBBFLV010000012.1, forward strand.
TTCCGCCGTTTTGCTGACCCTTCTGTGCTACTTGGAAATTCACCGTATACACAACAGAAAGGAGTACTCTACTTTGTAAATGAGCAATTGCGTAGAAAAGTTTTACAGATCAAGAAGAAAATTGAATATATCAATACATTACTTTCCGATCAGAGTACTTCACCGGAAGAGAGAAAGAGACTTGCAAACAAACTACGAACTTGGCAGGAAGAAAAAGATAGGAACAAGAAGCAATTAAAGAGTGAGGAGCAAAATCAGTGGGAAAACTACGAAAAACAGATTGAGCAATGTAAGATTCCTAGTGTGGGTAACTGGCCTCTTGGGTCTTTGTTGACGATGTTTTGGGAGTCCGAGTGGTTTGATAAGCCGCAGGCCAGTGGATATGAACCCGGATCTGATAATGACCCAGACTACCAACGCAAACCGAAGCCAGGGATCTCCCTGAGGCCAGGGTTCACGATGGATTTGCCGGCCTTGCTCCTGCTCGCCCATGGGGAGGTATCGGGACAAGAGAAAAAGGGTATGGATGCGCAGGGGAGATACGTAGGTATTGATGATTATCAACAACAACCACCGCTTTCTCTGGACAAGATACGAATCGCCTCTGCTTTTGGGCATGAAACCGAACACCCCCTCGCATGGCATACATGGATGAACCAACGTAAGCAAATTTTTGATTGGCTGCTGAGTTCCTGGAACAACCCATTGCAGCTCAAGGCGGAGATGCTACAACAATTTGCGCCACTACGCAATGCACTGGGAGATACCCAAAGGCCTATCAATGAAATTTCGCTCTGGGACTATTCCTGGGCTGTTGCAGCGCTTTTCAAAACCGCCGTAGCCCGGGCTGTAATAACCGGTAACGTCCCCACACCAGCCGATATGCACTGGCGACTTGTATCTGTGCGCCTGGACGCTCTGGATTTCTTGTCACACTCTAATCAGATAGCCGATCTGATTGCCCGCCGTCAATTGCTCAAAGATTTCTATCAGATGATTCAGCATCTTCTGGAAGTTGAAATTCCTATCGGAGCTTCTGTTTATAATGACGAGAATGGCCTTGTGTTTGTGATGCCAGAGATACCTGGTTGGACAAATACGGAATTACAGGCAGCACTTTTGTCGCTGATCCATAACGCACTGGATAATCCACAGTCTCTGCAAACGGTAGACTTTTCTGGCTTATACGGTGCCGCTGATCTTCGCCCTTGTGTCCAGGTGGGGTCCGCACAGCGCGGCAAGAAACTGCAACTGCAGGAGGTTTTACCGCAGGCAGAACCTCTCAGCACGCCGAATCCGGATCACATGGAGAAATGGTGGAAAGAGGCTACTAAAGAACGATGTGCCATATGTGGCCTCCGTCCACAAGGATATGTTGAACCTGGTCTACCGTCCTTCGTAACGGCAGACAAGGCCAGAAAACGTCGTCTCTGCGGAATCTGTTTGGCTCGGCGTGGGCGGCGATCTGAGGATTGGGCAAAACGCAGACAAAACGAAACTATTTGGATTGACGAAATAGCAGACGTAAATGGGCGCTTGGCAATCGTTGTAGGGCGCTTTGAATTAGATGAGTGGCTGGTTGGAATTCTGGTGTCCTCTATAGCCATGGGTACTGACCAACATGGGAATTGGTTGGTGAAGCCTCCTACATTTGCCCGTATCCAGCGAGTATGGCGCACAACAGCCCAATTTTGGCAAGATGTGAACCAGCAAGTCTGTTCCCAGTCGCAAGACGATCGCCGTCGTCTCATTTTACAGCTGAACAAGCAGCCTGATCTTGGAGACTATCATACCTATGAACTTGACCTTGGGCCTACATCCATGAGTGTAGTCTGGATTCCATCTCACGGAGATCAGGGTGCACACCTGATCAGTGTTGACAATCTGCAGTATGTGGCTAGACAGTTGGGAGCAGAAGAGAATATTTATAGAGATCCAGTGTTGTCTTGTATCTTCGTAGAAGATTTTGTCCGTGAAAAATTCATTCAAAACGGTCTAGAGCCTATATTGCGAAACCCGGAAGGCGAAGGCCTCGCAAGGGAAGAGAACTTGCTTCGGGGTTATAAGTTCGTGGAAACGAAGCATCAGGATGTTTCTTTTTCAACAGCCATCCCCATCCTGGCCGAGCCGCGCACGTTTATGGCCCTCGTCCCGGCCGACCGTGCCTTGCCGATCGTGCAGGCTATCAAGTGCAAATACGAGCGCGAGATGGGCAAGGTGCGCAACCGTTTGCCGCTCACCCTGGGCGTGGTTTACTTTGGGCGACGTACGCCATTGGCTGCGGCGCTGGATGCCGGCCGGCGGATGTTGCGGCGAAAGGTCACGGCCGGCACCTGGACGGTCAAGAGCCGCGATCCGCTCGAGTGTCTGAGCGATGATTGGCCGCGCCGCGTCTGCCTGACCCTCTCAGATGGCTTCCGCTCCATCCAGGTCGAAATCCCCACCGTGATGGGGGATAACGAGACCAAAGACGTCTGGTATCCCTACTGGCGCCTGGAAGGTGACAACATCACCAACCGTCAACGCTGGTTCAAAGGCGCGGATGGCGGCATTTGGGTGCACGTCTGCGATTTGCGCCCCGGCGATCGGGTGCACTTCATGCCCTCAACCTTCGATTACGAATACCTGGATACCACCACGCGCCGCTTTGAAATCTTCTACGGGGAGGATGGTCAACGGCGTGGGAATGAGAAACCGCAGCGCCCCTACCTGCTGGAGGAATTGAGCGATATCCAGAACGTCTGGAAGGCGCTCCAATCGCTGAGAAGATCGCAAATTTACCAAATCGAATCTCTCATCGAAGCCAAACGTCGCGCTTGGGGGAATCGGCGCGGTCGAGCGGCGCTTGACTTACCCTCGGAGGACGTGTTCCGCCGCTTCGTCAAGGACGTGCTATTAGAAGCGCAAGCCTATAGTCAACTCCTAGAAAAAGCCGCCCTCAACGGCATGTTGAGCGATGTGCTCGAACTTTATTTCACTCTCGGAACAAAGGAGGCCGAACATGACCAACGATAAATATACGCCCAAGCGTTATCTTCTGATGACCCTCGACCCGGTGCACGTCGGCACGGGCGGCTACCGCCTGGGTCGGGTGGACCTGAGCATTGTGCGCGAACCGGGCACCAACCTGCCCAAAATCCCCGGCACTTCGCTTTCCGGGGCGCTGCGTCAGTATGCGGCCATGCGCTATGAGAAGATGCAATGCGCCGGCAAGGATGGGCACTGCGGCAAGCCTGAGTGCCCGATCTGCTACACCTTCGGCACGGCAGCCGGCAGCGCCGGCAAGGTGAACATCTTCGATGCGCGCCTCCTGCTCTTCCCCGTGCACTCGCTGGCCGGCCCGGTTTGGGTCACCAGCCCGCAGACGCTGGCAGATTTTGACATAAAAGCAGAGCAGAACGTGGACAAAGATAAGGCCAAATGGCCGGATGGGTTGACGAATCAAAGTCGCCTCAACCTGGGCTGGCTGATGCTGGAGCGCGAAGCTGTATGGCAGCCGCCGCAGATCAACGGTGTGCCTGAAGAGGTTCAAAAGCGCATCGTGCTGGTTTCGGATGCACGCTTCTCGCAGATCGTCAACAGCAACTTGGAAGTGCGCACCTCGGTGAGCATCAACCCGCAGACCGGCGCCGCCGAGGATGGTGCACTCTTCACCTACGAGGCCCTGCCGCGCGCTACTTATCTCTGGTGCGATGTAGTCCAGGATGATTTCCAGGGCCAATTTCCGACCACTTCTCGAAAATGCAAACGGGAAGAACAGCAAACTAAGGATGGCAAAACGGAATGGATCTACTTGGACAATCAAGGGGAACTGCTTGAAAGAGAATGGTCGTGCCCTCTAGATGTCGTCGAGGATGCGCTTCGTTTACTGGAATATCTAGGGATCGGCGGCATGGGCACACGCGGCTTCGGACGGGTCAAACAGATTTATGCGTGGGAGGTAGAGCATGACAGCAAATAGCAACCTGCCCAACCTGGATGCACTGGCGGCGCGGACGGCTCAAAACATCGTGCAACAGGTCACGGATGCCAAGAACCTGGACATCCTGGCGACGAAAACCTTGGGCGTGCTCCAGGAAAACGGACCGTACGCCATGACACTCTTCCTGGCTTCGCGTAGCCGAGACATTGAAAAGAAGATAGCGCAGGTGATCGAGAAGGAGCTGTTTGATCAAGCCTTGCTCACCGTACTCTTTGGCAGTGACATCTCATTCCCCGATGGCAAAGAAGCCCGCCTGAAATTCCTGGCCGAACAAATTGCTCCAGACCTCGACCGCCTATTGCTGCTCAAGCAGGTCTGGGAGCAGACCCTGATCTACGTGCGCTATGGTGCCAAGGCGCGAGGGTAGTCGGATGGTTGGATGGTCGGATGGTCGAATAGTTGGGTAGTCGGATGGTTGGGTAGTTGGATGGTCGGATAGTGATAGAGATCGTTTTGCAGCGAGGTGGAAGATGAGATGGAAGATGTATAAAGTCCGATTGCGTTTGCTCGCGCCGCTACATGTGGGTTGGCTCAAGCAGGGCAACCTGCAGCGCACCCGTCCCTATGTCACCGGCAAGGCGCTTTGGGGCGCATTAACCGCCCGGCTGACGCGTGATTACCCCCACTTGGGAAGCTATCAACAGGTAGGGGAGCAGGTGAAAACGCAACTGGCCTTCTCCTACTTCTACCCGGCGACCGGCGATCGGGTAGATTGCTGGCCCTGGGGTGCGCAGGCCGATGAATTCGCCTGGTGCTACCTGCACTCCTACGCTTCCACGGCGCTAGACTATCAGCACAACCGTGCCGAAGAAGGCAGCCTGCACGAGACGGAATACATCGCCCCGCAAACGCGGGAGGGAAAGCCGGTCTACCTGTTGGGCTATATTTTCGAGCGGGAGGGTTGCACCCTTCCCCGGTGGCGGGATGTGCTTCCGCACTTGCAGCTGGGCGGGGAACGTGGTTACGGCTGGGGCAGGGTGCGTCCGGAAGGAGAGCCGCAAGAGACGCGCAAGTTCTTCCCCGGCTGGCAGGTGGATTTAGATGGTGAACGCCCCGTTCTGCGGGCCGAAGGAGAAGGGGCGGTTTTCTATGCCCATGTCCAGGCGCAAGGCGTGCAGGCGCGCGGCGTGATCGAACCCTTCCTGGGACGCGAGACGGCATCCGATGGCCAGCATGGGGAAAGACTTTCCCAAGCTCGGATCTGCTGGGCGCCGGGCGGGCAGTTGCTGGAAGCAGGGAAGATGGAGATCGGGGAGTTCGGAATTTGGTGCAAGGTTTAGTCGGTTAGTCGGTTGGTCGGGTAGTCGGATGGTCGGTTGGTTGGTTGTGATGTGAGGAGAAGGGATGACAAAGATTCAACGGTTTGAGGAGTTGCGTGTTTGGCAGATGGCGCGCCGGCTGGCGAATTTGATTTATGACCTGACCGATCAAGGAGAGTTTGCGCGCGATTTCAAGTTGCGCGATCAGATTCGGGATGCGGCAAGTTCGGTCATGCATAACATTGCCGAAGGTTTCGATGACGGTTCGGATGGTGAATTTATCCATTTTCTTAAATATTCGCGTCGCTCTGCCAGTGAAGTGCAATCTCAACTCTATTTGGCCTTGGATCGAGGCTATATCACGAAGGAGCAATTTCAGCAGGCTTACGATCGCTGTACGGAGACGAAGAAGGCGATCAACGCATTCATTGCCTACCTCCGCCGCACTCGCAAGTAACCCCTAAGCAATCAAACCCCTTTCTCAACCCCCTCTTTGCCCTCTCCACCTCCCACCTTCCCGATCATCTGACCATCCTGACCATCCAACCAACCGACTATCCGACTATCCGACTATCTCGACCATCTGACCATCTCGACTATCTCGACTATCTCGACTATCCGACTATCTCGACCATCCCGACCATCTCGACTATCCCGACCATCTGACCATCTCGACCATCTGACCATCCCGACTATCCGACTATCCCGACTATCTAGACCATCCCGACCATCTCGACTATCTGACCATCCAGACTAGTTATGGAAGACTATTTGCCGATCTCCATGCTCAATCAGCTAGAATATTGCGAGCGGCGTTTTTACCTGATGTACGTGCGCGGCGAAATGGAAGTAAATGCACATGTGCTGGAAGGCGCGTTGCAACATGAGCAGGTGCATCAGGCCGGGCGCGAGCGTCAGGGGGAAATCCTGGAATATCGTCGTGTCTACCTGTGGTCAGAGCAACTGAAAGTGGCCGGATTTGCCGATGTGGTCGAAGAGCAAGTTTTGAACGGCGAGCGAGTGTTGATTCCGATCGAGTACAAGAAGGGGCGCATGGGACGCTGGTTGAACGATCACATCCAGCTATGTGCCCAGGCGCTGTGCCTGATGGAGCGAACGCAGGCTCTGGTGCCGAAAGGATATGTCTTCTATTTCGGTTCAAGACGGCGGGAAGAGGTGATTTTCACGCCTGAGCTCCAGGTGCGCACCCAAGAGGCCGTGCGCCGAGCGCACGCACTCGCTGCGGGACCTCTGCCACCGCCTTTGGAAAACGATCGTAAGTGCCGCGATTGTTCGCTCGAGCCGATCTGTTTGCCGCGCGAGGTACGCCGCTTAAAAAGGAGTGCGCCATGACGACCGTTTACGTCACAGAACCCTATTGCACCCTGAAAAAAGAAGGGGACGTTCTGGTGATCCAGGTGCCGGAACAGGAGGGAAAGTCCAAACGCAAGATCGAAGTGCCGCTGATCAAGATCACGCGTATCGTCATCTGGGGCGATAGCACGCTTACCCCGGCTGCGCTGGCAGCTTTGCTCGAACAGAAGGTGGAGATCGCCTGGCTGGATGCCTGGGGACGCTTTCGCGGCCGCTTGGTACCGGCTGAAGGGAAGAATAGCCTGCTACGGCTGAGCCAGTTCCGGGTCCATGAGGATGCAACGGCACGGCTACGGCTGGCAAAGGCGTTCGTGCGGGGCAAGTTGCATAATATGCGTACGTTGCTGCTCAGGTATTCCCATAAAGATGAAGATGAAGAAGTGAGAAAAGCAATTGACGATCTCTACAGGCTGCTAGAACAGGTGGAGGCATTGCCCTCCCAGGATGTCCCGCCCCAGGATACCGCTCGACCGCAGGCCGGAACGGTTTGGGGACGTTTGCAGGGCATCGAAGGCATGGCCTCGGCACATTATTTCGCCGTCTTTGGGCGACTCTTGCGTTCGGATGGCGGACTTTCCTTCGATAATCGCAACCGCAGACCCCCGCGCGACCCGGTGAACGCGCTGCTTTCCTATGGTTATACGCTCCTGATGCACAATTGCGCCGGAGCATTGCAAGCCTGCGGTTTTGACCCGTACATCGGTTTTTTGCATGCCTCCCAGTATGGGAAGCCGGCGCTGGCCTTGGACTTGATGGAAGAATTCCGTCCGATCGTGGTGGATTCGGTGGTCCTGACGTTAGTGAACAATCGCATTCTCACCCGGGAGGATTTCATCGAAGAACTCGGCTCGGTGCGTTTGCAGGAGGTCGGGCGCCGGCGATTTTTGGAAAAGTTTGAGGAGCGCATGGAGACGGAAATCTATCATCCGATTTTCAAGTATCGGGTCAGCTATCGACGCGCCTTGGAATTGCAGGCGCGGCTTTTGGCGAAGGCAATTGAGGGGGAGATCGAGGCATATCCCCCATTCCGTGTACGCTAGAGAGGAAAGATGAGCGAACGTCAGTTCTACGTGGTGGCCTATGATATCCCTTCGGATAAACGCAGGACAAAAGTGCATAAGGTATTGAGTGGTTTTGGAGAGTGGACACAATATAGTCTGTTTGAGCTCTTTCTGAGTGATAAGGAGAAGGTCTTGCTTGAAGCGAAGCTCCGCAAACTGCTCAATCCGAAGGAGGATAGCGTTCGCTTCTATCCGCTATGCGCTTCTTGCTTGAAGCGGGTAGAGACGGTGGGCTCGCAGCCGCCGCAGGAGCGGAAGGTGGTCATCGTGTGATCTTGCGAGCGGCGCAGTGGGGGCGAAAACCCCCGGAGCCTCTCGCAAATTTTGACCCCCATATATGGCCGTATATCGCTTTTTCCCCGCTTTTCTGCCATATCTATTTTGCGCGTTCGGCGCAAGAGCGCGCCGCTCGCAGGGTGGTAGAAGTTCGATAAAGAAGGCGTGGAATTGGCAGGGCCGGCGCAAAAACGAGAGGGTGGTGGGAAAAACTTCGGCCAAAACCTTGACAGCAGGGCTACGCCGTGGTAGGATTTGCGACACCGTTTGAAGGCCTATTTTCCCGACTAAGGGATTGAAAC
>JBBFLV010000012.1:53434-56781 GCA_037478835.1 Anaerolineales bacterium
GGTAGGATTTGCGACACCGTTTGAAGGCCTATTTTCCCGACTAAGGGATTGAAACAAGAATAGCCGGGCGGTGCGCGAGATCGTGACAGGGTTTGAAGGCCTATTTTCCCGACTAAGGGATTGAAACCGGCGGACGCCCCGCCGGGCCATCCACCAAAGTGCGTTTGAAGGCCTATTTTCCCGACTAAGGGATTGAAACCCCGCCGTGCCCGTTCCGCTGCCGCCTGCCGCGGCGTTTGAAGGCCTATTTTCCCGACTAAGGGATTGAAACCTTGAGCGCCAAGGGGCACGGCAATGGTTCGGGATGGTTTGAAGGCCTATTTTCCCGACTAAGGGATTGAAACTTCATGTCGTCCAATCACACGCCGGATGGCCTCTTCTAGTTTGAAGGCCTATTTTCCCGACTAAGGGATTGAAACCTTGCCTCCAATCGTATCCGGGCTGGGCCGTGTGGAGTTTGAAGGCCTATTTTCCCGACTAAGGGATTGAAACCGTTAAGGCTTCGCAGTCCACTTGGATGGATAAGTTTGAAGGCCTATTTTCCCGACTAAGGGATTGAAACGATGCCTATCGCTTCTGCCCGCATGATCCGCGTAAGTTTGAAGGCCTATTTTCCCGACTAAGGGATTGAAACCATTAAAGCGGATATGGAGGGTCGAATTAATGAACGAGTTTGAAGGCCTATTTTCCCGACTAAGGGATTGAAACCGATGTCCTTTGCGATGCGAATCCTGTTTCCAGAGGTTTGAAGGCCTATTTTCCCGACTAAGGGATTGAAACCCGTTACGGTCTTCCCGGTGGCAACCAACCGCAAAGTTTGAAGGCCTATTTTCCCGACTAAGGGATTGAAACCCACGTGCTCGATGTAGTAATAGCCGTCCTCGCCAAGTTTGAAGGCCTATTTTCCCGACTAAGGGATTGAAACCGTCCGCCCCGCGTGCCAGGTCGTCCGCGCTCCACGTTTGAAGGCCTATTTTCCCGACTAAGGGATTGAAACATGGAGCCCACTGTGCCACGACCGTGGAAACGCTGGGTTTGAAGGCCTATTTTCCCGACTAAGGGATTGAAACTACACCTATACTATAGCACATGCTATAGCATTTGTCAAGTTTGAAGGCCTATTTTCCCGACTAAGGGATTGAAACTTTAAAGGCGATTTTTTGCCATGGGCGATGGAGGGGTTTGAAGGCCTATTTTCCCGACTAAGGGATTGAAACGGGTCGTAGTCCATGATGCCCTGCTCGATGCACCAAGTTTGAAGGCCTATTTTCCCGACTAAGGGATTGAAACCTTGAGGTCATTGCCCGATTGCGGGCGGAGGGGCATGTTTGAAGGCCTATTTTCCCGACTAAGGGATTGAAACATATGCATCGTCCGAGTACATGTCGGGGAGACGGGGTTTGAAGGCCTATTTTCCCGACTAAGGGATTGAAACGGCTACGGTGGCCAATCGGATGGTTTTGATTGATGAGTTTGAAGGCCTATTTTCCCGACTAAGGGATTGAAACGTCCACGCTCCACCCCAGCGCCTCGCCCCGTTGTAGGTTTGAAGGCCTATTTTCCCGACTAAGGGATTGAAACATTCCATTCCCACAGCCGGAACGCCGTCGAGATCGCGTTTGAAGGCCTATTTTCCCGACTAAGGGATTGAAACCATTTTGGCGCTGACGAGCAAGCGAAAGGCTATGGTTTGAAGGCCTATTTTCCCGACTAAGGGATTGAAACGACTGATGATTGCTCATCTAAAAACATCTCATTTAAAAAGTTTGAAGGCCTATTTTCCCGACTAAGGGATTGAAACCTCTTTCTCATCCTCATATTCGATGGAATAATGAGGTTTGAAGGCCTATTTTCCCGACTAAGGGATTGAAACCGCAAGCCAATCAAGACTTGATGGATCGTTACATCAAGTTTGAAGGCCTATTTTCCCGACTAAGGGATTGAAACCGCAAGCCAATCAAGACTTGATGGATCGTTACATCAAGTTTGAAGGCCTATTTTCCCGACTAAGGGATTGAAACACACTTCACCGGGCTATTGGCACGAATACGGCAGGTTTGAAGGCCTATTTTCCCGACTAAGGGATTGAAACTCGGCGGGCGCGTGTTTGTGGATGAAGCGCCCCTCAAGTTTGAAGGCCTATTTTCCCGACTAAGGGATTGAAACATCACTAAATGCCTGATCAGCCCCTGCGGGGTCGCCGATAAGTTTGAAGGCCTATTTTCCCGACTAAGGGATTGAAACGGCGTGGGCGGAGGCATTACCGGGTTGGGGGCGGGTTTGAAGGCCTATTTTCCCGACTAAGGGATTGAAACCGCTCCGACACGCCGAATAGCTCCACCACATCCCGTTTGAAGGCCTATTTTCCCGACTAAGGGATTGAAACCGTCGGCACTCCCTCTTCCCGCAGCCACTCAATCGTTTGAAGGCCTATTTTCCCGACTAAGGGATTGAAACAGCACCAGCGGCACACCCCAGATGCGGGCAGGACCAGCGTTTGAAGGCCTATTTTCCCGACTAAGGGATTGAAACGCTGGTGAGCGGGACGCAGGCGGCGGGTCCGCAGGGTTTGAAGGCCTATTTTCCCGACTAAGGGATTGAAACGCCAAAAGCCGTTGTCCCTTGGTAGCCGATATGCAGGTTTGAAGGCCTATTTTCCCGACTAAGGGATTGAAACTACCCGCTCGAAAAACCGCGCAAAATGCCGCACAGTTTGAAGGCCTATTTTCCCGACTAAGGGATTGAAACTGGCTGGCCTGATTGGGTGGGTGTGGCTGTGGCGCGTTTGAAGGCCTATTTTCCCGACTAAGGGATTGAAACGATGACGCTGGCAACCAAGATAATCGCCGGGGCGCGTTTGAAGGCCTATTTTCCCGACTAAGGGATTGAAACACGGGGACGGCGTTCCAGGCGTTGTTTGGGGGGTTGAGTTTGAAGGCCTATTTTCCCGACTAAGGGATTGAAACGCCTCTATCGCCGCGCTCGTCGCCCTGGCCTGCTCGTTTGAAGGCCTATTTTCCCGACTAAGGGATTGAAACCGCTCCGCTGCCTGTATGATACGGCTCCACGCCTCGAGTTTGAAGGCCTATTTTCCCGACTAAGGGATTGAAACAGCGGGGACAAGGCGGTGCGGGCGGGTCCGCTGGCGGGTTTGAAGGCCTATTTTCCCGACTAAGGGATTGAAACACCGTCCCCGGCGGCAAATCCATCCATCCATCCCGCGTTTGAAGGCCTATTTTCCCGACTAAGGGATTGAAACTTTCCTGGCATGGAGACGGGCGTGGTGCGGCTAGGTTTGAAGGCCTATTTTCCCGACTAAGGGATTGAAACAGCATTTCATATTACGA
>JBBFLV010000013.1:0-41322 GCA_037478835.1 Anaerolineales bacterium
GGTTTGAAGGCCTATTTTCCCGACTAAGGGATTGAAACAGCATTTCATATTACGATTACGCGGGTATTCTTCCTGTTTGAAGGCCTATTTTCCCGACTAAGGGATTGAAACATCAGCGTCTTGCGTTCGCATTTTCCCATCATTGTGTTTGAAGGCCTATTTTCCCGACTAAGGGATTGAAACAATGCCGGGCTTGGGTATGGAATTGTAGCCGGATAGTTTGAAGGCCTATTTTCCCGACTAAGGGATTGAAACCGCGAGCTGTACGGTCTGCTCCAGCGAATTGCGCGTTTGAAGGCCTATTTTCCCGACTAAGGGATTGAAACCATCTCTTCCGTAACGATGAACGTGCCCATAAAGGTTTGAAGGCCTATTTTCCCGACTAAGGGATTGAAACTCTTCCAGCCTCAAGATGATTTCCTCCATTTTTCGTTTGAAGGCCTATTTTCCCGACTAAGGGATTGAAACAGGGACATCACGCAGACGACGCTGGAGGCGCTGCGTGGTTTGAAGGCCTATTTTCCCGACTAAGGGATTGAAACCGGGCCAGCGCAGCTTCTCTGCCCCCCTGCGCCCGAGTTTGAAGGCCTATTTTCCCGACTAAGGGATTGAAACGGCAGTGAAGGCGGCGCATGCGCTGGCGCAGATCAGTTTGAAGGCCTATTTTCCCGACTAAGGGATTGAAACATTGAGGGTATGCTCCGTGGTCTGTGCGGGCCTCTAGTTTGAAGGCCTATTTTCCCGATTAAGGGATTGAAACCTCAGCGCCCGCCTCCGATGAAAACGCGGCCCGGTGGTTTGAAGGCCTATTTTCCCGATTAAGGGATTGAAACTATTGAAGCGATCGCATACTATGATGGGTGCCTTGGTTTGAAGGCCTATTTTCCCGATTAAGGGATTGAAACTTGGCTACTTTCGCGAGAGGATGCGGGCGTAAATTGTTTGAAGGCCTATTTTCCCGATTAAGGGATTGAAACTAGAAATTTTTCGAGACACCGCCCGGTGTTACCGGTTTGAAGGCCTATTTTCCCGATTAAGGGATTGAAACTATAGATGGATTATTGAGGCGTTTGCGGAGGTAGTGTTTGAAGGCCTATTTTCCCGATTAAGGGATTGAAACTTGGCCTGCCTATTTTGGAGCACCCTACCCCGCTAAAGTTTGAAGGCCTATTTTCCCGATTAAGGGATTGAAACTTTGAATGTCTTGGCGACTTCTAGTGTCTTATTTGGGTTTGAAGGCCTATTTTCCCGATTAAGGGATTGAAACCCCCTCATAATAAATTACCAGATTGATTGGCTCATAGTTTGAAGGCCTATTTTCCCGATTAAGGGATTGAAACTGTCAAGAGGTCGCGGCTAATAATCTGATTAGAGTGTTTGAAGGCCTATTTTCCCGATTAAGGGATTGAAACTACAAAAAGGATGTCGGGGGCAGTCAAGTCTTTATAGTTTGAAGGCCTATTTTCCCGATTAAGGGATTGAAACTCAATACTCAGCCCTTCCTCTGCTCGGACCACCTTCGCGTTTGAAGGCCTATTTTCCCGATTAAGGGATTGAAACACAAGGATAAAAGTCATGCCGAGCGTATTAAGAATGGTTTGAAGGCCTATTTTCCCGATTAAGGGATTGAAACCTCTGTTTGTTCCACGATCCAGCACATTTTGACCTCGTTTGAAGGCCTATTTTCCCGATTAAGGGATTGAAACTTGGTGACGATTTTTACGTTGCGACCATGGGATTGACGTTTGAAGGCCTATTTTCCCGATTAAGGGATTGAAACGATTCGTCCTCGTCCGTGGATAACTTGTCGAGGAGTTTGAAGGCCTATTTTCCCGATTAAGGGATTGAAACTCCCTTATTACAGGGAGACCTGTTTACCCGCTGTTTCAAGTTTGAAGGCCTATTTTCCCGATTAAGGGATTGAAACCTCAAGGTCAAACCCGACAAAAACTCTTTCCATATGGTTTGAAGGCCTATTTTCCCGACTAAGGGATTGAAACCTCCGTCTTCGGCGGCTTGATCAGACACGCCTCGTACCACTGATCGAGATCGTAGTCACTCTCCCTAAATTGACTCCACGGCTTATTGCTAATCGGCATACTACCTCTGCCAAACAAAAAACCCAGCACTCGCAAGAGTACTGGGCGGAATCCAGTCATACACCGCTATTATTCGGCTGTCCTCAATAATTATAACACAATTACCTTCGCATTAGAACAAATGCTCTTTCAAGCATTACCAAACTCTCGCCGCTTTCTAATACCTCTCTGTCGTCTGGGTGCCGCTTTAGCCAATCGCGCTGACGCGCCATAACAGCGCGTACCTCGTCCAGGGTTGCTAAACGACCATGCATATCACTCAACAACCTTTGGCGCTCTTCTTCTTCGCTCATCTTACATCCAGTTTGTTCATCAGAAAATCAACCACATCGTTATTGTAATCCGTCCAGATCAAAATCAATTGCGCCCTCTCTTTTAGCGGCGTAGAGAACAACGCAAGGTAAAAGTCACGTTCACTGTGGCCGGTGCGCAACCGTATTGACTCCAGCGCATCTATATACCAATTATACGCTGTTCGATTCTCGATTTCAAGCGTCTCTGGTAATACACTGCCTCCAAACAGTCGAGTGAGATACTCAACAACCCCCTCCTCAAGACCTCGCGCACTGGTATAAGACACAGTATCCAGGCCGGCAGACCGACCATGCAGCAATTCATGCAGTTTGAAGGCCTATTTTTCCGGTTTTCCGGCTAAAAGACGGAAACCACCGTCCACTATTTCTCCAATCATCCGACCCTCCGACCACCCGACCACCTGACTAATCGGCTTTTCCCGACGGGGGAATTAAAGTGACCTTGCAGGAGTTGGCAGTTCGCCCGCCTTTTTCGATTGAGAATGGAGAGCCCAGATCGAGGGGAGCGTACTGTTCGCCGAAATCAAAAGGGCTTGTTTTTGGGGGGTTTCAGGAGAAAGTTTGGAACCCGCCTTTCCAACTGCTCTTTCCGCTTCAGACGAGCGGTACAAACGCAAGCCTTTCAGAACAAACGCCTGCCTTTCTTCTGCATCGGGGTCGCTACGCTTCATGATAAAATATCAGCCGTAGATACGTTCGGTTGCCGTGGCCTCTTGCCGGTCTTGGTCTTGGATCGAGTCCGGATGGATTCTTATGGCTCCTATCCTAAGCCAACTGTATGAAACCCGACCATCCGACCATGCGACCATCCGACTAACCGACCATCCGACTAACCGCCCACCCGACTACACCCATCCTGTTTTGAGAGAAACCTATGACCGCTAACTCCTGGGACGAAGATACGTTCAACACCGCTCTTTCCCAACGTACCGATGAGCTCTATCAGATCGAGAGTCATACACCCAATGAAGAAGGGGTGATCGAATCCATCGCCATCCTTGCGCAGGAGATCGTCTTCCCCCGCATGGTTTCCCCGATCTTCATTTGGGATCAAACCACGCGCCGTGCCATTCAGGCGGCGCAATCCAGAAATCAAACCGTCATCCTGCTTTACCGTAGCGAGACTCCCGTTTCCGAATCGCAGCTGACCCTCAAGGACTTCCTCCCCGTCGGCGTAGAAGCGGCGATCGGACGCTTGGTCGAAATGCCGGATGGCGCTTCCTCCGCCCTGGCACAGGCGCGTCGCAGGGTCGAAATCCTGGCCGTGCTCCAGGTTCAGCCCTACCTGCGCGTGCGCGCCCGTGTCATTTCGGAAGCTGTGCCGATGACGCGGCAAACCCAGGCGCTGATGCGCACCGCTTTGGACCTCTTCGAGCGCTGTGTGCAGCTCGATCGCTCCATTCCGGAAGAAGCCCATGCCTTTGCCATCAACATTTCCGAGCCCGGCTGGCTGGCGGATATGCTCACTACGGCCATGTCCTTCAACGAGGAAATCCGCCGCGAAATGCTCCTGATCTCCGATCCCAACGAGCGCCTGATGCGCCTCAACCGGCACCTGGCCGAAGAGGTCAACGTGCTCGAGCTCGAAGATGAGATCCACACCCGTGTGCAATCCGAAGTGGATCGGGCCCAGCGGGAAATGTACCTGCGCGAGCAAATGCGCCAGATCCAAAACGAGCTGGGCGAAGGCGATCTCTGGACGCGTGAGCTGAACGAACTGCGTCAACGGATCGAAGCGGCGCATCTGCCGCCGGAGCCGAAGAAGGTCGCCCTGCACGAAGTGGAGCGCCTGCAGCAGATGCCTCCGATGTCGCCCGAAGTGGGCATGATCCGCACCTACATTGACTGGATCCTCGAACTGCCCTGGACAAAGGTCACCGAGGATAAGCTGGACGTGCGCCGGGCGGCCAAAATTCTGGATCGCGATCACTACGGCTTGCGCAAGGCCAAGGAGCGCATTCTGGAATACATCGCTGTGCGCTCGCTCAAGCCGAAGAAGAATCGCCAACCCATTTTGTGCTTCGTCGGGCCGCCAGGGACGGGCAAGACCTCCTTCGGACGCTCGATCGCGCAGGCCCTGGGACGGGTATTCGTGCGCGTTTCGCTGGGCGGGGTGCGCGATGAGGCCGAAATTCGCGGCCATCGCCGCACCTACATCGGCGCGCTGCCCGGCCGCATTCTGCAGACGATGCGTCGGGCCGGGGTGGCCAACCCGCTCTTCATGCTCGATGAGATCGATAAGCTCGGCAGCGATTTCCGCGGCGATCCGGCCGCGGCCCTGCTCGAGGTGCTCGATCCGGAGCAAAATCACGCCTTCAGCGATCACTACCTGGAAATCCCCTTTGACCTTTCCAAGGTGATGTTCATCACCACGGCCAACACTCTGGCCACCATCCCGCCGGCCTTGCTCGATCGCCTCGAAGTGATCGAATTCCCCGGCTATATCGAAGAGGAAAAGATCGAAATTGCCCGCCGTTATCTCATCCCGCGCCAGATGGAAGAAAACGGCATCCAGGACCTGAAGGTGGAGTTCGATATCGAGGCTCTGAAGCGGATTATCCGTGAATATACCTACGAAGCCGGCGTGCGCAACCTGGAGCGCGAGATCGGCCACATTTGCCGCAAGATCGCCCGCCTGAAGGCCGAAGGCAAGCCCTACCCGGAGCGCATCACCCCCGATCTGATCGAAAAATTCCTCGACCCGCCGCAATACTTCCCACCCGAAGCCGAACGCCGCGACGAGGTCGGAGTGGCGCAATCGCTGGCCTGGACGGAGAACGGCGGTGAAGTGATGGTGGTCGAGGTGGCCGTTTTGGATGGCAAGGGCAACCTGCAGATGACCGGCCAACTCGGCGAAGTGATGCAGGAATCCTGCCAAGCCGCGCTGACCTACGTCAAATCACGCGCCGCGGCCTTCGGCATTGATTACGAGGTCTTCGACCGCATGGATATTCACATCCACCTGCCGGAAGGCGCCATTCCCAAAGATGGTCCTTCGGCCGGCATCACCATCGCCACGGCCATGCTCTCGGCGCTCACCGGGCGGCCGGTCTATCACACCGTGGGCATGACCGGCGAGATCACGTTGCGCGGGCGGGTGTTGCCCATCGGCGGCACGCGCGAAAAGGTGCTGGCGGCGCATCGCGCCGGGCTGAAGACCGTCATCCTGCCCGAAAAGAACCTGAAAGATCTGGTGGATATTCCCAAAGCGGTGCGCACGGATTTGAAGATCGTGCCGGTGCGCCACATGGATGAGGTGCTGAAGATCGCGCTCTCCGATCAGGTCGTCGTCCCGCCACCGCGGCCTCGCCCACGTGAACAGGATCAAGAAGAACAGGAGGAGTAAAGCCAGATGAAGTCTCAATCGCTGCAGGGGAAAGTGGTTTTGATCAGCGGTGCCTCTTCCGGCTTCGGTGCCGATGCCGCCCGCCTATTTGCCCGTGAAGGGGCGCGCGTTGTGCTCAGCGCGCGCCGCGTGGAGCGCTTGGAGCAACTGGCCGAAGAGATCCGCTCCGCCGGTGGTCAGGCCTTGGTCGTGCCGGCCGATGTTGCCCGGCAGGCCGACCTGGAACGCCTGGTGCGCACCACGCTGGAAACCTGGGGGCAGATCGATATCCTCTTCAACAATGCCGGCTTTGGCCGCTTGGATTTCCTGGAAAACCTGGAACCGGCTCGCGATATCGAAACACAAATCCGCGTCAACCTGCTCGGTGTGATTCAGCTGACGCGCCTGGTGCTGCCGCATATGCTGGAACGGCGGCAGGGGCACATCATCAACATGTCTTCGGTGGCCGGCTGGTTGGCGGCGCCGCTCTATTCGATCTATGCCGCCGGCAAGTTCGGCGTGCGTGGCTTCACCGATGCCTTGCGGCGCGAGGTGGCCCCGTTTGGCATCTATGTTTCGGGCATCTATCCCGGCTCGGCGGCGACGGAGTTCGGTCAGCATACCGGTCAACATGCCGCCAAAGCACGGTTTAACTGGTTCAAGCGCTTCACCATGTCCTCGGAATATGTGGCGCGCAAGGTGGTGGAAGTGGCCAAGCGACCGCGCCGCACGCTGATCATCCCCTGGTGGTTCCGCCCGCTGATCGCGCTGGATTGGCACCTTCCCGGCCTGGTGGACTGGTTCATCGTCACGTTCTTCACCCGTTCCGCCCATCGTTTTTAGCAGAGCACCGCTATGAATGAGGGCGCGGGTGGATGTCATCGGCATTCACCGGCCGGGGATGAGCGGCTACCCGACCTTCGCCATCGTGTTTGCCCAGCGCTTTGCCATTCGTTTCATTTCCTCTGCATACTTCGGCCAATCGTGCAGTGTCTCCGGGTCAAAATCCGCCCCGTTTGGCCACACCAGCGTATGGGCCTCTGCGTCTATGCTCACTTGCTTGAACAGTCCTTCGTCCTGCAGGACCCCATATATCGGCCCTTCTAACACCGGTCTGAA
This sequence comes from Anaerolineales bacterium, assembly GCA_037478835.1. GTDB lineage: Bacteria > Chloroflexota > Anaerolineae > Anaerolineales > Villigracilaceae > 630D-37. The sequence goes on from JBBFLV010000013.1 coordinate 6,858, forward strand.
ATCGATCTCTCGAACCATTCCGTCGTCAAACGTGATTCGTAATGTATAAGGGCCCGTGATTTCAAATCCAATCACTCGGTAGATCGAATGTCTCATCTCTCGTACTCCTTTAGCGCAACGGCGCGATCGGATATGGCATCTGCCCTGCTTGCAATCGCTCCCAATTCTCTTGCAGCTCGCCCTGGTGTAACTCTGCCCATGCTTCCACAAGCCGTTGTTGTCTACGTGGCAACTCACCACTAATCATTTCTATTGTGTCAATGCTGTATACTGCCGCATAGTTTTGGTAATACACGTGGAAATGTGGGATGTGATGGGGTACAGACGGTTCCGCGTACATGCGGATGATGATACCGAAGAAGCGAGCAAAGTTCAGGCAAGACAACACTCCGCAATCTTTTGCATTATCGATTGTATCCCAAAATACATCTTATCCAACACCTACCCTAAGGAGCCTCTGATGATCCAACGCCTGGAACGCCTTCAATCCCTTTTGCAGGAGCGAAACCTGGACGCGCTGGCGCTCAATCCGGGTCCCTCGCTCACCTATCTCAGCGGGGTGCATTTTCACCTGATGGAGCGTCCGGTCCTTCTTTTGGTGGCGCGAGGCGCAGAGCCGCTGGTGATTTTGCCGGAGCTGGAGCGTCCAAAAGTTGGCCTCTTCCCCTATCCTGTGCAGGCGGTCAGCTACGGAGAAGACCCCTCTACCTGGCAGGAGGTTTTCCGCCGTGCGCTGGGCTCGCTGGGATTAGAGCACGCGAAGATCGGCGTGGAAGGGAACCGGTTGCGCTTGCTGGAATATCGCTTTCTCCAAGCCGCCGCTCCGCAAGCGCAATTCGTGGAAGCCGGCGAGGTGATCGGTGCCTTGCGCCGGTGCAAAGATGCCCAGGAGATCGCCTGCATTCGCAAAGCGGTTGAGATCGCCGAAAAGGCGCTGGAGGCAACCTTGCCCTCGATCCGAGTGGGGATGAGCGAACGGGAACTGGCCGCAGAGCTGACCGTGCAGCTGCTGCGCCACGGTTCGGACCCGGAGCTCCCCTTCGCGCCGATCGTGGCCTCAGGCCCGAACTCGGCGAATCCCCATGCTACCCCCGGCGATCGCCCGCTCCAGCCCGGCGATCTGCTGGTGATCGACTGGGGAGCGACCTATCAGGGCTATATTTCCGATCTGACGCGCACCTTTGCGGTCGGTGCGGTGGAGGCAGAGCTCCAACACATTGCCCAAATTGTGGCCGAAGCCAATTCTTGCGGGCGCCAGGCCGCCCGTCCCGGCAACGCTTGCGCCGAGATCGATGGTGCCGCGCGCCGCGTCATCGAGGCGGCCGGCTACGGCGCGGCGTTCCCGCATCGCACCGGTCACGGCATCGGCCTGGAAGCGCACGAGGAGCCCTATCTGCGCGGCGATAATCTTCGCCCCTTGGAAATCGGCATGACCTTTACCGTTGAACCGGGCATCTATCTCGAAAGTCGTGGCGGTGTGCGCATTGAGGATAACCTGGTGATCACCGCCGAAGGGGCCGAAACGCTCAGCACCTTGCCGCGCAATTTGCGGGTGGTGGCCGAATAGCCGACTTTTGTGGCGAAGCGGAAAAAGCTTTTAATCTTACCCTACACAACCGGCGAAGATAGTGGTATAAGAAAATCACCCTGCTGTGCTCGTGATGCCGCATGGATTACGGTTCTGAGCCAACACCCACTCACTGGGACCCGATCTCACGGTAGGAACGCGATAGGCCTGAGCCAAGGCGGGAATACCGGGTAGGGACCCACCCTGCGAGAGCAGGTTCAGAACTGCGCCGCACACGGCACAAGCGGGGTATGTTTTTAAGACAGGATTTACAGGATTTACATGATTTATAGGAGAAATTTACAAAGGTGTTGATGTTTTCTCTGCATAAAAATCCGTGCTTATTTGTAGCATTCGTGTCGATCCGTTGTTATGCCGGAAATTCACGTGTATCATCTTTCTGCCAACGGTTTGCAATGGGTGGGGCGTGAGGAGAGCACCTTGGACGCGTTCACGCGCCGCTTGCCGCGCGGTCTCTATACCACCTTTCGTACCTTCGATGGCGGGCGCCGAGCGCTTGGTCTGAAGCGCCATCTCGATCGGTTGTATCATCCGCTGACGCAGTTGGGGATTGCTCCGGCGGCGGAAAGGGAAGGCCTGCGCGCCGCTTTGCGGCAGGTCGCGGCCACCTTTGCGCCGGGGGAGTGTCGTTTGCGACCGGTCCTGCTGTTGGAAGGGGAGGCCGCCGGCACGTTCTATCTGCTGGCCGAGTCATTTGAATTGCCGCCCGCCGAACTGTACGAAAAGGGCGTGGCCGTGATCACTGTGCCGATCGAGCGGCGCAACCCGCGCTTGAAGGCTACCGACTTCATCGCCTCCAGCGCCGAGATCCGACACCGGTTGAGCGAGAGCGGTGCCTATGAGGCCATTCGTGTGCGCCTGAGGGCGAATTGTCCGCGCGGCGAAGCGCTTGAAGGGTTGACGAGCAACTTCTACGTGTTGCGCGACAACACCTTGATCACGGCCAGGGAGGGCATTTTGCCCGGTGTGACGCGTCAAATCGTCTTGCGCCTGGCGCGAAGGTTGGGGTTGGAAATGCTCTACCGAGCTCCCTGCCTGGAAGAAACTTTTGAAGAAGCGCTCCTGACCTCCAGCTCGCGTGGCGTGGTGCCGGTCGTACGCATCGACGGTCAAGTGGTCGCCGATGGTCGCCCTGGCCCTCACACGCGTCGGCTCATCCAGGCCTACGAAGCCTACGTTGCCCGACATGCGGAGATGATATAATACAGACCCATGTTCGTTTCTGTTTTCGGTGGCTCCCAACCCGTGGAGGGCGATCCGGCCTACGCCCAGGCCTATGCCTTGGGCTATGGTTTGGCGCGGCAGGGGCACACAGTGCTGACCGGTGGCTATATCGGCACGATGGAAGCCGTCAGCCGGGGTGCGGCGGAGGCCGGGGGGCATGTGATCGGCGTCACCTGTGCCGAGATCGAGCGCTGGCGGCCGGTAGGGCCGAATCGCTGGGTGAAGGAGGAATGGCGTTGCGAAACCTTGATCGAGCGCCTGCAGCGTATCATCCGGGCTAGTCAGGCCTGGATCGCCTTGCCCGGTGGCCCCGGTACGCTGACCGAGATCGCCCTGACCTGGAACCTGATGATTATTGGGAGCATCCCTACGCGCCCGTTGATCCTGATCGGCGACGGTTGGCGGCGACTGTTTGAGCAAATGTTTAACGATCTAGGAACCTACACGCCGCTTTCTCAGCGTTCCTTGCTCCGTTTTGCCGCAGATGAGCAGGCGGCGCTTGAGATCTTGGCTCACGAAATCCCTTCTTGAGGTCTTGTCCATGCCCGAAAAATTGCCTTCTCGTAGCGAAGATTTTTCCGAATGGTATAACCAACTGGTCTTGCGCGCCGAACTGGCCGATTACGCGCCCGTGCGTGGCTGTATGGTGGTCCGCCCCTATGGTTGGGCCCTGTGGGAGAACATCCAACAGGCTCTCGATCGGCGCTTTAAGGAAACCGGCCATGTGAACGCCGCTTTCCCGCTGTTCATCCCGATGTCCTTCCTGGAAAAGGAGAAGGAGCATGTCGAGGGCTTCTCGCCGGAATTGGCGGTGGTCACGCATGGAGGAGGGGAAGAGCTGGCGGAACCGCTGGTGGTGCGCCCCACTTCTGAGACGATCATCGGCTACATGTACTCGAAATGGATTCAATCCTACCGTGACCTACCGGTGCTGATTAATCAGTGGGGCAATGTGGTGCGTTGGGAACTGCGCACCAAGCTCTTCCTGCGCACGCTCGAATTTTACTGGCAGGAGGGTCACACCGCCCATGCCACCGAGCAGGAAGCCATCGAAGAAACCCTGCGTATGCTCGATGTCTATGCCGATTTCGCCATCAACGATGCCGCCGTGCCGGTGATCAAAGGGAAGAAGACGGAAAGCGAAAAATTCGCCGGCGCCGTCATGTCCACCACCATCGAGGCGATGATGCAGGATACCCGTGCGCTGCAATCCGGCACGTCGCATTTCTTGGGGCAGAACTTCGCCCGCGCCTTCGAGATCCGCTACTTGGATCAGAACAATCAGCTGCAGTACGTATGGACGACTTCCTGGGGATTGAGCACGCGCTTCATCGGCGCTATCATCATGACCCACGGTGACGATCAGGGGTTGATCCTGCCGCCCAAGCTGGCGCCGATCCAGGTGGTGATCGTGCCGATCTATCGCAACGATGCCGAGTTTTCGCAGGTGATGGAAACAGCCCAGCGCCTTTCGGCTCAGCTCCAGGAGGCGGGTCTGCGCGTGAAGGTGGATACGCGCGACGATATGACGCCGGGTAACAAGTTCAACGATTGGGAAATGCGCGGTGTGCCGGTGCGCATTGAACTCGGCCCGAAAGATGTGCAAAGCGGCCAGGTCACCCTGGCACGGCGCGATCGCCCCGGACGAGAAGGCAAGACCGTTGTTTCGCAACAGGGCCTGGCCGAGACCATTCGCGGTTTGCTGCAGGAGATCCATCGCTCGCTGCTCGAACGCGCCACGGCGTTCCGCGATGCACACATCTTCGATCCCAAAGATTATGCCGAGTTCCAGGAAGTGATCCAGCGCGGCTGGGCCTTCTCCTGGTGGTGTGGGCGCAAAGAGTGCGAAGCGAAGATCAAAGAGGATACCAAAGCGACTTCGCGCTGCATTCCTTTTGATCAACCCGGCGGGCAAGGGCGGTGCATCGTTTGTGGCGAGAAGGCCGATCAAAAGGTGTATTTTGCCCGTGCCTATTAAGGCCTGAAAGGAGGGGGAGAACATTTGAGAAACGTTCATCGGCGGGGAAAGTGCTACAGCGGTGCACAGCCGGCAGGTGAGGGGAGGGAGGGGGACTCCCATGCCGGCGATTGATTTATTGCGCTTGCGTCAGCAGGTGGCGCGCTTGAGTGAATTCTTCTTCCTGCCGGCCGAATTTGTCAAACATTTGCGTGCCCTGCTGGAGATGTATCACAACCCCACCTTGCGTCCCACCCAGGCCTCGACCCCGCTTTCGCTCTTCAGTTACCGCACTCCGCCGATGGTCCTGCGCGCGATCGAGCAAGAGCTGCGCGAACTGGCTGTTTCCTACCCGGAGTACGCGCTGGAACTGGCCGATGCCTTATGGAAAGAAGAAGTGCTCGAAACGCGTTTGCTGGCGGCTTTTTTGCTAGGTCAGATCCCGCCCCGTGAAGAATGGCTTTTGGCGCGCCTGATGGCGTGGTCCAATCAGGTGCGCGATGCGCAGCTCCGCACCATGTTGCTGGAAAACGGCCTGGAACGGATGCGGCGCGAGACCCCGCAGCTATTCCTTTCGTTGATCGCCGAATGGCTCAATCCGCAACGTCCGCAGCTTTGGGAAAATGCGCTTCAGGCGCTGATTCCATTGCTGGAAGATAAAGATTTCGAGAATTTCCCGCCGATCTTCAACCTGCTCCGCCCGGTGTTGGAGCATGCCTCGCCGATGATCCAAAACGAAATCGCCGCGGTTTTAGAGCATCTTCTGCGCCGTGTGCCCCACGAGACTGTTTTCACCTTCCGGCAGTGGCTGGTGGAGGCAGGACCTCAATCGGGACTTTGGCGCACCCTGCGGCGTCTGCTACCTTTGCTCTCTCCGGCAGCCCAGCAGTTGATCGGCCCGCTGGTACGCCGCTAGTCGACCGTGCCCCCCACCCATCCGACATGCAACTAACCGACCATGCAACTAACCGACTAACCGACCACCCGACCACCCAACTAACCGACCATCTGACTAACCGACCATCCGACCAACCGACTAACCGACCACGCAACCACCCTCTCATGCTATAATCATCTTGAAAAGCAACATTCTCTGCCGCGCTCGCCCTTTCCGATGTGATTCCGATCACCCCAAAAGAGGACACTTCTCCCTGTTGCTGACTACTCTGCCGAGATACACTTATTGTGAATAAAATCACAAACTTGAGGTGCCTTATGAGTGAGATTCGTATCGATGCGCTTCTCCCTGCCGAAATGGCTACTCGTGCAGAATACCTCGGCGTGCGCAAGGCAGAGATGCCGGCACTCAAGACGTTCGTGCTGGCGGTGCTGGCAGGGGCGTTCATTTCGTTGGGGGCGATCTTCGCAACTGTTGTCGCCACGGGCACTTTTACCTTGACCCAGCCGGATGGCCAGGTGGTGAGCATTGCGTTGCCCTACGGCATCCAGCGCCTGCAGATGGGGCTGGTCTTTTGCTTGGGGCTGCTGCTGGTCGTCGTGGGTGGCGCCGAGCTGTTCACCGGGAATAACCTGATCGTCATGGCCTGGGCGAGTCGCAAGATCACAACCCGTGCTTTGTTGCGCAATTGGATCATCGTCTATGCTGGCAATTTCGTCGGCGCGTTCGGCACAGCGATCTTGAACTTTCTCACCGGTCAATACTGGATGGCCAAGGGCGGGGTAGGGGTAACTGCGCTGAACATTGCCCTCAACAAGGTGCAGCTCGATTTCTTCCAAGCGCTCATGCTCGGCATTCTGTGTAATGCGCTGGTGTGCCTGGCGGTTTGGATGACCTATAGCGCCCGCAGTGTGATCGATAAGGTGATCGTGATCTTTCTGCCGATCTCCGCTTTTGTCGCCGCCGGCTATGAACATAGCATTGCCAACATGTACTTCATCCCGTATGCTCTGCTGATCAAAGCCTTTGATCCGCAGTTTCTCCAATCGGTGGCCGGTAAGGTGGCCTCCCTCGAACCCCTAACCTGGGGCAATTTCTTGCTGCGCAATCTCCTGCCGGTGACCATTGGGAATATCATCGGCGGCTCTGTGCTGGTAGCGCTGGTCTACTGGCTGGTCTTTTTGCGCAAATCTTCCGAATAGGAGCGAATACCATGAAGGCATATATCCTGATCAAGATTCGGAGCGGTGAGGTGCGGCCGGTGGTGAAAGAACTGCGCAAGCTCCCGGCCATCCAGAGCGCCGAGATGACTTTCGGCCCGTATGATGCCATCGCCATTGCCGAAACGAGCGATCTCGGTGAGCTCGGTCAATTGGTGGCGACGAAGATTCAGCCGATTCCGGGGGTTGAGCAAACGCTCACCTGCCTGGCAGTTGACGTATGAAACTGGCTATTAGTGGCAAAGGTGGAGTTGGCAAGACAACGCTCACTGCGCTGCTGGCTCAGGCCTATGCCGCCATGGGGCGCCAGGTGCTGGCGGTGGATGCCGATCCCAGCCCGTGCTTGGCGGCCGCTTTGGGGTTCCCGCCCGCGCTCCGCGCCGGCTTGCGCCCGATCGCCGAGATGGGAGACCTGATCGAAGAGCGCACCGGCGCCAAACCCGGCACCAGCGGCGGTTTCTTCACCCTGAATCCGCGCGTGGACGATCTGCCGGAACGCTTCAGCATCGTACACCGTGGGGTGCGCCTGCTGGAGATGGGGGCCGTCGAGCGCGGCGGCCGCGGTTGCATCTGTCCCGAATCGGCTCTGCTGAAGGCACTCTTTACCCATCTTTTGCTGCGGAATGAAGATGTTCTGCTACTCGATATGTATGCCGGCGTGGAGCATCTCGGACGGGCGACGGTGGATTTCGTGGATGCCATGCTGATCGTCAGCGAACCGACGCGCCGTAGCCTGGGCACGGCCATGCAGATCGCCAAGCTGGCGCGGGATATCGGCCTGGAGCGCCTGTATCTGGTGGGAAATAAAATCCGCCATCCTGAAGAAGCGGCTTTTCTGCAGGCCGAGGCTGAACTGCCGCTTTTGGGCTGGTTGCCGGCCGATGAGCAGGTGGCGGAAGCGGATCGGCTGAACGTCCCGGTCTATGACCACGTACCGCAGCTGCGTCAGGCCGTACACGAGATGATCCCACGGCTGGAGGCCCTTTTGGAGGCGAGCGGACGAAGCGGATAGGAGGTAGGGATGACCGTGACATTGGCTGTAGCCGGCAAAGGGGGCGTGGGGAAAACGACCATCGCTGCGCTCGTGATCAAGTTCCTTTCGCAGCATCGTCAGGGCAACATCCTGGCGATCGATGCCGATCCCTCCAGCAATCTCCACATCACGCTAGGGATGGACCTGGAATGGACGGTGGGGGAGATCCGCGAAGAGATGTTGGAACAGGTGAAATCTTCGCTCCTGGGCGGTGGCGCGGCGATGGGCACCCTGCCCGGTGGACAAACCAAGCGTGATTACCTGGAATACCACGTCCACTCGGCGCTGGTGGAAGGTTCGCGCTTCGATCTGATCGCCATGGGGCGACCGGAAGGCCCCGGCTGCTACTGTGCCGTCAACCACAACCTGCGCCAGGTGATCGATGATCTCAGCCGGCACTATCAGTGGGTGGTGATCGATAACGAGGCCGGCATGGAGCACCTTTCGCGCCGCACCACGCGCGATGTGCAGCATTTGTTCGTGGTCAGCGACCCGACCCCCCGTGGTCTGGTAGCCGCCCAGCGCATTGTGGCTTTGAGCCGCGAGCTAGATATCCGCGTGGAAAAAGTCTGGCTGGTGCTGAACCGGGCACCGGCCGGCGATCTTTCGCCCCTTTTGCAGCAGGAGATCGAGAAAACCGGCGCCCCGCTCCTGGGATGCATTCCCCACGATGAGCATTTGCTCGCCCTGGAAGTCGGCGGTCACCCCCTGATCGCCCTTGCCGAAGATGCTCCGTCCTACCGGGCGCTGGCGGCTATGTTGGAGCGGATTTTGTAGTACAAACGAGAATCAATAGCTGCACAGGATAAATCCTGTATTGCGTCGTTTCTAAATTAATTTCATTTTTATTAATCTTTTGTGAATCGCGCTAGGCCTCCTGCCGAGCTTATCGGCTATTTCTTCCACCGACAGGCCTCTCCTGAAGTACTCTACAAGCGCGTCCTCTTGTTCTTTAGACCACTTCTTCCAGGCTTCGGGGTATTTTTGGCGGATTTTGGCGAAAGTGGAACCCTTCCGTGGTTTGCTTGAGAACCCATTCGGTATTCTCATTTGGACAAACGCTAGCGTTTGTCCTACATTCCCAGCGCGTTCACCCATCCCAGCGCCAGCAGCAGGCCGAAGAGTAGGCCACCGAGAATATCCGAGAGATAGTGCACGCCCATGGCGACGCGCGCCAGGGCGACCAGCGGTGCCCAAAGGGTGAGCAGAAGGCTTAGCCAGGCAGGCCCTCCCAAAAACCAGCTCACCAGCGCCAGAAAGATGGCGCGGGCGGCGTGACCGGAGGGGAAGGAGTGAGGGTCGGTAGCGCGGTAGATGCCGCCCCAATCGCCTTGGGGACGGCGACGGCGGAAGGTGAATTTCAAGATCATCACCAGGACGGCCAGGAAGAAGATGCCGCTGAGCTGCACCAGCGCCCAGGAGCGCCAAAACGGCGCAGGTCCCCAGAAGATGAGCGCCAGCAGGCCGAGCCCCCAGAACCACGAATCGCCGGAATGGGCGAGGAAGGCAGCCAAAGAACGCAAAAGGCCGCGTCGATCCGTCAAACGTAGCCGGCGGGACGCGGCCTCGTCCCAGGCTTCGATCCGTTCAGACCACTGCCTCATGCTCCCGACTTCGCCCCCTCTCCGGCGAGATCGGCGCGCATTAATTCCAACTGATGCGGTTTATCCACGTCCATGCCGGCCTCGGCATGCTCCCAGACGATGACGCGCCCGCGGATGCCCAAGCGCCGGCTGACCTTCTCCACCGCATCCTGTAGGCTGATGCGACGGGTGAGGAGCAAAAAGAGCGTATCCAACCCGATGATCGCCGCCTGCTTGAGTGGGCTCTTGCGATTGCCGATCAGCTTTTCCCATAGATCCAGGTGCTGAGTGGTCATGCGCACGTGGGCGATATTAATATCTGCGCCGCACACTTCCATGTCCTTCAGGCGGGTGTAGGTGCGCTTTGAGTTCGGATAGCGTTTTTCCATCACCTCGCGCGGCACGACGCCGTAATAAATGTCATCCTGGGTTTGCATGGCGGTTTCGATCAGCCAGTCCACCATGAACGGCTTGAGCCCCGGAATATCCGAGGAGACGATGAGCACATACTCGGCCTGGGGGTGGACCTCCAGCACCTTGTTCACGCCGGCGACGATGTTCGCCAGCATGTTCCCCTGATTGGAGAGGAAGTAGAGCGGTTTTTTGCAGGTCACGCCGCTTTTGGGGGAAAGGCCGATCACCACCACGTTCTCGACGTGTTGGGCCTCGGAGAGGGCATCCAACACCCATTGGATCATCGGCTTGCCGGCCACATCGATCAGCGCTTTCGGCTCACCGTTGCTATAGGTGTAGAGCGGATCTTCCGGGAGCGGAATGCCTCCTGCCGTGACAATCGCATCCATAAATCCTCCGTCAGTTGAGCACTTGCAGTTGGGGTTCCAGGCCGAGCCGATCGAGCAGTTCCTGGATTTCGGCATCGCTCAGGGTGCGGCCTTTGCCGGCCAGCGCCACCAGCGCGGCTTCCATGGCATTGGTGCCGAACGAGCGCCCCTCCAGCACGGGCGTGGTGGTCACCAGGTATTTCACCCCGGCTTGGCGGAAGAGCGCCACATCCTCCTGGGTGGTGGTGTTGGTGACGATGATCTTGCCGTCCAGGCGTTCCGGCATGTGACGGGTGATGTAGTGACAATCGCCGGCGATCACCGTCGCCCATTGGAAGTACTTCTGCCACTTGGGTTGGCGCTCCTCTTGCTTTTCACCGGTCGGATAGAGCCACTCGAAGGGCAGGCGCGAGACGATCGGCATCAGCACGGCGGCCAGGACCTTCAGCTGGCCGATCGTGTAGATCGGGATGGGCAACCCCAGGCCGAACATGAAATCGCCGAAGATCGTTTCGTAGCCGGCATCCACGAAAGAGCGGGTCATGCCCCAGCGATCGATGCCGACGATGATGAAGGCGCGGCGGCCATGGGCATCGAGGTAATCTTTGAGGTGACGTTCCAGGAACGCCGCGCTTTGGGCTTCCAGCGTGTTGCGCAGGCCGGTGCCATCCACCAGCGGCGTCTTTTTGACGAAGCGCACCATCTTCTGCACGGAGTGCAGGGGATACCACTTGCCTTCCACCAGCATTCCTAGCTGGGCGCCACCGACGCCGAAGGCATCCACTTGGCCGTCCAGCTCTCCGTAGAGGCGGGCGGCGGCTTCCATATCGCCATCGGTGCCGCGACGTTCGATGCTGATCTCTTCTCCCAGCAGGCGGACGACCACGGTTTTATCTCGCTTCGATGAGCCGATGCTGATGCTAACGGCGCGTTTCATATCAAACCTCCTGCAAGATGAAAGATGATGTTGTTCAGATCATACCACTTTTCGCCCGCGTGGAGGCGGAGCCACGCTCCCCAGCGCCAGATCGAGGGCCTGGGAAAGCGAGCGTGCCTCCAGGATTTCGATCTCTTTCGGCCAGGGTTCTGCCCGGCGCAGGGCCTTGGGGACGATGGCCGCCTTGAAGCCCAGCTTCGCCGCTTCGCGTAGGCGGGCAGGCATTTGCCCCGGCATGCGCAGCTCACCCCCGAGTCCGATCTCGCCGATCAGGACGGCATCGGCGCGCACCGGTGTGTTGCGGTCCGAGGATGCGATGGCCGCGGCGATCGCCAGATCGGCGGCCGGTTCGTCAATCTGTAGCCCCCCGACCACGTTGACGAAGATGTCCTGTTCGGCCAGGCGCATGCCCAGGCGGCGCGTGAGCACGGCGGTGATCAGCAGCAGACGGTTGAAGTCCACGCCGTTCGGCGTGCGGCGCGCGTTCCCAAATTGGGTGGGCGAGGTCAACCCTTGAATTTCGATCAGCAGCGGCCGGGTGCCTTCCATCGTCACGGCGATCGCCGATCCGGGGGCATTCACCAGCCGCTCGGCCAGAAAGGCTTCTGAGGGGTTGGGCACTTCCTTCAGGCCGTTTTCGTGCATCTCGAAGACGCCGACCTCCGAAGTGGCGCCGAAGCGATTTTTGACCGAGCGCAGCAGACGGTAGGCCTGAAAGCGATCCCCTTCCAGGTAGAGCACGGTGTCCACGATGTGTTCCAGCACGCGTGGCCCGGCGATCACCCCCTCTTTGGTGACGTGGCCGATCAGGAAGACGGAAATGCCGCTGGATTTCGCCAGTTCGCGCATTTGCGAAGCGCACTCACGGACCTGGGTCACCGAGCCGGCCGAGGTTTCCAGCTCCGGTAGGTAGACGGTTTGGATCGAATCCAGGATGACCAGCGAAGGGCGCAGCTCGGTGATGTGGTTGAAGATCACGCCCAGGTTGGTTTCCGTGACCAGGAAGAGCTGCTCCGGCAGCGTTTTGCCTTCCCCGGCCAGGCGCACGGCGCGCATTTTGATCTGCCGTTCCGATTCTTCGCCGGAGATATACAGCACGCGCAGCCGACGCGCCATCTCCATGGCTACCTGGAGCATGAGGGTAGATTTGCCGATGCCGGGATCGCCGCCGATCAGCACGATCGAACCGGGAACGATGCCTCCCCCAAGCACGCGGGCGAATTCGCCGAGCGGCAGGGCGAGGCGTTCTTCCACATCACCGTCAATTTCGTTCAGCCGACGGGGCTGCGAACGGGCGCTCCAGGCGTGCGAAGGTTGCGTCTTTTGCGTTGCCGTTTCCTGCTGGACCACTTCCTCCACCATGCTGTTATAGGCACCGCATTGCGGGCATCGCCCCATGTACGAAGCGGTCACACGGCCACATTGTTGGCAGACGTAGCGGGTATAGGATTTCATCGCCTCGATTGTACTCCAAAAAAGAACATGGCAGACTCGATGAGCCTGCCATGTATTTTCCGTTTTCAATCGCGTTAGAGCGTGGGTTCCGGCTGGGGTTCCTGGCGCAAGAGGATCACCTGATTGTCGTCGTTCACATCCACCAGCACGGTATCGCCGTTGTGGAATTGGCCGGCCAGTAAGGCATCCGAAAGCGGATCTTCCACCCGTTGCTGGATGACGCGGCGCAGCGGACGGGCGCCCATTTCGGGGTCGTAGCCCCATTCGGCCAGCATGGTCAGGGCCTTGGGCGTGGCGATGAGGGTCAGGTTGTGCTCCTTCAGCCGCTCGGCGACTTTGTTCAGCTCCAGGGAGACGATCTTCTGGATATCCTCTTTGCTCAACGAGCGGAAGATGATCACGCCATCGACGCGGTTGAGGAATTCGGGGCGGAAGACGCGCCGCAGGGCATCGGTGAGCTTCTTGCGCATCTCTTCGTAGCTCAGGCGCTCTTCTTCGGCCTGATCGCGCTTGAGCTGGAAGCCCAGGGAAGTCTGGCGGCGGATTTCTTCGGCACCGATGTTCGAGGTCATGACGATGATGGCGTTGCGGAAGTCCACGCGGCGGCCGCGGGCATCGGAAAGATGCCCTTCTTCCATGATCTGCAGCAGCATGTTGTGCACTTCGGGATGGGCCTTTTCGATCTCATCGAAGACGACGATCGAGTACGGGCGGCGGCGCAGCGCTTCGGTGAGCTGACCGGCATCCTCGTAGCCGACGTATCCCGGCGGCGCACCCACCAGACGGGAGGCCGTGTGCCGCTCCATGAACTCGGACATATCCAGCTGGATGGCGGCATCCTCGCTGCCGAAGAGGAACTTGGCCAGGGCTTTGGTCAGCTCGGTCTTGCCCACGCCGGTGGGCCCCAGGAAGATGAACGAGCCGATCGGGCGGCGCGGGTCCTTCAGGCCGGCACGGGCACGGCGGATGGCACGCGAGATGGCCTGAATGGCCTCATCCTGCCCGATGATCGATTTTTGCAGCTCTTCTTCCATATGGAGCAGGCGCTGGGATTCTTCCTCGGCCAACTGCATGACCGGTATGCCGGTCCACATCGAGACCACTTCGGCAATATCCTGGGCGGTGACGACGGGGCTGTTGGCGCGATCCCAGCCGGTGCGCAGGCGCTCGAGGCGCTCCTGCAGCTCATAGGCGCGTTCATCCCATAGGCGCACCTCGTCCGTATTGCCTTCTTCCTGGGCCAGGGCGCGGTTTTCGCGCACGCGGCGCAGCTGCTGGAAGAGGTCGCGCGCTTCGCGCGCCGAGGGGCTTTTGTACATGCGCACGCGCGAGGCGGCTTCGTCGATCAGGTCAATCGCCTTATCCGGCAGGAAGCGCTCGGTGACGTAGCGCGCCGAAAGGTGGGCGGCGGCTTCCAAGGCTTCGTCGGAGATGATCAGGCGGTGGTGCTCTTCGTAGGCCGGGCGAATGCCGCGCAGGATTTCGATCGTCTCTTCGATGCTGGGTTCATCCACCATGACCGGCTGGAAGCGGCGCTCCAGGGCGGCATCCGATTCGATGTATTTGCGGTATTCATCCAGCGTGGTGGCGCCGATCACCTGGAGCTCGCCGCGCGAGAGGGCCGGTTTGAGGATGTTGGCGGCATCCACCGCCGAGCCGGCCGCGCCGGCTCCGACGAGCATGTGCAGTTCGTCAATGAAAAGGATGGCGCCGGATTGTTTGAGCTCTTCGATCACCCGCTTCAGGCGCTCCTCGAATTGGCCGCGGTACATCGTCCCGGCGACCAGCGAGCCGACATCGAGCTGTAGCACACGTTTGTTCAGCAGCGGGGCGGGCACATCGCCATCCACGATGCGCTGGGCCAAGCCTTCGACGATCGCCGTCTTGCCGACGCCGGGTTCGCCGATCAGGGCCGGGTTGTTCTTGGTGCGGCGGGCGAGGATCTGGATGACGCGTTCGATCTCCATTTCACGGCCGATGACCGGGTCGAGCTTCTTTTCCTCGGCCAGGGCGGTCAGGTCCACGGCCAGTTGATCGACGAGCGGGGTTTTGGATTGGCCGCGTTGACTTTCGCGCGGGCCGACGGCGGCCGGAGCGGTCGAGCCTTCGTTCAGCACGCGGCGCGTTTGACGGCGGATCTGTTCCGGGGTGATGCCCAGGCGGCGCAACACTTCCATGCCCTTGCCTTCGGCGCGCACCATGCCGAGCAGGATGTGCTCGGTGCCGATGTAGTGATGCCCCATGCGGCGCGCTTCGTCCATGGCGTATTCCAGGGCTTGTTGCGTTTCCGGGGCCAGTTCCAGCCGACCACCGCCGCTGCTGCGTCCTTCCCCGACCACACGCATGACCATTTCTCGCACACGCATCGGCTCCAGGCCGAGTTCACGCAGGACCCTTCCGGCCACTCCCCCTTCTTCTTCGATCAATCCCAGCAACAAGTGTTCGGTGCCGATACTCGCATGGCGGGCGCGCTCGGCCTCTTGATGTGCCAGGCTGAGCACGCGTTTGGCTCGCTGGGTAAAACGTTCCATTGCAGGCATAAAAAACACTCCTTTGTGTTACGACAACCGGTTCACAGCTCTCTATCACGATAAGGCGGTATGGAGAGGTGCTGTCCGAATTATAACCGAATTCTGGCGATCGGTGACCGGCTGAGGGGACTTTGAAGGGGAATTTCCGAGGGTGACCGTAGACGGTGGACCGTGGACGGTGGACGGTAGACCGTGGGGGGACGGTAGCACAGCGCTTCAGCCTGTGCGAGGAAGGTAGCACCGGGCTTTCGCCTGTGTCGATGCAGACCGTGGACCGTAGACCGTGGACTGTGACATGAGATTTTTATTGACAACCTCTCTGCTTCCCCCTATAATCTCACCAACGTCTTCTCCGAACTCCTTCGATCCTCCACGTCATCCCCTCCGCTCAGGTGAGAATATGCCGAAGAAAAAGTCATCCTCCTCAGATCAACCGATCACCGATTTCCGTCACGAAGCGGCGCGGCGACGCAACAACCCCCCGGCCGGCCTGGCGCCGACCTACGAGGCGCGCCAGCGCGAGGTGCGATCCTATGTCTACGATCCGCATCTCGATCCGCAACTGGTGTGGGCCGGCAAGGCCGAGCACACCAGCTTTGAGGTGGATGTCGTCCCGCTCCACATCCACGAGCGCATCTCGACACGCGCCATCCTGGATGCCGTGCGCCGGCCGCAATCGCCGCAGCTTGAGCTCTTCGGCGAGACGCCCCTGCCTGCCGATCAACAGGTGGAGTTCTACCGGCACGAGGTCGGCTGGGTCAACCGCCTGATCCTGGGGGATTCCCTGCTGGTGATGAACTCGCTCCTGGTCAAAGAGGGCATGGCCGGCAAGGTGCAGATGATTTACATCGACCCGCCCTACGGCATCAAGTATTCCAGCAATTTCCAGCCGCGCCTTGACCGCCGCGATGTCAAGGACAAGGACGAAGACCTGACCCACGAGCCGGAGCAGATCAAAGCCTATCGCGATACCTGGCAACTCGGCATCCACTCCTACCTGACCTACCTGCGCGACCGCCTGCTGCTGGCGCGCGAACTGCTCGCAGAGAGCGGCTCGATCTTCGTCCAGATCAACGATGAGAACCTGCACCTGGTGCGGTGTCTGCTGGATGAGGTGTTTGGAAGAGAGAACTTCGTTGCGGTGATCAGTTTCGTGAAGACGAGCGGCAAGGGCGGGTCGAAACTGGACACAGTCAACGACTTTTTGCTTTGGTATGCCAAAGACAAGTCACAGGTCAGGTATCGCCAACTTTATTTGGAGAAGGCATTGGGTGAGGAAGGTACGAAAGGTTACCAGCATGTGGAGCTGCCCGATGGCGCCCGACGGCGATTGACCAGCGCTGAATTGGCGTCTCTCTTGCAGCTACCAGAAAGGGCAAGGGTGTTCATGGCTGGAGGCACAGATTCGCAGGAACCAGGTAGCACAACTTTTGCCTTTGAATTTGAAGGCCAATCTTTCTTACCGGCCGGAGGGAAACGACACTGGGCGACAAGTGTAGAAGGAATGAATCGTTTACGGCATTCGGAACGTCTCTTCGCTATAGGTAACTCGCTTCGTTATGTCCGCTTTCTGGACGAGATTCCCACGCGCCCGTTGACCAACACCTGGACGGATACAGGAATTGCGGGCTATGGAGATCCGAAAGTCTATGCCGTCCAAACCAACACCAAAGTCATCGAACGTTGCATCCTGATGACCACCGACCCGGGCGATTTGGTGTTTGACCCAACCTGCGGCTCCGGCACCACCGCCTACTGCGCCGAGAAGTGGGGGCGGCGCTGGATCACCTGCGATACTTCCCGCGTGGCGCTTGCCATCGCCCGTCAGCGGCTGATGACCGCCAAATTCGACTACTACGAGCTCAAAGACCCCGAACGCGGCCCGGCCGGCGGCTTCCTCTACGAGACCGTGCCGCACATTACCCTGGAGAGCATCGCCAAAAACACCGAAATTGACGTCATCGCCGCAAAATACAACCCGCAAATCGAGCAGGCGCTGGCCGAGCTCAATCAGGCGCTGGGCAAAGCCTGGCGCGAATGGGAAGTACCGCGCGAGGTGCCCCATCCCCTTTGGCCGGAAAAGGCCCAAAAAGCCTATTGGCGGCTGCGGGAGATTCGCAACCGGCTGGAACCCGAAGCGCAAAGAGAAGCCGAACAACTCTTGGAGGCGCTCTATCAGGAGACCGGTCACCGCTGGGCGTTGAACGAAGTGCCCGATCCCGTGCCTGCCGAAGATTGGCCGGAGCCGGCCCAGGCCGCCCTGCGCCGCTTTTGGGACCTCAAGCGTCAGAAGCGCCAAGAAATCGATGCCAGCATTCAGCGCAACGCGCCGCAGGAGACGCTCTACGACCGTCCGCACGTGGTGCGCGGCGTGGTGCGCGTCTCCGGACCGTTCACGGTGGAGGCCATCCCCGTGCCGGCCGTCGAGGACCCGACCCAGGCCCCGATCCCACAGTTCGAGGAGGCCGAAGGAGAAGAGATCGTTGCCGTCCAGGATCGCGCCGGCGATTACCTGACGATGATGATCCACCTGCTCAAGCAGCAAGGCGGGGTGCTCTTTCCCGGCGGCAAGAAAATGGAGCTGGAAAACCTGCGTCCGCTCCATCTGGGCTATCTCCATGCCGAAGCCGAGGCCCGGCAAAACGGCAAGAGCCTGCGGGTGGCGATCAGCTTCGGGCCGCAACACGGCCCCGTCATCGCCCATCAGGTGCAGGAAGCCATCCCCACGGCTCGCATGAACGGCTACGAGGTGCTGCTCTTTGCCGGCTTTGCCTTCGATCCGGAAGCGCAGGCGCTCATTCAAAAAGTGCCGGTCGCCGGCCTGCAGGTGCATTTCGTCAATATCGCCCCCGATGTGCTGGTGGGCGATCTGCTCAAGACCACCCGCGCCAGCCAGATCTTCACCGTCTTCGGCCAGCCGGATGTGGCCGTCACCGCTCAACGGGATGGCACGTACGTGGTCAAACTGCGCGGCGTGGATATCTACGATCCGCAATTCGGCGAAGTCCATAGCGCGCGGGGCGAGGAAGTAGCCGCCTGGTTCCTGGATACCGACTACGATGGCAAAACTTTCCACATCTGCCAGGCCTTCTTCCCCGGCGATCCCGAAGCCTGGGAAAAACTGCAGCGCGCCCTCAAAGCGCAGATTGACCCCGAAGCGTTTGAGCGCATGCGTGGCACCGAGTCCTTCCCGTTCGAGCCCGGTGAGCACAAACGCATTGCCGTCAAGGTGATCGATTTTCGCGGGAACGAGGTGGTGAGGGTAATGGCGTTAGGAGGCGGTGAATATGCTCGTTGATAACCCCATCCTCAACTCACCCTTTGAGGAGCCGACGCTCTACTGGGCGTATGAGGCGGGGCAGCCCGTCTTGGCAGAAGGCCGCCGGCCAGCGGGCTATTACCTTCGAGCACGCACCCATGCTGTCCAGCTTTCGATGCTCGAGGAAGATTTTGTCCCGTTGGATTTGGTCAACGCCCTGCGCGAGCGCGTCAAGGACTGGCGCCGGCGCGGCTATCCGGGCATCTCGCCGATCACGCGGCAACTGTTAAATCACTGGAACAACCCGGAACGAGAGCGGAAACTCTTCTTCTGTCAGCGCGAAGCCGCCGAAACGTTTATCTTTCTGGTGGAAGCTTCCCCCGCCGAAAAGCAGGGCCTCACTATCCCGAAGGATAACGGCCTCACCCGCTACGCCTCCAAAATGGCCACCGGGAGCGGGAAAACCGTGGTCATGGCCATGGTCATTGCCTGGCAGGTGCTCAATAAGCTCGCCAATCCGCAAGACCCCCGTTTCTCGGATGCTGTGCTCATCGTCTGTCCGAACCTGACGATCAAGGAACGGTTACAGGTGCTCCTACCCTGGAAGTCCGGTAACTACTATGAGAAATTCGATCTGCTGCCGCGCGGGATGATGGAGCGGCTGCAGCAGGGGAAATTCGAGATCACCAACTGGCATCTCTTCCGGCCGAAAGACGATAGCCGCTCGCGCAGCGTCGTTCAGCGCGGTGCGGAAAGTGATACGGCTTTTTGCCGCCGCGTGCTTCGCGAGCTGGGCGAAAAGAAGAACATCCTGGTGATCAACGATGAAGCCCACCACGCCTATCGCCCGGCGCCGTTACCGGAAGAGAAACGGGAGCAACTTTCTGATGAAGAGATCGCCGAGCGCGAGGAAGCCACGATTTGGGTCGGGGGCCTGGATCGCATCCAGGCGGTGCGCGGCATCAATTTCTGTGCCGATTTTTCCGCTACGCCTTTCTACATCAAAGGCAGCGGCTACGAGGAAGGAGCGCCCTTCCCCTGGATCGTCTCCGATTTCGGGCTGGTGGATGCGATTGAGTCCGGGATTGTCAAAATCCCGCGCGTGCCGGTGGACGATAATACGGGTGCACTCATTCCCCGCTACTTTCGCCTGTGGGAGCATATCAATCAGCAACTTCCCGCTTCTGAGCGCCAGACGGCCCGCCGCCGAGCCAAACCCGAATCGGTGTTGCGCGAGGCCGAAGGCGCGCTCGCAACGTTGGCTTCCGAATGGAAAAAGACCTTTGAAGCCTTTCAACAGGCCGGCTCGCCTGTGCCTCCTGCTCTGATCGTCGTCTGCGACAACACCGACCTCTCCAAACTC
The DNA here is from genome assembly GCA_037478835.1 of Anaerolineales bacterium. GTDB lineage: Bacteria > Chloroflexota > Anaerolineae > Anaerolineales > Villigracilaceae > 630D-37. The sequence goes on from JBBFLV010000013.1 coordinate 26,688, forward strand.
GTTTACGAACACATCGCAAAAGGCAACGTGCTGCCCGAATTGGAAAACTGCGGGGATCAGGAGGTCACCTTACGCATTGATACCCGACTCCTGGCGGAGGCGGAAAGCGCGGTAGAGGGCGAGACGAAACAGCAGGCGGCTGAGCGTTTGCGCAAAACGGTGGACACGGTGGGGAAAACCGAATGGGAAGGGGAAGGAGACCCGCCGGGCAAGGACATCCGCTGTGTGGTCTCGGTGGGGATGCTGACCGAGGGCTGGGATGCGCAAAACGTGACGCAGATCCTCGGCCTGCGCGCCTTCACCTCGCAGCTGCTCTGTGAGCAAGTGGTCGGACGTGGCCTGCGCCGCATGAATTACGATGATTTTTCCGAGCCGGAATATGTGGATGTCTACGGCGTGCCGTTTGAGGTCATCCCGATCAAGAAGAAACCGATCGGGCGCACCGATCTGCAAAAAGTCTCAACCCTGGTGCGTGCTCTCCCGGAGCGCAAAGATCTGGAGATCACCTTCCCACGGGTGGAAGGCTATGTCTTCGATGTTCGTCAGCGCATTCGCGTGAATTGGGAGAGCGTGCCTTATCTGACCATCGATCCGAGCACCGAACCGACGGAGGTGATCGCCAAACCTGCCGCCGGCTATCGTATCGGGCGTCCCGATCGCCTGGGCCCCGGCTCGGAAGTGCTCCAGGATCGCAATCCTTTCCATCGTGAAAAGCGCCTGCAAGCCAGCGTCTACGAGATCGCCGCGGAGCTCACCTTGCGCCTGAAAGGGAAACGCGATGACTGGAATGCGCGCCATCTCCTCTTTCCCCAGGTGTTGAACATTGTCTGGGAATACCTGGAACGGCGCGTCGTGGTTGCTGCCGATGCCACCTTGGAGGAAATTGCCCTCATCAAGTACCGGCAACGCATCCTTGAGCGCCTGACCGAGGCGATCGAACCCGATACAGCGGCCGGTGAGCCGCCGATCCTGCCGGTGATCGAACGCTTCCGTCCCTTCGGTTCCACTTCTGAGGTGCTCTTCCGCACCGTGCGTCCCTGCGTGGGCACAACGAAAAGTCACATCAGCCATGTCGTGCTGGATGCGCCTATCTGGGAGCATTCGGTCGCCTATTGGCTGGAACGCATCCCAGAAGTCATCGCCTACGCCCGCAACGATCATCTCGACTTTACCATTCCGTATGAGTGGCAGGGAGTGCGTCACGAATATCGCCCCGATTATCTGATTCGCCTGCGCACACCCGAGGGCACGGAAGAGAAGGTGATTCTAGAGGTCAAAGGGTTTGAAACCGAGCAGGATCGGCAAAAAGAGGCCGCCGCCCATCGCTGGGTACGGGCGGTGAATCATCACGGAGAACTGGGGCGATGGAGGTTCTTGGTCTGTCGTGATCCCAGCAAACTGGCTCATCAGCTTTTGAGCAGGTGAGCGGGTTCGGTTTTGTCCAATCGAGGCGGGATACGAACAGGAGCATCCGGCTTGGAACGGCGGCCTATGCTCCAGGCGTATCCCGTTTTATGTTTGACTCCACGGCCAAAAGGTCCTCGCTCTCCGGGAAAAGCGCTCGCTCGCAAAAAGACGGTTTGGTACAAAGTTTTTAGTAACTTTGACTCTCCTGTAAAAACTGTATTACCAAAAAGGAAATAAAGTTTATTTTAATTTAAATGCAATTATATTCTCTTTATTTGTACAATTTTTATGGGATGAACGCCCAAAATCCTTTGTGTACTTGGTGCACTTTGTGGTCAAAACCCTTTTGCAGTGAAGTCAACTTTGCATCTTATAATTTGTTCTAAACGGCAAGAAAATACCCTTTTTCTTTAAAAAATCCGTGTTTCCCCGTTCTATCCGTGTTCATCCGCGTCCTATTCCAGCCTTACACAATCTGCCCCCTCAGCTCTTCCCCCTCGGCCTGCAGAATCTGCACCCGTGAAATCTCATTCCATAGCGGGCGATCGGCGTAGGCAGTGATGCGCAGGTAGTGGCTGCCCAGCCCTTCCAAGCGCCAGCCCTGTTCGCCGCGCTCCAGGATGGATTCCCAGAGCACTTCCTCGCTGCGCCCGATGAAGCGCTGACGGTAGGCCTCGGCCTGACGGGCCAAGAGCGCCCGGTAGGCGGCGTTGCGTTGCTTGCGCACTTCCGGCGGCACGGGATTGGGCAGACGGGTGGCCGCCGTGCCCGGTCGCGGCGAATAGGTGAACACGTGACCGCCGGCGAATTCCATCTCCTCCACAAAGGCCAAGCTTTCGCGGAATTCTGCCTCCGTTTCGCCCGGAAAGCCGGCGATGATGTCGGTGGTGATCGCCATCTCCGGCACCACGGCGCGTGCCGCCTGAACCAGGGCGCGGAAGGATTCCGGCGTGGTTTTGCGTGCCATGCGTCGCAGGACGCTGCGGCTGCCGGATTGAAGCGGCAAATGCAGGTGACGGCACAAGCGCGGGTTTTCCCACAGGCGGAAGAAATCCTCGTCCAGGTCCCACGGCTCCAGGGAGGAAAGTCGCAAGCGCGGCAGGTCGGTATCGTGCAAAATCGCCTGGATCAGGTGACGCAGGTGGAGCCCCCATTCTTGCCCCCAAGAGCCGAGGTGCACGCCCGTCAGCACCACTTCCTTGGTGCCCGCTTCCACCGCCGCCTGGATGCGGGTCACGATCTCGGCGATGGGATACGAACGCGCCGCGCCGCGTGCCACGGTGGTGATGCAGAACGTGCAGTGATTATCGCAGCCATCCTGGACCTTGAGGAAGGCGCGCGTCCGCATGCGCAGTCCCGGCAGGGGCTCGCGTTCCAGCGGCTCGCGCTCGAAGATCTCCTGCGGCAGGCCGAGCACCTCCGCCACCAGCCCGTCCTTGCGCACGTTCGGGATCAGGCGCGTCACGTTCGGCAGGGTGGCGGCCTGTTGCGGCTCCAGCGTCACCCAGCAGCCGGTCGCCACGATCTGCTCGGCGCCGGCGCGTGCCGCGTAGCGAATGCGGCTGCGCGAATCAGAGGCCGCCTCCACCGTCACGGCGCAGGTGTTGATCACCGCCAGGTCCGCTTCCCCCGGCGTGGCGACGATCTCGTGACCGGCGAAGCGGAATTCCTGCGCCATGCGTTCGATCTCAGCCTGATTGAGCCGGCAACCGATGGTGTCGAGGTAGATCTTCATAAGACCGTGGACCGTAGACTATAGACCGTAGACGGTGGACCGTGGACCGTGGAATAGCACCAGGCTTTGACTCGTGGCACGGGCTTCAGCCTGTGCCCTCAAAACGGCAAACTGTGGATGGTGAGCGATCATTCGGCGATCAACCATTCCTTTGCCGCCGTTTCGTCGTCGAAATATTTTAACGGCTGTCCGGTCAGGCGGGTGAGCATATCGGCCAGGGTACGTTTGAGACCCGTCACGCCTAAGACGGCCGTCTTCCGCACGTGATCCTTGGTGCGCGCCGAAGCTTCGTTCAACTTCGGCAGCGCCTCCGATGTGACTTGCGTATTGCGAAAATCGGCCAGCACCAGCACAGAATTCGGGGGCTGTGCCACCACGATCTCCTGCACCGCCGCCAGCTCTTCCAGCAGCGCCTTGGAGTTATACATCAGGTTGGAAAAATCCTGATAGAAAATCCGTTTGCCTCGGTACTCAATCCATTTCGAGCGCATGATCACTCCTTTTGAGCGCGCGCCTCGTACCAGAGCGCCAAGCCGGTGATCAGCGCGCCCAGCCCTTCCCAGATCGCCACGCCCAGGAAGCGGGTCGGAGCCAAGCCGTTCAACACGGCCAGGGTGAACACGCTAAACGTCACCAGGCGGAACGGCACCGTCCAAACGTAAAACTTGCGCAGGTCGTTGAGCGCGGCCAGCACGTAGTAGATGCCCATGTTGAACGAGGCCATCGAGGATGTGGTGATGAACACCAGTGTATAGTCGCCGGCAACCCGCGCGCTGCGGGGCAGGACCTCGAAGCCGAGCACCTGCAACAGGAATTCGGGAACGATCAACCCGATGGCGCCGAGCAGGAAGGCCAGCGCACCGAAGACGAACATCGTCCAACCCGAAAAGCTGCGAATGCGAAGGAGAGGGCAGGCCATGTTGTGACTCCAGGATTTTAAGGATAGACGCGTTTGATCGTTCGCGGGAAGGGGATGGCCTCGCGCACGTGCTCAATGCCGCATAGCCAGGCCGTGACGCGTTCCACGCCCATGCCGAAACCGGAATGCGGCACCGAGCCGTACTTGCGCAGATCGAGATACCACTTGAAGGCCTCCTCCGGCAGGTTGTGCTGACGGATGCGTTCCAGCAGCAGATCGTATTCGTAAATGCGCTCCGAACCGCCGCAGATTTCGCCATAGCCTTCCGGCGCCAGCAGGTCCACGCTCTTGCAGATCTCCGGCCGCCCCGGCCAGGGTTGCATGTAGAACGCCTTGACGGCGGTGGGGTAGCCGTAAACGAAGACCGGCTTCTCGAAGCGGTTGGTCAGCTCGGTTTCGTGCGGCGAGCCGAAATCCATGCCCCACTCGAAGCGCAGGAGTTCCTTGCGCTCCGGGTCGCTTTCCTCTTCGTAAATCCGGCGCAGGATCTCCGCCGCCTCGTCATACGAAAGGCGCGGGAACGGCGGCGTGACCTTTTCCAGGCGGCTGGTATCGCGCTTGAGCGATTTCAGCTCCGGCTGGCATTCGCGCAGCACCGTCTGGACGATGTGCGAGATCAATTGCTCTTCGATCTCCATCAGCCCGTCCAGATCGACGAAGGCCATTTCCGGCTCCAGCATCCAGAATTCGGTCAGGTGGCGGCGGGTCTTCGATTTTTCGGCGCGGAAGGTCGGCCCGAAGCAATAGACCTTGCCGAAGGCATAGATATTCGCCTCGTTATAGAGCTGACCGCTTTGCGTCAGGTAAGCCGAGCCTTCGTCAAAGTATTGCGTTTCAAAAAGCGTCGTCGTGCCCTCGACGGCGTTCGGCGTCAGGATGGGGGTATCCATGTTGATAAAGCCGTTCGAGTTCAGCCATTCGCGCGCCGCCTGAATGACCTTTGCCCGCACCCGCAACACAGCCCACTGGCTGGGCATGCGAATCCACAGGTGACGGTGATCGAGGGCGAAATCCACGCCGTGCTCTTTGAGCGCCATCGGGTAATCGAGCTCGGCCTCCTGGACGATCTCCAGGTCGCGGATGCCGATCTCATAGCCGCCGGGGATGCCGGGGGCGCGCGGGTCCTTGCGCACCACGCCGTGCACGATCACCGCCGATTCCTGCGGGATGCGCATAATGCGTTCAAAGAGTTCGGCCGGCAGGTCTCCTTTGAAGGCGACGCATTGCGCGTAGCCATAACCATCCCGCACCAGCAGAAAACACAATTTGCCCTTATCGGTGCGGTTATACACCCAGCCGCGGATCGTCACTTCTTGTCCTTCATATTCGGCGATCTGTTCCACGCGAATCAGGTTTGCCATGATGCCTCCAGTTCATTCCACAATGCGGATGTGCAATTCTTGCAGCTGGCGCGGCTCGACGGGGGAGGGCGCGTCGGCCATCATATCGCGGGCCGCGGAGTTCTTCGGAAAAGCGATCACCTCGCGAATGCTCGGCTCATCGGCCAGGAGCATGACCAAGCGGTCAATGCCGGGGGCAATGCCGCCATGGGGTGGGGCACCGTATTCAAAGGCCTCCAGCATATGCCCGAATTTGCGGCGCGCCGTCTCCTCGTCAATGCCCAGGAGCGTGAACACCTTGCTCTGAATGTCGCGCCGATGAATGCGGATCGAGCCGGAGGCCAGCTCATAGCCGTTACACACCATGTCATAGGCCTCGGAAAGGATGGCGGAGGGATCGCTCTCGAATTTATCCAGGTCCTCCAAGCGCGGCATGGTAAAAGGATGATGTGCCGCATCCCATTTTTGCTCTTCCTCGTTCCATTCAAACATCGGGAAATCGGTAATCCAGGCGAAGGCCATCACGTTCGGGTCGGCCAGGTTCAACCGATCGCGCAGGAACAGGCGCAGGCCGCCCAACACCTTATTCGCCACCGGGCGACGATCGGCGACCATCAGGAGCAGATCGCCTTCCTGAGCGGAGGTGCGTTCCCGCAGCGCTTGCGCTTCACCTTCCTGGACGAAGCGGGCGCCGCTCCCTTTCAGACCTTCGGCGGTGAACGCCAGGGAAACCAGGCCGCGGGCGCCGAGGCGTTGGGCTTCCTCGGTCAGCCGATCCAGCTCCTTGCGGCTGAAGCCGGCCGCGCCGGGGACGCGGATGCCCTTGATCACCCCTCCCGATTGGATCGTTTCCTGGAAGACGCGGAATTCGCTTTGGGCGAAGAGATCGGTCGCCTCCCACAATTCCAGTCCGAAGCGCAGGTCGGGCTTATCGCTGCCGTAGCGTTCCAGCGCTTCGGCGTAGGTCAAGCGTGGCCAAGGGGAGGCCAGCAAGCGCTTGTGCGGCGCAACGGCCGGCAACATCTTGGTGAAGAGGTCTTCTATCAGGTTCAGTACATCGTCGCGTTCGACGAAGGCCATCTCCAGATCGAGCTGGGTGAATTCCGGCTGGCGGTCGCCGCGTTGATCTTCATCGCGGAAGCAACGGGCGATCTGAAAATAGCGCTCGATGCCGGCCACCATGAGCAATTGCTTTAGTTGCTGAGGGGATTGCGGCAACGCGTAGAACTGCCCCGGATACAGCCGAGAGGGCACCAGGTAATCCCGCGCCCCTTCGGGGGTGGCCTTGAAGAGGATGGGGGTTTCGATCTCCAGAAAGCCGCGGGCATCCAGGTAATTGCGCATGAATTGGATCACCCGGTGGCGCAATTCCAAGTTGCGTTGCATGCGCTGACGGCGCAGATCGAGGTAGCGATACTTCAGCCGCACCGCCTCGTCCACCACCTCGTCCTCGCGGCTGACGACGAAGGGCAACGGCTTGGCCGGGTTGAGCACGGTGACCTCGTGCGCTTCCACTTCGATCTCGCCGGTGGCCATCTTGGAGTTGACCTGATCGGCCGGGCGGCGGCGCACGCGTCCGCGGACCTGGATCACCCATTCGGAGCGGACGCTTTCCATTACTTCGGCCGCCTGCGGATGGTGCTGCGGATCGCTGACGATCTGCACCAGCCCGAAGCGATCGCGCAGGACGAGGAAGATGATCCCGCCCAACGTGCGATAGTGGTGCACCCAGCCGGCCAGCGTGACGATCTGATTTTCGTGTTCTGGGCGAAGCTCGCCACAGGTGTGCGTTTTATACATGCAGGTTCTCTCCGTTGGTGGAACGTGGAGTTGTGAATTGAAGTAATTTTAGCACAGTAGCACAAATGCTAGAATTTGCAGGCGCGGTCGGTGATCTCCAGCGCCTGATCCAGGATGGCGAAGCCTTCGGCGAGCTGCTCTTCGGTGATGATCAGCGGCGGGATGATCAACACGGTGTGCCAGTGGGTGTAGAGGAAAAGGCCGTGCTCCAAGCAGTAGTTTCGCAGGGCAATCATCTCCGGGCTGGTGCCGTTCCAGGGAGCCATCGGCTCTTTGGTCTTGCGATCGCGCACCAGCTCGATGATGCCGAAGAGGCCGATCGAGCGCACGTCGCCCACCGAGGGGTGTTTTTCGCCCAGCTCGGTCAGCAGGCGATGGAGCACGCGCCCCATTTCGGCGGCATGCTCGACCAGGCGCTCTTCCTGCATGACCTGGATATTGGCGATCGCCGCGGCCAGCGAGACGGGGTGGGAGGTGTAGGTCAGCCCGCCCTCGTAGACGCGATCGTTGAACGTGGCGGCGATCTCCGGCTTCATCGCCACGGCGCCCAGCGGCGCGTAGGCCGAGGTCAGCCCTTTGGCCATGGTCATAATATCCGGGACGACATCCCAATGCTCAACGGCGAACCATTTGCCGGTGCGGCCGAAGCCGCTCATCACTTCATCGGCGATCAGCAGGATGCCGTATTTATCGCACAGGGCGCGCACTCCCTGCATGTAGCCTTGCGGCGGGATGATGATGCCGTTGGTGCCGGTCACCGATTCCATCAGAATGGCGGCGATCGTCTCCGGGCCTTCGTAGGTGATGATCTCTTCCAGGTGGTTGAGATAGTCGCGGGTGAATTCCTCTTCCGGAAGATCCGGGTTGGTGCGGTGGAAGGTGGAGCGATAGCGGTAGGGGTCGAGGAAGTGGACGACGCCGGGCATCACACCGGCCGGCTCCCACATGTGACGGCGCGGATCGCCGGTGAGCGCCATGGCGCCGGCGGTGGCGCCGTGATAGGAGCGGTAGCGGGTGAGGATCTTGAAGCGCCCGGTGTAGGCACGCGCCAGCTTGACGGCGTTTTCATTCGCATCGGCGCCGCCCAGGGTGAAGAGCACTTTCGTCAGGGCGCGGCCGGGGCTGATCTCGGCGATCATTTTGGCGGCCAGGGCACGCACGCGCGTCGTCATGCCGGGGGCGGCATAGGGCAGCTCATCCAATTGGGCTTTCATGGCGGCGATGACGCGCTCATTGCCATGCCCGATGTTGACGCACATGGTCATCGAGTTGAAGTCCAGGTAGCGCTTTCCGTGAATATCCCAGAAATAGACGCCTTTGGCGGTTTTGACCGGGATCGGGTTGACGCGCGCCTGGGCCGACCAGGTCCAAAAGACGTGTTCTTTGGAAAGTGGGAGAATTTCTTCGTCGCGGATGGGGAACATGGGGATCACTCCTCGAAGATCAGGCGGAGACGTTCGATGTGGGTTTCTTCCCAGGGGATGCCGAGCTCGGCGAGCACTTCTTCCGGGCGGCCAGTGGCGCCTTCGCGGGCGCTCAGGCGCATGAAGAGCCGTCCATCTTCCAGCAGGCGCAGCTCTTCGATGAGCGGGCGCAGGTCGTAATCTTTGCCGCGCCGTTGCCTCGGCAACGCAGGAGCTTCTAACACGGCGGCGATGCGCCGGGGCAGTTCCGAGTGCGAATCCCCCGCTTGATTCGGCAGGGTGACGGCATATTCGGCGGCACGCAGCTGCGTTTGCAGGGCCGGCGCGTTGGCCTCTATTTCTTCTATCTTCAAAATTTCTAACCCCGGCGGCGCGACGGATTGGATCTTTTCGCGCAACCCTTCGAGGGGGACGGATTCGGTGAGAAAAATATCCACGATCTCGGCGCGCGAGGTGAAGCCGAGGGGAAGGGCAGAGGCGATCTGGATGCGCGGTTGGGGGTGGAAGCCGTGGCTGTAGGCCAGGGGCAGGCCGGCCCGGCGCAGGGTGCGCTCCCAGATGCGATGCAGGTCGAGGTGGCCGGTATAGCGCAGGGGACCCTGCTTGGCGAAGGTGATGCGCAGGCGCATATTATTCGGTGACCAGCTCGAGGACGGGGAGCGGCTTGGCCGGGGATTTGACTTCCGGGCATTTCCAGTAGTCGCCGGGGTTTTCACGGCGCAAGGCGCTGAAGGTGGGCAGGATGCCGCAGGCGAAGCATTGCTGACGGCAGTCAATGCGGATCTGGCCTTCGAGGGACATGCGGAAATCTTGGAAGAGGTAGGTTTTGCGCACGCCGACCGAGATGTGATCCCAGGGGAAGATTTCATCGGCGCGGCGCGGACGGTGGGTGTAGAAGGCCGGGTCGAGGCCGTGTTCGGCAAAGGCTTCCATCCAGGCTTGGAAGTGGCGCTGATCGCCCCAGGCATCGAAGCGGGCGCCGCGCCGCCAGGCGCTTTCGATGACCTCGGCCAGGCGCCGATCGCCGCGCGAGAGCCAGGCCTCCAGCAGGGTTTCTTCGGGTTCGTTCCAGGTGAGCTTGATGTTGCGATCGCGCAGGGAGCGCTTGAGCAGGTCTTGTTTGGCGCGGATTTGCTCGACCGTATCGCAGGAAACCCATTGGAAGGGGGTGTGCGGCTTGGGGACGAAGGTGCTGACCCCGGCGTGGACTTTGGCCTTCATGCCGAGCACTTTGCGACCTTCGGCGAGGATGCGGTAGCACAGATCGGCGATGGCCTGAACATCTTCCAGGGTTTCGGAGGGGTGGCCGATCATGAAGTAGAGCTTAATGGTCGTCCAGCCGCGGCGGTAAATTTCTCGCACCGTTTGCAGGATTTGCTCATCGGGGATGTATTTGTTGATGATGCGGCGCATGCGCTCGCTGGCGGCCTCGGGCGCCAGGGTGAAGCCGGCCGAGCGGTGCTGGCGGAGCTTTTCGGTCAGGTCCACGGAGACGGTTTCGATGCGCAAGGAGGGCAGCGAGATGACCAGGTTGCGATCGCGGAAGCGTTGGCTGATGGCCTCGACGAGTTCGACGATGCGGCTGTAATCCGAAGAGGAGAGGGAGAGCAGAGCCAGCTCTTCAAAGCCGGTGTTGTTCAGGGCCTCTTCGGCAGCGCGGACGATCTCTTCGACGGAGCGCTCGCGCACGGGACGGACGATCATGCCGGCATGGCAGAAGCGACAGCCGCGGGTGCAGCCGCGCATGATCTCGACCGAGACGCGGTTGTGCACGGTTTCGACGTTCGGGACGATGAAGCGCGTGGGCGGGGGTGGCAATTTGGCGACGATGCGTTTGGTGATCGTGCTCGGCGCTTCGGGAACGGTGGGGCGAACTTCGCGAACGGTGCCATCCTCGAAGTAAGAGACTTCGTAGAAGCGCGGGATGTAGAGGCCGGGGATTTTGGCCATGCGGCGGAGCAGTTCTTCTCGTGACCAGCCTTCCTCTTTGCCGCGTTTGATGGCATTGAGAATATCGTGGATGATCTCTTCGCCTTCGCCGATGGCAAAGGCATCGATGAAGGCGTGCATCGGTTCGGGGTTGGTGGTGGCGTGACCGCCGGCGATGATCAGCGGGTGACGTTCATCCCGATCGCGGCTGCGCAGGGGCAGGCCGGCCAGGTCGAGGATGTTGAGCACGTTGGTGTAGAGGGTTTCGTAGGGCAACGAGAAGCCGATCAGATCGAAGGCGGCCAGGGGATGGTGCGTTTCCAGGGAGTAGAGCGGAATGCCGGCCTGGCGCATTTCGGCTTCCATGTCGATCCATGGGGCGTAGGCGCGCTCGGCCAGGGCATCCTCGCGCTGGTTGATCTGATCGTAGAGGATCTTCAGGCCAACATTGGATACACCGATATCGTAAATATCCGGGAAGATCAGGGCGACCTTGAGGGGCGTTTCTGCCCAGGATTTGACGATGCTATTGTATTCGCCGCCGATGTAGCGGCCGGGTTTTTGAACCTTTAAGAGCACGCGTTGCAAACGGGTTTCGATCTGTTCAGGGATTAGCATGGTGACCTCATACGGTAAAGGGTGAGAGTGTGAGAATTATACCTGAGGACGGTGGACCGTGGACCGTAGCATCGGGCTTTAGCCTGTGCCGGTACCGACCGTAGACGGTAGACAGTGGACTGTGGCCTGGGCGGGATGGTATAATCCCTCGTGAGTTATAAATGTGGCGCAAATGCTCGCACTTGCGCAAAAAGGTCGGCAGCAGTGGACTCAAGTTTCTGTGAAATTCATGGAGAAGGTATGCCTCGCATCAAACGCATTCACCATCTGGCGATCGCGGTGCGCGAAATGGAGCCGGCATTGCGCTTTTGGCAGGAAGCTTTAGGGCTGGAATTGACCGAACAGCGCCAGGTCCCTGCAGAAGGAGCCGAGATCGCTTTTTTCAACCTGGAAGGGGGCGAGATCGAACTGGTGCGTCCTACGGAACCGGAAAGCGGGTTGACTCGTTTCTTAGAAAAGCGCGGTCCCGGTATGCATCATGTCTGCTTGGAAGTCGAAGGATTGGATGAGATTCTGGAAAGTCTGAAAGCGCGTGGGGTGCGCTTGATCAACGAGGTGCCACGGATGGGAGAAAACGGACGGCGGTATGCCTTCATCCATCCGGAGAGCACCGGCGGCGTGCTGGTCGAATTGTACGAGTGAGCGTTTTTCGTCGGCCGGGTCTCCGAACGACTGAATCCACGGCCAAGTGGGAGCGCCCCCTTCAGAATCGGCGCGTGACCCGTTTCCTTTTCCCCTCGATGGAGGTTCCATGAAAAAAGACCGCTTTTTGTTGGGCATTTTGATCGGCATCGGCATTCTGGTTTTGCTAGCGGTGGTGCGTGTGCTCACCTATTCCCCGGCCGAGATGACCTACGGCGAAGAGACGACCCCACAGGGGGTGGTGCATAACTATCTGGTGGCCGTTTACCGTCAGGAATACGAACGAGCCTATTCCTACCTGGCCGATAAGGCAAAGAAACCGACCCTGGATGGGTTTCGGCGCTCCTTTCTAATGGGCATGGTGGACCCTAAACAGGCGATGGTACAGGTCGGGAAGGCGGAGATCGTGGATGAAACGCAGGCGAGGGTGGAGGTTAACATCATCTATGTCTCTTCGGATCCCTTCGGCGGGAGCTACAGCAACGTCCAATACGCCTTCCTGGTACGTCAGGATGGGGCATGGAAGATCGAGTCCATGCCGTATCCTTTCTGGGATGGGAGCTGGTACGAGGTGCTCCCGGTTTCGCCTGGAGATTGATCAGGCCGCGTAGCGCTAAAGCGAAGGGTGAGCCCTCCGGCGCAGGGCTCTTGATCCGTGGCGCGCGGGTGCTTTTTAAATTTCGGAGGTTCTCATGAAAACGGTTCGCCGTCTATACCTGTACGGAATTGCCATTGTCAGCCTGGAAGTGGTGCTTTGGGGAGTGATCGGACTGTTGCGCGGCCTGTTTGCGCAAACCCTCAGTGCGCCGGAGGTCCTTTTGCGTGCCCTTTCGCTGGTGCTGGTGGGCGTGCCGATCTTCCTGTTCCATTGGCTGTGGAGCAAGCGCCTGGCAATGGAGGATGCAGAGGAAGCCACCTCGCTGCTGCGGGCGGTTTTCTTCTACGCGGTGTTACTCGTCAACGGCATCCCGATCTTTCAAAACCTGTTGGCGCTCCTCAACCGCGCTCTGTTGCAGATCGTCGCGCTTCCCCCTTCGCGTGCCCTTTTGGGAGGCAGTCAACGAGGGAGCGATAACCTGATCGCCATCTTCGTCCTCGTCCTGTTCTGGGCCTATTTCTGGAAGGAGCTACGTCAGGCCTGGCAGAAGCTACCCGATCCCCGCAATTTCCTGGATACACGTCGCCTGTACCGTTTCCTGTGGATGCTCTATGGGCTTCTGCTGCTGGTGACCGGCGCGGTGCAGGCCCTTCGCTCCTTGTTCTATTCGCCTTTCTTGATCGGCGGGGATAGCCGCGTTCAGCTGCTGAACGGCCTGGCATTTCTGATCCTCGGCACGCCGCTTTGGTACTATGCCTGGGCAAAATGTCAGGAAAATCTCCAGGAGCCGGAGGAGCGCGAGTCGCTACTGCGGCTGGGAATCTACGCTTTGCTCAACCTGGGCAGCGCACTGGTGATCCTGATCACAGCCTGGGCGTTGTTGGACCTCTTGCTGCGTCTGGTGCTGAACGTCCAAACCGTCAACCTCGCAGAGCCGCTCGCCGATCTATTTTCTCTCCTGATCCCGTTTGCCGTGCTTTGGGGATACTATGGGCGCTGGTTTAACTGCCAATTGGAATGGATGTCTACCGAACGTGCCGTCGAAATCCGGCGCTTTGGACGTGGGCTGTTGGCACTGGCCGGCCTGATCACCGTTTCCGTCGGCGCAGGAAGCCTGCTGAACCTGTTGGCTCAATCCCTGACCGCTTTCGGCTCTTCCGAGGCCATGCGCGAGACCCTGAGCTTCGGCTTGAGTGCGTTGGGCATTGGCCTGCCCTATTGGCTGGTGCACTGGGGCCCCCTCCAGGCGGAAGCGCTGGGAGAGGGAGAGACGGCCCAGGGGGCGCGTCGCTCGCTGGTGCGCCGGGTCTATCTCTACCTGGTGCTCTTCGGCAGCGTGTTGGCGGTGATGGGGTTCGCTATCGCGCTGGTTTACCAGGCCTTGCGCTTGCTCTTGCTCTCGGAAGGAGGCAATGGCCTTACCGAGCTCTTTTCCTCGGCTTTCCTGCTGATCTACTTTTCCCTGCTCCTGGTCTACCATCTCCGACAAATTCGCCAGGAAACGGCCTGGTCGGAGAAGGTGCAGCGTTCCCGTTTTGCCGCTTTCCGCGTGCTCCTTTTGGCAGAAGAGGATTCTTTCGCTACTTCCGTAGAGCGCGCCTTAGAGCAAGCCGTGCCCGGCGTGCAACTGGTGCGCCTTTCCCCTTCTTCTCCCTCTCCCGAACAAGGGGACGTGTTGATCTACCCTCTCGGCCTGCAGCCGCTTCCGGAGTGGGTGAGCACCTTCCCGGCCCCTCATCTGATGATCCCATCGGCGGCGGAAAACCGTTTCTGGGTGGGATTCCTGATGCAACGCTGGCCGGAGCAGGTGGCCAAAATGGTGCGCCGGATGGCATTGGGTGAAGCGTTGCGCCAACCTGTTCAATCGCCGACAGTTTGGACCGTGCTCGGCTACCTTTTTGCCGTTTTGTTCGCGCTTCAACTGTTGGGGGTGCTTTTCGGGATTGCCCTTGCGTTGATCGCCGATTGAGTGGAGCCTCGCACCGGGATTCATCCTGTGCCGTACAGACAGTCGACCGTAGACCGTAGACTGTTGACCGTAGACTGTTGACCGTAGACCGTCGACCGTAGCACGCACCGGCAGTGCTCCCGAAAACAAGAGTACAATTCAACTACCCATCCACTCAATTTCCCAGAAAGGAGTCGCCCATGTCCCGCTTCTTTCTGACCCTCGCCCTGCTCACCCTCCTCACCGCCTGCGCCGCGCCGAACGTAGGCGGTGGA
>JBBFLV010000014.1:0-30805 GCA_037478835.1 Anaerolineales bacterium
TTGTTAAAACAGCAACCTCAACCAAAAGTTACCGAACTAAATTGTTAATGTTCATAAGCCTGATGCTACGTCCACGGTCTACCGTCTACGGTCCAATTTACAACGAAAAGAGAAACGTGATCACCAATAGCGCCAAGAAAGCGATGGTCAAGCGACGCATGTCCCCCGTGCGTAGTAATTCCCACCAATTAAGGGGGGCACGCGATTGGGTCAAAGGAGAAAAAACGGCTCTGCCTTCCAGCAAGGCCTGGCGAAAGACTTCAATATTCGGCGGGCGCTGATCGGGGTGCAGCGCCATGGCCCAAAGGATCGCCTGTTCGGTTCGGCTGCTGATGGCCGGATTGATCGCCCGTGGCGGTTTCAGGCTCTGGGGTTCCAAAAAGCGCCGGCGGGCATCGGCCGGAGGCTCGTTGGTCAACAAGTGATATAATGTCGCTCCAAGTGCGTAAATATCTGATCGCACATCGGTGTGCACGTCTTCTCCACCGTATTGTTCCAGAGGTGTGTAGATCACCGTCCCTTGGCCTTGAATAATCGTGATGGTCACTTCCTCCGGCGCCAGCACTTTGACCAGGCCAAAATCCACCAACTTGATCAGTCCATTCGGCATCAGCTTGATGTTCGATGGTTTGATGTCCCGATGAATAATCGGCGGCTCCTGCCCGTGAAGGTAAGAAAGCGCCTCGATGAGCTGCGCCGCCCAACCCAGCACCTGCATTTCATCCAGAAAGCGCCGTTCGCGGCGCGCTTCCTGGATCACCATCCGCAGGTCCTTGCCCGGCACATAATCCATGACTAGGTAATCACGGTTGCCGCTGGAGAAGAAATCGGAAACCTTGGGCAAATTCGGATGATCCAGGCGCGCCAAGATGGAAGCCTCGCGAAAAAATTGCTCCCGCGCCTGTTCCAATACTTTCGTCGGCAGGGAGCGTTCGTA
The DNA here is from genome assembly GCA_037478835.1 of Anaerolineales bacterium. Taxonomy (GTDB): domain Bacteria; phylum Chloroflexota; class Anaerolineae; order Anaerolineales; family Villigracilaceae; genus 630D-37. Next base: position 938 of record JBBFLV010000014.1, read on the forward strand.
TTCGACCTCCTTGAGCGCGCAAAGTCGCCCACTCAGGCGCAGATCATCGGCAAGGTAGATATTCCCCATCCCTCCTTGACCGATGACCTGACGGACGCGATAACGCCCGCGCAGCACCTCTCCTTCCTTTAGCGGCAAAGGCACCTTCTCTTCTCCTCTCGTATCGTGCTTTTTCTGCTATTATTATATCCGATCCCTACTTTTACCCGACTCCCATGGGTAGAACCTGCCCTCAATAACAAGGCACAGGCGGTCTCATGAGCCAACCTCACCAGGAATCTCCCTTACTGATTGCCCAGGAAGGCCCGCTCAACGGTCAACGTTGGACGGTGGACCGTTCCCTTCTGATCGGGCGTGAGCTCTCCTGCGATATCATCATTCCCGATCGCCAGGTCTCGCGTTTCCATGCCCGGCTGACCCCCAGCCCGGAAGGCATCATTCTAGAGGACCTGGGAAGCAAAAACGGCACCCACCACAATGGGCAGGAAATCAGAACACCGGTGATCTTGCACGATGGAGACCTGATTCAGATCGCCCTGGCGCAGCAATTCCTTTTTCTCACTTCCGATTCAACCCTTCCCCTGGAAGCGGGCGCCCCTGCCCGCGGGCGATTGCTCATCGATGCGCGCACGCGCCGTGTCTGGATCAATCAAAAAGCACTGGAACCGCCTCTCTCGCCGCAGCAATTTCGCTTGCTCTGGTATCTATACGAAAGACAGGGAGAAATCGTCACCCGTCAGGACCTGATCCTGGCCGTTTGGGGAGAAAATGCCCTCGAAGTGAGCGAAGGCGCCCTGGATGCGTTGCTGCGCCGCGTGCGTGATCGCCTTGCTACTCTCGATCCCACCCATGCCTATATCAAAATCATCCGTGGACATGGTGTACGGTTAGATAATCCCCCACTCTAAGGAATTACCATGTATACCCAGGAAGGCAAGAAAATCATCCACACCGAAAAAGCACCCAAAGCCATCGGCCCCTACTCTCAGGCCGTACAAATCGCAAACCTGATCTTTACCGCCGGTCAGATCGGGTTGGACCCGCAAACCGGCGAACTGGTCGGCACAGACATCGAAAGCCAGACGCGACAGGTGTTGACCAATCTCAAACACATCCTGGAAGCGGCAGGCTCCTCCCTGAGCCACGTCGTTAAGACTACCGTCTTCTTGCAGGATATGTCCGAATTCCCGCGCATGAACGCCGTATACGCCGAATTCTTCCCGGAGAATCCGCCGGCACGCAGCACCGTCGCCGTCGCCGCGCTGCCCAAAGGGGCGCGCGTCGAAATCGAAGCCGTTGCCCTTGTGCCCACCATCCGCGGAGATTGAATGAACGACCTCCACTCAGAGACGGAGACCCGACCTCTGGTCTCGATCCTGATCCCTTGCTACAACGAAGAAAAAACGCTACCGGGATTACTTCAGGCGATCTACGAGCAAACCTATCCACGTTGGCGCCTGGAAGTGATCATCGCCGACGGGCTTTCACAGGATAGCAGCCGGGCTGTGATTCGGGATTTTCAGGCCTCGCATCCCGACCTGACCCTGAAGTTGATCGACAACCCGAAGCGCATCATCCCAGCCGCGCTCAACCTGGCCGTTCAGGCCGCCCGTGGCGAAATCCTGATCCGCCTGGACGCACACTCCCGACCGTATCCGGATTACGTCGAGCGTTGCGTGGAGGCCTTATCTCGCGGCGCGGGGGATAACGTCGGCGGAGTGTGGGAAATCCGACCGGGTGGGGAAGGATGGATCGCCCGCGCCATTGCCGTAGCCGTGGCGCACCCCCTCGGCGCCGGAGACGCGCGCTACCGCCTGCAGGGGAAAGCAGGAGAAGTGGATACCGTTCCGTTCGGTGCTTTTCATCGCACCTTGATCGAACGCATCGGCCTCTTTGACGAAACCCTGCTCAGCAACGAAGACTACGAATTCAACACCCGCATCCGTCAAAACGGCGGACGCATCTGGCTCGATCCGGCCATTCGTTCGGTATACTATGCCCGTGCATCTTTGCCGGCTTTGTTCCGACAATATGCCCGTTACGGCTATTGGAAGTGGAAAATGCTCCGTCGCTATCCCCGCTCGCTACGCTGGCGGCAAGCAGTGCCGCCCTTTTTTGTGATCACCTTGCTCGGCGGAGCACTGCTAAGCCCCTTTTCTCCCTGGATTGCCCGGCTATGGGGCGCCGAGATGGCGCTCTATTTCACCGTGTTGCTACTGGCCTCTGTTCACCAAGCCATCCTTCGGCGCGATCCACTCCTGGTACCGGGATTGATGCTCACTTTCCCATGTATCCATCTGGCATGGGGAGGCGCTTTCCTTTGGAGCACGCTTCATGGCTGACCTACCATCTCCCCCTCTATTAAGATTGCGCAGTGCCGAACACCGCGCCCTGCTGGTATTCGGTGACCTGCTTGCCTCGTATGCCGCCGTCGCCTTGGCGATTTATACCTGGTATCACTATCAGCGTTACGTCCTGCTCGCCATGGGTATTCCCCCTCGTCGGGTGGACCTCCTGCTCAAGGTAGAGGTCCCCTGGTGGTTCTACCTGCTTCCGATTCTATGGGGAGTGCTCCTGATCGAGCTCTACGATCCGCACAAGGCCGCCAATGCGCGCCGTACCTTTCGCGGTGTTGCCCTGGCCGTGCTGATCGGCGTGCTGGGCTACGCCACCATCTTCCTGTTCTACAAAAACCCGAATGAGCTGCCGCGCGTCGGCGTGGGGGCTTTCCTAATCTATGCCGCTGCATTGACCCTGCTCTGGCGCCTGCTCTATATCCGCATCTATGCTACCCAGGGTTTAATGCGCCGGGTGTTGATCGTCGGCGCCGGCAAGGCCGGGCAAACTTTGTTGCAGGCATACCGTCAGATCACACCACCTCCCTTTCAACTGATCGGTTTTATCGATGACGATCCCCAAAAGATCGGCCAGGAGATCGCCGGCATGCCCGTATTAGGAAACAGCCGCGATCTGCCGGAGATCATCGAACGGCATCGCGTCTCCGAAATCATCGTTGCCATCACCGGCGAAATGCAGGGCGAAACCTTCCAGACCCTGCTCGATCTCCAAGAACAAGGCATCGAAGTGACGCGCATGCCCACCATCTACGAAGAGTTGCTCGGGCGCGTTCCGGTGCAACATCTGGAATCGGACTGGCTGATCCGCTCGTTTGTGGATGAGGCGCGCGTCAGCGGCTTTTACGAACTCAGCAAACGCTTGCTCGATATTCTCGGCGGCCTGATCGGCATGGCGCTCTTTTTGCTCATGTGGCCCTTCGTCGCCCTGGCGATCTACCTAGAGAGCGGACGGCCGATCCTCTTCGCCCAGGCCCGTGCCGGCCGCGGCGGAAAGCCTTTCATCATGTATAAATTCCGCACCATGGTCCCGGATGCGGAGGCCGATGGTCAACCGCGGCTGGCCGAAGCCAACGATCCGCGCGTGACGCGCGTCGGCGCCTTCCTACGACGCACACGGCTGGATGAATTCCCGCAGTTCTTCAACATCCTGCGCGGCGAAATGAGCCTGGTTGGGCCGCGCGCCGAACGTCCGGAGCTGGTGGCCAAATTCCAACGGCAAATCCCCTTCTACCGTGCCCGCCTGCTGGTCAAACCCGGCCTGACGGGATGGGCGCAGATCAACTACGGCTACGCTTCCACCGTGGAAGAAACGCTGGTAAAGCTCGAATACGATCTCTACTACATCAAGCATCGTTCCCTGCTCATGGACCTGGTCATTTTGCTACGCACCGTGGGCACCATCTTCGGCCTGAGGGGGAGATAGCCTATGCGCGCCCTGGTCACCGGCGGGGCCGGCTTTATCGGCTCGCATCTGGTCAACCTGCTCCTGGAACAAGGCTTCCAGGTGCGCGTGCTGGATAACTTCAGCAGCGGACGCGGCGAAAACCTACCGGCGCGGCACCCTCGGCTTGAGGTCCTGGAAGGCGATATTCGGGATGCGGCCAAAGTGCAGCAGGCCGTTCAGCAGGTGGATTTCGTCTTCCACCTGGCCGCCTTCGTCTCCGTTCCGCAATCCATCGAAGCCCCCCTGGATTGCTTAGATATTAACGTCAACGGCACGGCGCTGGTGCTGGAAACGGCACGGCGCTACGGTGTGCAACGGGCCGTGCTGGCCTCCAGCGCCGCAGTCTATGGCGATTCGCCCAACCTGCCCTTGGCCGAGAGCACCCCTCCCCATCCGCAATCTCCCTATGCCACCTCCAAATGGGTGGATGAACTGTATGCCGCCCTCTTCAGCCAATTAGGGATGGAAACGGTCGCCCTGCGCTATTTCAACGTCTATGGGCCGCGCCAGCGACCCGATTCCCCCTATGCCGCCGCCATTCCGCGCTTTATCGCCCGCCTGCTCCAAGGTGAGGAGATCGTCATCTTCGGCGATGGCGGCCAGACCCGTGACCTGATCTACGTCGAGGACGTGGCGCGTGCCAACTTGCTGGCCGCCCAAACCCCCGGCATTGCCGGCCGCGTGTTCAACATTTGCACCGGTCAGGAAACCCGTTTGCTGGATGTGATCGATACGCTCTACCGCCTGATCCCGCCCAAGCGGCCGCATCGCTTTGAAGCGCCGCGTCCCGGCGATATCTATCGCTCCGTGGGGGACCCGCAGCGGGCGGCGGCGGAACTGGGCTTTCGCGCTGCCGTAACATTAGAAGAAGGTCTGCGCCGTACCGTGCAGGCTTTCGACAACCACAGCCTGGCCTCGAAACCTTCCTGATGGTAGTATAATCCCAAACCTATGAATACCCGTTCTCACTCCAAACACCTACCTGCTATTCTTGGGGGCGAGCCATCGTTCCCTGAAAAAATACCGATGGTGCGCCCGGTCCTGCCACCCTTCGAGGAAATGGCCGAAGGCATCCGAAGCATTCTCGAAAGCGGCATGGTGACCAAAGGGCCGATCCTGCGTCGCTTCGAGCAGGCGATCGCCGAACACCTGGGCGTGAAACATGCCGTTGCCGTTTCCAGCTGCACATCCGGCATGATGTTGGTACACAAAGCGCTGAACCCGGATGGTGGCGAAGTGGTCTTGCCGAGTTTTACGTTCATGGCCACCGCCAGCGCCGCCGTTTGGGCCGGTTTGCGCCCCGTCTTTGCCGATGTGGACCGGGAAACGAACAACCTCGATCCGGCCGCGGCGGAAGCGGCGATCACGCCGCGCACGGTGGCGATCGTCGCCGTGCACCAATTCGGCAACCCGGCCGATATCGAAGGGTTGCAGCGAGTGGCCGATCGTCACGGCCTGAAGCTGATCTTCGATGCTGCGCATGGCTTCGGTGCGCGCTATCAGGGAGAACCGGTCGGGAAACAAGGCGATGCGCAAATCTTCAGCCTGAGCCCCACAAAGCTGCTGATCACCGGGGAAGGGGGCATCGTAGCCACGAACGACGATACCCTCGCCGAACGCATTCGCATGGGGCGCGAATACGGCAACGATGGAAACTACGATAGCGCCTTCGCCGGCCTGAACGCCCGCATGCCGGAATTCAATGCCTTGCTCGGCCTACACAGCCTGCAACGGCTGGAAGAGGCCGCCCGGCATCGCAATGAGACCGTGGCGCTCTTCCAGGAATTGCTAGGTCGCCTACCCGGCATCGGCTTCCAGAAAGTGCGCCCCGGCGATCGTCACTCCTATCGTGAGCTTTCGATCACCATCGATGCCCAAGCTTTCGGTCTGACGCGTGACGAGGTCGCCCTGGCACTGGCCGCCGAAAACATCGATACGCGCAAATACTACTTCCCTCCCATCCACAAGCAAACCGCCTATCGTCCGTATTACGATGGTCGCCCCTTGCCCAACACCGATTGGCTCTCGGAAAACAGCCTGAGCCTGCCGATGTGGTCGAACATGGAGGAAGCGGTAGCCGTCAAAATCTGCCAGGCCTTTGAGCGCCTGCACGAAAACGCTTTGAAAGTTCGTGAAAAATTGGGCACAAGATGAAAGAGCTTTCTGCCTGGTTCAGGAAAATGTTTTCCCCCCAAGGGATCGTGCGCATTGTCGCCGATGCGCTGTTGATCAACATGGCCTTGATCAGCGCACTGACCTTGCGCTTCCTTTGGCTGATCGCCGATAATCAACCGGATGCCCCGGTCCCCTATCGGGTCATCCTGATGTATTACGAGCGCATTTACCTGAACAACGCCTGGCTGATCACGCTGATCTCACTGCTGATCTTCGCCGCCAACGGCTTCTACACCTATGGGCGATTCTACCGTGGGCGCTACAAGGTGCTCATCGTCTTCCAGGCAGTAAGCCTCTCCTATATCATCTTTGGTTTCATCACCTACCTAGCCCAAAGTGATTTCCTCGGCAATTTGAAATCGGTCTTCAATTTCCCGCGCGGCACGCTGGTCTTTGCCTGGGCGTTGAGCGCTGTGCTGCTGATCGGGGCCCGCATTTGGTCCACGCTGTGGAAGCGCATGACGCGCGTGGAAAGTGAGCCGGCACATCGCGAAAAGATCGAAAACGTGCTGGTGATCGGCGGCGCCGGTTATATCGGCTCGGCGCTCCTGCCGCGCCTGTTGGATGCCGGTTATCGTGTCCGCCTGCTCGATCTGCTCATCTACGGCACCGAGCCTATCCGAGAATGCATGGGGCATCCGAACCTGGAGATCATGCAGGCAGATTTCCGCAAAATCGAAAAAGTGGTTCAGGCCATGCAAGGGATGGACGCGGTGATCCACCTGGGTGGATTGGTAGGGGATCCGGCCTGTGCTTTGAATGAACAACTGACGATCGAGATCAACCTCATGGCGACCCGCATGATCGCCGAGGTGGCCAAAGGAAGTGGAGTCGGCCATTTCATCTTTGCCAGCACCTGCTCGGTTTACGGTGCAAGTGACGAGAAACTCGATGAGCGTTCCGAATTGCGCCCGGTCTCCCTCTATGCGCGCACCAAGATCGCATCGGAGCGCGTCCTCCTGAAAATGGCCGATGAACGTTTCACACCGGTCATCTTGCGCTTTGGCACGATCTATGGGCTTTCCGGCCGTCCGCGCTTCGATCTGGTGATCAACCTGCTAGCGGCAAAAGCCGTAGTCGAAAACGAGATCACCATCTTCGGTGGTAATCAATGGCGGCCCTTTGTACATGTGGAAGACGCGGCGCGTGCTATTCTGCTCGCCCTGGAAGCCCCGCGACAGATCGTGCGCAATCAGATTTTCAACGTGGGCTCCAACGAACAGAATTACACCATCAACCAGATCGGCGAGATCATCCAGCGCCTTGTCCCCTCGGCGCGCATCGTCCATCACGATGAAAGCGCCGATCGGCGCAACTATTGGGTCAATTTCAACAAAATTCGCGATGTGCTCGGCTTCCGCCCTGAATGGACCGTGGAGCAAGGCATCCTGCAGGTGATCGAGGCCATCCGCAGCGGCAAGATCGACGACTATCGCAATCCGCTCTATAGCAACGTCAAGTTCCTCACCCAGGAAGGCCTTTCCCGCCTGCTCCATTCTGAATCCGAAGAAGAAAACTACTGGCTCTCGGACGTGCTCCAACAGGAGACGATCGAAGCACCGTTGAAGTAGAAGGGCTGTCCCTCCACTTCGCCGACCACGCGACCATCCGACCACAAAACATTGACATTCCTCAAAATCATGATACAATCTCGACATACCATATCCAAATTCTCACGCTTTCTGGAAAGGAGTTAACTCCTATGCTCACACAGATCGAAAGCCCGGTCACGCTCACCCCTCAGGCCGCGCAAGTGGTTCAGAATATCCTCGCCGAACGCAACCTAGAAGGCTATGCGCTCCGCATCTACGTCTCCGGTGGATGCTGCAGCGTGCAATTCGGCATGGCACTCGATAACGTCATCCGCGAAACCGATCGCCTCTTTCAATCGCAAGGAGTTTCACTTGTTATTGATGATGTCTCTTTAGAGTATCTCCAGGGTGCCACCGTAGATTTTGTACAAGATCCCCAATATGGGGAAGGGTTTGTGGTCAACAGCCCGGTAGCCGGCCACTCCCACGAAGAGGGCGGTTGCGCCTGTGGTGGTTCCTGCTCCTGCTCCTGACTCGACCCAAACTCCCCGCATGCACACGTGGCGAACAGGCAAAGGACTGTTCGCCTTTTTTGTTGAATTCTAGAGAAGCGAGTCCGCGGCCAACCCTCTACCCCCTCTTGGTCACTTTCATTCCGTATTCAAAATCTCAAGCAACTGCGGCAGCAAGGCCGCGTTGCAGGCCAGCGCTTCCCCGTGACGATGACCGGGCGTGCCGCGCCAATCGCCAAAATACCCGCCGGCTTCCTTGAAGATCACCGGAAAAGGGCCGCAATCCCACACCGCCATGATCGGCTCTAGGTGTGCTTCGGTTCGCCCGGTGGCCACCAGGAGCAGACCGTAGGCATCGCTCCAGCCGCGCAACATATAGGCCGCCTGCGAAAGGCGCTCCCAAACCGCCTGAGAGCGCTTTTTCTGGAAGTTGTGATAGGTAGTGTAGCTCACACACGCGCGTGATAACTCCCCGATCGGCGAAACGCGCACCCGCCGCCCGTTGCACCAGGCCCCCATGCCCTCCGCCGCATAGAGGAGCTCATCCGTGCCGGGATAGTAAGCCGCTCCTACCCGCACTTCCCCATCGATCTCCAAGCCGATCAACACCGCATACAGCGGCACGCCCCGCATGAAAGATTTCGTCCCGTCGATCGGATCGATGATCCACGCCGGGCGTCCATCGCTACCAGCCTGCTCCCCGAACTCCTCGCCGACGATGGCGTGATCGGGATAGGCACGCTCGATCTCACGGCGCAAAAACTGCTCCACAGCACGATCGGCCTCGGTGACCGGAGTATTATCCTCTTTGTATTCGGCCACGACTCCCCGACGGAAATATCCTAAGCTGATCTGCCCGGCGCGATAGGCCACCTCGGTCACAAATTCGAGATACGCGGCATAGTTCATGATGACTCTCCTCAAACCGTCCACGGTCCACGGTCTACCGTCCACGGTCTACTATCCACGGTCCACCGTCCACGGTCCACCGTCCAATTCCGTCACAGGCGATTATATCAGGGTATAATTTTTCCCGTGACCACATCCTTTCGTCCCAGCCGCCCGGTCGTAACAGCCTATCCTAAAATCCCGGAAGCCTTCCAGGAAGCGCAAACAGTCGCCGCCTACCTGCGCGAACGGGGAATGGAAGCGCCGGTCGGTTCCCTATATGACGAGGCGCTGCGCCGTCGGGTCAAAGCCGGTGAATTCGATCTGATGATTACGCTGGGCGGGGATGGAACCATGCTCCGCGCCGGCCATCTTTGCGCTCCCTGCGGCGTGCCCATCTTGGGGATCAACATGGGACGCTTGGGCTTTCTCATCCAAGTGGAACGCACCGAATGGCGCCCCATGCTGGAACGCCTGTTTCAAGGGGAAGCTTGGATCGAACACCGCATGATGTTACGCGCCGAGCTCTACCGCGGTGGAGAAGAACAAGGACACTGGTATGCCCTCAATGAAGTGGTCGTGGCACGCGGACAGTACATCCGCCCGGTGCGCCTCTCGGCCTCCGCCGATGGCTACCTGCTCACCACCTACATCGCCGACGGCCTGATCGCCGCCACACCCACCGGCTCCACCGCCTATGCCCTGGCCGCTGGCGGGCCGATCCTGCCGCCGGAACTGCGCAACATTCTGCTCGTTCCCATCGCGCCGCATCTATCGGTCGATCGCGCCGTCGTGCTTTCCGAAGGCTCCGCCGTGACGATCCAGGTCAAAAGCGAAAACGCCGTGCTGAGCGTAGATGGTCAGGTGCCGATCGGGCTCTCGGAAGATGACGAAGTGCGCGTCCGCGCTGCCGAATTCGCCGCCCAATTCGTCCGCTTCGGCGATCCCGGCTACTTCTACCGCAACCTGACGGCACATATGAACCAAAACCCTGCCATAGGATTGCCTCGATGAGTGAAACCCTCTTCTGCTACCGTCACCCGCAACGTGAAACCCTGCTCCGTTGCATCACCTGCGGCAACCCGATCTGCGCCGAATGTGCCGTGCATACCCCCACCGGCTACCGTTGCCCGGATTGCAAACGCAGCCTAGAGAAAAAATTCATCACCGCCGAGTGGTATGATTACGTTTCGGCATTCTTGATCGCCGCCATCGGCTCGTTGCTGGCCAGCCTGCTCGTTGCACTCATCAGCACCTTCACCGGCTTCTTGGCCTGGTTGCTGATCCTGGTCATCGCCCCGAGTGCCGGGGGTGGTCTTGCCGAACTCGTGCGCTGGGTCACGCGCAAACGCCGCGCTCCCTGGCTCTTCCGTCTCTCCGCCGTCGGCACGATCCTCGGTGCCGTGCCTGTAATTGTCGCCAATCTGCTGATCCTGAATCTATTCTCTCTGGTCTTCCTGGCACTCTACCTCATGCTGGCCACCCCCGTGGTCTACGGTCGCCTGTCCGGCATCCGCTTGAGTTGACCATGCTCATCGAACTACGCATTCGCAACCTCGCCATTATCGAATCCTTGGAACTGCGCTTCGGCCCCGGCCTGATCGTGCTCACCGGCGAAACCGGCGCCGGCAAATCGATCATCCTGGATGCGCTCGAAATGCTGGTCGGCTCGCGCGTCGATACCACCATCATCCGCCAGGGAGCAGACTTCACGCTGGTGGAAGGCCTCTTCCGCATTGACGAATGCATCCGCACCCCCATTCACGAAATCCTGGAGCGCGAAGGCCTGCTAGAAGATGAAAATTACCTAAGCCTTGGGCGCGAAATCCGCCGCGAGGGGCGCAACGTGGCACGGGTGAACGGTCGTGCCGTCAGCCTTTCGCTGCTTAAGGAGCTCGGCAGCCTACTGGTGGATATTCACGGGCAATCCGAACATCTCTCCCTGCTCAACCCACGTTCCCACATTCACCTGCTCGATCGCTACGCCGACCTCGAGGCTTCCCTGCGGGTTTATCGTCAAAAGTATCAAAGCCTTCAGGCACTGCGTCGTGAGCTGGAAGAGCTGCGCCGCCTGCAGGCCGAAGCCGAACGGCGCGTGGAGCTGCTCCGCTTCCAGGTAGAAGAGATCGAAGCCGCCCGGCTCAAAGAAGGAGAAGAGGAAGAACTGCGTCGCGAACGCAACCGCCTGGCGAATGCCGAGGCCCTGGCCGAATTCGCCCAACAGGCATTGGCCCTGCTGGATGAAGGCCTGCCGGAAGCCCCTCCCGCCACCGACCTGATCGGTCAGGCCGCCCGCCTGCTCGAACGCCTGGCGCAGCTGGACCCCGCCCAAAATTCACTGGCCGAAAACCTGCTCAACATCGAAGAACTTCTGATCGATCTGACGCGTCAACTGCGCACCTATGCCGAAAGCATCGAATTCAACCCCAAGCGTCTGGAGCAGATCGAAGAACGCCTGGAACTCATCCAACGGCTGACCCGCAAATACGGCGGTAGCATCACGGCCGTGCTCCAACGCGCCGAACAGGCACGACGGGAACTGGAAAGCATCGAAACCGCCGGTGAACGGCTGGAAACGTTACAGCAACAAGAAGCTGCGCTGCTGCAGGAGCTGGCGCAGCAGGCCCTGGACCTTTCACGGGCGCGTCGCAAAGCGGCAGAAACCCTCAGCCGAAGCATCGAAAGCGAGCTCGACGATCTGCGCATGGCACAAGCCCGCTTCTCCGTTGATTTTCAGACGCGCCCTCACCCACAAGGCCTGCCGATCAACGGCGAGCACCTGGCCTTCGATAGCAACGGCATTGACCAGGTCGAATTCCTGATCGCCCCCAACCCCGGTGAAGGCTTCAAGCCGCTGGTCAAGATCGCCTCCGGCGGTGAAACGGCGCGCCTGATGCTGGCACTCAAGAACGTGCTGGCGCACGCCGATCAGGTCCCGACCCTGATCTTCGATGAGATCGATCAAGGCATCGGCGGGCGCGTCGGCCTGACGGTGGGACAAAAGCTCTGGCAACTGGCACGCAGCCATCAGGTCTTCTGCGTCACCCACCTGCCGCAGCTGGCCGCTTTCGGGGATCAGCACTTCCAAGTGCAAAAGATCGTCCAGGGAGAGCGTACCTACACGCAAGTCGAAGAACTGCAGGCCGAAGAACGCCTGCTTGAGCTCTCGCAAATGCTCGGCGAGATCGGCGAAGGAACCCTGCGCTCCGCCCATGAGCTGCTACAGATCGCCGACTCCATGCGCTCGGCCTGAGTCATCGGGGAAGCAAAGCCAAAATCATGTTGATTGCCGATTTCCTTGTTGCGGCAATATCCATCTGTTTGAATATGCACTTTCACTATATGCTGGAGATTAGAGTCACCCGGTAAAAACCGCTGAAAAAGTATTGCCAATAACACCGGAGCATCTTTGCTTTCCCAGGAAAAAAATGAGGACCACGTTATCATGCGGGATGGCAGCGAAAAATGCCTGCGCTCATGCCGCCGAAATCAACCGTTAGCCCACCCAGGGTGAAGCCAATGCACAACACCCTCAGAGAATGGATCGTCGAAATCTTGAAATGCCATGAGCCCTTGTTGGCAATCGCCATGCGCCAGAGAGCCAAGTTTGAAGGATGGCTAAAATTTGAATTGGCGGCGGTTGCCGAAAAACATGGAGCGCAGTCGGTGGAAGTCGAAACCGCATTTGCTGAACGAGGCAAACGGTCGGATCTGTCATTCACCTTCAACGGTACCCGTTATGACGTGGAGATTAAAACAGCAAACTCAAGTTGGCGGGTAGCAGGAGTGCATAATAAACACCGGCCTCTTCCCAGAAACATAGCGAGAATCGTAGGGGATGCTCAGAAACTCTCCCGTTACTCGGAGCACGGCATCGTCGCTTTTGTTTTGTTTCCCATTCCCCCACAAGACGAGCGCTGGACCAAATACCTTGATCGCCTTGCATCATCGTTGGGGATCTCTTTGTCGGCGCAAGAGCACTGCTGCCGTCTATCCGTCGATTTGGGCCACAATCGCGCCGATTTGGTTGTCTGCTCATTTGAGGTGCAACGTTCCAAGAGTTTATCGCCACGTATCACGGCAGGCTAACACGCGCATCCGGCCGACTTGTTCTGCCCATGCTTTGTGCTAAAACCGGCTTCACCGAATGCTGGGGAGGGCTCTGACCGTTTCACTCCATACAAGTTACTCTAAGGGTGGAATTACCTTTCTAAACGCTGAACGACCCTAAAAAGTATGCGTTCACCCATCTCCATGTTGCTGATCGAAACCGATTTCATCGGTGGTATGTGCAGATTTCAAGCGGCATCGGTGTAGGTGCCTCATCGCATCGACGATGAAATAATCTTTTCTAAAGAACATTTGCTCCCCCTGAAAAAAGGGTTACATGTTGACAAAAATCTTCTATTTATGGTAAAATAAAAATGCACAATTAAGCGCTCTTCTTTGCAAAAATCCTTTTTCTATGAGGAGATTGACGACATGGAAAAATGGCTTTCAATATCTGAAGCAGCTAAAATTCTAGGCGTACATCCCACTACATTACGGCTTTGGACCAAGAAAGGGACGATCCCGTTCCATCGCACTTCGGGGGGGCACCGGCGCTTTCTGGAAGAGGAACTGCGCATCTGGAGCGATGCCCATCGCGGCACTTTCTCTCCGGAAAGCATTGTCAGCTTCTCGCTTCGCCAGGCCAGAAGCCAGATCAGTGAATCCAACCTGATGCAACAGGGATGGTACCAAAAGCTTGATGACAAAGCGCGCGAAACCTATCGCAAGGCCGGCGCAATGCTGATGGAGAGCATGCACAACTCGTTCACCGCCACTGAGGAAGAAAATCGTCTGGAGGCCCAGGCCATCGGCTATGAATATGCCTCGCGTGCCCTGCGCTACAAACTTTCCGAAACCGAGGCCATCCAAGCCTTCATCTTCTTCCGTTCGGTGGCACTCAATGCCATCGGAAAGGCCTATCGCGATCTGTTGCTCTCCTCGGTGGACATGATGGAGCAACTGCACAAAATCCTGGCTTTTACCGACATGATCATGCTCTCGTTGATCGAGGCCTACCATCAGCTGGCCGGCTATTCCCAACCCAAAACCGCCCCTGCCGCGGAGGGATCGTCGATCACAGCATGAATGAAAGACCTCCTTCCAAACGCTTTTCGGCGCGTTGGCTAGAGCGCCTGGTGCCAATCGTGCTGTTCCTGCTCCTTTTGGGGCTCTTGGCGGTGATTATCATCACCGCCTTATCTTTTCTTTAGCAGGAAATAGCAAACCTATTCCAGCCGTTAAGGAGAACAACATGCGCTATCTCCCCTATTTTTCCACAATCATCACCTTCCTCTTCATGATCGCCGTCTTTCGACGCTATCAACAACGTCGCGGCGCGCACCTGCTCCTCTGGGGCATTGGCCTGCTTTTCTATGGATTGGGAACACTGGGCGAAGTGATCTTGGGCCTCACCTATCATCCGTGGGTGCTCAAACTCTGGTACCTGAGCGGTGCCATGCTCACCGCCGCTTGGCTTGGCACCGGCACACTTCACCTTTTGATACGCAAGCCTTCTATCCCCCGCGGCTTCACCTGGCTGATCGGCATCCTTTCGCTCCTCTCGCTGATCCTGCTGGCCGCGGCACCGGTCACGGACGCACCCTACGACGTTCAGCGTTTGGCCTCTGAGCAATACAAAGAGATCCTCGTCCGCAATGGGTGGATCATCTTCCTCACCATTTTCCTGAACATCTACGGCACGATCACCCTGGTCGGAGGAGCGATCTACTCAGCCTTTGCTTTTTGGCGCAAGCGTGTCTTGGTCTACCGAATGCTGGGGAATATTCTCATCGCCGCCGGTGCCCTCTCCCCGGCCTTAGGCGGCACTTTCCTGCGCGCCGGCCATGGCGATTGGCTCTACCTGAGCGAGCTGATCGGCGCCATCCTGATGTACATCGGCTTTGTCCTGGCCGTCAAGGACCGACCCCAATAAACTTCCTTTTTTGACATAGTTTTACCGCCGCCACATAAAAACCATGCAATAAACAGTTCCCCGGCGGCGGTACTTTTTATTTTTATCCTGCATTTCAAAACTTCACCGAATGGATCGCTTTCTGGAGGAGAACATGTCACGCAAAACACTAACTACCTGGATGGTCGCTTTGTTCTTCATCGTCGCCGGCTTGAGCGCCTTGGGCATCTCGTTCCCTTACCAACAACCGCTCCAGGGATTGCTCGGCGTTCTGGCCGGGATTTTGTTGATCCTGGAACGATGAAAATCGACTGTAGACCGTGGACCGTAGACCGTAGCACCGAGCTTTAGCCGCAAACGCTAGAGCATGGGGGGGCCTCCACGGTCCACCGTCTACCGTCCACCGTCCACCCACGGTCTACCGTCCACCGTCCATCGTCCACCCACCGTCCTCCTAGCATTTTCTAATCCCATTTCGCCCCAAAGCGCATTACAATTGAGCCGGGTGCTCTGCCCTTTTTCAGCCTTTTCCCCCGATCGGTGAAAACAATGTCCTTTGCCCATCTCCACGTCCACACCGAATATTCCCTGCTGGATGGCTTCTCAAACATCAAGCAGTTGGTGCAACGCGCCAAAGAGATGGAAATGCCGGCCGTTGCCATCACCGATCACGGCACGATGTTCGGCGTGATCGAGTTCTATAACGCGGCCCAAGCGGCCGGGATCAAGCCGATCATCGGCGTGGAAGCCTACATGGCCGCCCGACGAATGACCGACCGCGACCCGAAACTGGATCGCTCCTCTTTCCATCTGCTGTTGCTGGCCGAAAACGATGAGGGCTATCGCAACCTGCTGAAGATCGCCACCGCCGCCCAGCTCCAGGGCTTTTACTATTACCCGCGCATCGATCGCGAGTTCCTCGCGGCCCACGCCCAGGGCCTGATCTGCACCAGTGGCTGTATGTCCGCCGAAATCCCCTCCGCCATCCTGGAAGGGAATCTCGAAAAGGCTCGCCAGACCCTGGAATGGTATCTGGAAGTCTTCGGTCGCGAAAACTTTTTCATCGAGCTCCAGCACCACAACATCCCTGAAATCAACGACCTCAACCGCCGCCTGGTGGAGCTGGCCCGCGCCTATCAACTGCGCCTGGTCGCCACCAACGACGTGCATTACATCAACCCCGAAGATGCGGCATTGCAGGATATTCTGCTCGCCATCCAAACCAACAGCGTACTCAGCGACCCGAAACGCATGCGCATGAGCGATACTTCCTACTACCTGCGCTCCCCGCAGGAAATGGCAGCGCTCTTCGGGGAATTGCCGGAAGCTTTGCAAAACACCCTGCTGATCGCCGAACGCTGCCAGGTGGACCTTTCCTTCAAAGGCTACCACCTGCCTCATTTCCCCGTCCCGGCAGGGTATACCGCCGAAAGCTACCTGCGAGAACTCTGCGAGAACGGCTTGCGCAAACGCTACGGCCCCCGCGCCGAAGAACCCCGTGTCCGTGAGCGCCTGGAATACGAGCTGCGCGTCATCCACGAGATGGGCTTCGATACCTACTTCCTGATCGTTTGGGACCTTTGCCGCTACGCCCGTGAACACGGCATCTGGTACAACGCTCGCGGCTCGGCGGCCGGCTCGATCGTCGCCTATACGCTCGAAATCACCCTCGTAGACCCGCTCGAACACGATCTGATCTTCGAGCGCTTCCTCAACCCCGGCCGTATCTCCATGCCGGATATTGACCTGGATTTCCAAGACGATCGCCGCGCCGAAATGCTCGAATATGCCGTGCGCAAATACGGCGAAGACAAAGTCGCCCAGATCATCACCTTCGGCACGATGGGTGCCAAAGCCGCGCTACGCGATGTCGGCCGGGTGATGGATATTCCGCTTTCCGAGGTCGATCGCCTGGCCAAGCTCGTCCCGGCCATCCCCGGCAAGCCGGTCACCTTGCGGGAAGTGCTGGAGACGGTGCCGGAATTCCGTGAGCTATATGACTCCGCCGAACACATCCGCAACCTGGTGGATACCGCCGCCCGCATGGAAGGCGTGGTGCGCAATGCCGGCACCCATGCCGCCGGGGTTGTGATCTCGGATAAACCGCTGGTCGAGTATCTCCCCCTCCACCGCCCCACCTCCGGCGCGGAAGAAACCCCCATCCGCACCGTCACCCAATTCGAGATGGGCATCCTCGAAAGCTTGGGGATGCTCAAAGTGGATTTCCTCGGCCTAACTACGCTGACGCTGATGGCGCGCGCCTGCGAGCTGATCGAAAAACGCCACGGCAAACGCTACAACCTGAACAACATCCCCCTCGATGACCCCAAAGCGTTTGCCCTGTTGGGCGAAGGAAAAACCGCCGGCATCTTCCAGTTGGAAGGGAGCGGCATGACGCGCTGGCTCACCCAAATGAAGCCGCGCACCCTGGAACACGTCATCGCCATGGTAGCGCTCTATCGCCCCGGCCCGATGCAATTCATCCCCGATTACATCGCCCGCATGCACGGCGAAGCCGAGGTCGAATACCGCCACCCCGCCCTGGAACCGATCTTCCGCTCCACCTACGGCATTCCGGTCTACCAGGAACAGCTGATGAACGCCGCCGTGGCCCTGGCCGGCTACACCCAATCCGAAGCCGATGACCTGCGCAAGGCGATCGCCAAAAAGATCCCGGATAAACTGCAAAAACACCGCCAAAAATTCGTCGCCGGCGCAGTGAAAAACGGCATCCCGGAAGAAACGGCCAACCAGATCTTCTCAGATTGGGAAGAATTCGCCCGCTACGGCTTCAACCGCTCCCACGCCGCCGATTACGGCATGATCGCCGTCGAAACGGCCTACCTCAAAGCGCATTACCCCGCCGAATACATGACGGCGCTCCTTTCGGTGAGCAAGAACGAAACCGCCAAAGTCGCCCTCTACGTGGCCGAAGCCCGTAGCCTGGGCATTCCCGTCCTGCCGCCGGACATCAATACTTCCGAATGGGATTTCACCCTCGAGGATCGCCCGGAAGGGCCGGCCATTCGCTTCGGGTTGGGAGCGATCAAAAACGTCGGGCAAGGAGCGGTGGAGGTCATCCTACAAGCGCGAGCGCAAGGCGGTCCCTTCCGCAACCTGAGCGATTTCCTGCGCCGCGTGGACCTGCGCAAGGTGGGCAAGCGCGCCCTAGAATGCCTGATCAAAGCCGGCGCGCTCGATCGGTTCGGTGCCCGCCAGGCACTGCTCGAAAGCCTCGACCGCCTGATCGCCCTGAGCAGCGAACACAGCCGCGCCGCGCAGGCCGGTCAGCTCAGCCTCTTTGCCCTGGGTGGGCAGGAAAACACCTGGCAGGAAATCCACCTGCCCGAAGTGCCACCCGATCGCCGTCAGATGCTGGCCTGGGAACGCGAACTGATCGGCCTCTACCTTTCCGAGCATCCCCTCCAGCCGTATCAGGCCGATCTGCTCCAAATTGTGACCCACACCTCGGCACAGCTCGAAGAAGCCGCCCATCAGGAAAAGGTGCGCGTGGCCGGGCTGGTCACCAGCGTGCGCCCCTACCAAACCAAAACGGGCAAGCCGATGGGCTTCGTCACCCTGGAAGATATGCAAGGCGAAATCGAGCTTGTGCTCTTCCCCAAAACCTGGGAACGCTACCGCTCCCTTTTCCAGGAAGGCGCCATCCTGGTGATCGAAGGGAAGGTGGATGCGCTCAACCCGCCGCCGAAAATCCTGGTCGATGCGGCCTCCAAAGAGTTCAAGATTATTGAACCGATTGAGAAGATACCGGCCGCCGCGGCGCCGTCGCTTTGGGAGGCGCCCCCAGACTTTTCCGGCCCCGAAGCACCGCCGCCGAGCGCACACGGGATCAACCGTAGCGTGACTGCCGAGCCCCCGATCCCCGCCTCGGCCGAAGCCGAGGAAGCGCCCGCCTCTCCGGAAGAGGACGCCACCATGCCCCCACCGCCGGAGGCCTTCCCCGAAGGTTGGGAAACGGCCTGGCAACCGAGCATGGATGAGGCGCTGATCGTCGAGCAAGCCCCCTTGCGCGAAAGCCGCGCCGAGTACCACGCTCCGGCGCCACCGCGGCCGACGAAGGCCGCGCCCGGCCCCGGTGTGTTCCCCGATCCGCCCGAGCGCCAGGCCACGGTCGGCACCCAAGCCCTGGGCGAGGCGATCCAGGCCACGGCGGGCACTCCGCCGGTCTTTTCTCCCATTCCTCTTTCCCTTCCTTCTATTTACCGGGATACTATCGAGAGCGAAGCCTCCCGACCACCGCGGCAAATTACGCTTTTCCTGCGCCCCAGTGAAGACCGGGAACGCGATAAACGGCGCATCCGAACGCTCTACGGCATTCTGATCAGCCACCATGGGCGCGATCGCTTTTCTTTCCACATCGTGGAGCATGGACGTCCCTACCTGATCGATTTTCCCAACGCAACGACGCACATTTCGCCGGCCCTGCTGACGAAATTGCGCAATCTACTCGGTGAAGAAAGCTGGAGGATCGAAGAAATACAATGAGCAACGGAGAAGATTTACGCGCCACCATGCGCCTGTGGGCCAGCGGGGTGGCCGTGCTCACGGCGCGTCACGGACAAACGGCTCATGGGATGACGGTTAATTCTTTTACTTCTATTGCCTTAGAACCGCCTTGGGTGAGCGTTTCTTTGCAGAAGGGCGCCCGCACCCACCAGCTGGTACTGGCAAGCGGCTTCTTCGCCCTGACCATTTTGGCCGCCGATCAGCAGGAGATTTCGGATCGCTTCGCCGGCCGCGTGCCGGAAGAAGGCGATCGCCTGGCCGGCTTGCAAACGCAAACACTGGTGAGCGGCGCGCCGTTGCTGGAGGGCGGGCTGGCCTGGCTGGATTGCCGCGTGGTGCAGACCTTCGATGCCGGAGCCAGCACGTTGATCATCGGTCAGGTGCTGGCAACGCGCGTGCTCCAGCCCCAGGGCAAACCGTTGATCTATTTCAACCGCGGCTATCGCACCTTGCAGGAGGGTGGCTAGCATCAGGAGGTCACCATGACCCTCACTCCTGAAGAGCGGCAAATTTTGCTCCGGCTGGCGCGCCAGGCCCTGGAAGAGGGGGTGCGTGGGAAGCCGCTCGCGCCGCTGGATTTGAGCACCCTGCCGCCGCGATTGCAAGAGCCGGGTGCCAGCTTTGTCACCTTGACCAAAGAGGGCGAGTTGCGCGGCTGTGTCGGCACGTTGGAGGCGCATCAGCCCCTGGCCGAGGATGTGCGCGAACATGCGGTGGCCGCTGCCCTGGAGGACTTCCGCTTTCCACCGGTCAGGCCGGAAGAGCTCTCAGAAATTCGCATCGAAGTTTCCTATCTCACCCCCCTAGAGCCGGTCGAATTCGATTCACCGGAAGAGCTACTCAGCCGCTTACGGCCGGGCGTTGACGGCGTCGTCCTGCGTCAGGGCTGGCGCCGCGCCACCTTCCTACCGCAAGTTTGGGAGCAGATCCCCGATCCGCAGGAATTCCTGGATCATCTGTGCCTGAAAATGGGTCGCCCCGCCGGCTGCTGGCGCAGTGGAGGGATCGAGGTGTGGGTGTATCAGGTGGAATCGTTTGAGGAGGAGACTGAGGGAGGGGGATAAGAGTCAAGCGACTGGTATCCGAATTTTGCCCGCTCGTTCAACCCCGCATAGTCACAACATCGGAACACCTTCCAGCACTCAAAGGCTAAGGAGCGGGAGCGTAGGCATCGGCAGTATGGCCGACTGCTCAACTGCAAATGAACTCCCCAAACATCAAGTGCAAACCATTCAATCAAAGCCTTATTGCAGGAGGAACAGGCAAAAGAAAGCCGCCAAAATCGACCTGCAATTCCCCCGGCCTGAAAAGAGCGTTGTTTTCCAAAAACTCTGTGTGGGCTGCATTTTAGAAGTATTTACATCTATAGCGATATTTCTTGTCCTGAAGTGGGGGGTTGACGCAGAAAAAGGAGAACCAAACCGGCACCAAGAATCAGAATGATACCGTTCAGATAAAATGGCATTCCTTTTCCAACTGTATCATACAATACTCCGCCAAGCAGAGGGCCTATGGCAAACCCGAGATTTTCTACGAAATCATACATGCCATACCCTATTCCCAATTTATCATTGCCTATTAATTCGGCCACCATAGCAGTCTCGGCGGGTTCGGATAATCCCCACATGATCGCCGACAGGGTGTAAAGCACAGCCAACCAAATTACCGAAGGCAGGGTAGGCATGAACAAAGAAATAATCCCCGAACCGGCCAGCCCGATACTCATCATTGGTACACGCCCGAAACGGTCGCTCATGGCGCCCAGCGGGCTGGACAGGAAAGCGGCAACCAAGCCGGCTGGAAAAAATGCCCAAGCAATGGTCATCATGTCAGTGGTGAATTTGTCCTGTAAGTAGATAAGGTAAATGGGACTTAACATGGCCTCAGGGATACCCGTAATAAAGACAATGAGCAGTAACCTGAGCAAAGGCCTCGATAATATAGAGCGTCTTTGGTTCTTGCGCTGAATCGGTTTTGTAACAGGTACATTTTTCCACGCCAGTGCCGCACCAACCAAAGTCAATATCGCGTAACCGGTAAAAACGATTTTCCAGCCGATATCCTGTGGGAAAACAAACATCGGAACGCTAGCGGCGAAAATTCCTATTAACCTACCGCGAGTGGTTGTTTCGGTCAATTGTCCAAGGACCTTCCCGCGTTCCGCGGCCGGAGTGAGGTCGGCAACAATTGTGTTTACCGCTGCCCATAGAAATGCAGAGCCAACTCCCTGAATAAACCGCGCCATATAAAGCCAATTGAGCGAGTTAGAACCGGCAAAAGCTCCCATGGCCAGAGCGTAAATCAACAATGCCAGCACAAGAAAAATCTTACGTCCGTAACGATCTAGTGCCCAACCGACAATGGGGCGTAGCAACAATGTGGTTACCGTAAATACAGTGAATAGCCCACCGATCTCAAAAGCGGAAGCTCCAAAACCTTTACTGACGATAGGCAATGTAAAGTAAAGAAAAGCAAAAGGCAATGACCACAGGAAAAGTGGCCTGTGTAATGTTTTTATAGAGTGGTTTTGCTCAGAATCAAATTTCATATGTTGATGATCTTTGTGCTTAAACAGAAAAGAGCTCTGTGCACATTGTATATCAATCTAATTAAAATGTCAACAGGCTATGTCATATCCTTATAATTATTCAGCGCATTAATCGAGAAAATGATTTCCCCATCAGAGCTGTAAAGCATTGCGTTAGGGCAAATCAAGTCCGGCATGTCACGCTCGACAAGCCAGCTCCTGACGGTCACACTCATGAGAAAGTTTCTGGACAGTCATCCGTCCACCTCGCCTGTCGCCTCATGTGATAAAATCTTTCCCATGTCTCCTGCTTTGATCCTAGCCTCCAACTCTCCCCGTCGGCGCGAATTGATGCGCCTATTGGGTTGGCCTTTCGAGGTCTTCGCCGTGGAGGTGGATGAACGCCTGCTGCCGGGAGAGAGCCCGGAACGCTACGTCCTGCGCCTGGCAGAAGAAAAAGCGCGCCGGGCGGCACAGGTGCGCAACATCCCAGCATTCTACATCGGTGCCGATACCACCGTTTTCCTGGAAGGGGCCATTTTGAGCAAACCACAGGATGCCGAAGAGGCCCGTCACATGTTGAAACAGTTGCGCGGCCGTGTGCATCAGGTCTATAGCGGCCTGGCCGTGCTGCGCGCCGAAGATGGAACCTGCCGCCGCACCGTCTGCGTGACCGATGTG
This sequence comes from Anaerolineales bacterium, assembly GCA_037478835.1. Classification (GTDB taxonomy): domain Bacteria; phylum Chloroflexota; class Anaerolineae; order Anaerolineales; family Villigracilaceae; genus 630D-37. The sequence goes on from JBBFLV010000014.1 coordinate 23,543, forward strand.
CCCATGCGCGCCTACACCGATGAGGAGATCGAAGCCTACATTCAAAGCGGCGATCCCTTCGACAAGGCCGGCGCCTATGCAATTCAGCATCCCTGGTTCCAACCGGTCGCTCGGATGGAAGGATGCTTTGCCGGTGTGATGGGCTTCCCGCTCTGTCACTTGGCCTCGCTCCTGCGCACCTTCGGCCTGGAGCCTCCCATGGATGTTCCGGTCGCCTGCCAGCAATCCCTAAACTATCGTTGCCCTGTGCACACATTTTACTATCCTGTATTGAATTCCCTTGAAACACGTGGTTGAACATGTCCAAACGCTTCCTACTTCTAACCCTGGTCATTGCATGGCTCGTGCTTGCTTGCACTCCTTCCACCGCATCCGGTGAAGATCGGGCTACTCCTACGCCGGCACTCCCCCCACCGAGTGTCACGCGCATTGCCGCTCCGGATGCCGGCGAAACACTCCAGACCTACCTGGAAGCCTATCGCCGGGATGATTACACCACCATGTATTCTCTCCTCGCCCAGAGCAGTCGAGCCGGCCTGAGTGAGGATGATTTCGGCAAAATCCATGCCGAGGCACGCGATACCATGAGTGCCTACGATCTGGAATACCAAGTGATCGCCTCTTCCATCGGCCCACGCGCCGCTCAAATGACCGTGCGCTTGACCTATCACACCGCACTCTTCGGTGACCTGAGCCGGGAGATCCCTTTTGAACTGACCCTGGAAAACGGCCGCTGGCACATTCTCTGGACCCCCGGCCTGATCCTCCCCGAATTGCAAGGCGGCGGTCGGCTGGTGACGAATTACAGCGTGCCGGCGCGCGGCGATATCTACGACCGCCAAGGGCAACCAATCGCCACCCAGAGCGATATCGTCGCCATCGGCATCGTGCCGGGGCAGATCAATCCGGATACGGAAGAATTCATGCTCGGCGAGCTTTCCAAGGTCACCGGCCTGCCTCCGCAAGCAATCTACGAGCGCTATGCCAATGCCCTGCCGGATTGGTACATCCCGATCGGCGAAACGAACGGGGAAACCGCACAGCGCCTCTTGCGCCTCAACCTGGCCGGCTTGGTGCTCACCCCTTACAACTCCCGCTTCTACTACGATCAAGGCATTGCCCCGCAAACGGTCGGCTACCTGCTCTCCATCCAGCCGGAGAACTTGCGTCAGTATCGGCGACAGGGCTACCGCGGCGACGAACGGGTAGGCGCCGCGGGGATCGAAAAATCTGCCGAAGATTACCTGGCCGGCAAGCACGGCGCCACGCTCTACGTCGCCTCGGCGGATGGTAGCATCTTGAACCGCATTGCCTCTGCCGAAGCCGAGCCGGCCGCATCCGTGTACCTGACGATCGATCGTAACCTGCAGCTGCAGGCACAACGTGCCCTCATGGGTTTCCGTGGCGCCATTGTGGTCATCGAGGTGGATACCGGCCGTGTGCTGGCACTGGCTTCCTCACCAGGCTTTGACCCCAACCTTTTCGATCCTCAAAACCGCAACAGCATCCTGCTCAACAACCTGCTGAACGACCCTGCCAACCCTCTCTACAATCGTGCCACCCAGGGAGAATATCCTCTTGGCTCGGTATTCAAGATCATCACTATGGCAGCCGGCATGGAAAGCGGTCTCTTCGCCGCCGACACCACCTACGATTGCCAATACGATTTCACCGAGCTGCCGAACCTTGTCTTGCACGATTGGACTTGGGACCATTGTCAACAAGAGTTGCAAACCGAAGGCGAATGCAAAACGAAACCCTCCGGCGTGCTCACCCTCCCGGAGGGCCTGATGCGCTCCTGCAACCCCTGGTTCTGGCACATCGGCGTGACCCTTTACCGCTACGATCGACGCGGCGATATCGCCAACATGGCACGCGCCTTTGGCCTCGGAGCGCCGACCGGTATCCAAGATGTGGCCGAGGCCAGCGGGAATATCGGTGAACCACAAACGTTGCTGGAGATCACCAATCAGTCCATCGGCCAGGGGGATGTGCTGGTAACGCCCCTCCAGGTAGCCCGCTTTATTGCCGCCATTGCTAACGGTGGCACCCTGTACCGTCCGCAGATCATTGAAAAGGTCCAGGCCGTGGACGGGAGCCTGCTGCGCTCCTTCCGCCCGGAAGCGGTTGGGACCTTACCCTTACGTGCCGAGAATTTGCAAGTCATCCGGGATGCGATGGTGCAAGTTGTGAAAAACCCCCGCGGGACGGCCTACTATCGCTTCTCCGGATTAAATATTCCGTTGGCAGGGAAAACCGGCACCGCCGAATCGGGAATTCCCGGCTCGCCCCACGCCTGGTTCGCCGGCTTCACCATGGCCGGCAACCCGGATAAACCCGATATTGCCGTCGCCGTGATCGTCGAAAACGCCGGCGAAGGCTCAGATTACGCCGCTCCGATCTTCCGCCGCGTGATCGAAAGCTACTTCTACGGACAACCTCGCAGCCTCTATTGGTGGGAATCCACGTTTGGCGTCACCCGCACTCCCACACCGTTAGGTGGCATCCCGACGAAAACACCCAAGCCATGAGTGGAAATATGCTGCGTGGTTTGGTTCTGCGCTCACAGGCCGGTCTGTTCATCGTCCAAACCGAAAAGGGGCCGATTCCCTCCCGACTACGCGGCCGCCTGAAAAAAGGTCCGCGCCAGGGCGATCTGGTGGCCGTAGGGGATTGGGTCAAAGTCCGTCTGCTCTCAGATGGCAGCGGTGTGATCGAGGAGATCGAGCCACGGCAACGCGCCATCGTGCGCCTGGCGCCGCGCCCGCATGGCGAATATCAGCAGATCCTGCTGGCGAACCCCGATCAGGTACTGCTGGTCTTCGCCTGTGCCCAGCCGGAGCCGCGCTGGGGCATGTTGGACCGTTTCCTGGTGATCGCCGAAAAACAGCAGGTCCCGCCCCTGATCATCGCCAACAAGGTAGACCTGGTGGGGGAAGAGACCGCACGTGAGATGTTCGGCCTCTATGAGCAACTCGGCTATCCTGTTCTCTACACTTCGGTCAAAAGTGGTCTGGGACTGGAAGCCCTCAAAACTTGGCTGAAGGGGAAGATCAGTGCCTTGGCCGGGCCGAGCGGCGTAGGGAAATCCAGTCTACTGAATGCCATCCAACCCGGCCTGGGGTTAGCCGTGCGCGAAGTGGGACGCTCCGGACGTGGCGTACATACCACCGTTGTGCGTCAGCTCATCCCGCTCGATGAGGGGGGATACGTAGCCGATACGCCTGGTTGGAAATCCCTCGCCCTCTGGGATACGCAGCCGGAAGAAGTGGACGGCTATTTCCGTGAGATCGCGCCGTTGGTGGCTCATTGTCAGTTCAGCGATTGCACCCATCAACATGAACCGGGCTGCGCCGTGCGCGCTGCCGTGGAACGCGGCGAAATCCACCCTCGCCGCTACGCATCCTACTTGAGCCTGCGGAACGAATAGACCCGGACGGTGGACTGTAACCATAGCATCCGGCTTCAGTCTGTACGTAACACGTTGCAAGAAAAACAAAAAGGGCTTTGATGCACTCAAAGCCCTTTTCTGCTGTGCTTGATCGGCCTTCGTTAGACGACCTCGACCACGGCGCCGGCTTCTTCGAGCTTCTTCTTGGCATCCATCGCCACTTCCTTGCTCACGCCGGTCAACACCTTGCCGCCGGGGGTCTCGGCGAGGGTCTTGGCCTCACCCAGGCCGAGCGAGGTCAGCTGGCGGATGACCTTGATGGTCTCGATCTTCTTGGGGCCGGCATCCTTGATGACGACATCGAACTCGGTCTTCTCCTCAACCGGTTCGGCAGCGGCCGCTGCACCGGCCGGAGCACCGGCGACTGCCGCCACGGCCACCGGAGCCGCCGCAGAAACGCCCCACTTTTCCTCCAGCTTCTTCACCAGTTCCGCCGCTTCCAGAACGGAAAGGGCGCTCAATTCTTCAACGAGTTTGTCAAGATTTGCAGCCATTTTTCGGTTTACTCCTTACAAGATAAGATGTGTTTTCAAAGTTATGGTATCGAGAAAACTACGCCGCAGAAGCGGCTTTTTCGGAATAGGCACGGATGACGGCAGCCACGCCGCGCGCCGGCTCGGCGATCGTGCGCACCAGTTTGCTTGCCGGGGCCTGCAAGACGCCCAGCAACTGAGCACGAACCACGGGCAACGGCGGCAATGCGGCCAACGCCTTGACCTGGGACTCGCTCAGCACCTGTGTGCCCAACAGACCACCCTTCACTTTGACGACCGCAAGGTTTTTGGTCGCGTCCATCAGGGCTTTGGTCGTGGCCACGGCATCGGTGAAAGCGAAGGTTGCGGCAGTGCTTTTTTCCAGGTACTCTTCGGGCAAAGAAATACCCGCCGCATTCAGAGCGACACGAGCGAGGGTGTTTTTGAGCACGTGGAATTCTCCACCGCTCTCACGCACCTTCGCGCGCAACGCATCCAGGTCCTTCATCGTCAGGCCGGTGTATTCCATCAGGATCACAGCCTGACTGCGCGAGAACCATTCCTGGTACTGCGCCACAACTTGCTGCTTGCGCTCTCTGGTTAGGGCCAAAGGATCTCACCTCCTTTCTATGCAAAAAGTCTTTGCCACTCCCAGGCAAAGACTTCTGCAAACCGCACCAAAAGCACGGCAGAATGCAATCCGTCTTCACCTGGGCAGGAAATTAAGCCTTGCGGCACCTGCCGTCTTTGGCGAAGTGGCGTTATACGCTATTCTTTGATTTCGATGTTTTGCGCTTGCACCGGATCGACCTTGATGCCCGGTCCCATGGTTGTAGCCAGGGTCACCCGTCGAATGTAGGCGCCTTTGGCACCGGCCGGGCGCGCTTTCTTGATGGCTTCCATGAGCGCGGCAAAGTTTTCATACAATTTCTTCGAGTCAAAGGAAACTTTGCCGATCGGCACATGGATATTGCCGGTCTTATCCAGGCGGAACTCCACGCGGCCGGCTTTCGCCTCGGCGATCGCCCGTGGCAAATCTTCTGGGTTGACAACGGTACCGGCCTTCGGGTTCGGCATCAAGCCGCGCGGACCAAGGATACGACCCAACCGACCGACCTTGCTCATCATATCCGGGGTAGCAATCGCAACGTCAAAATCGGTCATGCCACCCTCGATCTTCTTGAGCGTTTCGTCATCATCGGCTACCAGATCGGCTCCGGCCTCGCGTGCTTTGGCGGCACCCTCACCGGCCGCAAAGACGAGCACGCGCACCGTCTTTCCCAGCCCATGGGGCAGGACCACGACATCGCGCACCTGCTGATCGGCCTGGCGTGGATCGAGCGCCGTCCGAATATGGACCTCAACGGTGGAATCGAAGTTGGTGATCGAGGTCTCTTTTGCCAGTTCCACGGCTTCCATCGGGGAATAGAGCCGCGTCGGGTCTACTTTTGCTGCAGCAGAACGATATTTTTTTCCGTGTTTCGCCATAGTTCCTCCGTGGTATTAGCGGGTGGGGACACCCTCCCACTGGGTTTTAATCGACAACAATGATGCCCATGCTGCGGGCTGTGCCTTCGATCTGGCGCATCGCGCCTTCCAGGTCGACGGCATTCAGGTCTTTCATCTTCAGCTCGGCAATTTCGCGGATCTGCGCCCGTGTCACCTTGCCGACCTTATCTTTGTTCGGGGCCGAAGAGCCTTTATCGATCCCGGCCGCCTTCTTCAGCAGCACTGAGGCCGGCGGCGTGCGCAACACGAAGGTGAAAGAGCCATCGGTGTAAATCGAAATCTCTGCCGGAATAATTTCTCCCGGACGGTTCGCCGTGCGGGCATTATATTCCTTGCAGAACGCCATGATGTTGATGCCGTGACCGGCCAGCGCCGGACCGACAGGCGGTGCCGGATTTGCTTTTCCGGCTTCCAGTTGCAAACGTACGATCGCTTTGAGTTTCTTTGCCATAACATCTCCTTAGTGGTAGTATCGGGCGAGAGAAGGGACGCCCTCCCACGCTTACGCTTTTTCAACTTGTAGAAAATCGAGCTCCACAGGTGTTTCCCGACCGAAGAATGAGACCATCACCCGCACCTTATGACGCTCCATGTCAATTTCCGAGACGACGCCACGGAAGTCGTTGAACGGACCGTCAATGATGCGTACCCGATCGCCGGGTTTATAGGTCACTTTGATCGTCGGGGTCTCCGTCTCCATTCGTTTAAGGATCTGCGCCACCTCTTCCGGGCGCAAGGGAGTGGGTTGATTCCCGATGCCCACAAAACCCGTCACGCCGGGCGTATTCCGCACCACATACCAAGATTCCTCGGTCAGGATCATGTTAACGAGCACGTAACCGGGGAAAATGTGGCGTTCAACGGTGCGCCGTTTGCCATCGCGGATCTCGATCTCTTCCTGAGTGGGAACAACGATGTCGAAGATCTTGTCCTTCATGCCCATCGTTTCGATGCGCTGTTCCAGGTTCTGGCGCACCTTGTTTTCATAACCGGAATAGCAATGGATCACATACCAGGCCGCCTCGCCCTCACCCTGCTGCGGATCGGAGGTCGAGGGCGTCTCCTGCGCCGCGGCAGAAGCGGGACGCGCCGAACCAGAAGCGGCAGGTGCTTCATCCTGAGCTTCCTGGAAAATCAGGTCTTTTTCTGGTCCGTGCTCGTCCGTTACCATATCCGATCCTTATCGAAAGAGAAGGTTATTCATGATCTGCAGGGAAAAGGCTTCTACCAACGCCAGCAATAGTCCTACCCCAACCATGGTAATCAGCACCAGAATGGTGAGGTAAGTCGCTTCTTCCCGCGTCGGCCAGGTGACCTTGCGGATCTCACCGATCGTCTCACGAAAGAAGCGTTGAATCGCGTTTTGTTTGCGTCTCTCGGTCAAAGCAATTCTCCTTACAATTTACGGCTAAAACGCCGCCTGCATCCCAGATGGGGCGACGGCGTTGTTATCAGGCAGGCCAGGCAGGACTCGAACCCACAACCGCTCGTTTTGGAGACGAGTGCTCTACCAATTGAGCTACTGGCCTTCGAGCGGTCAGATAGTCTTTTCGTGCATCGACGAATCGACTATCTGACCGGAAAACTACTTAGTCTCGCGATGTACCGTGTGGCGACGGCAACGCGGGCAATATTTTTTGAGCTCCAACCGCTGCGGATCGTTCCGCCGGTTTTTCTCGGTGGTGTAATTGCGCTCTTTGCACTCGTTGCACTGGAGCGTGATCACCGGGCGAATGTCCTTCTTCTTCGATGCCATAGTTCACACTCAACGCAATTACTCTAGAATCTTGGTGATCACGCCGGCGCCGACGGTCAGACCGCCTTCGCGAA
>JBBFLV010000015.1:0-28902 GCA_037478835.1 Anaerolineales bacterium
TGACGAGCGCCTGACTGCTCTTCAATCCGTCAGGCTTGAGCAGGCCAAAGCCATCCGAGCGCTTCGAGCCATCCGTGAAAAACTCCAAAACGGCGAAAGTATCAACCCCGAAGACCTCCAAGGTTCCGTTTTCCTCAGCAGGCTTCGGGAAAAACTCGAAGCAGGCGAGCCGATCACCGAAGATGACCTCTTCGTCCTTTTCTCTGCCAAAGCAGTGGAAAAAAGAGACCCTCAAGATCCTAATAAGAGATTATCGCTACTATTTTTCTATGACAAAGATGGAAGCAAACGAGTGGTTCTCAAATCTAGAGCCGATGATCAACCTAACCAAACTTATGACAGCCTCAATGAAAAACTCCTTCCGCTTTGGTTCTCTATTTTAGGAGAAGACGGCAATTACTATGATGTAGCCATTTTTAGCATTTTAGATATTGATGATATCAAAAGATACAATGAAAACAATCAAGATCCATTATTTCTCCAAGGAAAACTTGGTTTTACGATAAATATTCTTGTTCCCCAACTAACGCCTGAAAATTTAAATATTCTTGACCTAAGACAAGCCTATCATAAAAATCGTCCTTTATCTCCAAAACTTTTCGTCTACGCCGAAGGTCCTTTTGTTGACCGATATCCTATTACCCGTCTCCTCTCCCTGCCGGATAATAAAGCAAGTGAACTTTCTCTTTACAAATACGACATAATCGGTTACCTGGAAGAATTAAGTGAAAGTAAAAAAGTTATTGAAGTCCCTCAAGTAACACCTAATATCCCTTACCAATGTCCTCCCGACCTCCAATTCTATTTGCTACCATCTGAAATGGCTATAACTCAATAACTCTACACTTATTGATTTTCTTCTCTCTTTTTCCTATGATTTTTTTTTATGGCGAACCAGAAAAATTAAAATTTTACGGTTCGCCACAAGATGGTGAAACGTTTTTTATCAGTCTTATTTGTCTTATTCGTCTTACTCTCCTTAACTCCCCTAAAATCCCCAACATATGCCGGCTGTACCTGGCGCTGTGCGTATGACTGTGCTCAAGGTGAAGTTGAGTGTGGCTCAGGGACAAATCAATACTGCAATAAAGACTACATCTACTGCTGTACCGGCTCCTGTCCTTCTGCCCCCACCCCCACCCCCACCAAAAAACTTGAAGCCTCTCCAACCACCTACGCCACCCCCACCCCCGGCGGCGCAAGGTGTAACCAAATCACGCCCCGTTCTGCCTGCGATACTCCAACCAATTACTGCATGATCACCTATTGCAAGTGCACCTGCAATAACGGCGTCCTTAAAAACTGCATTCCCGGATGTAGCGCTATCTGCGGATACAACGGCTACTGCTACGTCACCAACCCTACAACCACTCCCAACCCCAGCTGGACCGACATCGCCTGCGATCAAAACGGCTGGGGGCCGTGGTCGGCTTGTACCTGCAGTCAAAGCGCCTATGCCGGCTGCTCCCAGACCAATTCCTGCGGCCAAGTGAGATTCTGCAAAGATTCTCCCCTAAGTCGGGCTGAAGCCTTCGTCTATCGTCTCAGTATCCCCCGAGCGCACACAGTCTATCCCTAAGATTCATCCGATCGGGCGACCGTGTGACCATCCGAGCGTTGGGTTTTTACAAGCGCGAGTCTGCCGATTGAATTCAGTGACCAGTCTCATTGCTGGGAATTTGCCCCCTTCGATGCTTTCCCTGCCCCGTCCGGTCGGACGACAAGGCTGCGTTGCAGAATGCCGGGGTTGGAATCCCTCGGAAAAGTACAAAAACTTCGCTATGGTTTTGCTTGCAGGATAAATCCTGCGCTACGTTTTTGTTGGATGTTGCGGGTGCCGTTATACGAGAGGGGCTTCGAGCCGTTCCCTACGATCGGCAACCCAGATGCTGTGCGGCAAACGACCGTTCGATTGCGGAATGACTTGGAAACGAGATCTTGTGTTTGTCTAATTGTTTTATTTTAATTTCATTTAAATCCTTTGTAAATCCTGTAAATCCTGTGAATCCTGTCCATTACCCTGGGACCATCCCCCAGACTACTCCTCATCCCCCGGTGCCAACCCCAGACGGCGAGCCTGCTCGTAGGAGATGACATCCGGGTTGATGGGCAGATTGCTGTGTTTTTCGGCGGCCTGTTCCCAGAAGGAATCGGCATCCAGGGCGGCCTTCTGTTTGGTGGCATGGCGCAAGAGCTCTTCCAGGTTCTGTGTCGGAATGCCGGCGGTGGCCGGGACGGGTTCTTCGGTTTCGGTGACTTCGGGCAAAGGAGCTACGCCCATGCTCTTGAGCAATTGCTCGATCGTTTCGCAGGCATCCTGGGCACGGCGTAGGGTGGCGCCCAGACGTTTTTCGGCGGCCAAACCCGGCCCGGCGACGAGCAGGGCGTTGGCCGTATCCACCGGGATGAAGAGGAGATCGATTTGTTCACTCTGAAAGAGATGCGCCTGGAACGAGGGGGCCGAACGCAGCAGGCGCGTCACCTTCAGACCGGCGCTGTAGATCGCCATCAAGGCGGCCAGTAGACTGACTTCCATGCTGGTATCCGGCAGATCACCGGCCCGAGCGATCACCCGCCCGCGCTCGCTGATCAGGTAAACGCAGTGCGCCTCCGTTTCCTGACGGAGGTGGCTCAACGCATCGGCCAGGGACTGGCGCTCTTTCTCCTCGCCTCTCTCTTCTGGAAGGATCACCGATTGCAATCCCAGGGCACGTTCGACCGTGTTCAGGAAATCCCCCAACGGGACGGGTTTATCGAAAATCGCGATGGGATTGATTTTGCGCATCGCCTGGCGCGCGGCCGGGTCCTGCACGGCCGAGATGATGATGATCTTGATGTCCGGCTGGCGCGCACGGGCTTTCTCGATGAGCTCAATGCCGTTGATCCCGGGGAGGCGATAATCTACCACCAGCAGGTCGATCTTGCGGCGCGAGATTTCGAGCAACGCTTCCTCGCCGGAAGGTGCTTCGACCACGCGCAGATCGTGTCCCAACGTATCCAGCGTGGAACGCAGCAGGCGGGTGACCTCACGGTGATCGTCAACAAGGAGAAGGCAAGGGATGTGGGACATCTTTATGGGACCCTTCCGAAAATGGATGTGGGATCGGAGGATATTTGAGGGCTATTATAACACTGTGGAGGATCAGGGGGTGAAAAAGGTCGCATTTCGCTTTCCCGGTCACGATCCTCTGCCGATGGGGTGACTGAAACCCGTCCTATTTCAAGCTCGAAAGATTTTGACTATGGCAGCGATTCGATGTCGAGACGGTAGGTGGCCGGGAGATGCGTCTGGCGCGAAAGGGCAGTGACGAGGAGCGCAGCGCGCTGACCTTCGCCCAGCGTAAACGTGATTTCGGCGGTGTTGCGCGCCGAGAGAGGGATTTCTTCAACCGTTGGCGGCTCCCCTTCAAGAATCCATAGCAGGCGGAAAGGTTGCGGCACCCGATCCGCTACCCGCAGGAATCCCTCGGCCTGCCAACCGCCGTCGTCCTGTTCGAGATCGGTGAAGTAGTCAACGGCGGGCAGGCTCAGATCATCGAGGAGCAGGCCGGCGCCGGTGATAGCGTCATCGGTGACGTATTCAAAGCGCAGCCAGAGCTCCTGACCGGCAAAGCGCGAAAGGTCCACGCTTTCCTTAATCCAGCCGTTGCTCTTCCCGTTGTATCCCCAGCCGTAGGCGTTTCCCATCGGGTTGCGATCGGTCCCACTCGGGGTTTGCAGAATCTCCCACCGCCGGCCATCCGTGGAGGCCTCCAGGTAGACGTAATCGAAATCCGCTTCCAGGTCATACCAGGTCCAGTAGGTGAAGGTGATCGGTGGCGTGGCGCGGGTTAGGTCAAAGCGGCGCGTGAGGCGCGCTGCAGAGAGATTGCCCTCATTGGACCAGAAGACGAATTGCCCGGAATGGGCCGGAACGGGAAAACGGGATTGTTCGGCCTCTCCCTGAAAACGCAGGCGGTAGCGCCCTGTGCAGGTGATGGTGAAGTAATCCAGGCCGTATTGCTGGACATTGCGCGTAGCCAAGTTGACCGGGCAGGTGGAAATGGCCTCGGCGCGAGGCGACTGAGAGGCCGGGGAGAGGAAGCGTTTGCCATCTGCGTCGGTGTTTAAGTAGAGGGCGGCGGCCCAATCCAGGAAGAGATCGTCGGTGGTGAGTGCATGTTCTGCGAAAGGCGGTCGGCGCAGGGTATCGTCAATGCTTTCCAGGCCATCGAGCGGGTTGGCGACCAGCGCGCGGATGAATTCCGGTCCCAGCCGTTGCAAAAGATAGGCCAGGAAGAGATAGGATTGCATATAATGAGCCGCACTTTGCGCCGGCGAGGCGCCCCAACCGGTCAGGTTGAGGTCCGGCCTCAGCAGGAAAGCGGCGGTATCCTGAACGGGATAGCCGTTGATCGCTTCTGCCAGCACCCCCAGCCCTTCGTTCAGCCAAGTGGACTCGCTGCGATCCAGGTTCCAATGGATCATGTGTTGGAATTCGTGGGCGAGGGTGGAAGCCGTGTAAGGGGAGGAAAGCGATAACACGTTGGCGTTCAGCAGGAACATTTCCTGAGCGTTGGAATACGGGTGTAGCTGCGGGTTGAGCTCGTCGCTGGAGGAAAAATACCCGGCCACGCTGGGACTGAGGGCGCGCGAAAAAAGGATCGAGAGATGGGGATCGCCATCCACGCCCGGTGTCCATTCTGAGCCGAAGAAGGCGCGCGTAGTGGGGTAAATTTTTTGCTCAAAGGTCTCTGCCAGTTCGGCGAGGGCCTTTTCGGAATACGAGATTCCTTCTTCGATCCAGAAATAGGCATGCGGCGTGACGTACCCCAGGATGGCGTTCACCTGAACGGCCTTTCGGGAGTCCGCATCGAAGACCCAAAAGGAGCGCCGTGCGCCGCGTTCAAAAGAACCGGAAGGCACCACTCGTGGAAGGTCGCAGAGGCCCTTCAGACGGCAGCTCAGATCGTACGGATCGGCTACCGGAAGGGCAGAAAGGGGAGCCGGGGTGGGGGAGGGTGCAACGGTTGGGGGTGCGGGAGTGGGGGAAGCGACGGGGGAAGCCGAGGCAGTAGCAGGAAGGGGGCGGGTTCCCCCTGTGAGTGGCGCACTACAGGCGACCAGGAGGAGAAGGAGGCTCAGGAGGCGCATACGTTAGACGGTGGACCGTGGACGGTAGACGGTGAAGGGTGGACGGTAGACTGTGGACGGTAGACGGTAGAGGACGGTGGACGGTAGACTGTGGACGGTAGACGATGGACCGTGGACGGTGGACGGTAGACCGTGGACGGTAGAGGGTGGACCGTAGCACAGCGCTTTAACCTGTGTGTGGATAGTAGCACCGGGCTTCAGCCTGTGCCGTTATTGTAACCCAGCGCTTCAGCCTGCCGTATCGTAGCACCGGGCTTTGGCTCGTGCCCTCCCGGACAAACGGCGGACGGTAGAGCGGCCGGTATGGAAAAGGGACAGGTTGTTGAAACCTGTCCCGCTTTGCATCCATGCACGTTTCCTTGTGCCACCGCTGAGTTTCAGTCCGTGGCGCTCGCCGATTCGGCCATGGCCGGCTCGTTGACGGTTTGAAAGGTGAGCTTCTGCTGTTCCTCGTCCACGTCGACGCGGATGGTGGTGTTGGAACGCAGCGCACCGCTGAGCAGCTGCACCGAGAGCGGGCTTTCCAAATGCTTCTGAATGGCGCGGCGCAACGGACGGGCACCGAAGGCCGGGTCATATCCGATGCGTGCCAGCCAGGCACGGGCGGCCGGGGTTAGCTCAATGCGGATATCGTAATCTTCCAAGCGCTGCTGCACTTCTTTGATCTGCAGATCGACGATGCGCTCCATATCGGCCGGCGAGAGCGGCGAGAAGATGATGATCTCATCAATGCGGTTGAGGAATTCCGGGCGGAAGGTGTTCTTCAGGGCGCGCTCGATCTTCTCATGCGCTTCCCGCTCCTCGCGATCTTCGGTTCGCGGCAGGAAGCCCAAGGTCCCGCCCTTGCGCACGAACTCGGTGCCTAAGTTGGAGGTCATGATGATGACCGTGTTGCGGAAGTCCACCACATTGCCCTGACCGTCGGTCATGCGTCCATCATCCAGGATTTGGAGCAGCGCATTCCAGACTTCCGGGTGTGCTTTTTCGATTTCATCGAAGAGCAGGACGCGATAGGGGCGACGACGGACGGCCTCGGTGAGCTGACCTCCTTCTTCGTAGCCCACGTAGCCCGGCGGTGCGCCGAACAGCCGACTGACGGTGTGCTGTTCGCGATATTCGGACATATCAATGCGCACCAGGGCATCCTCATCATCGAACAGGAACCAGGCCAGGGCTTTGGCCAGTTCGGTCTTGCCGACACCGGAGGGCCCGATGAAGATGAAAGAGCCGATCGGGCGGCGCGGGTCCTTCAAGCCGGAACGGGCACGGCGAATGGCATCGGCGATGGCGCGGATCGCCTCGTCCTGGCCGATGATGCGCTCGTGCAGGCGCTCCTCCATGTGCAGGAGTTTTTCGGCCTCGGTTTCGAGCATCTGGGCGACGGGGATGCCGGTCCACTGATGGACGACCTCGGCGATGTCATCCACATCCACCACGTCATCCAGCTGTTGCTCGCGTTCCCATTGCTCGCGTTGACGGTTGAACCGTTCTTCCAGGCGCAAGCGCTCGGCTTTTTTCTGGGCGGCGCGCTCGTAATCGCGCTCCAGGCCGGCCTGCTCTTCTTCGGCGCGCAGGCGATCGATCTCGTTCTTCATCGCCTTCAGGTCGGGCGGCAGGGAGTAGAGGGCGACGCGCAGCTTGGCCGCGGCTTCGTCGATCAGGTCAATCGCCTTATCCGGCAGGCGGCGATCGGTGATATAGCGATCGGCCAGGCGGGCGGCGGCAACCAGCGCTTCATCGGAGAAGCGCACCTTGTGATGGGCCTCGTAGCGATCGCGCAGGCCGCGCAAGATTTGGATCGTCTCCTCCACGCTCGGCTCTTCGACGTAGATCGGCGCAAAACGGCGCTCCAGGGCGGCGTCCTTCTCGATATATTTGTGGTATTCGTCCAACGTGGTGGCGCCGATGCACTGCAGCTCGCCACGCGCCAGGGCCGGCTTGAGCATGTTGGAAGCATCCATCGCTCCTTGGGCGGCGCCGGCGCCGATCACGGTGTGAAGCTCATCGATCATCAGGATGATCTCGCCACGGGCACGCTGCACTTCTTCGATCACCGCTTTCAGGCGCTCCTCGAATTCGCCGCGGAAGCGGGAGCCGGCGATCATCGCTCCGAGGTCGAGCGCCAGCACACGTTTGCCCGCCAGGATTTCCGGCACATCGCCGCTCACGATCTTCTGCGCCAGCCCTTCGACGATGGCGGTCTTCCCCACGCCAGCCTCGCCGATCAGCACGGGGTTGTTCTTCGTGCGGCGGGAGAGGATCTGGATCAAGCGCAGAATCTCCTGATCGCGCCCGATGACCGGATCGAGCTTGCCTTCGCGGGCGAGTTTGGTCAGATCGCGCGAGTACTTTTCCAGGGTGCGATAGCGGGTTTCGGCCTGTGGCGTGGTGACGCGTTGTCCCCCGCGCAGGTCCTTGATCGCATCGTAGACCCGCTCGCGGGTCACGCCGGCGCTTTCGAGGATGCGCGCTGCGGGGGTGTTGCGCTCGGTCAGGATGGCTAAGAAGATGTGTTCCGTAGAGATAAATTCATCGCTCAAGCGGTTGGCCTCTTCGTTTGCCAGGTCAATAATCCGCTTGACGCGCGGGGTGATAAAGATTTGGCCGACTCCGCCGGCGAAGATGTTGGCGCGCGTGGTGGCACGCAGGGTGGCATCCAGGCGGCCGATCAGCGCTTCCGGGTCCACCTGCAGACGCTCCAAAATTTGCGGCACGACGCCGTTCGGCTGCTCCAGCAGGGCGAGCAGGATATGCTCGGTATCAATCTGGGTGTGTCCGTAACGCTGGATGATCTCGGCGGCGCGCTGGGCCGCTTCTTGCGCACGTTCGGTAAATCGATCGAATCGCATCATGGGAAATTGTGCCTCCGTAGAGGATTATAACAAAAATGAGTGGAGGGGGTGTAAGAGATGTGTTAATGGACGGTGGACCGTAGACCGTGGACCGTAGCATCGGGCTTCAGCCTGTGCCGTTGTCGTAGCGGCGGGCTTTAGGGGGAGGGCTACTTTCCTTCCTGCAGCGCTCGGATGAAGCGCTCCATCCGTTCGTAATGGGAACCTTTCCAGTAAATCTGATCACAGGCGGGGCAGCGGGAGAATTCGTCGTAGTAGAGCCGCGTCAACGGCAGAAGACGGTCGAGGATGGCCTCTTTTTCCACCGGCTCCAAGGGGTGATTGCAGCGCAGGCAGCGCCGGAAGGGACGCACCCAGCGCAACAGGTGATAGCGTTCGATCACCTGGCGCAGCTGCTCTTCGGGGTCTAGGCTGTAGAGCAGGCATCCTTGCTGCAGCGCTTTGTGCATCAGCAACCGCCGATCGCGTGAGAGCAGAATGCGCCCTTCCTGCAAGGCGCGGGCGATCAGCTCATCATCCTGGAAATCGTTGCGATAGAGCGCATCCAGCCCCAACATGCGCAGATGAGCTGTCAGCCGCCCCAGGTGATTATCCAGGATAAAGCGTGGTTCCGGGCTGTGCGGCCCCGGTTCGGGATGGCGGATCAACCAAACCCGTAGTCGATCGCCGCTTCGTGGCAGGTAGCTCAGGTCAACGCGCCGATCGCCGCATTCGATCTCCCCGATCTCGGTATGCGGAATGCCCAAAGATTCGATCAGGTGCTTGATCGACTGCGGGCCGCGGTAGTGAAAGTCAAATTCGCCATCGCGATAGGGGGGCGGAAGCAGGGGGGTGAGGGCCGGTTCAAACCAGAGATGGATCGTTTTGATCATCGGCTATAATTTGATTATGTCACAACGTTCCCCTTTGGACAAGATTTTTGCCCTACTGGTCATCTTCAGCCTGCTCGTCGCCTGTCAGCCAATCCCGACCCCACAGGTGGAGGCGACGGTAGCCGCCGCGGTGGCCGCCACGCTCACCGCCTGGCCGACCCCCACCCTGCCGCCGACACCGCGTCCCCTCCCCTCGCCGACAGCGACGCCTTTTAGCCTTCAGGGACTCTTCTGCGAATACCGCTTCTGCATCGGTCATCCGTCCACGGTCGCGTTCTACGATCTGCAGGCGGCGCAAGATCAGCGCCAGCCGAGTCAAGTCGCGAAGGGCATGCTGGTGGCCTACCGCGAGGATTTGCTTCTGCTGCTCAGCTGGCAGCAGGGAGAATCGCCGCAACGTCTGCTGGATTCGCTCCTGGATGTGCGCTTCGATACCGCCACGGCGCAAACGTCCCAGCGCACGCTGGCCGGGCAAGAGGTCTGGTTCGTGCCGCTGCAGACCACAGCCACCCTGCTGCTCCCGCGCGGCGCCATCGCCGCCTGGCAATGTGGCGATCGCGCCTTCGGCTGGAAGGCCTATACGCCCAACAGCGAGATGGCAGAGAGCCTGCTCCAGGAGGCCCTGCAGCGTTTCCGTTGCGAATGAGACACTTTGCAACTTTTGGAAGGCGCGCGCATCAGAAGAGTGTGGTCACGGATGTGAAAATTCTCTTGCTATGCGAGGTGTTATGTTCAATTTAGGAAGCATTTCTTTACCTGATCAGGAAACCCGCCGACATGTCAAAGTGCTGATCCTGGGCTCCGGTCCCGCCGGGTTGGCGGCGGCGATCTACGCCGCCCGCGCGGACCTTGAGCCGCTCGTCCTGACCGGTACCGAGCTGGGCGGTCAGGCCGCGTTGACCTATACCATCGAGAACTATCCCGGCTTCCCGGAAGGCGTGGGGGGGGCCGAGCTAGGAGAGCTCTTCCAAAAACAGGCCGAGCGCTTCGGCGCGCGCATTGAATTCGATACAGCCCACACGGTGGACCTCTCGCGCCGCCCGTTCCACATCATCGGCGATGCCGGCGAATACGAAGCGGATGCCCTGATCATCGCCACCGGCGCCAGCCCGAATCATCTCAACGTTCCCGGCGAGCGCGAGTTGACCGGCAAGGGCGTCTCCTACTGTGCCACCTGCGATGGCTGGTTCTTCAAAGATAAGAAAGTGGTCGTCGTCGGTGGGGGGGATAGCGCCCTGGAGGAGGCCCTCTTCCTCACCCGCTACGCTTCTTCGGTGACCATCGTCCACCGCCGCTCCGAGCTGCGTGCCGGCCCGATCCTGCAGAAGCGTGCCCGCGAGAATCCCAAGATTCAATTCATCTGGAACACGGTGGTGACCGAAATCCTCGGCAGCGAGAAGGTGGAAGGTGTGCGCCTGAAGAACGTGGAGAGCGGCGAGGAGCGCGTGTTCGAGACCGACGGGGTCTTCATCTTCATCGGTCACACCCCCAATACCCAGCCTTTCCGCGGGCAGCTGGAGATGGATGAGCGTGGCTATATCAAAGTCAATCACCTGATGGAAACCAGTGTGCCCGGCGTCTTTGCTGCCGGTGAAGTGGCCGATCCGCACTTCCGCCAGGTGATCACCTCGGCCGGCATGGGCGCGGCCGCCGCCATCCAGGCGACGCGCTACCTGGAGAGCCTGCAAAAGGAACAGCCGGCCGCCGTCAAGGGATGATCAGCTTCTGACCGACCTCGATCCGATTCGGATCGCTCAAGCGATTGGCCGCAACCAGCGCAGCGATCGTCGTGTTGAACTTAATCGCAATCGCCGTCAACGTATCCCCTGGCTGAACGATGTACGTCTTCGGGCCGGGGGATGCGCTTTCCTGGGGGATGGCGATCGGCGCGGGGATGTTCAGCTTTTCGCCCACCTTCAGCAACTGCGGGTTGGCCATCACCAGTTCCCGCACGGTCACACCGTACTTGTTGGCGATCGTCTCAAAGGTTTCGCCGGGCGCGATCGTGTGCTCGATCGGCGCGGGCGCGGCCGGCATTTGGGCATTGGCAAAACGATAGAGCTCTTCCAGCGTGCCGTTGAACAGATCGAGGTCCACCGCCGCGTTGATCCCGTTCACCCGGCCGGTTTGCGAGTATTGCCAGAACGTCCAGCGGAACCAGCCCGGCGGCAAGGGCGGCGTCATGCCCTCCACGTAATTGTTCGGATACCAGGCCAGCCACAGCGGATAATCGTTCACCCAAGCGGGCGGCCCACCGGCCACGACGAAATAGGTGCGCAGGAAGGATAGGTTGGAGTAGAGGATCGGCTTGCGTCCCAGCGCTGCTTCCACGGCGTCCATCCAGCTCTTGGCGCGGCTGACAATGCGATCCGTGCTCTGTCCCTCCGGCACTTCGAGATCGATCACCGCCGGCAGCTCCAACGTAGCGCCGGCCGCTTTCAGGACCTTGAGGAAGGTATCGGCCTGGCGCTCCGGGTTCTGGCTGGGGCGGAAAAAGTGATAGGCCCCGCGCAACAACCCGGCATTGCCGGCCCCACTCCAGTTGATCGAGAACGTCGGATCGGTATATCGCTCTCCATCGCTGGCGCGGATGAAGACAAAACGCATGCCGGCGGCGCGCACCTTCGGCCAATCAATGCCGGCTTGCCAGTAGGAAACGTCGATTCCGGGAACCGTGGGCATGTGGACCTCCAGAAAGGGGTGGCGAGAAGGATAAGATGGGATTAAGTATACACTAGACTGTAGACGGTAGACCGTGGACGGTGGACTGTGGACGGTGGAACGTAGCGCAGTATTCATCCCGTTCTACGAGACCCTATAAATTCCACGTCAACGAAACCGCCTCCATCTTCCTCCCTGGTATAATACCTCTCATCCACATCCCAATCAGGTCAGGTCTATGTCCTCTTCGTTTCAAGAGATCATCCTCAAGTTACAAAACTTCTGGGCCGCGCATGGTTGTCTGATCTGGCAACCCTACTATACCCAAGTCGGCGCCGGGACGATGAACCCGGCTACCTTCCTACGCGTCCTCGGCCCCGAACCCTGGAACGTGGCCTACGTCGAACCCTCCGTTCGTCCGGATGACGGCCGTTACGGCGAAAACCCGAACCGTTTCCAGGTGCACTACCAGTATCAGGTCATCCTCAAACCCGATCCCGGCAATCCGCAGGAGCTCTACCTCGAATCCCTCAAAGCCCTGGGCATTGACCCGCGGCAACACGATATCCGCTTCGTCGAAGATAACTGGGAACAACCGGCCATTGCCGCCTGGGGGTTAGGGTGGGAGGTCTGGCTAGATGGCCAGGAGATCACCCAATTCACCTACTTCCAGCAAGTCGGCGGCCTTTCGTTGGAGCCGGTAGCCGTCGAGATCACCTACGGCCTGGAGCGCATCCTGATCGCCCTGAACAATGCCAAAGCCATTTGGGATGAACCCTGGGGCCCCGGCGTCACCTATGGAGAGGTCCGTCGCCGCGAGGAGTTTGAGCACAGCAAGTACTACTTCGAGATCGCCGATGTCCCCCGCGTGCGCACGATGTACGATCTCTTCAAAGCCGAGGCCGAAGCCGCTTTGGCGCAGGGATTGGTGCTTCCGGCCCATGATTACCTGCTGAAATGCTCCCACACGTTCAACATCCTGGATACGCGCGGCGCCATCGGCGTCACCGAGCGTCAGGTTTTCTTCCGCGAAATGCGCGATCTGGCGCGCCGCGTCGCCGAGGCCTATGTCGAGCAGCGCAAGTCTCTTGGGTATCCTTTATTGAAAGATCGAAGCGCTTTGCCGCCGGCCGAGGCCGCTTCGGCACCCCGGAGCATGATCAACCCTTCGGCGGAAGTGCCGTGCGCACTCGAGATCGGGACCGAGGAGCTGCCCCCCGCGGACGTAGACGCCGCCTTAGCGCAGCTGCGCCAGAACATCCCTGCCGCCTTGGACGAATTGCGCATTCCGCATGGCGAAGTGCGCGTTTTCGGCACCCCGCGCCGCTTGAGCGTCTATATCGAGTGGCTCGCCCCCCGTCAGCAAGATCGTGAGGAATGGGTGCGCGGTCCGCTGGCCGAAAAGGCCTTCGATGCGGCCGGTCAACCGACCCAGGCCGCCCTCGGTTTTGCGCGTAAGATGGGCGTGCGCGTGGAGGATTTGCAGGTGCGCGAGCAGGGCGGCGCGGCCTATCTCTTTGCGCGCAAGCAGGAGATCGGGCGCCCCACGCTCGAGGTCCTGGCCGAAGCGCTGCCGCGCTGGATCGCCGCGCTGAAGTTTGAAAAATCCATGCGCTGGCGGGCCGGCGATCCCACCACCTTTTCCCGTCCCATCCGCTGGCTGGTGGCGCTGCTCGGCGATCAGGTCATTCCCTTTGAGTATGCCGGTGTGACCAGCGGTAACCTTTCGCGCGGCCTGCGCCCGTATGATTCGCCCCCCGTCCCTATCCCCGATGCCGCCTCGTATCTGCAACGCATTGCCGAAGCCGGCATCCTGCTCGATCCGCAAGAGCGCAGTGCCCTCATTCGTCAACAAGTGGAGCAGCTGGCCGCCTCGGTGGGCGGACGCGCCCAGATCGAAGAAGACCTGCTCCAGGAAGTCACCCATCTGGTCGAGCGACCGTTTGCCATTCTGGGCACTTTCGATCCCGAATTCCTGTCCCTACCGCGTGCCGTGCTCATCTCCGTGATGCGTAAACATCAGCGCTATTTCCCCGTCCTGCCCGCCGAAAGCGCCGAAGGCCTCTTGCCGTATTTCATCGTCATCCGCAACGGAGATGGCGAATGGAGCGAGCTTGTGCGTGCCGGCAATGAACACGTTCTGGCCGCCCGCTTCACCGATGCCGCCTATTTCGTGCGCGAGGATCGCAAACAGAAGCTGGAAGAATTCCGCCCGCTGCTCAGCCGCCTGACCTTCCAGGCGCGGCTGGGCTCGATGCTGGAAAAATCCGAGCGCATTTCCCGCCTGATCCCGACCCTTGCGGCGATGCTTGCCCTTGACCCGCAAGAGCGTGCCTGGGCCGAGCGTGCCGCTTTCCTGGCCAAGGCCGATCTGGTCACCCAGATGGTGACCGAGATGACCTCCCTGCAGGGGATCATGGGACGCGAGTATGCGCTGCATAGTGGCGAGGCGCCGCAGGTTGCCGAGGCGATCGGAGAACAATATCAAACCGTCCCGCGCACCCGCCCCGGCCTGGCGCTGGCGCTGGCCGATCGACTGGATTCGCTCTGTGGCCTCTTTGCGGTCGGTCTGATGCCGAGCGGCAATAAGGACCCCTTTGCGTTGCGCCGTGCCGCCTTGGGCATCGTCCAGCCGCTGCTGGAATATGACCTGGATTTCGATCTGCGTCAGGCCATCGCTGCCGCGGCGGCGATCCAACCGGTGACGGTAGGGGAAGATGTGCAGCAACAGGTGCTCGATTTCCTGACCGGGCGCTTGCGCGTGCTGCTGCAGGAAGAAGGCTATCGCTACGACGTGATCGAAGCCATCCTGGCCGAACAGGCCTGGAACCCGGCCGCGGCGCGTCGGGCGGTGCGTGAGCTCCAGAGCTGGGTAGAGCGCGCCGATTGGCCGCAAATCCTGCCGGCCTATGCCCGTTGCGTGCGCATCCTGCGTTCGGCGGCCGTGGAGGGCGCGCCCGGAGAAGTCGATCCGGCTGCCTTCCGTGAAGAGGCGGAAAAGGCATTGTATGAGCAATTGCGCCTCCAGCCGCAACCGCGCACCCTGGGCGAATTCCTGGAATCCCTGGTGCAGCTGGTGCCGGCGATCAACGCTTTCTTTGAATCCGTCTTGGTCATGGCCGAAGAAGAAGCAGTCCGCCGCAATCGCCTGGCGCTGGTCGGCAAGGTGGCCGCTTTGAGCACCGGATTGGCCGATCTAAGCAAATTGGAGGGGTTCTGAGCCTCTCAAGGCCTGGGGAAACATGCCTTCCTATCAAGCGCGTCTCGCTTTTGCCGCTTCGCTCGTCCGCCGTGCCAGGCATGCGGTGCTTTTGAGCGGCGCCGGCATCTCCACGCCTTCCGGCATCCCGGATTTCCGTTCCGAGGGAAGTGGGTTATGGGCGCGCGTCGATCCGATGGAAGTGGCTTCGCTGACCGTGTTTCGCCATTCGCCGGAGCGCTTTTTCGAGTGGTTCCGGCCGCTGGCGGCGCAAATGTATCAGGCGCAGCCGAATGCCGCCCATCGGGCGGTGGCCGATCTGGAGCATGCCGGCTATCTCAAGGCGGTCATCACGCAAAACATTGATATGCTCCACCAGAAGGCCGGCTCGCGGCGGGTGATCCAGGTGCATGGAACGCTGGAAACGCTCACCTGCCGCGAGTGTTTTTTAAAGACACAGGCCGAACCGTATCTGGAGCCTTTCGTTCAGCAGGGCGCCATCCCCCGTTGTCCGCGTTGTGGGGGCATCCTCAAGCCGGATGTCATCCTGTTCGGGGAACAGTTGCCGCAAAGGGCCTGGCAGGAAGCGCAGAGCGAGGTCCGACGCTGTGACCTGATCATCGTGGCCGGCTCCTCGCTCGAGGTCCTGCCGGTCGCTTCACTCCCTTTGGAGGCCCTAGATCGAGGGGCGCACCTGATCATCATCAATCAATCCGAGACGTATCTAGGGGTGCGTGCTGATGTGCTTTTATTGGAAGATGTGGCGCGTGCCCTGCCGGACCTGGCTCAGGAAGTGCTCTATGGATCTGCAAACTAACCTTTCTCCCACCTATCTGCGTTTGATCGAGATCGCCCGCGATCTGGCCTCGACGTTAGACCTGGACACCCTGCTCAACCGCATCATCTACGCCGCACGCGAAGTGCTCGATAGCGAAGCCGCCTCCATCTTGCTCTATGACGAATCAGAGGGGGCGCTTTATTTTCAGGTAGCAACGAATATTGACGAACCGACCATGCGCGGCCTGGCGGTGCCACTGGAAGGTAGCATTGCCGGCTGGATTGTGCGCAATCGTCAGACGGTGCGCATCGAAGATGTGCATCGCGATGAACGCTATTTCAACGCGGTGGAGAACGCCACCGGATTCGTCACCCGATCGCTTTTGGGCGTTCCGCTCGTTGCCCGTGATAAGGTGGTCGGGGTGCTGGAGGTGTTGAACAAGCGTCAGGGTGCATTCAACGATGACGATGAGAACGTGCTCCTGGCGCTGGCGGGACAGGCCGCGGTGGCCATCCAGAATGCACGGCTCTTCCAGCAATCGGATCTGATCGCCGAATTCGTCCACGAACTGCGCACGCCGCTGGCCTCGATCGGCACGGCCACCTATCTCTTGATGCGCCCGGAAATCTCCGAGGAACAGCGGGTGCAAATGCTCAAAAATATCCATGACGAAACATTGCGCCTGAATGCGTTGGCCTCTTCGTTCCTTGACCTGGCGCGCTTGGAATCCGGTCGCGTGCAATATCACTTTGCGCGCTTTCCCTTGCCGCCCCTACTGGAAGAATCCCTGGCGGTGATGCGCTCGATGGCCGAGCAGGCCCAGGTTTCGTTGGCTATCGAGGTAGCCGAGGATCTGCCGCTCGTGGATGCCGATCGCGATAAGCTCAAGCAGGTTTTGCTCAACCTGCTCAGCAATGCCATTAAGTACAACCGGCCGGGCGGGAAGGTAACCGTACGTGCAACCGCGAATAGTAGCGAGGTGCGCCTGGCCGTCGAAGATACCGGCCTGGGCATTCCTCAGGAAGATTTGCCACACTTGTTCGAGAAGTTCTACCGCGTGCGTCGGCATGAAGGGAAAGCCGGCGGCACCGGCCTGGGTTTGCTCATTTGCAAGCAGATCGTGCAGGGGCATGGCGGAAGGATCGAGGTCCAAAGCGAGCTCGGCAAAGGTACAACTTTTATCGTTTCTTTGCCTCGGAAGCGTGTATGAAAATCTTGACGGTTGATATTGGTACCGGTACTCAGGATGTTTATCTTTTCGATTCGCGCCTGGATATTGAGAACGGCTATAAGTTGATTTTGCCCTCCCCCACGATGCAGCTCCGTTGGCAAATTCAGCAGGCGACGCGTCGGGGCCTTCCGATCCTGATCGAGGGCGTGATGATGGGAGGCGGACCCTGCGCTTGGGCGGTGGAGGACCACCTGCGCGCCGGGTTGCCCGTCTATGCCACGCCGTCCGCGGCGCAGACTTTGGATGACGATCTGGAGCGCGTGCGTCGTTTGGGGGTGCAGCTGGTTTCGGAGGATGAGGCGCGACGGTTGCCCTCCGATGTGGAGCGCATTCGCTTTCAGGACTTTGATTTCTCGCGGCTGGTTGCGGTTTTCCGTAGCTTCGGCGTGGCGATGGATGATTTAGCGGCAGTAGCCGTGGCCGTCTTCGATCACGGCGCCGCCCCGCCGGGGGTTTCCGATCGGCGCTTCCGCTTTGAGTATCTGCATCGGCGGCTGCGGGAGCAGAATCGCCTTTCGGCGCTGGCCTATCTGGCGCCGCATATTCCCCCGTTTCTTACCCGTCTACAGGCGGTGGCGCACTCAGCAGGAGATTTAGATTGCCCGTTGGTGGTGATGGATACGGCGCCGGCGGCCGTCTTGGGCGCGTTGTTCGATCCCCGCGTGGCCGCGCAGGATCGGGTGTTGATCGCCAATATCGGTAATTTCCATGCGCTGGCATTTCGTCTTGGCCCAGGCGGGATCGAGGGCCTTTTCGAGCACCACACCGGGGAGATCACCTCGGCGCGGCTAGTGGAATTGCTTTTGCGCTTGGCGGAGGGGACGTTGACGAACGAAGAGGTCTTTGATGACCAGGGGCATGGCGCGCTGGTTTACGATTCCCAACCGCTTCCGCTGCCCCGTCCGGGTGATTTCGATGTGGTGGTGACCGGGCCGCGGCGGAGCATGTTGCCGAAAGCGAACGGTGCGCTGCGGCCGTATCCGGCTGCGCCGTTCGGCGATATGATGCTGGCCGGCTGCTTTGGCCTGTTGGCCGCCACGGCCGATCTGCTCCCCGATCTGGCCGGGCCGATCCGCCGTGCGTTGAGCGGCCTGGCCGCCGAGCGGGCACCGTGGGATGTGCCTGAGTAATTGCCTGGCTGTATGGGGGCTCTTGCTGAAAAGTGGCATGCCAGGACTTTGCAGTGGAGTCGTTAAAAAGTGGCGGTGATACCTCTCAATGTCTGACCTGCTCCCGATAAGACCGTCTGATCGGTAACAGGCGCTCGGAGGGAAAACTGAAACCTTGGCGCTGTTTGCCCGTGCTATACTCTGGAGGTACCTATGCTCAAGCGAATCCTGATTTTGATCCTGGTGCTTGTCCTCATGGCCTGCAGTGCGCTGATTGGCGGGTGGATCGGGGGGCAGTATGTGCTGCGCAACCTACCACCCACGCCAACTCCGATTTCCTTGCCCGGTGGGGTAACCGGTCCTTCGCTGCTCCAGGTGAGCCAGACGCAGATCGAGACGACGATCACCCAAGCCGTGGAGAAAGTGAGTCCGGCGGTGGTCACGGTGGTCGGGACGGTGCCGGGTGAGATGACCTTCTTTGGCCCACTGCCCGATAGCCAAGTGAGCGGGAGCGGTGTGATCGTCAGCGCAGATGGCTATATCGTTACGAACAATCATGTGGTCGAAGGGGCGAAGGATTTGAGCGTGATCCTGGCCGATGGCACTCCGTTGGCGGCGCGCCTGGTGAATACGGATGTTTTTTCCGATCTGGCGGTGCTCAAAGTGGATGGCAACATGCCGGCCGTTGCCGTTTTCGGCGATTCGGATGCGCTGAAACCCGGCGAAACGGTGATCGCCATCGGATCGCCCTTGGGAGAATTCCGCAATACGGTCACGGTCGGCGTGGTCAGCGCGTTGGGACGATCGCTGGATAGCGGACAGGGATATTTCATCGAGGACCTGATCCAAACCGATGCGGCCATTAACCAGGGCAATTCCGGAGGGCCGTTGGTCAATCTGAACGGCGAGGTGATCGGGATCAACACGATGATCGTGCGCGGCAGCTACGGTTCGAGCACGGTGGCCGAAGGTCTGGGTTTTGCCATTCCGTCGAACACGGTGCGTTTTGTCGTTACGCAGATCATCGAGAAGGGTTACTTTGCCCGCCCCTATTTGGGCGTTAGTTGGCAGTCGATCACGCCTTCGATCGCCCGGCGCTATCGCCTGGCGGTGGAGTGGGGCGCCTATGTGACCCAAGTCACCGCCAATAGCCCCGCCGACCAGGCCGGCCTGCGCCGCGGCGATATTATCCTCCAGATTGGCGATCACCCGATCGATGCCACGCACTCGTTTCTCAATGCCCTCTTTGCCTATCGTCCCGGTGATCGGGTCGCGGTGAAGTTCTGGCGCGAGGGACAGGTGCTGGAAGTTCAGGTGCAGCTGGCTGAAGCGGCGAGGTAGACGATAGACCGTAGACGGTGGACGGTAGATGGTAGACCGTAGACGGTGGACGGTGGACCGTGGATAGTAGGAGGTTTCTGTGAAACAGCGTGTGTTTTGGCAAGATACGCTCACCTTCCCACCGCCTTTGCAAAAGGCAGAATGGTCCTCGCATGCCGATATTGCAGTGATCGGCGGCGGCTATACCGGCTTGAGCGCCGCGCGCACCCTGGCACGAGCCGGCCTGGAAGTGGCGTTGCTCGAAGCCCACGAAATCGGTTGGGGAGCCAGCTCGCGCAACGGCGGCATGGCATTGACCGGCCTTAAGCTGCCCATCCAAACCGTGGCACGTCGCTATGGGATGGAAACGGCCAGAAGGTTGTTCGATTTCTCCCTTCAGGCGTTGGATTACCTCGAAAACCTAGTGCAAGAAGAAGCCATCGAATGCGATTTGGAGCGCAGCGGTCACCTGATCGTCGCCAATAAACCCGCCCATGCCCGCGCCCTGCAAGACGAAGTCGAATGGCTGGAACGTCATTTCGGCTATCCCTCGCGTTTTCTTCCGCCCGAAACGCTGAGCGAAGAGATCGCTTCCCAAGCCTATTATGGCGGTACGGTAGATGAACGCAGCCGTGGCTTGAACCCGGCCAAATACGTCGCCGGTTTGGCCCAGGCGGCCGAACGGAGCGGTGCCCGACTCTACGCGCACACCCCGGTCCTGCGCGTCGAGCGCCGCCGCGGCCATTTTTTGCTGCACACCGCCCAAGGTCCGCTGCGCGCCGAAAAGGTCTTCGTCGCCACGTCCGGCTATACCGGTCCCAGCACCCCGCAGCTGCAACGCCGTATCCTGCCGATCGGGTCGTATATCATCGCTACCGCTCCCCTCCCGTCGGAACTGCGCGCTTCGCTCATTCCCCGCCGACGCATGGTCTTCGATACCCGTCACTACCTGAACTACTTCCGCCTTTCGGCCGATGGGCGCATGATCTTCGGGGGACGCGCCGCCTTTTTCCCCGAAAGTGAACGCATCCTGGAGCAGAGTGCGCAGATTTTGCAACGCGAGATGCTACAGGTTTTCCCCCAGTTGAAAGGGGTAGAAGTGGAATATGTGTGGGGAGGGACGCTGGACTTTGCCCTTGACCTGATGCCCCACGTGGGCGAAACCGATGGCCTGATCTATGCCCTCGGTTACGCCGGCCACGGGGTCGCTTTGGGGACCTTTATCGGGCACACCGCGGCCCAAGCTCTGCTCTCCGGGACGCTTAAGGATCACCCCTTCGCCGTCTTCCCGTTCCCGGCGCTGCCTTTCCCGGCATTGCGCCTGCCGCTTTTACTCCTGGCCGGGGTCTGGTATCGGCTGCTGGATTGGCTCTTCTGAGCCGGCTTCTAGCGTTCGCAACAATTCTTCGGCCTGGGGAAGGTGCTCTTCGGGCACGAAAATTTGCACCAGAGCCAGCGTGCTTCCGATCGCCACCGGGAAAGCATCCACCCCGGCTCCCTCTTGGAAGAGCAAAACCGGAATGCCGTTGGCTTCCAGGTAGCTTTTCAATTCTTCGGCCACCAATCGCCCGCCGATTTCGGTCAACTTTGTCCAGCCTGGGTTGGTCATTTCATCTCCAAGTCAAAATAAAAAGCACCGTCCAAAGCGTGCTCACGATCAGCTGACGAATGCCGATGCGCGTTGGCTTCCAGCGCCAGGCCGGGTGGGAGATCCCCCACATCGTCTCGACCCATTGGAGCAGGAAGGGTAGAAAGATCCAGCGTGGGAGTAAATCACCCAGGCCGAATGCGAGCGTCAGCGCCAGGTTGAACGTGACGTAGAGAGCGGCGCGTTGACCGTGCCTCCAACGCTCGCGCGGCGGTAGCAGGACCTCCCACTCGCGTTGCTCCAGGCGCACAAAAGCATAGACAATCGAAGCGGCAGCCTGGAGCCAGCAAAGCAGCCAAAGCCACCACCCCTGGGCATCATAGGCGCCCTTGCTCACCCAAAAGGCCGCTGGCGCAGCCAGTGCTAAAACGCCCGTCGCTACGATCTCCACTCCCATCTGTCGGCGCTCGGCGCGACGGCTGATCAGGTAAAGATGCCAGAGAAAGACCGGAATCCCTGGAAGGGTCAACCAGAGCACGAAAAAGAAGCCTCTGCTCAGCAAAGCGATCAACCCGCCCAGAGCACCCAGGCTATAGAGTATCCCCCAAAAGAGGGCCGCGTTCAGGTCTTGGCGCGACCGCCGTCCGCTATATACCTTGACTAAGATGCTCATCGGCTGGCGCAGCAGAAAGGCGCTCATTGCGGCCACGATGATCGCAACCGAAGCTGATGTAAAACGCCCGGCTGCAAAAAGTCCGACGATCAACGGGCTCAGGATGAAAACCCACGAGCCGTGTTCCTGGGGAAGGGCAATGTTTTTCTTCCAGATTCCGTAGCGCATGATATAATTATATCTACCTTTTGGGGGAGTTTATATCTTGAGACTTTTGACTTCTATGCCAAAGGAGGACACATGTCTCAGCACAGGAATTTACATGGAGAGGTCTACTATCCTTCTCCAGAAGTGATCGCCAGAGCGCGGCTGAAAGATTGGGATGCGCTGGCGAAGCGTGCCCACGAGGACATGGAAGGGTTCTGGGCGGATGAAGCCTCGGAACTCGAATGGTATCAGAAGTGGGAGCGCGTCCTGGATGATAGTCAGAAGCCGTTTTTCAAGTGGTTCGTGGGGGGAAAGGTCAATATCGTACACAATTGCCTGGATCGACATCAGACAACCTATCGCAAAAACAAATTAGCTCTCATTTGGGTGGGGGAGCCGGGAGATGTTCGTACCTACTCGTATTTTGCGCTCAATCGAGAAGTGAATCAACTCGCCAACGTGCTTAAGGCGATGGGCATCCGCAAAGGCGATCGCGTCACGATCTACATGCCGCGCATTCCGGAAATCGTCATTGCCATGCTGGCCTGCGCCAAGATCGGCGCCATCCATTCGGTCGTCTACGGCGGCTTCAGCGTGGATGCGCTCCAGGGACGGATCGAGGATTCCCAGTCCAGAATGGTGATCACGGCCGATGGCGGCTGGATGAACGGCAAGATCGTGGAGCTCAAAAAGACGGTTGACGAAGCCTTGAGGCGCTGTCCTTCCGTTGAAAGCGTCATCGTGGTCAAGCGCACCGGCCAGGAGATCCGCATGGAGCCGGGGCGGGATTACTGGTATCACGAGCTGATCAAGCTCCCGGTGGCAAACGGTCATTGTCCTACCGAAGTCATGGACGCAGAAGACCCGCTCTTTATCCTCTATACATCCGGCACCACCGGCAAGCCCAAAGCCATCCTTCACGTCCATGGCGGGTACATGGTGGGAGTTTATAGCTCGCTCAAGTACGTCTTTGATATTCAGGATGAAGATCGCTGGTGGTGCACGGCCGATCCGGGTTGGATCACCGGGCACTCGTATATCGTTTACGGTCCGCTTCTCCTAGGTGCTACCTCGTTCATGTACGAAGGTGCACCGACCTATCCCTATCCCGATCGCTGGTGGTCACTGATCGAAAAATACGGCATTACGATCCTCTACACGGCTCCCACGGCCATTCGCGGCCTGATGCGCTTCGGAGAATCCTGGCCCAATCGTCACGATCTCTCTTCGCTGAGATTGCTTGGTTCGGTTGGAGAGCCGATCAATCCGGAAGCCTGGAAATGGTATTACCGCGTCATCGGCAAGGAACGCTGCCCGATTATGGATACCTGGTGGCAAACCGAGACCGGGATGTTCATGATCACCCCGACTCCGGTTGTCCCGCTCAAGCCCGGCTCTGGCACCCGCCCATTCTTCGGGCAGGAGGCCGAGATCCTCGATGAACAGGGCAACCCTGTTCCCGATGGCGAGGAGGGGTATCTGGTACTCAAACGTCCTTGGCCGGCCATGTTGCGCACCATCTATGGCGATCCGGAACGCTATGTGCGCCAATACTGGAGCAAATACCCCGGAATCTATCTCACCGGCGACTCGGCCCGTCGGGACGAAGATGGCTACTTCTGGATCATCGGGCGCGTGGACGATGTCATCAAGGTTTCCGGCTACCGTCTCGGTACCGCAGAGATCGAAAGCGCCCTGGTCAGCCATCCGGCCGTGGCCGAAGCGGCGGCGATCGGCTTGCCGCATGAGGTCAAAGGGAATGCCATCTATGCCTACTGCTTGCTACGTGCCGGTTTTTCGCCTTCGGAGGCTCTGGCGGAAGAGCTCCGTCAGCACGTGGCACAACATCTTGGCCCGATCGCCAAACCGGAAAAGATCGAATTCGTCACCTCGCTGCCTAAGACGCGCTCCGGCAAGATTATGCGCCGAGTGCTACGAGCGCGTGCCTTGGGCATGCCCGAAGGTGACCTTTCTACGTTGGAAGAGTAAGAATATGAGCCCGGAAGAAGAACTTCGGCTCGAACATTTGCTACCTACCCCGGAGGAGCGCTGGCGGCATCTGTTGCGCTTCGTCGGCTGGAACGAGCAAACCCGTCAGGCCGCGGCGCGCTCGATAGAAATCATTTTCCGTCGCGGTCATGAGCTGGTGGTCAACACCTATGACTACTTGCGCTCGGTGCCCGAAACGGCTGCTATCCTGGGTTGGGAAGAGAATGTAGACGAAGCGCATCTCGAAGAGCGCCGACGCTTTTTCACCCTATGGCTGGCGCGCACGCTTGGGCTGGATACCAGCGATGAGTTTGCCCACTACCTCTTCCGCGCCGGGAAGTATCACGCTGGTCATGGGCCGCGCCGCATTCACACCCCGCCGCAATATATCACCGCATCTATCGGGTTGGTGCAAGCCAGCTTTGCCCGCTTCATGGCCGAAGCCGGCATGGGAGCCCAGGCTCTGGCCGAGGCCAGCGCGGCCTGGAGCAAGTACCTTAGCGTCCAGCTGGATATGATGCTCATGGGCTATCAGGTAGCCAAAGAAGCCGAACACGGCGACTTTACCGTCAAAGTTCAGATCTTTGGACGACTGCGTCCAATGCTTGGGAAAGAAGAATTCCAATTGCAGGTGGATCGCGGCAGTCCGGTCGCCGAAGCGCTGCGTAAGTTCTTCAATTACTTCCCTCAGGCGCGCCAAGAAGCCCTGCAGCCGATCTGGCGCTCCCAAGAAAAGAAGGACTCCCTTTGGGTAGAAGTCTATCCGGTCTATGTTCCTCGCCCGGCCTGGCGCGTGCTGCTGAACGGGCGCGATCTGGCCTATGCCGGCGGTTTTTACCGCAATCGCCTAAAGGAAGAAGATGTGCTCGCCCTTTTCCCGCCCGGTCGGTAACCAGGAAAGGAGGTGATGCGCCTCGTAACAAAATCCGTTTTTCTCCTTTTGCAGGAAGAGTAGGTTCTGTCCATGTTTGTTTCGTCAGAAGGAGGTTTGCTATGCCATTTGGAGGATATGCCAATCGTATTGCCCATGTGGATCTGACCACGGGTACAGTGGAGTATAAGCCCATCCCGGAAGAGTGGGCGCGCAAGTATATCGGCGGTCGCGGCCTGGGGGTGCGCTACGTCTTTGAGAACGGTCCTCAGGTGGACCCGCTTTCGCCGGATAATATCCTGTGCTTTATGAACGGCCCCTTGACCGGCACCGAGGCCAATATGAGCGGTCGCATGGCCGTTGTCACCAAGTCACCGCTCACCGGGACGGTGGTGGATAGCCATCACGGTGGTTGGTCGGCGGCGCGCCTGCGCTGGGCCGGCTTCGATGGCCTGATCTTCAAGGGCAAAGCGGAAAAGCCGGTCTACGCTTACGTCCATGACGGCCAAGTAGAAATTTTGGATGCCTCGGAAGTGTGGGGCAAGGGTGTCCATGAGACGGTGCGCTACTTCAAGGAGAAATACGGCGAAAAGGACCTGAGCGTGATCGCCATCGGTCAGGCCGGCGAGAACCTGGTGCGCTTCGCCTGCTGGGTGAACGAGATGGACCGCGCCAGCGGCCGCGGCGGGACCGGATGCGTCGGCGGCAGCAAGCACCTGAAAGCCATCGTGATCAAAGCCGAAAAGGCCATGCCCAAGGCAGTCAATCGCGATGCCTTCAAGGAAGCCCACCAGCGTGCCTTGGCCCTGATCATGGACGAGAAAAACGTCACCGCCCCGCGCAAAGGCGGTCTCTCGGTCTACGGTACCAACGTGTTGATGAACATCACCAGCAACATGGGTGCCCTGCCGACACGCAATGCCCAACTGACTTCCTTCGGTGAGAAAGCCGAGCGCATCAGTGGCGAATACGTCAAAGAACACATCTTGGTGAACGATCCCACCTGCCATGCCTGCCCGGTGGCCTGCAAGAAGGAAGTCGAGATCAAAGAAGGACCCTATGCCGGCCTGCGCATGGAAAGCCTAGAGTATGAACCTGCCTGGTCGTTGGGTGCGCAGTGCGATAACGACGACGTCGCCGCCATTGCTCAAATGATCTATCTGTGCAACGAATTCGGCATGGATGCTATCGAGGCCGGTAATGTTCTGGCCATGTACATGGAAGCCTGCGAAAAGGGCTATGCCAACGGCGATGGCTTGAAGTGGGGTGATGCGGCCGGTATGATCGAGACGCTGCGCAAGATCGCCTTCCGCGAAGGGATCGGCAATACCCTGGCCGAGGGCACCGAGCGCGGCGCGAAAGCGTTCGGCCATCCGGAAATCGCCATGACCGTGAAAGGCATGGCCATCCCGGCCTACGATCCGCGTGGCCTGAAGGG
Organism: Anaerolineales bacterium; assembly: GCA_037478835.1. Taxonomy (GTDB): domain Bacteria; phylum Chloroflexota; class Anaerolineae; order Anaerolineales; family Villigracilaceae; genus 630D-37. The sequence continues at coordinate 25,862 of JBBFLV010000015.1, forward strand.
CATGGGCATCGCCTACGCTACCAGCAACCGCGGCGCCTGCCACCTGCGCGCCTACACCCCGGCCAGCGAGCTCGGCCTGATCCCGCTCAAGACCGATCCGCTCGCCTGGGAAGGCAAGGGCAAGCTGACGGTCCTCTTGCAGAACCTGCATGCCTTCTCGGATAGCCTGGATCTGTGCAAGTTCAGCGCCTTTGCCGAAGGTGCCGAGGAATACGCCGCCCAGTTCTCGGCCATTACCGGCATCCCCTTTACCGCCGAGGACGTGCTCAAGACCGGCGAACGCATCTACAACCTGGAGCGCTACTACAACAACCTGGCCGGCTTCCGCGAAGGGAGCGATTACCTGCCGGAGCGCTTCTTGAAGGAGCCCTCCACCATGCCCGGTTCAAAGGGTCATGTGTGTGAGCTCGACCTGATGCTCGCCGAATACTACCAGGAGCGCGGCTGGGTCAACGGCGTGGTGCCGGAAAGCAAGCTGAAGGAGCTGGAGATCATCTGATCCCTCCGGAGAAACGCAACGGGCAGAAGTCCTTCCGAGGCTTCTGCCCGTTCTTTTTATCGGCGAACGGTCGCGTTGAGCTTATTGCCTAACGGTTTGCGTTACCTGCGTGTGGGCGGGCGTGGATTCTGTTTGGGAGCAGGGAAAACTCGAAGCGTGGAAAATGCTCGAAAATGCCGCAGAATCCCACACGTCAGGTGCACGCTTTGTTAGCCTGCTCATGGTGTGGAAGTTGTCTGTGCTGTTGGAACACTTGTTGGACTTGCTGAATTGATTGTTGCATTAATTCTGAGTAACGGCACAGAAGCTTTGGTTAGATGAATAACACTTACAATATAATCCTTACGAATTTCAACTGCTTGACCATGTATTTTATCTGAAAAGGGGACAAGAACAAAATATGAAGATGAACTTTGGTCTATTAGGTACACCATTTCAGTTTTTCTGTTATCAGCAAAAGGAATTGCGGCACTAACAAATTTTACTTTTTCATCTTCTACAATTAACTGAACTGGCACTGGGTCTCCGCCGCCTAGTGCAATTGGTAATACTGGATAGACCAATTGACTGTACGCTCCTGCAAGTAGCAATGCGCTTGTGAAAATTGAGAAAGGAATTGGGATATTAATACCTTGTTTATTCCATCCACCGCTTCTAACGAAAGTGATAATTGCAATTATCGAGATGATTGCTAGCAAACTCCAAATTCGTATAAAAGTCGAAACAATGCCAAGTTCTGAGTAACTTCCCACAACCCAACTTATAACGCCTTTAATAAATGTTCCAATAAAACCAGCAAAAAATACAGCCCCCAAAAAACCAACAATAATCTTTGAAGTCTTTTTCTCTACCTCGTCTGTTGTTTTTAAGATGCCTAGCGAAATTACAAAAGTTATATAGGTAAGAATTATGAAGAAAAAGCCTGTTAATATGTACCTTGTTTTGATAAGTTCAAAATCGTAAATACCGTATTTTGTCAGTAAATGTATGTTTGTTATAACAAAACCCATTGCGTAGGCAAGGCTAACCCCTGCTGAAAGCATGGCAACAACTTTACCCCCGTAATCAAGCAACTGTTCATAAGGGTATTGTTCTGAAGGTTGAGCTACTAAAGGATTATCTTTTTTTGACATGATACTCTTTTGGGCTGTGCAGGCTAACGGTTTGCGTTACCTGCGTGTGGGCGGGCGTGGACAATGCTTGGGAGCAGAAAAAACTCGAAGCGAGAAAAATGCTCGAAAATGCCGCAGAATCCCACACGTCAGGTGCACGCTTTGTTGGGCGGTTTTTATCAAGGACAGTTTCTGTTAATTGCAGATTTATACTCATCAAGAGTTCTTTGATTGTAATTTTTTTGTTGAGCCATCGCTAAAGTAATTTTGAATTGCTCACAGGCTTTAGTGGCTTCACCATTTGCTTCATAAGACCTAGCCAACCATTGAGATATGAGAAAGTAATTGCTCGTTTGAGCGTAATATGAATCTATGCCCATTGAAAGCGTCTCTACGGCAGAAGAGTAATTCCCCAAATTGTAATACGCCACGCCCAACGTCAATATTGCGTCTGAACCTTCTTCGGCATTATGGGCGACTACCATCATTTCTTGGGAAATTTCAGCCATTTTATCAAATTGACCGCCATTACCATATACTCTGGCTAAATTAGACAATGCCGAAAAATCATCAGGGTTTGCAATAACTTTTTGTTTATAACATTCAGCGGCTTGTACCCAATCATTTAATCTTTCATATCCCATGCAATCCGCAGGATAAGTAACTTCAGGAATTGGCAAAAGTGCCAAATTCGATACAGTTGGCGTTACCGACAAAACTTGCGCCGTTTTTGTTGCGTCAATTACCATCGCTGTTGATACGGTACTCGCTCGAAAGCCAAAATAAGCAGTTATCAATGTGCCGATTAGCCCAATAATAGCAACCACTATTGCTACACTGTTGCTATTTCCTTTATCTGGTGACTTGCCTGCTTTATTGCGACTCATTTACTTTTCCAATTTCTTTGTTGTGGAAGACGATCGCCCAACGACTCGCGCTTTAGCGGCGCCGCGCAGCGGCGTCCGCTGGAAGCGCTTGTTAGCCCGCTAATGTCTCTTTACTCACTAACGTAATTCTATGCTCTCGCCTTTCATAAGTTTACAAAGTATTTGATAGTAGAATGGAAGGTAGTCCTCTTTACCATTTTCTAATCGCTTCTTCACCTTGTCAATTGGAGATGTGTAACTCCCCGGTGCATACTCAATGACAATTGGTGCACTGCCAGATAGGTTGGCGTACGACGATTCCTCTGTTTTTACCCACCTCAGTTTATGATGACGGATGATTATCTCTCCAACATAGCAACCCGCTACTAAAAGCACTCCCCTCAGATCGTCTACAGTATGACCTTCTCTTCTCATCTTCTCAATGATTTCATCCACGCGTTCCAGACTGTCAATTGAATAGTCAAGCTCGATACCTTCAATCGATTTTGATGCACATTAACAAATTAATTCGGTAACAGGCCGACGTATCTGAGCAACTCCGGC
>JBBFLV010000016.1:0-24928 GCA_037478835.1 Anaerolineales bacterium
TTAAAACAGCAACCTCAACCAAAAGTTACCGAACTAAATTGTTAATGTTCATCATTCGTTCACAGGCAGGGAAATATTTTGATCCACAGGTGGTCGAGTTGTTTTTGAAAATACTAGAGGATACAAGCTGATAGGGTCTCTTAATCGTCGCACGATACAGATGGCAGACAAGAAGTGAACAACTAACCAAATAAAACGTTGCTAAGCAGAGATTGCCTGTTTGGCGACAGAACTTCTTGAATTGGGCAGAGAATCTCTCAGAATGTGCGCTGAGAAAGTTGAAAAAGCGTGCTCAACAAATAATGCAAGACCTACATAAGGGCAAAATTATCTCTAGTGTAGTCGCATCACAAGGCAGGTGAACGTACAGAAGAGGATTCATGTGAAAGTAGGTATTCCATGCAGCGGAAGCAATGAGCGAGGACATCATAGGATGAGATCCAGCTAACGAGCGTATCTCTTCCTCTGAGTGTTGGGGGCATCGATTTTCCCCTATGATGAAATCAAAGGGGTGAAAGGAGAGAGCGAGTGTAGATCTGAAGCAGGTATAGTACAGGTGATGTATCCATACTGCGAAACGTCAGAAGCCTTCTAACGATTGCAGTGTCACGAACAAGATCGCGGCTAAAAACCTCAATCTAGCAAGGGATGTTCGTCCAATCAAAGAGACTATGAAGCATACTTGTGCTGTTTTTGTGTTATACTCATGTATATCTATATTTCAAACGTGTAAAATGGCGATCTATCTAGTATAATAGCACAAGATAAAGTACATGATCCATACACGGCTTTGTCTCTGAATCTTTCCCATACGAAAAGTTCTTTCCTGAGCCCCGTCTGCCGTCACCGAACTTGTGGAACAATCATCAGATAAAGCATAGAAATAAAAAGCTGGCCGTGAATCGGAGGTGAAAATGCAACCCGACTCCTCAAACAGAAATTTAGTTCGGCATGTTGCCCTCTTAACCAGCCGCCCCGTCTATTGGACCGTGGTTCCAACATACTTAACAGCACTGAAACACGCTGACGGCGTAGCTGGTTTACTTCGGTGGGCTTTGTCTTTCCCAAAAGCGAGTCTTGGCATAGATCCTAGGGGCATAGGATTGATTTTGAGAAGCATCTATGAACTCAACAGAGAATCGATGGATCAAGAAACAGAAGATATGTTGCACCAAATTGGTATAAGTAACACAGAGATTGTACTTTCTCGTTATGATTTAGAAGTTTGGAACTCTGAGAGAGAGCGACTCCGTGCTCTTCTATCGAGGGCACAACGGGCGGAATATGTATGGGTTGATCGGGAAAATGCCGAGTGGTGGATCAAAAAGACTGAGCAAGCCTTCCAAAATTACGCTAATTTATGCGGTAGAGACGAATCACCTCTCCTCCGACTCTTCATTAGGCATCGATGCGTTGTGTTTGCCCCATTCGATGCCCAGCATGCTCTCAAATCTCTACAACTCTCACCACTTGCTCATCTGGAAAAGGGTCAAGGGAATAAGATGAATACGCTCCAGCGTGCAATAAGCCGATATAAACTAATGGAGCTCTCTGAAACAATCTCGCCAATCTACTTTTCCTGGCGTCTGGTAGATTTCAGTGTCAGCAAAGATGACCTCGTCTATCAACCTATGCTTGCCTTATGGAATTATTGGCCAGCAAACCGACGGTGGGCTCCTCCCGCCTCATCAAAAGAATCGCCAGAAGCTTCTCCCTTGAAAGTAGAAGAGGCAGCCTCTTTGCTGGAAGATGTACTCTGGGAAAAAGTAGAAACCATTTTTGCCATAGCTAGGCAGACTCACGAGATCGGTTTTGCAGAACCGGAATTCGCAGGAAAAGAAGTTTCATCACCGGTCTTTTACTTTGTGACTCCAACAGAATTACCAACCCGCGCAGAGAACTATGTTGAAGAATATCGCTCATTACTCTACCCTTTGGTCAAAACTTGCTTGGGCTCGGATGACCCCTTTTCTATGGAAGTCGCTTGGGGAACTCTGGAAGGGAATTTGTTGACATTACGGCATGAGCGAACTTCTCAAAAAGGAGTACGAGCATGGTATCTTGTACTTCCGTTTGCTCCCCGGGCCCTTTCACCAGACGAATTGGAGCGCGATTTAGATTTCATCTCTGACAAACTGACCTTCCTTGAATTTTCTATCGGCCACGAAGCCCGTGATATAGACACGGATATACGCGAATTCGCAACTCGCTACGCTCGTTGGGGAGGTAGCCTGGACGGGGTAAGTGAACAGGTCAGCCAATTCCTGAAACTCTTCCCGCTGGCCAGACCAGAGGGGCGCAACAAAATGAAAATGGAAATGACGCGCCTCCTTTTGCTACTACATAGAATTTCCGCGCTTCTGGAAAAGACCAATAGCGACGCTCAACAAACGCTACGCAAATTTAACGGATACCTGGATGCTACAGAGGACTTTTTTCGCCGTGCTTTTACCTATGCATCTTTAGGTGAAATCAAGCAAAGCCTTCAAGATGCTATCCTAGATGCCTATCCCTATCACTACCTTCAACAACCTGGGCGCTCACTCGAAAACATGATAGAAACTGTAAGCATCAACCTTCATGGATTACTCGAAACTGCCGAGAAGGGATTGGAACAAATTGAGCGCTCGGATAGAGAATCTCAAATACGCTGGACACGTATGCTTAGCTTGCTTGTCGGCGCGCTTGCCTTGTTGATTGCCTTGCCTCAATTTGTACCCGGCTCTGTAATTACCCCCGATACTTATCCACATTGGCTGAAAGCAGTTCTTCCATTACCTATGTTGGAAGTCTTGGTGCGAGCGAGCGTAGGAATAATAATAGGATGGTTGATTTTAGGAAGTATGAGTTACGCCCTGTATAGAGTATGGCGCTATTTCGTCTCGCCAGAAGAACTGACTTCGAGACAAATACGGAACCTCTGGGAGTTGGTAGAAAGAGCTACCTCTCTCGTTCAGGAAGCACGTTCTCAGCGCACTAGGCTGAGCCATGAAGAAATCCAAACTAGGCTAGAGCAGATGGATGAGGAAGCAAGTACATTACTTTGTCGAATATTCGATACGCTCCACCAGATGGAAAGGAGTTCCCATAATCGCGCAAGAATACCTCACCATCTCAGGCATGTTTGGAAAGAATTGTTATGGGGACCCGGGATATCCGAATGGGTAGAACGAAATGTTCGCTTGCGCCATCTCATGGCTCTCTTTGACCTCCGACCAGATAATATCCCTTTACCCAGAACACTATGCCTTTTGCATTATAAAGGAGCTGAATTTCAATCCAGAAGCAGTATCTCGGATTGGGAATTTGAACGTTCCTTGCGACTTGCAGGGTTCTCATCTAGCGAAGCTGATCGCTTACGAGAATGGCTTTCGCACCCGGTCAATCAAATAATCGTTGAGAATTTAGGGTATCAACCTTTCCTTGATTTAATGAAAAAATATGGTGTTACAGTCGAGGAAAGCAAGAGAGACGAGAACCAATGGAAAGGGCCCATACACAAATAGCCGAAAATAACGAGAGGTGGTTTCTTCGCACCAAAATGGAAGGTTAGGCTTGACCTATGCTGCAACCAACTCAACTCCACTGCCGCCTTAATTATTAGAGGAGTTGTTCCAAACCCTTCACGGCAAATTCTGCGGATCGAAACAGGGTTGATAGTCGCGCCCTAGAATCAGGCGGTAAGCGATGGGGGAAGATTCCGAGGGTTGCGAAAGCACGCGAGAAGGATCGAGGCCTAAGACTTGCAAGAGAAGCTGACGAGATTGAGCATCCTGCTGAGGGGTCAGATCGATCAAGAGGGTAGTGAGTACATCACGACGTTCGGAGGGAGCCAATTGTGTCTGGAAGCCGGCATAATTCAGCCGGGAGGCAGCCAGCATTTCCCAACTTTCCCAAGGGGTGCCGTTTTCAATCTGCACGAGGAGCGCTTCACGCTGGGGCAGATCGGCCGCCGGGTTGAGGGCCTCGCCGAGCAGTTCGTTGAGTAGAGGGGGATTCGGCAACAAGAGATAAGCTCCTCCATCCCCGATCGTCGGAGTGACATAGGGCGGACGGATATAGTAGCTGCGCACACGAGCATTGTTCAGGGATGGCGCATAGAAGCTCAGCTGAAGCAGATCGTTGAGGCTTAAATCGGTGGTGACCATGCCGGAAATCTGACGATAGAGTTCCGGCAGGCGCGTCAGCGTATCGGCCTGAAGCAGGCGGGCATAGATCGCCCGCAGGACCTCCTGCTGGCGGCGGCCGCGATCGAAATCGCTGGAGCGCTTGCGCGAACGGGCATACCACAGTGCCAGGTCGCCATCCATGTGCACGTAACCCGGCCCGACAGTATAGAGCCACCAGTTGTTTTCGTTGTTCGGATCGAGATCGGGGGCGATCAGCCGCCAATCGGTGTAGGAGCAGGCGACCGGCACATCAATGCCGCCGAGGGTATCAATGATGCGCTTGAAGCCATCGAATTCCACCATGGCCACGTGATCCACCTCAATTCCCAGATTCTCGCGCAGCGTATCCTTGAGCAGGCCTGCCCCACCGCCCGGATAGCCGACGATCTCTCCGTGCTGATAGGCAGTGTTGACGCGCTGCATGCCCCAACCGGGGATGGAGACCCACAGGTCGCGCGGGATGGAAAGCAAGCTCACCTGACGCTGACGCGGCCAAAAACTGGCGACGATGAGTGTGTCGGTGCGGAAAGAGCCTCCTGGACGACGATCGGAACCCAACAGTAGGAAACGGATGCTCTCATGTTGATCCAGTGGGGCAATCGGGGTGGGACGCCAGGAGGGATCGAGCGTGGGCAGGAGAGTGACCGTGGGCGAAGGAACAGCAGTGGGAGGAATGGGAGTGGGTGAAGGCCGAGGGGATTGAGGTAGAGATGGACGCGGGGTGGGCGTAAGCGGTAGGAAAGGAGTAGCCGTGAACGTAGGTTGTGAAGCAGGAGTAATCAACAAAAAAGGCGGCGCCGCGGGTACGGAAAGGGAAGGCCCACAGGCCACCAGGGTAAGCAACAAAGCGCCCTGGATCAAAAACCACTTCTTCGATTTGAACAAGGAAAGGATGCTCACGGGGTAGGAGTGACGGAGGAAGTGAAGGGGATTGTCGGCGTCGGAGAGAAGGTCGCCGTCGGCGTCGGGGAGGAGGTTGCCGAGGGTGTGGGGGTTAAGCTTGGGGGCGTCGGCGTGGCGCTCGGCACCGTTGTTGCGGTGAGGGTAAAGCCAGGGGTGGGGGTGAAAGTCCAGGTCGGCAGCGGCGTTGAGGTCTGCGAGGGGATGAGAGTCAACGTCGGTGTAAGAGTGAAAGTCGAAGTAGAGGTAGCAATAACGATGATCAGCGGTGTATCGGTGACGATCGGCGTGCGGGTGGGCACGTTCGGCACCCACAGGCGCTGACCGGCGTAAATCAGCGTGCTATTCCCCAGGCAGTTTGCACGCTGGAGCAAACGGTAATCGACCCCAAAGGCCTGGCTCAGGCGATACAGGGTATCACCCGGCTGCACAATATATTGAATCCAGCCCGGCGGTGGACCGCAGGGAATAGGCGTAGCGGTTGGCAATTGCGGCACATAGATGATGGCACCGGGAATCAGCATATCGCTGGAAAGGCAATTGGCCGCATAGAGGGCTTCGATACTCACACCAAAGCGTTCGGCCAAGGTTTCCAGCGTTTCCCCGTAATCAATGGGGAGCGGTATCCAGCCGCTTGGAGGAATACATGAAAGGGTAGGCGGAACAGGGAGCGTAGAAGAGGCGGTCGGTGAAAGGAGAATGGGAAGTGCCGAGGGGTTCGGCTGCGGAGAAGGAGGCAGGAGGCGAGTGGGCGTGGCGGGTAGCGTGCGTAGCATGCCTTCGGCCAGCGCCAGCCATATACTGCCTAATACCAGGAGGAGTGAGAAAAAGGCAAGAGTCAATCCGCCTGCAAGGCCGCGGAGCAAGCGCATAGAGATCTCCTACAAGCGGGCAACCGGTAACAGCACGCTGAATGTCGCCCCAACTCCCGGCTCAGATTGCACCCAGATTCGGCCTCCGTTGGCTTCGGTGAGCGTTTTGGCCAGCGAAAGGCCTACTCCCGTATCGCCCACCCCCTGAATGAGTACATTTTCGGCGCGATACAAACGGGTGAAGACGCGCGGCAAATCTTCTTCGGCGATGCCTCCACCGCTATCCCGCACTTGGAGCAGGATGAACTCCTGTCCGTTCTCCCGCTTCATCTCCACCCGCAGATGGACTTCGCCCTCGACCGGCGAGGCCATAGCGGCATTTTGCAGCAGATGGATCAAAATTTGCTGCAGCGCTTCCGGATCGGCATAGATCGGGGGGGATTCTTTCGGCAATTCTAGGTGCAAAGTAATGTTCTTCTCACGCATCTGGCCACTGGTATAGGCCATGGCGGAATCGATGATCTTGTTTAAATCCACCGTTTCGGGATTTAACTTGGCCAGGCCGCCTTCGATCAATGTCACCTGGATCAGATCGTCCACCAGGCTGCGCATGCGCTCGATGGCGGCACGAATGCGCTCGACAAATTTCCGCTGCATCGCGCCCAAAATCCCGACCGATTCACCCAGCAACAGATCGGTATAACCGATCAGCGAGGAGAGCGGTTGACGCAGCTCCTGGGCAATGGCGGCGATCACTTCCGCCTGTTCGGCAAATTCTTTTGCCGGAGCATGCTCTAAGGCTTTTTCCAGTTCCAGGATACGCGCATTGGCCTCTCCCAGCTGATTTTGCAAGCGGGCGACCTCGACCAACGCATTGCGCAATTCTTTTTCGAGCTGGTGTACTTCCTCGCTGGTACCGCGGCGTTCCAGCTTCAATTCCAATTCGGCATTACGTGCATGAAGCCCTTGCAACGCTTGTTGCGATTCGGCCAGGAGACGGGTGAGCTCCCGAATCTGCTCCTGAGCCTGCGATTCGGCCAGGCGGCTTTTCTCCAGCTCGGATCGCAAAGCCTCAATGTGCTCCTGAAGGGCACGTTTTTCGCCTTCCAGGCTGTTTAGTTTCTCGCGCAATTGCGTTAGCTGCGTATTTTGCTCTTCGAGGGCAAGAATGCGGCGGTGACGTTGCAGCAACGGGACAAGATCGGCGGCTACATTGCTGAGAAAGGTCTGATCCTCGGCAGTCCAAAGGCGATTGGAATAGGGAGAAAGGAGCAAAATACCGCCGAAAACTTCCCTTTCTACATCCTGGATCGGCACCATTAACAAATGGCCGGCCTGTTCCAGGCCAAGCAATTGAGCCAACCCACGCACATCGGCCGAGGTGCTGCTGGCCGGCATGCGCAAGGGACGCCCGCGTTGCAACGCACTGGCCAGCATCGGCACGGTCTCCCGTGACACCGAAGCCCCCTCCACCGGCTCTTCGCGGATCAAATCATACCCACCGGCAAAGACCAGCTGTCGTCCTTCTTCGCTCAGGTAGATCACAAAACAAAGATCGGCCAGCATCACCTGGCTCACAGCGCGTGCCATAGCGGCATGGAGCTTGCCACCCTGCAGATCAGAGGTCAGATCCAGCAAAGCGTGAACGGTTTTTGGATCGGCGCTATAGCGACGGCGCTCGACCATGGAGGTTTCACTTTTAGGAACTTCACCTGCTGCAGGGCGCGGCAATGGCTGCGAATGGGAACGCGCCAGCGGAAAACGTCCGGAGAGAGTTAACAAAAACGGGTACGCGGCCAACTCTGCAAGGCGCATGCCCCCGGCATAATCCCCGCGATGCTCCAGCATCAGAGTCAAAAATTGGCCTAAAAGGTTGAGGATCAGGAAAGCAAAGCCATACCCCCACCCATTCGGGCGACGAACGATCATCAGGAAAATGCCCACAAGGAGCCAAAGCAACGTGCCCCATCCCCACAAAGTGGCCTGGAACGTTTGATTATAGGCGGTGCCGGGAGGCGTTTCGCCCCAATTTGCCAATCCGAGCAAGCCTGCGGCGATCACCAGCACCGTGACGATCATCGTCAGCGAATCGCCAACGGTGGAAGGCTCCGGGAAGAGCCATAGCCAGGTGATCCATACAAGCATCAGCAAGCTCAGGGCGCGTTGAAGCGGCGGCAGAAAAACGGGCAGATTCACCACCCCTTGCCAGCCCAGCGCGCTTAGCAGAAATAGCCCCACCTGTAAAAGGAGCAAGAAAACGAGGCCATACACCGCCCGGCGATGTTGTGGGAAGCGACTCTCCAGCCAATGCCCCCAACTTTGCCACAGGGCCGCGGAGATCGAAAACAGCAACACCAGGTGGTAAACCAGGTTACCCGGTGGAGTGGAAAGAATGGTAAAGGTTTGCTCCAGAAAATGCATGCTAAATTGATTATACTCGGATTATGAGGCATTGGTGGATGTTTTTTTTTTGGACCGTAGACCATAGACCATAGACCGTAGACCGTAGACCGTGGATTCTGGACCGTAGACCGTGGACCGTTTGAAACGCTGGGCGCCGCTTCTTCTCGTCGTTGCGGCAATTTTCTCTTTGCTTCTCTTTCCCTTGATGGACGGCCTGATTGCCCGGCAGCGGGGGCGGTGGGCAGCCATGCATCACAATCCGACCGAGGCCGCCCGTTTGCTGGAACGCGCCGCGCGGCGACTTCCCTCGGCCTCGGCTCTTTGGGAAGAAGCCGGACTCGCTGCCTATCGCGCCGGGGAGTATGCACAGGCCATTCGCTTGCTGGAAGAGGCGCGGGCGCGCCAGGCGCTCACCGCAGAAGGATGGGATGCCCTCGGCCTGCTCTACTGGAAGCAGAACGAGCCATCCCTCGCCCTCGCCCGTTGGCAGGAAGCGCTGAATCACCTGGGGCCCTCGGCGCAGATCTACACGCGCCTGGCCCTGGCCTACCGTCATCTTGAAAATTGGTCCGGCGAGCAAGAGGCGCTGGAAAGATGGGTTGAACTCAAAGGGGATGATGCCTACGCGCATTACCGCCTGGGGCTGCTCCTCCTGTCCGAAGATCCCGACCGGGCCGCAACCGAGCTCGCCCTCGCCGCCTTGCTGGACCGGCGGCTGGAGCCGGCGGTCGTCAGCTTAAGTGCCGCCCTGAGCGCGGCACGATCGATCGAACGGCCAAGCGAGCGTCATCTCCTGCTGGCGCGTGCCCTGGGCGCAGTGAAAGAATGGAAGCTGGCGCTCCGCCTTTTCGAGCGCGCCGTGCAAGAAGACCCACAGAACGGCGAAGCCCTGGCATGGCTGGCAGAGGCCCGTCAGCAAATGGGTCAACCGCTGCAAGATGAGCTCGATCGGGCAAAGCGGTTGGCGCCCCGCTCGCCGACGGTACACCTGCTACGGGGCCTCCATGCGCTCAGAAACGGGCAAAACGCTCAGGCGGTCATCGAGTTCCGTCAGGCTTCTGAGCTGCAGCCGCACGAGGCCGCGATCTGGATCGCCCTCGGCGAAGCCTATGCGCAGCTCGGTGATCTCGCCCTGGCTTTTTCCGCCTATCAACGCGCCACACAACTGGCTCCTTCCAAGGCCGAAACCTGGCGTGCCTTGGCAACTTTCTGCGCCACCTATGGCATCGCCCTCGAAGAAGAGGGGCTCGCCGCGGCGCGCCAGGCCGTGATCTTGCAACCTGATGATCCTCGAAACCTGGATACGCTCGGCTGGCTCCTTATGCTCAACGGCGATCTCGAATCTGCCGAGCGCGCCCTGCTCCAGGCCCTTGACCTATGGCCTGATCTGGCATCGGCACATCTCCACCTGGGACTGCTCTACACCTATAGAGGACGCCTGCAAGAAGCCCAGACCCACCTGCGAGAAGTGATCCGCCTGGAGCCGGAATCGCCCCTGGCCGAGACAGCGCGTCGCATGCTCGGCACACCCTGAAGCGCCCTCACGGAGTCGGCGTAGGAGTAGAGGGATAGAAGATACGGGGCGTCGGCGTTCCTGTGGCCGTGGGGGAAGGAGTCAGGGTATAGGGGCTGTAAAAGCGCAGCGAATTGACCGGGTCAATATCCGTGCCGATATCTCCCCCCACCCAATAAAGCCGCCCATCCTGCGTCTTGACCTGGACAAAGGACCAACGGAAATCGTTATTGCGATTCCAAAAACCGGTCAACGTGAGCAGATCGCCATAGGCGGCCATCTTTTTCCCATAGACCTTCGTCGGCGCCTCGCGCAATTTCACACCGTTTAGGCGCATGACCACCACCGGAACGTTTTCCAGCACGCGGAAGAACTTGTTGACGCCGATATTCGCCTCCGAACCCCGTGGCATACGTACCACTTCCCCGGTGCGCCAATCCGGCCAGGCAAGCGGGATGGCGATCACCGTAGCGGTAGCCGTCGGCGTTTCCAACAGGATGAAGAACGTAGGCGTTGCGGTGGGCGTCAGGCTCGGAGTGGAGGTGGGAAGGGAAGGCGTAGGAGTGCGCGTTGGAGATGGCTGGGCCTTGGCTGTTTGCGTCCAGGCGGCCTGAGCTGTTGCCGCAACGATTTGCTCGATCGAACTCGCATCGGAAGGCGGTGGTTGAGGCACACAAGCCGCAAAGAGTATCATCACCCAAAGCCACTTCCGGAAAAGCATGACACTATTATGCCACAGAAATAGAAGACCGCCGGGGATTTTCCCGACGGCGGTCTCTCACACAGATCGATCTCTCCGCATTTCAAGCGGAAAAGCCCTACAAACCTGCCCTCCTATCCACAACCTCCACCGCTCTTATCTCGCTTCAGTTCCAGTTTGATCTTCGGCTCAAATTCCAGCTCTTCGTATTTGATCGGATCGGGATCGGCGCTCTGATATCGGTCGCCGAGCGCATAGGGGAAAAGATAGCGCAACTGCTCTTCGGCAGAAATCCCACTAACAATCGGGCGAATTTGGGGATCGTCCCTCCCGAAGAACGCCAGCCAGTTGTTCACACCGCCTTCGAGAATGTAAACGTTCGGCACTCCACCGGCGACCAACATCTTCCAAGCCTGGGTAGATAGCGCCTCATCGTTGCTGATCACCACATAGACCGTATTCGTCGAAGGATAGGCCAGCAAGGAACGGATCAGCGAAGGGATGCGCTCTAGAGGCACATTCTGAGCCCCGCGAATGTGGTAAAGGTTATAGTAGGCCTCCGGGCGCACATCCAGCAACACCAGGCGCACACTTTGCTGATGCAAGGTATGGAAAACCTCCGCCGGTGAGACGTAGACCTCCCGATTTTGCAGGAGCGGTTCCTTTTGCGGAGCCAAGCGCGCATATTGCTCTTCTAAGGACGGTTGGCCGATGACAACCGTCAGGAAAGCGAAGAAGAGCAGGAAGGCCACGCCGGCCAACCGCAATTTTGGCTCACGGCTCAGGTCACGGCCGCCGAAGATGCGCTCCAGCTGTTCGGCACCCCAGAACATGAACAGCGCCATGAGCACGATGAGCGTCACAACCACACCGGTCGGCAGCCCAAAGACTTCCGGCAGGGTCAGGCGACCGTAATATCCGGCCGTATTCCACCAGTGATCGAAATATTTCTCCGTTTCGCCGAACAGGAAGGCACCGAAAAAGCCGCCCAGCAGGAAGAACAGGCCATCCAGCTTGCCCGTCGCTGCCGAAACGACCGAAGTGCCGGGGCAAAATCCGCCGATGATGAACCCAATGCCCATGATGAAACCACCCAGGAGGCCGGACCAGAGATAGGTCGGGTTGACCCACACCTGGTTGAAATCCAGCCAACCCAGGCCAGAAGCGGTGAAAAGCAACACCATGGCCGTAACAATCGCCCCGAACATGACCTTGAGCACGGTCAGGTCCTTGAAATAGAACTGGGCGGCCAGCTTTTTGGAATTGCCAAAACCGCTGCTTTCCAGCACGAAGCCGAAAGCAAACCCGATCAGCCCGAAGACCACATAGGTCCAGGGATTCAGACTGCTAACTTGCTGAAAGGCCTTGAGAGGGAAAATCGGCATCGCACCCTCCTGTTAGTTCCACAATTTACGCACAAAGTAGGCCAGCGCATAGGCGCCGCCGAAGATGGCAAACATCAGCGCCCAAGAGCCGGCGGCCAGCGTAGCTCCACCGGAAAGCGCCTGCCCCGATGTACAACCGCGCGCCATGCGTGCCCCGTAAACCATGATCGTGCCACCGATGAACGCCAGCAATAGGCGCGTGCGGTTGGAAATGCGCGGTCCTTTGTTGATCTCGATCTTCAGCCGCCCGTTCACCAGGCCGGAAACGAAACCGCCCAGCAAACTGCCGAAAAAGAGTGGCACGATCCAATCATCCAGCGGGTTCTTATCGCCACCGGCCATTTTGAGCAAGTACGGCGTGCGATCCACATGTTGCGGGGCGATTTGGTCCTCGATGAAAACATCAATGCGGCTGATAGCGCCGGAAGCGCCTAGCCCGTTCCCGGTCAAGAGAAAGGCCAGGAACAGCACCAGCCCCAGCAAGAAACCACCCAAATAGGGGTGCCAGTAGGGTTTTGCTTCGCGAGGTTTGCGGGTTAGAGAAGCCATAGATCACTCCTTATGATCCTCATGTTCCTCGTGGACTTCCACTTCTTCCCAACCGGTGATCATGCCGCGAATGGACTCTAAAGGAGTCACACCGGTGGTGGTGAGATAGACATGCCCGACGATGAAAGCGGCAAAGAGCCAAGCGATCAGGGTATGCAACGGAGCCAGGAACGGTAAGCCTCCCAACAAGTTGGTCCATTCCGGCCATTTCTGCGCGCCCCACATCAGCGCACCGGTCACCACCTGCAAGGGCAGGAGCACGTTCAGCAGACCAAAGTAAGTGGCCTGTTGCAGGGGATTCATCTTCCTTTCCGGATGCTTCTCAAACGGATGCGGCTCCCCTTTGAAGATGCCCTGGATATAGTACTTCGCCTGGACGATGGCATCATCGAAGAAGCCGTAGGG
This sequence comes from Anaerolineales bacterium, assembly GCA_037478835.1. Taxonomy (GTDB): domain Bacteria; phylum Chloroflexota; class Anaerolineae; order Anaerolineales; family Villigracilaceae; genus 630D-37. Next base: position 12,837 of record JBBFLV010000016.1, read on the forward strand.
GCGCGGGATGAACTGGCGGATTTTGCCGCTCGCCAAATGGTAGAACAGGGCAAGCGCCGCATTGATCACCAACAGCGCCGCCAGGACGTTGTGCACGGTGACCATATGACGGAACGAGAAGGCACCGAAGAGGTCCGGGCGATGGATCACCAAGCCGGTGAACAACAAGAGCACAATCGCCACCACCTGCAACCAGTGCCAGAAGCGCTCATACGCTTCGTACATATACATGCGGCGGGTGCGGAGCTCCTTCTTGGGCCGCCGTAGGGAGGAGAGATAGCGCAGGGTGCCATGTCCGGCCACACCGAACAACACGCCGACGAAGAACAGGGCACCGAACGCATCGACCCACTTCACGCGGCTATGGCCGAAGATATAAACGCCCTCTGCGGCAAGTTGCGGCACGTAATAGATCGCGCCATCCTCCTTCTGCACCACTTCGCCTGTCGGCTTGACATTCGTTTGAGCAACAAAAGTCGGAAGCACACCCGCCGGCGCGTAATCGGCCAACTTGAGCGGTTGCATCAGGCGCGAAGCATCGCTGTGGCAGGCGCGGCAATCATGCACCGCATGTTCTCCATCGGTGACATTGTGATTGATGCTATAGGGCTGGATCTGCCCCTGAATGCGCGGGTTGTTCAACCCCAACGCTTTCAGCTGTGCGGCAACTGCCTCCTGTTTAGCCGTGCTATCCATCACCAGTTCCTGCTCGCTCAGCGCGCCATTGCCATCCGCATCGAAAGCGGCCACAATTTCAGGACGATACTTTCCATCTTTGAAATAGGCCGCTTTCAGATCGGCCAAACGCACCGGGCGCAGATTGCCGTTTTGATCCTCGTAGACCCAGTAGAAGGTGGTGATCAAGTTATACGGGGCGAGCAGTTGCTGCCCATCTACGTTGGTACGGGCGAGCAGGATCGGTTGATAACCCTCCACCAGGTGTGAAACGGTGAACGGCATGTTGCTCAGGCTGGCAATCTCCGAGTCAACAGCACGTTCCACCCCCCGGCAGGCAGTCTGTGGTTGACCACCCGGTTTGAGAACCGTCCAATCATAGTATTCGATCGCCGGGGCATACATCTGCGGAATATGGCAAGATTCGCACGCCAGCACGGCCATGTGTCGCTCGGTATAGGGCAGCCAATCGGCATGGCTCTTCTGCGCATCATGGCAGGACTCGCAGCGACGCATCGTGCCCTTCAGCTCCGGTGCCACGTTATACTGGGCGCTTTGCCCGCGGGCAAAATTATGATCGGGTCGCTGCAAATATTCACCGATCTCCAATCGACGCGGATCGAAGAGCAGATGACTAGGCTCCTGACGCTGATTGGCATAAATCGGATTGTTGAGCGAAAAATGGCAATCGGTGCACTTCAACTGACGTTCAGCATGGATATCCCACGAACGCTTTAGTTCCACCTTGTTGGCGATGTTCATCCCCGAATCGGCAATGCGCTGCGGCGAAATGACCTGCCCGGTAGTAGCCGTTTCCCAATTGCAGGCTTCAAGCACCAGCGGCACTTTAGGATCGGCATGCACCGTGCCATGACATTGACCGCAATTCTCGTTCGTTGGGTCCTGAATGCGTACATATTCCGGCTTGAGCTTGCCCTCCGCATCGAAGGCATCTGCGAGCCAGGTGTACGTCCCTTCCGGAGATTTCTGCACCAGGTAACCTTCTAAAGTCGCCGTATTCGCCCAACCGAAGGCACCTTTGCGAATGGTCTGGATGCGTGCCTGGTTGTTCGGATTTTCCAAATGGCAAAGGAAGCAGTTCATCTCCATCGTGCCGGAGGCTTGCCAGTCCCATCCTTCCACGCGTCCGTTGCGCAGAATGCGGGATTCGACACTCTGGCCAGGGCGCAAAGCCGTCAACGGGACACCCTGACGCGAAAGCGTGGTCGGCGCCCCACCGACGACCCGCGCGCCGAACTCCATCAACCATTCCGGCGTGCCCAGGTCGAGGCGCTCATCGCCCTCCTGGCTCAGATAGCGATACATGAGAGGGTCCCATTTGCCATAGAGACCTGTGCTGGCATCCCATTGCTCTTTGGAGGGCACATACTCAGAAAAGCCCAAATCGCTGTGATAGGAATGGGAAACGATAAACTGGGTATCATGGCATTGACCGCAGGTCTTCATCGTAGAGACCGGCTTTCCGCTCTGCAAAACGTTCTCACTATTTTCATCCAGCAGAGCAAAGGTCGGATGGAGCGGAGAGGCCTGCTTGGGAGGAAGCGCCGAATGGCTCGCCTGTGCCTGGCGATAGAGTGCCAGACCAAGCAGGGAGATGCCCAGAAGGATCAGAAGCACAATGGGGAGACGATGGTTTCGGTTCATAGCACATCCTCTTGCGGTTTACTTTTTGTCAAAGCGCCCACCCCATTCGATGGGATCGCCGGGATAGCCCAGGGCCTGCCAATCCAATCGGCCGTTCGGGCCATGACAATCATTGCACTGCAAAGCGTTTGCCGCCGGTTGCACCATGTGCGTGGTCGGCCAGTACATCCAAGTCTCGGCAAAGCCGTATTCGCCGCTGTACTTCAGGCCGGTTTTCTCCTCGGCCAGGCGGAAGGCCAAGTCCCAATCAAATTTTGTCCAAAAGCCATCCTTTCCGGCAGTGATCGGCGCCAGAAGGTAGTTATAGACCTTGTCATAAGGCTGTTTGGCCACATGGAGCTTGAAGGGGAAGATCTTCGCCTGCGGATCGTCGATGCTACCAGCAGGAAGGTTAATATAGGTGATCCCGTTCGGGTCGATGGGATCGCCCAACAGATAGCGATATTGCAAATTCCCGTTGAACCAGAGATACTGCGGACGGTAGTTCTTCTCGTAGATGAAGCTTCCCTTGATCTTCAGGTAAGTATAGTGATCGTCCTTCCGCCCTTCCTGACCGGCAGTGGACCAATCCCAATAGACTTTGGTCGGGTCCTCCAGCGCAATCGCCGGGATATGGCAGGTTTGGCAGGCCACACTGGCCAAATGGGTGTTCAGGCGCTCATCTTTATGCTGATGATTCTGATGGCACTGTTCACAGGAAACTTGTTCCTGCGGATCAATCTGGTAATTATCGGCCACCAGGCGACCCTTGATCTGATGATTTTCCGTCCAGTGGCAATCGGTGCACTGGAAATCATACTTCCCCATGTGCACATCCAGATTTTCTGAAGGGAAGTAGAGGCTCTCATCCAGATCACCGTGCTTGACACCGTTGCCACCACCCCCATCGAAGTGGCATTTGCCACAATTCTCGCGCGTCGGGGCACGGACACTGCGCGCCGCGGCCAGAAGGTCCACTGCGGCCGTCGGGTTGCCGTAATCTCCTTTGCCGTAGAGGCCCGTATCCGCATGGCAGGCCAGGCAATCCACGTTGAGTGGATTGGAAAAATCATAGGGTTGATCTTCCTGCCAGCCATAGCCGATGTGGCAGCTCATGCATTTCTTCTGATTTCCGCGCGAGCTGATGCAAAAATTGTTGATCTGGTTGATCTTACCGATCGTCACCGGCTGATCGCGCCAAGGAACCTGGAAAGGCTTGCTCTCCCAGGTCCAGTGACTGGTGGCCATCACTTCCTCCGCCGCCTTGGGATGGCACTCCAGGCAGGCTTTGGTCACATCTTGTGGGGTCTCAAATGGGCCCTTGATGATGTCCTTGTGATCCACATGAACCGGCTTTTGGGGCACAAAAGCCCAAGGATCAACATTTGTTTTGGGCTGGCGAGGCCAGAAGATCGCAACCGGGATCACGACGATCAGCAAGATCCCGATGGCTCCAAGAATCCACAGTGGAAAGCGCTTCTTCATACATTCTCCTCAACAAGGGATGGAATGGAATGAACGATAGATGCCTGACGAGTAACACGATCCCGCATGACGGAACGCAGCAGATCGAGCGCCTGGATCAGACGCTCATCGGCCAACTGGTAGGTAACAAATGTACCGCGACGCGCAGCCTGCACCAACCCACGCTCACGCAGCACTTTCAAATGCCGGGAGACGTTCGGCTGCGGGAGGCCTAGATCGGCGCTCAGCTCGTTCACCGTACGCGGCGATTCGTGCAACGTGTAAAGGATGAGCAGACGTGTCGGCTCCGAAAGCGCCGAGCAGAAGTCGGCTTCGAGTTGCAAAAGTTCTTGGAAAAGCTGTTCCCGTTCCATAAGCCTCCTTATATGCGCATAAGCGCATATTTGAATTCCATTTCTGATTGTACGTTTGTTCACAAGCGGGTAGAAGTAATGGATGTCACATTAAATTGACATAACTGTCACATCTGACAGCACATCGGGAGAGATATGCTGACCTTCGACCGTAGACTGCAGATAATGGGCGGTAAATCACAGACAAGGATTCTCTAAAAGGTTTGCGGTACAATAAGTTTCATGATACGGCTCTCCCGTCTTCGCCAGAATCTACTGAATCGGGATCTAACCTATTTGCCGATTGCCAGTTTGCTGGTTGGAACATCCAGTGCATTAGGAATATGGCTCTTCAAGCGCGGAATTGACTTTTTTGATGCCCTGGCCTTCGGTCGACTGCGCGCTTTCCTCTCCCTTCCTGCCCCATGGAATGTGTTGTTCATACCCATTCTGGGAGGTTTCCTCGTTGGTCTCCTGACTTGGCGATTCATCGGGCATGAAAAAACGCACGGGGTGGCCGGCGTGATCGAGGCGGTAGCACTCCATGGAGGCCGACTCCCCTACCACAAAATCGTACCCAAAGCCCTGGCTTCGGCGATCTCGATAGGTTTTGGTGCTTCTGTAGGCCCAGAGGATCCTTCTGTGCAGATCGGAGCCAATATCGGATGCTGGTGGGGAGAAAAGTGGGGGCGTCTCTCTGAGGAAACGATACCCACCCTGGTCGCGGCCGGAGCGGCCAGTGGTGTGGCAGCGGCTTTCAATGCACCGATTGCGGGCGTTTTTTTCGCCATGGAGGTGATCCTAGGCGAATGGAGCACACAGGGTATTACCTCGATCCTCCTGGCCTCCGTATTCTCTTCGGTGGTTACCCAAGCCCTTTCCGGCGCCGAACCTGCTTTCCACGTACCTGCCTATGCCTTTCAATCGGCTTGGGAGTTGCCGGCCTACCTGGGATTGGGCGTGCTGGCCGGCCTGATCGCCGTCGCATACGTAAAGTTGCTTTACGGCTTTCAAGACCTCTTTGCCGGTATCCGATTATGGGATGGGTTGAAACCGGCACTGGCCGGCCTCGGCGTGGGCCTGATCGGGATGTGGCTACCTCAGGTCTTCGGTGTGGGATACCAGAGCATCGAGGCCGTGCTGAATCACCAGATGCGTGATCTGGGGCTACTCTTGCTGCTGATGAGCGCCAGGCTCGTCCTTACTCCCCTCAGCCTGGGTGGAGGGTTCAAAGGGGGGGTCTTTGCCCCGGCCCTTTTCATCGGCGCGATGCTTGGTGGCGCTGTAGGCGAACTGCTGGCACGATCCTTTTCTCATTTGAACATCATCCCCGCCGCCTTCGCCATGGTTGGCATGGCCGCGGTACTGGCCGCCGCTATCCGCGCTCCGTTCACTGCCATTCTACTGCTCTTTGAAATGACGCGCGATTACCGCATTATTCTGCCGCTGATGTTTTCGGTAGGCGTCAGTATGTGGATTGCCCATCGCTTGGAATCCGATTCAGTCTACATGAAAGGCTTGGCACGGGCTGGCATCCGCATTCACCGCGGCCGGGCAATTGACGTTCTGGAAAACCTTACCGTCTCCGATGTCATGGCTGAACCCCAAGCCCTTAAGCATTCCCAAAATCTAGAGCAGGCCTGGGAAACGCTCCTGCATCTCCGCCTGCACGGCTTACCGGTAGTGGATGAAGAGGAGAAGCTGATCGGAATGTTGACAATCCAGGATATCGATCGCATCCCCCCAGAGCAATGGAGCACGACCCGCGTCTCCGATGTCTGCACACGGCAGCCCATCTTGGCCTATCCCGATGAAACGCTCTCTGTCGCCCTGCAGCGTATGAGCACCTATGATATCGGACGTCTGCCGGTCGTCTCGCGTCAGGACCCTCGGCAACTGATAGGCATTCTGCGCCGTGTGGACCTAGTGCGCGCTTATAACATCGCCTTGCGGCGGCGCGCGCTCGCTCACTCTATCCTTCAGGAAAAAGACCTGGAAAAAATGGAAAGCGGAATGAAGCTGCAGCACTACACCATCTTTCCGGGACTCGCACTCATCGGTCGTTCATTGGCCGAAATTCCTTGGCCGGCGCACTGTTTGGTAGTGATGTTACAGCGAGATGGTAAAATCCTGATCCCCCGCGGACAAATCCGCCTAGAAGCAGGAGATCGACTCACCGTACTCTGCGATTCCGAAAGCGAAGCAGAAGTGCAAAAGCTATTTCAGCGTTAGGATTTTTCCGATGAAAAATCATGCCCGCTCCTATCTTTCCCCTATCCTGGTCACCGGCGCCCATCGCAGTGGCACCACCTGGGTCGGAAAAATGCTGGCCGCCGCTCCAGGAATGGCCTACATAAGTGAACCGTTGAACGTCCTTCACCGCCCTGGTGTTTTTGAGGCACCGGTATCCCATTGGTACACCTACATCACGGAAGAAAACGAATCCTCCTACCTGCTGGCTTTTCAGAAGACACTCGCTTACCGCTACGATCTACTTGCCGAGTTGCGCTCTTTGCGCTCCGGCAGGGATGTATTGCGTATGATGCGCGATCTCTACACTTTCACAGTGGGTCGTTTGCAAAAACGGCGTCCGTTGCTGAAAGATCCATTTGCCGTCTTTTCGCTCGAATGGTTCGCTAAGCGTCTGAATTGTCGCGTCGTGGTCACCGTGCGCCATCCGGCCGCCTTTGCCAGCAGTCTCAAACGATTGGGATGGAAATTCAACCTGCAAAAAAACCTCTTCACCCAGCCGCTTCTGGTTCGGGACTACCTGGAAGCCTATCGAGAAGCGTTCGAGGCCAAACCACCAAAGGATTTGATCGATCAGGCGGCATGGCTGTGGCGCATTATCTACCATACTGTTTGGCAAATCCGCCAACGGCATCCAGAATTCCAGATTGTGCGTCAGGAAGACCTTTCTCTGGACCCGATCGGTGGTTTTCGCCAGATTTACCACACCTTGGGCTTAGATTTCACCTCGCGGGTAGAACAAACCATTCTCACATCTAGCGGCTCGGAGAATCCGGTTGAGCTCACCCGCACCCACTCGATCCGCCTGAACAGTCGCGCCAGCCTGCACAATTGGAAAAAACGCCTCACCGAAGAGGAGATCGCCCGGATTCGCACCCTCACGGCCGATACCTGGCCGTTATACTACACCGAAGATGAGTGGTAACCCGCAACCGATGTATGCCCGCCTGGTGCTCAACGTACCGGGGGTCCACGGAAGGTTCGATTACACCATTCCTGCCGAGCTCCAACCGCAAATCCGGCCGGGGAGTCTGGTGATCGCACCGTTTGGGCGGCAACGCGTCCAAGGTGTGGTGATGGAGCTCCTGGATCATCCCCAGGTGGCCGAGACGCGCCCCATCGAAAGATTGCTGGATGCCGAACCGGTGCTGACAGAAGCGCAACGCGCCCTGTTAGGCTGGCTGGAAATGCATTTTCTCTATCCGGCATCTTCCTTCCTTCCGTTCCTCCTCCCCCCAGGATTGGCTCTCCATGCTGATAGTGAATGGGTTTTAAATGAGAAGCGCTTACAGTCCTGGACCGGTGAACTTTCGCCCACCGCCCGGCGACTGGTGGAATTGCTCCGTAAGCGCCGGGGAAAACTGCGCGGCCGACAAATTGCAAAACACTTTCCCGACGAAAGCTGGCAAAAAGTAGCCGAAAAATTGCTCCAAGCCGGCATCCTTGAACGACATCCCACCCTGGCCCCGCCGAGAGCGCGCCCCAAATTCATCCGCACCGCCCAGCTGAGCACCTCTCCTGAGATCGCCTTAGCCACGCTGCCCCGCCTCGGACGAACCGAAGCCGTCCAACAACGACGTGCCGCCGCGCTACGTTTATTGATCGAGGAAAAGGGGCCGCTCAACCTATCTTGGATTTACGCCCAAACCGGGTGCACCCTAGCCGATCTGAAAGCATTGGAAGATCATGGCCTAATCCGCTTCGGCGAGCAGGAAACCTGGCGCGATCCCCTGGATTGGCTGCCGGCAACCTCATCCGAGGTCACTCCCCCTCCTATTCTCACAGCCGATCAGGAAGCTGCCTGGCAGGCGGTTTATCAAGCAGTATGCGACGCCGCCGAAGGGAAACCCACCTTGCCCATCTTGCTCCATGGCGTCACCGGCTCCGGGAAAACGGAACTCTATCTGCGCGCCGTAGCAGAGACCTTGCGCCGGGGGCGGCAGGCGATCATTCTGGTGCCGGAAATTGCTCTTACCCCCCAAACCGTGGAACGCTTCTTCCGCCGTTTTCCGGGACAGGTAGGATTGCTGCACTCCCGCCTCTCCGATGGGGAACGCTACGATACCTGGCGACGTGCCCGCCGCGGCCAGCTGCGTATCCTCATCGGACCTCGCAGCGCACTCTTTATGCCCTTGCCCTCCATCGGCCTGATCGTCGTGGATGAATGTCACGATGCTTCTTACTATCAGTCCGAACCGCCCTTCTATCATGCCGTCACCGCTGCACAGGCCTATGCCCGCATGTGTAACGCCGCCTGTATTTTGGGTTCGGCGACCCCATCGGTGACGCAACGCTACAGCGCAGAAATCGGCCAAATGCGCTATTTGCACCTGCCTCAGCGAATTCAGGCTCCACTCCCCACGGTACAAGTAGTGGATATGCGCCGGGAACTCCGTGAAGGGGTGAAAGACATCTTCAGCCGTGCCCTGAGCGAAGCCCTGGCCGAAACCCTGGAACGCGGAGAACAGGCGATCCTGTTCCTGAACCGCCGCGGCGCAGCCACCTACGTATTTTGCCGCAGCTGCGGTCACGTGCTGCGCTGCCCCCGATGCGAAATTCCCCTCACCCTCCACGAGGACAAAGCCCAACTTCTCTGCCACCAATGCGGCTACCGCCGTAAGCAACCGACTAAATGCCCCGCCTGCGAAAGCACGGCAATCCGCGCCTACGGACTGGGCATTGAACGGGTGGTGCGCGAGATGGAAGAACACTTTCCCCAAGCGCGTCTGCTACGCTGGGATCGCGATACCGCCCGTCACAAGCATGCCCATGAGCAAATTCTGCAACAGTTTGCCTCGCACCAAGCAGATGTCTTAATCGGCACGCAGATGCTCGCCAAAGGTCTCGATCTGCCGCTGGTCACCCTGGTCGGGATCATCCTGGCCGACGTGGGGTTGAACCTGCCCGATCCGTTCGCGGCGGAACGGGTTTTCCAGGTATTGACCCAAGTAGCCGGGCGCGCCGGACGTTCGGCGCGGGGTGGGCGCGTGATCCTCCAAACCTATATGCCCGAACACTACGTGATCCAGCATGTGATCGGTCACGAAGTAGAGAATTTCTATCAACGCGAATTACAAGAGCGCCGCCGATTGAACAACCCACCCTTCAGCGAGTTGCTGCGCCTGGAACTTCGCCTTCCCGATGCCGAACGCCTGGAGGCAGAAGCCCAACGCGTAGCCGCCTTGCTCCGCTCGCGATTGCAGGAAGAAGCCACCGATGTGATCCTCAGCGGCCCGTTGCCCTGTTTTTTTGCCCGCCTGGGCGGTGACTATCGGCAACAGATCCTGCTGCGCGGCTCTGCCCCACAAACCATCCTCCAGGGTAGCCTTGCCCCCGAGCGCCTCCTGGAAAAAGGCTGGCGCATCGAAACACAGCCGATCAGCTTGCTTTAATCCCGGATCATGGTCAACAACATCTTCACGCGGCTCAGCGCGCGCACCGCATGTGGCTGATTGGCCGGCATAACGATGATCATCCCCTCCCGAAGTTGATAGGGCTGACCAGCAATGCGCACTTCCAGCTCCCCTTCCAGCACATGGACCAACGCATCGAAGGGGGACGTGTGTTCGCTGAGTTCCTGGGCGGCATCAAAAGCGAAAAGCGTCACATTGCCCCCGGCCGAACGGGTGATCTGACGGCTGACAATCGCCCCTTCTTGATAGCTAACCAGTTCCTGCAGGGAAAACGTCTGGGCAACCGGAATGACGGACATGTTCTACTCCTTCCGAGGGAAAACATAGAGTCCTAGATACGATCGGTCTAAAAGGTGGATTACAGACAGACCATAGTAATTCATTGGCAATCTTATCACCCTCTTCCTGCTCGATCTTTGCTGCGGCGCAAATTTAGGAAAACCATGTGTCTTGGCTTTTAGCTATTGCCACAAGCGAAGCAGAGTAGATCGCTACAGGCAGACATGGAATTTCCAATCGGTTCATTCAAACCCCTTTCCCCCGCGCCTTCCACAAGAATCAGGTATAATCCCCCCAACTTTCTACGACGTGGATGTGAGAGAATGCAACCAGCCAAGCGCCTGATTCTGACCTGGGAAGAAGTGGATAAACTGATCGACATCCTGCTGCCGCAATTCCGACGCGAATTTACGGCCATGGTCATGATCACGCGCGGCGGGATTATCCCCGGCGGATTGCTGGCCGAAGCGATGAACATAACACATGTTTTAACCGCCGCAGTGAACTTCCCCGCCTCGCTAGAATCGGAACGTTCCCGCCTCTTTGCCTGGCCGGAATTCTTACAGTTCCCCGATGATGAACTGCTGCGCGGTCGCCCAACGCTGATCGTGGACGATGTCTGGGGGTCTGGGCGCACGATCACTGCCGTGCGTCAGCGCGTCTCCGCCGCCGGGGGCTTTCCGGAGACCTGTGTACTCCACTTCAATCCGTATCGCAATCTCTTCGGCTCGCTTCGCCCGGATTACTACGCGGCGATCACCGATGCGTATGTGATCTACCCCTGGGAAATCCAGCGCGGCATAGACCTCTCTATGGCATGAGGCTGCTGGCAAGCAGAATGCCGTTGGCCCAATACAAATTCGAGCCGGCAGGGAGAATGTCATACGTGAACGGTTGCAGATAAGCCACGCGCTCCACAAGCACAACGATTCCGCCATCGAACGGCTCGCCCATCATCAGATCACCCACTGTCCTCCCATCCGGCGTGGGGTGAGAGGGAGAGACCCACACTTCGCGACCATCGCTCAGCTTCAGGTGAACTACCTGATGATCGGGAGGTACAACCGCGCGCGTTACCATCCGTAGCGGCGCAGCGACCCGTTGACCATCCGCCCCCACCGTCCAGATCACGTCGCCGATGCGCAAATCCTCGACCCGTCTCTCCCCCTGTGGCGTGGCAATCCGCGTACCGGCTGCCAGGCAGATCGGACAGATCAGAAAAGCCGGCTCACGTTTTTCGATCTCGATCGCACCCTGAGCGTCGATCCAACCGCTGACCAAGGTCCCTTGCCGACCCTCGGAGGCACCGGTCAACATCTGAAAACGATAGCGAGACCCTTCTACGATCAGCGAAACGGCCAGAAGGCGTTTGTAATCGCGATAAACGGCTAGGAGTTGTTCATCACTCAGTACAGAAACTCCTTCCAGGCCATGATGACGGAGAAGAAGCGCCCAGAGCTCGGTGTTTGCCTGCATTTCTGCCAGGCGCGCATGGGCACGTTCCAGCTCTTCTCCCCGTGGCACCGGGTAAAAGTCGGGATCGCAGAAGAAAAAATCGGGGAATTTTTCCAGCAGGCGATATTTCAGTTCCAAAGGAGACAATCCGCCTATCAGCGTCGGGATGGGCGTAAAGGTCGGGGGAAGGGAAGGGGTAGGATAGCGCCCACCGGGCATATCCGATGGGATTGGTTCTGGCGTGATGCGTTGCGGCATCACAGTTCCCCCACTTCCAGCAGTCGCCAACACAGAGGGAGTCGAACGGGCAACCGCGAGCGGTGTGCAGGCAACACTCCAGAGCATGAAAAGCAAAAGAAACGTCCGTCGAAGGGGCATAAACACCTCCGCAGGTGAAACGGGCTTCGGTCTCCAAAAGTTCCGCCGAGCGATTTAGCCAGCCACAAAGCAAACATCTATGGTACCGTCTACGGTCCACGGTTTACCGTCTATACCGGCACAGGCTAATGCACATTAACAAATTAATTCGGTAACAGGCCGACGTATCTGAGCAACTCCG
>JBBFLV010000017.1:0-4636 GCA_037478835.1 Anaerolineales bacterium
CATGCTGAAACTGGAAAGTTTATTGACTTTGAAACTTACAACTATCCACTACCGAGTGCTTGAGGCGGTGGCAGCGGCCGGCAGCTACCGGCTGCTCTCAGGCCGCCTTCCGGGGTATGGGTACGACGCCGAGGATCTCTGGCGGCACTCGGTTGCGGTCGCCTGCAGCTGCAAGGTGATCGCCCGCAAGAAAGACCCCGGCCTAAGCGATACGGCCTACCTGGCGGGGCTGATCCACGATGTCGGGAAACTCATTCTCGACCGGTTCGTTTCGGAAAAGAAGGCTGAAATCGATTCTTTTTTGCAGGGTGAAAACAGAACTTTACTCGATGCCGAGGTTCACTTTTTCAACTTCAGCCATGCAAGTGTAGCAGCGGAGATATGCAGCGCCTGGAACTTCCCGGATGTGATATCAAATGCCATCCGCTTCCATCACAACCCTTCAGGATCAGAGAAAGACTTTCTCTCCTATCTGTTGCATCTGGCCGATTACCTCGCGATCTCTTTCGGCCTCGGATACGAAAGCGACGATCACCTGTACGAATTGGAGGAGGGAACACTGGAATTCTTGGGCGTGAATCGCTCGGATTTTAGCGATATCGTTTCACGGATATCGGAATCTCTCCAGGCCGTTTCCTCGAGTTTTTCGCAATAAACTTATCCTCTCGAATCACGCAATGCAGTATGATCCGAAAGAAATTATTAAATCGCCGGATGCGGCAAGCTCTCTATCATCGCCTTTTTTGTTTTGCTCCTCATGGCCGGAACCCCGCATAAAAATGAAGCCGAGGGAGGCTTCGACGATTCCGGTAAAAAGTATGCCAGGTGGTATCAGTTTGACAGCGGCTGACTAAGAGGATAAAAAGTAAGCCTCGCCTAACAACCTACATCAACATCCCATAACGATTGGGCAATCTTAATCATGAACATGAACGAAGAGAAACGCCTCATGCTATCCGTTAAAACCGACGACAAAGGCCGCATCTTTTCCCATATTCGCCAGAGGTGGCTTGTTGAGACGCCTGAGGAACGCGTTCGGCAGGCTTATATAGTTACCCTGCACAACGAGTATGGCTTCAACCTCGACCAAATGGATGAGGAAGTAGGTGTGACCGGACGCGGATCTGCTCGCGCCCGGGCCGATGTAGTAATCTGGCGGACGGCCCAGGACAAGTCCAGCGCCAAAGCGCCGCTGATTGTGGTTGAATGCAAATCCGACAACATTACCATCAAGCCTGCGGACTATGCTCAGGGTGAGATGTACGCCAGGCAGACCGACGCCCCCTTCTTCGTCACGCATAACAACCGTGAGACCCGTTATTGGCGTGTCAAAAAGGACAGGATGCCTGGGTACATCGAAGAAATCGAAAACATCCCGCATTCCAACGCCAGCGATCAAGAAATTAAGGGGTTGATCGAGAAGCTGCGCACGTTCAAGGAGGACGAGTTTGCCGATCTTCTTCACCAATGCCACAATGTTATACGTAACCGCGAGCACCTCGACCCGGCTGCTGCTTTCGACGAGATTGCCAAAGTGCTCTTCGTTAAGGTGTGGGTGGAGCGCGAGCTAAAGGCCAAGCGGAGGCGCATCAACCTTTTCACCGCCAAATACTTGGACGGACAGCTGGGCGACAATCCGCTAAATGATTTATTCCAAAAGACTAAAAAGGCTTATGCTGAAGACCGCATCTTCGCCGACGATGACCGCATCAACCTTAAGCCAGCTACGGGCCTCGAAATCGTTCGTCTATTAGAGCGCTATAACCTGTCAGACACCAGCGAGGATGTGAAGGGCATCGCCTTCGAACGTTTTTTGGGTCGAACTTTCCGCGGTGAAATCGGCCAGTTTTTCACGCCGCGCACTATCGTCGAATTCATGGTGCGGATGCTCGACCCCAAGGAAGGCGACGTGGTCTGCGATCCGGCGAGCGGCTCCGGTGGTTTCCTCATCCGCTTCTTCGAGATCGTCCGCGAGCAAATCCTTGCCGATGTGGACCGCGAGTACAAAGCATATGCAGCCGAGCTGGAGAAGAAGAAGCTCTCCGACGACAAGCACGCCAAACTCCTGCGCGAGAAATACGCCGAACTGCAAGAATCCATCGACCAGCGCAAGCGCGATTCCCGCCTGTGGACGCTGGCCAACCGTTGCATCTACGGCACCGACGCCAACGACCGTATGGCCCGCACCAGCAAGATGAACATGATCATGCACGGCGACGGCCATGGCGGGGTTCACCATCACAATGGTTTTATTAACGTCAACGGCATTTTCGAGCAACGCTTTGATATTGTCCTAACCAACCCTCCTTTTGGTGCCAACGTTGAACCATCTGACCACATAACCGATAGCGACGTGGGAGTTAGCGATGAGGAATACAGGCGATATGAAGAAACCTACGGCTACATTTACAAGGAGGCCCAAGCACGTGTTCAGGCCGCCAAGGGAAAACCCATCGCCTCGCTCTTTGAGCTTCCCAAACAGAATGGAAGAAGGCTTGGGAAGGTCAAGACTGAAATCCTTTTCATCGAACGCTGCCTTGCACTTCTGAAGCCCGGTGGACGGATGGGTATCGTCTTGCCCGAGGGCGTTTTCAACAATCCGTCTCTGGCCTACGTGCGCGAGTTCTGCGAGGACCGCGCCCGCATCCTGGCCGTGGTAAGCCTGCCCCAGGAGACGTTCTACTCCTCTGGCACATCGGTCAAGGCGTCGCTCCTCTTTCTACAGAAGTTCACGGAGAAGGAAGCCGCCGACTTCGCCGCAAAGCGCGACAAGGCCAAAGCCGAGGTCGAGGCCAAGTACGCCAAGGAAATTGAAGCCGAGAAGAATCGCTTGGAAGCGGAGATCGGGGCCGCAAAAGCGGCGAAGGATGCCCAGAGGCGCAAGTTCGCTCAGCGAGAACTGGCCGACTACCTCAAGCGCATGGACAAGACCAAGGCCCGCGAGGCCCGCGCCCTCTTGAAGGAGCGGTTCGACTACCCCATCTTCATGTATGAGGCCGAGAAAGTCGGCATCACCTCTACGGGCGAACCGGATTCCAACGAACTCTACCCCAACGCCAACCTGCCCGCCGGAATGAAGCCCGAGGAAACCTGCATCGAACTCTACCGGCAATTCCGCAAAGACCCCAGGGCGTTCGCTCTCTCGGGAGACAAGGTATGACGACAGTCGCCACGATATTCCCGCGAGCATTTGCGGTGTGCTTCAGCGAGATAGAGCGTTGGGATCCGGCAAGTTTTCATCGTATACTCTGGCACTGGCCTTCGGCGGTAATGCGCCCATTAGGGAGCGTTCTAAGGATGCGGAAAGAGAAGGTTGACCGCTCCAATGTAAATTTCGCCGACCTTCAGCCTATCACGATCCATTTCGACGGTAGTATAGACAGACGCCAGGTTGATGCGGGACGTGAATACTCGATGGACCTATTCTATGCCAGGCCGGGCGATATTGTTGTCGCCAAAATTGACCTGAAGAACGGCGCGGTGGGTTTGGTCCCAAACGATTGGCACAACGTCGTTGTTACCGGCCACTTTGCCGTTTACGAGCCAGACCGTTCGAGTCTTGTTGCCGAATACCTATGCCTGCTCGTTCAAACATCCTTCTTCAAGGCCCACCTGTGGCGCAACAAGGTGGGTGCGGAAGGCCGCAAAGAAGTTAAACTCGACTTCTTCAAGGCGCAACGAATACCCCTCCCGCCGCTGCCGGTTCAGCGGAAGATCGTGGCGGCGTGGGAGGCAGCACGGAAGGACGCGGCTTCCGCCGCCGAGAAGATCGCCGAACTCGAACGCGAAATTGAGGCCCAATTCCTGGCGGACCTGGGGATTACCCCACCATTACAGTGCATTGGGCCCAAGTGTCTTTCAGTTTGGTGGAGAAACCTTGAACGCTGGGATCTTGCTTTTGCGCGAAGACCACCATTCAACCCTAATTCCAAAACGTATCCAAACGCACGATTGAAGGACGCCGTTCAGCCTATCCGCCATACTACGCGTAGAGTGCTGCCAAGCATGACTCCCAACGAAGATTTCAATTACATCGGCATGGAGAACGTCGAATCTATCACGGGAAGACTTGTAGATTTTTCTAGTCGCAAGGGCAGCGCAATCAAGAGTTCCTGTGTCGCCTTTGACCGCAACCACATCCTTTATGGCAAATTGCGTCCATATTTGCGCAA
Organism: Anaerolineales bacterium; assembly: GCA_037478835.1. GTDB lineage: Bacteria > Chloroflexota > Anaerolineae > Anaerolineales > Villigracilaceae > 630D-37. The sequence continues at coordinate 4,173 of JBBFLV010000017.1, forward strand.
AGTTGTAGATTGCTCGGAACTTCCAATGACGGAAGGAATCGCTTCTAGTGAGTTTTTGCCATTGCGTCCAAGCAAGAACGTTACACAAAGTTGGTTGGCCTTCTACCTGCGGTCGGTTGCGATAGCAGAGCAGGCAAAGGCTGCCATCGGTGCAAGAATGCCACGCATCGCACCAGATGCACTATTGAACTTCATCATTCCGATTCCTCCGCTATCCGTCCAACACGAGATAATGAAGCGAATATCCGCGCGCCGCGCCGAGATTGCCAAGATGAAGAGGGAAGCTAAAGCGGCCCTGGAGGCGGCCAAGGCGGATGTTGAAGCGATGATCCTGGGAACGAAGCCGGTGTAATATATATGAGGATAGTAACTATCGGGCTGTGTTCTATACAATAAAAGTTGCTTTTAACCAATCTATAGGAATACATTAAAGAGGTTTTATGCCCAAAGATTCTTTTAAAAGA
>JBBFLV010000017.1:4736-8805 GCA_037478835.1 Anaerolineales bacterium
ATTTGTAGAAGATTATGAAACGCTTGAAGACCCTCAAGGTTTTCACAGGAATCTTAATCTTACCTACGCTGTAAGGGATGGTATAATTTTGCACTGTGGAGAAGTAGATGAAAATGGCATTGTTCCAAGAAACGAAACAATAGATCTTAGTAAAATAGATGAACCAAGCCAATACAGTCCTTATACTTGGGAAGCTTGTGTTGTCAAAATTTCTGACAAAATAGCATACCTTGGAAGAGATATTGAAGATGCGCTATCTCTTAATTTATTATCTCCTTACGAAAAAAATAAGTTAAAAAAATTAATACAACGATATTATAATGTTTCATTAAAAGGAATTAATAATACGATATTGATGCATAATTTCATTATAGACCTATGCGACAATTCAAATACTGATAAAGGAATTTGTCTTTCGAAAAAAAACTTAGACCTCATGAAAGAGATAAAACAATTTAACCAAAAAACAATATACAATCACTGGAAAACAGATAACTATAAAAAATATGCGGAGCTGGTTATTAATTCTATATTTGATATGCTAAAAAAGAGATTCTATAAAGGAGACAAGACGATTAATGAGATAGAAAAAAATACAGAACAATATCCGATTTTAGCTAGTACATTTAAGGAGTGGATATTGAAATATACCGCATCTAAACACAGGCCCGAAAAATATAAAAACAAAATTTTATTTGATCTTAAAAACGAAAATGACTACAAGAGAGCTGCAATAGATTTTATCTCTGGGATGACAGATTCTTTTGCTATAAAAATTTTCAATGAAATCATTAAGTTTTAATCAATCCCGACCGCATCGCGCAAACCGATCCGCTTTTCTCCGCTGACAGCAGCCTGAGACTCTTCCGCGCCGCTGCGCACCATCCGCAGCACCTCGCCCTTGCGGGCAAGATAGGTCTCCTCATACCACCGGGTCGCAAGCCGCAGGCGCTCCTTCTGCTCCGGCGACAGGCTCGCGAGGAACGCCGGTCGGTCCTTGTGGGCGATCATGGCGAGCGGATGGGCCCTCTTGATCGAGTCTCCCATGCTCTTCGGCGTCCCGCCCAACTCAAAGTATTTTTTCAGATACCGCTCGGCAGCCTTGAGGTCCCCGTAGCGGAGCGCCTGCTTGTAATAATACATGGCGTTCGCCTTGTCGGTCGGATCGACAGCAGGCGTCTCCTTGCCCTGCTTCTCCTTCCAGTCGCGGGCATACTTCGTCACGTCGTAGTAGGCGGACTCTCCTGGGCTGCTCGTGTAGAATCCGAGCGCGAGAAGGTCGTTCAGCATCTGCTCGCCAACCGTGTCCCCGCGCTTGGGCTTGCCGGCAGCCCAGCGGTAGAGGCCGTCGAGCGAGAAGTTCCGCGCAACGTGCTCCAGCTTGTCGCGGATCGGCCGCGGGTTGAACGGGTCGGGATACCAGGAACGGCCGCCGATCACCTCGCCCAGGCCCTTCACGTCGGGCCGGAGCGCGTTGATTATCTTGATCGGCGTCGCAAGGGCCGTGTCCTTGGCGATGTCTGTGATTGACTTCTTCCCCTTCGTGAGATCGCGCACGTCCTCAGCGATGTCCTCGGCCCCGAACCAGGAGAGCGCATCCGAGAGCGCGCCCTGGAACCGGAGGCTCATGATCGAGCCGTCCTTCCTCCGGCCGAGGATCAGGTGCATCTGCCGGCGTTGCTCCTCACCAAGCTCGTCCTCCTCGTCCGGGAAGAAGGTGTGGTTCCACAGGTTCACCATCACCATCAGGAAGGCCGCCTTCGCCCCGAGCTTGGTCGCCTTCCAGGCGATGTTTTTCCCAAACAGGGCCGCGAGCCTGGCATCCCCGTCCCTGCCCTCATGCTTCAGGTTCCGCATGAGCCGGACGTAGCGCGGCGCGTTGATCTCCATCCAGGCGTAGAACGGGATCAGGTGCCGGCGGATGAATTGCCCTGCATGCGTGATGTTCCCGTAGTCCCCGACCAACTCGCGGGCGAGCTTTGCGGCCTTCCGGTCGTTGTCCTCAATGCCGTCGATCTCCTTTGCGTCCGAGGCACCATAAACGCGCTCGCCGGCCGCCAGCCGGTCCCGGAAATAGCGGAACGCGGCGAACCTAAGCCAGTTCTCGCGGTATTGCGTGAAGTTCTTGAGCCCTCCCCAGGCGCGCTGGATGAGCCCCGGCTTCTCGCCCGCCAGGGCGTCGAAATGCTCCGTAAGCGAAAGCTCCTTTGCCACCTCCCAGACTTCCTGGACACTCCAGCCGGAATCGAGCACCCCGTATTTGTTCGCAAGGTCGAGGTCGCGCTTGATGTCGGGCGGGATCGCCTTCTTGCGGTAGTCTCCCCAGAGGTCCTGGATCGAGCGCTTGAGGTAGCCCAAGATCCGCGGGTCATAGGCGAAGGCAATATCCAGGTCGCCGGACATGTTGTTCAGGTTGTATTTCACGACCCGGAACGGGTTGATGAGGATCCATTTCTTCCACCAGGTCATGATAGTCCTGCTCGCCTTGGAAAGGATGTGGTCATCGTACTTCTGGTCGTAGCCGTCGAGCGTCTTTGCAAGCCCCTCGGGGATCACCCAATACTCTGGCGCACGCTTCGCCAAGACCGAGACGAGCTTCAGCGCGTTCTCCTCCCCGATCACAGATTCGCCGGCCAGCACCGCCGCCGCGATCCGATCCGGCACAGCCCAAGCCCGATACCAGGAGCCGCCGGGCTTCGGGTTCCACGTGGTGTAGCCCTCCGGGATCATCCGCTCGGGCGTCATGTAGTTCTTTCCGAGCTTATCCTTGATAAACTTCTCGCGGTCGGAAATCGCCTTGAAGATGGTCTTCGCCGAGATCGCAGCGTCGTCGCTGCCCTTCGCGATCTCGGAGAGCTTGCGGAAGTCGAGCGTCTCCTCGTCGCCGAAGAGCGCCTCGTCATGCTCAAGGCCGAGCGCCTTCTTCAGCCGGCTGATCGCGATTGCGATCTTCTGCCGGAACGGCATCGTGGGGTCGAGCGCCTGGATCTCGTCTGCGATCTCCTTGAGGCGCTTCTTCTGCTCGGCATCCGGCTTACCTTCGGCCTCATCGAGGATCCCTTGCGCCTCTCCTCGCAGCCGCATGATGCGGTCGTAGTTCGCCTTGCCGCCGACGACGGCGATGTAGTTCGCCTTTTTCGCGTCGCGCTTGAGCCTGTCGTAGATGTCGGCCCGTTCGCGGATCGCCTCCATCGTGTGCCGGGTTTCGAGCTGAGCAAGGGCCTGAGCGATCACCTCAAACTCGGCCTCAACATACTGCGTGTTGTAGTCCTTAGCCGAGCCCACGCGGGCCATCTGCCAGCCCTTCTTCTTGAGGCGCACGTCCTGCGTCGGGCCAACCCCCATCCCGGAGTATTCACCGCCAAGCGCCTTAATCGCCTGGTATTCGAGCACCTGGTGGTGGAAGTAGCGGTCGTCCTCCAGCACGGCCTCTGGCAGCAGCTCCGCCTTGACCAGGGCCTCCGTCAGACGGCGCTGGAACCGCTGGCGCCGCTCAAGCGCCTGCTTGATCGCAGGGTCAGATGCCGCCACTGCCTCGATCCGGTCGAGGTAGGCCCGCGCCTCGGGCTCGGTAAAGCCGAATGGCAGCTCGCCGGAGAGCAACCCGGAGTCGATGTCCCGGATCATGTCGCGCATGACCAAGGTCATCGTGAAGACTTCATACTGCTTGGGCTTGAGCCCGCCTGCGATCGCCTGGAGCACCTGGAGCGCACGTCGCACGGAGTTCTTCGGCGTCTCCTGGTGCGTCCGCAGGATGTCGGTAATCATCGCGTCTTCGCGCGGGTCGAGGTAAGGACGATGCCGCGTCAGGCTGTGCCAGACGTCAAGGCCCATGATCTTCGCCCTGGCGAGAAGCCCCGGCTTCTGGATCCCCTTTGAGGCCCCGAGGCGCTCCTTCACCTCGTCGGAGAGACCCTCGTATGGGTCGGCCTCGATGTCCGTCTCGGATGGAACAGGCTTTCCGAGGTTCACGCCTGCTGCTTCGAGCGCCTCCAGATAGCTGCGGACCTCTGGTGAGAGCCGCCGCATGGAAGCCCTAAGCTCTCCCCTAAACTTGACAAGATCCTCC
>JBBFLV010000018.1:0-8114 GCA_037478835.1 Anaerolineales bacterium
CCCTCCCCTACTTTGACTTTCACCCCCTTCCTACCACCGACGGCGACTTTTACTCCCACCATGACCCCAACCCGGACGTTCACTCCCTCGCCTACCTTTACACCCACCTCGTCCCCGACCTTCACTCCCACGTGGACCCCAACACCGACGCTGACTCCGTCCTCTACTTTCACTCCTACGCCAACTTTCACTCCTACCCCAACTTTCACATCTACTCCCACATCAATCCCATGAGCGAAATCCTTCCTTTCCTCAAAGAATTGCTCTCTCTACCCGGCCTGAGCGGCCACGAAGCTCCGGTGGCGGAGCATATCGAGCGCACATGGCGTGATTTGGCCGATGAAGTGAAGCGCACGCCGTTAGGTTCGGTGCATGCCGTGCGCTTTGGGAATGCGCCCTCCCCGCGGCCGCGCGCCTTGCTGGCGGCGCATATGGATGCCATCGGCCTGATGGTGACGCAGATCGTGGATGGCTTCCTGCGCGTGACCGGCATCGGCGGGATCGATGCCCGCATTCTGCCCGGTCAACCGGTGACCGTCTACGGACGCGAACCGTTGCCCGGCGTGGTGGTCATGCCCACGCCGCGGTTGCTGCCTCCCGATCTGAGCGATGGCGTCGTGCCGATGGACCATCTCTGGGTGGACGTCGGTCTGCCTGCCGACGAAGTGAACCAAAAGGTACAGGTCGGTGATCTCGTGGCTTTCGGCTCTCTGCCCACCGAATTGAGCGGAGAGACGATTGCCGGTCACAGCCTGGATAACCGCGCTTCGGTCGCCGCTTTGACCGTCTGCCTCCAGGCCCTGCGCGGCCGCACCCTGCAATGGGACGCGGTCTTCGCCGCCACCGTGCAGGAAGAAGAGACCATGGCCGGCGCGCTGACTTCGGCCTTCGTGGAGAAGCCCGCCTTGGCCATCGCGATCGATGTCACCTTTGCCAAGGGCCCCGGCGCCAATGATTGGCAAACCTTCCCACTGGGCAAAGGGATCACACTTGCTTGGGGACCGAATATCCACCCGGCCTTACACCGTCGCCTGAAGGAAGTGGCCGAACGTGCCGAAATCCCCTATAGCGTCGAATACACACCACGTCACTCCGGCACGGATGCCTACGCCATGCAGATCGTCGCCGAGGGCATCCCTACGGCCGTGGTGAGCATACCGCTGCGTTACATGCATACGCCGGTTGAGGTCGTCTCGCTCAAGGATATTCAGCGCGCCGGACGCTTGCTGGCAGAATTCCTGTGTGCTTTGGATGCTTCTTTCACCGAACAGTTGACCTGGGCATAGCTATGATCTCCGAATCGCTTCTCTCCCTTTTGGAACGTTTGTGCAATGCCGTGGCCGTCTCCGGCGATGAAGGTGAAGTGCGTCAGATCGTGCTCGAGGAAGTCAAAACCTGTGCCGATGAAGTGCGTGTGGACGCGCTGGGAAACGTGCTGGCCGTGCGCCGGGCACGCACTTCGGATGCGCTGCGCGTGATGCTGGCCGCCCACATGGATGAAGTCGGCTTTATGTTGGTGGCCGAAGAGGGGGAAGGTCTCTATCGCTTCGAGACGGTCGGCAGTGTGGATGTGCGTTACCTGGTCGGCAAGCCGGTTTGGGTGGGGAAGGATCATCTGCCCGGCGTGATCGGCGCCCGCCCGATCCACCTGACCACCCCGGATGAGCGCTCGCGCAAACTACCGTTGGACGCCCTGCGCATCGATCTAGGCCCTAGCGGAAAAGTCGAGCCCGGCACTCGGGCCACCTTCGCCACCCCCTTCCGTCGCTTGGGCAATGTGGTACTGGCCAAAGCGCTGGATAACCGCTTGGGCGTCGCTACGGTGATCGAATTGCTGCGGAACGCGCCGGATCAGATCGAGGTCCAGGCAGCGTTTACGGTGCAAGAGGAGATCGGGCTGCGCGGGGCGCGCGTCGCCGCCTATGCGCTTCAGCCGCACATCGGCATTGCCGTGGATTCCACCCCGGCGCATGATCTGCCGACGCTCGATGGGCGCGAAAACACCGTCTATAACACGCGCTTGGGGCATGGTCCGGCCATTTACGTCGCCGATGGTGCCACCTTCTCCGATCCGCGCCTGGTGCGCTTCCTGGAAGGGGTGGCACAGAAGCACAGCATCCCGTATCAGATCCGTCAACCCGGTGGCGGTGGCACGGATGCCGGCGCGATCCAGCGTGTGCGCGAGGGCATTCCGGTCGTCTCGGTCTCGGTTCCGGGGCGCTATCCGCATACGCCGGCCGCCCTGACGCGCCTGGAAGATTGGGAAAACACCCTGCGTTTGCTTTCGCAGGCTTTGAAAGAACTCACTCCGGCTGTTTTATCCTGATATACACATGGAGAAACGATCATGAAATCTCTGGTGGAAAAGCTCACCCAGACCTTTAGCCCCTCCGGCTACGAAGATGCGATTCGCGAGCTGGTTCGTCAAGAAATCACCCCCCTGGCGGATGAGGTGCGGGTAGACCCCCTAGGAAACCTGATCGCCCGCAAAGGGCAATTGCGTGAGGGCGGAGCGCGCATTGTCGTGGCGGCCCACATGGATGAGATCGGTTTGATCGCCACCCATGTGGAGCAGCAGGGCTTTGTGCGCTTCACCAGCATCGGCGGCGTTTCGGTGCACACCCTGATCGGTGGCAGGGTGCGCTTTGTCAACGGCGCGGCCGGCGTGATCCATATCGATCAGGATGAGAAACTGGATCACCTGCCCTCGATGGAAAAGTTGTTTATTGACGTCGGCGCGACTTCCGCGGCCGATTGCCCGGTCAGAGTAGGGGATGTGGCCGCTTTTGAGCGCCCGTTCTTGGAACTGGGGCGGCGCTGGGTGGCCAAATCCATGGACGATCGCATCGGTGTGGCGGTTATGATCGAGGCCTTGCGCGCCCTGAAAGATACGCCGAACGAGGTGTATTTTGTCTTCACCGTCCAGGAAGAGATCGGCACCCGCGGCGCGGCGCCGGCCGCCTTCGGCCTCGACCCGCACCTGGCGCTGGCGGTGGACGTGACCGGCACTGGAGATCGCCCCGGCGGCAAGATGGCCGTCGCCCTGGGCAAAGGCCCGGCGATCAAAATCCGCGACGGCGGCATGATCGCCGATCCGAAGGTGGTGGATTGGATGGTCAAAACGGCTGAACAAAGCGGCATTCCCTATCAGCGCGAAGTATTGATCGGCGGCACGACCGATGCCCGTGCCATGCAGCTGGTGCGCGCCGGCGTGCCTTCGGGCTGTCTTTCCATCCCTTGCCGCTATATCCATACTCCCTCCGAGATGGTGGATGCGGAAGATGTGCACAACGTGGTGCGTTTGCTCACCGCGCTCCTGAGCCAACCGGTTTCCCTTTCGTAAAGGAGGTTCCTATGCAAATCAGTGCCGCTGTTGCCGAATTGATGAATGCCCAGATCGGCCATGAACTGGGCGCATCGAATCAGTATTTGCAGATCGCCACGTTCTTTGAGGCGCGGGCGCTGCGCAAGCTGGCCGAATTGTTCTATAAGCAGTCCGAAGAGGAGCGGGAACATGCCCTGAAGTTCGTCCGCTTCCTCACCGAAACCGGCGCCGAAGTGCGCATTCCGGCCGTGCCGGCGGCGCGTTATGAGATTCAGTCGGCAGAACAGGCCTTCCAGATGTCGGTTGATTGGGAAAAGGAGGTCACCCGCCAGATTTACACCATCCTGGAGACCGCCATCCGCGAGAAAGACTTCGCTTCCCAGCAGTTTCTGCAGTGGTTCGTCGAAGAACAGGTCGAAGAGATCTCCAGCATGGAGAACATGCTCCTGGTCGTGCAGCAAGCCGGCGAGAAGAACCTGCTGATGGTGGAAGCCTATTTGAGCCACGGAGCGTAGGACATGGTCTTTGCCCTTGTCCTGATGGGATGGATCTTCTCGCTTGCGTTGCACGAATTCGCCCATGCCCTGGTCGCCTATTGGGGAGGGGATTGGACGGTGCGGGAGAAAGGGTATTTGACCTTTAACCCGCTTCGTTATACCGATCCCCTCTACTCGCTGATCATCCCGATCCTCTTCCTGCTGCTGGGCGGATTCGGCCTACCCGGCGGCGCCGTCTACATCGAAACCTGGCGCATCCGCAACCGACGCTGGTTGACCGCCCTCTCCCTGGCCGGCCCGACCATGAACCTGCTCATGGCCATCCTGATCGGGAGCATTCTACGCCTCTTTCCGCAGATCGGCGAGAAGGCGCTCGGCCCGGCGCTGGCTTTCCTGGGCTTTTTGCAGGTCTCGGCCTTCCTGCTCAACCTGATGCCCATTCCCCCACTGGACGGATTTAACGCCATCGCACCCTATTTGCCGCTCTCGTTCCTGGAACGCATTGCCCCTTACCGTCCTTTCTTCTTCTGGGGATTCCTGCTGGCGCTGGCCTATCTTCCGTTGGTGAGCGATGCTTTCTGGACGGTTGTACTTCTGATGACTATGCTTTTCGGCATCCCACCGGATTTGTTGCTCACGGGCTATGATCTGTTCTTCTTCTGGCAATGAGCAACATCTGGTGTATAATACGTCCATCTCCCGTTTACCCTTCCCCTAAGGAGGATCCCTATGACCCATGTTATTACCAGTCTCTGTTTGCGTGACCGCGGTTGTATTGAGGTATGCCCGGTCGAGTGCATCGTGCCCGGTTACCCGATCGAAGAGTGGCCGCTGATGTACATTGACCCGGATACCTGCATTGACTGCGGCGCCTGTGTCCCGGAATGCCCCTATGCCGCTATCTTCCCAGAAGATGAAGTGCCTTCGGCCTACACAGCCAAGGGTGGCGAATACATTAACCGTGTTGGCCTGACCGGCCACTACGAGGGCACCAACCACCACGGGGTGAAGGTGGTGCTGAACACGGTCAAGCAGCTGGAGCCCGGCGAAGTGGTGGACCTCACGCCCGATATCCAGCTCAACGCCGATTTCTTCCGCAAAGGCCCCGGCTACAGCGCACGCGATCAAGATACCGGCATGTAATGGCGATAAAAAGACCCTGGAGCGATCCAGGGTCTTTTTTGTAGGCAAACGCTAGCGTTTGCCCAATTTCTGCACTTGTCTCGAATGGACGCAAGCGGAACGGTTTCGTTGAGGAGGGAAGATGGGGCTCGAGCACGAACACATCGTCCAGGCCGTTGACGTAGTGCTGGAAGTGCTGGGCACGTTCGGCGTCCCCGGCATGCCGCTTGCCCGCCGCGCCGTACAGGCCGTGGAGAAGCTACGGCGCGACCGCGTCGCTCGGCAGCGCTTGGAAAATTGCTTGCGAAAGGCCGAAGAGGACTTTTGCACCGAAGCCCGCCGCCAAAACCTGCATGACCTCGCCGATTGGGTGGTGATGTTGCCCCAGCAGGATCGCCCCCTCTTCCGCCAGGCGCTGGAAAGCTTGCTGCGGCGCTGGAACGAAGCCGATCTGCAAGACCTGTTGGCGAAAGAATTTGCCGGCATTCCCCGCCTAGAGACCTGGCAAAAACGACGGGCGGTTGCGCTTTATCTGGATTGCTTACGAAACGCCCTGCTGCTTGACGAGCACTTCCGTGCCATCATCCTGGCGCTGAGCACCTTGCGCACCGAGACCAAGGTCGAAGAGGTCCTGGAGCGCCTGGAAGCGCTCTACCGGGCGATCACCGCCCTACGCGACCTGCCCCGTGGCCTGGTCACCTGGCCGGTGATCCCGCCCCCCGAAGGGAGCGGTCTGCGGGCTTTCCTGCTCCAGCCCAAGTATCGCCTCGTGCCCTACACCGGCGCAGCCTACCAACAGACCCTGCAGGATCTGATAGCCTGGGCGAAGGACTTGGAGAACGCCGAAGGAAAAGTGGGGCTACGAATTTACCTCGGCCCGGGTGGCAGCGGCAAGACCCGCCTATTGATCGAAGCCGGCGAGGCCTTGCGACGCGAGGGTTGGTGGGTGGGCTTCCTCTCCGGGTCGCTAGATCGTTCCACCGCCGAACGCCTGGTGAGCGACCCCCGCCCTACCCTGCTCATCCTGGACTACGTCGGCGGAGATGCGCAGAAGGTGCGCACCTTGCTTCAGGCGCTGATCCCCATCGCCACCGCCCATCTCTCCCCCCAGGGTGACCTCCCACCCCGCACTGCCCCGCTGGCGCTGATCTTGCTGGAGCGGACGATGCCCGAATGGCTGGATAAGACCCTGCGCATAGGGGAGGGGCTGGATCATCCCCACCGTTGGGAGTTCCTCCACCTACCCGGCGTGGAATGGAAGGCACATCCCCTGCCAGACCTGCAAGCCGACGAGCGTCACCGGCTCTTCGAGCAAGCAGTACAGGCGTTCTCCGAGCGGATTCAGGGGGAGCAACCCACGATTTCCTATCCTACGCAAGACCTGCCTGAGCGTCCGCTGCCGCTGGTGTTGCTGGCATTGCATGCCGCCCTGGGGGAGCGCCTCCCCAACCCGAAGGACGAAGAGGCCATCCTGGAATTCACCTGGGAACAACGGGAGAAAGCTGCCTGGAAGCGCCTGCTCTGCTCTCCCCTGGAGAAGCATGGTGTCGCCTGGGCGGAAGAGAAGGCCTTGCAGGAGATCGAGCACGTGCTCCTGCTGGCCACCCTGGGACGGCCCTTCCCGGACGTGGAAGCGCTGGCCGCCTTTCTGCAGGCTCATTTCCCGCCCATTCGCGGCCCTGTTGGGCAGACTTTGGACTGGGGCTGGTTGGCGGAACAGTTCCCATACCTCTTCCCCGAATGGCGGGAAGGCCCACTCCCACCCATCGTGTCCGATCCGCTGGCCGATTTCGTCCTGCGACGGCGGCTTAAGGCGGACCGGCAACTGCTCGAGCTAGCCCTGCCGAGCCGGGAAGAAATGGAAAGCGACCCGGACGGAGCGGCAGAGATGGTGTGGAAAGCGTTCGGCGTGCTGGCGCGGGTATGTGAGAGCGCGCCGCGGGAAGATCAATCGCCGGCCTGGGAATGGCTGGAGGCGAGCTCGAAGTGCCTGGCAAAGCGCATCCAGGGGGTGGAACAAATGCTTCGGCCGTTCTTAGAGGCAATCGACCGTCGGTTGTTGACGGCGGAGCAAGGAGAAGCCTGGCAGATCGAGCCGGTTCGCCGCATGACGCACTGGTCGCTGGCCGCGGCGATCTGGTCGGCGCTGTTGAAGGCGCTGGCACCAGAAGAGAAGCTAGAACGTGCTCGTCTATGGAATAGTTTAGGTTACGTGCTCTCTGCGTCGGGCCGGCGGGAAGAGGCGCTGCAGGCGACGCAGGAAGCCGCGGCAATCTACCGCCAACTCGCCCAGGTCAACCCCCAGGCCTTCCTGCCCGACCTGGCCATGAGCCTCAACAACCTGGGCAACCGGCTCTCCGCCTTGGGCCGTCGGGAAGAGGCGCTGCAGGCGGCGCAGGAAGCCACGGCGCTCTACCGCCAACTTGCCCAGGTCAACCCCCAGGCCTTCCTGCCCGACCTGGCCATGAGCCTCAACAACCTGGGCAACCGGCTCTCCGCCTTGGGCCGTCGGGAAGAGGCGCTGCAGGCGGCGCAGGAAGCCACGGCGCTCTACCGCCAACTCGCCCAAGCCCACCCCCAGGCCTTCCTGCCCGACCTGGCCATGAGCCTCAACAACCTGGGCAACGTGCTCTCCGAGCTGGGCCGGCGGGAAGAGGCGTTGCAGGCGGCGCAGGAAGCGGTGGAAATCCGCCGCCAACTCGCCCAGGTCAACCCCCAGGCCTTCCTGCCCGACCTGGCCATGAGCCTCAACAACCTGGGCGCCAGGCTCTTCGAGTTGGGCCGGCGGGAAGAGGCCCTACAGGCGACGCAGGAAGCGACGACGCTTTACCGCCAACTCGCCCAGGCCCACCCCCAGGCCTTCCTGCCCGACCTGGCCACCAGCCTCAACACCCTAGGCGCGCTGCTCTCCGAGCTGGGCCGGCGGGAAGAGGCGCTGCAGGCGACGCAGGAAGCCGCGGCAATCTACCGCCAACTCGCCCAGGTCAACCCCCAGGCCTTCCTGCCCGACCTGGCCATGAGCCTCAACAACCTGGGCAATGTGCTCTCCGAGCTGGGCCGGCGGGAAGAGGCGCTGCAGGCGGCGCAGGAAGCCACGGCGCTCTACCGCCAACTTGCCCAGGTCAACCCCCAGGCCTTCCTGCCCGACCTGGCCATGAGCCTCAACAACC
>JBBFLV010000019.1:0-6071 GCA_037478835.1 Anaerolineales bacterium
TTTCTATTGATTCCTGTTGGTTGCGCTCCTCATCGGCACACTTTTCCGTGCCGATACGGCACACTTTTCCGTGCCGATGATCGATCGGCACACTTTTCCGTGCCGATGGCCCATGCTCTGACTTTTCTATTGATTCCTGTTGGTTGCGCTCCTCATCGGCACACTTTTCCGTGCCGATCGGCACACTTTTCCGTGCCGATCGCCATAACCTGTATCGCTTTTGAATCCCGAGCGTTGTCAGACAGTTATGTGATAGATCGGCACGGTTTTTCGTGCTGATGATCATGTTCGCCGCAGACAACCATCGAAGCGCGCCAGTAACGCGCTGCCGTTCAGTTTTTAGCCTCTTAGCGATCTTGCTATGTGTCGTCTGGAAGGTCTTGCGGTTGTAGCCGTAGGTCATCCGCAGGATGTAGTCGAAGACCCTGCGGACCTCCCCAGGCATTCGGACGTCGATCAGCGCGTCAAGAAGCTCATTCGCAATCTTGACGTAGCCCTCTTCGATTTGCGGAACGCCTTGCTTGCTCATCCTGAGCGCCTGGCGGATACGGGCCGCCTACAAAAAAACTACTGAAAGTGAATTTCTTTTCTGGTATCTTCCGCCCTTGCATGGTCAACCAGGGAGGGGTTGACAAGCACGCTCGGGAGAGAAAGCAGGAGGCACGTTCGTAAGATCTGGGATTTCGGGCGATCGATCTGTTTTGCGGCCAGATCGAGCCACTCCGAAAACTGCTCACACACCTTGAAGTTTAGGACCACCTCTTTTTTTCCCGCCACATTGTCACCTCCCTTTTGCGTTTTCAGTTGAGGATCGTTCTCTTAGATCAATGATTTCATCCCAGGGATCGCCATACTCGTCGGGATAAAGAAACCTCAGGCGGTCGACGCCTGTGATCCGCTCCAATTTTTTGGCGGTCTTGGTGGAAGTGCTGCCCCTTCGGCGGGCCTTGTCCAGGGTGTCACGATTGACGCCGATTTCTTTGGCAAGAGCGCTCACGCGCCACTTTTTGAGCTTGGCTTCCATGCAGAAAGCGTAAATGAAAAAAGTAGAAATGTCAAGAAACTATTTCTGCAATAATCCGGATGATGGCTTTGGAAAGCGCCTGAGGGCGCTGGTTGACGCTGCCGGACTCAGCGTGGATCGCTTTGCCAAATCCCTGGGAGTTCACCGCGACACTCTTCAGAAGTGGTTCTCCGGCAAGAGTTTCCCCCGGCGGAAATACCACCACCGCATCGCCAAGATATTGAAAATTCCGGTCGAGGAGCTGTTTGCAAGCGGAGACTATATCGTAGCTCCGCCGCAGCCGGGCAAGGGTTCAGAAGAGTCGGAGCTTTTGAATATTTATAGAGAATTGAATACTTTAAGGAAAGATCTTCAAGCCTCCAAAGACAGAATTCACGAGCTTGAGGCCCTGCTCCAGATTTACCGGACAAGGTACGCAAGCGACAAGCGCAAGGAAGACCACGCCGATCTGAATCCGATAACCCTCAGGAGACCGGTCGAACCATTCAGCAACCACACGCATAAGACCGGCGAAAACCCATCATAGCCCCGTCCCTCCCCTTGCCCATTTTTCCCATGCCCCATTATGTAGAAAAATATTCGTTGACATTTGCCGAATTATTTTCTACACTATAGCCATTGAGCTCGAAAGCTGCCCTTCCCGCATAGCGGCTGCGGCGGCAAGTAGGGCTTCAGGCGGGCATGCGATGACGAGCCGCTCGGCGGCCCCAGCTGTGAGCCCCGCCGCTCTCAAGCGCGACGGGTCAGGCTATTGAGCCGCTAAACCCTCGCCGGGCAGAGCAACCGGATCCATCGGGACGTTTCAGCATCAACAGGAGGGGTGCACCCTTGCGCACCCGGGGAGGCCTGCATGCAAATCCTCGAAGCCGTAGTTCTTCTGATTGCCGTGGCGATCCTGTTCGTTCTCGCCATGATCGCCGCAGCCGCCATCACCCAGACCGAGCCGAATCTCCTCTACGCCGTCTTCGGCGCAGTCGTCGGCTTCGTCACGGCAGCCTCGATCTACCAGGGCGCAATCGACGACGAGCGGGCGCGGCACAATGCCGAGATGGAGTGGGCCAAGGAGAACATGAAGAAGATGCGCCTGCTCTTCAACGGCCGGGACAAGTGATCCATGAAGATCCTGAGTGTCACGGAGGTCCTGCGGCCGTTTGCCGATTTTTCCAAGGTCCCGCAGAAAACCCTCGAAGAGGCGGCCGCCCGCGGCCGGCGGATCCACGCGGCAGCCGCCGCCCGGCTCTCCGGCGTGTTCCAGGTGACCCCGCTTGAGCCCGGCGACGAGGGCTATCTGCAATCGCTCCAAACCTGGCTCGATCAAATGGTCCGGGACGTGATCGACGTGGAGCCCGAACTCGTCGACGAGACCCTGGGCTACAGGGGACACCCGGATCTGATCTGCCGGCTTGTTTCGGGCGCCGGCGCCGTCGTCGACTACAAGACCCCGGCCGTCGAATCCCCAACCTGGAAGTCGCAGATCGCAGCCTACCGGCACCTTTCATCGAAATCCTACCGGCACCTGTCTTACATGCTGCGCCCCATCGCCGTCGCGCTCATGCTGCGGCCGGACGGCGGCATGCCGAAGGCTGTGATCTACCCTTCGAGCGACCGGGACTTCCAGGCGTTCCTCTCGGCGTTGACCGCATATCGTTACTTCAACCCATGAAGGAGGCAGACCATGATTGACTTTTCGGCGGCTTTGAACCCTGCAGGGGAAACCGAACACCACGAGCCGACGTTCGAGCGCGGTGTCACTCCGCTCGACCGCGCCAAGCACGTGCTCATGCAGTTTCGAAGCGCCATCCAGGCGATGAACGCGGAGGCCTCGGAGCTGGATGTCCGGGACGATGAAAGCGAACGACGCGGCGCCGAAATGACCGCCCAGGCCCGGGCGCTGCTGAGACAGATCGAAGAAAAGCAGAAGCAGATCATCGAGGAGCCTCAGCGGTTCGTCAGGGCGGTCCAGAACTTCACCCTGCCCTTCCGCAAGGATCTCGATGCGATCATCGCCCAGGTGAAGCGCAAGCTCGAAGCCTACGGATACCGGAAGGAGCTCGCCCGGCGCGAGGCTGAAAAGCGCGCCCAGGAGGAGGCCGCCCGGATCCAGAAGGAAATGGACCGCGCCGCGAAGAAGGCCGGCGTCGAGCCGGTGACCATCCTCACCCCGGTGCTGCCCGACAAGCGCGAGCCGGTCCGGACCGAGAGCGGAACGACGAGCTACGTCAGCGTGTGGGACTACGAGATCGAGGACGTCTCCAGGATCCCCGCCCGCTACCTTCTGCCGGACCCCACCAACCGCGCCGCCGTCATGGAGTCGATCCGCGCCGGCGTGAGAGAGATCCCGGGGCTCAGGATTTTCGAACGCATGCAGGTCCGCACCCGGGCATAGGAACGGAAACCCAACAAACGGTTAAGGAGGTTCAGCAATGAGTGAGGAGAAGGAGATTTCTAGAACCAAGGAAGAGCGCCTCCCAATCGAGAAACGTGCAGAGCTGCTATCAGGCGAAACGTCGCTGTACTTTAACGTCGCCAAATTCGAGCATGCGCAGCGAATCGCCAGCCTTTTTTCCTCGTCCACCATGGTTCCCGATCATTTCCAGGGGAACATCGCCAACTGCCTGATCGCCCTGAACTACGCCGACCGGCTCAAGGCCGACCCATTCATGGTCATGCAGAACATGTACATCGTCCACGGCCGGCCCGGCGTCGAGGCGAAACTCGTCATCGCACTCATCAACCAGAGCGGAAAATATTCCGAGCCCCTGAAATTCCGGTTTGAAGGCTCGGGCGACGATTACGGCTGCACCGCCTGGACGCGCGAGGCCAAAAGCGGCGAAGTGGTCGAAGGCCCCAAGGTTACATGGAAAATGGTCAAGTCGGAAGGCTGGGACAAGGACAAGATCAACAAGAAAACCGGCTATACGCAGACCAGCAAGTGGAAGACCATGCCAGAGATGATGTTCCGCTACCGCGCCGCCAGCTATTTCGCCAACGTCCACTGTCCTGAGCTTAAGCTCGGCATGCAGACCGTCGAGGAGATCAACGACTACGTCGAGCTCCGCCAGGCTGAGAACGGAAAATGGCAGCCCCCGACCGCTGCCACGGCAGGGGAAAGACCGGTGCTCGACCCGGAGGGTTTCGCGGAGATCCTGGAGGACAATCTCCTGGAGCGGTTTCTCGAAGTCACCGCCGAGAAGAACCACAGCTCCCGGGAGGACGTGGTGCGGGCGGCGAACGCGAACCAGGATGAGTTCATCGCGGCCTTCAAGGCCTGGAAGCAGAAGGGGATCGCGCCGGCGCCGCCGGCCGAGAAGGCGAAGGGCCGGAAGGCGAAAAAGCAGGAGCCGCCGCCTCAGCCGGATCCGGATCTGGAGAGCAGGCAGGAGGCTGAAACGAAGCCAGACCCCGCGCCGGCGCCAAACGGCCAGGGCAGCCTGTTTCCGCAGAGCGAGAGGGACAAGCTGATCGCCGAGATCAAGCGCTACCCGGCCGAAGCGATCACAAAGGCCCGCACATCTATGGGGCTCGCCGAGAACGTCTGGCCGCCGACCGCCGAGGGCTGCGGCCGGATGCTGGATCTCCTGCTGGAGGGCTGATTGTTCCGAAAGCTCAATTGAATTGGCCCCGATCAAGCTTTTTCAAGGAAAAAGACGAATTGACCCCAGCATGCCGGATAGGTTATGCCAAACGCCGAGGTGAGGACTTCGGCGGAGGCATTGCCATGAAAGGGTCGATCTATTTCGACGGCAAGCGGTGGCACGTTTCCTTTTACACGCCCACGGGAAAAATTCATAAGCGATTCCGCGACCAGGAGAGCGCCGAGATCTTTAGAGCCGGACTGGCGCTCAAATACCATGAAGGCCAGCTCGACACACGCGACTACCGCAAAGACCAGCCGCTCAGTTTCACCCGGCAGTCGGAAAAATGGCTGCACACCAAGCGCAACCGAAAGGCCGTAAAGAAATACGCGCAGCGCATCCGGTTCGCCCAAGACGCCTGGGGCCATCGCAACGTCAAGGAGATCAAGTTCGCAGACGTTGAGGATCTGCTGGCGGACCTGGAAGACCGAGGGCTTTCGAGCTACTACCGCAAGCACATCCGCGACACGCTGAAGATGTTCTTCCACTGGCTGGCTGACCGCGAGGGCCTGCAGCCGCCGAAAATCCCCGTGGTGGCCCACTCCATCGCCTACCGGAATTTGATCGACAAAGACACCCAGGAGCGCGTTCTAGCCGAAGTCCACCGGCTGACCTGGAAAGACAACCCGCGGATCTACGTGGCCATCCGGTTTTTGGCCACCTACATCAACGTGAGGCCTTCGGAGCTCTGCGCCATCAAGGAAAAAAACGTGGATTTGGGGATGGGAAGGATCCTTCTTGAAACCACCAAGACCGGAGAGCCCAAGTGGATCTTCCTGACATCAGAGGACGTCGATCTTCTCAGGTCCCTGCCGCGGGGCTTCGGTGAGCTGCATCTGTTCCGCCACACCAAGGGCAACGGCGGCGCCAAGCCTGGAGCGGCTTTCGGCAAAGACTACCTTTACCGATGGTGGCGGAAGGCCTGTTCCAATCTTGGAGTCTCGGGGGTCAGCCTCTACCCTGGCACCAGGCATTCATCAGCCGTAGCCCTCCGAAAAGAGCACACCCCTGAGGAAATAAAGCGCGCCTCGATGCACAGCACCAATAAAGCTTTTGAGAGGTATTTGCAGGTGCAGGGGGACGAGCTGCGGGCTATTTATTCCGCAACTCGTCCCGGTGCAGAAGTGGTGCAGTTTCCGGGCCTTTCCGAGAAAACCTAGGCCATTGAAACTGCATTAAAAAGATGGTGCCGAAGGGGAGACTCGAACTCCCACGCATCCAGTGTTTTCATGCCTCGCAGGGGTATGCGGTGCAAAGGCGGTGCACAATGGCAGGTGGCGAAGGTCTCAAAGCCTAAACCGGGTGGGATAGATTCCCATGCACTTCCGCCATTTTTGCCAATAATTTCAGCCTCGGCATACGAACAAATAAGACAAACCTTATATTTTAAGTAGAGGTATTAAAAAATGAAT